>NZ_FRCH01000002.1 GCF_900142825.1 Rhodanobacter sp. OK091 | reverse complement strand
GGAAATACTTGGTATTGCAGCGCGGCAATCATGGGCGTTCTGTCATCCAAAAGATCTATCGAAAGGCGGCTGCGAACTGCATGCGGCACTCATGAGAGATGAATGGGTGGTCATCGCCTCTCCCAAATTGCGGGGGCGCGACGGGATCTATAACTGCTGCGCACCGGACTCTGATCATTTCTTCTACTTCTCGCGTACTGGTGCGTTCCTCAGAGAGGATGCGGGCGCCCCATAACACGCACCGAAACGTCGGCTTTTGGCCGATGCTTGCCCTTGCGAGCCCGACGGCGAGCGCGCGAGCTGCAGCGGGCAGAGACCGACCCTGAGCGGTCACAGTTCATCCCCTGAAAGCAGACTGCCGTTGATCTACTTTGCGGACGTTGGTCCATGAGCTGTAAGCGATGTGGGCTGTTACTCGCGCACGGGGCCTTCAGGCTTTTGCGCCTTTACCTGAGGGGTGCCGCCTGGCTTCCTTTGGGGTGCACTGAGGTTTGCCAAGAAGCTCGACCAGCCGCGATTCGCATGGGGAGAGGTCATAACCCCGTCGTTGCGAGATCACGAACGTGAGCGGACCGAGGTGCCAAGCGCGGCGTTCAAGTTCGACGAGCTCTCCACTCGCCAGATCCTCGCCGATGAGATGTCGCGGCAAGTGCCCCCAGCCGAGACCGGCCTTGAGAAAATCACGCTTGGCGCCGAGATCATTGACCAGCCACAGGCGCTTGCCGGCAACTCCCTGTTGGGTCTTTTCCGCTTCCGGCTGGTTGTCCGTAACGACGATCTGAACATGTCGGCCAAACTCGTCCACCGGTATGGGTTTCGGTGCCGAAGCGAGCGGATGGGATGGCGCACATACCGTCACCATCTTCGCCTCGCACAGCCAGCGGCGTTCCATGGCATCCGGGTTCACCTCCGGCACGTTCTCGATCGTGACGGCCAGCGCACATACCTTTTCGAGCACCAGTCTCTCGCCGCCTTGCATGGTCGTGATTCGCAGGTTGATCGCCGCGGTGGGGAACTCCGCTTGCAGCGTCTGCAAACCGTCGATCAGGTGGGCGCGCGGGAAGTAGACATCGATCGCCACCGAAAGCTGGGGCGCCCCGGCTCTGACGATGGAGCCGGCGCGGGTCTTCATTTCTTCCGTGCGTGAGATGACCGCCCGCGCGTCCGGCAAGAGGCTGCGCCCCGCCGCGGTGAGCTGCGCCTTGCGGGTGTTGCGATCGAACAACTCGACATCGAATGCGCCTTCCAGCGCCTTGATCGCGTGGCTGATGGCCGACTGCGCGCGACTGAGTTTCCGCGCCGCACCAGAGAAGCTTCCCTGATCGCATACCGCAACGAACGAACGCAGCTGGTTGATGGTGACGTTGTCTAGCATGTACATCCATAAAATAGATCGTATTAAGCGATATTTCGTCAATTGTCTTGATGTGTCAACGGGTCCATCCTCGTTTCGACTTTCGACAATCGCGGATGCATGACATGAACAGACTCAACGGAAAGACCGCCGTGATCACCGGTGGTGCTACCGGCATTGGCCTCGCTGCAGCAAAGCGCTTTATCGAGGAGGGCGCCTTCGTCTTCATTTTCGGCCGCCGGCAGGAAGCACTCGACGCTGCTGTGGCCGACCTCGGGCCGAATGCCCGCGCGGTGAAGGGCTCAGTCTCCGATCTGGCCGATCTCGACCGACTCTACGCGGCGGTAAAGGCCGAGCGCGGAACCCTCGACATCGTCTTTGCCAATGCCGGGGCGGGAAGCCAGCTTCCGCTCGGCACGATCACCGCCGAGCACATTGACGAAACCTTCGACACCAACGTGAAGGGTGCGATCTTCACGGTCCAGCAGGCGTTGCCGCTGATGGGCGAGGGCGGTTCGATCATCCTGACCGGATCGAGCGCCGGCACCACGGGCGCCCCGGGAATGAGCGCCTACAGCGCGAGCAAAGCGGCAGTGCGCAACCTTGCGCGAACCTGGGCGCAGGACCTGAAGGGCACCGGCATCCGGGTAAACGTGCTGTCGCCCGGGGCGACGGCGACCGAACTGGCGAAGGAAGCGCTAGGCGAGGAGGGCCAGAAAATCTTCGCCTCGATGACTCCGCTCCAGCGCATGGCCGATCCAGCGGAGATCGGAGCCGTGGCTGCCTTTCTCGCGTCGTCGGACAGCAGCTTCATGACCGCCAGCGAAGTCGCCGTCGACGGTGGTCTGGCGCAAATCTGACGAGCTACGCGCCGCCAGGCGCTCCATTCGATTGTTCGGAGCGCCGTAGGGCGTGCCATACCCAAGGAAAAACTATGAGCTACGCAATTATCGGCTTCGGCAATATCGGCCAGGCCCTGGCCAAGGCGTTTGCCCGTAACGGCATCGAAGTATCCGTTGCAACCACGCGCGACCCGGAAAGCTTTGCATCCGCCGCGGCCGCGATCGGACCCACGATCATTCCCAAAAAGCTGGCGGAAGCGGTCAAGGCGGACATTGTCTTTTTGGCCGTCCGTTTCGAGTCGCACCAGGATGTCGCGAAGGCGCTGCCCACTTGGAAGGGCAAGACGATCATCGACGCGATGAACACGTTTGCCGATCCGGTCGAAGAGCTCTCCGGTCTTCCGTCCTCTGCCTTCGTTGCCAAGGCCTTCCCCGGCGCCAAGCTCGTGAAGGGATTCAATCACCTGCTTGCCGGCACCCTTGCCGAAGATCCGAACGTCAAGGGCGACCGCCGGGTGGTATTCCTCTCGAGCGACGAAGAAGGCGCGGCAGAGACGGTGGCGGCACTCGCCGGACAACTCGGTTTCGCGCCCGTCAATCTCGGAAAACTCAGGGAAGGTGGCGCGCTTGTACAGGCGCGGGGCAGGAGCTGGGGGCCTCTGATCTTCCAGGATCTGTTCAAGAAAGAGCCGTGAGCGACGCACGGCGATCGCAGCCAGATCGTGATCGCCCTGTAGCGCGAATCACGACTCCGGAAACATCAACCCATCTGCGAGGAGACATCTCATGTCCAACAAACTCGATCTCTCGAATGAACTCATCGGCCGCCGTGCCCTGGTCACCGGAGGCTCGCGCGGCATCGGTGCGGCCATCGCACAGCGCCTTCTCGATGCCGGCGCCAAAGTCGTCGTTGCTGCGCGTACGCCCAGCAACGATATTCCCGCGGGAGCAACGTTGGTCGCCGGCGACGTCAGCTCGAACGAAGGCGTGGAGGCGATCGCGACGAAGACGCTCGCAGTGCTCGGCGGCCTCGACATTCTCGTGAACAACGCGGGCGGTGCGAGCGCGTTTCTGGAAGGGTCATGGACGATCCCCGACAAGGAGTGGCACGACAGCATCGCGCTCAACCTCTTCGCCGCGATCCGCCTGACGAACGCCGTCCTCCCGGCGCTCCGGGCATCGACGGCCGCGGCCGTGGTGAACATCTCTTCGGCGGCCGCGACGATGCCGTTCGGTCCCTTTGCGCACTATGGGGCCGCCAAGGCGGCGCTGAACTACTACTCGCGTACGCTTGCCATGGAACTCGCACCGAGCGGCATCCGTGTGAACGTCGTGTCGCCCGGCGTCATCGCGACGCCAGGCTCCGAAGAGTTTGCCAAGACGACTCCGGGATTTTCCACTGACGCTTGGCTACGGAATATTCCGCTGGGCCGCATTGGCGCCACCGAAGACATCGCTGAGGTCGTCGCACTGCTCGTGTCGGAGCGCGGGAAGTTCCTGACCGGCGTGAATTACGGTGTCGATGGCGGAATGACGGCGCGCTGACAAATGCCGGGCAACCGCCCCATGCCAAAATTGCCTGAACCCGCATCGAAATCGACTATCGACGGTTATCGAGGCCAGGTTCATTTGCTGACGTGAGAAAGTGAACCTGACTTCGATCTTCGTGTCGATTTGGCCATCAGTCGTTCGTTGCATGGTTGGAGGAGTACGCAGATGAGACGTACGACGCCGGGAACCGACATGCGAACAGGAGCGGCAACCACCCGTTGGCGACCCTGATCGAGACACTTCAACTCCTACGGAATGACTTGCCATGAATAACACCATCCAAACCGTTTCGCGGCGCCTTGCCGTCACCGCGGTGGTTGCCTTGCTTGGCGTGTATGGCGCCATGTCCCGCGCGGCCGACACGCCTGCGCCGCCTGCCATGCCGCCTGTGAAGGCGCCACCCGCGGGCGTGTACCAGATCGACAAGGCCCACGCGAGCCTGCAACTTCGTGTCAGCCATATGGGATTCTCGACTTACACCACGCGGTTCAGCCGCTTCGATGCGACATTGACGTTCGACCCCAACAACCTGCCTGCCTCCAAGCTGGTGGCGACCGTCGACGCGGCGTCGTTGGAAATGGATGCGGCGCCGAAGATGTGTGTGGATATCGTGCAGGGACCGCAGTTCCTCGATACCAAGAAGTTTTCCAAGATCGTCTTCCGCTCGGAAAGAGTCCGCATGACCGGCGCCAAATCGTTCGAGATCGCGGGTACCTTGGATCTGCACGGCGTCACGCGCCCCCTGGTGCTGACCGGCACCTACAACGGAGGGTATGCCGGCATCGCCGGCATGGATCCTCACGCGCGCATCGGATTCTCGGCGCATGGCACCTTCAAGCGCTCGGATTTCGGCATGGGCTACGGCGTACCCGCGCCGGGCACCACCATGGGTGTGGGCGACCCGATCGACGTGTCCATCGAGGTCGAGTTCAGTGGGCCGTCGTTGGCGACGGCTGACGGCAAGTCGCACTCATAGACAGGAAGTGCCCCGTTGACGGTGGTGGCGCAAGGTCACCGGCAAGGGGCAGGGCGTGGACGAGCTGCGCAAGATGCTCGCCACCTGCTTCGCCCGCGGCCCGCGCGCCTGATCGCCCGTCGCTCCCGGCAGCATGCCGCAGGAAAAGCCCCGCCTCGCGGGGCTTTTCTTTTGCACGCAGCCACTCGGCAAGGCTCGCCCCTTCGGGATGAATTTAAAAAAATCTTCTGCGTCGCGATCCGTTTAGGCCTTTCGTATCGTCCTTGGTGTGTCCCAAACACCAGGAGAGATGCCATGTCCGATGAATCCGTTATCTTGATCAACCTGCTGAAGGTCAAACCGGGAAAGCAGGATGCGCTGATCGCGCTCTTGCAGCACAACACCGACACCGTGATCCGCACGCTTCAGGGCTGGAAGACGACCCGGCTGATCGCGGCCGGGGACGGCGCCGGCGTCGTCATCTACTCCGAGTGGGAGAACGCCGCAGCCGTCGAGGCGATGCGCAGCGATCCGCGCATGCAGGCCTGTTTCCCCAAGGTCATGGAGTTGGCGAGCCTGGACTCGATCATGGGCTCGGCCGTGTTGAGCGAAACCCGGCGCGGGTGAACACAAGCAAGTCGGCGTCACACAACCCACAAAGGAGAGCCGCCATGGCTCGGATGGTAGTGATCTACCGGACACCGAAGAACGTCGAGGCCTTCGACCGACATTACTTCGACATCCACGTGCCTCTCGCCAAGAAGATTCCGGGCCTGAGGAAATACGAGGTCAGCGACGGCCCCATCGCGACGCCGGTGGGACCCTCCGACGTTTATCGGATCGGCACACTGTATTTCGACGACCTTGCGGCGATCGAAAAGGCGTTTGCCAGCGTGGAGGGACAAGCTGCCGGGGCGGATCGCCGACTTTTTGCGCCGGATGACTCGGGTGTTCAGATGTTCCTTTTCGACAACAGGGACGTTTGAACCCCGCCCCCCCGGTTCGTCCCGGTGGGCGAGGAGGCGAAGGGCGGCGACATGGCGGGCGGCCGCTTGTACGGCTCGTGAAGATCGTAAAATCAAACAAAAGGGATTCAGCAATGTCGGCAACCAAAGCAGCTTTTGTCCTGGTCCACGGCGGTTGGCACAACCATTCGGCGTGGGACAGGGTGACGCCACTACTTGAAGCCGACGGCTTCGCGGCGTTGACGCTCGACCTTCCTGGCGCGGGGGTAAATGCGATAGCACCCACGTCGCTCGGTCTTCGCCCGTTCGACCCCGTGGCGTTCGCCACCGAGCGCTCACCCATCGCCGGCGTGACGCAGGAGCAGCGGACGCAGGCGGTGGTCGCGTTGGTAAAAGAAGCGGCGTCGCGCAGCGGTGGCAAGGTCATCCTGGTCGGGCACTCGGCCGGCGGGATGACGATTTCGGCGGTCGCCGAGCAGGTTCCGAACCTGCTTCTCGCGGTCGTCTATCTTGCCGGGTTCCTGATGCCGAACGGCCTGCCGTTGCTCGCGATGCTCCAGCATGAATCCCTGTCTTCGGCGCTGGCGCCCGGGCTGTTCGTGGGCGACCCCATCGCCATCGGCGCGACAAGGATCCATGCCGGATCAACCGACGAAGCCTATAGAGCTCTGCTCAAGGCGTCGTTTTATGCCGACGTGTCGGAGGCCGACTTCGCACATGCGGCCTCGCAACTTCATTGCGACGAATCCAACGCCGGCGCTCTGGCCCCATCGGACATCACGCCGGGAAGATTTGGCACGGTGCCGCGGCACTACATCCGCTGCACGCAGGATCGCGCGATTCCGTTGACCGGCCAGGATCACATGATTGCGACGGTTGACCGTGCCATGGGCGGCAAGACAACGACCCACACCCTGGAAAGCAGCCACTCGCCCTTCCTGTCGCAACCGGCCAAGCTGGCGAGGGTGCTCATCGACATCGGTGTCCAATCCCTGGCGGAGCAGAGTGCGGAGGCGCTCGATACATGAACACGGACGCCTTCGAGGATGGTCTGAAAGCGCTGCGGCCACGCCTTCATCGCTATTGCGCGCGCATGACCGGATCGGCGGTCAGTGGCGAGGATGTATTGCAGGATGCCCTGGTCAAGGCCCTTCACGCGCGAGCCGAGGGCACCGAGGTGGATAACCTCGAGGGCTGGCTGTTTCGCATCGCCCACAACGCGAGCCTCGATTTCCTGCGCGAGAAGTCTCGGAACACGTTCGTAGCGCTCACCGACGACATCGAAGCGGCGCCGATACCTGAGGCGGATATCGTCGCGGTCAGCTTTCAGACGTTTCTGCGGCTGCCCGAACTTCAACGCTGCGCGGTGATCCTCAAGGATGTTCTGGGCCACTCGGTCGACGAGATCGCAAGCATCGCCGGGTGCTCGCCCGCCGCCGCCAAATCGGCGCTTCAACGCGGGCGCGTTGCGCTGCGGCAACTTGCGCAGGCGCCCGAAGACATTCGGCTGCCGCTGATGTCCGATGCGGGCCGGCGGAAGATCGCCGCTTATGTGCATCTGTTTCAGAGCGGCGATTTCGACGCCATCCGCGCCATGCTCGCCGACGACGTGAAGCTCGATCTGGTGAACCGGCTGCAGTGGGAAGGGCGCGGCAAGATCAGTCTCTATTTCACGCGCTATGCGGAAGTGACGAAATGGCGGTTCGCCCTCGGCGCGGTGGAAGGACAGCCAGCCATGCTGGTCTTCGACAGCACCGGCTCGATGGAAAGGCCGGCGCATTTTGTCCTGATCGACTGGTCGGAAAACCAAATCGTCGCGATCCGGGATTTCCTGTACGCGCCTTATGTGCTCGAAGCCATCGAGTGGGCGCGGTTGGGCTGAAAGCTCGTGGTCGAGTTCCAGCCCGACCCACGGAAAGGTCAGCCGTCTGCAGCCGTGATAAGGATGCTCTGATTTTGCCCGTCATCCCGGAATCGCGAAGCGATATCCGGGACCCAGCGCCTTTGTGTATCAACCTGTTACATGAAAGACACTGGGTTCCCGCTTTCGCGGGAATGACGAAAATAGAGGTTAATCAGAGCATTCCTAAACCGCCTGAAAAGCGCCGCCACGATGAGGTAGGTTCGCCGACGACCACGCTGCCAGGGAGAACGGGCGGAACAAGTGACTGAAGTGCGGCCGGCTGACGGAAGTACCGGTACGCTGGATCCGCCTATGCATCCGATGGTTAGTCGGACCCAGCGCGGATAAGCTCTACATGGACCGAGACCTTACGCGCGGACTCTCGCGCGTGATCAGGGATGTATAACTGGACCCACGGGTCCGCATATTAGGTAGTTAGGCCGTATGAAAAAATTTGCCGCGAACTTGATCATTGCTCTTGGCGCTGCGGTCGCATTAGCCGGGCTAGTGAGTACCTCGCTGGTTCGAGATTACCTCCCGGTATCCTTTATGGTGCTCGCTGACGGTCAGGCCATTCACCACTACCGAGCAGTTCTTGGCGATCCGCAAAGCCAGAATTACGTCCCGTACATTGCTCTGCTGGTTGGGGTCATAATTCTCGCCATAGGCGTACTACTCCGCCGCAGGTTCCGCGGCAACGCGGCCTAACAAATCATTCGGGGCGGACGGCTACGCCGCCGCTCAATTCCAGCGTTAGGCTTTCAATGAGTTTTAAACACACCCTTGCTCGCTTTGCTACTTGGTATTCAGGCCTTACGCCGTTGCAGCAAGCTTTTGTGTGGGGTTTGTACGGAGCCATCTTCTGGGGCGGCTTCATGACTGCTTTTGTGTTTTGCTTCGCATGGCTCACCAACGATACGTTGAGAAATCCGTTTTTCATTCTTTTTATATGTCTTTCAGTCGGCTTTGCTTGGGGCGTCGCAATGTGGCGTTCCGCAAAACGCAGGCGTTCTCAGTCTTCCGGTGGGGGCGCCTAACTATGCATTCAACGCGACCGTGACGTGTCACCGCGATAACTCCGCGCCGTACGCGGCGCGTCAACTTAGGCGTTAGCCAGCACACGAATCCAACGTGGATCTCCGATGACACATCGTCTTAAGGGCAAGTGCCTATGCGGCAGCGTAGAGTATTCCGTCGAAGATGCGTTCTCGTACGCAGCTAATTGCCACTGCTCAAACTGCCGGCGCGCAACCGGATCCGCATTCAAACCCTTCGCGGGCATAGAGAGAAGCAAGCTGGCGGTCGTCCGAGGCTCGGATGACGTGCTCGTCTACGGAGGCGAGCCAGCTCACGACATCCATTGCAACCAGTGCGGCTCGCTGCTTTACTCGGTCGTTCGCGAAGGCAAGTTCGTGCATGTCACGCTTGGAACGCTCGTTGACGAGCCATCCATTCGACCGACGGCTCACATCTTTGTCGGCTCGAAGGCAGCATGGTTCACCATCACAGACGACCTGCCGCAATATCATGAGTTTGAGTAGGCGTATCCCCCACAAGGCAAGCACCCGCCGTGCCGGCTGACCCTTCCTTCAAGCGAACGTGCCTACGGTACGCCGCTTGAGTCAAACGTTAGGTTGCAAGTGAGAGAACGAAGATGGCCGAACAGCTAGAAATGCATTTGTCGGCCGGCGCGCAGGCCCGCCGAGAAGGCCGCTTGGATGCAGCCGCGCAGCATTATGCTCTGGCACTCGTAGCAAGCCGCGCACTTGGGGAGAAACTTCGTACCGCCCACATCGCCAGGCATTTGGGTGATATCCATCGTGAGAATGGCTTGAGCGGCGAGGCAGAGCCGCTGCTCAAAGAAGCTGTCAAAATCTACCGCAGCAGCTTGGACACCAAAGTTCTAGATCTCGCCAACGCCCTCAGGCCTCTCGCGCTCCTGCATGATTCGCTTGGCGATCACCGTTCCGCGCAAGAACTTTGGCAGGAAGCCCGAGCACTCTACTCAGCAATTGGCGTCGCCGACGGTGTTTCCGAGTGCAACAGCCATCTCAACGCGAGCAGCCTATCGTGAAGGGCGTGCAGCCTAAAAATTCGTTCAAGGCGGATGGCTACGTTGCCGCTCAACTCCAGCGTTAGGCCGAAATGACGACACCAATACGCTTTGCAGCGTGGATAGATGCGAGTGCAAGCGCGGCGTCGCTTGCCATGGCTATATGGCTGCATCACATCGCAAAGGTCGCGGTAGATGAAGTCGTAGCTAAGTACGGGCGTAACGTTGACTCAGGCGTATATGAGTTAGCGACAGCAAATTGGTACGTTCTTCCGGCTTGCGCGGTACTTGGCGTTGCAGCAGTTGCAATATTTCGTGGCTGGGCTTGGCGCAGGGCAATACACTGGCTGGCGTGGTTACTTGTGCTGCTTCCTATCGGATGGCTCGTGGTGTCCGAGGTTTCTCGCGGCATGGCCTGACATTTCGTTCAAGGCGGACGGCTTCGCCGTCGCTTAACTCAAGCGCTAGGCATTGCACCCCATGAGCGACTCAACCCTCACAATGAAAGCGCAAGCAGACTGGGAAGCTTGGCTTGAGCAACACGGCGCCAAATCGTCGGGCGTATGGCTGCGTCTCGCGAAGAGGGGAGCCGAGCATCCAACGGTCTCTTACGCAGAAGCCCTTGAGTGCGCACTTTGCTTTGGCTGGATCGACGGGCAGAAGCGAGCGGAGGATGATCACTACTGGCTTCAACGATTTACGCCAAGAACTAGCAAGAGCATCTGGTCGAAGATCAACAAGGCGAAGGCGGAGGTCCTCGTTGCGTCCGGTCGGATTCGCGCCGCCGGGCTGCAAGAAATAGAACGAGCCAAGAAGGATGGACGCTGGGATGCGGCCTATTCATCCGCGAGTACCGCAACCATTCCGCACGACTTGCAGGAGGCACTGGATGCCAACAGGAAGGCAAAGGAGTTCTTTGCGACGCTCGACAGTCAGAATCGATACTCTGTCCTGTTCCGAATTCAGGCCGCGAAGAGGCGGGAGACTCGTGCGAGGAAGATCGCCCAGTTTGTCGAAATGCTTAGCAAGGGCGAAAAGATCTACCCATGATCTGTGATTGAGGAAAGGTGTCAGGGACAATGGTTGGGCGTCGCAGCCTCAACTGCCTCTTTTCTACGGGGTCATCATGCACAAGAGTCGTCTGAGTAACATCATCATCGATTGCCAAACCGATGACATTGAGGCCGCTGCAGGATTTTGGGCTGCAGCAATCGGTCGGGTTGCAGGGTCCGACGCCGACTCGACAGAACCATATCGACTGCTCGAAGGTCCACCAGGCGAGATGAAGATCCTTGTTCAAGCGGTACGGCATGAGAGCAGGGTTCATCTCGACATCGAGACCAACGACATCGAAGCCGAGGCAACTCGACTGGAAGGGCTTGGCGCCAAGCGAATAGCGAAGGTGAAGACTTGGTGGGTCATGGAAGCGCCAACGGGGCAGCGTTTCTGTGTCGTACGGCCTCAGCGAGCAGACTTCGAGGAGAACGGGAATGTCTGGCAGAGTCACGGCGACGCCTAACCCTTCCTTCAAGCAGCCCCGTTCCAGCCGGCTTCGCCGTCCTCCACGGTCTGACTATCGGGGTCAGGTTCACTTACCGCCGTGAGAAAGTGAGCCCGAGCCCGTTCTTTGATCTGGCCGCTGACAGGCGCCAGGTGGTTTCCAGTCCGATGCTGTTCCAAATTTCTGCGTCGAGTCGTGGATGACGAGCGTGAGAGCTCTCGCGACGTCTGCGCCAGTGACGTTCAGTTGCATCGATACGTTCGGTGCCGCGCTCATCGTCTCTCCGGCGTGCCCCCGGATAGTGCCAGCCGGCGTTTCCAAGCACTGCGCTCCCGCGAGCACGTACCATGCCTCAGGCCCTGAGTGTGTATGCACCCGAGAGCGATCAGTGGGTGCCATGACCGAGTAGGCGATCTCGGCGTCATAGCTCTTGCCGGCAACGACACTCAGGGGACCGATGACCGCAACACTGCGGCCGCCCTTTGGGGCGAGGTCTCTCGGTCCAAATTCTGAAAGCCATACACGTCCGTCTTCTTCAACAACGATGCCGCTCGAACGTTTGGCTTCATTTGCTGCTGCACGGGTTGGAAACGTCTGCAGATGCCAAAAGACAGTTGGGCTGCTGAATTCGAGATTCTTTGCCATGCCGATTCTGAAGCAGCCGAATTCCGGTCGAGTTTCACCCGGCGCGACCACCACGCAAGTATGGGGTGCGGCCGCATTCGGCATGTGCCCGGCCGACTCGGCAGCTACCAGTGGAGGCTTGCCGAGCAGCAGCAGAAACCCCATGCCAAACCCGAAAGTCGAAATCGCTTTTGACTGAATCATGCTCAGTGCGCTGCCTTTCGATAATGGCGTGCACTGCAATCTACGCTCAATTCGACACAGATGGTTCGATCTCTGCTATCGCGCTTGCCCGCGCGTCATCGGGTCCGCAAGGGCTGTCATCGGTGGTGGATTCAACCAGTCAGCGCAATACATTGCCGGCGCCTGCCGATGGCGCTGAGCCTTGCTTGCGAGATGCCTGACAGATCGAGACCTTTTGACAGGTATTGGCGTACCAATCCATCGGTGTTCTCGTTCGAGCCCCGTTGCCTCAGTCCATATCCATCCGTGGACGCCGCGCAAACATGTCGCCGACGAATGCCAACACGCTGAAGGTCACGCAAAGCGCGCAGATGCCGGCCCATCCCGCGACCGCCCACACCACACCAGCGCTTGCCGCACCGATGCCACCCCCGATGAAGAACACGCCGACGAAGAGGCCGTTCAAACGGCTGCGCGCTTCCGGGTCAAGCATGTTGATGGCACGTCGGCCGAGCGTCTGGTCGCCGATGGCGCCTGCATCGATGATGATCGCGGCGGCTACTAGCAAAGCCAGCGCAAGATCCCGATGTATCGCGATGTTCAGGCCGAACCAGCCTGTGCCGGCGATGCCGGCAAGCATGCTTCCAGCGAGCAAGCAGACATGTGCGATGGGCATACCCACTGCGCTATACCCGCGGTCGCCGGCGTTGCCGGCCAGAGGCGCAATGACGATGCCGGCCACGCCAGCGAACGCGAACATCGCCACACCGTTACTGCCGAGCGAGAAGGGTGCCTGTATCAGGCGCAGGGCTATCCCGGTCCAGAAAGCGCCAAAAGCGGCCATCACGATGGCGGCGGAATACGCGTAACGACGCAGTACTGCATCGCGCCGCCACAGGGTCCACAGCGATGCGACAAGTGCCGGATACGTCTGGCCGCTCACAGGCTGGCGCAACGGTAGCCAGCGCCACAGCGCGACGGCGAGCAATGCGTCGAGTCCCGCGAGAATGCCGTAGAAGACGCGCCAGCCCAATGCGCCGGCCACGACACTGGCCAGCGGCCTTGAGAACAGGATGCCAAGCATGACGCCACTCATCACATTGCCCACCGCACTGCCGCGGCGATCCGGGTGTGCCATGGCCGCCGCCAATGGCACCAGGATCTGGATCGCACACGATGTCGTGCCGGCGAGGCAGATGGCGAAGAGAAACAGGGATGCTGTCGGTGCTACCGCGGCCAGTGCGAGCATCAATGCGCAGCAAGCCAGAGTCATGACGGTGAGTCGGCGATTTTCCAGCAAGTCCGCGAGCGGCACGAGGAAAAGCATGCCCACTGCATAACCGAGTTGCGGAAGCATCGCGATCAATCCTGCGAGTGACGCAGGCAGGTGCAATGCGCGGGCAACGGGCCCCGTCAATGGCTGCGCTGCCGTGAGGTTGATGATGATGACGCTCACGGCGAATGCGAACAGCGCGGTCAAGGGACCAGTCAACGCCGGTATCGGTGCGCGCGCTTCTCCGATAGCGAGATGGTGTGGGGAATCGAATCGCATCGTGAAGGCCTTTCCAAGCAGGAGGCATCCGATGTTAAATACGCGAAGATCATGCTTCAATTGAATAATATTCATAGTTAATATGTGTATTAGCTATATTTTTGGATAGGCCAACCCCATGAACACCCGTGACATAAGCGCGTTCATCGCCGTCGTCGAGACCGGCTCGATCGTGCAGGCGGCAGCAGCAATGCATCTCACGCAGCCAGCCGTAACACGTCGCATGCAGAGCCTGGAGACGCTGCTTGGCGTCGAATTGCTGGACCGGCAGTCCAAACCACTGCGACCAACCGCAGCGGGGCGCGAGGTCTACGAAATGGGGCGCCAGGTGCTCCAGGCCGAGGCGAATCTGATGGCGCTGGTTCGCGAAGATGCCGAGCCATCGGGCGAGCTGCGACTGGGCATGCCGCCCTACCTCGCGGACTTGACGCTTGCCACACCGGTGGATTGCCTGCGCGAGCGTTTCCCCCGACTCACCCTGCGCATCCAGACCAGCTGGTCGCAGAGCCTGGTCGAACACGTGGAGCAGGGCATGCTGGATGCCGCCGTCATCGGGGTCGCGGAAAACACGGCACCCCCAGCCGGCATGACTGCCCATGCATTCGGCCGGCAGCCGGTCAAAATCGTCGCGTCACCGGCCCTGAATCTGCGTACGCGGGTCAGCTTGAAGGATCTTTCCGCCTTTCCCTGGGTTCTCAGCCAGAACGGTTGCGGCATGCGATCCGCATTGCGCCGCTCGATGGAAGCGCAAGGGCTGCCATTCGACGTCGCGGTGGAAGCCATCGGTGCCGATCTGCAACTGTCGTTGGTCTCGCGTGGCGTTGGCGTTGGAATGATTACCGCCGACCTGCTCGCAACAAGCGCGTACCGGGAGAAACTGAAGGTGCTTGCTGTGAGCGACTTCAAGTCCGATATCGTCGCATGGCTTGTCCACCGCCCGTTACCGCCGCGACTCAAGGCACCGGTTGCGCTACTGCTGCAAGAGCTGGAGAAGCTGGCGAGCAAGCAACCCGGCGCACCGCGCGTGAAAAAGCGGACCTGACTCCGATCTTCCGGGCAAGCTGGGCGGCCAGAGGTCGACCCAAAGCGGACAGGCTGGCCGAGATCCGCTACAAACTCTCCCAGCGCATTGTCGATTTCCGAGCATCAGCTTCGTCGTCAGTGCATACCCCCTCAAAGGATCTCCCATGAAATACCTCGGCCTGGCCTACTTCACCCCCGAAAAATTCGCCGCGATGGCGCCCGACGACGTCAAGGCATTGGTGAGCCAATGCCCGGCATTGGACGAGAAGATGCGCGCTACCGGCAAGGTTCTGGTTTCGGCGTCGCTTGGCGATCTGGACAGCTGGAGGACGCTTCGCCCGCGCGGCGGCAAGACGCACGTCAGCGATGGGCCTTACACCGAGTCGAAGGAAGTGGTGGGTGGTCTGTTCATCATCGAGGCGGACAGCCATGACGAGGCGCTACGCATCGCATCCATGCACCCGGCCGCCACGCTGGGCGAAGAAGGCGGATGGGCCGTCGAGCTTATCCCCATGGATTTCTATCTGGCCCGGTGAGGGTTTGGACGCCTGCATCAAGCATGCTTTGGCGCCCCTTTCTCCACAAACACCTTCGCGGCTTCATGAGTCATCGCGGCGATGCCCTTTTCTGGCCGAAGGCGGACATCCAGTTGGGATGAGTGCCGGGGTGCAAGATGACGATGCTCAGCCTTTGATGTAAGCGGCCAGCTCTTCTGGCTGTCCTAGCGGAAAGGCCTCTTTCAAGAATTCCAGGAAGGCCGATACGCGCGAGCTCAGCAAGCGGCGCGAAGGATAGAGCGCCCAGATCTCTATCGGCGGGCCCTTCCCATCGCCCCAGTGCACAAGCGCCCCTGCATGCAGGTCGCTGGCCACCAGCGATAGAGGAAGCATGGCTGCGCCTATCCCAGTGCGCACCGCATCGCGAATCATGATGAGTGAAGCGAGTCGCAAGATCGGGTCAATGGATACACGTACATCGCCCTCATGGGTTCTCAGGTCCCAGCCTGACTGATTGCTAGATGCGCGCACTACTGCCGGCACCGGTGCATCTGCCACCGGCCTTTGCAAATCAGGACTAGCTACCGCCACCAAGCGATCGCGAAGCAGGACGCGCCCGATCAAATGTTCGTTGGGATCAGGATTGACCCGGATCACCAGGTCATACCCTTCTTCCACCATGTCCACCGGCCGATCTTCGGTCGTGATTTCCAGGCGCACTTCTGGATAACGCAGCACGAACTCGGCCGACAGTTTGCCCAAGGCAATCTGGGAGAACAGCAACGGTGCGCTGATGCGCAGCTTGCCGCGGGGCGTTTCGCCTCCCGAAGCGATCGCAGTAGCCGCTTCACCCAACTCAGTGAGCAACCTTTCGGTGCGCTCGAATAGGGCTAGGCCCTCTTGGGTCAGCTTCAAGGCGTGAGAGCCCCGTTCGAACAGGCGTACTCCCAAGCTGGCTTCTAAGTCCGCTACCCGCCGTGACAGCGTGGCCTTAGGCCGATCAGCCGCCCTGGCCGCCCGGCCGAAGCCCCCATGACGCGCCACCAGGTTGAAGTCCGCCAGGGCCAGCAGGTCCATGTGTTCCACCCATGAGACAGAAGGTCCAAGTATATGGGCTATCGGACCACCTGCGAATCACCAACCATAGAGCCTCCAAACCAACCCGGAGCAGTCCCATGACCATTCTCGTAACTGGCGCCACCGGCAATGTCGGCCGGCACGTCATCCAGCAACTCACCCAGCGTGGCGCCAAGGTGCGCGCCTTGGTCCGCAATCCAAGCGCTGCCAACCTGCCCGATGGGGTGGAGGTCGTTCAGGGCGACCTGCTCGATGTTGATGCCTTGCGCAGCGCCTTCCAGGGCATCTCCACTCTTTTTCTGCTCAACGCTGTGGTGGCCGATGAGTTCACCCAAGCGCTCATCACCCTCAACGTGGCGCGCGACGCCGGCGTCAAGCGGGTCGTCTACCTCTCGGTCATCCACAGCGACCGCTATGTGAACGTGCCGCACTTCGCAGGCAAGTTTGGCGTGGAGCGCATGATCGAGCAGATGGGTTTCAACGCCACCATCTTGCGTCCGGCCTACTTCATGAACAACGACCTGACGATCAAGGATGTGGTGCTGGGCTACGGCGTGTATCCCATGCCCATCGGCAGCAAGGGTCTTGCCATGATCGATGCGCGCGACATTGGCGAGATCGCGGCCATCGAACTGCTCTCCCGCGACCGGGCACCTGATGGCAGCGCGCTGACTCGCATGAACTTGGTCGGCCCGGACACTCTGACGGGCACTGAAGTGGCAGGCATCTGGACGGAAGCGCTCAACCGCACGATTGCCTACGGCGGCGATGACACGGCCGGCTTCGAGCAGAACTTGCGTCAGTTCATGCCTGCGTGGATGGCATACGACATGCGCCAGATGGCCGAGCGCTTTCTTACCGACGGCATGGTTCCCGAGACGGGCGACGTCGAGCGACTGAGTCAGCTGCTGGGTCGTCCCTTGCGCTCTTATCGCGACTTCGCCGCAGAAATTGCGGCTGCCGTCTGATTCGACCTCAACTTCACTCTACTCAAGGAATTTCATCATGATTTACTCAACTGCCACGCTGCCGGTAAATGCTCCCGGCCAAGCCCGGCTGACCCGCGCCCAAGTGTGGGAAGGGTTGGTCCAAAAGGCGCGTGACGCAAAACTCTTTTTCCCACCCGATGAGTGCACTCGCTGCGAGATCGTCGAAGAGAGCGACTCGCACTTGGTGCGTGAGGCGACCATCCTGGGTGACGACATTACCGAGATCATCACCTTCGACGCAGAAACGAAGATGACCTTCTTCCAGGCGACGAGCCCGCGAGAGGGCGCGATCATCAACGAGCTCTTCGAGGACGAGAACGGCGATCTGCAACTCCGCTTCTATTGCTATCTGGGCCTGCGCGACAAAGCAGCCAATGGTCCTGAGGAACAGGCCGCCCAAGCGTGGATGGACAGCGACAAAGGGTTCAAGGCTGCCATTCAGTCGACTCTGAAGCGCATCCGCGAGCTCTTGGATGAGGAAAAGGTCTGATGTGCTGAGCGCCAACTACTCCCTGCGCCTTGGCGATCCTCACCACGCCACCTACAACTTCAGCGACTGTTCGCGACACGCGAGGTCATCTGCGGAAAGTCGTTGCGAGCGTGATCGTGGTGCAGTCGCGCGCAGGGCGTTGGATGAAGAAGCCATTCTTCGACCTGACGCTGGAGGAGCGGCTGCAGCAGACGACTATCAGGGTCAGGTTCACTTACTGCCGTGAGAAAGTGAACCTGGCTCCGATCTTTTCATCAGGCTTTCTCATCCCGTTTCGAAGCTGCGGCGCGGCGTGGAGCTCAGCGGCCTCCATGGCCGCGCCTAGCTGACCTCCGCCAAATGGAACAATCACAGGACGGAGTTTTAGTGACCCCAAAGAATGGAATCGAAAGGTGGATTGACTTCAAATTGCACATAGGGTGTGGGGACGCCAAATCCTATCGTCTTCTGTTCGCCAGGATCGATATCCGTCGATCCATCCGAGTACCAAAACGGCGACGCAGTGTAGGCACGCCAGTTAACCCTGACGGGGACGGTCATGACATTGGTCACGTACACGAATCCGAAGCTTGGCCCTTGGTAGATAGGTGTCCATTGCCCCGCGGGGCAGAATGTTCCTCCACTAGACATTAGCGTGCTCCCTTAGGTTGTGATGCGAGCTTGTATTCCCTCAGAAGAGTTTGGGCGTTTGCGGGTGCCGTCGCCGCCCATCGCATCGCTTCGTTACACGCCATCAGCGCCAAGTAGCACCGGGAAATGAGCTCTCGCTCGTTAGCGATCGGGAAATATTCCTTTCGCATGTATGTCTCAACGCCGCCGGGTCGCAAATGGTGCTCCTCAGCGTACACGGGCCTTTTCGGCAACAGCGATAGAAGGTCTTGTACGGACTTCACCGGATACTTGAGCTTTGCTTTCCGGGCGACCCTTGCAATGCCGGCGCACAGGCGCAGTTCCGGGTTGTAATCAAGTGCGGCGTCCATCACCTCATGGTCTTCAGGGGTGAAAACAACCCTTTCATAAGGACACTTGGTCACGGACTTTTGTTTTGCCGTTGCCATAGCTATCTCCTTCGGTTGGTTAAATTCCAAGACACAGCGCGCAAGACGTGGTCACTACCCTTCTGGTGTACGACGCCTCATTACGGGACATTCCCTCCAGTTCCAGATGGATCAGCGCTCGCCAGCCTGGCTCTTAAGGAGCGTGGGCGTTCTGGCCAAAGCGTTGAACAAACGCATTGCTGCATCCCCTGGCTTGCCTTCGGCGCACTCGCTGATTTTTTCGCGGTTGTCGGCACAGACATCATCGTCGACGTCTGTCCTCCACACCGTCCCGCGTCGCGATAGTTGCGTAATCACATCGGCATCGGGCGGGACCGTTCGCGATGAAGCGAACGACAGGGCAAAGGAGCCCGTGCTACCTAGTGACGTGACGCTGCGGACACGTCCCCTCCACGACTTCCGAGACTTGTCCAGAAAGCGAAACGTGAGCCCATGGCGGATCCCCTCTGCGCACATCGAGCCAGTTGATCGGCAAGCGCATGTCGATCGCCAGGCGGCCGAATTTCTGAATGCTCAATTGAATCTAGTGATCTGGCTGCGAAAGCAGGGAAGAACTTCCCTGTACCAGTCTGGAGGGGCGATTTAAGTGGCTCGGTCGTCGGCTCCACCAGACGCCGTAGGGGCGGCTCTCGCCTGACTCCTTGTCGGTTCGGGCCGGACTCGTTGGCGGATCCAACATATCCAACTGGCGCGCATGGCCACCGCCATCCATCGCCCCCTTGGCGTGTAGGACATGCCCGATTCTGCCGTCGGCCCAGCGCACGCTGCCGGTGGGTCCATTGACTGCCGCCAGTGGCCCTTTTTCTTGCCGCTCGCACACCAGCGCTAAGATGACCTCGTATGGGGCGAGCGGAGACGGGGATGTGGAAGCGGGTGGTCGGCTACGGGGCGCTGCTGGGGGCGGGAACGCTCGCCTTGCAGTGGCTCGACTACCAGCGCCTGGCGCGGATGCATTCGGGCGACGTCTACCTGTTTCTCGTCGCGGCGGCTTTCCTGGTACTCGGCATCGTGCTGGGCGTGCGGGTCTTCGCCGCACCGGCGCCGGCCGCCTTCGACGGCAACCCGAAGGCGCAGGCGGCGCTGGGCCTGAGCGATCGGGAGCTGCAGGTGCTGCACGAATTGGCCGCCGGCCACACCAACAAGGAGATCGCGGCGCACCTCCACGTGTCGCCGAACACGGTCAAGACGCACGTGGCGCGAGTGTTCGAGAAGCTGGGCGCGAAGCGGCGCACCGAGGCGATCCGCCGGGCGCGCGAGTTGGGGATCGTGCCCTGACGCCCGGTATCCGGGTGATTATTCGGGATGAATAGGCCGAAATCACCCGTTCGGGCGATTGCCGGGCGACCCCGGATCGCGGTCAATGGCGGCCCTTCCCACCACTGAGGAGTTACACCATGTTGCGCACCATCCTGAAGTACGGCCTGATCGCGGGCCTGGTCGTTGGCGGCTTCGAGCTCGTCACCTTTGTCTTGTTCTCCGGGATGCCGCCGCTGAAATACGGCATGGTGATCGGCTATACGACGATGCTGATCGCATTGAGCGCGGTGTTCGTGGGGATCAAGCGGCACCGGGACGTGGACCGGGGCGGGGTGATCGGGTTCTGGCCGGCGCTCGGGGTCGGGCTGGGCGTCAGCTTTATCGCCGGGATCTTCTACGTGGCCGCGTGGGAAGCGGTGCAGGCGATGACGCACATGGATTTCGCTACTTCCTATGCGAATGCGATCATCGCGAGCGAGAAGGCGAAGGGCGCGAGCGCCGAGGCATTGGCAAAGCTGAGCACCGACATGGAGGCGTTCAAGATCCAGTACGCGAACCCGATGTTCCGCCTGCCGATGACGTTCGGAGAGATATTCCCGGTCGGCGTGCTGGTGTCGCTGGTCTCGGCGGGACTGCTGCGCAACAGCCGCTTCTTGCCCGCGCGGCGGGGTTGAAGCGTTTCGAAGGCTACCGGGGCTCCATCGACCCGGTGATTTCCTTCTCGGCGACGAGCGCGTCAATAGCTCTTTCCGCGCGCCGAAACCGGCCAGACTACCCCCACCTTGCCGTTGCGCACGCCGACGTACCAGTCGTGGAGGTTGCAAGTCGGGTCGCAATGTCCGGGGACGAGCTTCAGTTTTTCATTGATGCGCAGAACGCCGTGCGGGTCCTCGATCACGCCGTGTTCGTCCGAGGCGCTGATGTATGCCACATCGTCGCGGCCGTGGATGAAGGGAAGGCCGCTATCGAGCGACTGCACCTTGAGTCCCGCATCGCACACCGCCTGACCGGGTTTCGCGTGGCTCATCACCGAGGTCAGGATGAATAGCGCATGCTCCCATTCGCCCTGGTCGATGCGATGGCCGTCCTTGTCCTTGATGCGCCCGTAGTCCGCATCCATGAAGGCATAGCTGCCGCATTGCAGTTCGTTGTAGATGCCTGAATTCGACTCGAAGTAATACGAGCCTGTGCCGCCACCCGAGACGAGCTCAGGTGTCAGCCCGGCCGCTTGCAGACTCTCGATCATGGGTTTCACCCGTGCGATGGCGTCGTCGAGCTTGGCCTTGCGGTCCTGGTAGCTTTCCAGATGCTGCATGGCGCCCTGGTACGCCTGGATGCCGGTGAATGTCAGCGCCGGCGCGGCGTCGATGGCTTTGGCGATATCGACCGCTTCGCTGGCCGTGGCGACGCCGCAGCGGCCCGCGCCGCAGTCGATCTCGACGAGGCACTCGATAGTGGTGCCGTGCTTTTGCGCTGCGGCCGAAAGTTCGGCCACGTTCGCCACGTCGTCGACGCAGACGATGATCCGCGCGCCATATGCCGGCAGGCGCGCGAGCCTGTCGATCTTGTCCGGATCGCGCACCTGGTTCGATACGAGGATGTCCTTGATGCCGCCACGCGCAAAGACCTCCGCTTCGGAAACCTTCTGGCAGCAGACGCCGACCGCATCGCCCAGGCTTTCCTGCAACTTCTGCACATCGACCGACTTGTGCATCTTGCCGTGGCTGCGATGGCGCACGCCGTGATCTTTCGCGTATTTGCCCATCTTGACGATGTTGCGCTCCAGCGCATCGAGGTCGAGGATCAGGCAAGGCGTCTGGATATCCGCCTCGTCCATGCCCGGCAGGGCGGGAATGTCGTAGCCGACTTCGTAGTCGGCGAAATCCATCGTTGCGTTCACGTAAATCTCCGCAGTTCTCATGTGGCTTGTCGGGATCGTCATGTAGGAGCGCACCCTGTGCGCGAAAGCACGGTGCGATGCGGTGGCGAGGAGTTTCGCGCACGGGGTGCGCTCGTACAATTCGTGGTTATTCGACGTGCCCTATGGCGATGATGACATCGACGGGCTTGCCGGGGGACCCGTCGTCGGCCCATGCAGCGGGCCTGCCCGAAGAAATCCACGGAAGCGGCTGCGGCAGGCCAGATGCGGCATGCAGCATCGGATCCGATTTCTGCCTTGATCGCACAACTTTGGCGAGTGCCAACATGGAGAGCGTCATGAAATTTTGGACGATTGCCCTATGATTGCCCTATGCCTGCTGGTCGCATGCGGAAGCGCACACGCGGCGACAACCGTTTCGCAACTCGCAGCGGGAAGCACGCAAATACCGATCTGGCCGGGAGCGGTGCCTGATGCACAGCAAGTCCCCGGTCCGGAAACGGCGAAGGTGAGCGACAAGTTGTTGGCTGGCAAGCCGGTGACTGCGGTGACCAATGTGACCCGGCCGACGATGACGGTGTATGCGCCCACGGGAAAAAATACGGGGGCGGCGATTGTTGTGTTTCCGGGCGGCGGTTTCCAGATCCTGGCCATGGACCTCGAAGGCACCGATGTCTGCGACTGGCTGACGTCCAGGGGCATCACCTGCATCTTGTTGAAGTATCGCGTTCCGAGTGCGCCTTATGTCTGGCAATGCGATTGTCGTCCGCACAATCGGGCCTTGTCGGTGCCGTCGTTGGAGGACGCCCAGCGAACGATGAGGCTTGTCCGTTCCCACGCTGCGCAATGGCACATCGATCCCCACAAGGTGGGCGTGCTCGGGTTTTCAGCGGGTGGGTACATGGTGGCGGAGATCAGCACGAACTTCGCGCGGCGACTGTATTCACCGGTAGACGCTGCCGACAAGGAAAGTGCCCGCCCGGATTTCGCCATGCCCATCTATCCGGGACATCTGGCGACCGACGACGGCAAGTTGAACCCCAATGTTCCGGTCTCCCGCGAAACGCCGCCCACGTTTCTGGTACAGGCAGAAGACGACAACGTGGACGGCGTCGAGCAATCCCTGGTCTATTTCACTGCGCTGAAGAATGCCGGCGTGCCGACGGAAATGCATCTGTATGCACACGGCGGGCACGCGTTCGGACTGAGACCAACGTCGAATCCGATCACACACTGGCCAGCCCTGGCCGAAACATGGATGAGCACCATCGGGATGATTCCTGCGGCGGGCCGGTAGAGATCGATCCATCGGATGACATGACCAGGCTCAAATCAGCGCCGTGACGGCTTTCGACGTCGTCACTTATGCGGGTCGGGTATCAGTGCTATCCGGTCAGCGATCTTTATCGATCAATGCCTGGACGGTAGGTTGTTCTCTGTGATTTAGACGGAGAGCAATCCATGAAGAAGGGCATCGTCCGCAGCTGCTTTTCCATGTTTGGTGCGGGCCTGCTTTATCTCGCCTTGTGCGCTGGCGCGGCTGCGGCGAACCGCAGTCCGCTGTCCATCGAGGAGCAGGGAAGTTTGATCGCCGGCGGCACGGTGGCCACGCAGCCTGGCACTTTTGATCCATACCACCCGACGAAGCCCGATGGTCAGACTTATCGCGGCGACCACGTTTATGCGTTCTACCAGATTCCGGTAAACGCACGTCGGCTTCCGATCGTGATGTGGCATGGCGCGGGGCAGTCCTCGAAAAGCTGGGAGACGACGGCTGACGGTCGCGAGGGATTCCAGACCATCTTTCTGCGTCGCCACTTTTCCACCTACCTGATCGATCAGCCACGCCGCGGCGACGCCGGCCGCAGCATGGTCGAGACGACCATCAAGCCGACGCCCGACGAGCAGCTCTGGTTCAATCAGTTCCGCATCGGTCTCTGGCCGAATTATTTCGACGGCGTGAAGTTCGACCATAGCCATGAGACGCTCGATCAGTTCTTCCGCGCGATGACCCCGAACACGGGGCCGTTCGACATGGGCGTGCTCTCCGATGCGGTCGCGGCACTGTTCGACAAGATCGGCCCCGGCATCCTCTTCACTCACTCGCAGGGTGGCGGCCCGGGTTGGCTGACGGCCATCAAGAGCCGTAACGTCAAGGCAATCGTCGCGTTCGAGCCGGGAAGCAGCTTCCTCTTCCCCGAGGGCGAAATGCCGGCGTCGATCCCGAGCGCCTTCGATACCGTGCAAGGCGCTGCTGTTTCCAGGTCGCAATTCATGGCGCTGACGAAGATCCCTATCCTCGTCTTGTACGGCGACAACATTCCCGATCACCCGGTGGACTTGCCTGCGCAGGACAGCTGGCGCGCGAGGCTCCAGATGGCGCGTCAGTGGCGGGACACCGTCAACAGGCATGGCGGTGACGTGACCCTTGTGCATCTTCCGGACATCGGCATCCGCGGCAACACCCATTTCATCTTCTCTGATCTCAACAACGTCCAGATCGCGGACCTGGTGTCGACATTCCTCGCCGAGAAACATCTGGATCGATGAGGAGTGCGCCCGCTGCGGCGCGGACGTTCTATCCATGGAGCACACAAATGAAGCGCAAAACTTTGATGGCCCCACTCATGGCCGCCATGATCGGAATCTCGGCGGGCAATGCCGGCGCGGCGGATTACAAGAAGAATCCGTTCACCCTGGTCTACGACGGGGCGATCACGAAGAACGAGCCGGGCAAGGTCCATATCCACCCGGTCACGTACAAGCTGCACGACCTCGATATTTCCGCCAACGTGTATACCCCTGCGAATTATGACCCGCAGAAGAAATATCCCGCCGTTGTCGTGGCGCACCCGAATGGTGGCGTGAAGGAACAAGTGGCCGGCTTGTATGCCCAGCGATTGGCGGAGCAGGGCTATATCACGATCACTGCGGATGCCGCATATCAAGGAGCGAGCGGTGGCCAGCCGCGCAGCGTGGACAAACCCGCCAACCGCATCGAGGACATCCATGGCATGGCGGATTACATCGACCGCTATCCGGGCGTCGACAGCACGCGCCTGGGCCTGCTCGGCATCTGCGGTGGCGGCGGCTATGCGTTGCAGGCCGCGGAAACCGACAAGCGATTCAAGGCGATCGCGACCTTGAGCATGTTCAACTCCGGCCGCGTCCGTCGCAATGGCTACATGGATTCGCAGCTGTCCACTATCCAGGAGCGCCTGCGGCAGGCTTCGGCTGCCCGCGCCCAGGAAGCGGCCGGCGGGGAAGTTCTCTATGCAGGCGATGCCAATCTGACCGATGAGCAGATCGCGAAATTGCCGTTCGATCTGTATCGGCAAGGTTACGAGTACTACTGGAAGACGTACGCGCACCCCGGCTCGACCTTCAAGTACACCATGAGCAGCTTGCTTGACCTGATGAGCTTCGATGCCACCAACCAGATCGAACTGATCGACAAGCCGTTGCTGATGATGGCGGGTAGCAAGGCCGACAGCTTGTACATGACTGAGGACGCGTTCAAGAAGGCTACCGGCGCAAAGGACAAGGAGTTGTACAAGATAGATGGCGCGACGCACATCGAAACCTACTGGGTACCGAAGTATGTGGATGCCGCCATGGGCAAGCTGACGCCGTTCTATGGTCGGACGCTCTGACTCGATCCCACTCCAAACCAAGAGAACTCGTTTCCATGAACAAAACCTTGTTGGGCATCGCGGCATGCATGGCGATCCCCGTTGGCGGCGCAGCCGAGTCGCACTCGGCCGCACAACAGATCATCCGCGCGGGCATCCAGCCCATCACCGCCGGGCCGGCGGATTACTTCACCGGAAAGGTCCAGGTCGAGCCTTTGTTTCCGGCCAGCAGCGAGATCCATGCCTCCGGTGCCTACGTGACGTTCCAGCCTGGCGCGCGTTCGGCGTGGCACACGCATCCTGCCGGGCAGCGATTGGTGGTGACCTCTGGCGTGGGTCTGGTCCAGGAATGGGGCAGGCCCGTGCGGGAAATCCATCCCGGCGACGTCGTCGTGTGCCCACCGGGCGTGAAGCACTGGCACGGCGCTGCGCCGAAAAGTGCGATGACCCATCTGGCGATCACCGGTGCTGTGGATGGCAAGAGCGTGGACTGGATGGAGAAAGTGTCTGATGAGCAATACAACGCCCGCGAGACTCCATAAATCTCGCTTGCTGGCAGCAGCCCTGGCCCTGGGTGCGGAGTTGGCGATGGCGCCGGGGTACGCCTTTCAGAACATCGCGGAGCCCCATGCCATGACCCACGAGCAGCCCACGTCCGAGACGCTGTCCGCCAGGCAGCAATCCATTCCACTGATTGCCGCCTTCATGGCCACGAGCGACATGCCGAGGCTCCGCGCTGCATTGAGCCAGGGACTGGATGCGGGCCTGACCATCAGTGAGGCAAAGGAAATCCTGGTGCAGCTCTACGCCTATGTCGGTTTTCCGCGCAGCCTCAACGCGTTGGGCGAACTGAAGAAGGTGATGGAAGAGCGCCGGCAGCGCGGCATCCATGACGCGCCGGGGCGCGAGCCCAGTCGTCCCGTGCCCACGGGTGATGCCTTGCTGGCGGCGGGCACCGCGAACCAGACCCGCATTTCCGGCGCGCCCGTCAAAGGCCCGCTATTCGACTTCGCGCCCGTCATCAATCAGTTCCTGCAAACTCATTTGTTCGGCGACATCTTCGAACGCGACAACCTCGACTGGCCGAGCCGCGAGCTGGCCACGGTCGGTGCGCTGGCCGCAACGCCAGGCGTGGAACCGCAGTTGCGTTCGCACGTGGCCGCCAGCATGAGAGTCGGCCTGACCGCTTCGCAGCTGCGGCAATTGACGCAGGTATTGGCCGAACACGGTGATGCCGATGCGGCCAGACGCGTCCGCGAGGCATTGGACAAGTATCTGGTCGAAACCGCCGGGCGGAAGTGAGCGAGCAATTAGCCCGGATAGCGCAAAGCGTCGCGGAACAACGTGAAGGCGAGTGAGCTTTGGCGCCTGCTCGGATAGTAGAGGTGATATCCAGGAAACGATGGGCACCAGTCCGATAGCACGCGTATCAGTCGCCCCTTCGCGACATGCGTCTGCACCAGATCCTCGGGCATGTAGGCCAGTCCCAGTCCCTTGAGGGCGGCGTCCAGGCGCATCGCGATATTGTTGAACACCAGCTGGCCCTCGACGCGCACTTTCAACTCTTCGCCTTTCTTCTCGAACTCCCAGGGGAAGATGCCGCCATAAGTCGGCAGGCGGATGGCGATGCAGTTATGCCGCGTGAGATCGCGTGGGGTCTTGGGGCGCGGATGCCGGGCGAAGTAATCAGGAGAACCGACCACGGCCATCCGCACGTCGGGCCCGATGCGCACCGCGATCATGTCCTTGGCGACTTGCTCACCCAGCCGGACGCCGGCGTCGTAGCCTTCGGCCACGATATCGGTGAGGCCGTAGTCCACGGTGATCTCGACGTGGATGTCCGGATGCTGCGGCAGGATCTTCGCCAGTACGGGCTGCAGGACGGAGATCGCCGCATGTTCGCCGGCCGTGATGCGCAACCTGCCGGCGGGCTTGTCCCTGAACTCGCTGAGCAGCGCCAGTTCCGTGTCGATTTCTTCGAATCGTGGAGCGATCACCCGCAGCAGGTGCTCGCCGGCCTCCGTGGGGGAAACGCTACGCGTCGTGCGCGCAAGGAGCCGGACGCCCAATCGTTCTTCCAGCTGACGCATGGCCCGGCTCAACGCGGGTTGCGACATGCCGAGCTTGGCCGCCGCACGGGTGAAGCTGCGCTCCCGTGCTACCACCGAAAAAATCGCGAGCTGGTCGTAGCTCTCGGTCGGCATTTATCCGCTCCGGTTATTAACCATTTCCGATTATGCCATCTAGTGCCTGTCGTTCTTCGGCACTAGATTGTCCTCGTGCGGGGATTGCACTGACCCGCGGGAGGCAACATGTCGTCACCTCATGACCCGGTGCGCAGAGCAGTGAGCTTTTCGCTGGCTACCTTTCTTGCTCTTGGCGGCACAGTCGCAACAATTGCCGATGGCCGACAAGCGCGGCGAGCGGGTTCGCGGACATTGGTGGCTTACTTCTCGCGCTCGGGCAACACGCGCGTCGTCGCCGGACTGATTCACCGAGCGCTAGGCACCGAACTGTTCGAGATCCTGCCTGCCAGACCTTATCCGGAGGATTACCTGGAAACGGTCGAACGGGCACGACAAGAGCGCGATGGTGGCTACGAGCCCACATTGGAGACCAAGGTTTCCACTATGGCCGACTACGACACCGTGTTCCTTGGATTCCCCATCTGGGGAGAGACCGCCCCACCGATCATTCGCGCCTTCCTGTCCGCGCACGATCTGTCCGGGAGGACCTTGGTTCCCTTCGTCACCCATGGTGGTTACGGGGTGGGAAACAGCTTATCCATCCTCGCCGGCCATGCACCGAAGGCGCGACTCCACCCTGGCTTCTCGATGCAGGCGGATCAGGAAAGGCAAACGATGGAACGGGTGACAGGCTGGCTGAAACAACGAACGGAGTAGATCCATGAAGAACCGCAAATTAGGCAACGACCATCTGGAAGTCTCGGCGCTGGGCCTTGGCTGCATGAGCATGACCGCTGCGTACGGCCCGCCCGCCGACAGGCTGGAGATGATCAAGCTGATCCGCGGCGCCCACGACCGCGGCGTCACCTTGTTCGATACGGCCGAAGCGTACGGGCCGTTCGCCAACGAAGAGCTTGTCGGCGAGGCGCTTGCTCCCATTCGCGACAAGGTGGTCATCGCAACCAAGTTCGGCTTCGATATCAATCCACAAACCGGCGAACGCGGTAGTGGCACCAACAGCCGCCCCGAGCACATCAAGGCTGCGGTGGAAGGTTGCCTCAACCGCCTGCGCACCGATCGCATCGACCTGTTGTACCAGCACCGCGTCGATCCGCAGGTGCCGATCGAAGACGTGGCCGGTGTGGTCAAGGAGCTGATCGCCGAGGGCAAGGTGAAGCACTTCGGCCTGTCGGAGGCGGGTATCCAGACGATTCGCCGCGCACATGCCGTGCAACCAGTGACGGCCGTCCAGAGCGAATACTCGCTGTTCTGGCGCGGGCCCGAAGCGGAGCTTCTGCCGCTTCTCGAAGAACTCGGCATCGGCTTCGTGCCATTCAGTCCACTGGGCGCCGGGTTCCTGACCGGCAAGATCGACGAGAACACAAAGTTCGATGCGACTGATTTCCGCAATAACGTGCCTCGCTTCTCCCCCGAAGCGCGCAAGGCGAATTTCGCTCTGGTGGACTTGATCAAGACGGTCGCCGAGCGCAAGCACGCGACGCCGGCGCAGGTGGCCTTGGCATGGCTGCTCGCGCAGAAGCCATGGATCGTGCCGATTCCGGGGACGACCAAATTGCATCGCCTTGAAGAGAATCTGGGTGCGGTCGATCTGGAGTTGACCAGTGGCGATCTCGACGAGATCAACGCGGTGGCGTCGAAGATCGAGATTAAAGGCGAACGTTTGCCCGAGGCCGCGTTGAAGATGACGGGGCGCTGAGTGGGCAGGGTGTACTAAAAGGCGCCGGGTTTTAGCTGGATGCTGCAATCGCGCCAACTTCAAATTCGCCCCATCTCGGTTATCCAAACGAAGAAGCCCGGCGCACCAACGCGCCGGGCTTCCGTGACCCTCGCAGACGCAATAATCAATCGCGCGACTTGGCCACCACACTGCCATCGTCCGGATCGACCAGCAGGTCGACATCGTCGCCATGCGCCGTCTTGGCTTCAGCGGCCCACAAGCCGTCATCGAACTTCACGTCCTTGACGTTCTGATAGCCGGCTGTAACCAGCTTGGCGCTGATCTCGTCCTTGTTGAGTTTGGACGGTGCGTCGGCCGCATACACTTTGCCGTTGACCGGCCCGACCGCGAGTTCGACCCACTTCTTGTTGCCGCCGCGGGCCTTGCTGCGCCATACGCCGTCTTTGAATTTCAGGCCCTTCACTTCCTTGTAGCCGGCGTTGGCGATCGAGGTTTTGACGGCCTCTTCGCTAGTCCCGCCAGTGGGCGGCTGGGCCGACCAGGTGGTCACCGTCGTGGTGGTGTGATGCATGGTAACGGTACCGCCCGACGACTGAGCGGTGGCAGGCGTGTTCTGCGCGAGAGCGGCGCCGCAAACCGAAAGTCCAATCAACAGGGGAAGCAAGCGCTTGATCATGGGGAACTCCTTGGGTGGTGAAACGAATCGGGGACGCCGGCTTGCGCAGGCGTTGTTCCGAAGTGCGAGTCCGCGGATGACGCTCGGCGCTGACTCATACAGTCAGCATGGGACCACCACGTTGTGGACGGCGGCGTGAAAGCGCGCGTGACTTTCAGGTGAAAGAAAGGGGGTGGATCAGGGTGCACGTCAGCGAGCCAGATACTCGCCGGAGAGGAATCGGGCTATGCCACCAGCGATCAATGGCATCGCGGGCCAGTAACATGTCGATTCCGCAACTACCCGACACGCACCGCCATGGGTCCAAAAATCCGCACCTGCCTGTTGGTCGCCGCACTCTGCCTGACCGTCTCGCTGCCAGCGGTTGGCGAGCAGCCCGCCCCAACTATCGGTCAGCAACGCGAAGCGGTGCTGTTCTGGCCACAGGCGCAGCGCGAGGCGCAGTTCCGGCAGATGGGCAAGCTGTTTCCCAGCGACCGCGCCGAGCACGGTACGCGTGTCCACGAGCTGCCACCGGGCAAGCCGCTGGCGATGCCGGGGCAGGACGCATCGGCGTGGTTGACCGGCTACATGGACCAGCACCACCTCGCCGGCGTGATGGTGCTGCAGCGCGGCCGCATCCGCCTGCAGCGTTATGCGTTGGGCTTCGGGCCGGAGCAGCGCTGGGAGTCTTTCTCGGTGGCGAAGTCGGTTACCTCCACCTTGCTGGGGATCGCGCTGCAGCGGGGCGACATCCACAGCATGGACGACACGTTGGGCACCTACATTCCGGAATTGCGTGACAGCGCTTACGCCAAAGTCACTGTGCAGCAGTTGCTGACGATGACCTCCGGCGTGCACTGGAACGAGGACTACGCCGACGCCAAGTCGGACGTGGCACAGATGTATCTCGGTGCCTGCGTCGACGGCCAGGCGCATGTGCTGTCGTACCTGCGCAAACAGCCGCGGCAATGGCCCGCCGGCGCGCACTGGAACTACAACACCGCGGAAACCGATCTGCTCGGCATCCTGGTGCAGCGGGCTACGCACCGTTCACTGGCTACGTATCTTTCGCAGACCATCTGGAAGCCGTACGGCATGGCCGCCGATGCGTACTGGATCAAGGACGAATGCGATGGCAAAGACACCGGCGGCAGCGGCCTGTCGGCTACGTTGGGTGACTACGCGCGGCTGGGGCAATTCATGCTCGACGGCGGCCGCATTGCCGGCAAGCCGGTGATTGCCGAGGCCTGGCTGCAGGGCGCGCTGCGCCGTCAGACCAGCGTCGACGAGCCCGACCGCGGCTACGGTTATCTGTGGTGGACGGATAGCGACGGCAGTTATGCCGCCATCGGCATCTTCGGTCAGATGGTCTACGTCGATCCCGCACGCCAGCTGGTGATCGCCCAGGTGGGTGCATGGCCGCACGCGACGTCCGACGCACTGGTCGCCGCGCGGCGCGAGTTCGTTGCCGCGGTGAAGCGGGCGATGGATGCGGAGCGGGAGGAGTCCGCGCACTGAGTCGCGTTAAATGACTTTCGACCGATGGTGCGCGCTGGCGGGTCCGCTATCTTGCGCGGAGTCCAGCCCAGGAGCAGCAACGTGCCCAAACGCAGATGGTCCATCGCCTTCGTGATCGCTCTCGGTGCCATCGGAGTGTCCCACGCTGCGGAGCCCGCGCCGGCATGGGTGATTCCGCTGACGTCCTATCTGGGCGCCGTGCCCTCCATGCAGGTGCAGGTGGGCGGCAGCCCCGCCACCGTGTTGCTCGACACAGCAGGCGGGCTGACGGTGCTCACGCCCGGTGGTGCGGACAAGGCCGGGTGCGAACCATGGGGGCGGCTATCGGGGATGCGAATGCGGGGGGATCGCCTCGACTTGCCGCGCTGCGATGGCGTGAAGCTGAAGGTGGCCGGCCACTCGATCACGATCCCCGAGGCGGGTGTGTGGGATTTCTCCAAATTGCTGCCGAAGGATGCACCCCCGCTGGACGGATCGGTGGCGCTGGATGCCTTTGCGGGGCAGGTGGTTACGCTCGACCTGTCGGGCGGCCACTTGATCATCGAGACGCCAGCCAGTGCGAAAGTGCGCACCGCGCACGCGACCGAGCTGCCGATGCGTCTGGCGCGGGAGGTGGGTGGCGCATCGCTCACTCCGCTGGTGGGAGTACCCACCGCGAAGGGAAAGCTCTGGTTCGAGCTTGATTGCGGCAGCGACGGCGCCTTGATCGTCAATCGTGCCGTCGCCGTCGCCCTAGGGTTGGATCCTGCAGCGACTCGCGGTCAACCCGCGAATCTCGCCCTGGCCCCGCACGTTCAGTTGCAGGCGAAGGCACAGGTGCAAGACCTCGTCGTCGATGGAAACATTGGCGCACCGATCCTGCGCGAATGGATCATCACCATGGACCTTGCACACCAGCGTCTCTGGTTTTCCCCCGTCAAGCCCAACGCGAAGCGCTAGTTCGATAGTCGACGCACTCGATCGGATCCATCGATTTCGCGGAATCCAAAACTCGGCAGCACTTCCGAACGTCAAGCCACAAACTGCAACCGCGCCAGCTCTGCATACAGGCCGCCCTCGGCCAGCAGGCTCTCGTGCGTGCCCTGCGCCACGATGCGCCCGCCGTCCATCACGACGATGCGGTCGGCGCGTTGCACGGTGGCGAGGCGATGGGCGATGACCAGAGTGGTACGGCCTTTTTCGAGACGTTCCAGCGCCTGCTGGATCGCCGCCTCCGATTGCGCATCGAGTGACGAAGTGGCTTCGTCGAGCAACAGCAGCGGAGCGTCGCGCAGGATTGCGCGGGCGATCGCGATGCGCTGGCGCTGGCCGCCGGACAGGCGCACGCCGCGTTCGCCCATTTCGGCCTGATAGCCGTCGTTGAGTGCGCTGATGAAGTCGTGTGCTTCGGCGGCGCGGGCGGCTTCGTGTACTTCCTCGTCGCTGGCGCCTTCGCGGCCGAAGCGGATGTTGTCGGCGGCGCTGCCGCTGAAGATCACGGTTTCCTGCGGCACCAGCGCAATCGCGCCGCGCAGCTCGGTTAGGGTCAGCGCGCGCAGGTCGATGCCGTCGACGCTGATGTGGCCGCTTTGTGGGTCGTAGAAGCGCAGCAGCAGCGCGAATACGGTGCTCTTGCCAGCGCCGGAGGGACCGACCAGGGCGACGGTTTCGCCCGGGCGGATATCCAGCGTGAAGTCGTGCAGCGCAGGGGCATGGGGTCGGGTCGGGTAATGGAAGGTCACGCTGTCGAAACGCAGCGCGCCTTGCATAGGACGGGGCAGGGCGAGCGGTTGTGCCGGATCGATGATCTCGGCGCGCTCGGCCAGCAGTTCGCCGATACGCTCCATCGCGCCGGCGGCGCGCAGTACGTCGCCCCACACTTCGGACAGGCCGGCTACTGAGCCGGCGGCGAATACGGCGTACAGCACGAACTGACCCAGCACGCCGGCGCCCAGCGTGCCGGCCAGCACGTGGCGTGCACCGGCCCACAGCACCAGGGTGATCGCGCCGAACACCAGCACGATCACTGCCATGGTCAGCAGCGAGCGCATGCCGATACGCCGGCGCGCGGTGGCCAGTGCACGCATGATCGCGCTGCCGTAGCGGGTGCTCTCGATATCCTCGCGCGCATACGCTTTGACCGCGGTGGATGCGTTGAGCGTCTCGTTGGCGATTGCGGCGGCATCGGCGAGACGATCCTGACTGGCGCGCGAAAGTTTCTGCACGCGGCGGCCGAACACCAGGATCGGCAGCATCACGGCCGGAATCACCAGCGCAGTGAGGCCGGCCAGCGAGGGCGCGGTCCACACCATCGCCACCGCCGCGCCGATCAGCATCACGGCACTGCGCAATGCCACGGAGACGCCAGAGCCGATCAGCGCCTGCACCACTTCGGTATCGGCACTCAGGCGTGACAGCAGCTCGCCGACGCGGCTGCGCTCGAAGAAGCTGACGTCGAGCCGGATCACCTGTGCGTACAGTTTTTGCCGCAGCGAGGCCAACGCACGCTCGCTGAGCAAGGTGATGCAGAAGTAGCGCGCGGCGGTGGCGATGGCGAGTACCAATGCCACGCCGAACAGGGCGATGAAGGTCTCGTTGATCACCGCCTGGCTGGAATGCCCGAAGCCTTGGTCGATGATGTGGCGAAACGCCATCGGCAGCACCAGCGAGGCGCCGGACGACAGGCCCAGGAACACCAGCCAGCCAATCGCCAGCGCGCGATGCGGTTTCACGAAGGGCCAGAGTTCGCGCAACGCGCCGATACGGCGGATGGGGCGGGGCGTGTCGGTAGTGGCGTCGCTCATGGGCTCTCGCAGGACGGATCGGAGATGACGCGGGCCCGTACGCGGGCAATGCCATTCAAGGTGGGGCGTGTCGCGACCGATTCAATCCTTGCGACTAATCAGTGGACTCGATCCAGTTGCTGGCCGCGGCCGTCTCGCTGTTCGACCGAGCGCTCATGGGTATGCAGAGCGGGCATCACACTTGCCGTCTCTGAAGCTCAGGGTTCGGCGATCCGCACAGGGGGGCGCGCACCTCGATAGGCGGCGGGGGTCAGGCCTACATAGCGGCCGAACACGGACGAAAAATGCGCGTGACTGGGGAAGCCGCATGCCGCGCCGACCGATGCGATGGGAAGCCTGGTCGCCGAGAGCAGTTCGCGAGCGCGTTGAATGCGTATGCGTGCCAGATACTGGTACGGCGTGCAGTTGAACGTCGCCTTGAAGACGCGTGCGAAGTGAGTCGGGCTGTAGTGGGTGATCGCGGCCAATTCCTGTATGCCGATGTCCCGTGCGATGTTCTCGCGCATGTACGAGGTGAGGTCGTTGATCTTCCATGTGTTGAAGCGGCCGATGGAGGTTCGCGGCAAGGCGAGGTCCAGGCGGGTCGAGAAGCTCCTCAGCAGGTGTGCGACAAGTGCCCTGGCGACATAGTCGCTGTAGAGCTGCCCGACATGTCCGTCCGGCATCGCCATCGAATGCCGAACGCTTGCCAGCAGCATCGAGGTGATCGGGTCATCGACCCCGAAGATGGGGATCAGCTCGATCTTCCGGGCGTCTCCCTTGAACAGGGTCGACGCCACTTCCTCCACGACGTGGGCACGGACATAGGTGTGGTGCACCTCGACATGGCTGTCGAGCGCGACCGTCGCTTCTCCATGCTTGTAATTGAGGCAGACCGATCCTGGCGCCAGGGGGCCGTGCTTCCGGCTGCCGGCCAGGGTGCTGACTATGTCGGTCGGTCGCTCCGGAACCGTGGAGAGCCACAGGTTCGAGCCGCCATCGTAGACATGGTGATGCGGAATTTCCTGGAGGATCACCGACTGCATCGATGCCCATTCCAGTCGATCCGTGCTCGCGATGATGCGCGGCGGCGGCTCGGTTCGCCTCAGCAACGCGCTCTCGGTGATCAAGGTTCGCATGCACCGCACCTACCCAATCAGTCCCGGTCCCGACGTAGAGGGCCGCGATCTTGCCGTCAGCTGGCAAGAATTCGACGCTCAAAACGACGGTATCAGCATATTTTTGCGAATTACAACAAGATCTTGCTGGTGCGGACGGGCCTTTCCGTTCCCGCTTCCCCGGACCTCTGGGCTCAGGAATGCCGTCGATAGGCCAGCGTGGCCGCCATGCGCAACCCGCCTCGCAAGACGTTTCCGCTGCCGCCTTGCAAGTATTCGCTGCCGATGTTGCCGAATAAATCACGTATTTGAAGTAATGGTCGTTTCTAGATAGAAAATGGTCGTATTTTGATAATAGAAAACGTAATGACATGGGTATGATTAGATCGTGTTAAATGACGGACGTTAGGTCTTGAAACTGGTCCGCGTTTAGGCCTTTTTCAAGTGAATGACTTTGCGATACGCCGGGGGGTAGCCGTGCCTCGCATCTCATTCTTCGTAATGGAGGCTAGCCACGGCAAGGGCATGTGGGTGCAGGCCAGGATTGAAGTGCTTGCTGAGGCTTTAGACGAGCGTTCGAGTCGGCGTTTCCAGTGCGTCATGCCTCGCGTGTCCGCATCGCTTTCAACGCTTGGTCTTTCGATGCCTTGCTCAGTCATGGCTTTGAGTTAAATGGATTAACTTTTATTGCGCCATGGCGTCTTTTCATCTCTCACGAAAAAATAAAGATCGCAAACAACACATGGATACTCGTGGCGTTGAATTTTTATCCGGCTTCGACCTGTGCGGCATCGGTCTTGTTTATGGCTGGTCTGGTCAAAGGTCACGCCAAATTCGATCAAGCCATTCCCGTTGGCGGAATGGATTTTCACCGGCAGCAGAACAGTCAGTTCGGCATCCATCGACGGTCTCCCGCCCACCTCGTGGGCGCCGATCCGCTGCTGTCCTTGCGCCACCTCCAGCGACTGCCCTGAACCCCTCAAATCGTAATTTATTACGCAGGTGATCCGAATGAAAATCCAGGTGGATACCGCACACAGCGCCGATCGGCATGCGCGGGTCGACTCTCCTTCCGTGTCTTCCGGCCTAGCGAAGGCGCTGCGCGCCGCTCCGGGGCCACGGATGCACCCGCTGGCCATCATCGGCCGGGTCGTCGGGGGCATGGAGTGATGAACAGGATCTACAGCAAGGTGTGGAACCGCTCCCTGGGCCAGTTGGTGGTGGCCTCGGAGCTAGCGAGCAGCGATAGCGCCTGCGCGTCCAGCGATGCGGGGCGAGTCGTCGTCAGCGCCAACCGCACGAGGCTGGGGCTGAGCGCCCTTGGCGCAGGCTTCGCGGCAGCGGCCCTGCTCGGTCTTGGCGTAACGCCGGCTGCGTTCGCCGATACAATCCCCTCGGTGCCGGGCTGCCCCCTTACTAGCACCGCAGTCGTCGGGCGCATCAACCCCGGTCCCATCACAACCGGTCCGGCAGACGGGAGCGGCTCGTACTCAATAGTTGCAGGCTGTAACGCCAGTGGCAATAACCAGCTTGCAGTCACAGTCTATGGCGCTTTCGCCCAGGGTGTTGGAAAAGGGGGCTCGGCCTTCGGCTTCCTGAGCCGCGCGGGGCAGTGGGGTTCGGCCTTCGGGCTTGAGGCCCAGGCGGTCGGTGTTGCGGCGACGGCGCTCGGCTTCGGCAGCAACGCCACGGGTCTCAATTCAGTCGCTATCGGCGGTGCAGGCGGCGATGGCACAACGCCGCTTTCGGTCGCCAACTCCACCACCGCCTCCGGCGCAGGCTCGATCGCCATGGGCAGCAACGCCACTCGCGGCGCCCAGGCAGCGGCAGCGGACAGCATCGCCCTTGGCGGCCAGTCCAGCGTGGCGGCTGCCGCCACATCCGGCATCGCTGTTGGCCGAGGCGCCACCGTTAGCGGTGCCTATGGCATCGCCGCGGGCGACAGTGCCGCCGCCAATGGCCAAGCCATCGCGCTCGGCAATGGAGCGAAAGCCAACGGTTCCCAGTCCATCAGCATCGGCACGGGCAACGTCGTGTCCGGCAACAACTCCGGCGCCATCGGCGACCCGACCACCATCACCGGCAGCGGCACCTACACGCTGGGCAACAACAACGGCACGGTGGGCGCCAACGAGTCGGGCATCTTCGGCAACAACAACACGCTGCCAGCCGGATCGGACAACGGCCGCATCGTCGGCAACGGCAATACCGTCAATTCGTCCAACGTCATGGTCATGGGCAACGGCGTGACGGTGGCCACGGGGCTGTCCGGCGCGGTCGTGCTGGGCAACAGCTCGACCGTCTCGGCGGCCGTGGGCACGCCCAACACCACCATCAATGGCACCACCTACACCTTTGCCGGCGGCGCGCCGGCCGGTGGCGACGTCCTGAGTGTGGGTTCGGCAGCGGCGCCACGTCAGATCCAGAACCTCGCTGCCGGTCGCCTCGGCAGCGCCAGCACCGACGCCATCAACGGCAGCCAGCTATACGCGACCAATCAGGCCGTCGGCACACTGGGCGGCACCGTAACCAACCTGGGCAATTCCGCTGCAAGCACGCTGGGCGGAAGCGCGGCCTACAACACCAGCACCGGCACGATCAGCGGCTTCAGCCAACCTATCAATGGTGTCGGCACCACCGGCGCGGTGGGTAGCCCGGCCATGCAGACCACGGTGGCGGGTGCGCTGGGCGCACTCAATAACAACACCGTCAACCTCGCCAATATCGCGGTGAAATACGACGCCCCGAACGGCAACACCGTTACCTTGGGTGCAACGGGCGGTACCGGTGCTACCGGTACCGTGAAGATCACCAATCTCACCCCGGCCACGCTCAGCGCGACCAGCACCGACGCGGTGAATGGCTCGCAGCTGTACGCGACCAATCAGCAGGTGAGCAGCAACACCACCAACATCGCCAACAACACCACGGCGATCACCAATCTGGGCAATCAGACCACCACCAATACCAACAACATCACCGCGCTGAAACAAGATGCCTTGCAGTGGAATTCGTCGCTGGGCGCCTACGACGCCAGCCACGGCAGCGGTTCGGCGCAGAAGATCACCAACGTGGCCGCGGGCACGCTGTCATCGACCAGTACGGATGCGGTAAATGGTTCGCAGCTATATGCGACCAACCAGCAGGTCAGTACCAACACCACAAACATCGCCAACAACACCACGTCGATCAACAACATCAACAGCGGCACAGCCGGCCTGGTGCAGCAGGCGGGCGGCATCAGCCCGAGCAACACCAATTCCATCACGGTCGGTGCGGCCACGGGCGGCACCACGGTGAACTTCGCCAACACCAGCGGTGGCTCGCGCACGCTGATCAGCGTGTCCGCCGGCGCGCTCAATGCAACCAGTACCGATGCAGTGAACGGTTCGCAGCTTTATGCCACCAATCAAGCGGTGGGCACGCTGGGCACGCAGGTGAACAACCTGGGCAGCAGCGTCGCCTCGGCACTGGGCGGCGGTTCGACCTACAACAACAGCACGGGTGCGATCGGTGCGCCGAGCTACATGGTGAATGGCGTCATCTACACCAACGTCGGCACAGCGCTGACGGCGGCGACCACGCATTACTACAGCGTCAACGACGGCGGCACGACCAGCGGCAACTTCAACAACAACGGCGCAACTGGCACCAATGCGCTGGCGGCAGGCACGAATGCGTCAGCCTCTGGTGCGAGCGCGATGGCGCTGGGCGATGGTGCGACCGCTGTCGGCGACAGCACGGTCGCGATCGGTAAATGGGCCGGCACTGGCGGCGCTTCGGCCAATATCGACAATCTGGCGATAGGTGTTTCGGCCGGTCAGAACGTCACAGGCGACGAGAACTACGCTTTCGGCTCGGTTGCGGGCTCGAAAGTAAACGGTAGCGCGAATGTATCGGCTGGTCTTGCTGCCGGCTACAACGTCTCGGGTAATAACAATAGCGCTTTCGGTGCGAATGCCGGGGTGAATGTTACCGGTTCGGCCAACAGCGCCTTCGGTCAACAAGCTGCCAATAACGTCAAGGGTGACGGCAATGCCGGTTTCGGCGGAGACGCTGGTCAAGGCGTCATGGGTGACGAAAACACTGCTATCGGCAACAACTCCGGGCAGACTGTCAGCGGCAACCGTAATGTCGGCTTGGGCTATCTGGCTGGGTCGAATATTACCGGCAGTTCCAATTTCGCTGCGGGTGCAAATGCCGGGTTGAATCTCGTTGGCAACAACAACGTTGCCCTCGGCGAGTCGGCTGGCATGAACATCACGGCCGACAACACGATCGCCATCGGTCAGTCCGCGAACGCGGCCACCACGAGCGCGATTGCGCTGGGAACGGGCGCGTCGGCGGGCGGTGGCAAGGCTGTCTCGATCGGCGCAGGCAACACGGCCTATGGTGACGGCGCGGTCGCGATCGGCGATCCGAGCTATGCCTCGGGCACCGGTGCTTTCACGGGCGGCGCGAACAACATCGCCAACAGTGATGGCACGGCGACGGCGACGGCGACCAACATGGCTAATGGCGCGGTCGCGATCGGCAACAACAACCGGGCGATCGGGCAGGGGTCGGTGGCGCTTGGCAACAACACGACGGCGGGCGCGGCTGGCATGGCCGGCAACGTGGCGCTGGGCGATGGTGCCAGCGCGACGGCCAGCGCCGGCGACGTGTCACTGGGCTCGGGCTCGACGACGGCGGCGCCGCACACCGGCATCTATGTTCTCGCCGGCAGCGCCACCCCGGCGGCCGGTACGGCCGGCACGAGCGTCGTCTCGGTCGGCGCGGTGGGTGCCGAGCGTCAGATCCAGAATGTCGGCGCGGGCGTGCTTTCGGCGACGTCGACGGACGCGGTGAACGGTTCGCAGCTGTACGCCACCAACCAGCAGGTGACCACCAACACGACCGACATCGCCAACAACACTACGTCGATCAACAACATCAACAACGGCACGGCCGGTCTGGTGCAACAGGCTGGCGGGATCAGCCCGAGCAACATCAACCCGATCACGGTGGGTGCGGTAACCGGTGGCACGGCGGTGAACTTCGCCAATGCCAGTGGTGGTACACGTGCGCTGACCAATGTAACGGCGGGTGTGGCGCCGACCGACGCCGTCAACGTCAGTCAGCTCACGGCGGTGAGCACGGTGGCCAACAAGGGCTGGAGCCTATCGGCGAACGGCGGCGCGGCGACGAACGTGGCACCGGGCAGCACGGTGAACGTGGCGCAGGGTAGCAGCGGCAATATCGCGGTGACGCAAAGCGGGATGAGCCTGACGATCGATACCAACCCGAACCTGACGGCGACGAGCGTCATGACGGGGAGCACCGTGTTGAACAACGCTGGTGTGACGATCACCGGCGGCACGAACGGCACAGTGAGTCTGGCGAACACAGGCCTGAATAATGGTGGCAACAAGATCACCAACGTGGCGGTCGGTACGGTCGCCACGGATGCAGTGAACTTGTCGCAATTGCAAGCGGCGCAGGCGGCTGCAGCGACACACTATTACAGCGTCAACGATGGCGGCACGCAGGGCGGCAACTACGCCAACAACGGCGCGACCGGTACGAATGCGCTGGCGGCCGGCGTGGGCGCTTCCGCTACTGGGAGCAGCGCTGTCGCCATCGGCACGGGCAGCATCGCCTCTGGTACCACCAACGCCGTCGCCGTCGGCACTGGTGCCGTGGCTTCGGGCAACCGTGTGATCGCCATCGGCAACCAAGCTGGCACGGGTTCCACCGGCTTCGACAACCTCGCCGTCGGCGTGCAGGCAGGGCGAAGCAATAGCTCCAGCGGCAACGTTGCTGTCGGTCTTCAGGTCGGCAACAGCGTTTCCAGCACGGCGAACGTTGCTGTCGGTGCGCTCGGCACTGGCAGCAGCGTGTCCGATACCAGCACACAGTCGATCGTGTTTTCCGGTGTCACCGGCAACAACGTCGCTGTCGGTGGCGTCGCCGGCAACAGCGTGAAGGGCGCGCTGAACGTCGGCGTGGGTTGGAAGGCTGGCCTCAACGTCGACGGCTACAATAACGTTGGAACGGGCGCGCTGGCCGGCTACAACATCACTGGCAACAACAACGTCGGTATGGGTTCCTTCGCCAGTTCGACGGTGGTCGGCCATCGCAACGTCGGCATCGGCAATAACGCGGGAGCTGGCGTGACCGGCTCGTCCAACAGCGCCGTCGGCGACAACGCCGGCGATAACGTGAATGGCTCCGGCAATTTTGCAGGTGGCCCCCTCGCCGGAGGCTCAGTCACCGGCAGCAACAACATCGCGCTCGGAAATTCCGCCGGGAGAATCATTACCGCGGACAATACGGTCGCGATGGGCACCCAGGCGCTGGCCAGCGCCGCCAGCGCGATTGCCATCGGCCAGGGCGCCACGGCTTCCGGCACGCAGGCGATCAGCATCGGCACCGGCAACGTGGTGAGCGGCGACCACTCGGGCGCCATCGGCGACCCGACCACCATCACCGGCAGCGGCTCGTACTCGCTGGGCAACAACAACGCCATCAGCGCCAACAACGCGTTCGTGGTGGGCAACAACGTCACCATCCCGACCGGTCTCGACGGCGCGGTGGTGCTCGGCAACAACTCGACGGTGACGGCTTCTACGCCGATACCGACGGGCACCATCGACGGCACCACCTACACCTATGCCGGCGGCGCGCCGGCAGCGGGCGGCGTGGTGAGCGTCGGTGCGGCGGGTGCTGAACGCCAGATCCAGAACGTGGCGGCTGGCCAGGTAAGCGCCACTAGCACTAACGCGATCAACGGCTCGCAGCTGTACGCCACCAACCAGGCCATCGAAAGCGTCGCGACCGTCGCCAACAGCGGCTGGAACATCAGCGCGCAGGGCGCCAACAGCACCAACGTGGCGCCGGGCGCCGCGGTGGATATGGGCAATACCGACGGCAACCTGGTGGTGGGCAAGACCACGACCGACAACAACGTCACGTTCGATCTGGCGAAGAACATCGCCGTGGACAGCGTGACGACGGGCAACAGCGTGCTGGACAGCGGCGGCCTGACGGTGAACGACGGCACCCACAGCACCACGTACGGATCCACCGGCATGAGCATCGCCGGAGGTCCGAGCGTGACCGCCAGCGGCATCAACGCGGGCGGCAGCAGCATCACCGACGTGGCCGCGGGAACGAACGCGACTGACGCGGTGAACCTGAGCCAGTTGCAGGCGGCCCAGGCAGCGGCGACCACCCACTACTACAGCGTCAACGACAACGGCACCATCGGCGGCAACTACAACAACGACGGTGCCACGGGCATCAATGCTCTGGCGGCGGGTGTAAACGCGAGTGCCGCAGGAGTGTCGAGCGTGGCGGTCGGCGACGGAGCCGTTGCGGCGACGGACGGGTCCATCAGCATCGGTTCGGCCGCTGGCCAGGGAAGCGGCGGCTCCTACAATGTCGCCGTTGGTGCGCAAGCGGGCCAGAACACCGCCGGCGTAGGAAACACGGCCATGGGCAACACGGCAGGAATCTCAGTCGTGGGCGACTACAACACCGGGATGGGTGTGGGGTCCGGCACCTATACCATTGGCTCGGGCAACACCGCGGCCGGCTATTACGCAGGAACCTCGACACAAGGCAGTCTGAATTCCGCATTCGGCCTGTTTGCGGGTGCGGGGGTCGCCGGCGACAACAACGTGGCGTTCGGCAACTTCGCCGGCGCCGGAGTTTCGGCCAACGATACTGTCAGCATCGGCAGCAACGCCCTGGCCGGCGCGCAGAGCGGCGACGTGGCGCTGGGTTCGGGCTCGACCACGGCGACCGTGGTAGCTACGCCCAGCACAATTATCAACGGCACGATCTACTCATTCGCAGGCACCGCGCCAACGAGTACGGTCAGCATGGGCGGCGTCGGCGCCGAACGCACCATCACCAACGTCGCCGCTGGCCGCATTAGCGCCGCCAGCACGGATGCGATCAACGGCTCACAGCTGTTTGCCACCAACCAGGCCATCGAAAGCGTTGCGACCGTCGCCAACAGCGGCTGGAACATCAGCGCGCAGGGCGCCAACAGCACCAACGTGGCGCCGAGCGCCGCAGTGGATCTGAGCAACACCGACGGCAACCTGGTGGTGAACAAGACCACGACCGATAACAACGTGACGTTCGACCTGGCGAAGAACATCGCCGTGGACAGCGTGGCGACGGGCAACAGCGTACTGGGTACCAGCGGCCTGACCGTGAACGACGGCACCGACAGCACGACGTATGGCTCTACCGGCATGAACATCGCCGGTGGCCCCAGCGTAACGACCAGTGGCATCAACGCCGGCGGCAGCAGCATCACCAACCTAGCCGCGGGCACGAGCGCGACCGACGCGGTGAACCTCAGCCAGTTGCAGGCGGCCCAGGCGGCGGCGACCACGCACTATTACAGCGTCAACGACGGCGGCGTGCGGAGCGGCAACTACAACAACGACGGCGCCACCGGCGTGAATGCGCTGGCCGCCGGCGTGGACGCCAGCGCTTCGGTAGTCGGCGGCACGGCGCTTGGCGCAGGTGCCGTGGCTGGAGCACAGAGCGGTGACGTGGCGCTGGGCAGTGGCTCGACCACGGACTCGGTGGTCGGCACGTCCGGCACCACCATCAACGGCACCAGCTACGGCTTCGCCGGCACCAGCCCGACCAGCACGGTGAGCGTGGGCACGGCGGACAGCGAGCGCACCGTCACCAACCTTGCTGCCGGCCGCATCAGCGACTCCAGCACCGATGCGGTCAACGGCTCGCAGCTGTTCGCCGCCAACCAGGCCATCGGCACGGTCGGCACCCAGCTCAGCAACCTCGGCTACAGCGTGGCCACCGGCCTGGGCAGCAACAGCAGTTACGACCCGGTCACGGGCACGCTGAGCACCAGCTTCACCTTCGGTGGCGGCACCTACAGCTCTGTACAGAGTGTCTTCGACCAGATCGGCGGTGTCTTCGGCGGTGGCGGCATCAAGTACTTCCATGCCAGCTCGAACCTGGCGGATAGCCTGGCCGCAGGCACCGACAGCATTGCGGTTGGCCCGCGAGCCGTCGCCAACGATGCGAACTCGGTGGCGATAGGCAACGGTGCCCAGGCCAGCGGCGGTTCGGTGGCTCTGGGTGCGGGTTCGGTGACAGGTTCCGCTGTTCCGACAGCTGGCGCGACGATCGCAGGGACTGCTTATAGTTTTGCCGGCGCGACGCCGGTCAGTGTGGTCAGCGTGGGCGCGCCGGGTGCGGAGCGGCAGATCAGCAACGTGGCGGCTGGCCAGCTCAGCGCCACCAGCACGGATGCGGTGAACGGTTCGCAGCTGTATGCCACCAATCAGGCGGTGGGCAGTCTCGACGCCAAGGTGACCCGCATCGGCGACCAGGTCGGCGCGGCAAACACGACGATCAACAACCTGCAGAACGGCCAGGACGGCATGTTCCAGGTGAGCGCGGACAACACCGCGAAGCCGGCGGCGATCGGCGTCAATTCGGCGGCAGGCGGTGCGGGTGCGGTGGCTTCGGGCAGCAAGAGCACCGCCGTCGGCAATGGATCGCAAGCTGTGGCAGCGAACAGTGTGGCGGTGGGGCAGGGCTCGGTGGCGAAGCGCGCCAATAGTGTGTCGGTGGGTGCGGCGGGCAGCGAACGCCAGGTCACCAACGTGGCGGCAGGTACGGCGGCGACCGACGCGGTGAACGTGAGCCAGCTGCAGGCATCGCAGGCCGGCAATGTCCAGTACGACAAGAACGCCGATGGCACCGTGAACAACCACAGTGTGACCATGAATCCGGGCGGCGACCCCACCATCATTCACAACATCGGCAGGGGCGTGGCGAACACCGATGCGGTGAATGTCGGCCAGCTCACCGACGGCATCAACAGGGCAGTCGACTGGTCCAAGAGCTACACCGACCAGCGATTCAACACCCTCAACGGCCAGCTCAACACGATCGGCAATCGCGCCAACGGCGGCATTGCATCCGCCATGGCGATGGCCAGCTTGCCGCAAGCCTATCAACCGAATCAGAACTCGGCCGCGGTGGCGTTGGGCAACTTCCACGGTGAGACCGGCATCGCCATCGGTTTATCGACCATCACCGAAAGCGGACGTTACGTGTTCAAGGTCAACGCCACCACCAATACCCGCGGCGACGCCGGCGTAGGCGTGGGTGCGGCCATGGTGTGGTGAACGATGAGGTGGTTGCGCACCGCGCGTCTCGGTGCGTAGTGCCCCTCGCTGGATAGTGCGCGCGGTCCATGTATGTGGCCATAACTTGATAAGCAGGAATCGCATGTTCCATTCGATCGTGAAATTTGCAGGCACGGGCCTGTTGTGCCTGACGCTGGGCAGCCTGGCAGCATGCGGGAACGTGAGCCGCGATGTGGCCAGGGATGGGCACAGTGCCGGGCAGCTGGTGTGGCCGGCGCCCGAGAGTGCGACGCCGATGCATCGCAGCGGCACTTTCCCGAACCCGGATGACTTGCGCCAGATTCGTGCGGGGCTCAACAAACAGCAGATCGCCCACCTGATCGGCTATCCGCATTTCAGCGAAGGCATGATGGCGGTGCGCGAGTGGAACTACCTGTTCAACTTCCGTCAGTCCGGCAGCGATCAAGTGACGGTATGCCAGTACAAGATCCTGTTCGACGACAACCGGTTGGCGCAGAGCTTTTACTGGAAGCCGACGTCGTGCGGCCAGCTTTCGATGCCGCCGGGCGCTACCGCCTCGTCGTCAACGGAGTCGCCCAAAGAGCAGGTATTCACCTTGTCGACGGATGCCTTGTTCGCCTTCGACAAGTCGTCTGTCGACGACATCACGAACAACGGCAAAGCACAGCTCGATGACTTGGCGCACAGGATGATCGCGGCTGGTAGCGGCGTTCGGATTGTGCACATTGCCGGCTACACCGATCGGCTTGGCGGCGAGGCCTATAACAGTGAGCTCTCCGAACGTCGCGCCTATGCCGTGATGCATTACCTGGTGAATCGCGGTGTGCCGGAAGAATCCATCGTCGCCGAGGGTAGGGGCGTGGAGGACCCGGTCAAGAACTGCCCCGAGAGTCCACGGGCCGAGCTGATCGCCTGCCTGGCGCCGAACCGCCGCGTGGAGGTGAAGGTCGACGTGGTCGGTGACGGCCATGTCGAGCAGGAGCATGGGACATAGTCAAAAAGGTTTCAGCTGTGGTTAGCCCTCTGGCCGCAGCTGACTCGGGGTCCGCGACTGTACGCGATGCGGTTGCGGGCTCATCCAGGTGGCATTGTGCAGTGCTTTGCCACCTGTCCCGCCGTGAGGCGCCGCGCATGGGAGGGGCAGTACGCCCCTCCCATGATTTCGTGGCCTTGGCGCCGGGCAGAAAGTTCAGCGAGTCGTTATCGGTGCCAAGCGAGCGGCCCAGCAAAAGCTGGAGGATCAGGCACGGCAGCTGGATTCATTGCAGGCGAGCATCGCGGCGTTGAGCAAGGACTTCGATTTGCCGGCCGATGATCCCGATGCTGGCAGTTTGTCCGTATCGGCACGTTCTGCGAGCTAAACGTCAGGCGGTCTGGATGCAAACACGCTTTATTCGGCCGGAGGCGCCGCTCTTGATGGATACGGCGGATTTGGGACAGCCGAAGCATTTGGCTACCAACGCAATCAACTCTTCGTTGGCCTTGCCGTCAATGGGCTGCGACTTCAGTTGGGCAAGCCATACGCCATCGGTGGTTTCCTCGATGAGACTGGCTCGGGCATTGGGCTTGACCTTTACTTGAATCACCATGGCAGCGCTCGACCCTTTGGCCATCGCATGCTCCACTTTGCTGCGGTTGCCGTTGATTGTAATGGTCCGGTGATTTTGTGCTCATATGTAGCCTCTTCCGGAAGACAGACCAAGGGCTTAACCGTTCGGCGCAGGCCACCGCCGGTACGGGTGATCACGCAAAAGGAACGGATACGGCATGGCGCGATGCTCCGGTCCGTGAGCGATAAAACGCAGACATGATGCAAACGGGGTTAATCGTCGTGGGCGTGGCGCGGTAGCATGGCGTCCTCAGCGAGACTTACCGGAACGACATGATCAACAACGACGTACTGCGCGCCATCCGCTACATGCTCGACCTCAGCGATGGCAAGGTGGTGGAGATCACTCATCTTGCCGACGCGAATTTCCCTATCGCCAAGGAGGACGTGCACGCGTTCCTCAAGAAAGACGAGGAGCCGGGCTACGTCGAATGCAGCAACGCCGTGTTGGCGCATTTCCTCGATGGCCTGGTGTTCTACCGCCGTGGCCGTGACGAAAGCCTGCCGCCGCGCCCGGTGGAGAAACGTGTCACCAACAACGTGGTGTTGAAGAAGTTGCGCGTGGCGTTCGAACTGAAAGATGTCGACATGCACCAGATCCTCGCCGACGCCGGCTTCCCGGTCTCCAAGCCGGAACTCAGCGCGCTGTTCCGTCAGCCCGGCCACAAGAATTTCAAGCTGTGCGGCGACCAGCTGCTGCGGAATTTTCTGAAAGGATTGACGATGCGGTTGCGTCGCGACAGCTGATCGATATTTTTGCCGGACGCTCTTCACTTGGCGCGAAGCATGCAGTGGCCAAACGGTCGATTGACGCTTGTGAGCACTGAGCGTAGCGTCGATCGGCACTGCATATCCATGCAGTATTTGTCAAGGAGATAGATTGTGAAACGTATCACGATGCTTCTCGTGTCAATGCTGATGTTCGCAGTCATGGGGTCGGTTTTTGCGCAGGAGGCGAAGCCCTACAAGGAAGGTAAGGTCTTGCAAGTCAGCTTCATCAAGATCAAGCCAGGGCAGTTCAACAACTACATGAAATACCTGGACGGGCCTTACAAGGCCAACATGGACGCGATGAAAAAGGCGGGGCTGATCACCGGCTACGCCGTCTACCGTTCGCAGGCGCGTACGCCGCAGGATGCCGACCTGATCCTGACGATTGCCTTCCCGAACATGGCCGCGCTCGATCGAACCGACGAAGCCGATGCCATTTCGACCAAGGTGCTGGGTCCCATGGACAGCCGGGACAAGGCCAGCATGGATCGGGAATCGATGCGCGAGCTGCTGGGCAGCCAACTGACGCGGGAATTGATCCTGAAGTAGTGTTTGCGACAGGATGGGTGGGCGTTTGTTCGGCCACATCCTGCAGTGATTTTTGGCGCCGCCGACAACACATTCAAGGCGATGCCTTATTCCGGTTCTTGAGTGGAGCGGGTTGCCGGGTTCTACACGAGTCAACCATGTCGAGCCGCGTTGAAAAGGCCCTTGCCTGGCAAGGGCCTTTTTTTGTGCGGGTATGCGTGCTGATCGATGGGTTTTTCATCCCGAACCCCGCGCACTGTTTCGTCAGCTTGGCTGCAAGAATTTCCTGCCATGCGGCGATCAGTTGCCGCGAAATTCTCTGAAAGGGCTGACGATGCGGTGCGCGGCAACGCCTGTGCGGCTTTCGGCACTAGCGTTCGAGTGGAAACGGAGAGGGCGGGAGTTCATCATGGAACTCCCGCCTGTTGCTTGCTGTTACTGCGCTTTCACGCTGACGTCGTCGATCACGAACGAGGTCTGGTTGGAGCTGTCTTCGACGCCGTAGAAGTTGATCTGGATGGTCTGGCCGATATAAGCCGACAGGTCCGCGGTGTGTTCGACATAGCCACTTGCCGCGTTGAGGTTCGACCAGGTCGCCAGCGTCACGTACTTGCCGGCGGGGGTAATTACCTGCGCACTGAGCGTGTCATAGGCCGTGCTGGTCGTGGTTTCGGCGGTGTCGACATGCATGAAGAAATCCAGCGTGGCCTTGGTCGCGGTGGCCGGGATGGTGATCTGCTGGCGGACGTAGTCCGTGTGTGCGCTGCCGTAGCCATCCAGCCAGGCTTTGTAGCTGCCGGTATGCGCCGCTTCGCTGCTGGTGTTGTTGATCACTCCGCTGGTCTGCGTCCACGGCGTGGTGCCGCTTTCGAAGCTGTTGTTCTGCACCAGCTCGGTGGCGGTGCCGCCGCTGTTGGAGATGCTGAAGCTCACCGCGCTGCTGGTGCCCACGTTGCCGGCCGCGTCATAAGCCTTGGCCACCAGGCTGTGCGTGCTGTTGCTCAGCGTGGTGGAATCCAGCGTGGACTGGTACGGCGTGGCGGTCGATGTCGACTTGAGCACGTTGTCGACATAGAACTCCACCTTGGTGACGCCCACGTTGTCGGTGGCATTGGCGGATAACGTGATGGTGCCGGCACTCCCGCTTTCGGACGCGCTCACTGTCGGTGGCGTGGTGTCGCCGCCGGTGCTGTTCGAGACGCTGAAGCTCACCGCGCTGCTGGTGCCCACGTTGCCGGCGGCGTCATAGGCCTTGGCTACCAGGCTGTGCGCGCTGTTGCTCAAGGTGGTGGAGTCGATGGATGCCTGATAGGGCGAGCTGGTCGAGGTGGCCTTCAGCACGTTGTCGACATAGAACTCCACCTTGGTGACGCCCACGTTGTCGCTGGCATTGGCCGATAGCGTGATGGTGCCGCTGCTGCCGCTCTCCGCGGCACTCACCGTCGGTGGCGTGGTGTCGCCACCGCCAGCACCCTGGGTGACCCACACCGGCGCGGACCACAATTGTTTGCCGTCATCCTGGGTGATCTTGGCGTAATAGAAGTGGTCGCCGTTGGCTGGCGTGATGGTGGTGGTAGCGGTGCTCGAGGTAGTGGCGATGGTGCCATTGCTGCCTGGCACACCTTCGAACACCTGCACTCGCTGCACGGTGTGGCCGGCGCTGCTGGCGTAGTTGACGGTGAGCGTCAACGGGCCGCTGTTGCTGAAGCGCTCGCCCATCACATGGCTGTTCGCCGTCAGCACGATCTGGCCGGTCTTGTCTTCGGTGGCGAACACATGGCGGGCGCGCACGGCATCCAGGAATGCCGACAGGCTGAGCGTGGTGCCGTTGGGAATCAGCACACCGGTGCGGTTGGTATAGCTGGCACCCCAGTTGGCGCAGTGATTGTCCTGATCGGAACTCGGCGCCACGTGGTAGCCGCGTTCGAGCAGGATGTTGTAGGCCGGCTCATAGCTGGTACGGCTGGTCTCCGTCTCGGTGGTGTTGCTGGAGAACGCCGAGCTGTTGAGCACCTCGGCCAGCGCCATCACCGTGTCGCCGTCGGCGGTGTAGGCGAGATCCGTTCCGCCGACGTTGAACTGGCCACTGCTGGCGGGATGGTTGAACTGGCCTACCCAGCCGTTCGCCTTCATCAGCGTGTACAGAGAGCCGTAGTCGCTCTTGGCGGTGAACACGTCACCGATCAGCTGGTTGGAGCTGTTGTATTCCCATTCCAGCAAGCTGGGCGAATTGAAGATGTTGAGGTGGCCGCCGTTGCTGATGACACCCCATTCCAGGCCGTAGACCGCCAGGAAATTTGTGTGCGCCGCGTTGAACGTGCTGGCCGCCTGCAGGCCGGACTGGTAAAGGTTGTGCGCCGTGGTCGGACTGGCTGACGTATTGGTGCCGGTGGAGCCGTCGTACATGTGGTTGTGCTCGGACGTCATCAGGATGTCCAGGCCTTCGTTCAAGGCGTACTGATAGGCATCGGCCGGACCGTACGGTGCGCTCTGCGGATTCTGTGCGCCCGTGCAGGTGGACAGTACGCCGCCGCCATCGCTGTGATTGGTCTGGCTGTGCAGGTTGCCGAAGTAGATGGTGTACGGCAGGCTGCCGGCGCTCACCGCCGACATCGGCGATAGCGCCGAGGTGCTGGTGGAAGTGCTGGTGTGTGTGTGCAGAGCCTGGAAGTGCGGCATCACCGGTGCGGCGACGGCACCCACCAACACGTCGTAGCGCTGTTCTTCGATCAGCTCCGGTGCCCGCTGTTGCGCCAGCGTCAGTGCCTGGTCGGGCTGGCCGGTGCCGATGCGTGCGGCGGTGGCGCTATCCAGCGCAACGGCGCGCAGCCGTACCGTCACGTAGCCGACAGGCACTGCGTTGCTGTGGCGATCCAGGCCGTCCCACAGGACCTGTGCCTGTGTGTTGCCGGTGCCGATCGTGCTGTGGCCTTGCCATGTGCGCAACGCACCGCCATCACGGCCGAGCAAGGTGACTTCCCACGCCACCGGTGTTCCCGGTGTCGCTCCCGGATAGGAAAAATGCATCGTGACCGGACGCGCTCCGGTGCTGCGGAACGGTACCTGCAGCGCGGCGTCGAATTCCTCGTGATCAGGCAAGACGCCGGCGAGTGCCGGAATAGCAACGACTGCGCAGGCAAGCAACAAGCCGCCCGCGAACTTGGTTTTCAAATTCATCGATATGATCCCCACCAGATGTAACGTTGAGAAAGCCCCCCGGCCCTTTATCTCAACGAAAGATGACAAGGATAGAATCGTCGCCGTGTCAGCATTTGATCCACTGCTCAAAACCGGCATGTCGTGAACGAAAGTTCATGCGACATGACGCCGGATTATCGAATCGATCTCGCGCATGTGGGCGCTACGGGCTGGCGGCTGAGCGCAGCGAGGTGCGATGGCGGGTGCATCACTGCGCGATCTGCATGCCTCAATGTTGCGCGGTGCTTCAGTGTTCCGCTTCATCTGCGGCATTCACCGTCGCCTTGCGGTCCTGCCGGCCCCAGCCTACCGACGGTCCGCGGATGGCGGTCCACACCGAACGCACCACCACGTAATACATCAGCTGGCGATAGCCGAAACGCTGCAGCACGAGCCACCACAGCAGGCTCCACTGCTCCTTCTTCTCCATCGCGAAGGCGAGTGCCGCCGCGGCGAGATCGACGGCCATGAAGGCGGCGTAGAAGATCAGCATCCTGATCAGGTTTTCGTCGTTGAACTGGCCGCGGTGCTGGAAGTAGTCCAGGGAAGTGCTGACGATCTGCCAGACCAGCACCAGATCGACCAGCGGCGATACCACCGAGAACGCGATCTGGAACAGCCATACCTGCGGCAGTGCGATCGTGCCGAGCGCGCCGTAGCGTGGGCGGAACGTGGCGTCGCGGTGTTTCCACAGGCATTGCAAGGTGCCGTAGGCCCAGCGGAAGCGCTGGCGGGCGAGGCCACGCGCGCTGTCGGGCGCCTCGGTCCAGGCGATCGCTTCGCTGTCGAACAGCGTGTGGTAGCCGGCTTTCTGCACGGCGATGGTGAGGTCCTGATCCTCGGCCAGCGTGTCGGCGGGGAAGCCGCCCAGCTGCTCCAGCGCTTCGCGCCGCCAGGCGCCGACGGCGCCGGGGACGACGGTGATCGCACCGAGTGCGGCCAGCGCGCGGCGCTCCAGGTTCTGCGCGGTGATGTATTCCAGCGCCTGCCACAAGGTGATCAGGTTGATCCGATTGCCGACCTTGGCGTTGCCAGCGACCGCACCGACCTTAGGATCCGCAAACCAGCGCACCAGCCGCGGAATCGTGTCGGGCTCGAACTGGGTGTCGGCATCGAGCGCGACCACCACCGCACCTTTCGACGCGTGCAGTGCGGTGTTGACCGCGTGCGCCTTGCCGCCGTTCGGAATGGTGATGAGCCGTACGCGGGGCTCGTGCGCGTAATGCTGGTTGACCACCGCCGAGGTGGCGTCGACGGAACCATCATCGACCACGATGACCTCGAGGTTCGCGTAGCGGCTCTTGAGGATCTGCCGGATCGAGCTGGCAATCACCTTCTCCTCGTTGTAAGCCGGGATCAGCACAGAGACCAGCGGCGGATTGTCGCCGAGCACAGGCAGCGTGCGTCGCCGCTCGCGCGCCCGGTTCCACAGGGCAAGTCCGCCGAGCAGCAGCAGGCGTGCCACGCCCAGCGTGATGGCCGCGGTCAGCAGCCAGCGGATGAGATGACCGAACAAGCCCAGGGCGAGGAAGACCAAACGGTCCGCCCATTGCGACAGCGAGCCGGGCGCCAGCGGCGGCATGGTCTGCTCACGGGTGAGGCCAGCCAGCGTCGACACGGTGACGAAGTCGTAACCTTGCGCACGCAGGCCGTCGATGATGCGCGGCAGCGCCGCCACCGTCTGCGAGCGTTCGCCGCCACTGTCATGCAACAGCACCACCTGACCCTTGCGATCCGCATTGGTGGTGGCGATCTGGGTCAGTACGTTGTTGACGATCTGGTCCGTTCCCGGTCGTTGCCAGTCGTCCGGATCGATGTGCAGGCCGACCGTGAGGTAGCCCATCTTCTGCGCGATCTGGATCGGCACCAGTTCGTCGGCGGTGGTCGGTTCGGCGTCGCCGAAGTAGGGCGCGCGGAACAGCCGCATCGAATGTCCGGTGAGCGCCTCGAACAGCCGCTGGGTGGCGTTGAGTTCCAGTGCCACGATGCCTGGCGGGCTGTCGCCCAGGTTGGGGTGGGTGAAGGTGTGGTTGCCGACGTCATGGCCTTCGTTGACCTCACGCTGCACCAGTCGTGGCGACATCTCGGCGTTCGCGCCGATGATGAAAAACGTCGCCGGCACATGCTTGGCCTTGAGGATGTCGAGGATCTGCGGCGTCCACTCCGGATCGGGGCCGTCGTCGAAGGTCAGCGCGATCTTGTGCGGCAGCGTGCCGGCGCGCTGGATCACGTAGGAGCTGGGCAGCGCCGTGTAGTTTTCGTCATCGATGCTGCCGTCGTCCTTGTTCATTTCGACGGTGCGTGCGCCGGGCGAGGGTTCGGCGGCGACCTCGAGCACCTCGCCCTGACCCTCGATGTCGATGTCCTCGCCCTGGCCGATCGTATGCAACGACTCCGGTGCCGCTGCGCCATAGTTGCGGCCCAGCACCGGCCAGATCGACGGATCCTCCGCGCCCAATCGCCACAGCGCGTAGCCGTAGGGTTTGTAATCGTCGGCGGCATGGATCTGGTTGTACGCGGTGACGCCGTCGAGAAACCAGACCTGATGCTTGCTGCCGTCATTCTCGCTGTAGGAGAAGTGCGGGTTCTGCGTATCCGGATCGAACGCGATGTCGGCCTGCGCATCCGCAGCGCGATCCATCGCGTCCTGGAAGGTCAGCGTCTCGGCGTTCTGTCCGTGCGACCAGTCATAGCCGTAGCTGCCGATCGCGATGATGGTCTGGTCCGGATCGAGCACCTTCATGCGCTTGTCGAGCGTGCGCTCGAACCAGTCCTGGCCGGCGATGCTGCCGGGATCCTTGCCGGCCCAGTGTTCGTCGTAAGCCATCAGCAGTTCGAAATCGACGATGTCGGCGTAGCCTTTGTAATCCCACGACGCGTCGTCGAACGGCACCGACAGCACGATGCCCCAGCCGTGCGGGTCGAACGCTTCGTTGAGTTCGGACAGGAACGCCTTGAAGTTCTTGTGCGAGCTCTCGGGGACTTCCTCGAAGTCGACTGTCACGCCCTGGAAATGGTTGGCAGCGAGGAAGTCGACGATCTGTGCGATACGTGCCTGCCGTACGGCGGGATCGGCCAGCATGCGCGCCAGGCCCGCACCGTCCCAGTTGCCGCCTACCGCGTTCTGCAGCAACGGCAGGATCGGCGTGGACGGCTTCTGCTTGCGGATCAGGTTGAGTGCCTTGGCGTCGATGCTGGTATGCAGCGCCATGTCGGGACCGCTCACGCTCATCCAGGTCGGGATCACCCAGTCCAGCGTGGGCAGTGCGCGCTTCAGCGAGGGGTAGCTGGTGTCATCCCAGTTGACGTAGAAGCCGATCGCCAGTGGCCGGCCGGCCGGCTTGTCCAGCGACAGTGGCGGCGTGTGCGCCGTATTGGTTTTGCCGGTGTGCGCGCGCGATGGATGCAGCAGTTTCTGGCGGGCGCGCACTTCGGCAGCCAGCTTGGCCGCGGGTTTCAGCAGCTCGGGCGCGGCGGCCTTCACGCCGGTCAGTCCATGTCGCGCCTTGCCTTGTCCACCAAGAAGCAGGCCACCCATGCTCGGTCCTACGAACAGGCTGATGGCGCATGCCACCACGAACAGTGTGCTGACCACGCCGGCGATCAACACCAGCCGCGAGACATGGATGGCTCGTCGGCCGGTGGGATCGAAGAAGATCGGTTTCTTTTGCATGCCTGGAGGGGTTGGCGGACGCGAGGAAATAACTAGTGTGCACGGCGCGGCTTAACCATGCCGGTGCAGAACGTGATGATACGGGATCGCTCAGTCGATCACGTTGCCGGGCACGGGCTCGCTGAAATCCTCCGGCGCCAGTTGCCGGGTCAGCCGGAACACGCCTTCGTGGATCTTGCGTGGCAGCACCACGTCGAGCACGGTGGTCTGGTGCGGGGCGAGCACGCCGAACAGGTCATCGCCGGCGGCGCTGTTCGCCAGCGCGTGATGCACCAGACCGCCAAGGTCGGTGGGCTGCACGCCGGCGCCGTAGGGGCGGTGACTGTCGACCGCCGCGCGCAGCGTCTTGCGGCTGTTGCGCGGATCGGCCACACGGGCGTCGCCGGCCAGCAGGCTGTGATCGAGGAACAACGAGATCGTGGTGCGGTTCTTCGAATTGGCCTGGCGGTCGAGCATGAAACCGTCCGGCAACAGGTCGGGGCTGGCCGGCACGCCGGCGGTGAGCAGGAAGCCGGCGCCGGTCAGCGGTTCGCCGGCCTCGTCGGTGAGCCGCACGATCAGCAGGCTGCGCGGGTCGTGGATATGCACGCGCGGAGAAAACAGCCCGGCCGGTTCCAGCTCCACCTTGTCCGCATCGCGCGCGGCGTTTTCCTGGTCGAAGGCGTCGCAGAGTGCGCCGTAATCCGTGGCGCTGCGAATCTGCAGGCAGCGCACGATCGCCTGTACCGTAACCGGCGCCGCGCTGGCCATGATGCCGTAGGCATCGCCCGAATGGGCCGCGCCGGCGATCAGCTTGAACGCGCAGCGCGGACTGCGGGTGAGGTTGAGAGCCAATGTATCGACACCGGCTTGCGCGCCGCCATTCTGCGGCGACAGCACGGCGTGGTGGGCATTGAGGTTGGCGGCGGCGATGCGTACCACCCCGTCGGAACCATCCTCGCCGGTGTAGCTGTTGAGGTGGTCATACAGCGAGCGGTCCGGACGGTCGCCGGTCAGCACGAACTGGAATTGCCCACTCAGGACAGGATCGTCGCTGTGGATGTGATCGAGGTTGAGCGACAGCGATTCGGTGCTGCCCAGCTCCAGCCAGTCGAGGATGCGCTGGCCTGGATCCACGCCGGCAAACATGGATTTGAGCCGCCCGAGCACGCTCTTGCCTAGCTGCGCCAGTGCGGAGCCGAAGTTGGCCGGCGCCAGCATCACCAGATGGCTGAGCCGGATGGTGCTGTGTGTGGCCGGCTTGTCGCGCTGCGCACGTAGCCATTCGCGCACCACCGGCCCGCCGGTGGAATGGGTGAGGCAAGCGAAGCTGGCGTCGAGCAGATGCAGGTCGCGCAACGCGTGATCGAACGCCCGCACCAGGTCGGGCATGGTCACGGCATCGTCGAAACTCACGTATTCGGACAGCCAGATATCGGCCAGCGTCAGCGACAGGCCGGCGGCGGCAGCCTGCTGCTGCAGTTGCGACGGCAACTGGCCGTAGGTCGAGGTATTGGTGACGCTCCAGCCGTGGACGAAGACGAGGGTGGTCATGGCGTACTCCCTGCACGATGAGCCAGCCTAACCAAACTCGCGCGGCAGCACATCTGTCATGGGGCTCCTGGGCGTCCCTGGCGCATGGGTGCACCGCACACCGGCATAATCACGGCCTTCCTGCCGACCTTTGCCGAGCCCTGATGATCCTGAACACACTGTTGATCCTGATTCTGTTGGCGATCGTGCTGGCTTTGCTGAAGTGGCGGCGCTGCAGCCGCGCATTGCTGGCGCTGGCCGCGATCCTGCTGCTGGCGGCGGGCTGCGGGCCGTTGCCGACATGGTTGCTGACCCGGTTGCAGTCCGATTACGTCGCGCAGGCGCCGGTCGCTTGGGGCCAGCGCAATGCGATCGTGCTGCTGGGTGCGAGCACGGTGCAGGTAGCGAACAGCGGACAGGTGGAAGCGAGCCTGTTCGCGTACGGGCGCATCAGCGAAGCCGCAGCGCTGTATCGCACCTGCCGGCAGAGCGGCAATGCGTGCAAGGTCGAAGTAAGCGGCGGCGATGCGCGCGGGTTCGGCGAGTCGGAGGCGGCAGCCTATGCCGGCAATCTGCAACGGCTCGGCGTCGATGCCGCCGACCTGCTGCTGGAGTCGCGCAGCATGAACACCTGGCAGAACGCGCAGTTCAGCGGCCCGCTGCTGAAGTCCTGGGGCGCCGACCGGGTATTGCTGGTGTCGTCCGGATTCCATCTGCGTCGCAGCATGCTGTACTTCACGCACTTCGGCATCGAAGCCACTCCGGTGCGAGCCGATTACGTCAGCGGCGTGCTGTCCTGGTGGCCGTTGTCTTACAACTTCGCCATGGCCGACCTGGCCTTGCACGAGTATGCGGGCATCGCGCGTTACCGCTGGTACAACGCGATGGGCTGGAACGTGCAGGCGACGAGGCCCGGTTCACTATGAGGAGCCGGCCGCCTATCGTCAGCGGCATTCAAGACTCGCGCATGACCATCAAGCGCAACTCGGTCATGTCCTCGATCGCGTAGCGAACCCCTTCGCGGCCCAGGCCGGACAGCTTGACACCGCCGTACGGCATGTTGTCCACGCGAAAGCTGGGAATGTCGTTGACGATGACGCCGCCTTGTTCCAGTTCGTTCCATGCGCGCATCGCATGATCGAGGCTGTCAGTGAAGATGCCGGCCTGCAGGCCGTAGTCGGAGTCGTTGACCATGGCGACCGCGTCGTCGAATTTCTTGAACGGGGCTAGCAGGGCGAACGGGCCGAAGGCCTCCTGGCGGTTGGCCTTGGAGTCGACGGGCACGTTTTCCATCAGCGTGGCCTCCAGCATGTTGCCGTTGCGCCCGCCGCCGCACAGGATCCTGCCGCCGGCCTTTTTCGCCTCCACGATCCAGTCGTGCAGGCGCGTGGCCGCGGCTTCGTCGATCATGGGCCCGAGGAACACGTCCTTCTTTTTCGGATCGCCGGCCTTGAGCTTCTTGGTGGCCGCGACCAGCTTCTTCTTCAACGCCTCGTAGATGTCGGCATGCGCATAGATGCGCTGCACGCCGATGCAGCTCTGGCCTGACTGGTAGAACGCACCGAACACCAGCCGCTCGACCACGCGGTCGAGATGCTGGCCCTGGTCCGCATCGACGATGCAGGCCGCGTTGCCGCCCAGTTCCAGCACCACCTTCTTGCGGCCGGCACGCGCTTTCAGCTCCCAGCCAATCTGGCTTCCGGTGAAGGAGAGCAGCTTGAAACGCTCGTCCTCGACCAGAGCCGCCGCATCTTTGCCGTCCAGGGTGAGGATCGAGAACGCGCCTTTCGGCAAATCGGTTTCGGCCAGCACCTCGCCGATGATCAGCGCACCGATCGGAGTCTTCTCCGCCGGCTTCAGCACGAACGGACAGCCGGCGGCAATCGCGGGAGCGACCTTGTGCGCGACCAGGTTCAGCGGGAAATTGAACGGGGTGATGAACGACACCGGCCCCAGCGGCACGCGCTTCGTGTAGCCGTGATAGCCGTCCAGACGGCCGGCCAGTTCCAGATTCAGCGTTTCGCCGTTGATGCGCACGGCTTCTTCCGCGGCGATGCGGAACGTCTCGATCAGCCGGGTCACCTCGCCGGCGGAATCCTTGATCGGTTTGCCGGCCTCGATGCACAACGCCTCGGCCAGCTCGTCGCGGCGTTCGGTGAAACGCTGCGCGCAGTGCTGCAGCACGGCCTGGCGCGCCCACGGCTTGAAGTTGCGCATCGGTGCCGTGGCTTTCACCGCGGCGGCAATCGCTTTTTCGGTGGCTTGCGCATCCGGCACGGCCACCCGCGTGGCGACCTTGCCGCTGTATTTGTCCCGTACGACCAAGTCGGTATTCGGCTGCTGCGGCTGGTTGGCGAGGTAGTAGGGATAGGACTTCTTGAGCATGACGCTTCCCGCTGTTTCGCTGCGGCAAGCATAAGAGCTGCGTGTGTTCAGGCGATGTGAGATGCACGCAGCTCGGTGTGGGTTGGTACCACTCGGGTCGAACGCATTAGCTTGCCATCGCTATCGAAACGGCATTCGGCTGATCGGGGCATGGTCCGACTTTGCTCGTCATCCCGGAATCGCGAAGCGATATCCGGGACCCAGTGCCTTTGCGCCTTACCGCTTTACGCGAAAGACAGTGGGTTCCCGCCCCTCGACGAAAGCACTCGGGGCAGGCTTAGCGGGAATGACGGAACGGCGGTTGATCGGGGCGTCACTGGACCTTTCAGTCCGCAATATCCGGCTCGAAGAAACTCCAGCGCACGTCGCCGAACTCCGCCTTCATCGCAGCCTCCACCGTGTTGATCGCCGCGATGAGCTGTTGGTCGCCATCGACGGAAACCATGCGCGCCTTCACCGCCACCATCACGTCAGGTCCCATCTGCAAGGTGATCAGGTTCAGCACGTCGGCGACTTCCGGGCGATTTTTCAGGAAGGCCATCAGCTCGTCGCGGCGGCGCGGCTCCACGCCCTGGCCGATCAGCAGAGCCTTGACCTCGATCGCTACCAGTACCGCCACCACGATCAGCAGGGCGCCGATGGCGATGGTGCCGGCGGCATCGAACATCAGGTTGCCGGTGAGCATGGTGGCGCCCACGGCGAGGGTGGCCAGGCACAGGCCGATCAGCGCCGCCAGGTCTTCACCGAAGATCACCAGCAGTTCGCTGGAGCGGGTTTCGCGAAACCATGTCCACAGGTTTTGCGTGCCGCGGGCCTTGTTTACTTCCTGCAGGCAGCCGCGCATCGAAATGCTTTCGACGACGATGCCGAACACCAGCACGCCCAGCGCCAGCCACGGCCATTTCAAGGGCTCGGGATTTGTGAGCTTGTGGATGCCTTCGTAGATCGAGAACATGCCGCCCACGCTGAACAGCAAGATCGCGACGAGGAACGACCAGAAGTACAGCGCGCGGCCCCAGCCCAGCGGGAATTCGTCGGACGGCGGGCGTTTGGCCTGACGTATGCCGAGCAGCAGCAGGCCCTGGTTGCCGCAGTCGGCAAGCGAGTGCACGGCTTCGGCCATCATCGCGCCAGAGCCGGTGACCAGCGCGGCAAAAAGTTTGGTCACGAAGATGGCGAAGTTCGCACCCAGCGCGAGCAGGATCGCCTTGATGGGGTTGGCGTGACCGGACGACATGCGGCTTCAATCCTTGGAAATGAGTCGCACAGTCTAGCGGCGACGCAGGATTTTGCGCGGGGGTGTCAGTGGATGCCGACGCCCACACCCACGCCGAAGTGGATGTTGTTGCGGCCCTTGTTCATTTCGTCGGCCGTCCACACGTGCGACTGCGCCACGGTGATCAGCGGAAATACGTAATCGGCTGCACCTACCTTGCCGGCGCGGCTGCCGTTGAGCTTGCCACTGATCGTCATCAGCGCGCCCGCGGGGTAGTCGAGCGGTTCCGCGTAGCCGGGCAGCACGGCGATGAAGCGGCCGTTGCCGCTGTCGTTCGCCTTCGGTCGCTGCGAGCCATCCAGCGGATAGGCCAGCAGTTCGACTTCGCTGTGGTCGTTGAAGTTGCTGACCTGCACGATGCGGCCACCCCAGATGATGTCGCCGCCGGCATAGCGTTCGGGCGCTTGCGCGACCTGGAACGGCGTGGCGGCCGTTGCCTGTGCGGTCGCCTTGTAGAGAGGTGCCGGCGCACAGCCGAGCACGGACAGCAGAACCAGCAAGGCGGGCAGGCAGAGCAGGGAGCGGGCGGTGGTACGCATGGCGGACTCCTGTGGCGGTGCGTGAAAGTGATCGATGATCGCTACGCTACAACAAGCGGGGCCAGCGCAGTGCGTGTCGCCGATGGCGTCAGCGCCGGCGTGGCGGCGGCGTAGCTGGGCGCAGCAGGCGCGACGGCGGCAGCGGACTCGGTGCGGCGGGTTCGGCGCCCTCTTGTAGCAGCCAGTCCAGCTTCGTTTCGGCAGGACGCTCCTGCGACAACAGGCTGGCCAGAGCACGCAGCGGTTCGCGCAGCACGTCGTCGAGATTCCACGGCGCGTTGAGGATCACCATGCCCGAGCCGTTGAGGCGCAGCGGCGAGTCGTCCGGATGCACCAGCAGTTCGACGCGCAGCACGCGTTTCGCACCGCTGCGCTGCAGGCCGCGCAGAAACGGCTGCACCTGGCTGCGCAGCTTGATCGGATACCACACGGCGTAGACGCCGGTGGGCCAGCGCAGCAGCGCCTCCTTCAAAGCCTTCTCGATCAGCTTGTACTCGGCCTCTTGCGCCTCGTACGGCGGATCGATCAGTACCAGGCCGCGTTTTTCCTTCGGCGGCAGCAGCGCCTTCAGCGCCTCGTAGCCGTCGCGCTGATGCACGTGCACCCGCGGGTTGCCGCGGAACAGGTCGCGCAACTTGGAGGCTTCTTCCGTATGCAGCTCGCACAACTGCGCGCTGTCGTTCGGACGCAATAACCGGGCGACCTGCAGCGGCGAGCCGGGATAATGCTTCAACCCCTGCTCGTTGCCTTCGCCGCCGAGGATGCCGGCGCGCCATCGCTGCAGCAGCGGCGGCACCTTTTCGGCCGGATGCAGCCGGGTAATGCCGTCCTTGTATTCGCCGGTCTTCTTTGCCTCGAATCCGTCCAGCGGGTAGTTTCCACTGCCGGCGTGAGTGTCGATGTAACAGAACGGCGTCGGCTTGGCCTGCATTGCCTCGATCAGCGCGAGCAGTACGGTGTGTTTCAGGACATCGGCGAAATTGCCGGCGTGATAGGCGTGGCGGTAATTCATGGCGGTCACGGCGGGCAGGGGAGCCAAGTATAGATGCGCGGATGCTGTCCTTCCCCGTAACGTAAACCATTCCTGCACATTCGCCGGTGCAGGCTTTGCCTGTTGCGTGATCGCAACCGGTCAGGCATCCCGGCCTGACTGCCTTCCGCCCGGAGAATCAACATGATGTTTTCGCCGAAAACCATCCTGGCAACAGTCGTGTTCGGTCTTGGTCTGGCCGTCACCACGGTTAGCGCCCAGGAAGCCGGCAGCATGGCGCCGGCTTCTTCCGCCAGCAGCATGGGCCAGATGCACAGCGACTCGATGATGCACAAGATGAAAGGCAGCATGCACAAGATGAACAGCAGCATGCATCAGATGCCCGCTACCGTGACCTCCGTCGACACCACCACCGGCATGGTCGAAGTGACCAGCGCTGGCATGTCGCTGCGCGTACATTTCCCACCGGCATCGGTGGCGGATCTCAAGGCCGGTGACAAGATCACGCTGCACATGGGTTACACCAAGTAGTCCGGTAGAAGTAGCCCGGTTGGTGTGGAGTGGAAGCATGCCTGGTCTTCCGGCCGGGCCGATCGCGTGTGGATGCAGCTCCAGAGTTGAGCCCTGGCGAGGCAGCACGTAAGCTGCGCCGATGAGCCGCACGCTTCGCCACTTCGCATACTCGTCACGCTTTCGCGCGCTGGCGTGGTTGGCGTGGCTGATTCTTGCCGTGACACCGGCGTATGGCACACCCGGCGGAATGGCCATGAGCGACGCGCATCAGGCGGGCCCGGTGCCGTCCGTGGCCTATTTGGCCGGCCACGGCCAGCACACCATGCAGGTCGATGCCGATTGCTGTGGCGGTCGGGGCCATGGCCAGCAGGCATCGACGGATGCCTGTCACTGCGCGATGGTGTGCGGCAGTGTATTGCCGGCCGTTGCCATGGCTGAACTCGCTCCGGCGCCGCTGGTTGCCGTGCAGCGCTCTGCATCAGTCGCGGCCCCGCCCAGCATCCCCCACGCACCGCCGTTGCGACCTCCAACAGGCTGACCTTCGCTCATCGCGATGGGCCTCGGCCGCGCTCGCCCGCGTCATAGCGAGCGCGCCAGGTGCGTATGGCCGGCACGGGTTGCCGGCGCTTTCCCCGCTGGAGAGATTCCATGAAATCACTTTTTCCGTCGCCGGCGACTGATCTGTCGCGACGGCGTTTTGTCCAGGGCGTGGCCTTGGGCGGCGCGGCGGCCGGTCTTGGCCTGCTGTGGCCTTCGAACGTCTGGGCACTGACCAGCCCCGGACATCCCACCGTGTTGAGCGGTACCGATTTTGCATTGGACATCGTCGAGGCACCGGTCAACTACACCGGCAAGACGCGACCGGCGGTCACCATCAATGGCGGCATTCCCGGCCCGATCCTGCGCTGGAAGGAAGGCAGCACGGTCACCTTGCGCGTAACCAATCGATTGCAGCACATGCCGACCTCGATTCACTGGCACGGCATCATCCTGCCGGCCGGCATGGATGGTGTGCCGGGCCTCAGCTTCGATGGCATCGCACCCGGCGAAACCTTCACGTACCGGTTCCAGGTGCGCCAGTCAGGCACGTACTGGTATCACTCGCATTCGGGTTACCAGGAGCAGACCGGCTTGTACGGTCCGCTGGTGATCGAACCGGCCGGCCCCGATCGTTATCCGACCGATCGCGACTATGTGGTGATGCTGAGCGATTGGACCGATGAGAATCCCGAGCGCATCTACGCCAAACTGAAGAAGCAGAGCGACTACTACAACTTCGCGCAGCCGACCGCGCCGGACTTCTTTCGCGACGTGCGCGAGAAAGGGCTGGGTCAGGCGCTGGCGATGCGCAAGATGTGGAACGAGATGCGCATGAACCCGACCGATCTCGGCGACGTCTCCGCTTACACCTATACCTACCTGATGAACGGCGCCGCGCCGGCCGGCAACTGGACCGGCATTTTCAAACCCGGCGAAAAGATACGGCTGCGCTTCATCAACGGTTCGTCGTCCACCATTTTCGACGTGCGCATTCCCGGCTTGAAGATGACGGTGATCGCGGCCGATGGCCAGGACGTGCAGCCGGTGCCGGTCGACGAGTTCCGCATCTCGGTGGCGGAGACCTACGACGTCATCGTCGAGCCGCATGACGAGCGTGCGTATACCTTGTTCGCCCAGTCGATCGATCGCAGCGGCCATGCTCGCGGCACGCTGGCACCGCGGCTGGGGATGTCCGCCGAGATACCGGCAATGGACCGGCGTGTATGGCTGGGTATGCAGGACATGATGGGCGCCATGCCGCACGCGGATCACGGTAGTGGTCATGCCGCGATGCCCGGTATGGATCATGCCGCCATGGGTCACGCTGCCATGGATCAGGGCAACATGGCCGGCATGGCGGCCGCGCCCACACCTGTCGTTCGCCACGCCCGTACCGAATACGGCCCCGGTGTCGACATGCATGTCGACATGCCGCGCACCAATCTCGACGATCCGGGCATCGGACTGCGCGGCAACGGCCGACGCGTGCTGACCTACGCCGACCTGCATACCATTGGCGGTCCGATCGATACGCGCGAACCCAGCCGCGAGATCGAACTGCACCTGACCGGCAACATGGAACGCTTCATCTGGTCGTTCGACGGCGTGAAGTTCTCCGATGCCAAGCCGGTCCACTTCAACACCGGCGAGCGGCTGCGTATCGTCCTGGTGAACGACACCATGATGAACCATCCGATCCATCTGCATGGCATGTGGAGCGAGCTGGAAACTCCGGACGGCCAGTTTCAGGTGCGCAAGCACACCATCAACGTGCAGCCGGCGCAGCGCATTACCTATGCGGTGTCCGCCGACAATCCAGGGCGTTGGGCCTACCACTGCCACATGCTTTATCACATGGAGGCGGGCATGTTCCGCGAGGTGGTGGTGTCATGAGGATGCATCGCCGCAACACCTCGATTGTTCCGCGTTGTTCGGCGTTGCTGGCAGCGCTGCTGCTGGTGTTGCCGCTGGCGGCAACGGCGCAGAGCGCTCCGGCGTCGTCGAGCAGTACGGCGCCGATGGACATGGATGCCATGTCTGGCATGGATCAGGCCGGCATGCATGACATGGCGATGCCGGCCAGCACAAGCAGCACCGCGAAACCACCGACGAAAGCGCCGATCAAGAAGGCGAAGAAGCCGCATGCTCCCGCCACGTCGACACCTTCGTCCACGGGAATGCAGGATATGGGCGGCATGGGTCACGGTTCCGCGTCAGAGATGGATCACGGGCCGACACCTGCCGCGCCTGCGACATCCGGCCACGACATGTCGGTCATGGATCACTCGGTCATGGATCACCAGGCGACGCCGGACTCCAGCCATGGTGCGGCGCATGACATGGATTCGACGTCGGGCATGATCATGGGGCCGATGCAAGGCGGCCGCGCGCCAGCGGACGCACGCGGCGGCGATTATTCCGACGGCATCGCCGCCAGTCCAGCGCATGGGCTGCACATGCACGGCAGCGCGCCGACCGGCATGCTGCTGGTGGATCAGCTGGAAGCGTTCCATGGCCGCGACGGGAACGGCCAGTCGTGGGAGGCCGAAGGCTGGTACGGCAATGACGCGGACAAATTATGGCTACGCAGCGAGGGCGAACACAGCGGCGGCAGGCTCGAAGATGGCGAGCTCGAGGCGCTGTGGAATCATGCCGTCGCCACATTCTGGAGTACGCAGCTGGGTGTGCGCCATGATTTCGGGGCCGGCCCGAAGCGGGAGTGGGCAGCCTTCGGCGTGCAAGGCCTGGCGCCGTACTGGTTCGAGATCGAGGCAACCGCTTATGCCGGGTCTTCCGGGCGTACCGCAGCGCGTTTGCGTGCCGACTACGAGTTGTTGTTCACTCAGCGATGGATTCTGCAGCCGGAGCTGGAGGTCAACTTCCATGGCAAGTCCGATCCGGCGCGCGGCATCGGCAACGGGCTCACGGATGCGAAGCTGGGACTGCGCCTGCGCTACGAGATCCGGCGCGAATTTGCGCCGTATATCGGCGTAGTCTGGGTACGCCGCTTCGGAGCCACCGCCGACTTGGCTCGCGACGAGCATCAGGCTGTTTTCGACCAGCAATGGGTTGCTGGTGTCCGCATCTGGTTCTGACCCGGTTCTGAGGAAAGCCCATGAAACGACTCATCGTCACCCTCGCGATTCTCTGCGTCATCGCTGTCGCCGCCGTTGCAGCTTTCGTCTGTTCCGGCGTCTACAACATCGGCGCGGACGCCCCCCACACGAAACCCGTCTACGTGATGATGCAGGCGCTGCGCGAGCGCTCGATCGAGCACCATGCGAAGGACATCGTGGTGCCCAACCTCGATGATCCGCAGCTGATCCTCAAAGGTGCCGGCCAGTACGCGGCGATGTGCACCGGTTGCCACCTGGCACCGGGCATGGCCGAGAACGAAATGCGTCCGGGCATGTACCCGAAGCCGCCGCAATTGTCGAAGTTCCGGCCCGATCCGCGCGAGGCGTTCTGGGTGATCAAGCACGGCGTCAAGATGAGCGCGATGCCGGCGTGGGGTTCCAGCCACGACGACGCCACCATCTGGAGCATGGTGGCGTTCCTGCAGAAACTGCCCGACATGACGCCGGCGCAGTACAAGGACATCGTGGCCAAGGCGCCGCCGGATGAGGACATGGACATGGATATGGGCGGCGATCACGAGCATGCGCACGATCATCCGGATGCCGGTCAGCCGCCCGGCATGGCCATGCCCGCCGGAGCGGCCAGCATGGCCACGCCAAGCAGCGCTCAGTAGGCGACGGTGATGCGCTTGCGCAACGCGTCGTGCTGTTCGATCCGATCGAGCAGGGCGACAGCGTAGTCGGGAACCGTGATACGGCTGACGCCGTTGGCGTCGGCCAGCAGCTGGTCGCCGCCGACACGGTATTTGCCGCTGCGTTCGCCATCCTCGATCAGGGCGGCCGGGCTGATGTAGGTCCAGTCCACGTCGGCCTGGCTGGCGCGGAACACGTCCAGTGCCTTGGCTTGCGCATTCGCTTCCGGTTTCCAGGCCGCAGGGAAATGCGGGTCGTCGATCACCTTGACGCCTGGCGCCACTTCCAGCGAACCGGCTCCGCCGACCCATAGCAGCCGCTTCACGCCGGCCTTGGGCAAGCTGTCCAGCAGCACGCCCGCATTGGCGGGAACGCTGTCGGGGTCGCCATCGCGGCGGGCAGACAGGCTGGCCACCACGGCGTCGGCGCCGCGTACGGCATCGATCCAGCTGGCAGGTTGTGCGACGTCGCCGGTGACGACCTTCAGCTTGTCGTCGCGTTGAGCGAGGCGCGACGGGTCACGCACGATCGCGGTCACGTCGTAGCCGCGTGACAGCGCTTCCTTGAGGATGCCCTGGCCGAGATGGCCGGTGGCGCCGAACAGTGCGATTTTCATGGGTGGCTCCAGTCGAGGTATGCCGCGCGACGGATTGTCGGCGGTTGACGGGAGAAAGCATGCGCCATCTCATTGGTTTGATAAATCGCACAATGCATAATTCACTGTAAATTTTTAATTGACAGTGACAACCATGGCGAACGAAATCAATCTCAACCGGCTGGCGGTATTCGTGGCGCTGGTACGCGCGGGCTCATTCACCGCGGCAGCCGAACAACTGGGACTGACCAAGGCGATGGTCAGCCAGCATCTGGCGAAGCTGGAACGCGAGCTGGGCGTGACGCTGCTGCTGCGCAGTACGCGGCGCATGTCGCTGACCGAGGCCGGCACTCGTTTCCACGCCGATTGCGTACGCTTGCTGGCCGATGCCGAGGCAGCGATCGAGCGCGTAGGCAGCAATCGCGACACGCCCAGCGGCACGCTGCGCCTTACCACTTCGACCGACTACGGCATGGCGGTAGTGGCGCCGGCGCTGGCGAGTTTCTGTCAGTTGCATCCGCAGGTACAGGTCGATCTGGCGATCGGCGATCGCATCAGCGACCTGATCGCCGAACGATTCGATCTGGCGATACGGTTAGGCTGGTTGCGCGACTCCAGCATGCACGCCACGCGGCTTGGCAGCTTCCGCCAGCTGGTCGTGGCTGCGCCGGCGTATCTGTCAGTACACGGTACGCCGCGTCGGCCGGAAGATCTGGCCGCGCATGGCTGGATCGCCATGTCGGTGCTGGCCACGCCGCTGCGCTGGACCTTTGTCAGCGGCAGCGGCCATCGGCGCAGCGTGCGCATGCGGCAGGTGGCGCAGGCCAACAATGCGGCCGCCGTGCGTGCGATGGTGCTGGCCGGTGCCGGCGTGGCGGTGCTGCCGGATTACCTGGCCGAGGAAGACATCCGCAGCGGGCGGCTGGTGGTCTTGCTGGCGCAGTACCGGTTGCCCCAAGGCGGCATCCATGCGGTTTACCCTGGAAAACAGCCGCCAGCGAAAGTACGCAGTTTCATCGACCATCTGCGCGAACGGCTCGCACGCAGCTGACTCAGTCAGTCGACCATGCCGTGGCTTTCGCTGGTGCCGAGCAGTTCGGGCTGGTTTGTGGCGCGCTGTCTGCGATTGAGCAGCGGATGCGCGAACACTGCGGCGAGGATCACCACCACGCCGGCGTAGAACCAGCGATCCAGCTGACGTTGCTCGCCCAGCAGCAGGATCGCCAGCACGATCGCGTAGACCGGTTCCAGATTGGTCACCATCTGCGTGCCGAATGCGCTCAGGTGGCGCAGCGCAACGAGTGCCAGCGTGAACGGCAACAAGGTGCAGCCGAACGACAGCACCAGCAGCATCAGCGCGTCGTGCGGATTCGGCAGCATGAAGGCCGGGCCGGAATGCGGCAGCAGCGGCGCCAGCAGGGTGAGAAAGAGCGTGCCGGTGCCCAGTTCGATACAGGTCACCGTGAGCGGATCGCCGTGCTCGACCATCCGCTTGTTGAGCGAGCCGAACAGCGCCACGAACAGTGCCGACAGCACGCCCACCGCGATGCCCAGACGCATGTCATGTGGCACGCCGCCGACCACCATCATCACGCCTGGCACCACTACCGCGCCGATCACCAGCTCGCGCGGATCGAACCTGCGTTTGGCGATCCACGGCTCGATGAAGGCGAGGAACACCGGCCCCAGTGCAATGCAAGTGGCGCCGACCGAAGCGTTGGACAGTTTGATCGAGGCATAAAAGGTGAGCCAATGCAGTGACACCAGCACGCCGATGCCGGCATACGCCAGCAGCAGTCGCGGCGGCATCGCGCGCAACCCGCGCCAGACCTTGGGCATCAGCAGCAACGCCGCCATCACCAGCAACATGCGCCACCACACCAGCGGCAACGCCGGCAGCGTGATCAGCTTGCCGAGAATGGCGGTGAAGCCCCACAGCACCACGCAGAAATGAATCTGCAGGCGGGCTTTGCTGGCTGCTTGCATCGAGGAGCGTTCACGGAAAGAGGGGAGCCGCATTCTAGGCGCGGCGAGTCCCCTCCGCCCATCACTTTCGCCAAGGCAAGTTCGGTTGATTTATTTCTTGCCCTGCTTGGCGGGGGCAGGGGTCTTTCCCGCGGACGGCATCATCTTGCCCGAGCTGCGCAGCTGCTGGAGCACGACGCCGCATGTGTTGTCGCCGCTGTCGCCATGGCTAGGCGACACCAGCGCCAACAGTGCAGCGGCGGGCGCAGCCACCACGCCGAGCGCGACCACGCCGGCACCGCGGGCCAGCAACGGACCGGCGTGCACGCCGACGTCGGGGTTCTTCAGCGTGCCCTGCACATACAGCGGCGAGCGCAGCGAGAAGATGCGGAAGCCTTTGGTATGCGGTATCACGTCGAGATTGAGTTTCTCGCTGGCGAAGTTGATGGTGCCGTCCACGTTGATCACCGCATCATCCGTGTCGAACACGAACAGCCGCATGTCGAACAGGCCATCTTTGGCGGTCATGTCGCTGGCGGCGCAGTTGATCTTCACTGTCTTGTCGCCGAACAGTTTGCCTATGACGATGTTGCCCACGTTGAGGCCGGCGGTCTCCAGCAAGGTCTTGCTGATCGCGCCGTCATTCATCAGCAGCTTCAGCTCGCCGTTGGCGCTGCCGAGCAGAGCGGCGACCGAATTGCCGCGGGCGTCGAGCGTCACGTCGCCGTTGATCTCGCCAAAGCTGGTCTGCATCGGTGCGAAGGTGGGGAACAGCTGCTTGAGCTTGAGATGCCGCGCATCGAGTTTCATCAAGCCGCGCATCGGCGCCTGGCTGCCGTCGAGCGTGATATTGCTGCGCACCGAGCCGCCGGCCAGTCCGAAGCGGAGCGGGTCGAGATAGAGCGCGCCGTTGTTCATGACCAGGTGGGTGCTCAGCGAATCGATCGGCAGCGCTTCGCCGTGCACGATGCGCGCTCCGGTGAAGTTCACGTCCGCATCCATCGCCTGCCAACGGTCGGTACGGAACGGTTCGATCGGCAATACTTTGTCGGCGGGTTGCGCCGTGGCATCGCCGCGCTGCTGTTTCTGGGCATTGCTGTCGGCACCGATCAGCGGTGCCAGGTCGGCGAACTGCAGCAACTGGGAGTGGAGATCGCCGCTCAGCTTCGGGCGTTCGCCGCCGGTGACGAACAGGAGGTTGCCGGCAAGATCGCTGCCGCCGACCCGGCCGCGGAAATTCTGGTAGCTGAAGCGACTTCCGCCGCGATGCAACTCGGCCTTGAGATGACCCTCGGTCGCGTACGGCGGCGTGTCGGGCAGGGTGACGCCGGTGAGCGGATACAGCTTGGCCATACTGGAACCGGAGAACCACAGGCGCACGTCGAGCGCGCCCAGATGTATCGGGTCGGTCAGTGTGCCGACCAGTGCGATGTGGCTGTCGCCGACCTGCATGTCAGCCTGCAGCGGGAATGGGTCGCTGGCGTTCTGCAGGGCAAGCACGCCGCCGGTTCTTCCATGGCCGGTGATCGGTGTGCCGCGGTAGCTGCCCGTGGCCTTCCAACCGAACAGATAGACGGTGGACGATTTGGCATTGCCGACGGTTGCCGTGGCATCGTTCTTGTTGGCGCTGGTGGCAGCGCGATCGAGCGCCTTCTTTGCGTCGGTGCCGGCCGATCTGCCGGCCTGCGCGCGTGCGTCGGTCGATTGCTGGGCCACGATCTGGTCGTACGGAATGGCGCCCTGCAACGGCTCCAGCATCACCTGCAGCTTCACTCCGCTGGTCGCGTCATCCAGCGTGATCTGGCCGCGATCGAAACCGATCCTACCCAGCGCCAGCGACCAGCCGGAAGGCTGGCTGCTCTGCGGCAGCACAAAGTCCCAGGTGGCGCGAGATTGTTTGTCGCGTTGCAGATCGATGCTCGGGTGCACCAGCTGCAGCGAAGGCACTTCGATGCGATGGGCTAGCAGCGCCAGCGGCGAAAGGCGGAACTGCAAGGCGTCGAGCTGGGCGAACTGGGGCTGCGCGGCCCAGTCCGGGTTGCCGATGGTGATCTGTTTCGCGGTGAACTCCGGCCATGGCAGCAGCGAGCCGAGCCAGCTGCCCGTCCGGTCGCGCTGCCAGTTCACGCTGAGGTCGCCGTTGATCGCGAACGGGCGACCGATGGCCTGGCTCACCTTGTCGCTGATGAACGGCTTCGCGCGGTTCCAGTCGAACATGGTGACCACGGCCAGCACCACCACGATCAGTGCCAGCAGCACGCTTGCGATCCAGCTTGCGATTTTCCCGCTGCGCTTCATCCTTGCTCCTTATTCGTCGACCGGACCCGAACATGCCGCATTTCGCGTCATATTTCGGGAGACGGGTTCGAGAGATAGCCGAGAATATGAAAAAGTTATGTATGCAACACGGTTTGCGCTCAGCCGTGATTCACTCTTTCAGAGGCGCATGCGAATGCTTTCGCCGCGTTACGCTGGCCAACGGTTCGAGTTGCAGTGGGGGCTAGCGCAGAACTCGCGTCAGGCGGCGACCTGGACGTCCGCGCACCGGCTGATCCGGTAAACCGCGGCTGGCGGCAGGTTCAGCAACGCGCTGCCGACCCGCTGCGCCTGCAGGTTCAGGCGTTTGAGCAGGGCGGCCGGCAGGGGACAGCGCGGGCCATAGGTGAACTGGTAGAACATGCCGTCGCTGCGCAGCTGGCGTTCGAATACGCCTTGCACGATCGCGGCGACCTGGCTGGCCGGCATCGACAGCAGCGGCAGGCCGCTGACTACGGCGCAGGCGCGCTCTTCGCCGAACAAAGACTCGGTATTCCCGAGCTGTGCCGCATCCATGCGCAGGATGGTGGCTTTCGGATAGCGCTTGGTCAACGCGTCGGCGAAATGCGGATCGGCTTCGATCAGCGCCAACCGGTGGGGCAGCACGCCGCGCGCCAGCAGCGCCCGGGTCAGCGCACCGGTGCCGGGACCCAGCTCGATCACCGGGCCGTCCAGCTGGCTGACGTGAGCGGTCATCAGTCGGGCCAGCGCTGCCCCGGACGGCGTCACTGCGCCGATCCCGCGGGGGTCGCGCAGCCATGCACGCAGAAAGCTCAAGGTGTCGTTCAACGCCATGCAACGATTTCCGCAGTGGGCCACATAGTCTGCAAGGTAACCGACCCAGCTGAACAAAATGTTTGCCGGGTGTCGGACATCAGTGTGCCGCCTTGATTGCGGGCGTCGGCTCACGTACCGGCACGTCGATGCTGCACAGATCGACCTTGCCTGGCGGCAAGGCATAGAACGCACTGCGACCATTACGCTTGGCGTCGATCAAGGCTGCGAAGGTGGGACTGTCGGTGCGCAGCACTTCAATCGCCGGGCGCTCTTTTGCCGGCATGTCAGCGGCGAGCCGGACCGAGCCGATAGCGATGCGCTGCGCCGGCTTGGTGTAAAAGCCCATCGGCTCGGCACCGCGCGGCAGGCCGGACAATAGCGGCATGCCCTCCAGCACGCGCCCAGCGATGGCGAGGTTGCGATCCAGCCGGCGCGGCGCCTGGCCGATCACCGCGTACAGCGAGCTGCCACTGCCGGTTTGGGGGTCGACGTCGCGCGCCACGCCGACGGCGCCGTAGCAGTGGGTCAGCCACTCCTGTCCGCTGGCCGGATCGCGCGCGGCCGGAAAGCCTTCGGAGAAGCCGACTTCGGGCGCGTACACATCGCCGTCCGGCAACGCTGTCCACGGCAGTTTCGGATCGATAGCGCGGGTGTATTCGGGCGGCAGCGTCTTGCTGGCCTTGCCCAGCGGGCGGATCTTGCTCTTGTCACCGTTGTCGTCGTCGTTGGGATCGCCCCACTGGGTGACGAAATTGTCCTGCACCCGGATGATCGCCAGCCCGTCGAAGTAGTGCTCGCGCACCAGGGTGCGGATATTCGCCGCGTGCAGCGGGGTAAAGTCCGGCGCCAGCTCGATCACAACGCGGCCCTGCGGCAACTGCATGAAGATCAGGTTCTGCGGATCGGGCGTGCGCCACTCGGCCGGCGTGGACTTGGCCAGCAGCTCCTTCGCGGTAGGCGTGGGCTTGCTCTGCTCGGCGGCGATAGCGGGTAGTGCCAGCAAGGCGCTGGTCAGCGTGAATACGGTGATGAGACGGCGGCAAAGCATCGAGTTCCCCTGCGGCAACGGAATGGCAAGAGCGCAACTTAGCAGAGTGGCGTGTGGACGCGACAGCTGCCGGGGTGTCATGTCCACACATGGGTATGGCACCAATGTGCGTGCGAGCCCGATAAAAAGTGTGTGCCGCCGATGGCTATACCGTCTTGCGTTCGGCGAAAGATCGAAATATGATGTATATCATATGAGAAAAACACCCGCCCGATCCAAAGAAGCTACGCACGAACGCATCGTCGAAACCGCTGCGCGCGCCATCCGGCGCAGCGGTTATGACGGCACCAGCGTTGCCGACATCATGAAGGAGGCCGGCCTTACGCATGGCGGTTTCTATGCTCACTTCCTTTCGCGCGAGGCGATGCTCGCCGAGGCCGCAGATCGTGCCGGCGCCGAGGCCGTCGCCACATCGACGCGTGTCGCCGCTACCGCACCGCCAGAGCAGGCGCTGCAGTGGCTATTGCGCGCCTATCTATCCAAGGACCACCTCAAAAGCCCGGAAATGGGCTGCCCGGTAGCTGCCCTCGGTTCGGAGATGCCACGTCAGGCACCCGAGGTGCGAAGAGCCGCCACGCGCCGCATCAAGGAAATGATCGATGTTGTTGCCCGTCAGTCGCCCGACTGGGGACAGCCCGGTGCGCATGAGCACGCGCTGGTCACTGCAGCCACGATGGTTGGCGCATTGGTCATGGCACGCGCTGTCGACGACCCCAAACTTTCCGACGCGCTGTTGAAGGCGGCGTTGAAACACCTCGCCCCTGCTGGTGCCTGAGTGTGGTCGCAGCCTCGTCAGCGTTTTTATTTGGGTACAAATATGATGAATATCATATGTAAGTCACAAGACCACGACACCACTTTGACCCGACGGCCCTGCATCGCTTCTCCACGACCGAATTCATGACTACTCATCAAAAGGCGTTCCCATGAAACTCAAGAAATCTGTTGCGCTCGTCACCGGAGCCTCCTCAGGCATCGGAAAGGCCACGGCAGAGCGGCTCGCCATCGCGGGCTACACGGTCTACGGCACCAGCAGACGCGTGGCGCAGACAAGCCAGCACCCCTTTTCGATGTTGTCGCTTGACGTGACGCGGGATGAGTCGGCCGCTGCTGCGGTCGAAGAAGTGATCCGGCTGGAAGGCCGCATCGACTTGCTCGTGAACAATGCCGGCTTCAGCGTTGCGCCCGCTGGAGCGGAAGAAAGTTCCATCGAGCAGGCGCAGGCGATCTTTGACACCAACTTCTTCGGAATGATCCGGATGACCCGTGCCGTCGTGCCCCACATGCGACGCCAAGGGGTTGGCCGGATCATCAACATCAGCTCTGTCCTCGGCTTTCTGCCGATGCCATACGGGGCGCTCTATGCGGCAACCAAGCACGCGGTCGAAGGCTATTCGGAATCGCTCGATCATGAGTTGCGCACCAGGGGCATCCGGGTCTCGGTTATCGAGCCCGCATACACAAAGACGCAGTTCGACGCGAACTTTCTGGAGCCTGACTCGAAGCTCGATGAATACCGCGAGATTCGTGCGGCCTTGGCGGAAAAGACGAAAGAGCTCGTCGAGGCTGGAGACAAGCCTGGTGTTGTAGCCGATGCCGTACTGCGGGCCGCCCTCGCGCCCCGTCCGAAGCTCCGTTACACAGCTGGCGCGCGCGCGCGCAGCCTGCAGTTCCTTCGCAGATTCGCGCCGGCTCGCCTGGTCGACGCTGGGATTCGAAGAGATCTGGGACTCGATGCGGTGCTGGTAGGGAGGACATCATGAAAGCGTTCATCGTCGATGGGTACAGCAAGAAGAGCCCGATGCGGCTTGGCGAAATGCCGAAGCCTGAGTTTCGGGACAACGATGTGCTGATCGAGGTTCACGCCGCAGGTTTGAACCTGCTGGATTCCAAAATTAAAAGCGGCGAGTTCAAGCTGATCCTGCCTTACCGCATGCCGCTTGTACTGGGCCATGACGTGGCTGGCGTCGTGATTCAAGTTGGATCGCGAGTGCGGCAATTCAAAGTAGGCGACGAAGTCTATTCGCGGGTACCTGATCACCGCATCGGTACGTTTGCGGAGTTCATTGCCGTGAATGAAAACGATGTCGCGCCCAAACCCAGGAACATCACCATGGAAGAAGCGGCATCGATCCCGCTGGTCGGTTTGACGGCCTGGCAGGCTTTGGTTGAAAGAGCCCATTTGAAGAAGGGGCAGAAGGTCTTCATCCAGGCGGGATCCGGCGGCGTCGGCACCTTCGCCATTCAATTGGCCAGGCATATCGGGGCCACGGTAGCCACTACCACGAGCAGCGTAAACACCGACTTGGTGAAGGGCCTTGGGGCAGACATCGTCATCGACTACAAGAAAGACGATTTCGAGAAAGTGCTGCAGAACTGCGATGTGGTCCTGCATAGCCAGGATGCGGTGGCGCTGGAGAAATCCCTGCGCGTGCTGAAGTCCGGCGGAACTCTCATTTCGATTTCCGGCCCTCCCGATCCCGCCTTCGCAAAAGGAATCGGAGCGCCGTGGTTCGTGAGCCTCATCGTCCGTCTGCTGAGTGCCGGCGTCAGGAAAAAGGCGACCCGTCGTGACCTGAAGTATTCGTTCCTCTTCATGCGGGCCGATGGACATCAGCTACGCGAGATCACCCGCCTCATCGAGGCTGGGTCCATCCATCCTGTGATGGACCGAGTTTTTCCATTCGAGTCGACCAACGAAGCTCTGGCCTACGTCGAATCGGGCCGTGCGAAGGGCAAAGTCGTCGTCAAGATCAAGTGAGCCTGTTTATTCCTACCCATGGAGTTTCCTATGAAGATTGAGAACGCTGTTGCCCTTGTCACGTGAGCTAATCGTGGCATCGGCCTGGCATTCACGCGCGAGTTGCCCGCCCGCGGAGCCCGCGAGGTCTACGCCGGCGTGCGCGACCCCGCGGCCGTCATGCCGTCCGGTCGACGTCCCCCCGCTTTGAGTAGCGGGTCGGTTTAGAGTCCAGAGTTACTTTAACTGCTTCGCGTAGGCGGCAGGTGTCAGTCCGCCCAACGCCTTCTTCGGTCGCTCCTCGTTGTACTCCCGGCGCCAGCGTTCGATCTCGGTGCGGGCGTGCAGCAGGCCGGGAAACCAGTGTTCGTTGAGGCACTCATCGCGCAGGCGACCGTTGAACGATTCGATGTAGGCGTTCTGGTTCGGCTTGCCCGGTTCGATCAGGCGTAGCTGCACGCCGCGCTCGTGTGCCCAGGCGACCATCGCCTTGCCGCGAAACTCCTTGCCGTTGTCGGTGCGAATCGTCTTGGGTAGGTCGCGGATGATCGCCAGGCGATCCAGCACGCGCGTCACGCCCGTGCCGGAGATCGCCCGCTCGACTTCGATGCCCACCGATTCATGCGTGGCGTCATCGACGATGGTCAGGCACTTGAGCACGCGAGCGTCGGCGGTGCGATCGAACACGAAGTCCATCGACCACACTTCGTTGGGTGCCGATGGACGACACAGCAGTTGCCGCTCGCTCACCGGCACTTTCTTCCGCTTGCGCCGACGCACCTGCAGCCGCGCCTCCCGATACAGCCGCTCCACGCGCTTGTAGTTCACCGGCTCGCCGCCCTCCTGCCGAAGCTTCAGGTGGATCATTCCCACGCCATAGCGCTTGTGCCGCTGCGCCAGCTCCACGATCCGCCGCCGCAGCGCCACGTTGCGGTCCGGCTGCGTCTGATAGCGATACACGCTGGCGCTCATGCCCACGACGCGCAACGAGCGCCGCTCGCTCAGCCCCTTGTCGATCATCTGGCGCACCAACGCTCGCCGGGTCGGTGCGCCTACGGTTTTTTTCGCAGGACGTCCTTGATCACCTCGTTCTCAAGCATCTGCTCGGCCAGCAGCTTCTTCAGCCGCGTGTTCTCCGTCTCCAGCTCCTTCAGGCGCTTGGCGTCCGGCACGCTCATGCCGCCGAACTTGCTGCGCCACAGGTAGTAGGAGGCCTCGCTGAAGCCGTGCTTGCGGCACAGCTCCTTGATCGGCAGACCGGCGTCCGCCTCGCGCAGGAAGCCGATGATCTGTTCTTCGGTAAACCGCTTCTTCACGTCCAATCTCCTTCGGTTGGGGGATTGGACTCCAAACTGCGGTGTTACTCAAAACCGGGGGGGCGTCGGTGGCGGAAGAATCCGGCGAGGTCATTGTCTTCTTTGTCAGGCCGGCCTGACGGTCACAAGCACGTCGATCGACTGTACGCCTTGGCGAAGCTGCAGGTGCGGCGGCGCAATCGCAAGAAGGTGCTCATGTCCGAGCAGCAGCCGTTGGTTTGGCCACGCACCGCGAACGAGGTGTGGTCGATGGATTTCGCATTCGATCGCACGGCCGAAGGCTGTGTCATCAAGTGTCTGGGGATCGCCGACGACGCGACGCACGAGTCAATGGCGATCGTGCCGGAGCGGGCCATCGGTAGGCACCAGCTCACCCGTATCCTGGATCAGCTCCGTGTGACGCGTGGCCTGCCGCAGGTGATCCGCACCGACAACGGCAAGGAGTTCTGCGGTCGCACGATGCTGACCTGGACACCCGAGAGGGGTGTCATGCCGCGCCTGATCGAGCCGGGTAAGCCCAATCAAAACGCCTACATCGAATCGCACAGTGGCCGCCTTCGCGAAGAATGCTTGAACGTACACTGGTTCCCCAGCCGGGCGCACGCCCGCGTCGTGATCGAGGCTTGGCGCCGGGAATATAACGAGGGTCGATCAAAGAAAATTCTCGGTGGACCGACGCCCGATGCCTATGCACAACAACTGGCTGCGAGAGCGTCTACGATGACACTCGGGCTCTAAAGTCGAATGCTACTGAAAGCGGGAGCGTCGTCCGAGCGAAGCAATTTGTAGATTGGAGCGGTGTTCTCAAAACTGCTGTCAACCAAAAGTCGACCACCCATGTGAGATATTGATTACGTAAATGTAGGCGCATCCCTACAGACATTTAATCGGAGACCTTAATAAGATTTACCCTATGAATGGTGCAGTGGTTCCGCCTCCCCGAAATGATTCAATTTTCCGCAGCGAAGCATGTAGGGATGATCGCAATACGTTTCTCGGTGTGATTGCGGTCTCTCCACCACGCGTAGGGTGGAGTGCGCTAGGAGTCGCCATCGCGTTCATTGCGGGCCTTATCATTGTCGCCAGCGTCATGACTTATACCCACCGGGAAACAGTCGTTGGAACTTTAGTGCCTACACGTGCAGCTATAGAAGTGCTGTCGGACTCCCGGGGGCTTGTGAAACATTTGGTAGTTTCAGAAGGCACATCCGTGGCTGCCGGTGACTTGATTGCTGAGATATCGACCGATGTGCTTACAGAGCACGGCGCTTCCCGAGCTTCAATTCTTTCTGCGATCGCCGCTAAGCGCCGAACTTTGGTCTCCGATGCGGAAACGGAGGCGAAGCTGACCTCGGCAGGACAATCCTCGTTACGAACTCAGATCACAGACATAAAGACGAAGATTGATAATCTCGAGGACCAGATTTCCTTGCAAGAGCAACGCGCGAAAAGTGCGCAAGCACTATATGAGAGGTGGGTTTCAGTTGGTGAGACTGGTGTGATCAGCACCCAACAGCTACTTCAGCAAAAGGATACGGCACTCCAAAGCGCTGGCGACGTTAAACGCCTGCAAGGCCAGCGTATAGATGCAATGGCTGATCTCGAGAAGCTAAAAACGGCTTTAGACAATCTAAAGAATTCCGCATCACTGAAAACATCCGAACGACAAAGGTTGGAAGCACAGTTCGCAACGGAAGAAGCCGAAGCAGATGCAGCAAGAGCCATTATCATCCGTGCGCCAGCAAGCGGCGTGGTCTCCGGGGTAATGAAGCAAGAGGGTGAAGCCGTGGCAATAGGGACGATACTGGCCACTATTCTGCCCGTTGACGCACGCTACCGGGCCCAGCTTTGGCTACCAAATAACAGCGTAGGGTTGGTCCACGCTGGCCAAGACGTCCGTATTCGCTACGATAGTTTTCCTTATCAAAGATTCGGAATTTATACGGGACGAGTCGCCGAGGTAACACAAGCCGCAATTCCACTCGTGGCTCAACCTCAGGTTGGGAGTGAGGAAACCCGGCCAAGCTATCGCGTGTTGGTCGACTTAAACCAACAGCAGATTGCTGGTGTCGACACGACTCGGTCCCTAAGGTCAGGGATGAGTCTGACCGCTGATATCCTTTTAGAACAAAGGCCACTCTACGATTGGCTATTTGGGATAGGCAAGCAGCCGATCCAGCGTGCTCGGGGGATCACGCTTTGACCATTGCGGTTGAATGGCGTCGTTCACTCGCAAGCGATAGAAGCCGCCCCGTTATGCAGGCCGACATGGCTGAGTGCGGTCTAGCATGCTTAGCCATGATTGGCGAGTTTCACCAACTTGGCGGCGGTTTGGCATCATTAAGACGACGTTATTCGGTATCAGCGCGCGGGACTAGTCTCGTTCAGTTAATGGAGATCGCTGCCGACTTGGGGCTTAAGTCGCGCGCGATACAGGTTGAGCCAAATGAACTCGGTGGACTACAGCTTCCATGTGTTCTTCATTGGGAGATGAACCACTACGTTGTGCTGACGAAGGTAGATTCACGCGGCTACACTGTACTCGACCCCGCCAAAGGCCGTGTCCGGGTATCGCCCGACTCGTTCAGCAAAAAGTTCACAGGCGTTGCGTTAGAACTCAGCCCTATTGCTGGCTTCGCGTCGGTAAAATCAGTTAAGGGACCCGGATGGCGTGATGTCACTGGACGTATCGTAGGTCTGCGCTGGTCGCTTGTTCAAGTACTTGGCCTCGCACTGGCTGCCGAATTGATAGGCCTACTTGTTCCATTTCAGATACGGTGGGTTGTGGATGACGTGCTGGTATCAGCTGACACGCACCTTCTCGCTGCAATCGGCATCGGCCTATCTGTCGTAGTACTGGTCCAAGGTGCATTGAACGCATTGAGAGGATGGATCGTCAGCTGGGTCGGCATTTCTTTTAATGCGCAGTGGATTTCGAACATATTTAGGCACCTTCTCCGTCTTCCCATGGAGTATTTCGAGCGGCGCCACATGGGCGATGTTGTCTCTCGCTTCATGTCAGTAAAGGCTGTTCAAACCACACTAACAGGGGCCTTTGTTGAAGCAGTCTTGAACGGACTCGTTGGCGTCTTAGCATTGGGTGTCATGGCATCCTTGTTCAGTAGCCCGATGGCTGCAATTGTGGTTGCTGGTTTCCTACTCTACGCACTGTTTCGAATTGCATCGTTCCACATACTCTGGAGATACACCGAGGAACAGCTTGTCTATGCGGCTCGTCAGCAGACCGAATTGATGGAGTCCGTCCGAGGTGTTCAGACCATCAAATTGATGGCCGGCGAGTCTATTCGATGTTCGCGACTAGATAACGCTACGCTGGCCGCCGCGCGTCAAGATCTCCGTGTTCAGCGCATCTCTACCGTCTTTACCACAGTCAATCAGGCTCTTTTCACTCTGCTTCGTGTGGGATTGATCACATTCGGTGCCCGACTATGCCTGGGTGGCTCCTTTTCGGCAGGCATGCTGGTCGCATTCATTGCCTACGCTGATCAATTCACGTCACGAGCGGCCTCGCTAATGGATCGCTTCGTCGACTTTCGATTGCTTAATTTACACGCCGAAAGAATCGGAGATATCGTTCTCACGCACACCGAGGACGAGGGACGCCCTGTACCTGGTATCACACCAAGAACTTCTCAGATATCCGTTAAAAATATCAGCTTTCGCTACTCCGAGAGTGATTCGTTCGTATTCAAGAACGTTACCTTCACCGTCTTTCCAGGCGAATCAGTTGCGATTATCGGCCAGTCTGGTTGTGGGAAAACGACACTGGCAAAAGTGATATTAGGGTTGCTTCAGAGTACCGAAGGCAGCATTGCCATCGGCGGTGTCGATATCGCAAAAATTAACATGCCGGCATACCGTCGGATGGTCGCCTCCGTTATGCAAGATGACCATCTCTTCGCGGGGTCGATAGCGGATAACGTGGCCTTTTTCGATATTACTGCGAATAGCCATGACATCGAGTCCGCATGTCGGTTGGCTGGAATCCACGACGATATCATTGCGATGCCGATGGGTTACGAAACATTGGTCGGCGACATGGGATCGTCTCTCTCTGGAGGGCAAAAGCAGCGGGTTCTATTAGCGCGCGCTTTATATGCGCAACCACAGATTCTTGTATTAGATGAGGCAACAAGTCATTTGGACCGTGAGCGTGAGGCATCGATCAATAAGGCGATTTCCGGACTTAAAATGACACGATTAATCATCGCGCACCGTGAATCCACCATCTCGTCGGCGGATCGCATTATTGATCTTTCGGCGAAAATTCTCTCGTAATTTTGAAATTCATGGATGAAATTTAAATAACGCCGAATGTGTTCTAGGATGGAATGCTGAGGCCTGAAATGAGGAAAGCACAATGAAAGAGCTTCATGATCTCGCTGAACTGAACCAGGTTCTCGGTGGCCTTCTTCCGAAGTGCGGCCCCGGCACAGACCGCACGATGACTGTGCATCCGAATGGCAGCGCTGAAGACGGCTGCGAGTAAGTCATAAAAATTGCGGTGGGACTGTCCCGCCGCAATTTTAAGGACGATTGTATGCCACGCAAAAAAATTCTTTTCATTGCACCAAGAAGCGAACCGAATCTGGGCCGCTTGTTAACGGCCGCGCAATGGTGCGGTGCAGTTGGTTTATATTTAGATACCAATGCGCTGCCCGCGTTGACACGCTCTTTCGATCCTGAGATACGTAATGATTCTGGATATATTGTACTCAACAACGACCGGCATTACTCAAATGACATCAGCGGTGTATGGACGCGAGGCCTCGGTATTTCGAGACCTCTTGGGCTCGCTTCCCGGGAGAATCTTGTGTACGCGGAGTGGTCGACGTATTTGATCGCGTTGTCTACGTGGACGAAACGAGCTGTTTGGGCGAACGACTTCCTTGCCCTTATGACCAGCGCAAACAAGATTAATCAACTTGAATTGAGCGCTTCTATTGGGTTTCGGATTCCGCGCACATTGATAACCAGTTGCGCGACTGAGGCGCGAAAATTCCTCGATGAAGAGGGCGAAATTATTATTAAGCGCCTTTCGCCTGGGAACCCCTCTGACAACGCGGACAGGCTGCTCTTTGCACATCAGATGAATCGCGCTGATGCATGGAAGTTCGATTCCATCGGTCCGTCCCCTGTTTTTCTCCAAGCAGTGGCAAAGAAGGAGATCGAGCTTCGAACCATTGTGATCGGCGATCGAGTGTTCAGTGCTGGATTTGCGGCGAGCCAACACAAGGCAACATCCGTTGATACCCGGCACTGGTCTTCGACCAATGACAGCTACTTTCGGTTTGAGCTAGATCCGTTATCTGCCAGTCGTGCCATAGCTCTTACTCGAGCACTAGGCCTGACGTATGGTGCACTCGACTTGGTTATTAACGAAGATGGGTTGGTCACATTCCTAGAGCTTAACAACGCCGGCCAATGGGGCTGGATCGAAGCAGCAACTGGTTACCCCATTTCCCAGACAATCATTGAGGAGCTGACGCGTGAACGATGCTGACGCATTTCGCCACGGATACCCGCTGATCAACGAAGTCAACATTCATCCTTTTCGACCATCTTCGCGTGAGGACTACGAGCGTTCCCGCGCGCAGGAGAACACCGTATTTCTCGCATCACTTATGCCTTGCTGTGAAAGTAACGGCTTCATTTTGGAGCGCATCGATGGCGAGCCGCTCGCGCCATTTCAACTAGTCGAGAAACCCTAATGAATCACACCAACCAGCGAGCGACACATTTTAGGTCAATGGTCGCCATGTGTGCGATCGGTACGTTTGCACTGCCAGCCGCTGGGTTATCAAGTGCCGTACAGCCTGCCACCATCCCGTACCTTTCGGCCGATGTGCCACAAGCCACCGAGGTTAACGCGGCCTTCACCGATTTTGCCCAAGACCGTGTGGATCTGGTGGTCGCATTTGAGGAGATGCGTCACGCCACAGAGCACGTGATTAACCGCTGGTCGGTCGCGCAGCTGATGGGGACGTCCGATGCCATGGTTGGCCGGTACGCTGATGCTCGCAAGATCAAGAATGCCCATAGACCCGTGCGTCCCTATTGTGCAACTGGAGCGCGCTGGCCGGATAGTGCGCGAACGATCGGATCCGACATAGAAGTCTTGCTGATCAACGAAGACCATCTTAATCCCATGACGCGCGCGGCCATAATCGAGGCGCTTCCGGTGTTGAAAGACATGGGATTCAAGCGACTCGCGCTTGAGAGTATTCCCAGCGACACCGTGGCGCAGCAACTGGCCAAGGGATTCGTTCCCGACGCCCCATCATCTGGCGTTTACCTCCGTGAGCCCGTTGAGGCGCAATTGGTCCATCGAGCCGTAGAGCTCGGGTTTCAACTGGTCCCATACGACACAGATACAGAGGGGGAAGATCGGGAGGCTTCTCAAGCGGCGGCGCTGAACCGCTTCATTAAACTTGGTGGGGGTCGGTTAGTGGTGGTCGCAGGCCACGCCCATGTTAGCAAAGCCGATGGTTGGCTTGGCGAGAAGCTGGAGCACACTTATCCTGGCCGCATATTCAGTATTGATCAGACGCGGGGAGCGGAAGCGCAGTGTGACAAGAGCGTCATTTCTCGCCGATTGGTCAATGCTGCATTGCCAGATACTACGACTAACACGGCTCGTTTACGTGTCGATGCTGAGATAATCACACCAGCGACTATGGCGTCGGATCGAGAGAGGGCCACCAAAAGTTCCTGGCTCACCTTAGCTGGGCTCAGACACCCTCTCCGAGTTAATTCCAATGAATTGTGCCCAAGCAAAGAAGGTGCTTGCCTCATTCAGGCTTATCGTCGCGAAGCGCCCATAGGAAGCGTGCCTGAGGACCGATTCCTCGCGGTGAACAACGGGTGGTCGGGTTTTTTGTTTGTCACGCCAGGGCGGTATGTCATCAAGGGGCTTAACACTTCAGGGCACGGCAGCTCTATAAACGTGACCGTGCCATGATCGAAGTCGGAGCTGTGTTGGGTGGTGCAGTCGTGGTGGTGGTGCGGCTTGCGTTCCAGTCCACTGCGTTGGCCATGTGCGCCTATGCACTCATGGTGCGGATGAGCATGACTAGTCGATCAGTGGCAACAGAATCATGGTTATGGTCCGTTCTACAGATTCTCGGAACTCTTTTCTTAGGCAGCACTTTTGGTTGCGCTGCTGGCGATTTAATTGCGGCGGCGGTTGTGATCGGCTGCATTCCAGCTTACATACTCCTTCGGAGAACAGGGCAAGCTTGCGCTTGTTTTGGAAACGATGCCCGTTTCATGGTTCGAGTTCTACCCATCGGGATCTCACTTGGCGCGATGGTGGCGGCTGTGTGGATGGCTGACATCGTTCCGGGCGGCCCGTGGATTTGGGATTTCTCCCGGCTCGTGATAGTTGCGCTCGCGACAGCTCTAATGATGGGGGTGGCGGTGTATGCGCAGTATCGTCTCACGCGCCAGTCATCGGTGGCTGAGGGCAAGCGGCGATGGATTCAGATAGATGTCGGAGTGCTGGGAACCAAAGCAGAGCCAGCGGACAACGCTCGCCTTCATCTCGGATTTTTCGGTGAGATCGGATGCGCGGCATGCGCTACTGCAATGGAGGATGTTGTGGCCTTCGTTAAAGCATTTGGCGACCGTTTCGATACGACTATCGCCATTCGAGGATACCCGCCCAGTGCTCCAGCCGCATTCCAAGGGGCTACTATCGTACCGATCGATGAACTTCCGCATGAGTTGTCACTACGCATCGCGCCAACGTTGTTCCTCACCAATGGCCGAGGGCGTTTTGTTTTGTTTGAAGGTTTGGACAACGTTCGCTTGGGCCTCGGCCAAGCCCTGGCTGGTCTAAGGTAAGGACGCAGCGAATATGCAACTTGGACATCAAGTCATCTTGGTCAACGGGGCTCGACGCTCGGCACTCTACGACTTATACCGCCGTCGCCTTGTCCGAATTCCTGAGGCCTTAGCCAGCCGTATCGCATCCAATGGCGGTATTGATCTCTCGGCAGCAGCACTTCAGTCTGCAGTCGTCCAAGACTTACTAACACGCCGGTTCATAGGGAACTTCGGGGCATTGGCTGATAAAGGTAGGTTACAGTTTGAGATGGCTTCACAGGCCCCTCTATTGCCAATACTACACACTCTAACACTTGAATCTCAAGGAACTTGGGCGTCTCAGAAGGAATGGGTGGCTGCGGGTGTCGCGTCGGGGGTTCGTTTTGTCACAGTATTCGCACCATCCAGTGAGCACGCTAGCATCCACGCGTCATTGCAGGAGATCAGTGCGTCCGAAGGGCATATATTTTGTGGCTTTGAGCTCTCGTCGGAAACGGCCACGACATGGACTCAAACAAGCATCTACGATGCCAACGGTGAAGCTTTCGCAACACGTCACCGCTTGACGGGTGACCGAGCCTTCCCAACGAAGTTTCGGGTAGATGAGCAGCACTATTCCTTGCTCCGTCAAGCCTCTGAACTAACCGGCCATCTGTTTGTCGATGCTTCGCTTGAGGCCAGGCCTCATCCGCTGGAGACAACGATTTCATTCGGAAGCATCCTATCGCACGATCCGTTCACAATGGTGCGATCGGAGGGTTATAAAACGGTCGTGGACAATCGCAAGGATCTCCGTGAAAAATGCCGAGTTTGCGAGTTGCGCTTGGCATGCGTCCATCCGTTCGCTGATCGCATCAATCCAGACGATATCGCGAGCGCACCCGCCGGGTGCCGTTACGATCCTGAAGCACTAGCCACTCAGACGCACTTGTTTGAATAGAGCACTAGCAAATTTTTCTCTACGAGTCATTTGCAACACTGGGAAATAAGAAAAGCCGACGTTCTCCCGGAATTGAGTAGCACGAAGCCTTAGAGTCCGACCCTACAGCTTGAGGAGATCGGACGTGAAGAAGTATTCTTCGGAAGGACGTATCGTCTAGAACGGAAGCTCTTCGATTCGCGCATGCCTCGCAAATTGAATTGCGCCGTGTGCCCAAGGGTCCCTGCGGGTCATGGCTCGCTGCAACGCTTCCTTTCCGCTGAAAATCCAAGTCGGTAGCGTCGGGCGTATTCCCTTTTCCCACCGGCTATTGCATTCCTTAAGAAATGCTTGCATGCGGCCAGTGATGATGTCGTCCGATGCTAGTTGTACGTCGGGCTCATAACGAATTTTCGGTCGATATCGAAGGAACAGTAGGGACTGAGCAAGTGGCAGCGCTATCGCTGGTATGGTCGCAGCGGGAAAGCTGGATTTACGAGGCAAATAGTGAGGCCCTAGATCGAGGAGTCGTCCTGAGGACTCGACCCAGAAATGCGACGGTAATGTCGAATCGCTTCCTTGCCCGAAGCCCTGCAAATTTGCTTGCCGGCCGTCCTTCGAGACGGCGAAGGTAAGAAAATCACCTCCAACAATACAGGCGTTGAGGCCCAATTGTCTGAGTAGTGAGGAAAGACCGAAAGCGGCGTACATGCATCGTGCATCGTAGTCATCCGGGAACAGCTCACGCAGCATGCTATCAATGAGACCCATGCAACTCGCTATCTCGGTCGAGGCTTCCTGGTGCATCGTTTCAATTCCTTTAGCTTGCTGGCTGGGCAAACATGGCGGTTTCGCTTGTGCCGCGGCCATACCCCTACACTGTGGCGAGTTCGGTGCGGCTTGTAATTAGTTATCAATCCTAGGTGACAACAAGTCGGACGAGGGTGGCTTCTCCCCATCCTCGGGAATGAGAGATGCGGACCGTACTACCTGCGCCGATACGCGCCGCCAGCTCAGCAAGCATGCTTGGCATGACGGTTCGTCCAACCATATGCCTAGGCATGAGCCTGGATTTCATCGCGTGGAAGGGGGATGCCGCGCGCATGCAGTGCAACAAATAATTCTTTGGCACGGGACTCATCGAGAGGATGAGCGAGCCCAGTCGTGAGGTTACAGACGATGCTCAAAGCATCTTGTGCTTTACCGATAAGTGGGTCCATAGGGCCTACGCGGGAGTAATGGGGGGTATACACAGAGGTTTCTTTCAGCCAGATGCCAATACGTTCTGTCGCGTCGGCCACCGCGATCGCCCAAGGTAGATCGGCACTGTCGAAATATGGTCGGTCAAGGAGCCAACTCTTTTTCAGGTCGAAATCGCACAGTCTGCTGCGCCTGCTGACACCAATGTTTGTACAACGTGTACACACATTGGTGTCATGCCCACACTGCTGATTCGCCCGGAGCATGACTTCAGGCCTATGTACTAGTGTCAACTTCGTACTATGGTTCACTCAAGTCTAAGCGGTAGTGAAGGTGAGCCCGATGGAAGACAGCTCCAGTCAGTTGAAGAAGTTCCAGAAGGAGCTTTCCAGCGGCACCGTGTCGCTGGTGCTGCTGGCCGTGCTGGGCCAGTCGCGTCAGCCGATGTATGGCTACCAGATCGCCAAGCGGCTCGAGGAAGTGGGCGAGGGCGTGCTGGCCGGCAAGCAGAGCGCGCTGTATCCGGTGCTGCGCAATCTGGAAGGCGCCGGCTTGCTCGCCAGCGAGGTCGAACCTTCCGTCAGCGGCCCGCCACGCCGCTACTACCGCATCACCAAGCCGGGGCGAGAGGTACTGCGCGAATGGGTCGCCGCCTGGACGGCTACCCGCGATTCCGTCGATAACGTCTTGCAAGGAGGGGTGTAATGAACGCGCCACGCACCATCAACGAATATCTGGAGCAGCTTCGCGCTGCCTTGCGCGGTGCCGATCCTGCCCTGGTGCAGGATGCACTGTACGACGCCGAGGAACATCTGCGTGCGGAGCTGGCCGAGCGGCCCGGCTGTGACGAGGCGGCCATGCTCGAACATGTCGTCGGCAGCTACGGCGCGCCGGACGAGGTGGCGGACATCTACCGCGATCAGGAGATCAAGATCCAGCGTGCGATCCGTCCGCCGCCGCCGCCGCAACGCCATTCGGTGCTGGGACGTTTCTTCGGCGTCGCGGCCGATCCACATACTTACGGCGCGCTGTTCTACCTGCTGCTGGCGCTGGCCACCGGTATTTTCTACTTCACCTGGGCGGTGACCGGCGTATCGCTGTCGGGTGGCCTGTCGGTGCTGATCATCGGCATACCGTTCATCGTGCTGTTCCTGGGCAGCGTACGCGGGCTGTCGTTGCTGGAGGGACGCATCGTGGAAACCATGCTGGGCGTGCGCATGCCACGCCGGCCACCGTATCCCGCACAGCAGGGGCTGCCGCTGCTGAAGCGCATCGGTGCGATGTTCACCGATGGCCGCACCTGGACCACGTTGTTCTACATGTTGCTGATGCTGCCGCTGGGCATCATCTATTTCACGATCACGGTAACGTTGTTGAGCTTGTCGCTGGGTCTCATCGGCTCTCCTTTCGCCAAGGCCTTCGGCTGGAACGTGATCAACATGGATTTCGATGGCTTCAGCTACTACGGCCCGGGCTGGTTCGGCACTATCGGGCTTTGCCTGGCCGGTATCGTGCTTCTGTTTGCCAGCCTGCATCTGGTGCGTGGCATCGGTCGGCTGCATGGGCAGATCGCCAAGCATCTGCTGGTGCCCAGCTCGGCGGCGTGAATCCAGGCCAAGCGGGTCAGCGATAGTTGAGGTCGGGCGAGGACAGCAGGTAGGTGTTCCATTCCTGTTGCGAGGTGGCCTCGGTGAGCGCAGTACGCGCCGCTTTCGAAAGGCGCGGCTCGATGGTGTCGTAATACAGCCGCGTGCTCAGCATCGGAAATCCGGCTTCGCGTGACGTGCTGCCGGCCGGCGTGAACAGCTGATTGTTGCCGGTGCCTATCGCGTTGGCGATGCCGAAGCGCTTTTCCATCTGACCGGAGCTGGTCCAGCTGTCGCCATCCAGCGGCCAACCGTCCGGAGTGATGCGGCCGAACAGGGGTTCATCGAGCTGGTTCAGCCAGTAGACCAGCGGCAGGGCATTGGCGAGAGGTTTGCCGTCGTAAGCCAGCCGTACCGACGACACTACGAACTGGGTCGGGTCTTTGAACTTCCCGCCGGCAGCGGCCACGAGCTCGCGCGACTCGAACAGGGTGCGCATCACCTTGGCCAGATCGCCATCGCTGCGCAGAAAGGCGCGGGCCATCTTGTCCACCAGTGGCTTGGGTGGCTGGTCGGCGACAAAATATTCGGCGAGCCGCTGCGAGACGAAATGCGCACAGGCGGGCTGGTGCACGATGATGTCGACGGCCTGATTCACTTCGTCGAAGCCACTGCCATGGATGGTGTGGCCGAGGAAGGTCTTGTCGCTGAAATCGTGCCGCTGCGGGTTGAACTCGAACAAACCGTTGCGGACCACCAGCGGTGCGAACTTGGGGTTGAAGCGTTGCGGCTTGCCGTCGACCGGTGCGATACCGACGCCGGTGAGGATCAGCGCCAGTTGCTGCACGTCCTGCTGGGTGTAGCCCGAATTGACGCCCAGCGTGTGCAGCTCCATCAGCTCGCGCGCATAGTTCTCGTTGACGTGGCCTTTCGCGTTCTGCGCGATGTCGAGAAATTCCAGCATCGCCGGACTTTCCAGCGTGGCCATCAACAGATCCTTGAACTTGCCCAGAGCGTGCGGACGAATGGTGTTCTGCACGTAGTCGGCCAGTTCCCAGCGGACGCGGCCTTTTGCGGCGTACACGCTGAAATGATTGAGCCAGAACCACACCAGTTGCTCTTTCAGCTGGTTGGGACCGTATACCGCCTGCAGCAGTTCGGCCTGCTGCGTCTCTTGCGCCAGCTGATTGCCGTGATCCTGCAAGGCCTTGTTCGCGGCGGCCTTGTCCGGTCCCTCAGGCAGCGCCTTGATGCGCTGCTGTTCGGTTTGGAGCGTGGCGAGCAGCTGCGTGGTCGGCGTGCCGACTGCTTCGAAGCTGTCGGTCAGCTGCGCGATCGCAGGTGGCAGCTGACCTTGCATGCGGTCGGCGAGTTGCGCATCCAGCAGATGTTTGCGGCCCAGGCTGCGGTATTCGACCACGCTTGCGCTGTCCAGGCCAAAGCCATCGCGGCGCAACCATGCAATATCGTCGGCGCCCAGGCTGGCCGGGCCACTGGCGCTGGCCAGCACCGGCGCGAGCAGTAGCAGCCATGCGGCCGTGCGCCACCGGCGTGCTGTCGTCATGGAAAAAGCGGTAACCGGCGTTCGGCGCATGTGGGGCGTTCCTTCGGGCGAAAGAGGTGATCCGTGCAGCGTCGCTGCAAGGCTTTGCTCATACCAGTTGCAAGTCCCTGGGCCGGGCTTGCGGGAACACGGTCTGCAGCTGGCTGTCGCGCAGCCCCCAGACGCGTCCCATCAGGCCGCCCAGCGTGTCGCGATAATTGTTGAGCACGGGGTAGTCGCGGTTCTGCAGCAGGTTCTGTTGATTGACGGCGACCTGCTCCCCGGCGATGCGGCCGCCGTTGACCTTGCCGCCCAGCACCCAGTGCACGGTGCCATGGCCGTGGTCGGTACCCTTGTCGCCGTTCTCGCGGAAGGTGCGGCCAAATTCGGAAACCACCACCACCACGGTGTTGTTCCATTCGTCGCCGAGCGCGTCCGCGTAGGCGGCCAGCCCTTCGCCGAGGTTGCGCAGATTGTTGGCCAGCCCACCGGTGACGCTGCCCTGGTTCACGTGGGTATCCCAGCCGCCGATGTCGATGAAACCCAGCCGGTAGCGCTCGCGCATCAGCGTGGCGATACGCTGCGTCTCGCTGGCAAAGCCCTTGGCGCTGGGCGCGCCGCGGCTGGCGTGAGCCATCTCGTCGCGCAGATCCTGCGATACGGTGTTCGGCAAGGCCAGGCCGTCCGCGGTGGCTGCAGCCAATGACGTGCCCTGATACATCTGGGTGAGGATCGCCGACTGGCGCGCGTCGAAGTGCGGTTTGGTGTCGCCTTTCAGCGAGATGTTGGGAATGTCCGTGGCGGCGCCCTGGAAACTCAGCGGCAGCGATTTGGTGAACGCGATCGGTGGCGTCCCCGGCAGCGCTCCGGATAGCCGGGCGAGAAAGCCGGAACGGAAGCTGCCGCGATTCGCGGTGGGTTCGCCGGATTCGATGTTGTCCTGAGTCTCGAAATGGCTGCGCGACATATCGTCGGTGCCCGCGAACGGCACGAAGGCGATCTGCTTGCGTTGCCACAGCGGGTAGATCGAATCGCGCAACACCGGGTTGAGGCCCCAGTTCGCATCCAGCGCGATCGCGCTATTGGGGTCGCCCGGATCGGGTCGGGCGATCGCCAATGTCGGTCGCGACGCGTAGTAGAAGTCGCTGCCGTGCGGCACCAACAGATTGTTGCAGTCGTAGCCGCCACGCAGGAACACCAGCAGGAAACGGGGTGCATGGGCCGGCATGGCGAACAGTTTTCCGGAGAACGACAGCGCCGGCAACGCGGCAGCGGCACTGGCAGCGGCGAACAGGAATTCACGGCGGTTCATGGCAAACCTCGATGCGGTGAGTCGTTGAAGTGGGTAGGTGGGTGCGATGGCGTCAGCGGTAACTGAAATCGGGCGAGGACAGCATGAACGTGTTCCATTCCGCGGGCGACTGCGCCTTGCCTAGCGCCGTGCGGGTGGCTTCGGACAAATAAGGCTCGATCGCAGCGCGATACAACGGCGTATTCAGTGTGGGCGTGTTTGGCGCAGGTACGTCGGGGCGCGATCCGGAAGTGTCATCGTCAGTCATGAACAGACGATTCCTGCCGCTGCCGATCGCACGTGCCACATCGAAGCGCTTGGCCATCTGTCCGGAGCCTGACCAACCGGCTGCGTCCAGCGGCCAGCCGTCCGGCGTGATCCGGCCGAATACGGGCTCGCCCATCTGGTTGAGCCAGTTGACCAGCGGCGCGGCGTTGCCGACCGGTTTGCCGTCATAGGTGAGCCGCATCGCCGAAACCAGGAACTGCGTGGGGTCCTTGAATTTTTTGCCGTAGCTAGCGGTCAGCGCGGGCGAGTCGAACATCGTGCGCAGTACCGCGGCGATGTCGCCATCGGTGCGCTGGAATGTCTGCGCCATCGCCGACACCAGTGCCGGCGGTGGCTGGTCGGCGACGAAATATTCGGCGAGCCGGCGCGAGATGAACTGTGCGCAGGCAGGCTGGCGGGTGATCAGCGTCACCGCTTGTTCTATCTCGTCGTAGCCGCTGCCCTTGATCGTGTGGCCAAGAAAGGTCTTGTCGCCGAAGTCGTGCTTGTTCGGGTTGAACACGAACAGGCCGTCGCGCACGAAGCCGGGCCGTCCGCGTTCGCCGAAGCGGCCCGGTCGCCCCTCGCGCAGCGGCGCGACACCGGCGCCGGTGAGGATCAGCGCCAGTTGCTGCACGTCTTGCTGGGTGTAGCCGGAGCCCACGCCCATCGTGTGCAGCTCCATCAGCTCGCGCGCGTAGTTTTCGTTGGTCTTGCCCTTGATGTTCTTCGCGTTGTCGAGGAACTCCAGCATGGCCGGGCTTTTCAGCGTAGCCATCAGCAGATCCCTGAACTTGCCCAATGCGTGCGGGCGGATGGCGTGTTCGGCGTAATCGTTGGCGACCAGCCGCACCCGCCCCTTGGTCGCGTACACGCTGAAATGGTTGAGCCAGAACCACACCATCTGCTCCTTCAGCTGGTCGCCGCCGTAGATGGCATGCAGCAGTTCGACCTGGGCCTCCTGCTGGTACAGCTTCTTCCGATATTCCTGCAGGGTTTTCTTCGTGGCCTCCTTGTCAGCACCTTCCGCGGCGTTCTTGAACTGCTTCTGCTGATCCCGGTAAGCCATCAGCAGTTGTGCCGGCGGCGTGTTGACCACGTCGTAGCTGTTGATCAGTGCGCTGATCGCCGGTGGCAAAGTGTCGTTGCGCCCGGCGAGCTCTTCATCCAGATAACGGACGCGTCCCAGCTGCTGATAGCGCGCCACGCTGGCCGAGTCGATGCCGAAACCGACGCGCTGCAGCCACGCGACATCGTCATGGCTCAACGGTTTTGCGCTCTGCGCCGGTACAGCCAGTGGCGCGAGCCCGGCGAGAGCGACCGGCAGGCAGCGCAGCAGCCGGGCGGCGATACCTGGGCGATGGATCGAATCTGGAGGCATGCGAACGTCCACGTTGGTTTCGGATGACAACAGGCTGATGCGCTGTCCTCCGATTCAACGCGGCAGAGGGCCGTCGGATGACACGGTCCGATTTTCCGCATGTTCTTGTGCGGCCGGTTAGAACTCGTCGACAAATTCGATACCGGCGTCGCGGTCACTGGCGATCATTTCGGCGTTCACGCGCACGGTCTTGGCCAGCTCGTCGCTGGGAGCATCCACTTCGATGAAATAGACCTGACCTTCACTGTCGCTTACCGACTCGCTGGAACTGGAATCCTCGCGCATGCCGGGCATGAGGTCGTCGACCTCCTCCACGTGTTCGATGTCGTCGATGCCATGCAGGGCGGCGATGACGGTATCGGCGTCGGCACGGCTGCCGATCAGCCGAAAGCGGACCATGGGCATGGGGCACTCCTCGCTACGATGACGGGTGACCATGCTTGCAAGTGCGGCGCATACGGGAAGTGATGTCTTCACGAGGGCAAATGACCCGTATCATGCGGCACTGCTCACCTTGACGAACTTCGATACCGATGCCCAAGACCTACGACCGCGAGTATTTCGACAAGTGGTATCGCGATCCGCAGCATTCAGTCGCCTCGCCGGCCGAGCTCAGGCGCAAGGTGGCGATGGTGGTGGCGCAAGCCGAGTACTACCTCGGCCGGACTATCCTCAATGTGCTCGATGTCGGCTGCGGCGAGGCAACCTGGCGTGCGCCGCTGCGCGCATTGCGTCCGCACATCGACTATCGCGGGCTGGACGCCAGCGAGTACGCCGTGGCGCGCTACGGTCGCAGCCGCAACATCGGCCTGGCGCGTTTCGGCCAGCTCGAACAGTTGCGTTTCGACACGCGTTTCGACTTGATCGTCTGCACCGATGTGCTGCATTACCTGAAGCCGGCCGAGATCCGCGCAGGTCTGCAGGGCATCGGCGAGATGCTCGAGGGCGTCGCGTTTCTCGAGGTATTCACCAATCGCGACGATGTGGCCGGCGATCATCACGGTTTCGTGGCGCGTGCGCCGGCCTGGTATCTGCGCGAGTTCGGCGAGGTGGGACTGCTGCCGTGCGGATCGCATTGCTACCTGGGGCCGCGGCTGGGGCGTCACATCGCGGCGCTGGAACGGGCGCAGCTGCCGAGCCGGTGATTCTTCGGGCGATCAGAACTCCAGATGGGCGCGCATGCCGACAAAGCGGGCCGGTCCGCGGGCGCGGTTGTAGCCCGGGTTGTGGATCAGCTGGATGTCGGGAGCGAGCGTCAGGTGATCGACCACCGCAATATTGTAATAAGCCTCGACGATGCGCTCGCGGCCATAGGCGAGCGCGCCATCGCCCAGCGTGAATCCCTGGCCGCCCAGGGCCAGGTAGTCGCGATGCGCTGGCGACAGCGCGTCGATGGCGAACGCGACGCCCAGATGATCTTTCGGCCGATCCCAATGCGCGCCGGAGAGCTGCAGGCCGGCGCTCAGGGTGCGATCCACTTCGGTGAACGCAAACGATTCGTTGCGACCGTCATTCCAGCCTGCGCGGGCGAACAGCCCGGTCTCGCCATCGTCCGCCAGCGGCAGCTCGCCGTTGACCGCGAAGCCGTACTTGCGCCGTCCGGGGCGGTCGTCGGCATGGATGTCCGGTGGGGTGCCATGAGCAAGCGCGTACGCAATGGCGTCGCGGTACACGCCCATGTTCGCGACGTTGCGGAATGCCAGCAGCCGCAGGATCGCGCCGTCCGCGTGCGGCTGCAAGGTCAGTTCGAGCTGCTCGCCGCGGGCGCGCCGCGGTGAACTCTCCAGCTTCGTCCCATTCGCTTCGACGGGCATCAGGTAGACGCCGTAGCGCAGGCTCCAGCTCGGGTTGATCCAGCCCAGCATCAGCCCGTCGGTATAGCCGCGGGTATCGGCGGCGAAATCCCACGCGGTGTTGTTGAGCAACGACCAATTCAGGAATTGCGTGCGTGCCGCATCGGCGTAGCGGTTCTTGTCGAAGTCGTCACTCACCGCCATCTTGCCCAACTTGATTTCGATGCGGTGGGTGGCTTCTTGGCCCGGCAACTGGTCCTGGCCGCGCTGAGCCGATTCGTGTTCGTCGCCCAGCGGCAGCGTCCAGCGCAGGTACCGGCGCGCGACGTAGGCGGTCTTGCTCAAGGTGCCGCCGCCGGAATGCACCACGTCGCCATTGGCAACGCCACCCAGGCCAGTGGCTCCGCTGACTGCCTCGCCCTTGAACATTTCCACGTCGAAGTAGAACTGGAAATGCGCCGGCAGGGCGACGCCGAAGTAGGCGCCGAAGGTGTGCGATCGCTCGGTATCGCCACGCGCGCGCAGGCTCATCGGGCCGCTGTACGGCGAATGCATGGACGATTGGTGCTGGTCGATGAAGGTGTACTGCGCACCCAGCCATTGCGGCACATACATCGGCGCGTCGTCGGCCAGCGTGGGGGTAGACGCCAGCGCAAGCCAGATGGCCGCGGCGAACAGGTGGATCTTTTTCATGCTCGTCTCCGTATCCGCTGCACGGAGCGAGCGGATCAGCCGGGCAGCGATCCACTCGCGGCCGGGCCGCGAGAGTAGATGTCTGTGTGCATCGAAAGCGCCGCAGGGGCGGTCCGGCTGCAACTGGCTGGGTCGCTGTCCATGGTGGATCAGGTCTCGTGGGGTTCTGGTGCAGGTGAAGGCGCGCGCATGCTGACCGCAGGAGAAGTCTATGTCAATGCAAAAATGGTGACACGAACAAAAACCGCATATGGTTTCGTCAAGGCACCGCGACGGTCTTGTGCTTGTAGCCGCACAGGTCGCGGATCGCGCAATGCGGGCAGTCCGGTTTGCGTGCCTTGCATACGTAACGGCCGTGCAGGATCAGCCAATGATGCGCGTCCTGTTTGAACTCGGCTGGGATCACCTTCTCGAGCTTGGCTTCGACCGCGCGCACATCCTTGCCCGGTGCCAGGCCGGTACGGTTGGCCACGCGAAAGATATGCGTATCCACCGCGATGGTCGGTTCGCCGAACGCCGTGTTGAGCACCACGTTGGCGGTCTTGCGGCCGACCCCGGGGAGGGCTTCCAGCGCTTCGCGATTGTGCGGCACTTCGCCACCGTGCCGCTCGATCAGCAGCTGGCACAGCGCGATCACGTTCTTGGCCTTCGCGTTGAACAATCCGATCGTGCTGATGTAACGCTTCAGGCCTTCCTCGCCAAGCTCGAGGATGGCCTGCGGCGTGTTGGCGACCGGATACAGTTTCCTGGTGGCCTTGTTGACACCGACATCGGTAGCCTGCGCCGACAATACCACCGCGACCAGCAATTCGAACGGCGTGCTGTAGGCGAGCTCGGTGGTCGGGTGCGGGTTGAGTTCGCGCAGCCGCGAGAAAAGCTCGATCGCGTCGGCGCGTTTCATGGTTTCGGTTCCTGCTGCTTTGCCTTGGCGCGGGCCAGGGCCTCCAGCACAGGATTGCGCTGGGCGTTGGTGTCGACGGCCGCCTTGCGCGCCGCCAGTTCCGTCTCGTGTTCGACCCGCAGGCGCTCCAGCCGCACCTCGTGCCGCTGGAAATGCGCGCGTGCCGCGTCGGCGTGAGCGGTGTCGAGCTGTGCTTCGGGCATGGGCAGCAGCACGATGCAGTCGACCGGGCAGGCCGGCACGCACAGCTCGCAGCCGGTGCAGTCGTCGGCGATCACCGTGTGCATCAATTTCGCCGCGCCGACGATCGCATCGACCGGACAGGCCTGGATGCATTTGGTGCAACCGATGCAGTCGGCCTCGACGATGCGCGCCAGCGCGCGCGGCTTCTCGACGCCGTTTGCGGGGTTCAGCGGCAGCACCGGCCGATCGAGCAGCGCCGCCAGTTTCACGATGCCGTCCGCGCCACCAGGCGGACATTGGTTGATTTCCGCCTCACCACGCGCGATCGCTTCTGCATACGGCCGGCAGCCGTGATAGCCGCACTGCTCGCATTGCGTCTGCGGCAACAGCGCATCGATGCGGTCGGCCCATGTCATGGCGGGATCAGCGGACGGTGGCACCCGGCTTCGCACCCTGGTCGGCATCGAGCAGGAACAGGTCGCTGCCGCCGTCGCCGGCCGACAGGATCATGCCTTCGGACAGGCCGAAACGCATCTTGCGCGGAGCGAGGTTGGCGATGAACACCACGTTGCGGCCGATCAGCTTGTCCGGTTCGCCGTAAGCGGCGCGGATGCCGGAGAAGATCTGTCGCGTGCCCAGCGGACCGGCGTCCAGTTCGAAGCGCAACAGCTTGTCCGAACCATCGACGAATTCGCAGGCGCTGACCTTGCCGATGCGCAGGTCGAGCCGTGCGAAGTCGTCCATGGCGATGGTGGTCGGTGCTGCAGCGGTTTCGTTGCCGGCAACCTTTTCGCTCATGGATTTCCCCGATTCCTTTGGCTTCTTGTTTGCTGCAGGCGCGGCTACCGGCTCGGGAGAGCTGCCCAGCGAATCCTTCGAGGCCTCGACCATCGCCTCGATGCGCTTGGGATCGATACGGCCGAGCAGCGGCTCGAAGGCATGGATGGCATGGTTGTGCAGCGCGGCGCGAGCGTCGTCGAAATCGGTGATCGGTGCGGCCAGGAATTGTTCGGCGGCGGTCACGGTGGCCGGCAGTATCGGCTTGAGCATGCCGGCCAGCAGGCGGAATGCGGTCAGCGCGAACGAACACACCTGGTGCAGTTCCTCGCGCAGCGCTTCGTCCTTGGCCATCGCCCACGGCGCCTTGGCGGCGATATGGCCGTTGACCAGGTCGGCCATCAGCACGAAGCGGCGGGTGACCTCGGCGAAGTCGCCGCTGTCGTACAGCTCGGCGATGCCGTCGTAGTGTTCCAGCAAGCTGTTCCACAGCACGGTTTCCTGCGCGCCGAACTGCGGCGCCAGGCGGCCGTCGAAGAATTTTTGCACGAAGCCCGCGGTGCGGCTGGCGATATTCACCCATTTGCCTACCAGGTGCGAGTTGACGCGCTCCTCGAACGCCTTGAGATCGAGATCCACATCGACCGGCGCATCGCTGAGCATGGTGGCGAAGTAATAGCGCAGGAATTCCGGATGGATGCCGGCGTCGAGGTAGGTACGCGCCTGGATGAAGGTGCCGCGCGACTTGGACATCTTGGCGCCGTTCACGGTCAGGTAGCCGTTGACGTGCAGCGCGGTCGGCGTGCGGAAGCCGGCACCGTGCAGCATCGCCGGCCAGAACAGGCCGTGGAAGTTGATGATGTCCTTGCCGATGAAATGGTGCATCTCGGCGGTGCTGTCGGTGCCCAGGAAGTCGTCGAACTTCAGGCCGGTGCGGTCGCACAGCGCCTTGAAGCTGGCCAGGTAGCCGACCGGCGCATCCAGCCACACATAGAAAAACTTGCCCGGCGCGTCGGGAATCGGAAAACCGAAGTACGGCGCATCGCGCGAGATGTCCCAATCCTTCAGGCCACCGTCCAGCCATTCCCGCAGCTTCGCGGCGACGCCGCTGTTCGCCACCGGCCTGCCGTGGGTGAACTTGCCGGCGAACCAGTCGCGCAGCAGTCCCTGGAATTTGCTCAGCTCGAAGAAGTAATGCTCCGAATCGCGCAGCACCGGCGTGGCACCGGACATCACCGAATAAGGATTGATCAGGTCGGTCGGCGCGTAGGTGGCGCCGCAGTGCTCGCAGTTGTCGCCATATTGGTCCGGCGTGCCGCAGTTCGGGCAGACGCCTTTGATGTAGCGATCCGGCAGGAACATCTGCTTTTCCGGATCGAACAGCTGCTTGATGTTCCGCTTGGCGATATAGCCGGCATCGCGCAGGCGCGTGTAGATCAGCGAGGCCAGCTCGCGGTTCTCGTCCGAATGCGTGGTGTGGTATTGGTCGAAGCTGAAGTTGAATTCGGCAAAGTCGGCTTCATGGCCGGCGCGGATGCCGGCGATGAATGCTTCGGGCGACATGCCGGCTTTCTCCGCGGCCAGCATGATCGGCGTGCCGTGGGCATCGTCCGCGGCAACGAAATGTACCTCGTTGCCCATCATCCGCTGCGCACGTACCCAGATATCCGTCTGGATGTAGCCCAGCATGTGGCCAAGATGCAGCGGGCCGTTGGCATAGGGCAGGGCGTGGGTGACGAGCAGGCGACGACTCATGGCAGACAGACACTCCGGAATGACTTTGCATTATTGCATGTGGGGCCTGCGGTTGGCCGTATATCGGGGTTCGCGGAGGGCGTCGATTCCGACGGAGTGATGTGAGGGCGCTCATTCGCGGTGGCCTGCCGGCCTCACGAAGTGCGTCTTTTCGGTTTGCACGATTTGTTCTATTTGTGTACATTTGTACGCGTTTTAAAGATCCGGGCCAAAGTGATGAACGTGTTGAGTGGATCCATCCCCGCGGGACGAGCGCAGCTCGGAGCAGCTACCCGCGCCACTCGGCTGATCTTCCTGACGTCCGGCATCGGCATGGCCAGCTGGGCGCCGATGGTGCCGTATGCCAAGGCCCGGCTGGGGTTGGACGATGCGGATCTCGGCCTGGTGCTGCTGGCCTTCGGTGGCGGTTCGATGGTGTCGATGCCGCTGGTCGGCTGGCTGACCCATCGCTACGGCAACCGCAAGGTGATCAGCGTGGCCGGGCTGATGCTGTGCGTGGCGATCCCGCTGCTGGCGATCGTGCCGAACGCGCCAGCGCTTGCCGCGGTACTGCTGTATTTCGGCGCGATGCTTGGCGCCGTGGATGTGGCGATGAACGCGCACGCGGTCGAGGTGGAGCGGCGCGACGGTCGCGCGCTGATGTCGGGCTTCCACGGCCTCTTCAGCATCGGCGGCCTCGCCGGTGCCGCCATCATGAGTACGCTGCTCGCGCTGGGTCTGACGCTGTGGGCAAGCGCGCTGGCCATCGCGCTGCTGCTGGCGCTGATCGTGCTCAGCCAGCGCAGCAGCCTGCTTCCCGGTGTGGACGATGCGGCCGAATGGTCGACGGTGTTCCGTCTGCCGCGCGGGCTGGTGTTGCTGCTCGGTGTGCTGTGCTTTGTCAGTTTCCTGGCCGAGGGTTCGATGCTCGACTGGAGCGCCGTGTTGCTGCGTGACTTTCGCGGCTTCTCCGCGGCATCCGCCGGCATCGGCTACGCGTGTTTCTCGGTGGCGATGGCAGCCGGCCGGCTCGCCGGCGACCGCGTGGTCGAGCGGCTGGGTCCGGTAAGCGCGGTACGCATTGGCGCCAGTACGGCGGCGATCGGGTTTCTGCTGGCGGCGATGGCGCCATGGCCGGCTGCTTCGCTGTCCGGTTTCGTATTGATCGGCCTGGGCGCATCGAACATCGTGCCGGTGATGTTCAGTGCGGCGGGCCGCCTGCCGGGCAATCCACCGGCGATTTCGATCGCCGCAGTGACCATGCTGGGCTACGCCGGCCTACTCAGTGGTCCGGCACTGATCGGTTTCATGGCCCATGCCAGCAACTTGCCGGTGGCGTTGGCCGTGGTCGCCGGCCTGTTGCTGCTGGTGGCCGGCTCTGCCCGGATCGTGCGGCGTTGAATGACCTACCCCATGAGGATGACGACGTGAGTGAACGTAGAACTATGCATGCGGTACCGGATACGGTGATCTTCGATCTCGGCGGCGTCCTGATCGACTGGAATCCGCGCTATCTGTATCGCCAGCTGTTCGATGACGAGCAGGCGATGGAGCGATTCCTGGCCGAGGTGTGCCATTCGCGGTGGAACGAGCAGCAGGACGCCGGACGTCCGTGGGACGAGGCGATCCGGCAGCTCAGCGCGGAGTTTCCCGAACACGCGGCGCGGATCGCCGCGTACCGCACGCGCTGGGACGAGATGCTGAGCGGCCCGATACACGACAGCGTGGCGATCCTCCACGAGCTGCGCGAGCGCGGCGTGCGCCTTTACGCATTGACCAACTGGTCGAATGAGACTTTTCCGCTCGCCTTCGAGCGCTACACGTTCCTGCATGTGTTCGAGGGCATCGTGGTGTCCGGAGCGGAGCGCATGATCAAGCCCGATCCGGCCATATTCCACGTGTTGCTGAATCGCTACGGGGTCGATCCGGAACGGGCCGTCTTTATCGACGATGCTCCGCGCAATGTGGATGCGGCGGCGAAGCTGGGCATGCATGCGCTGCACTTCCGCGATGCGGCGGCACTGCGCACGGAACTGGCCGCGCTGGGATTGCTGGACGCCGCATCGCCGGAGGAGCGCCAGCGTGGCTAAGGTGAATCCCGCCGAGATGCTGCCGCAGGAGCGGCAGCAATGGATACTCGACCGACTGCGCCAGAGCGGTCGTGTGGTGGCGGTGGAGTTGGCGACGGAATTTGCGGTGTCCGAGGATTCGGTCAGGCGCGACCTGCGCGAACTGGCCGCGCAAGGCTTGTGCAAGCGCGTTTACGGCGGCGCGTTGCCGTTGTCCGCCGTGGTTGCGCCGCTCAAGCAGCGGCGACAGGAGCATGCCGGTCGCAAGCTGGCGCTGGGACGCAAGGCGGCGACCCTGGTGCGGCAGGGTCAGGTCGTCTTGATCGATGCCGGCTCCACCAATGCAGCGATCGCCGCCGCCTTGCCGCGGGATTTCGGCCTGACCGTGATAACCAATGCGCCGGATATCGCACAGATACTGCTGGAACGCGAAGGCTTCGAGATACTGCTGATCGGCGGTCGGATCGACGCGCGAATCGGTGCAGCCGTCGGCGCGCAGGCCGTGCAGGAGATGCAGCGGGTACGTGCGGATATCTGTTTTCCCGGCGCTTGCGCGGTCGATGCGATCGGCGGGCTATGGGGTTTCGACAGCGAGGAAGTCTTGCTGAAGCGGGCGATGGTCGAGGCCAGCGGCGAGACCGTCGTCGTCGCCACCAGCGACAAGCTCGGTACGGTGGCGACGCACCGGGTGGCGGGTATCGACGAAGTGCAGCACCTGGTGGTCGAGCACGATGCCGGCCGTGCGCTGCGTGCGGCATTCGCGGCACGTGGCGTGAGCGTGCACCGGGCCGACACGGCAGCGGCGTGAGCCCAGCGGGCTTGTCCGCAGCCAATGAAAAACCCCATGCCGGTGCGTCGGCATGAGGTTTGGTGTGACACGAAAAAGCGGTTGAAGTGGCGTTACTCCTGCCGCTCCCACACCTGGCTGCGGCCTAGCAGGGCGAAACCGATGTAGCCGTGCACGTCGAGTTTCTGGCCACCGTCCGTGACAGTGAGCTTCACCTTGTAGGTCTTGCCATTGTGCGGGTCGAGAATCTTGCCGCCATCCCAGACGTCGTCATCCTTGGTGACTCCCCACATGATCGTCATGCCCTCGACGGGCTGGTTCTTGCGTGAGCCGTCGCACTTGCTGCAGAGCGGATGCGGGCCATCGTCGGACTGCAGCACCTGCAGCACCTTGGCCTGCAGCTCGCCGTTGGTCTCAGTGATCTGCACGATCGATTTCGGCTTGTGGGTGGTGTCGTCGATGGTTTTCCAGGTGCCGACCGGCGTGTCGTTGGCGGCGAGTGCCGCGCCGGCCGCCAGCACCAGGGCGGCAGCGATGGTGAGGCGAAAAACATGCTTCATGGTGTTCCTCCCGTACGAAAGCGTATGGATGCGAGACTGGCGAGGATGTACAAGGGCGTCAAGCTGCAATGCGCCATGCCGGGAATGGTTCGATACGTCCTGGCTGCGCGCCCAGCCAGTCACTGATCTGCGTCAGCTGGGTGGAGTCGGCGGGCTGGCATAATAAGCGACTCCGAAAACTATCCGAGCCGATATGACACAGGCGAACGAAGCCCTGGTCCGCCGCATTCTTGGCGACCTGATCGATACCCATACCGGCGCGCCGCTGGCTGAGACGGTGCGCGCGGTCGGCGTGGACGGGGCGAAGGTATCGGTGGACCTGCAACTGGGCTATCCGGCCGCCGGTGCGATCGGCAGCATGACTGTCCGTGTGCGCCAGGCGCTGGAAGCCGATCCGTCGATCGAATCGGCGGCCGTCTCGATCACCAGCCGCGTCCACGTGCACAAGGTGCAAGGCACCCTGGGGCCGTTGCCGAACGTGAAGAACATCATCGTGGTGGCGTCGGGCAAGGGGGGCGTGGGCAAGTCCACGGTGTCGGCGAATCTCGCGCTGGCGCTGCAGGCCGAAGGCGCCAAAGTCGGCGTGCTGGATGCCGACATCTATGGTCCCAGCCAACCGACCATGCTGGGTGTGCATGGCAAGCCGGCTTCGCCGGATGGCAAGAGCATCATCCCGATGCAGGCGCATGGCATGCCGGTGATGTCGATCGGCTTTCTGGTGGAAGCGGACACGCCGATGATCTGGCGTGGTCCGATGGTGACGCAGGCGATGATGCAACTGCTGACCGACACGCGCTGGGAACAACTGGACTATCTGATCGTCGACCTGCCGCCGGGCACCGGCGACATCCAGCTCACGCTGTCGCAGAAAGTGCCGGTAGCCGGCGCGGTGATCGTCACCACGCCGCAGGACATCGCGCTGCTGGATGCCCGCAAGGCGCTGAAGATGTTCGAGAAGGTCGAGGTGCCGGTACTCGGCGTGGTGGAGAACATGGCCACGCATATCTGCTCCCACTGCGGCCATGAGGAACATGTCTTCGGTGAAGGCGGTGGCCAGCGCATGTCGACGCAATACGGCGTGCCGTATCTGGGTTCGCTGCCGCTGGATATCCGCATCCGCGAGCAAGCCGACAGCGGCAACCCCACGGTGGTGGCGATGCCGGATTCCGAACTCGCCGCACGTTACCGCGAGATTGCCCGCAACACCGCCGGCCGGTTGTCGCGGCAGCCGCGCAACAAGTCGCTGGGGCTGGGCAAGATCGTGGTGCAGGGCGCGCCCGCGGCATGACGGCGACGACGCGCCGGGTGCTGTGCGTGTCCGGCAGTTTGCGCCGCGTGTCGTCGAACACCGCTGCGCTGGAAGCCGCGCAGCGGCTTGCGCCGGCAGTGCTGGAACTGGTGGGTTACGGCGAGCTTGGCGCACTGCCGCTGTTCAACCCGGACCATGACGTCGAACCGTTGCCGGCATCGGTGCTGGCCTTGCGCGAAGCCGTCGGCCGCGCCGATGCGTTGCTGATCGCCTGTCCCGAATATGCGCACGGCGTACCTGGCGCGTTCAAGAATCTGCTCGATTGGCTGGTCGGCAGCCTGGAGTTTCCGGGCAAGCCGGTGTTGCTGCTGAATACTGCTGCGCGCGGCTCATACCACGCGCAGGAAGCGCTGGATGAAATCCTGCGCACCATGTCCGCACAATTGCTGACGACGCACCCATGCATGGTGTCGCTGCCGGGCGCGGGCTGCACGATGGAGCAGGTGCTGGCCAGCGCGGACCGTTGCGCGGAATTGCGTGCGGCGCTGGATATCCTGGTCGAGGCCTTGCCCGTCGCATGAACCTGCCGGCTGGCGTGGTGACGGCCTGACCATGTACTTTTGCGGTTTTGCGCCCGGGTCGACCGGGCGTCGCTACCGGACGGAGTCAGTGTGAGCATCAAATCCGACAAGTGGATACGTCGCATGGCCGAGAGCCACGGCATGATCGAGCCGTTCGAGGCTGGGCAGGTCAAATTGCGCGACGGCCAGAAACTGGTGTCTTACGGCACCTCCAGCTACGGCTACGACGTGCGTTGCGCACGCGAGTTCAAGATCTTCACCAACATCAATTCCACCATCGTCGACCCGAAGGCATTCGATCCGACCAGCTTCGTCGACGTGGAGGCGGACGTCTGCATCATTCCTCCCAATTCGTTCGCGCTGGCCCGCACGGTCGAGTACTTCCGGATTCCGCGCCAGGTGCTCACGATCTGCCTGGGCAAAAGTACTTACGCGCGCTGCGGCATCATCGTCAACGTGACGCCGCTGGAGCCGGAGTGGGAGGGCCACGTGACGCTGGAGTTCTCCAACACCACGCCGCTGCCCGCAAAAATCTACGCCAACGAAGGGGTGGCGCAGATGTTGTTCCTCGAATCTGACGAGGAATGCGAGACCAGCTACAAGGATCGGGGCGGCAAATACCAGGGCCAGCAGGGCGTGACCCTGCCGCGTACCTGAGCGCGCGCCTGAACGGCGCATTTCCGCGGCGCGGCGATTGCCGCGGCCCGGCGTTACACTTCAACTGATTCAACCGAATGATTGCCAGGAGATCCGCATGATCCGTTTTTCCACACTGCTGACGCGCGCCACGGCCGCGCTCATCCTGGGCAGCCTGCTCGTACTCGCCGGCTGCCATCGCGGCAGCACCAAGGGCGAAGTCAGTACGGCCGCGGCGCAGGGCCGGTTCGATACCACCATCAAGGCTTACAAGAGCGGCCAGTTCCTGGTCGACGGCGCCGTGCTTTCGGCGCTGGATACCGGCAGCCATTTCGCCTACCTGAAGGATCAGGGACAACTGCCGAAGACCGTACTGCTCGAGCGCAGCGACGACTCGAAGATCCGCAAGGATCACCTGCAGTACATGGCGCGAATGGAGCTCGATTATGGTTTCGCGGTGTACTACGACGACGATGGCACCTTGAAGCGGATCAACCCGATGGAAACCAAGGCGCGCCGTCTCGAGGATTACCATGCGCCAGCCGCGTTGCCCGATGAAATGAAGGGCAAATCAGCCAGCAGCAGCCCGATGGACCAGCAGGAACAGCAGCACTGATACCGTCTCGCGGAGCATGAACGACGACGCCCACGTAGCCCTACGTGGGCGTCGTCGTTTATGCCGTTCGTTTCACGCTGCGGACAGTGCGTTGCGCAGGTGTTCTAGCAGCGCCTCACGTGCGATCGGCTCGTACGGGACAGCCTTGCCGTGGCCCCATACCGGACCCGGCCATGCGGCGTCTCCGTGATTTCGCGCTACCACGTGGACATGCAGTTGCCGCACGATGATGCCGAGCGCGCCGATATTGAGTTTCTCGCATGGCGAGGTCGAACGAAGCGCCGAGGAGGAATGGTTTACCTCCTGCCATAGCAACGTCTGGTCCACGTCTGACAGGTCTGCGATCTCGACCATGCCGGCACGGCGCGGCACCAGGATCAGCCATGGATAGCGTGCATCGTTCATCAGCCGTACGTCGCACAACGGCAGCGAGGCGACCGGGCAGGTATCGGCCGCCAGCCGGGGATCCAGCGCGAAACCGGCGCCACTCATGCGCTGGCCAGGTGCTTTTCGAAGAACGCCAGCGTGCGCTGCATGGCCAAACGGGCACTGGCTTCATCGTATTGCGCGCCGACATCGCGGTTGAAGGCGTGATCGGCCGGGTAGGTGAAAGTCTCCATCTGCGGCAGCGCCTCGCGATGCGCAGCCACCATTTCCGGTGTGATGCTCTTGTCCTTCTCGCCGAAATGGAACATCACCGGCGCCTTCGGCATCTCATGCAGGAAGGGCAGGTTGCGCGCACCGTAATAGCTCACTGACGGCAGGCCCAGCCGCAACGCGGACAGCAGCGCCACCGTGCCGCCCCAGCAGTAGCCGACCGTACCGATCTTTCCCGCAGACGCGATGGCCTCGGCCGCGCTGGCGACATCTTCCAGGGCACGATCCAGCCCCAGTTCGGTGGCCAGCTGCTTGCCCCTGGCGTAACCGCCGCTGTCGTAATCCAGCTCTACGCCGGTTTCCAGGTGGTCGAAGAACGCCGGTGCGATCGCGGTGTAGCCATGCTCGGCAAAGCGATCGGCGACGCAGCGCATGTGTGCGTTGACGCCGAAGATCTCCTGGATCACCACGATGCCGCCTTTCGGCTTGCCCTCGGGTTGAGCCAGATACGCGCCGATGCACTGGGTGCGGGTGGTGGGTAGGTTGATCTGCTCGCCCATATGGGTTTCCGCCTGGTTGAGGGGGTCAAGCTTAACGGGCCGGTGAGTTGGCCGGCGCTGACGTATAATCGCCTGTTTCCCCGCACGTTTTACGGTAACCCAAGCCCATGTCACAGGCCGCACACAAGATCGGTTTCGTCAGCCTCGGCTGCCCCAAGGCGCTGGTCGATTCCGAACGCATCCTGACCCAGCTGAAGGTCGAGGGTTACCAGATCGTGCCCAGCTACGGCGAGGCGGATGCGGTGGTGGTGAACACCTGCGGCTTCATCGACGCGGCCGTGCAGGAATCGCTGGATTCGATCGGCACGGCCCTGCACGAGAACGGCAAGGTCATTGTCACCGGCTGCCTCGGCAAGCGCGAGGGGCTGATCCGCGAAGCGTATCCGGATGTGCTGTCGATCAGCGGGCCGCAGGACTACGTCAGCGTGATGAATGCGGTGCATACCGCATTGCCGCCGCAGCGCAATCGCTTTCTCGACATCGTGCCGGACACCGGAGTGAAGCTCACTCCGAAGCATTACGCGTATCTGAAGATTTCCGAAGGCTGCAACCATCGCTGCAGCTTCTGCATCATCCCGTCGATGCGCGGCAACCTGGTCTCGCGGCCAGTCGACGAGGTATTGCTGGAAGCCGAGCGCCTGGTCAAAGGCGGCGTCAAGGAACTGCTGGTGATTTCGCAGGACACCAGCGCGTATGGCGTCGACCTGAAATACGCCGAGCGCGAGTGGCACAGCAAGTCGTACCGCACGCGCATGACCGAACTCTGCGAAGGCCTCTCCGAGTTGGGCGTGTGGACGCGGCTGCACTACGTCTATCCGTACCCGCACGTGGACGAGGTGATGCCGCTGATGGCCGCGGGCAAACTGTTGCCGTACCTGGACATCCCGTTCCAGCACGCCAGCCCGCGCATTCTCAAGCTGATGAAGCGGCCCGGCAATATCGACAAGACGCTGGAGCGCATCCAGAACTGGCGCAAGCTCGTGCCGGATCTGACCATCCGCAGCACCTTCATCGTGGGTTTTCCCGGCGAGACCGACGCCGAGTTCGAGGAACTGCTGGATTTCCTGCGCGAGGCCAAGCTCGATCGCGTCGGCGCGTTTGCGTATTCGGCGGTCGACGGCGCCAAGGCGAACGAGCTGCCCGATCCGGTTCCGGAGGAATTGAAAGAGGACCGGCTCGAACAGTTCATGGCGGTGCAGGCGGAAATTTCCGCCGCCAAGTTGCAGCACAAGATCGGCCGCACCATCAAGGTGCTGGTCGATGAGGCCGGTGCCGATGGTGCGGTCGCGCGATCGGCAGCCGACGCGCCGGAGATCGACGGCACGGTGTTGATCGCCGATGGCCAGAAGCTCAAACCCGGTCAATTCGTCGACGTTGTGGTCGAGGGTGCCAGCGAACACGACCTGCACGCGCGCCTCGCCGGCTGAGCGCATGCGCTACCACGCGCCGTCGCGCGAGGCCGTCGATCCTGCGGTATTCGATCGGATGCCGTTGACGGCGTGGCGCGAATATGCCGCGCTGCTCGGAGGCGCCGCATGGCCGTCCATCGAGGAACTCAACCATCACCTGCCTGCGGGCATGATGCAGCGCTTCGTAGCGCAGACACCGGCCCTGCTGGCCGATGGCCTGCATTACGAACAGCGCATCGCCGAGCGTGGTGAGATCGCCACCCGCGAAGGCAACTGGCACGACTTGCTCAATGCGCTGGTATGGCTGCGCTACCCCGCGCTGAAACAGCTATTGAACCAGCGGCAGATGGCCGAGATCGCCCGCATGGGGCCGAAACTTCGTTCACGGGCCCAATATGCGATGACCCACTTCGACGAGGGCGGTGTCATCGTCGAAGTGCGCGATCCTGAGCTGCTGGCGTTGTGGGACGCCCACGACTGGCATGGCCTGCTCTGGTGCCACCGGCAGGCTTGGCTGGACGGTTCGATTCGGCTGGAACTGTTCGGGCATGCGCTGCTGGAGCATGCGTTGAGTCCGGACAAGTTGCTGGTGGGCAAGGCGCTGGTCTTCGCGTCGGCCGGCCATGTCAGGCCAGTGTCCGCCCGTTGTGTCGAGGCGATGCTGTCGGGCCGCTTGCTGCAGGATCCGCAGGAATTGCGGCCATTGCCGCTGTCGGGGATTCCGGGCTGGCACGCCGACAATGCGGAAGAGGCGTTTCATCGCAGCACCGTCTGCTACCAGCCGCGCCGCGCCGGTCGCGAATATCCGCCCGTTTTCCCGCAACCCGGCTGAACGCCGGGGTCGCGGCTTGCCCCGATCCGTGTTCACGGCTATATACAGGGGATGGGGGCAGGTCAGGGGCAGAGGCATTGAACATCGCAATATCTTGGCGGCGCTCCGGGTTGGGCAACGGTTTTCCGATGCGCATCGTTGTGTGGTTGCTGATGCTGGGTTTGCTGCTGGGCGCAGGCCATGCGTCGGCAACCGATGTGAGCGCGGCGCCGATCCGTTTCGGCATCCTCCCCATCGGCAGTGCCGCCGAGTCGCTGGAACAGTGGCGACCGCTGCTCGATGATCTGCACAAACGGCTGGACCGTCCGGTGACCACGGTGTCGGTGGGCAGTTACGCAGGGCTCTCCGACGCGATCGGTGCGCAGCAGGTAGATATCGCGTTTCTTTCCGGCAAACTGGCCGTCGAGGCAGTGACACATCAGCATATGCAGGTATTCGCCCAGTTCGTGCGCAGCGATGGCGCCAAGGGCAATGTCGCGATGCTGGTAGTGCGCGCAGACAGCGGTATCCGCAGTCTCGAGGATATGCTGGCCAAGCCCGGCAACTGGCGTTATGCCCGCAGCGAGCATCTGTCGGTGACCGGCTACACCTCGCCGGAGGCTTACGTGTTTGCGCCGCACGGCCTCAACTCCGACACATTCTTTGCCAGCGTGCGGGTCGGTGATCACCAGAGCAACCTGCTGGCCGTGGTCAATCGCGAAGTGGATGTGGCCAGCAGCAATAATCCGGACATGGACTTGTTCCGGCACAACTTTCCGCAGGAGGCCGCCCAGCTCAAGGTGATCTGGCGCTCGTCGCTGATTCCGTCCGGCGTGCTGGTGCTGCGCGAGGGGTTGCCCGAATCGCTGCGCCGGCAGTTGACCGACTTTCTTCTCGGCTACGGCAAGGGCAGTGGCGAAACCGGCGCGCACGAGCGCGCCAATCTGGCGCGCATTCCCGATCTCGGCGGGTTCGCGTCCGAGAACAACCACGTGCTGCAACCGTTCGTCGACATGCAGTACACGCTGTTGCGGCAACAGGCCGAGCACGGCCAGTGGGTCAGCCAGCAGGCGCAGCAAGCGAAGCTGACGCAGATCGAAAAAGATTATCAGCGCGCGTCGCAGCCGCTGGCGTCGCACTAGGGATGGTCTGATCGACCTCGGTTTTCGTCATTCCCGCAAGAGCGGGGGCTCTCAACAGCCGAAGGGCTGGTCATCCTGTGTCTTTCGCGTCACTCGGTGATGCACTAAGGCGCTAGCTCTCGGATATCGCTTCGCGATTCCGGGATGACGGGAAAATCAGGCTTCCCCTAGTCGTAATCCACTGCCAGCAACGCAAACTCCGCGGGGCCGCCCGGCAGTTCGGCGAGAAACTCGTCATCGACGCGCTTCTTCAAGACGGCGCGGGCCAGTGGTGAATCGATGCTGATCCAGCCCAGCCTGGCGTCAGTTTCGTCGGGACCGACGATGCGGTAACGGAGGATCTCCCCAGTGTCGGCGTTCTCCAGCTCGATGCGGGCACCGAAGAACACCATGCCGCGATCGCTCGGAGCACCTTCAGCCACCTTGAGCGAGGGAATCCGCTTGCTCAGATAGCGGGCGCGGCGATCGATCTCACCCAACTGTTTCTTGCGATAGATGTATTCGGCGTTTTCCGAGCGATCGCCTTCAGCCGCGGCGGCCGCGAGCGCCTTCACCACTTCCGGGCGCAAGACATGCCACAGGTGGTCGAGTTCGGCCTTGAGCCGCTCGAAACCCTCGCGGGTGATGATCGCGGTCGAGCCGGGTGAAGGTGGGCGCCAGCGGCTCATGCTGTACCGGCCAGCTGTCGTCGTTGTGCATCGATCTCGGCGCGCAGTGGATGTTCGGGCCACGCTGCCGCGAGCCGATCCAGCAGCGCCGTCGCTTCGGCGTGCTGGTCGGCGTGTTCGGCGAGCTGGCGAACGGCCAGCAAGCCGTAATGCGGCGCCTGCGGATCGCGCGGCCAGTACGCGAGAAATCCGTTGCACAGGTGCAGCGCGATCCGCTTCATGCCCAGCCGCGCGGCCAGATCGGCCAGCTCGCCGCAGGTTCGCGGATCGTCGGGGACGAAACCGGCATCGATACCGCAACATTCCTGCAGCAGGCCCAGCGCCCGACGCGATTCGCCTTGCGCCATCAGCGCGGCGATCCAGATTTGACCGTGTACCAGCAGCCCATCGCGCAGGTTCTGCTGCTGCAGCAACCGACGATAAGCCAGGTGCAGCGATGCCGGCGCAACTCGATCCTGCATCCGGGCGACTAGCAGCGTAGTGGCGGCGGCTGGATCGGTAGGGGCGAGTGCATCGACCTCCGCCAGCAATATTTCGTCGGCGTCCTGTCCGCCGGCCCTGGCCAGCTTTGGCGCTTCAGGCTCCAGTCCGAAGCGTTCGTGGCGCTGGTGGATCAACACGCCCATCAGGTGAAACGCGAGCACGATGAGGTAGGTATAAGCGAAGGCAAACAGCGGCAATGCCAGCAGCCGTGGCAGCAGTGCCGTGCCGATCGAAGCGAGAACGATCAGCACACCGAGCAGCAGGTTGATCGCCACGGGTATCAGATAGGCTGCACCGAAGCTGCCGATGACGCGGCCCCAGTTCAACGGGTTGAGCGCCAGCGCCAGATTGCCGTCGAACGCCAGCGACATATCGATCGCCGGCAGCGCCAGCGCGGACAGGATCAACACCGGCAACAGCAGATGCGGGAAGAACACGATGGCGATCACGCAGACAGCGACAACCAGCAGATGAATCGCGGTCAGTCCCCAGCCGCTGGAATCGTTGCCATCGCTGCCGACATCGGGCGGATCGGCATAGCCGTTCGCGGTATGCAGCAGGCAGTCGGCGGCATAACGCCAGGTTGCGGCCCACACCAGCGCGCTACCTATCGCACCGATGTACGACGGCAACAAACCGACATAGTGCAGCAGCGCCATGACCACACAAGTGGGCAGCGCCGCGCCACGCAGCGGGTAGACGAAGCCCGCCTGCAGGCGTTCCCCGAACGGGGTGTCGGGGGCAACGGTTTCGACGCGCGGCATGCTATCGCGCGCTCAACGCTTGCCGCCGAAGATGCCACCGAGCACGCCGCGCAGGATCTGCCGGCCGAGCTGACTGCCGGCGGTGCGCACCATCTGCTTGCCCATGGTTTCGATCATGCCCTGACGGCGTTTGGTGCCGAGCAGCGCATCGCGCACGGCGCCGCCCCACGACGAACCAGCCGCGGGATAGTCGGCGGCAGGTTTACCAGGTGTGCCGGCGGCTACCGTGTCGGGATCGGCAGCCTTGTCGCTGGCGCGCCTGGCCAGCATCTCGGCAGCGGATTCGCGATTGATGGTGGTGTCGTACTTCGTGCCGATCGGCGAGCGCTGGCGAACGATGGCGCGCTCGGCGTCGGTGATCGCGCCGATGCGGCAGCACGGCGTGGTCACCAGCACTTGTTCGACCGGCGTGGGCACGCCGCCGTTGGCCAGCGTCGAGGCCAGTGCCTCGCCGACGGCAAGCTTGGTGATCGCTTCGGCGACATCGAGCTTCGGGTTGGCGACAAAGGTTTCCGCGGCGGCCCTGACCGCTTTCTGGTCCCGTGGAGTGAACGCGCGCAAGGCATGCTGGATGCGGTTGCCGAGCTGGCCCAGGATCACGCCAGGCACGTCGTCCGGATTCTGCGAGCAGAAATACACGCCGACGCCCTTGGAGCGGATCAGCCGCACCACCTGTTCGACCCGTTGCTGCAGCGCCGGCGAAGCATCGTCGAACAGCAGGTGCGCCTCGTCGAAGAAGAACACCATTTTCGGCTGCTCCAGATCGCCCACTTCCGGCAATTGCTCGAACAGCTCGGACAGCAGCCACAGCAGGAACGTGGAATACAGCCGCGGCTTCAGGATCAGCTGGTCGGCAGCCAGCACGTTGATGATGCCGCGCCCGCTCATGTCCTGGCGCATCAGGTCGGACAGCTCCAGTGCCGGCTCGCCGAAGAACTGGTCGGCGCCGTCGTTTTCGAGTTTCAGGATCGCGCGCTGGATCGCTGCGATGCTCTGCGTGCTGATTAGGCCATAGCGGGTCGAGATGGCCTTGGCATTGTCGGCGGCATAGGTGAGCAGGGCGCGCAGATCAGCCAAGTCCAGCAGCAGCCAGCCCTGGTCGTCGGCGGCCTTGAAGATCACCTCGAGCACACCTGCCTGGGTATCGTTCAATTCCAGCACGCGGCCGAGCAGGGTCGGCCCCATCTCGCTGATGGTGGCGCGCACCGGATGGCCGAGCTTGCCGTAGATGTCCCAGAACACCACCGGGTTGGCCAGCGGCTTCCAGTCGGTCAGCTTGAGCTTGTCCAGCCGCGCCTTGAGTTTGTCGCCGGCGTCGGCGGCAGCCATCGACAGGCCGGCCAGATCGCCTTTCGCATCGGCCAGGAAGCACGGCACGCCAAGCCGGGAGAAACCTTCCGCCAGCACCATCAGCGAGACGGATTTGCCGGTACCGGTGGCGCCGGCGATCATGCCATGGCGATTGCCGTAACGAGGGTCGAGGCTGACGCTGGCGCTGTCGTTGCGGCCGATCAAGATGTCCGTCATGAGGTTGCGTCCATGGGTGATCGCACGATTGTAGCCAACACGGTGATGCTGTCGCGTGGCCGTGTGGCTGCGTTGAGTCGGAACGCAACGCCAGCTATGGTGGGCGCTTTCCACGGGTGAAGTTTCTGATGTCGTCGTGTTCCGTCTCCAGTTCCATGCGTCTGGCCGCCCTTGCCGTGGTGTTCGGCCTGCTCGGGGGCTGCGCCAGTACCGGCGGCAGCAAGCCGTCGGTCCAGGTCAATGAGCTCTACGGTCAGCTCGATCAGGCCAGCAAGGGTTACGAGACCGCGTTGCAGCAGTCGCGCGAAGGCAATCAAGAGGCTTCGCAGCTGACGTTGACACAGTCGCTTGACCGCTTGAAGGAGGCGTCGGCGCGTTGCGGCATTACGGCCGGCTGCGATCCGCAGCGGTTCTTCTCGGTGTTCGACCGCCTGTTGCGGCTGAAGGACGGCGATTTCAGCGGCGATCAGGATCTGGACAGCGACGTCGCGCCGTCGCAGGCGGCGTTGGCGGCCGGCAAGGCCGGCGTGGCCAGCTTGCCGCAGGCGCAGCGCAGCGTGACCTTGCTGCATGGACAGAAGCTGTCCGAACTGATCGCGATGAACGGACCGGTGAAGGCGGCGCTGGAGATGTGGTTGACCCAGTGGCGCCCGCAGTTGATGGACGCATGGATCAACTACCAATACCTGCGCTACCAGATGTGGCCGCAATACGAAAAGGCGGATCTGCCCGAAGCCTTGCTGTTCGGCATCATGGCGAAGGAGTCCGGCGGCAAGGTACATGCCGTCTCGCGTTCGGGCGCGGCCGGGCCGCTGCAGTTCATGTACGCCACCGGCATGCGCTTTGGCCTGGGTACCGACAGCGGTTTCGACATGCGCTTCGATCCGGCGGCGTCGGCGCGGGCGAATGCCGAATACATCAACGAGCAGCTGCGGATCTTCAACAACAATCTCGAGCTCACCATCGGCGCCTACAACGGCGGTGAGGGGCGCATGCGGCGCGCCGTGGGCGACGACACCTCGGTGAGCTTCTACGACCCGCGCCTCTACAACCAGCTATCGCAGGAAACCCGCGACTACGTGCCGTCCGTGCTCGCCGCGGCGTGGCTGTTCCTGCATCCGGACAGCTACAACCTGCGCTTCCCGAAGATCGATGGCGCTCCCGGCACGGTCATCCTGAAGCGGCCCGCCTCGCTGTCCGAATTGACGGTATGCCTGGGCTCGGCCGGTGGCATGAACGAGGGCTGGTTCCGCACCTTGCGCAACCTCAATCCCAGGCTGGACCCGCAGGTGACTCAGCCGGCAGGTACCTCATTGCAGTTGCCCAAGCCCTTGGAGCAGGCATACGCGGCGCGCTGTGTCGATGGCCCATGGCCGATTCTTGCCGGCGATCTGCATCATGCCGTGGTACCGGTCGTGCCGCCCGTGGTGGAGGCTCCGGCAGCGAGTGCGCCCGTGGTGCGGGGAACCAGCCATTACAGGGTTCGCCGGGGCGACACGCTGATCAGCATCGTGCGCGACCTGCATTGCTCGAGTGTGCAGGAAGTGAGCGAGATGAACGGGCTCAAGCACCATCATCTCGCTATCGGAAAGACGCTGAAGTTGCCCGTCTGTCGCTGAATCGAGCGCGCGATTGCCTCGCGTCAGGCGACCGCGCTTTCCTGCATCCAGTTGTTGTCGACGGGCTTGCTGCTGCCGTGGACTTCCTTCAATTCACGCAGCAGCTGCATCAGCTGCCGATGCTGCGGCTGCAGGCTGCTATGCGGCGAGTTCTTGGTTTCGTGGTAGGCCACGGCGAGCCATAGCGCGATGCCGCGCAACGCCACTTCGACGTTGGTCGAGCTGGCGCGCTCGTAACCGGCATCGGTTCCCTGACCCCAGGGCAGGTAGCGCGCTTCCGGCGCCGTGCCGTAAAGGTGCGGAAAGTCGCTGCGCGAAGCCTGGCCGATTTCGCGCAGGGTAAGCGCGCTCAACCGTTCGCGGTTGCGCTTGGGCAAGGCCCGGACGCTGCGCTCGATATCGCGGAATTGGCGGCCAAGCTGGCGCGCGCGCATCATCACGAAGAACGGAGTGAGTATCTGCATGGGGTCCCCTTGACGCTGGAATGCGGCCGCCCTGCTGAAGCGCGGCGAAGAGGCGAGCGTAGCGAAGAGGCGCCGGCAATTGCGCCTAAAGCGTCACAAAATGACGCATGACGTCAGTTATCCGGCGGACTGGAGTGCGTGGCGTGGTTTCAGCAGTGCCCGAGGCGCTGCCCCACCAGCACGGCCTGCTGCGGCTGCAAGGCGTCCAGCGTCGCGCTGTCCTCGGGCAGCAGCACGATCACGGTGGAGCCCATGTTGAAGCGCGCCATCTCGGCGAAGCGCTCCAGCGTGATGTGCTGGCCGGCAAACGATTTGCGCCGGATCGACGAGGCATACGGCGGTATCACCAACCCATCCCACACCGTGGCCACCGAGGAGACCAGGATCGCACCAACCATCACCACCACGAACGGACCGTGCTCGCCCTCGAAGTGGCAGACCAGCCTTTCGTTGCGCGCGAACAGACGCGGAATCGCCGCTACCGCGAACGGCGCGACGCTGAAGATGCGGCCGGGCACATGCACGGTTTCCTTCAGCGTGCCTTTCAGCGGCATGTGCACACGGTGGTAGTCGCGCGGCGACAGGTAGACAGTGACAAAGCGGCCGTTGCGGTACGGTACGGCAGCCGCCTCATCGCCACCGAGCAGTTCGGCGGCGGTGTACTCCTGGCCCTTGGCCTGGAAGATGCGGCCGTCGACGATCGCGCCGGACTGGCTGATGCGGCCATCGGCGGGCGAGAGCAGGGCGGCCGGATCGGCATCGGCACGGCGTGCGTCGGGGCGCAGCTTGCGCGTGAAGAACGCATTGAAGTGCTGGTAGGCCAGCGCATCGGGCTGCGCGGCCTCGGCCATGTTCACCTGGTAATTGCGCACGATGGTGCCGATCAGCCAGTTCTTCCACGGCGCGAAGGTCCAGCGCGTGGCCCAGTAGACCACGCGCGACAATGCGCGGTGCGGCAGGATGTACTGCAGGAATACGTTGAAAGTCATCCGCCCAGTATACGGGGCAGGAGTGAGTGGAGAGGAGTGAGTGGAGAGAGATAGAGCACATGCACAGCCGCTTTCTCTCGTTCCTCACTCCTCTTCACTCACTTCTCTCACCGCCCGATCCTCAGCCATTCGACGCCAGCTATACTTATCGGCCTTTTCCGCTCCGGGCGCTGCCGTGACCGCCGAACTCGCCTCCATCATCGACTTCATCCGCTACGGCGCCAGTCGCTTCTCGGCCGCCGGGCTCACGTTCGGTCACAGTCACGACAATCCGATCGACGAAGCGACCCACCTGGTGCTGGCCAGCCTGCATCTGCCGCCGGACATTCCACCGGCGTACGGCGCGGGCCGGCTCACTGCGGCCGAGCGCGAGAACGTGCTTTCGCTGATCGAGCGCCGGGTCAGCGAACGCCTGCCGGTGGCCTATCTGGTCGGCGAAACCTGGTTCGCCGGACTGAAGTTCAAGAGTGATCGCCGCGCGCTGGTGCCGCGTTCGCCGATCGCCGAGCTGATCGAGTCGGGCTTCGCGCCGTGGCTGGACGAGCGCCATATCGAGCGCGCGCTGGACCTGTGCACCGGTTCGGGCTGCATCGGCATCGCGATGGCCGAATACAACCCGGAATGGCAGGTCGATATTGTCGACATCAGCGAAGAGGCATTGTCGCTGGCGCGCGAGAACATCGCGTTCCAGCACGTCGAAGGCCGGGTCGAGGCGATCCAGTCCGACTTGTTCGCCGGAGTGAGGAATCGTCGCTACGACCTGATCGTTTCCAACCCGCCGTATGTCACCGAGGACGAGTACACCGCGTTGCCCGGCGAGTACACGCACGAACCCAAGCTGGGCCTCACCTCCGGTGTTGATGGTCTGGACCTGTGCCTGCGCATGCTGGACGAGGCCGCCGACCATCTCACCGAAGACGGTCTGCTGATCGTCGAGGTGGGTGAAAGCGAGCATGCTCTGGCCGCATTGCTGCCGCAGGTGCCGTTCATATGGATCGAGTTCAAGGTCGGCCAGATGGGCATATTCGCGCTGGAGCGGCGCGATCTGGTCGAGCATGCCGCGGTGATCCATGCGGCTGCCGCGGCACGCCGCGCCGCCTGACGGAGTCTTTCCGATGTATTGGGATACACCGCGACTGCGGCTCGATGCACTGCGCCCAGCCGATGCCGCGGTGCTGTTCGGCTATCGCGCCGACCCGGAGGTATCCCGTTTTCAGAGCTGGCGCCCGGCCAGCGTGGCCGAGGCTGCGGATTTCATCGAGCGCCAGGCCGATGCGTCGCTAGAAGCATCGGACAGTTGGTTTCAGCGTGCGATCCGTTTGCGCGAGGACGGCACGTTGATCGGTGATCTCGGCGTGCATCTTCCACCGGACGCCGAGGGTTCGGTCGAATTCGGAGTCAGCATCGCGCCGGCCCATCAGGGCAACGGCTATGCGTGCGAGGCCGTACGCGCGGTATTTGGATGGGTGTTCGGTCAGCTGGGCCGGCACCGCATCCACGCCTCGGTCGATCCGCGCAACCTCGCCAGCATGGCGATGCTGCGCGCGCTGGGCATGCGGCAAGAGGCGCATCATCGTGAAAGCCTGTGGTTGCACGGCGAATGGGTCGACGACGTGGTGTTCGCGCTGCTGGCCAGCGAATGGCGTGCCGCGCAGCCGGCCCGCTGACTGACAAGGCGTCGTCGCGCTAAGCTGTAGCGGTTTCCTTCGGACGTCCAAACCTCGTGTCCAGCAATTCCTTCGGCAAACTTTTCACTGTCACCACCTTCGGCGAAAGCCATGGGCCGGCGATCGGCTGCGTGATCGACGGGTGCCCGCCGGGGTTGCCGATCAGCCCGGAAGAGTTCAAGGGCGACCTCGAACGCCGTGCCACGGGCCGCAGTCGCTACACCTCGCAGCGGCACGAAGCCGACGATGTCGAGATTCTCTCCGGCGTCTACGAAGGCAGGACCACCGGCACGCCGATCGCGTTGCTGATCCGCAATACCGATCAGCGCAGCAAGGATTACGGCGACATCGTGCAGACGTTCCGGCCTGGTCATGCCGACTACACCTATTGGCAGAAATACGGCATCCGCGATCCGCGCGGCGGCGGACGTTCGTCGGCGCGCGAGACCACCATGCGCGTGGCGGCTGCGGTGATCGCCAAGAAGTGGCTGGCCGAACGCTACGGTGTATGGGTACGCGGCTATCTCGCGCAGATCGGCGAGATCACGCCGGATGCGTTCGACTGGGAAGCGGTGGAGCAGAACCCGTTCTTCTGGCCGGATACCGCACAGGTGCCCGCGCTGGAAAGCTATATCAACGCGCTGCGCAAGTCCGGCGATTCGGTGGGCGCGCGCGTCAACGTGGTCGCCGACGGCGTGCCGCCGGGCTGGGGCGAGCCGATCTACGGCAAGCTGGACGGCGATCTGGCCAGCGCGCTGATGTCGATCAACGCCGTCAAGGGTGTGGAAATCGGCGATGGTTTCGCCGCGGTCACCCAGCATGGCAGCGAGCACCGCGACGAGATGAGCATGGAAGGCTTTGCCTCCAATCATGCAGGCGGCATTCTCGGCGGCATCAGCAGTGGTCAGCCGGTGACGGCGTCGATCGTGCTCAAGCCCACTTCGAGCATTCTGATTCCCGGCCACAGCGTGAACCTGGCCGGCGAGCCGGCCGAAGTGGTGACCAAGGGACGTCACGATCCCTGTGTCGGCATCCGCGCCACCCCGATCGCCGAGGCGATGATGGCGCTGGTGCTGATCGATCATGCGCTGCGTCACCGTGCGCAGTGCGGCGACGTGGGCGCGGTGGCGCCGCGCATCCCGTGATCGGTGGAACATGGCAATCGGAGGCCCGCCGATGATCGGCAAGCCGCGCGTCTGGATTTCCCGCCCCACTTTTCCGGACATCGTTGCCCGGCTGGAACCGCACTTCGAGGTGACCGCCGAACCGGAAGAACGGAAATTCAGCCCGACCGAGCTGGCAGCCAGGCTGAGCGGACAGGACGCGGTGATCGTGGGCCTGAAGGACCACCTCGGCGCGGCGGAAGTAGCCCATGCAACGCGGCTGCGCATCGTCGCCAACCTCGCCGTGGGCTACGACAATCTCGATCTGGACGCGCTGAGCGCGGCCGGCATCGCTGTCTCGAACACCGCCGACGTGCTCAACGAGAGCGTGGCCGACTATGCCTGGGCGATGATGCTCGGCGTCGCGCGGCGGATGAATGCCGCCGAGCGCTGGTTGCGCGCCGGACACTGGCACGCCACCGAATTCAAGGGCTGGCTGGGTATGGACGTGCGCGGCCGCACCTTGGGCATCCTCGGCATGGGCCGCATCGGCCAGGCGATCGCGCGCCGCGCCGGTGGCTTCGGCATGCCGGTGCTGTATCACAACCGTTCGCCGCTGCCGGAGGCAGAAGAGCGTGCCTGCAAGGCACGCTACGTCGACAAGGCGCGACTGCTGCACGAGTCCGATTTCCTGATGCTGGTGCTGCCGTTGACGGCGCAGACCCGCCACGCGATCGGCGCTGCCGAGCTGGCGCAGATGAAACCGACCGCGGTGCTGGTGAACGTGGCCCGCGGCGGCATCGTGGATGACGCGGCGCTGGTCGCGGCATTGCGCGAGCAGCGGTTGGCGGCCGCTGCGCTGGACGTGTTCGAGGGCGAGCCGGCGGTGCATCCGGGCCTGCTCGAACTGGACAACGTGCTGCTCAGCCCGCATATCGCCAGTGCCAGCCACGAAACGCGCCGCGCGATGACCGCGCTGGCAGTCGATAATGTGCTGGCATTGTTCGGCCACGGCCCGCATGCCGGGCGACCACCGACCATCCTCAACCCCCACGTGCTGGCCTCGGCCGGCCCGGCTACCCACCACTGAACCAAAGAGTCCCATTGCATGAGTCAGAAGAGCAGTTACAAAGTCGCCATGGTCGGCGCCACCGGTGCGGTCGGCGAGACCTTGCTGGCGATCCTTGCCGAGCGTGATTTCCCGGTCAGCGAGCTGGTGCCGCTGGCCAGCGAGCGTTCGGCCGGCGGCAAGGTCTCGTTCGGCGGGCAGGAGATCACCGTGCAGCTGCTCGACACCTACGATTTCGCGGGGGTCGACATCGCGTTCTTCTCGGCCGGCGGTTCGGTCAGCCGCGAGCATGCGCCGCGGGCGGCAGCAGCTGGGGCGGTGGTGATCGACAACACCTCGGAATTCCGTTACCAGGACGATATCCCGCTGGTGATCAGCGAGGTCAATCCGCATGCGATCGCGCAGTACACCAACCGCGGCATCATCGCCAACCCGAACTGCTCGACCATGCAGATGCTGGTGGCGCTGGCGCCGATCCATCGCGCGGTGCAGATCGAGCGGATCAACGTGGCTACCTACCAGTCGGTATCCGGCGCCGGCCGCACCGGCATGGAGGAGCTCGGCAAGCAGACCGCAGCGCTGCTGAACTTCCAAAGCGTGGAGCCGGGCAAGAAATTCCCGGCGCAGATCGCGTTCAATGTGATTCCGCAGATCGACGACTTCCAGCCGAACGGCTATACCAAGGAAGAGATGAAGCTGGTGTGGGAGACCCGCAAGATCCTGGAGGACGAGTCGATCCAGGTGAACCCGACCGCGGTACGCGTGCCGGTGTTCTATGGTCATTCCGAGGCCGTGCATATCGAGACCAGCGACAAGATCACCGCCGAACAGGCCCGCGAACTGCTGCAGCAGGCGCCGGGTGTGGTGCTGGTGGACGAGCGCAAGCCGGGTGGCTACCCGACCCCGGTGGGCGAGGCGGCCGGCAACGATGCGGTGTTCGTCGGCCGTATCCGCGAGGACATCTCGCACGAGCGCGGGCTGGACCTGTGGATCGTCTCGGACAATATCCGCAAGGGCGCGGCGCTGAACGCCGTGCAGATCGCCGAACTGCTGATCGAGGACTATCTCTAAGATGCGTTGTATGCAATTTGTGGGGGCCGTTGGCCTGGCGCTGGTGTCGACAGCCTGGGCCGGCAGCGGCCAGCCAGGGCCAGCGCCGGCCGAACAAACGGCGACGTCGCTGCCTCAGGTCAGGCAGCGGCTGGCCCGGAACCAGGCCGAAGTGAAGCGGCTGGAGCAGGACGTCGCCAAGCGGGAATCGGACAGCAAGCGTGCCAGTGAGCGCCTGCAACAGCAGGATCAGGCGATTGCCGAGCTACAGAAACAATTGCAGGAACTGCGGGCCAGGCCGGCGGCTGCACAGCATTAGAACGCGCCACTGCGGTGAGAACACACCGCAGCAATGCTCTGCAAGTATTCGCCGCAGCTATTGTTGATTGCGTCGCATGTAACTAAAGTGGCACCTCGTTTGCCGCAGTAGCCGCCACCGCGGCGACACCACATAAGAGTTGCGCCAGAGATCGTTCGGGGGAACACGCATGAATCGTTCGTTGAAATTGTCGATGCTGGTGGCACTGGCCTTGGGTACCAGCCAGGTCATGGCGCTGGACCTCGGCCAGATCCAGGTCAAGTCGGCGTTGGGGCAGCCCCTGCTAGCGGAAATTCCGCTGCATCCCGGCAACCCGGCGGAACTGCAGAATCTCAGCGTCCAGTTGGCTTCGAGTGAGGAATTTGCTCGGGCCGGCATTGTCGGCGGCCGGACCACGATCCCGCTGCATTTCAGCGTGGCCAACGGCGCTGGCGGCAAAGTCATCCGGATCACCAGCAGCCAGGCAGTCGACGATCCCTACCTTGACCTGTTGCTGGAGGTGAACAGCAACGCCGGCAAGAGCGTGCGCGAATTCGCCATCTTGCTTGATCCGGCCAGCGCACCGGCAGCGGCCCCCGCGGCTGTCGCGGCTGCACCTGCGCGCGCGACCGAGCCGAGCCGCCCAGTGCATGCCAGTAGTTCTGCGCAGGCACCCGCCACCGCGGCTCCCAAGGCCGCACGGGCGCCTGTCGCCGCTGCCCCCAAGACTGCACCGGCTGCCGCCGCCAACGGCCAGTACGGTCCGGTCGAGCGCGGTCAGACCTTGTCGTCGATCGCCCGCAGCACCGCGCCGGCGGGGGTCGACGCGCAACAGATGATGCTGGCGTTGAAGCAGGCCAATCCCGACGCGTTCTACCGCGACAACATCAATGCACTGAAGAGTGGCGCGGTATTGCGTGTGCCGACGTCCTCCGAGGCGCAGGCGATGACGATCGCGGCAGCCATGGCTGAAGTGCGTCGCCAGAACAGCGACTGGCGTGCCGGCACGCCGGGTAAGCCTGCGGTCGTGGCCGATACGGCAACCCGCGCATCCGCCTCCAGTGCGCCGACCAACGCGTCCAGCGGCGCGGGTGACCGTCTTGCGCTCACGCCGGCGAAGGAAGGCACTGGTAGCGGAGCCCCGGGCAGCAATGCCGGTGGCAAGGACGACAAGTCAGCCGCCAGCATTCGCCAGGATCTCCTGCGTAGCCAGGAAAGCGTGGCCAGCTTGCAGCAGCAGAGCACCGATCTGAAGAGCCGCCTGAAGGAACTGGCGGATATCAATAACAAGAACGAACATCTGCTGTCGCTGAAGGACAACGAGATCGCCGAGCTGCAGGCCAAACTGGCGGCAGCGCGCAAGTCCGCTGGCATGCCGGCGGCAACGGCGGCCAAGCCCGAGCCCGCGGCCAGCGCGGCGAAGGCCGCTGCAGCAACAGCGTCGCCGGGACGCCTGGAAACCGCCACGGCCAGCACGGCGGCCAGTGCCAGTTCGGCGCCTGTTTCGGCGAGTTCGACCGCGGCGACAACCACTCCGATCGCGGCTGCCAGTTCGCCCGTGAGCGCACCGGCGGCGAACGGCTCTGCGGCTGCGGCCGCACCGGCACCGGTAAAGCCGGTGCACAAGCCCATGGTCAAGCCGAGCCCCGCCGCGCCGGTGGTCGAAGAACCGTGGTACATGCAGACCTGGGCATGGGCTGCCGGCGGCGGCGCGATCGTGCTGTTGATCCTGCTGGCCATGCTTGGTCGTCGCAAGCCGGCGGCTTCCGCGTCGACGTCTTCCTCCTCGCTGGCCGATCGTTTCAGTTCGGCACCACCGGCCGGCAAGGATCTCGTCGGCAGCGACGACGTCGATCAGGAGGAACTGCTCGATCAACTGGCCGAGCATCCGGATGACATCTATCTGCATCTGGAGCTGGTGACCTTGTACTACTCGCGGCGTGACGTCGAGCATTTCGAGGCGGCGGCCGAAGCCATGTACGCCCATATCACCGATCCGCAACAGGACGAGTGGCAGGACGTGGTGCACATGGGCGAGGACCTGGTACCGGGTCACCCGCTGTTCGACCATCACCCCGAATTGCCGGTGCATGAGAATGCGGAGGCCCTCCGCGAATTCGACATTGACGACTATGCGGACAAGAACGCGGCGTCAGCAGCCGTGCCGTCGATGCCGCCGTTGCCGCCGGGTGCACCGAAGAAAGTCAGCGAGTACAACTTCAATTTCGATCTGACCAAGCATGCCCCGGCCGAATCGCCCACGGATCACCGGCCGACCCCGGACGACGCCACCGCACCGGCGCCAGTGGCGGTCGGCAAGCATGCGGCAGACACCACTGCCGAAGCGGCTTCGGATTGGCATTTCAACGAGGCGGACAGCGCACGTCAGGCCGGTGACGCAGGCCATGATCTGAGCGAGTTCAACGACGATCCGATCGATACCAAGCTCGATCTGGCGCGCGCTTATCTGGACATGGGCGATGCCGATGGCGCACGCGCCATGCTGGGCGAAGTGATGAAGGAAGGCAGCCAGATGCAGCGGGACGTGGCCAAGCGTTTGCTCGACGATCTGCACTGACCCCATCGGCGCGATTCGCGCGATGCAATCGGGCCGGCCTTGCCGGCCCGATTGCATGGTGGCCTGCTAATCTTCCGTCTCTTCCAGCAAGTCCTTGCACAACTCCATGCGTATCGCCCTTGGCATCGAATACGACGGCACCGATTTCTCCGGCTGGCAGCGGCTGAAGACGGATGCCAGCGTGCAGGGCGCGCTCGAACATGCACTGTCGAAGGTCGCCGCGCATCCGGTCGAGGTCAGTTGCGCAGGGCGTACCGACGCCGGCGTGCATGGCCGTTGCCAGGTGGTGCATTTCGACACGGAGGCGCAGCGCGACATGCGCGGCTGGATGCTCGGTGCCTGTTCCAATCTGCCCGCCAGCGTAGCGGTTCTGTGGGCACAGCCGGTGCTGGAAAGTTTCCATGCACGCTACGCCGCGCGCAGCCGCCGCTATCGTTATCACATCCTCAATCGGCCGGTGCGCGCGGCGCTGGATGCCCGCTACGTCACCTGGGAACGCCTGCCGCTGGATGCCGGGCGGATGCATGTCGCCGCGCAGGCGCTGCTGGGCGAGCACGACTTCAGCGCGTTCCGCGCACTGTCCTGCCAGGCGACGCATCCGCGGCGCGCAGTGCTGGCGGTGAGCGTGCGGCGCGAAGACGAGCAGGTTTTCGTCGACATCGAGGCGAATGCGTTTCTGCATCACATGGTGCGCAATATCGTCGGCTCCCTGCTGATGATCGGCCGGGGCGAACAGCCCGTCGAATGGATGGCCGAACTGCTGGCCGGTTGCGATCGCCAGGTGGCTGGTCCGACGGCGGCGGCCTCCGGCCTGACCTTCATCGGTCCGCGTTACGAGCGCCATTGGGGACTTCCGGCAGAAGTCTGCCTGATGGGAGCCGGCCAATGACCCGCATCAAGTGCTGCGGCATGACCCGGATCGAAGATGCGCTGCTGGCTGCTCAGCTCGGTGCCGATGCGATCGGGCTGGTGTTCGCCGCGCGCAGCAAACGGCAGACAACGCCGGCACGGGCGCGCGAGATCGTCGCGGCGCTGCCGCCGTTCGTCGCTACCGTCGCCTTGTTCATGGATGACGATGCCGATCGGGTACGGCAGGTGATCGACGAGGTGCAACCCTCGCTGCTGCAATTCCACGGCGGCGAGACCGACGGCTGGTGCATGCAATTCGGCCGCCCATTCCTGAAAGCGATCGCGATGGGCGAGGGCGCCGCCGCGTTGCCGCGGTTGCGCGAATACCCGCAAGCCGCCGCCCTGTTGCTGGACGGCCATGGCTTCGGCGAAGCCGGCGGTAGTGGCAAGGCATTCGACTGGTCGATGCTGCCGCACGAACTGGCCCAGCCGGTGATCCTGGCCGGTGGCCTGCACTCCGGCAACGTGGCCGATGCCGTGCGCCTGCTACGCCCGTGGGCGGTAGATGTGGCCAGCGGCGTCGAGTCGTCGCCGGGTATCAAGGACCCGGACAAGCTGGCGGCATTCATCCGCGCAGTACGCGCAGCAGATGTGGAATGAACACTGTGCCTGCCGCCATCGACGAGGTCATCATCGACGAACATTGCGATACCGGCCAGCCGATCGGACTGCACGATATCGTCGGCCGCGATCGGCCACTGGTCATTCGCGGTTTGTGTCGGGACTGGCCGCTGGTGAAGCTGGCGGATCAGTCGGACACGGCGTTTGCCCGTGGACTGGCCGCGCTGGACAACGGCAGCGAGGTCGATGCCTTGCTGCTGCCGCCCGGCGAAGACGGGATCATCGGCTACAACGCCGATTTCGATGGCTTCAACTACGAACATCATCGCGTCTCGATCACCCGGGGCCTGCAGCGACTGGCGCACTACAGCCGCCAGGAAGCCGCGCCGGGGCTGGCGATGCAGAGCGCGCTGATATCGGCGTGCATTCCTGGCTTTCTCGACGATCACGCAGTGCCTTTTCTCGATCGCCACCTGCAGCCGCGCATCTGGATCGGCAACAAGGTCACCACGCCCGCCCACTTCGACGAATACCACAATATTGCCTGCGTGGTCGCCGGTGGCCGGCGCTTCACGTTGTTCGCGCCGGAGCAGGCACGCAACCTGTATGTCGGACCGCTGGACTTCGCGCCGACCGGCGCGGCGATCAGCATCGCCCGGCTCGACCGTCCCGATGATCCGCGCTATCCGCGGCTGAAACTGGCGCTGGCCGAAGCGCAGGTCGCGGAGCTGCGACCCGGCGATGCGATCTACATCCCGCCGATGTGGTGGCATCACGTCGAGTCGCTCGAACGGATCAACGCGCTGGTGAACTACTGGTGGAAGCACACGCCGGCCAATGGCTATGTGCCGGAAACGGCCTTGGGTTGTCTGATGCACTGCATCCTCACCTTCAAGTCGCTCCCGCCTGCGGAACGGGCTGCGTGGAGAGGGTTGCTGGACCACTATGTGTTCGACGACTCGGATGCCGCCAGCCATATTCCTGCCGCGCGTCGCGGCATACTCGGTTCGCTCACACCCGAACAGCTGGTCGAGCTGCGGGCAACCATCCGGCGTTATCTGTAATCGGCGCAACTCGCGGGATCAGGCGCCGGCAAGCTCCGCCTGCAGCCACGGCACCAGCGCCTGGATGCGCGGGTCGCTGGCGCGGCGCGGTGTGCACAGTGCCCACACGGCGGGGGTCTTGCGAAAACCCCAAGGTGCAACGAGCCTGCCGGCCGCCAGATCCGCGGCCACCAGCTGCTGCGGCGCGATCGCCACGCCCAGGCCGGCCACCGCCGCTTCCAGCAGGTAGTACAGATGCTCGAAGCCCTGGCCGTAGTGCAGGCCGGGCAGGTCTATCCGCTCGGCACGCGCCCACGCCGGCCACGCCTGAGGGCGCGAGGTGGTATGCAACAAGGCTTCCTTGCGCAATGCGCTGGTCGATGCCTTGCACAGCGACGCGAAGCGCGGATGGCGCGGGCTGAGCACCGGGCCGATCCGTTCCGGCGCCAGCACGTGCACCTGCCATGCCGCCGGCCACGGCGGCTCGGCCAGCAGCAGGGCGGCGTCCACGCCGGGCAGGTCGGCTGCGGGTGTGTCGGCGCTGACCGACAGATGCAGTTCCAGCCCCGGCAGCTCTTGCGCCAGCCGATCCAGCCGAGGGATCACCCAGCGCGCCAGCAAGCTGCCTGGACAACCGAGCACCAGCGGTGCCTGCGCCGCGCCGTGGCGCAGTTCGCCGCATACGTCGCGCAACTGCCCGAATGCCGCTGCGGTGGCATCACGCAGCCGCAAGCCGGCGGGTGTGAGGGTCAGGCCGCGTCCCTGCCGACCGAAAAGGCTGACCCCAAGCTCGGCCTCCAGCGCACGGATCTGCCGGCTCACCGCGCCATGGGTAACATGCAGCTCGACAGCCGCACGGCTCATATTTTCCAGGCGTGCGGTGGCTTCGAAGGCATGCAGGGCATTCAGCGAGGGCAGTTCGCGGGGCATCGTGTCTGTGAGTTTTCCTGACAGGTGCCGGCGATCTTATCGCTTTTGCCGGGAGCCCTGCTGCATTAGGGTGAGCGTCCCTGGCTCCACCCATGCGAGTGATAGCGATGCCGACGATCGATGATTTCCATGTCTGGCCCGACGCACACGGCCGTTTCGGCCGCTACGGCGGTCAGTACGTGGCCGAGACGCTGATGGCGCCGCTGGCCGAGCTGACCGCGGCCTACCTGCGCCTACGTGATGATCCGGACTTCATCGCAGAACTAGACCGCGACCTGAAGCACTACGTGGGTCGGCCCAGCCCGGTCTATCACGCCGAACGCCTGTCGCGGCATGTCGGCGGCGCCCGCATCCTGCTCAAGCGCGAGGATCTGAACCACACCGGCGCGCACAAGATCAACAACACCGTGGGGCAGGCGCTGGTGGCGCGGCACATGGGGAAGAGCCGCATCATCGCCGAGACCGGTGCAGGCCAGCACGGCGTGGCCAGCGCCACGGTTGCCGCGCGGCTCGGTTTGAAATGCGTGGTCTACATGGGCGCGGTGGACATCGAGCGGCAGAAGATCAACGTCTACCGCATGAAGCTGCTCGGCGCCGAGGTGGTGCCGGTGACGTCCGGCTCGAAGACGCTGAAGGACGCGCTGAACGAGGCGATGCGCGACTGGGTCACCAACGTGGCCGACACCTTCTACATCATCGGCACGGTGGCGGGTCCGCATCCGTATCCGCTGATGGTGCGCGACTTCAATGCGATCGTCGGGCGCGAGGCGCGGGCGCAGATGCTGGAGCAGTACGGCCGCCTGCCGGATGTGCTCACCGCCTGCGTGGGCGGCGGCTCCAATGCGATCGGATTGTTCCACGCCTTTTTGAATGATGCCGGTGTGCGCATGGTCGGCGCCGAGGCAGCAGGCCTCGGCCTGGCCACGGGTCATCACGCGGCCTCGCTGGCGGCGGGCCGGCCCGGCGTGCTGCACGGCAACCGTACCTATGTGCTGTGCGATGACAACGGCCAGATCACCGAGACGCATTCGGTGTCGGCCGGTCTCGATTACCCGGGCGTCGGCCCCGAGCATGCATTCCTCAAGGACGCTGGGCGTGCCGAGTACGTCGGTGTCACCGACGACGAGGCGCTGGAGGCGTTTCATCTGCTGGCGCGCACCGAGGGCATCCTGGCGGCGCTGGAATCCAGCCATGCGGTGGCGCAGGCGATCAAGCTGGCGCGCGAATATCCGAAGGACGGCCTGGTGCTGTGCAATCTGTCCGGCCGCGGCGACAAGGACGTGCATACGATCGCCGCACGCGAAGGAATCGAACTTTAGGAGTGAGTTGAGAGGAATGAGAAGTGAGAGAAAGGCAAAAGCATCTTCGTCGCCAGTCTTCGGTTCGAATCACGCAGGGCATCCACATGAACACTCGTTTCTCACTTCTCTCCACTCGTTTCTCGCAGCCATGAATCGCATCGATCGCCGTTTCGCCCAGCTCAAGGTCGCCGGCCGCACCGGCCTGATTCCCTTCGTCACCGCCGGCGATCCGTCGCCCCAACATGTCGTCGCACTGATGCACGCGCTGGTCGATGCGGGCGCCGACCTGATCGAGCTGGGTGTGCCGTTTTCCGATCCGATGGCCGATGGCCCGGTGATCCAGCACGCCAGCGAGCGGGCGATCGCGAAAGGCGTCGGTCTGAACGAGGTGCTTGCCTGGGTTGCAGCGTTCCGCCAGCGTGATGCGGATACACCGGTCGTGCTGATGGGTTACCTGAATCCGGTAGAGATCCACGGTTATGCGCGCTTCGCACAGGAAGCCGTACAGGCAGGCGTCGATGGCGTGCTGCTGGTCGATTGTCCGCTGGAAGAATCGGCCGTCCTGCAGTCGCTGCGCGACGCCGGCCTGCAGCAGATCCTGCTCGCCGCGCCCACCACCGCACCCGCGCGTATGGCACAGCTGTGCGGTTCCGCAGAGGGTTTCCTGTACTATGTCTCGTTCGCTGGCATCACGGGTGCGGCACACTTGAGTACCGGCGATATCGCCGCCCGCGTGGCGGATATCCGCGCCCGCGCCAAGGCGCCGGTAGCGGTGGGCTTCGGCATTCGCGATGCGGCGAGCGCCAAGGCAATTGCCGGTTTTGCAGATGCGGTGGTGATCGGCAGTGCGCTGGTCGAGCAGTTGGCCGGGGCCACGGAGGCCGAAGAAATAACCGTGCGGGTCCACGCGTTTCTCGCGCCGATCCGCACTGCGCTCGATGCGCTTTGAGACTACGTGCCGCCCGTGGGTGGCGCGCTGACGAATGGTAGGGTGATGCGATGAATTGGCTGCAGAAAATCATGAACCCGCGCACCCGCCCGCAGAGTCCGAACGGCGGCAAGGGTTCGGTACCCGAGGGCGTGTGGGAAAAGTGCGGCGGCTGCGGCACCGTGCTGTACCGGCCGGAGCTCGAGCGCAACCTGATGGTCTGTCCGAAATGCGGCCATCATCACTACATCAGCGCGCGCATGCGGCTGGACGCCTTGCTCGATGAAGGGTCCGGCCAGGAACTGTGGGCCAGCATGGAGCCCACCGATCCCTTGAAATTCCGCGATTCCAAGAAGTATCGCGACCGCATCGTCGCGACCCAGAAAAAGATCGGCGAGAAGGACGCGATGGTGGCCATGAGCGGCCGGCTCAAGGGCCGTCCGCTGATGGCGGTGGCCTTCGAGTTCGCCTACATGGGCGGTTCGATGGGTTCGGTGGTGGGCGAGAAATTCGCGCGCGCCGCCGAGCGTGCGCTGGCCGACAGGAGCGCCCTGGTTTGCTTCTCCGCCACCGGCGGCGCGCGCATGCAAGAGGCGCTCTTCTCGCTGATGCAGATGGCCAAGACGTCGGCGGCGCTGGCACGTCTGCGCGATGCCGGCGTGCCGTATATCAGCGTGCTGACCAACCCGACCACCGGTGGCGTATCTGCCAGCCTGGCGATGCTTGGGGACATCAACATCGGCGAGCCGAAGGCATTGATCGGATTCGCCGGCCCGCGCGTGATCGAGCAGACCGTGCGCGAGACCTTGCCGGAAGGCTTCCAGCGCTCGGAATTCCTGGTCGAACACGGCGCGATCGACCTGATCGTCGACCGTCGCGAGATGCGCGACAAACTGGCCGACCTGCTCGGCATTCTGGTGAAGGCGCCGCGCGCAGCCTGATACCGGTGCGTTTTGCGTAGCGATGCCGCCGTCGGGCGGCATCGTCGTTTGCGCCCACTCACTTTCCCCAAGTAGCGAACATCACGACCGCTGCCACCGCCATCGCTACCGTCGCCATCCATCCGAAAACCTTCAACGGCCACGGCATGGTGAACTTGCCCATCACTTTTCTGCTGGACCCCATCAGCATCATCACGATCATCAGGGGTACGGCGGTAACGCCGTTGACCACCGCGCTCCAGTACAGCGCCTTGATCGGGTCGAGCGGCGTCAGGTTCAGCGCAATGCCGGCGAGGCTGGCGAAGATCAGCACGCCATAGAAAAACTTGGCCTTGCGCGGCTTGTTTTCCAGCCCGCTGCGTTGGCCGAATGCACCGGATGCGGCATAGGCGGTGGCGCCGGCCAGCACCGGCACGGCCAGCAAGCCGGTGCCGATGATGCCGGCCGCGAACAGCGCGAACGCCAGCTGGCCAGCCAGCGGGCGCAGGGCTTCAGCGGCTTCGGCGGACGACTGGATGTCGATCTTGCCGTGGGCGTGCAGCACCACGGCGGCGGTGAGGATGATGAAGAACGAGATCAGGTTGGAGAAAATCATGCCCACCGTGGTGTCGATGCCGATGCGGCGCAATGCGCTTGGCGCCTGCAACGGGGCCCGCCGCAACGCTTTGCGCCGCTTGTTCGAGCCGATCTCTTCCACTTCCTGCGCAGCCTGCCAGAAGAACAAATAAGGGCTGATCGTAGTGCCGAGCAGGGCGACCAGCCCGACGGCGTACTTGGCGTTCCAGCTGACCGGTGGCATCACGATGCTCCTGAGCACGTCCGGCCACGGCACGTCGATGACCAGCACGGTACCCACATAGGCGAACAGGCTCAGCGTAAGCAGCTTGAGGATGGGCGAGTAGCGCGTGAACGGAATAAAGATCTGCAGCACCAGCGACAGCACGGCGAAGCTTGCGGCATACAGCAGCGCCGGTCCGCCGATCAGCAGCTTCAATGCGGCGCCCATGGCGCCGATGTCCGCTGCGAGGTTGATCACGTTCGCGATGAGGGTCAAGCCCATCAGGACGTATACCAGCGTGTGCGAATAGTGCTTGCGCATGCCGTCCATCAGGCCGTGGCCGGTGACCCGCCCGATGCCGGCGCTGATGGCCTGGATCGCGATCATCAGCGGCATGGTCACCAGGACGCACCACAACATGCCGTAGCCGAACGCAGCGCCCACTTGCGAGTAGGTGGCAATGCCGCTGGGGTCGTCGTCGGCTGCGCCGGTGATCAAGCCTGCGCCGAGATTTCTCCATGGCGGCTTTTCGATGCCGCCATCTTCGGTATTTTCGTGATCGACCATAGAAATGTTTCCGATGCGGGATGCAGCGAGCCGTTCACCCGCGATCAAACGCCTGCAGTGCCGCCGGCCCGCGCCACCGCTACCCCAATGGCCTCCAGCAACTGCTCCCCACCGAACGGCTTGCGCAGGAACACCCCGCGCTCGGGAATCTCGGCGCAGTGAACCTCGGGATCGGCGGTGATCACGACGACGGCAATGGCGGGATACCGTTCGATCGCCTTCCGACAGATATCGATGCCGCTCATGCTGCCGGCCAGGATGACGTCGGCAACGATGACGTCGATGATCGGCGCATTCTGCATGTGGCTGAGCGCGCCCGCCGAGCCGGGTACCCGAATAGTCTGAAAGTCCGCGGTGGCGGCCAAGTGCAAGTCGATGGATTCCAGCACCAGGTCATCGTCGTCGACGATGAGTACGGTTTTCTTCGTTTCCACAGATTTCCCCCGAAACTACTCAGCGCTGTCATTCAGCATATTCGCAGTCCGAAACCAACGGCGGCCGACCCGCCCGCTCATCCTTTCACATCAGGCACGTCGACCGTGTTGCCACTGCTGCCGCCGTGCTTCAGCAACCATGCCAGCACCGGGGGCGTGACCATTGCGGTGAGCAGCGACATCGCCACGATGATGGCGTAGATACGATTATCGAAGACGCCGGCGGCGAGGCCGAGAGTGGCCACCACGATGCCGACTTCACCGCGCGGCACCATGCCGAAACCGATGATGGTGGCGCTGCGCTGACCCAGCGACAGCGCGCCGAGCCAGCCGCCGACGAACTTGGAAATGATCGCGATCACGGTGACCACGGCGAGCATCAGCAAGGCGTCGGCGCTGGCCAGTTCGTGCAGGTCGATCTTGCTGCCGGTCACCACGAAGAAGAAGGGGGTGAGCAGAGCGAGCAGCGGCTTTGTCTGCTGTTCCAGCGTGTGCTGCTGGCGGGTTTCCGAGGCGATCATGCCGGCCAGGAACGCACCGATGATTGCGGCCAGCCCGAACAAGGTGGACAGGTAAGCCAGGCCGAGGCACAGCGCCAGTACGATCATCAACGGCGAATGCGGGCCCAGCGGCCGCTCCAGCCAATTGGAGTTCCAGCGCATCACCCGCGCGCCGCCCCAGCCGATCACCGCGATGAAGCCGACTGCGCTGGCCAGCACAAGCAGCAGATGCGAGGCGTTGAAGCTCCCGCCGGCCTGCAGTGACACCACGACGCCGAGCAACAGCATGGCCAGAATGTCGTCGATCACCGCGGCGCCGAGGATCACCTTGCTCTCGATCCGCTGCAGCGCGCCCAGCTCCTGCAGCACGCGTGCGGTGATGCCGGCCGAAGTAGCCACGAACGCCGCGGCCACGAACAGCGAGCGATCCCAGTTGAAGCCGTTGCTATGGGCCCACACGCTGCCCATGCCGAACGGCACCAGGACCCCGATCACGCCGACCACGAAGGCCACCTTGCCGACTTTCTTCAGATCTTCCAGGCGCGTTTCCAGACCCACCGCGAACAGCAGCAGGACCACGCCGATCTCTGCCAGCACATCGAGTGGGGTGCCAGTGGCGATCTGATCCAGGCTGATCCATCCGAGCAGGGAAGGGCCGATCACGCAGCCGGCCGCAATCTCGCCGACCACACCGGGCAGTTTCAGCCGCTGCGCGATCTCGCCACCGATCTGGGCGGCGACGAACACGATGAACAAGGTGAACAAGATGTCGCTGGCGTGGTGCATGCGGCGTGCGTCCGGGCAGTCGGCGGAACTTGCATGCTACATGGACGTCGCAGCGCGTGGTGGCAGCCGAGCGAGTGTCGTGTCACTCGGTCACGGCGCCGACCGGCAGCGGACGATCATGCCGAAGCCGGCTGAATACGCGGCTGGCCATGGCAGTGATCGCCGCCAGCAGCAACACGGTCCATCGGAAAGCCACGACATAATCGTCGTGTGCATGCCCTTGCAGCATCGCCTCCATCAGCAAGGTGGACAGCGCGATACCGAAGCTCATCGCGAGGTACTGCGCGGTCGAGGCCATCGACGAGGCCATCGAGGCGTGCTGGATGTCCAGGTCGCTGTAGATCAGCGTGTTCATCGCGGTGTACTGCAGCCCGGCGAAACTGCCATAGAGGAACGTCAGCACGGCGATCAGCCACACAGGCGAGCCCGGCCCGAGCAAGGCAAACGTGGCCAGCAGCACAGCCACCATCAATGTATTCCCGAGCAGCAGCCGCCGGTAGCCGAAATGGATCAGCGCGCGGTGGATCACCCACTTGGCGCTGATCGAACCGAGCGCCTGCGGCACCATCATCAAGCCGGCCATCAGCGGCGACCAGCCACAGCCCACTTGCAGGAACAGCACCAGCAACAGGAACATGCCGGAGATGCCGAGCCGGGTGAACAGGCCGCCGGCCAGCGAGACCCACACGCTGCGCACGTGCAGCAGCCGCAGATCCGCCACCGGATGCATGGTGCGCCGGCTGTGCCACACGTAGACCGCGCCCAGCAGCACGGCGCTCGCGCTGCTCAGCCCGATCAGCTTCCACGGCACCGGCTTGCTGCCGGCCAGCTCCGATGCGGTGAGCAGCAGCGCCGAAGCGGCGGCAAACAGCAGGAAGCCGAACAAGTCGAAGCGGTTGGCGTGATCGAGACGGTAATCAGGCATGTCGCGCTGGTTCATCCATACGCCGGCGATCGCCACCGGCACATTGATCAGGAAGATCAGCCGCCACGAGGTGAGCTGCACCAGCGCGCCGCCGAGCAGTGGACCGAGTACCGAGCCGAGCAGGCCGAACGTGGCGACCGTACTCATCGCGCGTACGAACTCGTGCTTGTGGATGCTGCGCACCAGCACATAGCGGCCCACCGGCATCAGCGAGGCGCCGCCGACCCCTTGCAGCACGCGGGCGGCGACCAGCTGCGGCAACGTCTGCGCGACGCCGCACAGCAGCGAGCCCACGCCAAATATGACGATCGCGATGCCGAACACCCGCCGCGTGCCTAGCCGATCGCACAGCCATGGGCTGGCCGGGATCAGGATCGCCAGGGTCAGCACGTAGCTGGTCAGCGCGGTGCGCATGCCCAGCGGCGTCACCAGCAGCGCTTCGGCCATCGCCGGCACAGCGGTGTTGACCACGGTGGAATCCAGCGCCTGCATGAAGAACGCGGCGGAGACCAGCCACAGCAGGCCGCGGAAACGTTCGCGCGTGGAAACGTCAGGCAAACCGGCGGACACCGGCGCTGGCGAGGGGACAGCGGAAGCGGCAGTGTGGAGGTCCGCGGCGGCTTGGTGAGGCATTGGCCGCCATGATACCTGCTGCGACAGCTTGCTTTTCGCAAACGGCATCCGCAAAGTCAGCCTTGTTTCATCTGACGGTCATGTGCGTGATGGGCATGACAGCCAATAACGACCACGTGCGCCGGGGCGGTTTCGTCCCGGCGCATGCTTTTGTGCGGCTGGAGCCGCAAGCATCAGCAAGCATCAGGAAGAGCCATGAGCAGCAAGCCACCAATCATCGTTTCCCGTATCGACCTGGATCGTATTGAAGCGTTGCTGGACCGATTGCCTGCCGCCGAAGCCGACAATTTCGGCGCGCTGCGGGCCGAGCTCGACCGCGCCGAGGTGGTCGAGCCGGCGGCGATGCCGGCAAACACAGTGACGATGAACTCCACCGTCACGTTCGAGGACGAGAGCAGCGGCGAAAAACTCACCCTGACCCTGGTCTATCCGGCTGCGGCCGGCGCTCCGGGGACGGTGTCGATCCTGGCGCCGGTAGGCAGTGCGTTGCTGGGGCTGGCCTGTGGCCAGCAGATCGACTGGCCGACGCCGGACGGCCGCAAGCGCCGTCTGAAAGTGCTGGAAGTCTCCTATCAGCCGGAAGCGGCAGGACATCTCCACCGCTAGGGTGTCCCTGAGCGTCGAGACAGGCAGTCGGAATTCGCCGGTATCGTTAAACTGCGGGAGATCCTGAGGAGACCCGCATGACCGAACGTCCTGCCCCAGCCGATGTCCTTGCCCACGCCGCCGAGCTGCGGGCGCAGATCGAGCAGGCCAATTACCGTTATCACGTGCTCGACGACGCGGATATCACCGACGCCGACTACGACCGCCTGATGCGCGAACTGGAAGCGCTGGAAACCGACTATCCCGCGCTGGCTTCGACCGACTCGCCCACGCGCAAGGTCGGCGCGCGGGCGTCCGGCGGCTTTGCCGAGGTGAGGCACCAGCTGCCGATGCTGTCGCTGGGCAACGCGTTCGAGCAGGACGGCGAAAGCGAGCGCGAACGGTTCCGCGAGGTGGCCGAGTTCGAGCGCCGCATCGAGCAGACACTGGACCGGCGCGAGCCCATATTCTCGGTCGAACCGAAGCTGGACGGACTGGCGATCAGCCTGCGCTACGAACGGGGCATCTTCATGCAGGGCGCTACCCGCGGCGATGGCGAAACCGGCGAGGACGTGACCGCGAACCTGCGTACGGTGCGGGCGATCCCTTTGAAACTCCGTGGCAAGGGCCACCCTGACGTGCTGGAAGTGCGCGGCGAAGTCATCATGCTGCGCAAGGATTTCGAGACGTTCAACGAGTACGCCCGTGCGCACGGCGAGAAGCCGCTGGCGAATCCGCGTAATGGCGCGGCCGGCTCACTGCGCCAGCTCGATCCCGCGATCACCGCGAAGCGGCGGCTGAGCTTCTTCGCCTACGCGATCGGCGTGGTTGAAGGCGGCGAGCTGCCTCCGACGCATTCCGCCACGCTGCGGCAATTGCGCGAGTGGGGATTTCCGGTGTCGCCGGAAGTCGATATCGCCCGCGGCTTCGACGGCCTGATTGCGTACTTCCGGCGCATCGGCGCGAAGCGCGATAGCTTGCCCTATGACATCGACGGCGTCGTCTACAAGCTGGACGACTACGCCGGCCAGCGCGAGATGGGTTTCGTCTCGCGCGCACCGCGCTGGGCGATCGCACACAAATTCCCGGCGCAGGAGCAGGCCACGCGTCTGCTCGACATCGAGGTCCAGATCGGCCGCACCGGTGCGGCCACACCGCGTGCGCGGATGGAGCCGGTGCAGGTGGCCGGTGTGACGGTGACCTATGCCACGCTGCACAACGCGGATCAGGTCGCGCGGCTGGACGTTCGCGTGGGCGACACGGTGATCGTACGCCGCGCCGGCGACGTGATTCCCGAAGTGGTGCGGGTGATCGAGGATCAGCGCCCGCCAGGTACGGTGCCATGGGTGATGCCGACGCACTGCCCGGTCTGTGGATCCGCACTGATTCGTGAAGAGGGGGCGGCGGCCTGGCGCTGTTCCGGCGGCCTGATCTGCGCGGCACAGCGCAAGGAGGCGTTGATCCATTTTGCCGCGCGCCGGGCGATGGATATCGAAGGTCTCGGCGAGCGTTTCGCCGAGGCGTTGGTGGAGCTGGACATCGTGCACACGCCGGCCGATCTGTATGGGCTTACCGTTGAACGCTTCGTGGCGATGAAGCAGGCGCTCGACGGGCGCGATGGAACCACGCCGGAGACGGTGAAGGCCGGCAAGGTGGCCACCAAGTGGGCGGAAAACCTGGTCGATGGAATCGCGGCCAGCAAGCACACGACGCTGGCGCGCTTCCTGTTCGCGCTCGGCATCATGCATATCGGCGAGAGCACGGCGAAGACGCTGGCGGCGTGGCTGGGCAAGCTCGATTTCGTGCGCAGCACACCGGCACCGGTACTGCGGGTATTGCCGGATATCGGCGACGAAGTGGCCGCGTCGATCGCGAGCTTCTTTGCCCAGGAGGGCAATCAGCAGGTGGTCGACGCGTTGCTCGCCGCCGGCATCGTCTTCGGTGACGAGACGGCACCATCGCCGCTGCTGCGCGAGCGCCTGAACCTGGGCGTGTTGCTGGACACGGCGAAGATCAACAAGCTCGGTCCGAAGAGCTGCAAACTGCTGGCACAGCATTTCCCCACGCTGGACAAGCTGCTGGCGGGCGGCTCGGCGCACTGGATCACCGCCGGTGTGCCGCAGGCAGCGGCGTCCGGCCTGGAAACCTTTCTCGCCGATCCGGAGGCGTTGGCCGGATTGCGTGAAGCGGAGGCGTCGATGCGACGTTTGCTCAAGGCGATTCCGGCAACGGCCGCGGTGGTGCAATCACCGTTGGCCGGGCAGACCATCGTGCTCACCGGCACGCTCACCTCGCTCAGCCGCGATGAAGCGAAGGAGCGGTTGGAGACACTGGGCGCCAAGGTCTCCGGTTCGGTATCCAAGAAGACCAGCTTCGTGGTCGCCGGCGAAGCCGCCGGCTCCAAACTCGACAAGGCGCAGGAGCTGGGCGTGCCCGTATGGGACGAGGCACAATTGCAAGCGCTATTGAAAGAACACGAGGCGGGTTGATGGAGACGGCCCGGATCGCCTCGCTGCAACTGCGCGCGCGGCTCTACGCACTGATCCGCACGTTCTTCGCCGAACGCCATGTGCTGGAAGTGGAAACGCCGATCCTGTCCGCCGCCGGCAATACCGATCCGAACATCGAGAGCTTCAGCACGGCATTCAGCGGCCACGTCGATGCCGGCGCGCGCGAACGCTGGTTGCGTACTTCACCGGAGTTTCCGCTGAAGCGCCTGCTCGCTGCCGGGATCGGCGACTGCTACGAGCTGGGGCGCGTGTTCCGCAATGGCGAAGCCGGCGGTCGGCACAATCCCGAGTTCAGCATGTTGGAGTGGTATCGGGTCGGCTGGGATCATCGCCGTCTGATGGGGGAGACCATCGAGCTGGTGGAGGCGGCGCTGGCGATGGTCGGGCGGCGTGCCGAGGTGCTGATCGAGAGTTACCGGCAGCTGTTTCTCGACGAGCTGGGCATCGATCCGTTGCATGCACCGATCGACGAACTGCGCGCACCGCTGGCGGAGTACAACATCGGCCCGGAGGGTCTGGGGCGTGACGACTGGCTCGATCTGCTGATCACGCACAAGCTGCAGCCGTCGTTCCCGCGCGACCGCATCACGCTGATCCACGATTACCCGGCCACGCAGTGCGCATTGGCGAGGATCCGTCCGGGTGAAACGCCGCTGGCCGAACGCTTCGAGCTGTATCTGGGGCGCTACGAGCTGGCCAACGGCTATCACGAGTTGAACGACGCGGCGGAGCAGCACAGACGTTTCGAGCGTGACAACGCCCTGCGTCGCCATCGTGGCTTGGGTGAGGTCCCGGTCGACGAGCGTCTGCTTGGCGTACTCGGCGCGCTGCCCGATTGCGCCGGCGTGGCACTCGGCGTGGAACGCCTGCTCATGTGCCTGGCCGGCACCGACGCGATCGCCGACGTGCTCGCGTTCCCCTTCAACGAGGCCTGAGTCGACCATGAGCAAGCCATTGCTGGGCGCCATCCATCATGTTGCGCTGATCTGTTCGGACTATCCCCGTTCGCGCGCGTTCTACAGCGAAACGCTGGGACTGCCGATCGTGCACGAGGTCTATCGCGCCGCACGCGATTCCTGGAAATGCGATCTGCTGGTCAGCCCCGGCGTGCAGCTGGAGCTGTTTTCGTTTCCCGATCCGCCATCGCGGCCGTCACGACCGGAGGCGCAGGGGCTGCGACACCTGGCTTTTGCGGTCACCGATGTGGGTGCGGCGGCTGCCGTGCTGGGCGAGCGTGGGGTGAGTTGCGAGCCGGTACGTGTAGATGAATACACCGGCAAGCGCTTCACCTTTTTCGCCGATCCGGACGGTTTGCCGATCGAACTTTACGAGGCGGACTGAGCCTTCCCGAAACCCCGCCCGTTACCGGGCGGGGCAGGTGATATCAGGCGTCGCGACTTTCCAGCAGATAACGATAGATCAGGCCGCCGATGATGCCGCCGATCAGGGGCACCAGCCAGAACAGCCATAGCTGCTCGATCGCCCAGCCGCCATGGAACAATGCCACGCCGGTCGAGCGTGCCGGATTGACCGAGGTGTTGGTGACTGGAATGCCGACCAGATGGATCAGCGTCAACGCCAGGCCGATCGCGACGCCGGCAAAGCCCGCCGGTGCGCGCTTGTCGGTGGCACCGTGGATCACGATCAGGAAGAACGCTGTGAGCACCAGCTCAGCCACGATCGCCGCATGCATTGAGTAGTGGTCGGGTGAATGTTCGCCATAACCGTTGGAAGCGAAACTGCCGGCACTGACATCGAAGCCGGCCTTGCCGCTGGCGATCAGGTAAAGCACCGCCGCCGCCGCGATGGAGCCGAGCACCTGAATCACCACGTACGGCAATACATCTTTCGCCGGGAAGCGGCCGCCGGCGTACAGGCCTACCGTGACTGCCGGGTTGAAATGGCCGCCAGAGATATGCCCGACCGCGTAAACCATGGTCAGCACGGTAAGACCGAAGGCCAGCGCGACGCCGGCGAAACCGATACCTAGATCCGGAAAACCGGCAGCCAGAACGGCACTGCCGCAACCACCGAACACCAGCCAGAACGTGCCGAAGAATTCGGCGCCAAGACGCTTGCTCATGCTCATCAGGAAACTCCTTGTCGGTTGAATGCAGGCGCGCGTGGTATCAGCACGAGCGCTATTCGTCACAACACGCGAAGACATTTTTCCCAGAACCCCAAGCCCAGACCCCATGCCCGGAACCTCTCAGGTGACAGCACGCATGCCGATGGGTACGCGATGCCTCCCCGATTTCACCCGGCATCCCTGTCGGTCGCGCGCAGCATAAGCGATGCCGGCATCGGGTACGAGCGCCGCCCTTGCCCCCTCCCTGCAGCATGGCAATGCGTTATGTTGCGCGGATCATTACCTGAGTGCGTGGAACTGCCGATGACTGATGCCGCCGTGCCGTACCCGTCGAATGCCTCCGTATCCGCGCGCGCACTCGATCGACGCGATCTGCGCACATTGGGCCTGTCCGCGCTCGGCGGGGCGCTGGAGTTCTACGATTTCGTGGTGTTCGTGTTTTTCGCGATTCCGCTGAGTCATCTCTTCTTTCCACCTGACACTGCCGCATGGCTGGCCCAGCTGCAGGTGTTCGGCATCTTCGCGGCAGGCTATCTGGCGCGTCCATTGGGCGGCATCGTGATGGCGCATTACGGCGACATGCTGGGGCGCAAGAAGATGTTTACGCTCAGCGTGTTCCTGATGGCGGTGCCGACCCTGGGTATCGGCCTGCTGCCGGTGTATGCGCAGATCGGCATGCTGGCGCCGCTGCTGTTGCTGTTGCTGCGGGTAGTGCAGGGCATCGCGGTCGGCGGCGAGGTGCCCGGCGCGTGGGTGTTCGTGGCCGAACATGTGCCGGCACAGCGGATCGGTTTTGCCTGTGCCAGCCTCACCTCGGGACTCACCGTCGGCATCCTGATCGGCTCATTGGTGGCGGCAGCGATCCAGCGCGAACTGGCTCCTGCTGCGGTGCTCGATTACGGCTGGCGGCTGCCGTTCCTGATCGGCGGCGTGTTCGGTTTCTTCGCGGTGTGGCTGCGCCGCTGGCTGAGCGAGACACCGGTATTCGAGGAGATGCATGCGCGCCGAGAGCTGGCCAGCGGGTTGCCATTGCAGCAGGTGTTCGAACGTCACCTTCCAAGCGTGCTTCTGTCGATGCTGGTGACGTGGATGCTCACTGCAGCGATCGTGGTGATGATCCTGATGACACCGTCGCTGGTGCAGTCGGTGTTCCACATCGAGCCGGCACGCGCCTTCCTCGGCAACAACGTGGCCTCCTTTGCGCTGGCGCTGGGCTGCCTGTTTTACGGCTGGCTGGCCGATCGCATCGGCTACGCGCGTGCGCTGTTGTTCGGTGCGCTGGGATTGCTGGCATGCAGCTACGCGCTGTATCTCGACCTGCAGGCCGGCGCGGCACATTTCATTGGGCTGTATGGGTTGGCGGGTTTTGCGGTCGGCGTGGTCGGCGTGGTGCCGGCGCTGATGGTGGTCGCGTTTCCGCCGGCGGTGCGTTTCTCCGGCCTGTCGTTCTCGTACAACATCGCCTACGCCTTGTTCGGCGGTCTCACGCCGCCGTTGATCGGCATGCTGGTGAAACGGTACGGCGCGCTGGCGCCGGCCCACTACGTGGCGTTTACCGCGCTTATCGGAATGGCGGTCGCTTTCGCGCTGCTTCGTCGTCCGCGCCCGTAGGAGCCCGCTGGCGGGCGATGCTCTTGTTCTGATGGTTTGGAGAGACTCAGAGCAACAGCATCGCCCGCGAGCGGGCTCCTACAAGATCCATCGGTCTTCGGCTAGAACTCCAGCTCCTGCGCCGCGCACAGATAATCGATCAGCGGCGCGACGCGCTTGAATGTCGCCACCGTCCACGGCAGCAGTTCGTCGGAGCAAGCCAGCGCTTCGTCGAAGTTTTCGCCTACGGCGAAATCCTTGCGCTTGAGATCCTCGATCAGCTCGTGCGCGGGGTCGAAGCCGCGCGGCGGCCGGCTCAGAGATTCACCCCAGAACGTCAGGTGCTCGCGGAAGGCCTTGCTTTGCGTGGCGCGTTTCCAGGCGGCCGGATTATCGGCGAGGAAATTGCGGATGCGCTTAAGCGCGTCCGGTTCGGGATGCCACATGCCGCCGCCGGCAAAGCAGTCGCCGGGCTGTATGTGCATGTAGAACGACGGTGCAGGGATCTCGTGACGGCGTTCGTGGAAGAAGCGCGAGCCCTGCCACGGCTTGTACGGCAGCTTGTTGTTGGAAAAGCGCGTGTCGCGAAAGATGCGGAACAGCGAGCCGCCGTTCTTGCGCGGGTCGGCGCGGTAATGCGGGCTGATCTTCGCCAGCGGTGCCTGCAAGTCGGTGATCAGCTGCAGGAACGGCTCGCGCACATGGCGCTCGTAATCGTCCTTGTGCGCATGGAACCAGTCGCGGCTGTTGTTGCGATCGAGCGCGCGGAGGAAGCGGAAGGTGGCTGGAGTGAAATAGCTCTGGGGCATGGCGGGTCGATGGATTGGAAGTGAGGGTGGTTCAGTCGATGCTGGCGGCGAGCCGCTCGCCCCAGGCCTGCAACTGATCGAGCAGGGTCAGTCTGTCCTGTGCTGCCGGATCGTTGCGCAGTTCGCGTAGACGGGTGAAGTAGTCGTCGAGGGTGAGGCCGGTCAAGGCTGTATGCCGGCTCAGTCGCGCCCGGCGGAAGTTGTCCCAGCGCACGCGTTCTTCGGCGTCCAGCGTCTGCGGCCAGTTGCGCGCGCGGTAGCGGAACAGCAGCTCCGGGTAGCGTGCATCGCGGAACGGAAACGCGCGTTCGCCCAGTTGCGCCGGTGGCGTGGCGCGAACCTGGGCGAGCAGCCGTTTGTCGGCATCGGGCAGGAAACCGCCGCCGTAGAGTGCCAGTTCGGGATCTTCCGGCGGCGGCAGTTCGGCGGCGCGCTGGAACACCCGCCGCAGTTTTTCGGCCAGCCCGTCGACGGCCCGCAGCACGTCGCGGTGCGCCACACAACGATCGAGGTCGAGTTGCAGGCGCTGCCGATCCACACCTTGCAGTACCGACAACGGCGCCAGCGCCGGTGCATGGTTCGCACGCACGGTGCGCAACGGGATGCGTTCGATGCCTTCGGGTAGATCGGCGCGGGCGGTGAAGATGCGGTCGGCGATCTCGTCCTCGTCCAGCGCCAGCCACTCGGTCGGATCGGTGGCCAGGTCGTACACGATCACTTCGCCGGCACGACTCGGGTGCGGCGCCAGCGGCGCGATGACGGCGAGGCAATGGCGGTTGGCCGGATAGCGCGAGGACACGTGTACCACCGGCGTCATGTTCACCACGTCGAGCAGCTCGAAGACCTTCTGCTTGCGTCGCAGCCCGTAATACCAGTCCCACAGCCGCGGCTGGCGCACGCGGATCAGCCGGGCAAGGTCGATCAGCGCGTAGACGTCGGAAAGGGCGTCGTGAGCCCGCTCCTGCTTGAGCTGGTTGGCGCTGGCCAGATGTTCCAGCTTGAAGCTGGGCGAGCCGTCTTCGCGGGTGGGCCAGACGATGCCCTCCGGCCGCAACGCCTGGCACAGGCGCACCAGATCGATCAGGTCCCAGCGCGAATTGCCGTTCTCCCACTCGCGGCCATATGGTTCATAGAAGTTGCGGTACAGCATCTGCCGGGTGAATTCGTCGTCGAAACGCAGCGAGTTGTAGCCGACCCCGCAGGTGCCCGGCGCGGCCAATTGCTCGTGCACGCGGGCAGCGAATTCGGCTTCGTTGACACCCTCGCGTTCGGCCTGTTGCGGGGTGATACCGGTGATCATGCAGGCATCGGGATGCGGCGGCATCTCCAGCGACGGCTTGCCGTAGAACATCATCGGTTCGCCGACGATCTCCAGCTCCAGGGTGGTGCGGATGCCGGCGAACTGCAGCGGCCGGTCACGCCGCGAGTCGGAACCGGAGGTCTCGTAGTCGTGCCAGAAGAAGGTCTGCATGTGGAGCCTGTCCTCGTGGCTCGGGTGGCCCGCGCAGGGAGCTGTTTGCTCGCAAGGCAAGGAAGAGTGAGGAAGTGTATGTCGATACACGACCGAATGATGACGCCGCCTTGCGGGCAAACAGACCCTGCCCATTGGGTTGCCCTCCCTTGGCTGCCAAGCGGCGCCGCGCAGCTTGACCTGACAGCCAGTCAGGCGCTTCGCTACGCAACACCACCTGGCAGCCAAGGGAAGGCAACGCGGGCCATCCGAGTCACGAGGACAGGCTCTTGAATCATCGCAGGCCCAAAAGTACGGCCGGCAAGACTGATAAACTCCCGCCACAAGGAGAGCTCATGAGCCAAGCCCACGAAGACAACCTGATCTGGATCGATCTGGAGATGACCGGCCTCGACACCGACAACGACTCGATCCTGGAGATCGCCACGGTGGTCACCGACAAGGAACTGAACGTGCTGGCCGATGGCCCGGTATTCGCGATACGTCACGAGATCGACCGGTTGGAGTCGATGGACAGCTGGAATACCAACCAGCATCACAAGTCGGGCTTGTGGCGGCAGGTGTTGATTTCGGAAACCGACCATGCGATGGCCGAACAGGCCACGGTCGATTTTCTGCGCGAGTGGGTGCCGCCCGGCAAGTCGCCGATGTGCGGCAATTCGATCTGCCAGGACCGGCGTTTCATGCACCGGCAGATGCCGCGGCTGGAACGCTACTTCCACTACCGCAACCTGGACGTATCCACCATAAAGGAGCTGGCTCGTCGCTGGGCGCCGGAAATCGCCAGGAGTGTCGGCAAGGAGTCGGCACATACGGCGCTGTCGGACATCCGCGATTCCATCGCCGAGCTGCGTCATTACCGCCGCTTCATGGGCGAGCTGGGCGGCCAGATCGGGGCTTGAGTCCACCACCGGTTGCCAGATCCTAGTGAAGCAATCACCGGCGAGGTAATCACCAGCGAGGAAATCAGCATGTCGAACGATCTGTTTGCCACGGTACTGGATTGTGCCGGGCGTCCGCTGCGGCTGGATCGTGCGCGGGTGGTCGGGATTCTCAACGTCACGCCCGACTCGTTCTCCGATGGCGGTGCGCATGCCGGCGTGGAAGCGGCCGTGGCGCATGGCCTGCGCATGGCGGAGGAGGGCGCCGACATGCTCGATATCGGCGGTGAATCGACCCGCCCTGGCGCGGCCGAGGTGCCGGTGAAGGAAGAGCTGCGCCGGGTGCTGCCGGTGATCGAGCAGCTGATCGCGCGCACCACGCTGCCGATCGCGATCGATACTTCCAAGCCGGAAGTGATGCGCGCCGCGGTGGCAGCCGGCGCCGGCATGGTCAACGACGTGTACGCCTTGCGCCGCGAGGGCGCGATGGAGACGGTTGCCGAACTGGGTGTGCCGATATGCCTGATGCACATGCAGGGCGAGCCGCGCAGCATGCAGGCCGATCCGCATTACGACGATGTGGTCGGCGAAGTGCACCGTTTTCTCACCGATCGGCTGTTCGCCTGCGAACTGGCCGGAATCGACCGGCGCAAGGTGCTGGTCGACGTCGGTTTCGGTTTCGGCAAGACGCTGGAACACAACCTGGCCCTGCTGTGCGCCCTGGAACGCTTCAGCAATCTGGGCAGTGGCGTGTATACGGGGTTGTCGCGCAAGTCGATGATCGGCACGCTGACCGGCAAGGCCGCGCCGCTCGATCGCGCGGCCGGCTCCGTCGCCGCGGCGATGATCGCCGTTCAGCGCGGCGCACGTATGGTGCGCGTGCACGACGTGGCTGCCACCGTGGATGCGCTGGCGGTGTGGCAAGCGGTGCATGCGGCTGACTTGGTGCCACGGCGCGATGAGAAGCAGAAGCCGGCCGCTCCGCGCTGGCCTGACGACGATTGAGCGGTTTGCCGCGGACGGCGTAGCATCCGGCTTCAATGCTGGCATACCGGAATTTTCCAGAGCGACAAAACACGATGAATCAGCGCAAATATTTCGGTACGGACGGCATCCGCGGACTGGTCGGGCAGTGGCCGATCAGCGCGGATTTCATGTTGCGGCTGGGCCGCGCCGCCGGCAGCGTGCTGGCGCGCGAAGGCGACGGCCGGCCCACCGTGCTGATCGGCAAGGACACCCGCATTTCCGGCTACATGTTCGAGGCGGCGCTGGAAGCCGGCCTGGTGGCGGCCGGTGCCGACGTGGGGCTGCTCGGCCCGATGCCGACGCCCGCGGTGGCGTTCTTGACCCATTCGATGCGCGCGCAGGCCGGCATCGTGATCAGCGCCTCGCACAATCCGCATCACGACAATGGCATCAAGTTCTTCTCCGCCAACGGCGAGAAGCTGTCCGACGCAGTCGAGCTGGCGATCGAGCAGGAACTCGAAGCCGACTTCGTCACGGTGGCGTCCGAACGGCTAGGCAAGGCGGTGCGCGTGGATGATGCGGTGGCGCGTTATGCCGAATTCTGCAAGGCCACAGTCGCAGAGGATTTCAGCCTGCGTGGCCTCAAGGTCGTAGTGGACTGCGCGCATGGCGCGACCTATCAGGTCGCTCCCAAGGTATTCGCCGAGCTGGGTGCCGAGGTGGTGGCGATCGGCAACAAGCCGGATGGTTTCAATATCAACCGCGGAGTCGGCTCGACCCATCCGCAGGCGCTGCAACAGGCGGTGCTGGAGCATGGCGCCGATATGGGTATTGCATTCGACGGCGATGGCGACCGGGTGATGTTGGTCGACCGCTACGGCGTGCTGGCCGACGGCGACGACATCCTCTACATGCTGGCGCGCCACCTGCATGCACGAGGTGCGCTGAAGGGGCCGGTGGTGGGCACGCTGATGAGCAACTACGGACTGCAGCAGGCATTGGCGCAATTCGATGTGCCGCTGATCCGCGCCAACGTAGGCGATCGTTACGTGATGCAGCAGCTGAAAGAGCACGGCGGCATGCTCGGTGGCGAGACCTCAGGCCACATCCTGTGCCTGGATCGGGCGACCACTGGCGATGGCATCGTCGCCGCACTGGCGGTGCTGGAGGTATTGGTACTGTCCGGTCAGGATCTGGCCACGGCCCGCCAGGGGCTGCAGAAGTTGCCGCAGGTGATGTTGAACGTGCGCGCCATCGGTGCACGCGAGGCGCTGGCCAGCGATGAGGTGCTGACGGCGCTGGCCGAGGTGGAGCAAACCCTGCACGGCCGCGGCCGGGTGGTGTTGCGTGCGTCGGGCACCGAGCCGCTGGTGCGCGTGACTATCGAGGGCGCCGATGCGGCGGAAGTGCAACAGTTGGCGGAAAAGCTTGCGGGGATTGTAAAATCCGCAGCCGAACGCTCGTGAACCTGTAGTGACATTGGGTCGCCATGGATAGGCCCGACGTGCCCCGCCCTTGCGGTGGCGGATGACCGACCGCACGCCAAACAGTGGACTACGGCCATGAAGAACGTTCCCACCCTCGACATCCGTCGTTACGACACCGACCGCGACGCGTTCGTCGCCGAGCTTGGCGCGGCCTACCGTGAATTCGGTTTCTGCTGCATCAGCGGCCATGGCATCGCGCGCGAACTGATCGACGGCTCCTACGATGTGTTCCAGCGCTTCTTCGCGCTGCCGACCGAGACCAAGATGAAGTACCACATCGCCGGCAGCGGTGGTGCACGTGGGTACACGCCGTTCAAAGTGGAGACCGCCAAGGACAGCCAGTACGCCGACCTGAAGGAGTTCTGGCATATCGGCCGGGAAATCCCGCGTGACTCGAAGTTCGCCGACGTGATGCCGCCGAATCTATGGCCGAGCGAAGTGCCGGGCTTCAAGCCATACGGCTACGGCCTGTACGAAGCGCTGGATCAGCTCGGCACGCGCGTGTTGCGTGCACTGGCCTTGCATATCGATCAACCGGAAAATTTCTTCGAGGACAAGACCGACGTCGGTAATTCGATCCTGCGTCCGATTCACTACCCGCCGATTACGCAGGATGACGTTCCGAACGTACGCGCGGGCGCGCACGAGGACATCAATTTCATCACCTTGCTGGTCGGCGCCAGCGCCGAGGGGCTGGAAGTGCTGAGCGACGGTGAGTGGTTGCCCATCACCACCGAGGGCGATGCAATCGTGGTGAACATCGGCGACATGCTGCAGCGGCTGAGCAACCATGTGTATCCGTCAACCACGCACCGGGTGGTCAATCCGCAGAACGAGAACGCGCGCAAGCCGCGCTACTCGGTACCCTTCTTCCTGCACCCGAATCCGAATGTGATGCTCGATCCGCTGGACTCGTGCATCACGCCGGACAACCCACGCCGTTACGACACCTCGATCAGCTCGCACGAATACCTGCTGCAGCGACTGCGCGAGATCAAGCTGATCTGAGCCCGGGCGCTATCGGATCGAAGACCTATTCATCCGCATTCCGATAGCGCTTCGATTCCCGTGCCGATAACCACATCGCCAGTCGGTCCGGCATCAGCTGGACGATGATCTTGATGGCCCGATTGACGCGGCCGGGAATATATACGGCCTGGCCGCGTTCAACCGCATCGATGCCCAGACGCACCACTTCTTCCGCACTGAGCCACATGAAGCCCGGCATCTTATTCATCTTGTCGCGAGTACCGGTGACGTCGTGAAACTCCGACCAGGTGAAACCGGGACAGAGTGCGCAGACGTTCACTCCAGCTTCGTGATTCTCCAGCGACAACGACTGCGAAAACTTGATCAGATACGCCTTGGACGCTGCGTACAAGGTATGTCCCGCGGGGCCGGGAACATGTCCAGCCAGCGAGGCCACATTGATGACGCGGCCGTAGCCGCGTTTGCGCATGCCAGGCAGCAGCCGCCAAGCCAGTTCGGTGGGGGCAGTCAGCAGCACCTGCAGGAAGTCCGCATGGGTTTCCCAGTCGTTCGCCAGGAACGAACCGGGCACTCCGTAACCGGCGTTGTTGATCAGCCAGTCCACGTGTAGGTCGTGTTGCTGCAGTGCATCGCAAAGAGCTCGCGGTGCGCCTGGGTTGGCGAGGTCGTTAGGCAGTACGGTGACGGAGATGCCATGTTTCTCGCGCAGTTCAGCGGCGAGGGCTTCCAGTCGGTCGACCCTTCTCGCTGTGAGTACCAGATCGTGACCGAGCATGGCCAGTTGTCGGGCGAACGCGGTACCGATGCCGGCAGAGGCGCCTGTGATCAGGCTGAGGGGACGGCTGGGCGACATGGGCTATTCCTTTGATGAAGGGCCATTCTTGACCGGCGACCAGGCAGGCGCCAGTCGTTCGACGGGTTTGCTGATATTCCGACCCCTCGGTAAGCTTGCGGTTTGATTGCAACGGAAGCAGACCATGCGCAAGAAATTTGTCGCCGGCAACTGGAAAATGCATGGGAGCCGTTCGATGGCCACGGCGCTGGTGAACGACGTCGTCGCTGGCAAGCCAGATTCCATTGATGTGGCGGTGTTTCCGCCGTTCCCGTATCTGGCTGAGCTGGCCTGGCAGCACGCCAGCTCCGGACTTGGCGTGGGTGCGCAGGACGTCAGCGAACATGAAGGGCAGGGCGCCTATACCGGCGAAGTGTCCGCTGCCATGTTGTCGGATGTCGGCGCGCAATGGGTACTGGTGGGTCATTCCGAGCGCCGCCAGTATCACGCCGAGGACGACGCACTGGTTGCGCGCAAGTTTGCCGCGGCACGTGCGGGTGGGCTCACGCCGATCCTGTGTGTAGGGGAGACGCTGGAACAGCGCGAAGCCGGCGAGACCGAGGCGGTCATCGCGCGCCAGCTGCGGGCTGTGTTGGCGCATAACGGCATCGCCAGCTTCGATACGGCCGTGATCGCCTATGAACCGGTCTGGGCGATCGGCACCGGCCACACCGCCAGCCCGGAGCAGGTGCAGCAAGCACACGCCTTCATTCGTAGCCAACTGGAAAAGGAAGATGTTATGATTGCCCGTCTGACCCGACTGCTTTACGGCGGCAGCGTCAAGGCGGCCAATGCCGCGGAATTATTCGCGCAGGCGGACGTGGATGGTGGACTGATCGGCGGTGCTTCTTTAACCGCATCCGATTTCCTTGGAATCTGCGCCGCGGCGCATCAGGCGCTACAGGCTCAATAGAAATCTTATGTTCGTCATTTTCAGCGTGTTTTACATTCTGATCGCTGCGGCGATGATCGTGCTGATCCTGCTGCAGAACGGCGCAGGCGCCGAGGCCGGCTCCGGTTTCGGTGGCGGCGCGTCGGCCACGGTCTTCGGTGCGCGTGGCTCGTCCACGTTCCTGACCCGTGCCACCGGCATTCTCGCCGGGCTGTTCTTCCTGCTCAGCCTCGGCATGGGCGTGTACCTGCACAGCAACGGCGCACCGCGCAGCAATGCCACCGATCTGGGCGTCATGGGTGCACTTGCCAACAAGCCGGCCGCCGTGAAGACAGCACCTGCTGCACCGGCCGGCTCGGAAGTGCCCTCGGCCGTCCCTGCTGCAACCAACAACGCCGTACCGGCTGCTGCACCGCCGGCGGCAACCCCCGCCCCGACCAAGAGTCAGGGCGAGGTGCCGGCAGCCACGGAGCCGCCGGCCAAGCACTGAGCAACACACCTGCCCAGGTGGCGGAACTGGTAGACGCACTACCTTGAGGTGGTAGCGACGTAAGTCGTAGGGGTTCGAGTCCCCTCTTGGGCACCATTACAGGGTTCCAGTGAATATCACTGGGCTCGATGAAACAAAGAAACCGCCTTCCGGCGGTTTTTTTGTGGGTACGGCGACTCTGTCCGGGCAAGCGTCCGTCAACGCATGGGGCAATAGGGTCGACCCGAACCCGGTAACGGCGAGGCGGGGCGTTCGCCGTGATTCCCGCACATGGGTTGTAGGCGCTGGCCGACATAACAGCGGTCTTCCGCATGGCACATTGCGCCTCATTCGCGGAGCTTACGGCGGTTATTTGTCCGTCGGACCGTTGCGATTTTTGCCGCTGAATGGGGAGTTGGCGTGGTGACGATTTCGCTCAAGCAATCGGCTGCAGGCAGCTGGCACGTGTATCGCTGCCAGACCGTGTTGTTCCGCGATTTGCAATTGGGACCAGCGATCAGCCTGGCCAAGGAAATGGCGCGCGATGAATATCACCGGTTGGGGCACCGCGTGTGTGTGAAAATGCCGGGCCCAAGTTCCACGATCATGCTGGCGCGTTACGCGGATGATGATGCACGCGTGGCCAGCACGATGGCAGCTTGAGTTTTTCCGGGAACTGTTTCCGCCCGCGGCAGATGGCAGGTGCCGTCAGCGGACAAGGTCGTACGGCGACGCACCATGTTGCCGGGTGCACGCGGGCCGCGAACTGCTTGCAATAGGCTGCTGCGCAGCCTAATTTCAGGAAGCCCAACCAAGGAGGGCGTGAAGTGATCAATGTTGTCCTGGTGGATGATCACGAGCTGGTTCGCACCGGCTTTCGGATGATTTTGCAGCAGCAGCCGGATATCCATATCAGTGGTGAAGCAGGCACTGCCGAGGAAGGCTTGCGCCTGATTCGCGCGCTGGCACCTCACGTTGCACTGGTCGATGTGCACATGCCCGGCATGAGCGGTATCGAACTCACTGAGCGCGTATGCCGCTCGAAGCTATCCACGCATATCGTCGTCGTGACAGTGGTCGACGATGCACGCTTTCCCAAGCGCCTGCTTGATGCCGGTGCGCTGGGCTACCTGACCAAGGGCTGCAGCGCCGACGAATTGATATCAGCTGTGCGGCAGGTGGCGGGTGGTCGACGTTACCTTGCTCCGGCGGTTGCGCAGCAGCTGGCATTGGCCACGCTCGACGGGAGTACCTCGCCGTTCGACGTATTGTCCAGCCGTGAGCTGGAGGTGGCGATGATGCTGGTGCGCGGCAAGCCACTGACGATCATCGGCGAACAACTCAACCTGAGCCCGAAAACCGTATCCACCTACAAACAGCGACTGATGGAAAAGCTGCATGTGGACCATGTGCTCAGCCTGGCTCACTTGATGACGGTGCATGGGCTGATCGATACGCCGAACCACCACGTGGGCAACTGACGGTATCCCCGGTTGCTTGATGAGTAGCGGCTAAAAAAAAACCGGACTTGCGTCCGGTTTTTTTAGCTTGAGAAGCGAAGCGATGACTCAATCGCGGGAACCATTCTTGTGTTCGCCATTCTCGTCATCGGGCGAAGCCGTCATCGGCTTGCTTTCTTCATGGCTCGGCACAGCCGGGCTCGGCGCAGCCGGTTCTACCGGGTGGACTGGCTGGGCCAGGAGGTCGCCTTGTTTCGGCAGCGGCAGCGAGGCGATTGGGCTGGTGCTGGTCGGCTTTTCAGGCATGCCGACCAGCGTGGCCGGCGGCGCGATGTCGGCCGATTTGCTGGGCTGCTCGATGACTGGAGCCGGAGCCGCTGGGGCTGCAGTTGCCGGAGTCGGCCGCGCTTCTGGTCGGGCATCGGATGCCTGGCCGATGTCGCGAGCGGGGGCGGCCAGATTGATCGGCACGACTTCCGGCGTTGTGACAGGCATGCCGACCACAGGTGCAGGGGCGATAGCGTCTGCTTTTGCTTCGGCATCGTCATGACTGACGACAGCCGCGGATACGATCTGCGGCATGCTGCTGATCGGAGTGGGGGCTGTTGCCCCCACAGCAGTGATCTTGACGATGTCGTGCCCTTCATCGGCGGTCGCCACTGCTGATTTCGCCTGATCGGGAATCGGCGGAAGCGTGGGCAGATTGAAGGTCGTCACAGTGGGCGCTGCAGCACTGACGGTAGCGGCGATCGGAACGGCAGTGGGTGTCGGCTGGTTGTCCGCGAAAGTCGCCGCTGCGGCCTTTTCGGCAGGCTGAGGGGTAACCGGATGGCGAAGCTCGGCTGCCGGTGCCTGAGTAACGTTATCCGTCGCGCCGACTACGGTCGCAGCTGCCGTGCCGATGGCAAATGACTCACGCAACGGTTCGCTGCCGGTAGCCAGCTTGGCTGCCGTAACGGCGCCGGCGGCTTCGTCACGGTCTTCATCATCGAGTGCACGTGCCTGAGCGGTATCGACCACGGTTCCACTCGGGGTGGCTTCGTCATGGCGGCGGCGGCGACGGCCGCCGCGACGACCGCGGCGACGGCGCGACTGACTGCCATCCGCATCGAGCGCCTCGTCCGCGGATTCCGGTGCCGTCGATTCGGCCAGCGGTGTGAGCAGCTCGGCTTCCTTGGCCGCTTCGTCCAGCGGTGCGGCGAGCGGACGTTCGCTGGCGACGGGGCGCGGCTGCCGTTCTGCCTTCGGCTGTGGCGGGTTGGGTTTGCGCTCGGTCCGTGCCTGGTTGTTTTCCGTCGCGACGGGCTTCGGCTGACGTTCCGCTCTTGCAGTCTGTGCCTGGGCCTGCTGCTGGCGCGGCTGCGCCTCGCTATTGCCGCGCTGGCGATTGTTCCTGGCTTGCTGCTGCGCCCCGGCTTTCGATGGATTCTGCTGCACTGGCTCGCGTCGTGGCGGGCGCGACGAAGATGCGTTAGAGGTACTGCCGCTGCCGGTACGGGTGCCGCGTTCGTCACGACCGTCACGACGATTGCGGTTGCTGTTGTCGCGGTTGCTGTCATCGGTACGTTTCTGCGCCGGTGCCGGAGTTGCGGCTTCGGCACTGCGGAACCAGCCAAGCAGGCGCGAGATGACGCCCCCGGTCGGTGCGGTGCGAGTGGTGGTCGCCGCTGCGGGCTGCTGGCGACGTGCAGCCGGTGCAGCAACCGCAACCGCTGCGGCAACTTCTTCGCGCAGTGGAGCAGGGCTGGACGGCACGATGCCGCTCACCGCGGGCTGTTCGCTGCTGCCAAGCGCCTGACCCATCTTCGGCAGCTCGGCGGTTTCCACCGTGGTCAGCCGCTCGTAGCTGGGCTTGCTGTGCTCGCCCATGTCGGCTTCACGGATGCGCTGGATCTCGATATGCGGGGTTTCCAGCTTCTCGTCGGCGACGATCATCACGTGCACTTTGTGGCGCAGCTCGATCTCGACCACGCTGGCGCGCTTCTCGTTGAGCAGGAAATTGACTACGCTGGACGGCGCCTGCACCAGCACTTGGCCGGTGTTGTCCTTCATCGCGTGCTCTTCGATCAGACGCAGGGTCGACAGCGACAACGATTCCACACCGCGAATGTGGCCGTGGCCTTCGCAACGCGGGCAGACGATCTGGGTCGCTTCGCCGAGACTGGGGCGCAGGCGCTGGCGCGACATCTCGAGCAGGCCGAAGCGCGAGATGCGTCCGATCTGCACGCGGGCGCGGTCCTGCTTCAATGCTTCCTTCAGGCGATCTTCCACTTCGCGCTGGTGCTTGGGGCTGTCCATGTCGATGAAGTCGATCACGATCAGGCCGCCGGCGTCGCGGATGCGTGCCTGACGGGCGATTTCCACCGCGGCTTCGCAATTGGTGTTGAACGCGGTCTCCTCGATGTCGCTGCCCTTGGTGGCCTTGGAGGAGTTGATGTCGATCGCGGTCAGCGCTTCGGTCTGGTCGATCACGATCGAGCCGCCCGAGGGCAGGCGCACCTGGCGATCGAACGCGCTCTCGATCTGCGTCTCGATCTGGTAGCGGGTGAACAGCGGAGTGTCGTCCCTGTACAACTTGAGCTTGCGCAGTGCGTTCGGCATCACCTGCTGCATGAAGTCGCGTGCATCGTTGTACAGCGATTCCTCGTCGATCAGGATCTCGCCGATGTCGCTGCGCAGGTAGTCGCGCAGTGCACGGATGAACAGTTTCGATTCCTGATAGATCAGGAACGGCGCTCGCTGCTTGTTGGCGGCTTCGGAAATCGACTTCCACAGCTGCAGCAGATAATCGAGATCCCACTGCAGCTCTTCGGCGTCGCGGCCGAGACCGGCGGTGCGCACGATCAGGCCGACGTCGTCGGGCACGGTGACGTGTTCCAGCGCTTCCTTCAGTGCCTGCCGGTCCTCGCCCTCGATCCGGCGCGAGACACCGCCGGCCTTTGGGTTGTTCGGCATCAGCACCATGTAGCGGCCGGCCAGACTGATGAACGTGGTCAGGGCAGCGCCCTTATTGCCGCGCTCCTCCTTTTCCACCTGAACGACCACTTCCTGACCTTCCTTGATCAGTTCGCGGATGTTGGACTTGTGGGGGTCCAAGCCCTGCGTGAAGTACTCGCGGGAAATTTCCTTCAGAGGCAGGAAGCCATGGCGTTCGGCTCCGTACTCGACGAAGCAGGCTTCAAGTGAAGCCTCAACTCGGGTGATTCGACCCTTGTAAATATTGGACTTTTTCTGTTCCCGCGAAGGGATTTCGATGTCCAGGTCGTAAAGGTTCTGGCCGTCGACAATGGCCACGCGCAACTCTTCACGCTGAGTCGCGTTGATCAACATACGTTTCATGGTGGTAATCCTCGGCTTGGCCGCGCGTCGCGTGCCGCGGTGGCGCCTCAATGGCGGCCTGCCGGGGATCGCGCCGCTGCGGTTAAGCGGCAAAAAAACGGCACCGTTTCCGGTGTCGGGATGATTCGGTCAACTACGCTTGCCGCCTCCGATACCTCATGGCATCGGACAAACGGCAGCCCAAACCGTTACGATGAAAGGGAGCCGCGACCGGCCGCCAAGGCAACCGGCGCAATCCTCGCCGACGTTACGGGCAGGCACTCGACCCGATCCAGACATCGATGGGCAGAATGTAGCGCCCGCCGAGTATCCTATTTCAGCAGGTTTTTTTCAATGCAGACGGCAACTTCCCATGACGCACCTCACGGTGTACGTCAAGTCGCGATCGGCCCCGAGCGAGATGGTCAGCGCATCGACAATGCGCTGGTGACCCTGCTCAAAGGTGTGCCCAAGAGCATGATTTACCGGCTTTTGCGCACCGGTCAGGTACGTGTCAACGGCAAGCGGGCTAAGCCGGATACCCGTCTCGCAGACGGTGATACGCTGCGCATACCTCCTGTGCGGGTAGCTGAACGGCCCGAGGGCAACGCCCCGGCCGGTGGTCTGGTGGCTTCGGTGGCCGATGCCATCATTTTTGAAGACAAGCACTTTCTGGTCATCGACAAGCCTTCCGGCGTGGCCAGCCACGGCGGCAGCGGGGTCAGTCACGGCGCGATCGAGCTGCTGCGCGCGGCTCGGCCACAGGAACACCTGGAACTGGTGCACCGGCTCGATCGCGATACCAGTGGCGTGCTGGTGTTTGCCCGGACGCGGGCCGGACTGACCGGCCTGCAGGCGGCTATTCGTGCCGGAGAAGTGACCAAACAGTATCTATGCCTGATGCTCGGTCACCCGTCCAAGGCCAAGTTCGATGTCAATGCGCCATTGCTGAAATCCGTGTTGCAGGGCGGCGAACGGATGGTGCGGGTAGCCGACAACGGCAAGCCGTCACTCACTTTTTTCCGTGAAATGGAGCAGTACCCCAGCGCCCGCCTGATGCTGGCCACGCTGGGCACCGGTCGTACCCATCAGATCCGCGTTCATGCCGCGCACATTGGCCATCCATTGGCCGGCGATCCGAAATATGGCGATCGCGAGATGAACAAGCGCTTCCGAGACATGGGCTTGAACCGGCTGTTCCTGCATGCCTCGCACATGAGCTTCGATCTGGATGGGCGTTCTTACAGTTTTTCCGCGCCGTTGCCGGATGACTTGAAAGGTTTCCTCGACGTGCTGGCGGTGAAAGGAAAACGGTTGTTGTGGATGAAGGAAAAGTCGCGCACGGACTTCTGATCAGCGCGCCAGCAAGGCCTCGGTCCGTGCAGCACAAATGAAGTCGTTCAGTGACAGGCCACCCACGTCATGGGTCGACCACAGCACCTGGCAATGGCCGTAGCCGGCTTCGAGATCCGGATGATGATCCTCGCGGTTGGCCATGAAGCCCACCGCGTTGATGAAGCCCAGGGTGTGGTGGAAGTCGGCGAACTTGAAGTCCTTGACGATGGCCATGCCATCGTCGCGCAGCCGCCAGCCCGGCAGTTGCCGCAGCAGTTCGGCTACCTGTGTGGCGTCTAGCGCCTGCTCCTTGCCTTTACGCGGTTGGCAGTGTTCGGCGGCCAGATCGTTGGCGTTCATGTGGATTTCCGTGTGAGCTGAAAGTCTGGGATGTGAAGGGTCGGAGTTGTCTGCGCGAATGTCAAAGCGCACAACCGACGCCAAAACAGTACTAAAATGGTGCTGATTCACCGGCGAAGTTCGCCGGCACCACAGTAGGCGGTACCGGAGCGGTCATGATCGATATTTCCGAACGCGCGCAGCAGCACTTTCTGCGGCTTCTCTCACAACAAGGCATCGATGGATTGAGCATTCGCTTGCGGGTGACGGCGCCCGGTACGCCGGCAGCCAACTGCGAGCTGGAGTTCTGCGAACCAGTCGATCTTGCCGGCGGGGAATGGACGATCGAATGTGCCGGCTTCAACTTTCACATCGACGGTGACAGCGCCAGCTGGCTGGATGATGCAACCATCGATTTCGAACCCAATGCCACCGGCGGCCAGCTCAATATCCGCGCGCCGAAGATCAAGGGCGATGTGCCGGGCAACGAGGCGGGATTGGTCGAGCGGGTGCGCTATGTGCTCGAGGCGGAGGTGAATCCGAAACTGGCTTCGCATGGCGGCCGGGTCACCTTGCTGGAGGTCAATGCCGACGGCGCTGTGCTGCTGCAGTTTGGTGGAGGATGCCATGGTTGCGGCATGGTCGATGTGACACTCAAGCAGGGCGTGGAAAAGACGTTGCGCGAACGTGTGCCGGAAATCACGGCGGTGCGGGATGCTACGGATCACGCCGGTGGCGAAAAGCCGTATTACAGCAAGCACGAAGGGAAGTCCGCGATCGCCTGAGTCAAGCCAACCGAGGCAGCGGCAATACGCCAGATGCACAAAGGCCCGCCGGAGCGGGCCTTTGCATGTCATGCGACGGGACGAACAGATTTACTTGCTAGCGCCCTCGACATGACCTTGCAAGGTGTCGAGTTTGGTCGGCAGGCTGGAGAAATAGGTGGCAACGTCTTCGATATCCTGGTCGGACAGGGTAGCCACCATGCCCTTCATGATCGGGTTCGCGCGCTGACCGTCCTTGTACTCGTGCAGCACTTGCTGCAGATACAGGTTGTATTGGCCGGCGAGGCGCGGATACTGCGGATCGACCGCGTTGCCGTCGACACCGTGGCAGGCAAAGCAGGTGGCCGCTTTTTGCTTGCCGTTCTCGGCGTTGCCGCTGGCCAGCAACTGGGTGGAGGCGAACGCCAGCATGGCGCCGAACGAAAGCAGGGTAAGCGCACGTTTCATGCGGAAAGTCCTTGGCAACTACTTGGCGAGGCTGGAAAGAAAGGCGGCGACGTTCTGAATGTCCGTATCGGACAAGCTCTGCGCCTGTGCACCCATGGTCGGATGCTTGCGCTCGCCACTCTGGTAGCCATGCAGCGCATTGACGATGTACTGCTCGTTCTGTCCGGCGATCTTCGGCACCGGATATTGCGGGTAGGCATTGGTGTAACCGGGTACGCCATGGCAACCGGCGCAGGTGTAGATCAGTTCGCGTCCGGCAGCCTTGTCGCCTTCAGCGTGCGCAACGGTGGCGAAAAGGGCTGTGGCCGCGGCCAGGCCAAGCAATTGCAGTCGAGTCATCGAGATCATTCCCACGAGTACGGCGGGTACAGGGTGATATAAGTCGGCAAGTATAGACGTTGCGTCAGTGCGTGAACAACACTCCGAGCTGATGTGAGCAATGTTTGCGCAAGGCCCGCTCGACACTGCCGTGTGCCGATTCTCCCGGCGCTTCGAAGCCTCTTCGCGAAACAAGCGGGGAGCCCGCAGGAAATTTCATGCGCTGATTTGCGGATGCTGTCGTCGACCGCTTTGCCCGGAATGCAGCAAGCGCCATTGATGCTTTGGCCGGCGGCCCCATATACTGCGCTGGTCGTACCGTTTTCCCCGGGGGTGTTCTGGCTTCGACGGGGGTAGTGAGATGACTTGGTGCATGTCGAGGGGGCAGCTTTCCTCGTTAATCCAGCAGCAAACTTCTAGTTGCCAACGACGACAACTACGCTCTCGCCGCTTAAGGCGTAAGCCCCGAACCCACTTGTGCTCATGCTCGTCGGTGTAGGGTCATTATCATGAGATCGCCGAACGCTGCCGCCTGGCGGTTCTAGGTTAAATCAATCAGGCTGGTTCCGCGGTGCGCCTTGCTCATCGTGCTTGTCGCGGAACGAGATCGAACGGTGAGCTAAGCATGTAGATCCGGGCATTTAACACCTTCGGACGCGGGTTCGACTCCCGCCACCTCCACCAATACAAGCTCCAACGCAGTCCAACGAAGGCCGGCAACCCTAGCAACAGCAAAGGTTCCGGCCTTTTTTGTGCCCGATACTGTCCGATCTAGTCCATTGCAATCCGGGGGCAACTGGGGGCAACATCGGGGGCAACAGTACCTATCCCTGTAAGGGTTGCCCCCATGACACTTTCCGACGTCACCATCCGCAAGGCCAAGCCAGCCGACAAGACCCAGCGTCTATTTGATGGTGGCGGGCTGTACTTGGAAGTCTCGCCAGCTGGGGGCAAGTGGTGGCGTTTGAAGTATCGGTTTGGGGGTAAGGAGAAACGTCTATCTCTCGGCACCTATCCCGACACTGGCCTAGCCGATGCCCGCGACAAGCGCGATGCTGCCCGCAAGTTGTTGGCCGCTGACGTCGATCCGGGCGAGCAACGCAAGGCCGTGAAAGCTGCCGGCGAAGATCGTGCGGCGAACAGCTTTGAAGTGGTGGCGCGCGAGTGGCACGCCAAGCAATCGGCAACATGGGTAGAACTCCACGCCAGCCGAATCATGTTGCGACTGGAGAATGATGTATTCCCGTGGCTGGGTAGCCGACCGCTTGCCGACATTACCGCCAAAGAGTTGCTGGCTACCGTCAATCGCATTGTTGACCGGGGCGCAGTTGAGTCCGCGCATCGCGTGCTGCAAAACTGTGGGCAGGTCTTGCGCTACGCCATCGCCACCGGCCGCGCCGAACGCAATCCGGTTGCCGACCTGCGCGGAGCGTTGCCGCCAGTCAAGCAAACGCACCTTGCCGCCATCGTTGATCCGGTTGCTATCGGTGGCCTGCTTCGCGCGATGGATGCCTATAACGGCTCGTTGGTGACGAAGTGTGCGCTGCGACTGGCACCGCTGGTATTCGTGCGACCGGGTGAGCTACGGCAAGCAGAATGGGCAGAGTTCGATCTGGACGGTGCGCAATGGAATATCCCTGCCGAGAAAATGAAGATGCGCGAGCCGCATCTGGTTCCGTTGGCACCGCAAGCTGTGGTGATCCTGCGCGAGCTGCATGCACTGACCGGAAAGGGGCGGTATGTATTCCCCAGCGCACGCAGTCCGCAACGCCCCATGAGCAACAACGCTGTGTTGTCAGCATTGCGTCGCATGGGTTACGCCACCGACGAAATGAGCGGTCACGGTTTTCGGGCGATGGCGCGCACGGTTCTGGATGAGGTGCTGCACTTCCGGCCCGACTACATCGAACACCAGCTAGCCCATGCCGTGAAAGACCCGAACGGCCGCGCGTACAACCGCACCGCGCACCTTGCCGAGCGTTGCAAGATGATGGCCGCGTGGGCGGATTATCTGGACACGTTGAAGGAAGGCGGCAACGTCGTACCGATGCAGCGCAAAGCAGGCTGATACTTCCAACGTCGCGCCTAGGCTGATCCCTAAAACCGGGCACCTTCCCCGGCTGGTGCGGCACTTTTGAAGGTTAGAGGTATGCACGTGTCCGTCAAAAAACTATCACCCGACGAAGATGTCTCTTTCGCCGCCCGAGTTGATGAAAGCGCGATGCGAATCGTCAATGCATTGAAGAAGCAAGAGCAATTTCAAGACCGAACATCGGCATTTGCCGGGATTGCTCAAATGCAATCTGCTGGAACAGCTCAGATAGACGCAATGTCACATGTAGAACTCATCGCTTACGCGAAAAGCATGCAGGGTCTAGTAGCTCATCTTTCGACAATGCTCATGCATGCAGACGCAAACATGGCTGCCTTAGGCATTCGAGACAACGAAACCAAGAGCAAGTTGGCTGGAAGCGTTAGGAAGCTCGGCGAGGCGGCAAGCCATGCAACAGCTAGAAAGAGTTTTGGCGCGGATCAAGCCAATGCTGCCAAACGGCTAGCCAAGGACGAGGTTCGCGTTCTCTGGAATGGCCTTCCCCTACTGCAACGAGTGAGTCGAGGCGCAGTTCTGAACTTCGCGACGAAGACAGCTCTTAATGTCGAAAACACAACGGTTGATGGCATCAGGCGATGGGTTGCTCAGTTCCGTAAGGAATCGTCCAACCGCTAGCGGTTACACGTAGGCACTAGTGGATGCGACTCGCGCCGCTCCACATGTGAATAATTTGGAATCGCTTCGTCCGAAGCCATGCGCTGCCGCTCGGTAGCGATGCACTTGGAGCGATACCGTGCGTTTGCAACCCGCAATATCTGCTTTTGTACATACAGCCACATTGTTGCCCGCGACCGGCTATCTCCGCCTGTCGCAGATTGTCGGCAAACCCGCCACGGACAACTCGCCGGCTATTCCCGCCATCTATCCGGTCTGTAAATCGACATGGTGGGCAGGCGTCAAAGCTGGGCGCTATCCGCAGCCCGTCAAGCTGGGCACCCGCATTACTGCATGGCGGGTGGAGCAAATACGTGAACTGATAGAGCGGGGCGCGGCATGATCCCGCGCACTGTTTTGCGTCGATTGCATCGCCTCGCGGAACATCTGGACGCATGCGGGGAATGTGCCCTCACGGTTCTCTTTGGGGTGTTGTTCCTGCTGATCGTGCTGGGGGCATTCAAATGAACATGCCCGTTACCACCATCACCGCATCACCTTCCGTGCTGCTGTTACCGCGTCTGGAAGGCGTCATCAAAACTGGCAGGGGCTGGCGATCACGCTGTCCGGCCCACGATGGCAAGTCGGCCTCGCTGGCGATCACCGAGGGCGACAACGGCACCCTGCTGCTGCATTGCTTCGCAGGTTGCCAAGTTCATGATGTGCTGGCGGCGGTAGGCTTGCAGGTTGGTGACTTATTCCCCGAACGCATCCGCGACACAACTCCCGAAGGTCGACGCGCGGCACAACAGGCGTTCAAGCAAACGGCATGGGGTGCGGCGCTTGGCGTTGTAAGTCGGGAGGCCAAAGTTATCAGCATCGCCGCGCATGACCTTGCCGCTGGCCTCGTGTTGAACGATACCGATGCTGATCGGCTGGCACTCGCTATTGATCGTATCGACACTGCGCGGGAGGTGCTGGTATGACGACCGCCGCCGAACGACTGCCCGCCGGCGTCCGCAGTCTGGACGAACGTGCCGACCGTGACCTAGACATGGTCGAGAGTGTGGCGAACTCGGCTTGGTGCATTCATGCAAATTCTAAGAATGCACCAACGCACCAAGAGGAAAAGCCGCCACGTAAGGTGGTGGCGGTTGACGCTGCCGGGCTACTGTCCGCAAGTTTTCCGCCGCGCGACAAGCTGCTCAAACCTTGGCTCTCCAGCCAATCACTCGCGATGATTTACGCACCGCGGGGCATCGGTAAAACGCACATGGCGCTAGGTGTGGCGTACGCACTCGCATCGGGTGGCGAGTTCCTGGGCTGGCAGGCGACGGCGCAAACGCCTGTGTTGTATCTGGATGGCGAGATGCCGGGCGCGGATCTGAAAGCCCGAGTTGCCACGGTTATCGCCAGCAATGAACGCGAGGCGGCGGACGGATACCTGCGGTTTGTCACGCCCGACCTACAAGCTGACGGCGTGATGCCGAACCTGTATCAGCCGGAAGGCCGGGAAGCCGTCAACGCTGCGCTAGGTAATGCCCGCGTGATTATCGTAGACAACTTGAGCTGTCTTGTACGCGGCGGCAAAGAGAACGAGGGGGAGAGCTGGCAGCCGGTGCAGGAGTGGGCGTTACAAATGCGCTCGCAAGGTCTTAGCGTGGTTTTCGTTCACCACGCCGGCAAGGGAGGCCAGCAACGTGGCACGTCTAAGCGCGAAGACGTTCTGGACACTGTCATTGCACTACGCAAGCCGGCTGATTACGAACCCGGTCAAGGTGCACGGTTCGAGGTTCACTTCGAGAAAGCCCGCGCACTGTATGGGCAAGATGTGTCTCCCTTCGAGGCCGCGCTAACCACGCTGCCGGACGGGAACCAGACATGGGCGACGCGCGCGGTATCCGATGCCAGCGAGGAACAGATGATCGAGCTGGCCGGGCTGGGTCTGAGCACGCGTGAGATAGGCGGCGAGTTGGGTGTGAATCATTCGACCGTAGTGCGCGCACTGAACAAGGCAAAAGACGCGGGCCGCTACACCCCGAAGCCAAAGCGGAAAACAAAGCCCACGCCGAAGAAGGGGGATAGTCATGACGACTGACCCGGAAGGTGCTTGGTGCGCTGGTGCATCGCTAGGGAATGCACCAATGCACCAAAGCCCTAAAACATCGCTCAAAGTCTTGGCAGACAACGCTTTGCAGGGAAATGGCCGCGCACCAAAAGAAGCTGCGCTTGGTGTAGGTTCAAGTGCCGTTTCTGGTGCGCTTGGTGCAGGCGGTGCGCGTGGTGCAACTGGTGCACTGAAACCGTTAGACGCATGCCAGCTTGCCGCACTTGAGTTGATGCAGCGTGACACCGACGACCGCCACGCCGGACGTGTGCCGGCTGGTGACACGGCGCGAATGTGGTGCAAAGGTTGCGGCCCGGTCTGGATTCATCCCGACATTGCGGCAGTGTTGCCCGTGGTCGACGGCTGGCCGCGTGCGCTGGGTTGCCCGTGGTGTTTCGTGCGCAAGGCAGGCGCCTACATCCCGCGTCCGCCCGTGACGTTCGAGGGCTGCCGGCACTTCACCCCGGACACGATCAATCCACCAACCGGCATGGGTGACTGCGGCAAAGGCCACGGGATGCCCTATCCAATGCAGCGGCGCGGTTGTGCAGACTTTCAGCGAATGAGCGACATAGACGCATGAACACGCCACAGGACAACAACGAGAGGGGGCAGCGGCTCAATGCCCGCAAGCGCCTGCGCCAGCGCCAGCGACGGCAAGGTGTTAAGCGGATCGACTATCAACCCAGTGAGCAAGTGCTGGCGCTTATTGTTGTCGATTTAAAGCCTTGCGTCGGCGGCGACTTCAGTAGCGTGATCGACCGACTGATATTGAAAGCTGCCGGGGTGGTGCCGGAATTTCGGCACACTTCGCGCAGGCGCGTGCACGCGAACAACTTAGCAGGATCAATGGAAGACGCTGGCATTGGGCGACCAGTCCGCACACGCGCGAAAGACTTTGCAGTAGCGAATAAGAATCCCGGAATTATTGCTGCCATACACGCGGGCGCGAGTGACTTTGGAGAATTGCCGACGTGGGCAGCCGGTTATCTGTCTCGGTGCGCCGTCCGTGACGCCTCGAAACGCGTTGTGTGCGGAGGCCGTCGCCGGCGTGACGGCAAGCCCTGCGAAGCCCTGAGCGTACCGGGCAAGCGTCGTTGCAAGTGGCACGGAGGATGTTCTACTGGGCCGCGCACGGTCGAGGGAAAGGCGAGGGTGACGGCAAACTTGCGGTCGCGGAGCAGGAGCGTTGAGGCGTGACGTGGCAGCCAGGTTTGCCTGTACTTACCGCCAGCGACCATGCCGACTGGCAAGTGTGGCGCAAGACCCGGAAGCTGGAGCAGCAGCGCGAGCGTCGGAACATGTATCCACGGATCGACTATTACCCCAGTGACAAAGCCCTCCGCATCATCGGGGCGCAGCGGGGCGACTATTCCAGTGCGATTGACCGGCTGGTGCTGATCGCTGCTGGTGAACTTCCGGAATAAATTACAGTGATTTACAGGCGAAATGACGAGGAGGTCAGCTCAAAAAAGCTTTTCTGGGTCATGGTGCTACGCGCGATGGAGGGGAGGGTGAGGGTAGCGGTGAACTTGCACAAGCGGCGATGAGCCCGTCGAGGATGGTGATTGGTATTCCTTCGCTATACGGCGACTGGCTATCGCGCCATTCAATCCGAGCTAAAAAGCGATGCCTTGCTGAATGCGCTGGGAGGATGAGCTTCATGGCTTGGCTTGTTTCTTCGCATTGCTGCTGCGGAAGCCGCGAGCCACCCATCCGGTAAGCAATCCAAGAATTAGTAGGATGAGAGGCAAAGATGTTGCGCCAACAACAGTTCCGATAGCCGCGTCTGCTCGGCTCTTAGAGACTTCTCCCGCATAGTCTCGATGCTTCGCTTTATTGCAGCGATCAAGGTCATTTAGCGCGGACAGCCTCACCGGCGCTGGATGATCGTCGAACCGGTCATAGGGATTCGTCGCCGTCGAGGCCCTAGCTTGGGCCGCATAGTCATCCCATGGATTCGCGGCGGTAGAAGCCGACTCTGGCGCAATTGTGCGTGAATGCGCCTGCGCGTAGGCCAGCACCTGCTCTTGCGTGGCGCCTTCGGGCGCAGTGACATCGTAGATGCTGCCATCGGGCGCGGTGACCTTGTAGGTCGCAGTTTCCTGCATTCGAATGGGGGCAGGCGAGGGCTGCAGGACGTAGCCCGGGGGCGGAGGCGGAATCGTAGGCGCCTGCGGTCCATACTGCGCATCGAACTGCGCCTTCGCTTCGGCAATGTCCTTGGAGTTGCTTGATTGCGCGGCGACGACTTCATGAAAATACTGCTGCCGAGCCTCTTCCTGCTGAGCTGGTGCGAGCTGTCGGAAGGCTGGCGAAGTGATGACATCCTTCCAAGCCTTAGGTGCGGGACACGCAAGCTCCACGGAAAATTTCATCCGATCGGCGGCCGACTCGGCGCTGACGACGATGGTTATGCCAATGCCTACTGCTAGGACAACCCACAAGCCAGAAATGGCGATCCAAAGCCGCCACCATCCGCCGATCCTTCGCATGTCCTTCCCCGTGGTCTAGTGCTGGCAGTCTGCCATAAAAGTTTTGCGATGCGGGGTGCCGCACGCTGTAGCGCTACGCCATGCGCGCGCAGTAGAGCGCTGCTATCTCAGTTTCGGCGTCATACGTCGCGGCTGGAAAGGTGTTGCCCGGCTCTAGGCCATGCGTCGTGCGCCGTAACACCAGCCAGTACAGCAAGGACACGGCACATTCTGCCCAATTTTTGTCGCGCGGAGCAGATGCAGCACGCTTATTGCGCGGGTTGGCTGACCTGAGAGCATGGCTCGGTGTATGCATGCATCTATCTTGCTGGCCCTATCAGGGGCAACAAAGCCATCCTGCTAATCCATACGGAGATTTTGATATGAACAAGAAAGTTGTTATCGGCGCAATGTTTGCCTTGTTGGCGACGCTCTCATTCTCGGCAGCGGCGCAACATTACGTGAGTGGCTACACCCGCGCCAACGGCACGTATGTGCAACCCCATTACCAGACCGACCCGAACAATACGAAAACTGACAACTATTCGACGCAAGGCAACGTAAACCCGTACACCGGTCAGGAGGGCACTCGTAACCCTTACGCAACCCCCAGCTATGGGCAGCAGACCCAATCCAGCTATGGGCAGCAGACCCAATCCAGCTATGGGCAGAACCCGTACGCGACCCAGCCCACGACATCGTCTTATGGATATGGGCATTGATCAACGGTGTGGCGAAGGGTCAAGCGAATATGATGAGGGGGCAACTTTGGGGGCAACTCAGAATAGTTGAATCTTAAAACCGTTGTGCCACAAGGGCTGACGGCTACCAATTCAATAGACGCCACCCCCCAATAAGCAAAAAAGCCCTTGAAGTCTTCAAGGGCTTTTTTGTTGCGCGATGCCAATGTGCAGATTCAGGCGCCGCGGTTGTGCGACCGCATGGTGCGCTGTTTTTCGATCTGCCAGTCGCGCTGCTTCTCGGTGTCGCGCTTGTCATGTTCCTGCTTGCCGCGGGCAAGTCCGATCTCGACCTTGACCTTGTTGCCCTTCCAGTACATCGCCGTAGGCACCAAGGTGTAGCCCTTACGCTCGACGGCGCCGACCAGCTGATCGATTTCCTTGCGATGCAGCAGCAGTTTGCGGGTGCGTCGATCCTCGGCGATCACGTGGGTGGAGGCGCTGATCAGTGGCGGGATGGAGGTACCAATCAGGAATATCTCGTTCTTCAGGACGACCGCGTAGCTGTCGCCGAAGTTGATCCTGCCGGCGCGCAGCGCTTTCAGCTCCCAGCCTTGCAAGGCCACGCCGGCCTCGAAACGCTGGTCGATGTGGTACTCGAAACGGGAGCGCTTGTTGAGCGCGATGGTGCCGCCGCCCTTGTTGTCTTTGTCCTTCGCCTTGGCCATGTCCGTTAAACTCGGGCCTTGTTGCCCTGATGCCGATTCCGCCGCATGCCGGGCCAAATCAAGCGTGATGTGAAGAGGTTGCCGTGATCGAAATCCGTCGCAGTGCATTGGTGAAATATTCGCCAATGCAGATGTTCGACCTAGTCAATGAAGTCGAAGCATACCCAAAGCGTTTCTCCTGGTGTGCCGGCGCCGAGGTGCTTGAACGCCAAGGTGATGTGCTGGTGGCGCGGCTGGATCTCAAGTTTGCGGGATTCCACCAGAGTTTCACTACACGCAATTCGGTGGACCCGCCCAGGCGCTTGCGGATGAGTCTGGTCAATGGTCCATTCCGCAGCCTCGAAGGCGTGTGGGATTTCATCGCTCTCGGTGACGCCGGCTGCAAGGTCGCGTTCGAGCTGGATTTCGACTACGCGGGGCGGCTCGGCGGTAGTGCGCTGAAGCTTGGCTTCCAGGGATTGGCGGGACGCATGGTCGACGATTTCTGTCGGGAGGCCGAGCGTGTCTACGGCTGAGCGGAAGATCACGGTCGAGGTGGTTTATGCGGCTGCCGGAAAACAGATTCTGCGCCAGGTCGAGTTGGCCGAAGGCAGTACGGTAAAGCAGGCGATCGATGCTTCGGAAATAACCGGAATGCTCCCGGCTGGTGCGATCGACGTGCACCACCTCGGCGTATTCGCGCGGAAGGTGGCGCCCGACCACATCCTGCAGAACGGTGATCGAATCGAGATCTATCGGCCGCTCATGCTGGATCCGATGGAGGCGCGCCGGCGGCGCGCCCGTTGAGTCGAGATCGGAACGGCTAACCCGGCCGACCCGTACCGGTGATCAATGGCCGTTGTCGTTACCCTGGCCGAAGCCGCCGTCGTCCTTGCTGTCCTTCGGAGATTTGCTCTTGTCACCCTCGGTCTCGTTGACGGGGTAGCCGGCGTTGTATTTCTTGCTCTCCTTGACCAGCTGCTGGGCATCTTGCGCGAAGAAATCGCCTTCGGTACGCACTAGCGTGTCGTTGTTGAAGGTCAGCGTGAATGTACGCACCTTGATCGGGCTGCCACGATGCGAAAAGGTGGACACGTAATCCCAGCGGCTCTGGTCGAACGGTGTGCTGACCGAAGGCGTGCCCATCAGCACCAATACCTGGTGCTTGGTCATGCCGGGCTTGAGCTGATCCACCACTTTCTTATCGAGCAGATTGCCTTGCTGTACGTCGGGGGTGTAGACGATGTGGCAGCCGGCCAGGGAGAGCGCCAGCATGGCGAAAACCAGCAGGGTGATCAGCTTTTGCATGCGTGTTGCGTCCGGATCGTAAAGGTGTCGGATGATACACTACCGGCTTGAAAACGCCGCGTGCGGAGGGTGTGCTATGGAACAGGAAACCAAAGAGCTGCGCAGGGTTGGCCTCAAGGTGACCCATCCGCGCATGCGCATCCTGCAAATCTTCGACGAGGAAGGGGTGCAACACCTCACCGCCGAAGACGTCTACAAGAAACTGCTTGCCCACCAGGAAGACATTGGCCTGGCGACGGTGTATCGCGTACTGACCCAGTTCGAGGCGGCAGGCATCATCGTCAAGCACAATTTCGAAGGTGGCCAGGCTGTCTACGAACTCGATCGCGGCAAACATCACGATCACATGATTGATGTGGACAGCGGGAAAGTGATTGAGTTCGTCAGCGAGGAGATCGAGCGCCTGCAGCACGAGATCGCGGCGCGGCACGGCTATGTGATCGAGGATCACAGCCTGGTGCTGTATGTGCGGCCGAAGCACCATTCGCGCAAAAGCTGAGAAGAAAACGCTGCGCTGAGTGCCGATGTGTTGCCGGGGACTCGCGTCGCACCGAATGGTGGGCATAAAAAAGCCGCGAGGAGGACTCCTGTCCGCCCGCGGCTGCTCCCCTACCTGTTTCAGCCGGCGTCGCGATTGACTCGCGATAGCCTGCACTGGTCGCCAGGTAGCGGCGAAACGGCATCCTGCCGTTGTTTCAGAGCCTCCGTCCCCACGGCGACTCTGATCCACCATCTTGCGATGGCGGCTCCCCCACATCGATGGATCGATCGTAACGAGCCCTTCACTTTTTCGGTATCGGAAAAATTCCTAGTTCTGTCGGCGGTTATCCGCGGAACTGCTGTTGCTTCGCAGCAAAATCCGCAGATGCACGCCGGCGTGCTCGGGACGGAGGCGGAACTGGCCGCCAAGCGAGGTCACCCGGTCGCGCATGCCTTGCAGGCCGCGGCCGCCGCGGGGCAGTCGGCTGGGCAGGCCGGTTCCGTTGTCACGCAGATCGAGCAGGGCAAGCGCGATACCTTGACGCTCGCCGATACGCAGCCGCAGCCTGAATTCACTGGCTTGCGCATGCTTGACGGCATTGGTCGCGCTTTCCTGCGCGAGTCGGTAAATCGCGGTGCGTGTGTCGTCGTCCAGCAGCCGTGGGTCACCATGCAGTTCGGTGTGGTAAGCCATGCCGGCAGTGTTCAACAGATCACGGATCGGGCCTTCGTCGAGGGCGCGCAGCAGTCCGAACTCGTCCAGCACGGCCGGACGCAAGTCGTCCAGCAAGCGGTGCAGGGCACGTCGCATGTGCGCCAGGATGGTATTGATCGAGGTGCTGATGTCCTCCATGCCGGCCTGGCGCAGGCGGGCCTGGGCCAGCTTTACATGGGTCTGGATCGCAGTGATGTTCTGGCCCAGTTCGTCGTGCAGTTCCGCAGCCAAGTGCCGGCGCTGGTTTTCATCCGCCTGCAGGTTGCCGCGGGCGGCATCGCGCAATTGGTGCGCAAGCTGGTCCAGTCGACGATTGACCGCGCCGAGATAGACGTTCTGCTCGGCGACCCGTTCGCTGCTCCGGCGCAAGGCATCGGTAGCCGAACCCAACATCAAGGCGCCGGTGCCGGCAACAGCTAGAAACAGATAGGCCGCAGCGGTCGATGGGGCGTGGCCAAGATGCTGGTCGACCAGGGTCATACCGAGACTGGTGATGAGCATCGCCAGGCTGGCGCCTCGCCAACCGTGGCGAAACGCGAAGAAAAGCACGGGCGCCAGTGACAGCACACGGGCGAATTGCGGTTGCGGGGCGGCTTGTTCGGACAGCACCAGCAGAATCGTCATCGAGGGCAGCATCACCAGCAGACCATCCATGATCAGGCTGGTCAGCGCGCGCTGGTCGAGTCGGGTGCGCAGCAACATGATCATCAGCGGCACGATCAGCAGGATGCCCAGATAGTGGCTGAGCAATTCCTCACCGAGTACACGTAGCATCAGCTCAGGCGAATTGGGATGGATAAGTGCCAGCAGGGCAGCGTCCACCGCCGTAGTGGCTGTCACCACGAGCACCACGGAAAGCAGCAGTCGGGTTACGTCTTGCGGCGTGTGCAGGCTGACATGCAAGTTGAATCGCCGCAGCAGCCACAGGCTGCCCGCCATCACCAGCAGCTCGGGCAATTCATCGATGGCGAAATCGACCCAGCCCAGGGGCATACCCTGGGCCAGGCTTATGCTGGCGGTAGCGGCCAGTTCAGCGCCGAGCAGCCAACCCCAGTGGCGCATCGGCGTGAGCAGCAAGGCACCGAAGCGCAAGCCGTACGGCAACATCCAGAACGGTTGCACCGTCGGCCACAACAGCAGCCACAGCAACAGATAGCCGGCGCCCAACAGGGGGCCGGAGTTGGGCAGACGGAATGATTTCAGGCGCATGGGCGGATGTTACATGTGCGATCCGTATCGATGCGCGGGCACGAATGTTGGTGCCAGGCACGCATATGGCCGGGTTCAATGTGTAAAGTAGTGGGATGTACAGCATTGTTCTGGTCGATGACCACGCCATCGTTCGTGAGGGCTTCAAGCGGCTGATCGAGATGGAGCCGGATCTTGATGTCGTGGCCGAATGCCGCAGCGCGGATGATGCGGTGGAGGCAGTTGGCCACTGGCGTCCGGATCTGGTGGCGCTGGACCTGTCCTTGCCTGACGGCAGCGGTCTGCCGCTGATCGAGCATCTGCTCAGCGTGGCCCCTCAGACACGTATCGTGGTGCTGAGCATGCATGACGGCGAACCGTATGTGTCCGAGGCCCTGCGTCGCGGCGCCAGCGGCTATGTCACCAAGGGCGTGGCACCGGAGGAACTCGTTGCGGGCCTGCGTGCGGTGATGCTCGGCGAGTGTTTCCTGAGTTCGGATCTGCGTCAGCGTCGGGCTGACAGACCCGACGCGGCGATTGATCCGATCAATCGGCTCACTGCGCGCGAGCGCGAGGTGTTTCTGTTGCTGGCAGGTGGCCGCGCACCCAAGCAGGTGGCGGCCGAACTGGGTATCGGTCAGAAAACGGTCTATATCCACCGCGCCAGCCTGATGGGAAAACTAGGCGCGGGTTCGGAACTGGATCTGTACCGGATGGCGACCGAACGGGGGCTGTTGCCGCCGAACGGCTGATCCGGCCCCGCACCGTGTTCAAGCAGTCTGTGCCCGCTCCAGCATCTGCTTGGCGTGCGCACGTGTTTCACGGGTGATTTCGACGCCGCCGAGCATGCGCGCCAGCTCATCCCTGCGGCCGCCGGCGTCGAGCTTCTCGATTTGCGTGCGGGTGGAGTCACCGTCGCTGTGCTTGCTGACCCGCAGGTGCGCGTGGCCCTGGGCGGCTACCTGCGGCAGGTGGGTGACGCAGAGCACCTGCCGCTGGGCACCAAGCGCACGGAGTTTCTGCCCGACCACTTCAGCCACGGCACCGCCGATGCCGCTGTCGACCTCGTCGAAAATCATGCTGCCGACCGTGTCCTTGCCCAAGGTAGCGACCTCGATCGCCAGGCTGATGCGTGCCAGTTCACCGCCGGAGGCCACTTTGCGCAACGGTCGAGGCGGTTGGCCGGGGTTGGCGCTGACCAGCAGCTCGCAGCGTTCCTGGCCTTGCGGGTCCGGCTCTTCGCCTACGGCGGCTTCCAGCTCGATGCGCAGCAGGCCACCTGCCATACCCAGTTCGGTCATCAGCACGCTGACTTCCTCACTGAGCCGGGTTGCCGCCATCGCGCGCGCCTGGCTCAGCTGAGCGGCCGCAAGCGTGTAATCGTGTTGCAGCCGCTCGCGTTGGGCAGCCAGTTGTTCCAATGCATCGCCGGCACCTTCGAGCTCATTCAGTTCGGTGCGCAAGGCAGCGAGCTTGTCATGCAGCTCGGCCACCGGCAGGCGATGTCGACGCGACAGCTCGTGCAGACGAGCCAGGTGGCTGTCGACTTCCGTGTAACGTTCGGGGTCGAGGTCGACGTCCTGCGCGTAGCGGCCGAGGCCGTCGGCGGCTTCGCCGAGTTCGATGCTGGCGTTGTCGAGCAGTTCCAGCAAGGGGGCCAGTCTATCGTCGAGCGCGGCGAGCTTGCCAAGTTCGGCATGGGCACGGCCGAGCGCGCGGCGCAGCGCGAATTCGCTCTCGCCATCGAGCAGCTCGACGACACCGGCGCTGCCCTCAGCCAGCCGGCCAGCGTTGGCGAGGCGGCGGTGGCTTGCCTCGAGTTCGTCCAGTTCGGCTGCCGGCAACGCCCATTTCTCCAATTCGCCCAGTTCGTGGCGCAGCAGTTCGATGCGTTGATCGCGATCCTCGCCACCGCTGAGCTTGCGCATGCGCGCACCCAACTCGCGCCACTGCAACGCCCCATCGCGTACCTGCGCAAGCAGGCCATCGTGGCCGGCGTAGGCATCCAGCAACGCCAGCTGGTGTGAGCGCGACAGTAGCGCCTGATGCTCGTGCTGACCGTGAATCTCCACCAGCAATGAAGCGAGTTCGCCGAGCTGGCGCGCATTGGCGGGACGACCGTTGATCCATGCCTTGGAGCTGCCCTCGGCGCGGATCACCCGTCGCAGCTGGCAGCCACCGTCTTCGTCCAGTTCCTCTTGCTGTAGCCAGTCGCGGGCCTCCGGCAGGTCGGCCAGCTCGAACTCCGCGGCCAGTTCGGCGCGATCGCTGCCGGCGCGTACCATGCCGCTGTCGGCACGGGCGCCGGCTAGCAGCATCAGTGCGTCGACCAACAGCGATTTGCCGGCACCGGTTTCACCGCTTACCACGGTCAGGCCGGGGCCGAACGCAATCTCGGCGGCCTCGACAACGGCAAAATGACGGACGTAGAGCGAAGTGAGCATGGGCAGGCAGATGATGGAATGGATGGATTGTAGCGGCAGCCCGGCGGCGCAAAACACCGCCTGCGCTTGTAAGCTTCGCGCGCAGACCTTATTTCTATCGTGTCTCACAGATTGCTACACCACGGATCACATCAGCGCATGATCAACCCGCATGGCCACGATCTCGATGCCCGCGCGCGACGGCTGTTGCGCACGTTGATCGCCCAGTATCTGGTCGATGGGGAGCCGGTGGGCTCACGTACGCTGTCGCGTTCGTCCGGGCTGGACGTGAGTCCGGCGACGATTCGCAACATCATGGCTGACCTGGAAGACGCCGGTCTGGTCGCCTCGCCGCACACTTCGGCGGGACGCGTGCCGACACCGCGCGGGTTGCGCCTGTTCGTCGACAGCCTGATCGAACTGCAACCCTTGCCGCACGCGGAGATGGCGCGCCTGCAGAGAGAGCTGCCGCCGGGACCGACCACCACACGGGATCTGCTCGGCAACGTCTCAACCTTGCTCTCGGCGATGACCCACTTTGCCGGCGTGGTCACGGTGCCCCGCCAGGTCGATTTCCCGCTGCGGCATATCGATTTCGTGCCGCTGCCGGATGCCCGGGTGCTGGTGATCCTGGTGTTTACCGACAATCAGGTGCAGAACCGCATTGTGCAGTTGGCCAGGCCACTGCACAGTGGCGAGCTGGAGCAGGCCGCGAATTACCTCAACAGCCAGTTTGCCGGTTTGCGGGTCGACGACATCCGCACGCATCTGCTGGCCGAACTGCGCGAAACCGGCAGCGAGCTCAACCGGCTGCTGGCCAGCACGGTGGAGCTGGCCACCGCCTCGTTCGCGCCGCAGGCTGGCGGCAGTGACGTGCTGGTCAGCGGCCAGACCAATCTGATGGCGTATTCGGAACTATCCGACTTGCAGCGCCTGCGCGAATTGTTCGAGGCGTTCCAGCAGAAGAGTGAATTGCTGCAGCTGATGGAAGTCTGCGCCAAGGCACCGGGCGTGCGCCTGTTCATCGGCGAGGAATCCGGCTTCACGGCACTGGACGGCTGCAGCGTGGTCACCGCCAGTTACGGGGCGCAGGGGCGCGTGCTGGGTGCGGTCGGGGTGATCGGGCCGACCCGGATGGCGTATGAACGGGTGATTCCGGTGGTGCAGGCCACTGCCGGATTGCTCAGCGACGCCTTGAATCGCGCCGCCACGGCCTTATAACCGCTGCGGGAGGCGGGGTTTCTCGCAAATCTGGACGGTCGGCATCCGCGCCGGCCATGAACTTTCGTTTGGAGTGATGCATGCAGAACAACGATCCGCAGTCGACGGGCGACGCGCCGCCACGGGGCCAGCCAGATGAGTCGTCGACCACCGAGCTGGACAGCTTGCAGGCGCGGGTAGCCGAATTGGAAGCCAGCAATGCCGAGTTGCTGGAAACCGTGCTGCGCGAGAAGGCTGAGCTGGAGAATCAGCGTCGTCGCCTGCACCGTGACCTGGAACAGGCCCGCCGCTTCGCCAACGAGAAGCTTCTGAACGAGTTGCTGCCGGTCTACGACGGTCTGGAAAGCGGTTTGGCGGTCGAGGGTGGCGATATCGCCTCGATGCGCGAAGGCATCAGTCTGACCCTGAAGGCACTGCTGAAGGTGGCCGAGAACCACGGCATGGCGCAGGTCGATCCGCTGGGCCAGCCGCTCGACCCGGAGCGTCATCATGCGGTAAGCATGGTCGAAGCGCCGGGGCAGGCACCGGGTACCGTGGTCAGCGTGCTGCAGAAAGGCTATGTGTTGAACGATCGCCTGTTGCGGCCAGCGCTGGTCGCGGTGGCGAAGGATTGAGTGATCCACTGGCTGGCGCTTGCCTGAATGGCGCGCCGGCGAAAGCAGCGAAATAGCATCCGGGGCCTTGCCGGCATTGAATCGCCAGAGCAGGCCCCCATCTGAAAACCATCGCGGCCGCGGGGGCCGCAAGAAAATTTGGAGCATACACATGGGCAAGATCATCGGTATCGACCTGGGCACCACCAACTCCTGCGTGTCCATCATGGACGGCAGCACGACCAAGGTCATCGAAAACTCGGAGGGTGACCGCACCACGCCGTCCATCGTCGCCTTCAACAAGGATGGCGAAGTGCTCGTGGGCGCTTCGGCCAAGCGCCAGAGCGTGACCAACCCGAAGAACACCTTCTACGCGGTGAAGCGCCTCATCGGCCGCAAGTTCACCGACGCGGAAGTGCAGAAAGATCTGCACATCGTGCCCTACAGCATCATTGCCCACGACAACGGCGACGCCTGGGTGCAGACCTCCGACGGCCGGAAGATGGCGCCGCAGGAGATCGCTGCGAAGGTGCTGATGAAGATGAAGAAGACCGCCGAGGATTATCTGGGCGAGACGATCACCGAGGCGGTGATCACCGTGCCGGCCTACTTCAACGACAGTCAGCGCCAGGCCACCAAGGACGCGGGCAAGATTGCCGGCCTCGACGTCAAGCGCATCATCAACGAGCCGACCGCGGCCGCGCTGGCGTACGGCATGGACAAGAAGGGCGGTGACCGCAAGATCGCGGTGTATGACCTCGGCGGCGGCACTTTCGACGTGTCCATCATCGAGATCGCCGAAGTCGATGGCGAGAAGCAGTTCGAAGTGCTGGCCACCAATGGCGACACGTTCCTTGGCGGCGAAGACTTCGACATGCGCGTGATCGACTACCTCGTCGACGAATTCAACAAGGAGCAGGGCATCGACCTGCGCAAGGACCCGCTTGCCTTGCAGCGTCTGAAGGATGCGGCCGAGCGCGCCAAGATCGAGCTGTCCTCGAATCATCAGACCGACGTGAACCTGCCGTACGTGACGGCCGATGCGTCCGGCCCGAAGCATCTCAACATCAAGCTGACCCGCGCCAAGCTCGAGGCGCTGGTGGAAGACCTGATCAAGCGCACCATCGATCCGTGCCGCACGGCGTTGAATGACGCTGGGCTGCGCGTGTCGGACATCAACGACGTGATCCTTGTCGGTGGTCAGACCCGCATGCCGAAGGTACAGGAGTCGGTGAAGGACTTCTTCGGCAAAGAGCCGCGCAAGGACGTCAACCCGGATGAAGCCGTTGCCGTGGGCGCGGCGATCCAGGGTGGCGTGCTGGGTGGTTCGGTCAAAGATGTGTTGCTGCTCGACGTCACCCCACTGTCGCTGGGCATCGAGACGATGGGCGGCGTGATGACCAAGCTGATCGAGAAGAACACCACGGTACCGACCAAGGCGGCGCAGACGTTCTCCACCGCTGACGACAATCAGACGGCGGTGACTGTGCACGTGCTGCAGGGCGAGCGCGAGCGCGCCAGCGCGAACAAGTCGCTGGGCAAGTTCGATCTGTCCGGTATCGACGCCGCGCCGCGGGGTCAGCCGCAGATCGAAGTGACCTTCGACATCGACGCCAACGGCATCCTGCATGTGTCGGCCAAGGACAAGAAGACCGGCAAGGAACAGAAGATCGAGATCAAGGCTGGCTCGGGCCTGTCCGAGGACGAGATCGCTCGGATGGTGGCCGACGCCGAGGCGAACAAGGAAGACGACAAGAAGTTCCACGAGCTCGTCGCCACCCGCAACAAGGCCGATCAGCTGGTGCATGCCACCCGCAGCGCGCTGAAGGAACACGGCGGCAAGGTGCCGGCCGATCAGCTCTCGACGATCGAAGGCGCGTTGTCCGATCTGGAAAAGGTCAAGGACAGCGAGGACAAGGCCGCGATCGAGTCCAAGGTCGAGAAGCTGGAGCAAGTGGCGCAAGCGCTGTATGCAGCGGCGCAGGGCGGCCCGGCCGATGCTGGCGCGCATGCGCAGTCCGCGCCGGGCGGCGGTTCGGCCCAGCCGGATGACGTGGTCGATGCCGAGTTCACCGAAGTGAAAGACGGCAAGCAATAATAGGCATCGTTATCGGCACGGCCGATTGACCAGCCCGCGCCAGGAATCCTCCCGGCGTGGGCTGTTTGCTGAAGGCAGGACAGGGGCGCGACGAGCAGTGTGGATGCATGAATGAGCAAGCGTGATTACTACGAAGTGCTGGGTGTCGAACGCAGCGTCAGCGACATCGAGCTAAAGAAGTCGTTCCGACGGCTGGCGATGAAATACCATCCGGACCGCTGCCCGGACGATCCGGCTGCGCAGGACAAGTTCAAGGAAGCCAAGGAGGCCTACGAAGTGCTGGCCGACGCGCAGAAACGCGCGATGTACGACCAGCATGGCCATGCGGCGTTCGAGCATGGCATGGGTGGCCGCGGCGGCGCCGGTTTCGGCGATGTCGGCGATATTTTTGGCGATATTTTTGGCGACATTTTCGGTCGCAGTGGTGGCGGTCGCGGACGCGCACGGCGCGGCTCCGATCTGCGCTACATCATGGAGCTGGATCTGGAAGAGGCCGTGTTCGGCGTCAGCCGGCAGATCGAGGTGCCGACCCAGGTCAACTGCCACCATTGCAACGGCAGCGGCTCGGAAGACGGCAAGGTCAGCAAGTGCAAGACCTGCCACGGCCACGGCCAGGTACGCATGCAGAATGGCATATTCTCGATCCAGCAGGCCTGCCCGCATTGCGGCGGTACCGGCCAGGCGATCGAGAAGCCATGCAAGAAATGCCATGGCGAAGGCCGGATCGAGGAGACCCGCACGCTGTCGGTGCAGATTCCCGAAGGCGTCGACAACGGCGATCGCATCCGCCTGACCGGACAGGGCGAAGCCGGTCCGTCCGGTGCGCCGGCTGGCGACCTGTACGTGGAAGTGCATGTGCGCGAGCACGCGATCTTCCAGCGCGAAGGCAACGATCTTTATTGCGAACTGCCGATCCGTTTCTCGCAGGCCGCGCTGGGCGCCGAGCTGCCGGTGCCGACGCTGGAAGGCGAGGTGCCGATCAGCATTCCGCCGGAAACACAGACCGGCACCCAGTTCCGCCTGCGTGGCCGTGGCGTCAAGTCCGTGCGCAGCAGTCGCCATGGCGACCTGATCTGTCGCGTGGTGGTGGAAACACCGGTGCGACTGACCAGAGAGCAGCGCGAGTTGCTGGAATCATTGGAAGCCACCTTCGACAGCAACGATGCAGGCAAGCACACGCCGCGTGCGAAAGGCTGGGTCGACGGCGTGAAGCAGTTCTGGTCGAAAGTCACCGCGTGATGCGACCGCGCACGCGGTAGCATGTGCCGATCGACGATTTGACTGGAATGTGCCGATGACCCGACTTGTTCGCCTCGCCATCAGTGGCGCCTCCGGCCGCATGGGCCGCGCGTTGCTGAGCCTGCTCGGCGAGGACATGCGTTTCGAGCTGGTGCATGCGGTAGTGGCACCAGGTTCGACTCACGATGGCCAACCGGTATTTGCCAGTGACGCGGGCTCGTTGCGTTACGCGCACGACTGGACGCACGCGCCGCCAATCGATGTCGTCATCGACTTCAGCGGATCGGCTGCCTTGGCGGTGGCGCTAGAGCACTGCCTGGCGCATGGCACGGCGCTGGTCAGCGGCACCACTGGCATCGACGCCGCGCTGGAAGCGCGACTTGCCGAGGCCGGCAAGAGTATCGCGATCTTGCGCGCGGCCAATTTCAGCCTCGGTGTCGCGGTGCTCACCCGGCTGTTGCGTGAGGCTTCTGCGGCTTTGCCGGGTTGGGATCTGGAAATCGTCGAGGCGCATCACGGCCGCAAACAGGATGCACCGTCCGGTACGGCGCTGGCGCTCGGTCACGCCGCTGCAGCCGCACGCCGCACCACACTGGAGGGCGCGGCGGTATACAGCCGCGAAGGCCTGACCGGCGAACGCACCGAGGGTTGCATCGGCTTCGCCGTGGTACGCGGCGGCGATATCGTCGGCGAGCACACGGCCATGCTGATCGGGCAGGGCGAACGGCTGGAGCTGGCTCATCGCGCCACCGATCGCTCGATTTTTGCGCGCGGCGCCTTGCAGGCGGCGCATTGGCTGGCTGGTCGCGAGCCTGGGCTCTGGCAGCTTGACGACGTGATCGCCACCTCCAGGTAGATAGCATCACGCTCCGCGGTCGTTGCGTGCCTGACAGATGCTCATGCCACTGGCGTGCCGGCCGCTGGCTTGTGCCTTGTGATCCATCCCGTTAGCATTCCCGCACGTTGTCATTGGGGAGTAGCCAGCCTCGTCCCCTGAGGCGTTCGCATCAACACACTTGGTCGCTGCTGTTTCGGGCGCCATGGTGCGAACAGCAGGCAGTCACCGTCAGGTGGCGGCCATGCCCGGCGAGACCTTTGGCCTTCGACATGCTCACCCGGCCGGGCGAGCGGTGTCGTTGCGCCATCGGTCATCCGCTCGCCCGGCCCAGTGCAGTCCCATGTTGCTTACCCTTTGTCTGTTTCTCGGTTCGGCCGGCGCGATCTATCTCGCCTGCGAATACTTCGTCAACGGCGTCGAATGGTTCGGGCAGAAGCTCAAGCTGGGTGCGACGGCGATCGGTACGGTGCTGGCGGCGTTTGGTACGGCGTTGCCGGAAAGCGCGGTGACTTTCGTCGCGGTGATATTCGGCAAGACACCCGAGGCGCGCGATATCGGCGTGGGCGCGGCGATGGGTGGCCCGCTAGTACTGGCCACGATCGCCTATGCCGTAGTCGGTGTGGCGATGTGGTGCAATCGCGCGCGGCTGCAGCGAGCTGACCGGATCATCCGGGTCGATCATCGACGACTGGCGCGCGATCAATCGTGGTTCCTGGCGATCTTTGCCGTCAAGGTGGGTCTGGGATTGGTCGTCTTCGCGTTCAAACCGCTGCTTGGCGTGCTGTTTCTTGCCGCCTACGGCATGTACGTATGGCGCGAAGTGCGCAGCGACGACAGTGCTCCGGAAGACGAGACGCTGGAGCCGTTGAAGTTTCGCCCCGGCGATGCCGAACCGGCCTTGCGCTGGGTTGCCGCGCAGACGGTTGCGGCGTTGGTGGTGATCGCGGCGGCATCGCGGGTGTTCGTCAGCCAGCTTGAAGCGATCGGCGTGGCGTTTTCGCTGCCGCCGCACTTGGTTGCCCTGTTGCTCAGCCCGGTGGCGACGGAATTGCCGGAAACCATCAACGCGCTGATCTGGGTGCGTCAGGGCAAGGAGCGGTTGGCGCTGGCGAACATCTCCGGGTCGATGATGATCCAGGCCACGATTCCGAGCTCGCTGGCTTTGTTTGCCACACCATGGCTGTTCGATACGCCGTTGATCGTGGCCGGCGTACTGACCGCTCTCGCCATCGTCTATCTCTGGTGGTTGTTCCGTCGCGGCACTGTGGATGCACGGGGGCTGCTGCCAGTCGGCCTGTTGTACGGCGTGTTCGCGGCATTCGTGACGTGGCACTTTGCTCGCTGATGGCAGGCGCCGGCAGCCGCCGACTCAATCAGGATGCGAGGCGTTGCGGTCGCGCCCTGAGCCCAGCTTGGTGTCGAGGCTGCCGAACAGTTTCTTGAACGCGCGTGAGAACTTGCCGCGCTTGGTCTTGCGCAACTTTTCTTTTTCGCTGGTGAGCCACGCCACCTGGATCACCCGTCGTTCGCCCTCGTAGGGCAAATGACCGTGGAAAGAGTTTTCGCAGCGCTTGAATACCGCAAACTCGCCATAGAGCGGAGCCAGTTCCGGAACCACGACACTGTCGATGTCGTCGATCTTGTGCAGGAAACGCAGGCAGCCATCGCTGGTGTCCGGCCATTGCGTGTTGAGATAGAGCAGCGCCGTGGCCACCTTGGACTTGCTGTCGGTGTGGATGGTGCCGTGGCGCTTGTTGAGTAGCCGGCACAACGTCACCAGCGTCGGGTACTGGCCAAGATTGTCGATGCCAAGCCGCCGACCCACGGCACTGGCGAAGGCCGGCGTGGTCATGTTTTCGATCAGCGCGTTGACGGACGGGCCGCAGTCGCTCGGGTCGTACGGAAAGAAGCCGGCACTAGCGTAGCGCGGAAAGTCACGGTCCAGGTCGGTGCGAACCTCGTCCGGCAGCTGGCCGTGCGCCACCATGAATGGAAAGGGTTGTTGCTGCACCGTGGTATCCGGGCGATCGAGCCGGGCGGGATCGAGCAATACGGCGGCGCTCATAGACATTCAACTCCATTGAAATTTGGCTTAGTGTAGCGCCGACCGATCGGCGGTGATGGGCACGAAAACGCATAATTCAGGCTGTGTAAGGTGGACAGAAACGTCGCCTCCGCTTATCATTTCAACCCGCCCTGATCCTTTCCCTTCCAAGCTCCACAAGCCAGCACTCCTGCGGCTTGCGGACTTTGCTGCATCTAAAAGGCGGTTACCGTATGCCTATTCCTGCTCTGCTGGCCCTCGAAGACGGCAGCGTGTTCCATGGTCATGCCGTTGGCGCGATCGGCGAGACCGTCGGCGAGGTGGTCTTCAACACCGCGATGACGGGTTACCAAGAGATCCTGACCGATCCTTCCTATTCGCGCCAGATCGTCACGCTGACCTATCCGCATATCGGCAACACCGGCGTCAATGCCGAGGATGTCGAATCCACGGCCGTGCATGCTGCCGGACTGATTGTGCGCGACGTGCCGCGTCGGGCCAGCAACTGGCGCAGCAACGAAAGCCTGCCCGATTACCTGAGGCGCCATGGCACCGTCGCCATCGCCGGCATCGATACCCGCCGACTGACCCGCATTCTGCGCCACAAGGGCGCGCTGGCCGGTTGCATCATGGCCGGCGAGCAGGTCGACGCCGAGACGGCGTTGGCGAAAGCGCGTGCCTTCCCCGGCTTGAACGGGATGGACCTAGCCAAGGTGGTCAGCACCGCCAGGCCGTATGTGTGGAAGCAGGGCATATACGACCTGGACCGCACCGAGTTCAATCAGCCAGCGACCCGCTTCAAGGTAGTCGCCTACGACTTCGGCACCAAGCTCAACATCCTGCGCCTGCTGGCCGAGCAGGGCTGCGAAGTCACCGTGGTGCCGGCGCAGACGCCTGCTGCCGAGGTGCTGGCGATGCAGCCCGATGGCGTGTTCCTGTCCAACGGACCGGGCGATCCGGCTGCCTGTGATTACGCGATCGTCGCGACCCGCGAACTGCTCGATGCGAAGATCCCATTGTTCGGCATCTGCCTCGGTCACCAGCTGATGGGCCTGGCGCTGGGTGCGAAGACGCTGAAGATGAAGTTCGGCCATCACGGCGCGAATCATCCGGTGAAGGACCACGATGATGGCCGCGTGCTGATCACCTCGCAGAACCATGGCTTCGCGGTCGACCCGGCTACGTTGCCGGCGAATGTGCGGGTAACCCACACCTCGCTGTTCGACGGTTCGCTGCAGGGCTTCGCGCTGACCGACCGACCGGCGTTCTGCTTCCAGGGTCATCCGGAAGCGAGCCCCGGCCCGCTCGACATCGGCTATCTGTTCAAACGTTTCGCGGCACTGATGCAGGAGGCCCGCTGATGGCCAAGCGTACCGATATCAAGAGCATCCTCATTATCGGCGCCGGCCCGATCGTGATCGGCCAGGCCTGCGAGTTCGATTACTCGGGTGCGCAGGCATGCAAGGCGCTGAAGGAAGAGGGCTATCGGGTGATCCTGGTGAACTCCAACCCCGCCACGATCATGACCGACCCGGAGACCGCCGACGCGGTCTATATCGAACCGATCAACTGGCAGACGGTGGAACGCATCATCGCCAAGGAGCGCCCGGATGCGGTGTTGCCCACGATGGGCGGCCAGACCGGCCTCAACTGTGCGCTGGATCTGGCCGACAACGGCGTGCTGGAGAAGTACAACGTCGAGTTGATCGGCGCCTCGCGCGAAGCGATCCGCATGGCTGAGGATCGCGAACTGTTCCGCGTGGCGATGGCGGAAATCGGGCTTGACTGCCCGAAGGCCGAAGTGGTGCGCTCGTTCGAGCAGGCGCTGCTGACCCAGGCCAAGGTCGGTTATCCCACCGTCATCCGCCCCAGCTTCACGTTGGGTGGTTCCGGTGGCGGCATCGCCTACAACCGCGAGGAATTCGAAGAGATCGTCAAGCGCGGTCTCGAGCTGTCGCCGGTGGGCGAGGTGCTGGTCGAGGAATCCGTGCTCGGCTGGAAAGAGTTCGAGATGGAAGTGGTTCGCGACACCGCGGACAACTGCATCATCGTCTGCTCGATCGAGAATCTCGATCCGATGGGCGTGCATACCGGCGACTCGATCACCGTGGCGCCGGCGCAGACGCTCACCGACAAGGAATACCAGCGACTGCGCGATGCCTCGATCGCGGTACTGCGCAAGATCGGCGTGGATACCGGCGGCTCCAACGTGCAGTTCGGCATCAATGCCGAGAACGGCCGTGTCGTCGTCATCGAGATGAATCCGCGCGTATCGCGCTCGTCCGCGCTGGCGTCGAAGGCGACTGGTTTTCCGATCGCCAAGATTGCCGCGAAACTGGCGGTTGGCTACACGCTGGATGAGCTGAAGAACGACATCACGGGCGGTCTGACCCCGGCCTCGTTCGAGCCGTCGATCGACTATGTGGTGACCAAGATTCCGCGGTTTGCATTCGAGAAATTCCCGGCTGCCGACGCCCGCCTGACCACCCAGATGAAATCGGTGGGCGAGGTGATGGCGATCGGCCGCAGCTTCCATGAGTCGTTGCAGAAAGCGCTGCGTGGCCTGGAGATCGGCAAGACCGGCCTCAACCCGACCGGCCTGGACATCAGCACCGAAGATGGCCTGGCTGTACTCAAGCGCGAGCTGCGCGAACCGCGGCCGGATCGTGTATTCCATCTGGCCGATGCGTTCCGCGCCGGCCTGTCTCTGGAGGAAGTGCACAGTCTGAGCCGGGTCGATCCATGGTTCCTCGCCGCGTTCGAGGACATCGTGCTGACCGAGGCTGAGGTCATCAAGCAAGGACTGACTGCGCTGGACGAGGCGCGCATGCGCGAACTCAAGCGGCTCGGTTTTGCCGATGCGCGCGTGGCCGAGCTGCTCAACACCGACGAAGCCGCCGTGCGCCATCTGCGCCATACGCTTGGCGTGCGGCCGGTGTACAAGCGGGTGGATTCCTGCGCCGCCGAGTTCGCCACCAGCACGGCCTACATGTATTCGACCTACGAGGAAGAGTGCGAGGCGAACCCGACCAACCGCGACAAGATCATCGTGCTCGGCGGCGGCCCGAACCGGATCGGGCAGGGCATCGAGTTCGATTACTGCTGCGTGCATGCTTCGCTGGCGCTGCGCGAGGATGGCTACGAGACCATCATGGTCAACTGCAATCCTGAAACCGTCTCGACCGATTACGACACATCCGATCGTCTGTACTTCGAGCCGCTGACGCTTGAGGACGTGCTGGAAATCGTCCATCTGGAAAAGCCGAAAGGCGTGATCGTGCAGTACGGCGGACAGACCCCGTTGAAGCTGGCGCGCGCACTGGAAGCGGCGGGCGTACCGATCATCGGCACCAGTCCGGATTCGATCGACCTGGCCGAAGACCGCGAGCGTTTCCAGCAGATGATCGAGAAGATCGGCCTGAAGCAGCCGCCGAACCGTACCGCGCGCAATGCCGACGAGGCATTGGCGCTGGCCCGCGAGATCGGTTATCCGCTGGTGGTGCGGCCAAGCTACGTGCTTGGCGGCCGCGCGATGGAAGTGGTGCATGACGACGCCGACCTGGCGCGCTATATACGCGACGCGGTGAAAGTCTCCAACGACTCGCCGGTGTTGCTGGACCGTTTCCTCGATCACGCGGTCGAGGTCGATGTGGACGTGATTGCCGATGCCGGTGGCAATGTGCTGATCGGCGGCATCATGGAGCACATCGAGGAGGCCGGCGTGCACTCGGGCGACTCGTCCTGCTCGCTGCCGCCGTATTCGTTGACACCGCAGATCCAGGATGAGATGCGTCGCCAGGTCACTGCCATGGCGAAAGAGCTGAAAGTCATCGGTCTGATGAATACGCAGTTCGCGATCCAGGGCGATACCGTGTTCATCCTGGAAGTGAATCCGCGCGCCTCGCGCACGGTGCCGTTCGTGTCGAAGGCCACGGGTGTGCCGCTGGCCAAGATCGCCGCCCGCGTGATGGCGGGTCGTTCGCTAGCAAGCCTGGGTGCGACGCGCGAAGTGATTCCCGCGTACTACTCGGTGAAGGAGGCGATCTTCCCGTTCCTGAAGTTCCAGAATGTCGACCCGATCCTCGGCCCGGAGATGCGCTCGACGGGTGAAGTGATGGGCGTCGGCCGCAGTTTCGGTGCCGCATTCGCACGAGGTCACGAGGCTGCGGGAATCCGGCCGCCGACCGTGGGCAAGGTATTCCTGTCGGTGCGCGACGGCGACAAGGAGCGACTGCTGCCGGTGGCGCGGGAAGTCATCGCGCGCGGGTTCAATCTGGTGGCGACCTCGGGTACGGCCAGCTATCTGGCCGAACACGGCGTGGTCTGCGAACGCGTCAACAAGGTGCTTGAGGGCCGTCCGCATATTGTCGATCTGATCAAGAACGGCGAAATCGTCTATATCGTCAACACCACCGAGGGCAAGCAGGCGATCGCCGACTCGTTCTCGATCCGACGCGAGGCGTTGCAGCATCGCGTCACCTATTCCACTACCGTGGCAGGCGCACGTGCGCTCGTGCATTCGCTGGATTTCCGAGGCGATGGCGAGGTGCACAGCCTGCAGGAACTGCACAAGGAGTTGAGCGCATGAGTCGTGCTCCCATTACCAAGGCCGGCTCGGAGCGTCTTCGCGCCGAACTGGAGAGACTGAAGTCGGTCGATCGTCCGCGTATCATCGCGGCGATCGCCGAGGCGCGGGCGCATGGCGACCTCAAGGAAAACGCCGAATATCACGCTGCGCGCGAATTGCAGAGCTTCACCGAAGGTCGCATCGGTCAGCTCGAGGCGTTGCTGTCGACGGCCGAAGTGATCGATGTCACCCGGCTCAATCCCGGCAACAAGGTGGTGTTCGGGGCCATCGTCGATCTGGAAGATGAGGACAGCGGCGCAGCCGTGACCTATCAGATCGTTGGCGATCTGGAAGCCGACATCAAGCACCACCTGATCGCGGTGTCCTCGCCGATTGCGCGGGCGTTGATCGGAAAGAGCTCCGGCGACAGCTTTGAATTCACCGCGCCGAATGGCGTCAAGCACTATGAGATTGTCGGCGTCCGTTACGAATAAGCGGGACGGTAGCGGCGTCCGCTTGCAGCAGTGCAACGGACGCCCATGAAAAAGGCCGCTCGCGCGGCCTTTTTCATGACTTCGTCAGCGATTGGCCGGTAGGGCTTAGCGCTGGCGAGCCTTGAAACGGGGGTTGCTCTTGCAGATCACGAACACCTTGCCGCGACGACGCACAATCTTGCAATCGCGGTGCCGCGCCTTGGCGGACTTCAAAGAGTTAAGCACCTTCACGGCCGGCTCCTGACACTAAAGACGAAAATGTAAGCTCGCAAGTGTAACGACTCCAAGGGCTTATCACAAGCCCGGCGTGGCGACAGTATCGGCCACGGTGGCGAGAAACTGCTGCAACGCCGGAGAACGATCGCCGGCACGGCTGGCCACCGCCAGTAGCAGGTGGGCATCGGAATCCTCCAGCGATACGTAACTGATTCCGGCCAGTTGTACGGTGCGCATGCTGGCCGGGACCAGAGCCAGCCCCAGACCGGCAGCGACGAGCGCCAGCAAGCCGTTGATCTGCTGCGCATGCTGGGCAATTGTCGGTTGGAAGCCCGCCGTCGCCGCCAGTTTCACCAACCGGTCGTAAAGCGTGGAAGCGAGTTCGCGCGGCTGCGAAACAAACGCATCACCCGCCACTTCGGCCAGACGCAGACTGTCGCGTTTGGCCAGATGGTGGCCAGCGGGCAGGGCGAGCAGCAGGGGTTCGCGATCAATCACATCAAACCGCAGGTCACGGGCATCCAGCGCATGGACCGGCTCATCGCGAACAAAACCAACGTCGATTTCGCCGGCCAGCAGCGCGGCGAACTGAGGCTCGGTATACATCTCGCTCAGTTTCAGGCGGACGTTGGGTGCGATCTGGCCATAGCGCAGCAAGGCCTGCGGCAGAGCAGGGTGGAACGACACCGAAACGGTATATGCCAATCGCAACTGGCCGCTGTAGCCGGCAGCGGCGGCGGTCACCTCGCTGCGTGCCTCGTCAGCCTTGGCCAGGATCTGCCGGGCCTGTTCCAGGAAGACCCGGCCTGGCTCCGTCAGGGCCACGTGACGCTTGGTACGCTCGAGCAAACGCACGCCCAGATCCTGTTCCAGCGACTGAATCTGCTGGGACAGGGGCGGTTGGGAGAGATGCAGGCGCAGGGCTGCGCGAGTGAAGCTCAGCTCCTCGGCGACGGCGACGAAGTAACGCAATTGGCGAAAATCAAACATATATCGATTGCGAATTAATACGACGCTAAATATATATTAGATACTTTATTGCGTCGATCATAAACTCTCTCCCGTCCCGCCACTTCCCTCCCCCCCTAGTGGCGGCGGCCCTGCTCCGCAGCGACGCTAAATACGATGTCTGGTTCAACTCCCCCCTGAACCCATATCGATGCGTCTTCCTGCGGAGCGCTTTCTTCGATACAACGACGCCGCTGCCTTTCGGACAGCGGCGTCGTTGTATCTGGCCGGTCAAGTCGTGCCGATCAGATCTGGCTGGCCAATCGGGTGCCTTGGGCGATCGCGCGTTTGGCATCGAGCTCAGCGGCGACATCAGCGCCGCCGATGACGTGCACCGTCAGTCCCGCCGCGATCAATTCATCGGCGAGCCGCCGATTAGGCTCCTGGCCAGCGCAGATCACCACGTTGTCGACCGGCAGGGTCTGCGCAACACCGTCGACGGTGATGTGCAGGCCTTGATCATCGAAACTCCGATAGCTGACGTTGCCCAGCATGGTGACTTGCTTGGCTTTCAGTGTGGCCCGGTGTACCCAGCCGGTGGTCTTGTTGAGCCGCGCGCCGGGACGGCCTTCACTGCGCTGCAATAGCCACATCTGTCGGGCTGGCGCTTCCGGCTGCGGTTTCTGCAAGCCGCCCCGTTGCGCCAGTTGCATGTCCACCCCCCATTCACGGGTCCAGCGCTCTACGTCGGTGGTGGGTGAGGGGGCGTGCTCGACCAGGAACTCCGCTACGTCGAAGCCAATGCCGCCTGCGCCGATAATGGCCACCCGAGGTCCCACCGGTTTGTGGTGGGCCAGTACATCCAGGTAGCTCAGCACGCGTGGATCGTCGCTGCCGGGAAAACTCACCGTACGTGGTGTGATGCCGGTGGCGATCACGACTTCGTCGTAATCCCCGGCGTGCAATGACGTTGCGTCTACGGTCTGGCCCAGCCGCACATCAACACTGCTGTCGCTCAATCGGTGGTGGAAATAACGCAGCGTCTCGTGGAATTCTTCCTTGCCGGGGATCTGCTTGGCATAGTTGAACTGGCCGCCGATCTCGCTGGCCTTGTCGATCAGCGTCACCGTGTGGCCGCGTTCGCCCAGCGTGCTGGCGCAAGCCATGCCGGCCGGGCCTGCACCAACGACCGCGATGCGTTTGGGCATGCTGGCAGGTTCGATTTTCAGCTCGGTTTCGTGGCAGGCGCGCGGGTTGACCAGACAACTGGCGCGCTTATTCTGAAATACATGATCGAGGCAGGCCTGGTTGCAAGCGATGCAGGTGTTGATGCGATCACTGCGACTTGCTTTGGCCTTGTTGGCCCAGTGCGGGTCGGCCAGCAACGGGCGCGCCATCGAGACCATGTCAGCCTCGCCGTCAGCGAGAATGCGTTCGGCGACGTCGGGCATGTTGATGCGGTTGGTAGTGATCAGCGGAATCGCCACCTCGCCCTTGAGCTTTTTGGTAACCCAGGCAAACCCCGCGCGCGGCACGCTAGTGACGATGGTGGGTATGCGCGCCTCGTGCCAGCCGATGCCGGTATTGATGATGCTGGCTCCGGCCGCTTCGATGGCGTTGGCCAGCGTCACGATCTCGCTCCAGTCCTGGCCGCCTTCGACCAGGTCGAGCATGGACAAGCGATAGATGATGATGAAGTTGCGGCCCACGGCCTGGCGTGTGCGCCGCACGATCTCGATGGCGAAACGCATGCGGCGGGTTGCGTCGCCACCCCAGGCATCGTTGCGCTGGTTGGTGCGCGCCGCGATGAACTGGTTGATCAAGTAGCCTTCCGAACCCATGATTTCGACACCGTCGTAGCCGGCGTCCTGCGCCAGTTTCGCGCAGTGCACGAAGTCGCGGATGGTGCGCTCTACGCCACGCGATGACAGCGCTCGCGGTGTGAACGGGGTGATCGGCGACTTGATCTTCGACGGCGCCACCGACAAGGGGTGATAGCCATAACGTCCGGCGTGCAGTATCTGCAGGCAGATACGACCGCCTTCGGCATGCACCGCGTGGGTGAGCTTGCGATGCCGCGGCTTGTGCCAGGGCATCGTGAGCCGGCCACCGAACGGTTTCAGCCAGCCCTCGATACTCGGTGCGATGCCGCCAGTGACCATCAGTCCGACACCACCGCGAGCCCGTTCGGCGAAATACGCCGCCAATTTGTCGTAATCGCCGGCCTTGTCCTCCAGCCCGGTATGCATCGACCCCATCAGGATGCGGTTGGGCAGGGTGATATGGCCCAGATCGAGCGGGGCGAACAGCTTCGGATAATTCATGCGACCTGCACAGGCTCAAACGATCGTATGAATGTGCCGGTGTTGGGTATCGAAAAGCAAGCGTCGGGTGGACCGGAGGTACAGCTCAGGCCTGAAACTCACGCCAGCAACTGGTGCACCAGCTCGATATAGCGGCGCATGGCTTCCTCTTCGGATACGCCGTTCAGTTTTGCCCAGGCCGCATGCTTGGCCGTGCCGACAAAGTCGAAAAACCCCGGCTGAGCCCGACGCAGATCGCCCTCGGAGCCTTGTTTGTACAGCGCATACAGCTTCAGCAAGGTGTCGTTGTCGGGGCGCGTACCCAATCGCTGGATATCCTCGGCGGCTTGTTCGAACTCGCGGCGAAGATCGGTCATAAGGCTGATTGGACTGGCAGGAAGAGCGGCTAGATAGCACGCGTTCCGGCTGGGGTCAACGCGTTAAACTTCCGCTTTCTTCCGTTCAGCCAGGAAATGCCATGAGCCATGCCGCACCCGTTCCCGTACTCACCATCGACGGGCCATCCGGGTCGGGCAAGGGCACCATCAGCGCACTGGTGGCGGAGCATCTGGGCTGGCGGCTGCTGGATTCGGGCGCCTTGTACCGTGCTGTGGGCTATGCCGCCGGCATGGCCGGCCTGGACTTGTCGGACGTAGATGCCGTGACCCGCTGCGCCCAATCCACCAAGATCCATTTCCGCGCCGCCGGCGATGGCGGCCAGACCCGGGTGATCGTCAACGGCCACGATGCCACCGACGAATTGCGCACCGAAACCGCCGGTGCGGCAGCTTCGGCGATCGCCTCGATGCCATCGGTGCGCGAGGCCCTGGTGGCGCTGCAACTGGGCTTTCGCAAGGCACCGGGGCTGGTTGCCGACGGGCGCGACATGGGCACGGTGATCTTTCCGGATGCCGCGTTCAAGGTTTTCCTTACCGCGAGCGCCGCCGAACGCGCGAAAAGACGCTATAAGCAGTTGAAGGAAAAGGGACTCAGCGTTACACTTGGCGGCCTTCAGCGCGAAATTGAGGCCCGTGACAGCCGCGATGCATCGCGCGCGGTCGCGCCGCTCAAGCCTGCCGAAGATGCCGTGCTGGTGGATACCACCGGAATGGGCATCGACGAGGTCGTCGCGAAAGTACTTTCCGTCGTACAGCCTTGATCGGGTTGTACGACGGTTTCTGCGCCCCTGCTGCGGCAGGGGATTTTGGCCAACGGTGACCACGGTCGGTTCTCGATGAACCACCCGAAGACACCCCAACCGGTGGACCGGAACGTTCGTGCGCAACACATCGACAAGCGCAACGGACCACGGTCTTTTCCCACTATGGAATCAACATGACTGAAAGTTTTGCCGAACTGTTTGAACAGAGCCAACAGGCTATCTCCAAGCTGAAGCCCGGCGCCATCGTCACCGGCATCGTTGTGGAAATCCGCAATGACGTCGTCGTGATCAATGCTGGCCTGAAGAGCGAAGGCATCGTCCCGATCGAGCAGTTCAAGAGCGAGGACGGTGTGCTGGAGGTGCAGGTAGGCGACGAGGTGAAGGTTGCCCTCGAAGCTTTGGAAGACGGTTTCGGCGAGACCAAGCTGTCGCGCGAGAAGGCCAAGCGCTCGATGGTGTGGGACGACCTCGAGCAGGCGTTCGACAAGGAAGAGACCATCGTTGGTCTGATTTCCGGCAAGGTCAAAGGTGGTTTCACGGTCGACATCAAGGACGTCCGCGCATTCCTGCCGGGCTCGCTGGTCGATGTGCGCCCCGTGCGCGACCCGGTGTTCCTCGAGGGCAAGGAACTCGAATTCAAGATCATCAAGCTCGATCGCAAGCGCAACAACGTGGTGGTCAGCCGCCGCGCCGTGGTCGAGACCGAGTTCTCCGCCGAGCGCGAGCAGCTGCTTGAGCGCCTGACCGAAGGCGCCGTGGTCAAGGGCACCGTCAAGAACCTCACCGACTACGGCGCGTTCGTGGACCTGGGTGGCATCGACGGCCTGCTGCACATCACCGACATGGCGTGGAAGCGTGTGCGCCATCCGTCCGAAGTGGTCAACGTTGGCGACGAGCTGGACGTGCGCGTGCTGAAGTACGACAAGGAGCGCAACCGCGTTTCGCTGGGCCTGAAGCAGCTGGGCGACGACCCGTGGGTCGCGATTGCCCGCCGTTATCCGGTCGGCAGCCGCCTGTTCGGCAAGGTCTCCAACGTCACCGATTACGGCTGCTTCGTCGAGATCGAGCCGGGCGTGGAAGGCCTGGTGCACGTGTCCGAGATGGACTGGACCAACAAGAACGTCAACCCGGCCAAGGTGGTTCAGGTCGGTGACGAGACCGAAGTCACCGTGCTGGACGTGGATGAGGAGCGTCGCCGCATCTCGCTGGGCATCAAGCAGACCCGGTCGAACCCGTGGGAAGCCTTCGCAGCGATGCACAAGAAGGGCGACAAGGTCTCCGGTCAGATCAAGTCGATCACCGACTTCGGCGTGTTCATCGGCCTGGACGGCGGCATCGATGGTCTGGTGCACCTGTCCGATATCTCCTGGCAGATGTCCGGCGAAGATCTGGTCCGCAACTTCAAGAAGGGCGACGAGATCGAGGCTGTGGTGCTGGCTGTCGATCCGGAGCGTGAGCGCATCTCGCTCGGCATCAAGCAGATGGAACAGGATCCGTTCGGTCAGTTCATGGCGGCGAATCCGCGCGGCACCATCGTCAACGGCACCGTCAAGGAAGTCGATGCGAAGGGTGCGGTGATCGATCTGGGTGAGGGCGTCGAGGGTTACCTGCGCGCCAACGACATCGCCAAGGAGCGCATCGAGGATGCCACGCTGCATCTGAAGGTGGGCGACAAGGTCGAAGCCAAGTTCACCGGCATGGATCGCAAGGGTCGCCAGTTGGCGCTCTCGATCCGCGCGAAGGACGAGGAAGATGTACCGGAGGCAGCGGGGGCCGACTACGCGTCCGCAGCCAGCGGTACGACCAAGCTTGGTGCGTTGCTCAAAGAGCAGTTCAACAAGGCTGATTGATCGCCATTACGAGCCCGACACGGGGCGGCACATCGCCGCCCCGTTGTTTCATGTCACGGACATTGGGGTCCCATGACCAAATCCGAATTGATCGAAGCGCTGGCCATGCGCCAGACCCATCTTGCGTTTGCCGACGTCGAGATGGCCGTCAAGAGCGTGATCGAACAGATGAGTCATGCGTTGGCTCACGGCGAACGCATCGAGGTGCGTGGGTTCGGCAGCTTTGCGCTGCATTACCGACCGCCACGCATGGGTCGCAACCCGAAGACAGGCGAAGCCGTGGCGTTGCCCGGCAAGCATGTCCCGCATTTCAAACCGGGCAAGGAATTGCGCGAACGCGTCAACCTGGATCTGGAAGAGCAAGCGGGCTGATACGGCAAGAAAGAAGTTCATCGAAGGCAGGCGACGCAAGTCGATCCTGCCTTCTTTTTTGCCTGAAATCCGGGGCAGGGTGCACGTCGTTCCGGATCGATGCCACGTCGATGGCCCAGGCTGTCTGTGGCTGTGCCTGTCACGGTCAATCGGGTAAAGTCGTGGCATGCGATTGCTTGCCATCATTGTCCTGCTCATCTTCATTGCCGCCGGCGTTGTGCTGGGTGCGCTCAACGCCGATCTGGTCGGCTACGATCTCGCGTTCGCCCGGGTCCAACTGCCCAAAGGCGCCGCCTTGCTGGGCGGCGTGGTGATCGGCTGGTTGCTGGGCGGACTTACCGCGTGGCTCGGAGTCAGCTCGCGCCAGCGTAGGCAGCGCCGCCAGCAATCGCGTGCGGACAAGAGGGTTCCGGCCAAACCATGAATCTCCTGTATGTGCTTGTTCCGCTGGTGCCAGTGGCGTTCGTACTGGGCTGGTGGGCCTCCCGCCAGGTGGGTGCGCGCCGATCCGGCGCCGAAGTCAGCGAGCTGTCCTCGGACTACTTCCGCGGCCTGAACTACCTGCTCAACGAGGAGCAGGACAAGGCGATCGAGGTCTTCCTCAAGCTGGCCGAGTACAACCGCGACACGGTCGAGACGCATCTGGCGCTGGGCAATTTGTTTCGTCGTCGCGGCGAGGTGGATAGGGCGATCCGCTTGCATCAGCACCTGGTCTCGCGACCGGGCCTGTCCGATGCTATGAAGACAGTCGCACTGCTGGAACTCGGCGAAGATTACATGCGCGCCGGTCTGCTCGACCGCGCCGAAGCCCTGTTCGCCGACCTGGTCGCGATGGATGCGCATGCGCCTTCGGCGTTGCGCCATCTGATCGCGATCTATCAACACGAACGCGACTGGCACAAGGCGATCGAACACGCCCGCCGGCTGGAAGTGATGACCGGCGAGGACGAGGCGCCGATGATCGCCCAGTTCTACTGCGAGCTGGCCGATCGTTCGCGTCAGCATGGCGCCCGTGCAGAAGCCCGCGATTATCTGCAGCAGGCATTCAAGTGCCAGCCCGATTGCGTACGCGCCTTCATGCTGACCGGCCGTCTGCAATCAGAGGATGGCCACCACGCCGAGGCAGTGACGGCGTATGAGGCGGCAGTGGACGCCGATATCGCGTTCACTCCGGAAATCCTGCCGCCGCTGCTCAACAGCTACGCCCATTCGCAGCAGATGGAAAGAGCGGAAATATTCCTGCGCAACATGCTCGAGCGTTATCACGGCGTCTCGCCGGTATTGGCGCTGACCCACCTTTACCGACAGCGCGATGGCGAGCGTGCGGCGATCGACTTCCTGACGACCCAATTGCGCCTGCGGCCATCGGTGAGAGGGCTGATGGCGTTGATCGATGCCACCATGGACAAGATCGAAGGCGAGGCGCGTGAAAACTTCCTGATCTTGCGCGACCTGACCAAGAAGCTGCTGGAAGGCCAGGCGATGTATCGCTGCAGCCGCTGCGGTTTCGGTGCCAAAGCACATCACTGGCAGTGCCCCAGCTGCAAGAGCTGGAGTACGATCCGGCCGATTCACGGCGTCGCCAGCGAGTGAGACGAAATTAGTATGTACACGGCCACGGGATGGTTGCTGACCAGCTTCCTGATCACGTTGCTGCTGGCGCGCGGCGCGATCGGTTACGCATATCGTCGCGGCATGCTCGATCATCCCGGGCAGCGCCGCTCGCATCGTCTGCCGACCCCGCGCGGCGGCGGTATCGGCATCGTCGTGGCGATGTTGATCTGCCTGCCCGGCACATTGCGGAGCCTGCCGGCCGCATGGCCGTCCAGTGTGATCGGCGGTCTGCTCGTCGCACTTCTGGTGGTGGCACTGGCCGGCTGGTGGGACGATCATCGCGCGCTGCCGGTATGGCCGCGGCTGGGTGCGCAGGTGCTGGCTGCCGGGGTGTTTTCGATCACCTTGCTGATGACCGGCTTGTCGTGGTGGTGGCTGCCGCTGCTGTTGATCGGCGGTATATGGAGCGTCAACCTACACAATTTCATGGACGGTATCGATGGGTTGCTGGCGCAGCAGGCGATCTTCGTCGGCGGCGGCCTGGCGTTGCTGGCGTGGGCTGCGGCACAGCCCGCGCTGGCGCTCGCTGCGGCCAGCCTGGCGACAGCCGCGTTGGGTTTCTGGTACTACAACCGGCCGCCGGCGCGGATTTTCATGGGCGATGTCGGTAGCGGCAGCGTGGGTTTGCTGATCTTCGCGTTCAGCGCGATGCTGTGGCGGCAAAACCAGGCCTTGTTGTGGCCGGCCATGATCCTGTCGTCGGCGTTCGTGGCGGACGCCAGCCTCACGTTGCTGACCCGAATATGGCGCGGACGGCGCTGGTACACTGCACATCGCGAACACCTTTACCAGTGGCTGGTACGTCTTGGTGGAACACATGCACGGGCGGATGCCATTTATCTGGGCTGGAACTTGCTGATCGCGGCACCCTCGGCCTGGTTGGCCTGGAGTCATCTGCAAATGGCGCTGCCGATTACCATCGTCGTCTATCTGGGAGCCGCAGCCGCCTGGCTGATGCTGAAACGTCGCTGTTTGCGACGCCACTTGCCCAAGGCCCATCATGCTGCTGCGTAAACTGGTCGGTTTCATTCATCCGCGCATTGCGGTCGTGCTGCACGATCTGACGATGGCGGCACTGGCGTGGTGGATCGCCAAACTGCTGCGGTATGCCTTGAAGCCGGACGAGATCGTCAGCTTCCACATGCTCGAAATTCCGATCGTGCTGCTGGTGCAGGGGCTGATTTTCCGCTGGACAGGGTTGTACCGCAGCGTCTGGCGCTTCGCCAGCCTGCCGGATCTGTGGAACATCCTGCGCGCCGCGGTGGCTGGCGCAGTGGCGATCTATGTCGCGCTGTTCCTGTACAACCGGCTCGACAGCGTACCGCGCTCGGTGCTGCTGCTTTATCCGATCCTGCTTGCGGTGATGCTCGGCGCTCCAAGACTGCTCTACCGGTACTGGAAGGACAGCCGCAACGATCTGCTGCAGAACCAGATACTCAAGCGGGTGCTGATCGTGGGCGCGGATCGGGCCGGCGAAGTTCTCTCGCGCGATCTGCATCACGACAGTCGTTATTCGGTGGTCGGTTTCGTCGACGACAAGGCCAGTCTGCGCGGCGCCAGCATCAATGGCCATCCGGTGCTGGGTCGCTTCGACCAGTTGCCCGAAGTGGCACGCGAGGCGGCGGTCGACATGTTGCTGATCGCGCTGCCGGGAGCGTCGACCGTCGAGATGCGGCGGGTGGTATCGCTGTGCGACGAAACCGATCTGCCGTACCGGACAGTGCCGCGGCTGGAAGACGTGGTTGCCGGCAGGGCGCAGTTCAACCAGATCAAGGAAGTGGCGATCGAGGATCTGCTGGGCCGCGACGCGGTGGAGCTGGACTGGACCGCGATCCGTGAAACGCTGAGTGCGCGCCGCGTGCTGGTGACCGGCGGCGGCGGTTCGATCGGCTCGGAGTTGTGCCGGCAGGTTGCGCGGCTCGGCGCGCAATCGCTTACCGTGGTCGAGCAGAGCGAATACAACCTGTACCGCATCACCCAGGAACTGCGTGCGGATTTCCCCGAGCTGATCCTCGACGGCATCCTGGCCAATTGCGGCGATCAACCGGCGATGCAGCAGGCGTTTGCGAATGCCCAGCCCCAAGTGGTGTTCCATGCGGCAGCCTATAAGCATGTGCCCATGCTGCAGGGACAACTGCGTGCAGCCTTCAGCAACAACGTGCTGGGTACGCGCACGGTAGCCGACGCGGCACGTGCGTTCGGGGTCGAGTGCTTCGTATTGATCTCCACCGACAAGGCAGTCAACCCAACCAGCGTGATGGGCGCCTGCAAGCGTGTCGCGGAGATCTACTGTCAGAACCTCAACGCGCATGCCGATACCCATTACATGACGGTGCGTTTCGGCAACGTGCTGGATTCGGCCGGATCGGTGGTGCCGCTGTTCCGTGAGCAGATCCACAACGGCGGTCCGGTCACCGTGACTCATCCGGAGATTTCGCGCTACTTCATGACGATTCCCGAGGCCTGCCAGCTGATCCTGCAGACCGCGAGCATCGGCAAGGGCGGCGAGATTTTCGCGCTCGACATGGGCGAGCCGGTGAAGATCCGCGACCTGGCCGAACAGATGATCCGCCTGGCCGGCAAGAAGCCGGGCAGCGAAATCCCGATCGTCTACACCGGCTTGCGCGCCGGCGAGAAACTGTTCGAGGAACTGTTCCACCCGCTGGAAAATTACAGTGCCACCGAGCACGCCAAGATTTTCCTGGCGCAGCACCGCGAGGTATCGTGGGAATTGCTGCAGGCGCTGTTGAACAAGGCTGCCGAGGCCGTCACCGTTTTCGATGAAGAAGAACTTCGCCGCTGCGTGTCCAGCCTGCTGCCCTCGTTCCGCTGGAGCGAATCGGCACAACCGGACAACGTGGTGTCGATCCGCCGCGCCAATCCGGAGATCAATGAGTGAGCAAACCCCTGCGTAAAGTGGTTTTTCCCGTCGCCGGGCTCGGCACACGCTTTCTGCCCGCGACCAAGGTGGTCGCCAAGGAAATGCTGCCGGTCCTCGACAAGCCGCTGATTCAATATGCTGTCGACGAGGCGGTGGATGCCGGCGCCGACACCTTGATCTTCGTTACCAATCGCTACAAGCACGCGATTGCCGATTACTTCGACAAGGCTTACGAGCTGGAAGCGAAGCTGCAGGAAAAAGGCAAAGACGAATTGCTGGCGCTGGTGCAGGGCACCTTGCCGCGACATGTACGGGCCATCTTCGTAACCCAGCCGGAGGCGCTCGGCCTTGGCCATGCCGTGTTGTGCGCCAGGCCGGTGGTCGGCGATGAACCGTTTGGCGTGGTGTTGCCCGACGATCTGATCTGGAACGGCCCGACAGGCAGCGGCAAGGGCGCGCTGCGGCAGATGGCCGAGCTGGCCGAGGCGCAGCAGGCGGGTGTGATCGCTGTCGAAGAAGTGCCGCATAGCGAGACCGACAAGTACGGCATCGTCGACGCCACGCGAATCGACGAGCGCAGTGCGTTGATCCGCTACATGGTCGAAAAGCCCAAGCCGGCCGACGCGCCCTCGAATCTGGCCGTGGTCGGCCGTTACGTGCTGCCCGGCCGCATCTTCCAGCTGCTGGAACAGACCACGCCCGGTGCCGGCGGCGAAATCCAGCTCACCGACGCGATCGAAGCCTTGCTGATGGAACAGGGCAAGGTGCTGGCCTATCGCTTCGAAGGCACTCGCTTCGATTGCGGCAACAAGGCCGGGCTGGTGCGCGCCACCATGCATATGGCGATGCAGGATCCGACGCTGGTGCCGACCGTGCGCGCTTTTCTCCAGCAACTCTGAAACCCCTACGCTGCATGCGGCCGAGTGCTGCATGCAGCTTCCATCAAGATCCATGTTTGAGGAATATGCTTGCTCGATCCCGGGCCCCGGTGTGAGCTTGCTCCGCAGCATGAACTCGTCCTCGTCTTCGTCCTATTACCGCGCAACGGCTACGCCGTACACGCCCTATGTGCCGCATCTAGGCAATACCCATGCGCGGGTCGTCATCATCGGCGGTGGCTTTGCAGGACTGAATACGGCGCTGGGCCTGGCGGAACGCGGCGTGCGCGATGTGGTGTTGCTGGAGCGCGAGCAGATCGGCTTTGGCGCCTCCGGCCGCAATGGCGGTTTCGTGTTTGCCGGCTACTCGCTGGGCGAGCAATCGCTGCTTGATCAGCTGGGCGAGGTGCGTGCGCAGGCTTTGTTCAAGCTCACCACCGAAGCGGTGCAGCGCATCCGCCAGCGCATCGCCGATTACGCCATTCCCTGCAGCGCCGTCGATCAAGGTGTGATCTGGGCCAACTGGTTCCGCGATCCCGGTGTGCTGCGCCAGCGTCAGCAGCTCCTGGCCGAGCATTACGGCGTGCAGTGGCAATGGCTGCCCGAAGCGGAATTGCGCGAACGCGTCCGCAGCGAGCGCTACCACGACGGTCTGTACGAGCGCGATGCGTTGCATCTGCACCCGCTGAACTACGCGATCGGTCTGGCTGCGGCGGCAGCCGGGCAAGGTGTGCGCATCCATGAGAACAGCGGTGTCCGCAGCCTTACCCGCGAGGGTCTGCAGTGGCGCGTGCGCACCGCGCAGGGCGAACTGCTCGCCGATCAGGTGGTGCTGGCGTGCGGCGGTTATCTGGCTGGTCTGCAGAAGCCGATCGATCGGGCGATCCTGCCGATCGCCACCTACGTCATGGTGACCGAGCCGCTGGGGCATCGGATGGACGATTGCCTGCACACCCGTGCGGCGATCTACGACAGTCGTTTCGCGTTCGATTACTACCGCGCACTACCGGACACCCGGCTGCTGTGGGGCGGTCGCATCTCGATCCGCAACCGTTCGCCGCAGGCGGTGCGCCGGCTGCTGATGAAAGACCTGCTGCGGGTATTCCCGCAATTGCAAGGCGTCAAGATCGACTACGCCTGGTCGGGCCTGATGAGTTACGCACGCCATCAGATGCCCCAGATCGGAGGAGGACTCGGCGGCAGCGACAACGGACTCTGGTGGGCGCAGGCATTCGGCGGGCATGGCCTGGCGCCGACCTGCGTGGCCGGCGAACTGCTGGCGGCAGCGATAGCCAGTGGCGACGATCGCTGGAAGCAGTTTGCCGACTATGGTCTGAGCCGTACACATCGGCCGTTCGGCTATCTTGGTGCGCAGACTGCCTACTGGTGGCAGCAAGGCCGCGATTGGTTGAAGACGAGGTTGGAAGGATGAGCGAAGCGGATCAGGGCGAAATCAGCTGGGCCGATTTCGAGAAGGTGCGGATCGTTGCCGGCACGGTGATACGGGTGGAACCGTTTCCCGAAGCGCGCAAGCCGGCGTGGAAAGTGTGGGTGGATTTCGGCCCGTATGGCGAGAAGAAGACCAGCGCGCAGATCGCCGCGCTGTATGGCGCCGAGCAACTCGTCGGCCGCCAGATCGTAGGCGTCATCAACTTCCCCGAAAAGCAGATCGGTCCATTTCGTTCGCAGTTCCTGCTTACCGGATTCCACACCGACGACGGTGTGGTGCTGACCGCGGTCGAACGTCCTGTGCCCAACGGCACGCGACTGGCCTAGGCAGGCCACTCTCCTTGCGTAGGTGATCGAGCGGGTCAGCCCGCTGCCGCGACCGGCACTGTCCGGGGCTGTCGCCGAATGGCCAGCGCGATGCCTGCCGCGACCAGTCCGGTAACACCGGCGACGACGAACGGTTCCAGATAACTGCCGCCCTGGGTACGCATGAAACCCGCATAGAACGCTGCACTGGCGGCACCGATCTGATGGCCTGCCGCCACCCAGCCGAACACCACGGGCGCATCGCGGTCACCGAAGGCTTCGCTGGCCAGGCGCAGGGTGGGCGGAACGGTAGCGATCCAGTCCAGGCCATAGAACACGCCGAACAGCGACAAGCTGGAGAACGAGAAATCGGAGTAGGGCAGCCAGATCAGCGACAGTCCCCGCAAGCCGTAATACATGAACAGCAATTTGCGTGGGTCATAGCGGTCACTGAGCCAGCCCGACAGTGTGGTGCCGATCAGGTCGAATGCGCCCATCATCGCCAGCAGGCCTGCGGCGCGGACCTCGGGGATGCCATGGTCGCCGCACATCGCGATGAAGTGCGTGCCGATCAGTCCGTTGGTGGTGAAGCCGCAGATGAAGAACGTGGCGAACAGAAGCCAGAAGGTCCGCTGCCGCGACGCCATGACCAGGGTGCCCAGCGCGATCGCGAGCAGGTTGCGGCGCGGCGGCTCGACGGTCTCCTCGCCGGTCGCACCGTAGGGGCGCAGACCGATGTCGGCCGGGCGTTCGGGCAGCAGCCACCAGGCCAGCGGTATCAACAGCGCGCAACCGGCCGCCACTGTCCACACCACCGGCCGCCAGCCACCGTGTCCAGCCAGCGCCGCCAGGATCGGCAGGAAGGCCAGCGTGCCGGTGGCGGTGCTCGCGGTAAGCAGACCCATCATGAGGCCGCGATGAGTGACGAACCAGCGGTTGACCACGGTGGCGCCCAGCACGATGGCCACGCAGCCGGAGCCGATGCCGGAGAAGATTCCCCACGTCACCAGCAGGTGCCACGGTTCGCTCATCCACGCGCTGGCGGAGATCGACACCGCCATCAGGGCCAGCGCGCCGATCAGCGTGCGGCGGATGCCCACCGCCTGCATCAGCGCGGCGGCGAACGGTCCCACCATGCCGTACAGGAAGATGCCCACCGCCGCCGAAAGCGAGATGGTGTCGCGACTCCAGCCAAAGGCCTGGCCCAGCGGCAGGATCAGCACGCCCGGTGCGGCGCGGACACCGGCGGCGGCGAGGAGGGCGAGAAAGATCACGCCGGCGACGACGAAGGCGTAGTTCTGGCCGAAGGGACGGCTGCGCTGTATAGTCATGTTACCGCTCGGTACGGAATTGGGCGAATCATACGTACCGATCGGTAACATCGTCAACCGCGCCCAGGTCATGTCCACGAAACGTCCCGTCAAGCCCGCCGATGCCGCAGCCGCCAGCGCCAAGCCACGCGCCGCCGAGCGCATTCGCAGCATGGCGCGCGAACTGTTCTATCGCGAAGGCATCCGCGCCATCGGCGTGGAGGAAATCGTGAGCCGCGCCGGCGTGACCAAGCCCAGCCTCTATCGCAGCTATGCATCGAAGGACGAACTCGCCGCCGAGTACCTGCGCGACTACGAGGCCGAATTCTGGAAGCGCTTCGAGGCGGGTGCCGAAACGCATCCGGGCGATCCGCGCGCCCAACTGCTGGCGTACTTCCGCGGGCTCGCCGAGCGCGCCGTGCGGCCGGGCTATCGCGGCTGCGGACTGACCAATGCGGTGGTGGAATACCCGGGCAATGAGCATCCGGCCCGCAAGGTGTCGCAAACCCACAAACGCAAGCTGCGCGCGCGCTTGGTCGAGATGTCCGAAGCCATGGGCGCGAAGTCGCCCGCGACGTTGGCCGATGGGCTGCTGTTGTTGCTCGAAGGCACCTACGTCTCCGGCCAGCTGTTCGACAGAGACGGGCCGGCCCGTTCGCTGGTCGCTGTCGCCGAGCAGTTGATCAACTCTTCCACGCGTTGAACCACGCTCATTGCGTGCGGCGTTGCGCGCTGTCCAGCCACACGGCGAGACCTTGCGCGTTGAGTTCGATGTCCATGGCTAGCAGGCGGCAAAGTGCTTCGCGGCCTTGGCTCCAGCCGTGTGCCTCGGCGCGTTCCGCATAGAGGTCGGTCAGCGACGCGATGAGCGCGGCGTGTCGATCCGGCCGGCCGTGCGCAGCGCGAGCCAGCGCCACCATCGCGTCGATCTGCTGGTGCAGGTCGGTCGCCAGCTTCGCCACGTTCTCCACCCGGTCGAAGTGAGTGAGGTACATCGCCTCGGGCTGCAACGCGATCAGGCGGTCGATCGATGCGTGCAAAGCGTCCGGATCGAATTGCACCGGCGAGGTGGTGGGCAGGATGAACGGGCCGTTTCCGGTATCGAATTCGCGATAGGAAAGACCAAACACGTCGCCGGTGAAGCAGACGTTGGCGCGTGCGTCGTGGATCGCGATGTGATGCTTGGCGTGGCCGGGCGTATCGATGCAGCGCAGGGAGCGTCCAGCCAGATCGACCACATGGCCGTCAGCCGCCTCGACCACGCGTTCGGCGGGTATCGGGCGCAGACGCCCGTACTCGCGTTCCATCACTTCCTCGCCATACACGGCGCTGGCACCGGCCCACAGCGCCGACGGGTCGATCATGTGCCGGGCGCCGCGCGGGTGCACCACCAGCTTCGCGTTCGGCAGCTGCGCGATCAGCTCGCCGGCACCACCGGCATGATCCAGATGGACGTGGGTGAGAATCAGCCAGTCCACCTCGGCGGCCGTGATCCCGGCCCCGCCCAGCGCAGCCAGCATGCGCGGTACGGAGAAGTTGGTACCGCAGTCGATGAACGCGCCGCGTCCGTTCTCGATGATCAGATACGCCGCATCGAACTGCGGCCGTACGAAGCCGGTGTCGATGGTATGGATGCCGTGGATGGTCATGCCCGTCTCGCGATCAGTCGATCCGGCGAGGGTAGCAAGCTGTCGCCGAATCGGCACTTGCACCTTGGTTGAGCCAGTCTGGAGCCGGTGCACCACGTCAGCCCGGCAGGCAGGCAAACTGCGGTAGGCTAGCCGCGCACGGGGAATCAGGGGAGTCGTCAATGCGTTGCCTGCTCATGATCGCCGCACTGTTCCTGGGAAATGCATGGTCCGCGCCCGCGGCGGAAGTCGTTGTGCATCTCAGCGACGGTCGGGGCCACCCTGTGAACGACGCGGTAATCATGTTGACGCCGGCTACGGCCGCCGTCGCAAAATCCCCCGCGGGGCCGCCAGCCACCTACATCATTGACCAGCACGACGAGTCCTTCATTCCGTACGTGCAGGTGCTCCGTCCCGGCGACAAGGTGGTGTTCCGCAACAGTGACAGCACGCGTCATCACGTTTATTCGTTCGCCGCAATCAAGACGTTCGAATTCGTGCTGCGCCCGGGCGAAAGTTCGCCCGCGCTCAGCATGGATCAGGCTGGTATCGCTGCCGTCGGCTGCAACATCCACGATCACATGGCCACCTACCTGTTCGTATCGGCGGTGCCGGCCATCGCGATGTCCAGCCACGACGGCAGTGCGACGCTAGGTCATCTCGCTCCTGGCCGCTACACCGCACAGGTGTGGCATCCGCAATTGCATCCGGGCCATCCGGAGCCGATCCAGAATGTGACGATCGTGGGCGACACCGACACAGTGCAGCTGAGTATTACGCTGTCGCTGCTGCCGGACCCGCGCATGTCCATGGATCGCGAACATCTGGATTACTGAGCCTGCCATGCCATCCATGGGCTTCCGCCTCCGCCTTGCACTGTTCTTCGTCGCGACCCTGGTGACGGTGCAGTTGCTGACTGCTGGCCTGGTCTATGAGGTGACCCGGCGCGCGCTGGTGGCAGAGGGCGAGCGCCAGCTGACTGCCAACGCGCAGGCATTCGTGGCACAGATGGATGACATTTCGGCGCGCATCGCCGGCAATGTCGAGGTGCTCTCGCTCGACTACGCCTTGCGCGCGGCCATCGCCGAGCGCGATCGCGGCACCGTGCTGTCGGTGTTGCGCAATCACGGTCGCCGGGTAGGCGCCTCACGCATGCTTCTGGTCGGTCTGGATGGGACAGTCGAGGCCGATACCGGTGATACGGCAACCGCGCTCACGCATTTCCCCTTTCCCGATCTGATCGACAGCGCGTATGAACGACGCACGGCCGCAGTGGTGGCGCTGGATGGCAAGGCCTCGTGGATGGTGGCGGTGCCGATCTACGCGCCGCAGCCGGTGGGCCTGGTGGTGGTGAGCGTACCGCTGGATGACGCGCTGCTGGCGCATATGCAGCAGCTGTCCGCATTGCCGCGTGATGTCGAGCTGGCGGCACAGTCGGCTCCCGGCCATTGGGCGGTGGTGGCACGTGGCGACAGTCGCACCGGATTGGTCGACAGTCTCGTGGCCGCACACCAGGGATTGCCGTGGAAGCCTTTGTTGACCGAGGTCGACGGCAAGGAATACATGGTGCTCGCACAGCGGCTCAAACAGCCGAAGCAGGGCACCTCGGTAGTGGCGGTGCTTGGCTACTCGCTGGACGACGCGCTGAGCCCGTTCCGGTCGGTGGCGATCGCCTGGGCAACACTGCTGGCGTTGGGATTAGGCGTAGGCCTGCTCGGCGCATGGTTCACCGCACGCAGCGTATCGCGCCCGGTCGAGGCGCTTGCCGCGGCGGCACGGCGTATCGAAGCGGGCGATTACCGTACCCCGGCCAGCATGCAGCGGCACGACGAGATCGGCCAGTTGGCCGGCGCCTTCGGCACCATGACCAAGGCCGTGCATCAGCGTGAATGGCACATTCGCCATCAGGCCATGCACGACAGCGTGACGGATCTGCCCAATCGCGTGGCTGCCGAGGCGAGCATCGATCAGGACCTCGGCGACGGCGATCGTACGGGTGAGGGCGCCTTGCTGATGGTCGGGCTGACCCGCTTGCCGGAAATCATCAAGACCATGGGGCACGCGCTGTGTGACCGCCTGATGCGCGACGCCAGCGAACGCATGCGGCGCGTTGCGGTCGACGCGTACCTGGCGCGTACCAGCGATACGCAGTTCGTGCTGTGGCTGTCACAGGCCGACCAGGCGGCGGCAGTCGCGGCAGCATTGCGCATCCTCGACGTGCTCAACGAGCCTTATCAGGAAACCGACGTCAGTATCGACCGGTTGCCCTCCGTAGGTATCGCGATGGCGCCGGCCGACGGTTCGCAGGCAAGCACCTTGCTGCGCCACGCCGAGGTGGCACAGTTCGCCGCCAGCGGTTCGGCCAGCGGGCTTAGCTTCTACGACGCGACCACCGATCCGCATAGACCCGATCGACTGTCGCTGATGGGCGACCTGCGCGATGCGCTCGATCGCGAAAGTCTGTTGCTGCACTACCAGCCCAAACTCAACCTGGCCAGCCAGCGCGTCGACGGTGCCGAGGCGTTGCTGCGCTGGAACCATTCCCGGCGTGGCTGGATAGCGCCCGACGCGTTCATCGGCATGGCCGAAGACACCGGCAACATCCAGCGGGTCACCCGCTGGGTGCTGGCCAGTGCCTTGGCGCAGGCGCAGAAGTGGATCGAACGCGGCCTGCCGTTGCATATCGCGGTGAACCTGTCGACGCGCGATCTGGAGGATGCCGAGTTGCCGGCGCGGATCGATGGGCTGCTTTCGATTCATCGCGTGCCGGCTGCCTGTCTGACGGTGGAGGTGACCGAGCGCGCGGTGATCGGCGAGCCGGATACCGCGATCCGCATCCTGCGCCGGCTGGCCGAGCAAGGCGTAGGCATCGCGATCGATGATTTCGGGGTGGGGCAGTCCACCTTTGCGTATCTGCGCCATCTGCCGGTCAGCGAGCTGAAGATCGACCAGATGTTCGTCAAGCACCTGGCCTCCGACACGAACGACCGTACCATCGTGCGTTCCATCGTCGATCTGAGCCATCGGCTGGGTTATCGCGTCACCGCCGAAGGCGTGGAGGACCAGGGCGCGCTGGATTATCTGGCCTCGATCGGCTGCGATCATGCGCAGGGCTATTTCATCTCCCGGGCGCTTCCCGCCGATGCCTTCGCTGCATTCGCCACGGGGCGAGACGGGCACGCCTTCGCCGGAGGAGTGCAGCAATGATGCGTTGCCCATGGCTGCTCTGCCTGCTGGGTTCCACCGTGTGCCCGGCGCTCGCCTTTGCGCAGGACGTGGACTTGCATGCCTACATCGACGGGCGATTGGTCGCCGCACCGGGCGAAACCAGCTGGACCCATGGAGGCCTCGGCAAGACACGCTTCGGTGATGGCGGTACTGATGCGCAGTTCGGTGGCGCCGGCATAGTCGGCACAGCCCAGCTCACGCCTGCGTTGCTGGCCCTGGCCGAGATCCAGTTCCAGACCACCGACCGCCCCACCGTGAGCGTGCTCGAAGCCTACCTGCGCTACCGTCCGGTCGCGCTTTCGCGCTGGCGCTGGTCGGTGCAGGCCGGCGCCTTCTTTCCCCCGATCTCGCTGGAAAACGATGCGATCGGCTGGACCAGTCCGTGGACGCTCACGCCTTCGGCGATCAATAGCTGGGTCGGCGAGGAGCTGCGCGTGATCGGCGCCGAGGGGCACGTCGAGTGGCGGGGCGACGTCAATACCGTGGAACTGCGCAGCGCATTGTTTCGGCGCAACGATCCGGCGGGCAACCTGCTGGTCGATCGCGGCTGGTCGCTCAGCGACCTCACCTCCGGTCTGGGCAGTCGGCTGCGTGAACCGAATGCGACTGGCGGGGATGGTGAGCCGTCGCCAGCCAGCCGTTACGACCCGTTTCAGAACATTGGCAGCCGCATAGGCTGGTACGCGGATATGGAATGGCATGCGCCAGGCCTGGGCCGGGTGAATCTGATGCGTTACGACAATCGCGCAGACCCGGCGGCGCATACCGCCAGCGGCGTATTCGCCTGGCATACCTGGTTCACGGCTATGGGCGCCAGCACCGACACCGGCCCGATCCGCTGGATCGCCCAGGCGATGGACGGAGCCACCGTGATCGAGCCGACGGATGGCGTTCAGTTCAAGACCGGTTTCCGTTCGGCCTTCCTGCTGGCTGGCTGGAACCGAGGCCAGTGGCGTCCCGCGGTGCGGATCGAACACTTCAGCACACAGGGGTGGTCCGATGCCGGCACTCCCCAGGGCGAGCACGGCAACGCGATTACCGCTGTGCTCAACTGGCGTCCGCGTGACTGGCTGCGGTTGACGGCCGAAGTGCTGCGGATCGACAGCACGCGCACACAACGCGTCGATGCCGGACTGTCGCCGGCATCGACGGTTACCCAGGTGCAGTTGGGTGTTCGGCTGATCTATTGAGCGGCAAACCCAGCGTGGGAACCTCCCGTCCGCTGTTGCATCCGATCATTGGCGATTCGATTTCATCAACGTGATGCAACCAGAGGGGAATGACATGTTGCTCTATGCAGTTCTGATTTTTGCGATTGCCGCCGTCGGCGGTTTGGTGCTGGCTTCCAGCGTATTGCGCGGCAAGCTGGCGCCGTGGGCGATCTCGGTGTTGCACGCCTTGCTGGGGGCCAGCGGCCTGGTGTTGCTTATCCTGGAAGTGCTCAAGGGCGCTGCGCCCGGTCGCCTCGCCGCGGCGCTGGGCCTGCTGGTGGTCGCCGCGCTGGGTGGTTTCTTTCTCGCCTCGTTCCACCTGCGCAAGCAGGTCGCGCCGAAGGCCGTGGTGTTCGTGCACGCGGGCGTCGCCGTGGCCGGTTTCCTGACCTTGCTCAGCCTGCTGCTGGGCTGAGGAATCGCCATGCGCCATCCACTCCATCCCGCGCTGGTCCATTTCCCTATCGCCTGCTGGTCGCTGGCCACGGCAGGGGACCTGGCCAGTCTGGTCTGGGGTGAGCCGGCGTGGCGTCTTGCCGGCGTGTTGCTGGTGGCGGGGATCGGTTTCTCGATCCCCGCCATGCTGGCCGGTTTTTTCGAACTGGCCAAGGTCGCCGAAGAGAATCCGGCAATCAAGGACGTCAACCGGCACATGATCGTGGTGATGTGCGCGCTGGCCTTCTATACGGCCAGTCTGTTCCTGCGTCTGCAGGGCGCTCATCTCGTTGAGCCGGGCCCGCTTGCGATCGCGCTGAGCGCGCTGGGCTTCGGGTTGTTGTGTGTTGCCGGTTGGCTCGGAGGCAAGCTGGTGTATGGGCATCGGCTCGGTGTCGCCCCGCTGCCGCCTCCGTAGCAGGTTCAGCCTTTCGCTTTCGCCGGTCGCGGCAAGCGCCATAGATACCACGCGGCAGCGGTGCGGTGCGGGCTCCAGACCTGGCCGATCAGCGCCATCGCTCGGGGCGTGGGCGCCACGGCTAGTGATTTCAGCAGCCGATAGCCTTCGCGCACACCGAAATCGTCTACCGGCAAAATATCCGGCCGAGCCAGGCTATAGATCAGGAACATCTCTACCGTCCAGCGGCCGATGCCCTTCAGCGCGCTCAATCGTGCGATCAGTTCGTCGTCCGACAGCCGTTGTGCCGCGGCCAGATCCGGCACCACGCCGCTCAGCGTGGCGGCGGCGATGCCGCGGATCGTCTCGATCTTGCGCGCCGAGAAACCGCAGGCACGCATGTCATCGAAGTCGGTGTCGAGCAATTGCGGCGGCGACGGAAACGGCTGCCGCGGATGCAGCGCCAGCAGGCGCGCGAGGATCGCGTCGCCCGCCTTGACGTGCAATTGCTGATAGGCCACGGCACGCACCAGTGCCTCGAATGGTTCACGCGCCGGTTTCGGCTCGTGCCCGCAGGGACCGAGCTGCGCTACCAGGCGTGACCAGTCGGCGTCGATCGACGCCAGGTACGTCGATGCATCGACGGGTGCCGGCTTGCGGCTCTTCATGGCCACGGGATTCTCCTTGCTAACCGGCACGGCGAAACGTTAGGTTGATGCGGCATGCGCCGAGTGCTTCGTGATGGTTCGGCTTGAGCGGCAGCACACCGTGGTAGCGCAGCCGCGCCGGGCCGCCCCAAACGACCACGTCACCATGGGCCAGCGGAACGCGCATCGCGCGGTCCGTGCGCTGCATGCCGCCGAACAGGAACACGGCCGGGATGCCCAGCGAGACGGACACGATGGGCTGGCTGAAGTCGCGTTCGTTGCGATCCTGATGCAAGGTCAGCCGGGTGCCCGGTTCGTAACGGTTGACCAGGCAGGCATCCGGTACGAAGCCGGGAAAGCCGGCTCGCGCGGCGGCGGCTCCGGCCAGTTCCAGGAAGACCTCCGGCATGGCGGGCCACGGTTTGCCGCTATCCGGATCGACAGCATCATAGCGATAGCCGCGCCGGTCGCTGACCCAGCCCAGCGGTCCGGCGTTGGTCATCCCCACGGACATGCGGAAACCACCCGGTGTGATCAGGTGGCGAAATGGCGCCTGTGCCGTGATCGTCTCGATCGCCCCCAGCAGCGGTCGCTCGTTTTCCAGCGCAAATCCGCGCAGCACTACGGCGCCGGCGCAGAGTGTTTCGTACTGGCGCGAAGGATTGAGTGTGGCGGGGAACAGATCGGTCGTGATCATGCGGCGTCGTGAAAGATGATGCCCAGCGTATGCCGGTGACCGCTGCGCACGCAGCTCACGCCATGCCGCAGGTTGACCCGGTAGCTGCCTCGCGTGCCTTGCACCGGACGCTGGTGCACCGCGAACACCACGGCGTCGCCCTGGCGCAGCGGCACTACCTGCGGCCGCGACTGCATGCGCGGGCGCTGTTCGGTCAGCACGAATTCGCCGCCGCTGAAATCGCGTTCCGGTTCGGACAGCAGGATCGCGACCTGCAGCGGAAACATCTGTTCGCCATAGAGATCCTGATGCAGGCAGTTGTAGTCGCCAGCCCCGTACTGCAACAGCAGTGGCGTGGGGCGTTGCTGCCCGGCGGCGTGGCAGCGTGCGATAAATTCGGCATGCGTGTCGGGGTAGCGCACGTCGATCCCCATCGCCGCGTTCCAGCGATTCGCGATCGGCGCCAGCCGGGGATAGATTGCGCTACGCAAGCCGGCCACCGCGTCCGGCAACGGGTAGCCGAAGTACTTGTATTCGCCGCGTCCGAAGCCGTGCCGGCCCATCACGACGCGGCTGCGGAACAGCTTGTCGTCCGCATAGAGACCGGCCAGTGCGCGGCATTCGTGCGGTGACAGCAACGCTTCGAGCATCGCACAGCCTTGGGCGTCCAGATCGTCCGCAACGCCGGCCCAGTCGAAAACCCGCAATCGCGTATCGGCGTTATCCGTCGTCGTGGCGATGGTCGCCGCGTGCAGCTGCACACTCATGCCTGCGCCTCGCGCGCGAGCAGGGCGCGCTTGCGTTCCACACCCCAGCGATAACCGGACAGGCTGCCGTCATTGCGCACCACGCGATGGCATGGAATCGCTACCGCCAGCATGTTCGCGGCGCAGGCGCCGGCTACCGCGCGCACGGCATTGGGCGAACCGATGCGCTGAGCGATCTCGCTGTAGCTGGCGGTGACGCCCGCCGGTATGTCGCGCAGCGCCTGCCAAACGCGCTGCTGAAATGCGGTACCGCGCACGTCCAGCGGCAGGTCGAGGCCGATCGCCGGTGCTTCGACGAAACCGACTACCGTGGCCACCAGCTGCTCGAACGCGCGATCGCCGCCGATCAGGTTCGCCCTGGGGAAGCGATCCTGCAGGTCGCGGGCCAGCGCATCCGGATCGTCGCCGAACAGGATCGCGCAGACGCCGCGCTCGCTCTGGGCGACCAGGATCGCGCCCAGTGAGCATTCGCCGATCGCAAAGCGGATGTCGTGGTCGGCGCCGCCGGCGCGATAGCTGGACGGCGTCATGCCGAGCACTTGGTTCGACGTCTCGTAGAAACGGCTGCTGGCGTTGTAGCCGGCGTCGAAGATCGCTTCGGTCACGCTGCCGCCGCGATCCAGTTTGCTGCGTACCCGGCTGGCACGATGCGCCGCAGCGTACTGCTTCGGCGTCAATCCGGTGACGGACTTGAACACGCGGTGGAAGTGGAACAGGCTCAGGCCGGTCGGTTTCGTCAGCTGTTCGAGGGTGGGCGGGGTCTCCGCGTTCTCGATCAGACGGCAGGCTTCGGTGATCATCGCGGCATGCTGTGCCTGCAACGACAGCTGATTGGGCTTGCAGCGCTTGCACGGACGGAAACCGGCGCGCTCAGCTGCCGCAGCGGTATCGTGGAACGTCACGTTTTCGGGCCGGGCCGGCCGGGCTCCGCAGGAGGGACGGCAGTACACGCCGGTGGTCTTGACCGAATAGAAGAAGCTGCCGTCGGCGTGCGCATCGCGCGCCTGCACCGCGGCCCAGCGCGGATCGGCCTGCGTCGTGGCGGCAAGTGCAGCATGTTTGTCGGACGTTTTCATGGGGCTCTCTCCGATAGATTATCGCGTACTGTCCAATCTACGGATCGGGTGCGGCCGCGGCACTCCGGGTCTTGCGCTCGAATTCGCCGGTTCACCACTGCAGGACGAGCTTGCCGATATGCGCACTGCTTTCCATCAATGCATGCGCACGGGCCGCTTCGGCAGCGGGAAATACCTGATGGATGATCGGCCGAATCGTGCCGGCTTCGAGCAGCGGCCAGACCTTTTCATGCAGCTGAACGGCAATCGCGCCCTTGAAAGCGACCTCGCGGCCGCGCAACGTGGAGCCGGTGAGGGTGAGCCGCCGGCGCATGATCGTGGCTGCATCGATCTCGGCCCTGCTGCCGCCCAGCGTGGCGATGAAGACCAGCCGGCCGCCTTCGGCCAGCGCGTCGATTTCGCGCGGGATGTAGTCGCCGGCAACCATGTCGAGAATCACATCCACCCCACGTCCATCCGTGTGGCGATGCGCTTCGTGCACGAAGTCCTGCGTGCGGTAATTGATCGCCGTCGCGCCCAGCCCTTCGCAGGCCACGCACTTCTCCGCGCTGCCGGCTGTAGCGAACACGCGATGGCCGATGGCATGCGCCAGCTGGATCGTAGTAACGCCGATGCCGCTGGAGCCGCCCTGCACCAGCAGGGTCTCATGGCTGCCGCCCTCGCCGCGGCCGAGCCGGCCCCGATCGAACACGTTGCTCCACACGGTGAAGTAATTTTCCGGCAGCGCCGCCGCCTCGACCAGCGAAAGCCCGCTCGGCACCGGCAGGCACTGCGGCAGCGGCGCCACTGCGTATTCCGCGTAGCCGCCGCCGGCGAGCAGGGCGCACACGGCATCGCCGCGCTTGAGCCCGAATGGGTTGTCGCCGCCGAAGTCGCCATCCACCAACTCGCCGGCGACTTCCAGGCCGGGCAGGTCGGATGCGCCCGGCGGCGGCGCGTAATGGCCCTGGCGCTGGAACACGTCCGGCCGGTTCACGCCGGATGCCGTCACCTTGATCAGCACCTCGCCGGGTCCGGCCTGCGGGATCGGGCGCCGCACCAGCTGCAGGACGTCCGGAGTGCCGAAGCGGGTGATCTCGATGGCTTGCATGGCGGTCATGGTGGCTTGGCGTGATGGATATTCAATAGACACTGGCGCCGCCGCGCAGGATATCAAGAGCGCATTGCATGGCATGGAAGACTCGACACGTGAGGAAAGTCGGATTTACCGGGCACCTGATCGCGTATATCTTCGAAGATTCGCTTCAAAGAGTCGCTGTCCAGGAAAACCTGCAGCGATGCCACGTCTTCATGGCTAAAGGTTCGCCCATCCCCAACACGTACGTACCGGAGAACGCAACATGGTGACACGCAGACGTTTCCTGCAAGGCGCTGCCGCATTGAGCCTGCTCGGCAGCCGGCTCGAGCCACTCGCGGCGTTCGCGACGCCCCGCGGCGACAACGCGATGTCACCGGCGCCTGCGCCCGAAGGCGTCGCGCGGTACGTCGATGTATTCATCGGCACCGGCGGCCATGGCCACGTCTATCCCGGCGCCTCGCTGCCGTTCGGCATGGTGCAGTTGAGCCCGGATACCAACGACGCCGGCTGGGATGCCTGCTCGGGGTATCACCAGGGCGACGGCTCGATCATGGGCTTCTCGCATACACACCTGAGCGGCACTGGCGCCAGCGACATGCTCGACGTGCTGGTGATGCCGGCGCAGGGGCCGGTGCTGCTGCAGCCCGGCGCTCGCGGCCTGCCGAATCAGAACTACCACTCGCGCCATGATGGCGCCGCCGCCGGTGCCGGGCTCTCCGCCGACAGCGTGGCGCAGCCCGGGGCGGGCTATCGCTCGCGTTACGATCATGAACAGGCGCAGCCGGGTTACTACCAGGTGCACCTGAAGGATCACGACATCCTCGCGGAGCTGACCGCGACGCTGCGTGCGGGACTGCATCGCTACACGTTCCATGGCGAGGGCAGCGGCCATCTGCTGATCGATCTCGCACACGGTTTCCACGACGATGCCGCCGTCCCGTGCAAGGTCAGCGATGCACGACTGAAGCTGGTCGGCAACGACACCCTCGTCGGCGAACGCCGCGTGCATCAGTGGGCCGGCGGACGACACATCTATTTCGCGATGAAGCTGTCGCGCCCCATCACCCAGGCCACGCTGTATGTCGAGGACGCGCCGCTGCCCAAGGGTACCGGCGAGGCGCACGGCACACACCTGAAAGCCGCGCTGCATGTCGACAGCATCGCCAGCGTGCCGCTGCTGGTCAAGGTCGGCATTTCCGGAGTCGATGTCGAAGGCGCGCTGCGCAATCTCGACGCGGAAATTGCCGGCTGGGATTTCGATCACGTGCGCAGCGCGGCTGCCGCATCATGGGAGCGCGAGCTCGGCCGCATCCGCATCGACACGGCGTCCGAAGACGTCCGCCGCATCTTCTACACCTCGCTGTACCACACCATGCTGGCGCCGACCTTGTTCAGCGACGTCGACGGCCGCTATCGCGGCATGGACCTGGCCGTTCACCAGCTGCCGCAGGGCGCACACAACTACAGCACCTACTCGCTGTGGGATACCTACCGGGCACAGCATCCGCTGCTCACCTTGTACCAGCCCGACCGCGTGCCGGACCTGGTCAACGGGCTGGTGCGGATGGCCGGCGAGAGCCCGGACGGTCCGCCGGTATGGCCGCTGCAAGGCGTGGAGACGGGCTGCATGATCGGCTATCACTCCGCCGTGGTGGTGGCCGAGGCACATGCGAAAGGCTTCACCGGCATCGACTACGCGCGTGCCTGGCCGCTGTTCCGCAAGCGCGCAATGGACGATGACTACCGCGGGCTGCCGTTCTACCGCAAGCTCGGCTACATCCCCAGCGACAAGGAAGGCGAGGCGGTCAGCAAGACGCTCGAATACGCGTACGACGACTGGGCCGTGGCGCATCTGGCTGACGCCGCCGGCGCACATGCCGATGCCACACGGCTGCGCCACCGCTCACGCAATTATCAGCATGTGTTCGACCGCAAGCTCAGCTTCGTGCGGCCGCGCGCCAGCGACGGCACGTGGCTGGAACCGTTCGATCCGCGCGGCATGGGCTACGCCTCGACATGGCGCGACTTCACCGAGTCGAATGCGTGGCAGGCCACTTTCCTCAACCAGCACGACCTGTACGAATACATGAAACTGTTCGGCGGCGAGCGGGCGTTCGAACGCAAGCTGGATGCACTGTTCAGCACCAGCTCGGCGCTGCCGGCGGATGCGCCGCCGGACATCGCCGGCATGGTCGGCCAGTACGCACACGGCAACGAACCCAGCCATCACGTAGCCTACCTGTACGCGTACACCGGTTCGCACCACAAGACGCAGGCACGCGTACGCATGCTGCTGGAAAGCATGTACGAAGCGCAGCCGGACGGACTTGCCGGCAACGAGGATTGCGGTCAGATGAGCGCCTGGTACGTGATCAGCGCGCTGGGCCTGTATGCGGTCGATCCGGTCAGCACGAATTATGTGTTCGGCAGCCCGCTGATCGATCGCGCGGAGATCGAGTTGGCCGCTGGACGCAAGCTGACCGTGCTGGCGCCGGGCAACGGTCCGGACAGCCCGTACATCCAGTCGGTCAGCTGGAACGGCAAGCCGTGGAGCCGCAGCTGGATCAGCCACGCCGAACTGGCCGCAGGTGGCACCTTGGTGTTCCAGATGGGCAGTTCGCCGAACACCAAGTTCGGCGCCGCTCCGGCCGATCGGCCGCCGTCGTTCGGTACTGCGGCGGTTTAGGCCGCCGTATCGACCAGCACCAGCTCCGCATCCTCGATCGCGGTGATGCGGAGTTTGGCCTCGTTGCGGATTGCCGCGCCGTCGCGGGCATCCAGCTTCACGCCGTTGAGCTCCACCTTGCCGGTAGCCGGCACCAGGTAGGCGTAACGTCCGGGGGCCAACGCGTACTCGGCGCTTTCGCCGGCCTTGAGCGTGGCGCCCAGGACGCGCGCGTCGGTGCGCAGCGGCAAAGCGTCGGTGTCTTCCTTGAAGCCGCTGGCCAGCGTCACGAAGCGACCCGAACGCTCGCCCTTCGGAAACGGCCGGGCGCCCCAAGAAGGCGGCTTGCCGTTTTCGTCGGGGATGATCCAGATCTGGAAGATGCGCGTGGTGACGTTCTCCAGGTTGTACTCGGCGTGGGTGATGCCGCTGCCCGCGCTCATCACCTGCACGTCGCCGGCCTCGGTACGGCCTTCATTGCCGAGGCTGTCTTTGTGGCTGATCGCACCTTCGCGCACGTACGTGATGATCTCCATGTCCGCGTGCGGATGCGGCGGAAAGCCCGTCTGCGGCGCAATGGTGTCGTCGTTCCACACGCGCAGCGCGCCCCAGCCCATGCGGCCGGGCTCGTTGTAGCTGGCGAACGAGAAATGATGTTTGGCTTTCAGCCAGCCATGATCGGCTCCACCCAGGCTGTCGAAGGGTCTGCGTTCAATCATGATGATTCTCCTGGTGCGATGGGCGCCGTCCGGCGCATGCCGGGCAAGATAGGGCTGTGCGCGCCCACTTAAAATACTCTTTTGAGAAACGGACTGTCGCTGCTAGCGAATGGACGCACCCGTTTCCGTAGAGGTGTTTTTCGCGTGGCGAGGCGCTGCGCATGGAAGAGGTCCCGGCCATCGGCTGTGTTTGCCAGGCGTACTGTGTCTCCATGACCTTTGACCCTTCGACAAAGACCTGGGTAGGCATAGGCTGCGCGCGGCCAGCCGGTATTTGGCGCGCCGTTATTTGGCGTGGTCATCCACCAGATGGCCGATGGATGGAGAGCGAAGTGAAGCCTCCCAGACCGTGTTCGTTTGCACGCATGGCAGGTGGATAGATCCGTCCGGTACTTCCCATGAGCCGATTGCCGAAATGAGTTCAGCAGGCTCGTTCCCCATGGTCGCAGCAATGAAATCAGGAATTCACATGAACAACAGCATGCACATCGAACATAACCCCATGCGCCGTCGCGCCTTCTCCGTGTGGAGTCTGGCGATGGCCACCATCATCGGTATCGGTGCAGTAGCCGGGTCCGCTGCGGTGAACGCACAGGCTACCGCGAGCAACGTCTTCGGCATCGCGCCGGCAGGCGATACCGTTACGGCAAAGAGCAATATCAGCAGGCTCAGCCGCCAGGTCAAAGTAGACGCCGAAGGTCGCTACAGCATCCGTTCGCTGCCGGTGGGTGTGTATACGGTAACGCTGGAGAAGGACGGCATCGCCGTCGAGCAGCATGACAACGTCCCGCTCACGGTCGGTCGCAGCAGCAAGGTCGACTTCCCCTGTCCGCAGAATCAGTGCGCGGAATCGGCAAGCCATCAGTAAGGCGTCGGACGGGTCGCGATACGGCTACTTTTTTCGGCGCTCAACAAAGACCGGTTAAGACGGAGTCCGGTCGCAACCCATCAATCTGAAGTCACATCGACAGCAAGATGCCCGGTGCCGAAAGGTGCCGGGCATTTTGCTATGCGATCAAGCCATGACGGTCTCGGATGGCCTCGTGTGGTTCCGACCCATGACCTTTGGCCCTTCGACAGAGAGCCTCGGCCAGCATAGGCTGACCGCGGTGAGCTGGTATGTTCTGCCCGGGGGTGGGTACGGCGGAACAACAAAGTAGGTCAGCTGACGCTGCAACCATGTTCATTTCGGGATGCCATGGTCCCGGCACGTGACGAGTGCGAAGAGGGGTGGCCGGGTCATGGTGGCAAAAATCCAAGCGGCCGCAAAAATCACCTTGCAAACGAGCTTATCGACGAACGATTGGCGGACTCATATCGCTTGAGTCCCAATGGATAAAATCAGGGAGTTCCATGAAAAACAGCAGCGACCTCAAGATCGACCACTCCACACGCCGCACGAAGGTCTCCGTGTGGAGTCTGGCCATTGCCATTGCCTTGGGTACCTATGGGGCGGGCGGAATCACCACGCTGCACGCGCAATCCACCACCGGCCGGATTTTCGGGTCGGCTCCGGCAGGCCAGACCATCATGGTACAAGGCTCGTCAGGTGCCCATCGCCACTCCAAGGCGAATGCCCAGGGCCGCTACACCATTGCCTCGTTGCCGATGGGGACTTACACGGTGACCCTGGCGAAGGATGAGAAAACCGTCGACACGCGCTCGAACATCGGCCTTACCGTTGGCGGCGGCGCTGAAGTTGATTTCGCCTGTCCTCACGACCAATGCGCAGAATCCGCGAACAACTAAGGCGTTCTTGGCCTGCAGCAATACTTGCCAACACATGCCCAGCGCCGAAAACGCTGGGCATGTCGTTTTCCGTTTTGAGACTCACCAATCCGTCGGGCGGTAGTCCTTCAGGAATTGTCCCCATATGTGCTCGCCGGTGTTGATGCCGCTGATGATCGGGTCGACGATGCGCGCGGCGCCATCGACGATGTCCAGCGGCGGGTGGAAGCGTTCCTCCAGTACCTTCTTCGCGGCCAGCTCGGCGGGATCCTCGTCGGTCACCCAGCCGGTGTCGACGCTGTTCATGTGGATGCCGTCGTTGTGGTAATCGGTGGCCGAGGTGCGCGTCATCATGTTGAGCGCAGCCTTGGCCATGTTGGTGTGAGGGTGGCGAGTGGTCTTGAAGCTGCGATAGAACTGACCCTCCATCGCCGACACGTTGACGATGTGCTTGTCGCGTTCGGGCGTGCGCAGCATCAGCGGCTTCAGCCGCGCGTTGATGATGAACGGCGCTATCGCGTTGACCAGTTGCACCTCCAGCAATTCCACCGACGGCACCTCGGCCATCAGCAGCCGCCAGGAGTTGCGCTGGCGCAAATCGATCTGCTGCAGGTCCTGATCGAGCCGACCCTCGGGGAACAGGTGGCTCTGCGCCAGCAACTCCTCCGGCAGCAGCGGCAGCTGCGACAGTTCGGCGGCGCGGGTCAGCCCGGGGAGATTCGAGCCACGATGCGCTAGCGTCGTCGCGGAAGTATCGGCTTCGGGCAGGATGTGCGAACTGCGCAATCCCTCGTAATGGCCGACCAGCTTGCGCACGTGTTCCGGCATATCGTGCAGCGCAGCCGTCTCACTTTCCATCATGTGCGCGTAGAAGTCCGGCGGCCGCCGCACGGTCTGGCAGGCGTTGTTGATAATGAAGTCCAGCCGCGGCCGGGTGGCGACCAGCTCCTGGCAGAACGCCTCAACGCTGGGCGTGTGGCGCAGGTCGAGTCCATACACCTGCAGCCGGTGCCCCCATTCGGCGAAGTCCGGCTCCTCGGCGTAACGTGCCGCCGAATCGCGCGGGAAGCGCGTGGTCACGATCAGTTCGGCGCCGGCACGCAGCAGCTTCAGGCCGGCCTGGTAGCCGATTTTCACGCGGCCGCCGGTCAGCAGCGCCACACGGCCGTGCAGATCGACCAGTTCGGTGCGCTTGGTGTAGTTGAACGCGGCGCAGCTAGGGCACAGCTGGTCATAGAAGAAGTGGATGGCCGAGTACTTCTGCTTGCACACATAGCAATGCTTCGGCTCGACCGATTCGCGTGGCTGTGCGGCGTCGGCATCCGGGGCGATGTCGTGCGCCTCGAAGCCCTGCGGTGCAAACACGTTCGGCGTGGTGAACACCGGCTTGCGGCGCAGTGCGCGGATCCCGGTCTGGTTGAGCACCGTGTCCTCGGCCTGGATCTTCGACGCGTGCCGCGCCTTCTCGGCTGCCTTCAGCTGGATCCGGCGGGCGACCGGATCGGGGTGATAGGCCTTCGCCACCGCCTGGTGCAGACGTTGGCGGTCATCCGCCGGCAGCCGGTCCAGCAGCTGCCGATCGGCCGCCACCGATTCCAGCAGTTCCGCTGCAGCGCGCAGGCGCTCGAGCAGTGCGCTATCGGTGTCGTCCGGCGGGGGCGGGGTAGCCGTTGTGGTCGTCAAGAGTGTCTTCCGTCATCGAGTGGGGCGAGACGCAGCGACGCCGCTGCTGCAGGCAGCAAGACGGAATCGCGCATCGCCAACCGGGTATTTTGCCTGTTCCGGCCGCACTTCGGGGAAAACCGGTCGCACGGCTGCAGCCATATCGCCGCATTCGCCGCAACCTCGGAGCGCAGATACTGCAGGCCACCGCACACTTCAGTGGCATGGCTCGTGCAAAAGTAGGGTCGTGGCTATCGAGGAGAGATGGCATGAATATTCGGGACATATGGCGTCTGCGGAGCTCCGCGCCATGCTCATCCCATCGCGCCGAAGGTCGTTTCGTGAGTGTGCAAGCAAGCGTTGCTGTGAATGTGCGAGCAGCCGTAACGGCGCCACCCATCTCTGTTTCAAATCCGGTTTCAAATCCGGCAGTTGACCTCATGTTGGTGGATCTGCCCACCGCGCACCGGGCTTTACCGATCGGGCGCCGGATCGCCGGGCAAGGCTGCCACGGCGCCAAAAAATTCGCCGGCATGGGGTGCTCCAGTGCACTCCCGCATGTTCCCCGCATCCGCTTTGTCTATTTCCCGACGACCGAAAGCAGCGATCGCTGGACGGCCTGCCATCAGCATCTGGTGACTGCCGAGGTGCTGCTTGACCGCGTGCTGGCCGCTCATGCGGCCGGGCTCCGTTCGATGGTTCCTGCGCTCGACCATGCTGCCGAGGCGCGCGCCATGGTGCGACCGCCCCGCGGGCTGTTTCATGTCGCTACGCTGGAGCACCGCCGCTGGTATCACGCGGATGGCACGGCGCGTGCGCAGCCGCTGACCCAGGAAGCTCTCGCCGCGCAGTTGGAGGTCGCTGAAGGCCTGTCGACGGAGGAGGCACGGCATCGCGCCGCCCATCGCTCGCATGCGTTGCCCGCCGCGGATCAAGCGTGGCTGATCGATCGCCGGCATACGCCGCTGCAGCAACGTCCGCTCAATCAGGCAGAGTTCCACACGCTGGTCGACGCTATCGAAGGCGCTTGGCTAAGCTGCGCCGGTGCATCGCATGGGGAGCGCGCGAATCGCCAGATCGCTTTGCGCGTGGCGGCGATGCTGGGCAGCCTGCTGGACGAATACGTGGCCTCGCCATTCAAGGTCGAAGCCCTGGCACAGGCGTTCAACGAGCGCCATCTCGGTCGCCTGCGCGAGACCATAGAGAATTCACGCCATGCCGAGTCCGCGTCGGGCGTCCTGCTCGTCGGTCCCAAGGCATGGTTCGCCGCCAAGGCCGCGCGGATGCGGGCTGAACACCAGATCGGCCTGGCCATGTCGCCGACTGCATTCCCGGCGTTGCAACTGACCGTGCGTCCCGTGATCGCCGTCGTGGGCGGCCGGCTGTGCACGTTCGTGCACGGCTGGCGTCGCAGCGGCTCAAGCGTTGCGGAGACTGCACCGGCGTTCACTGCGTTCGGCTGAGCGAGGGTTGGGCGGCTCAATACAAACGCCACCCATGGCCGGTAGGGCCAAGTCGTTCCCGCCCTTCATGGCATGCCTGTGCGCCCCCTAATGATGGAGGCCCGGACGCCGCCGACACGCTAGCTGCGGCATCCGAGTCGCTTCAATCCATCAGATCGCGCCATCCGGCATGGAATCTGTCCTCACAGAGCCAGGGCCAACTTGACCATGACCTGGCCCGATCGGTAGCTGTGGTTGAGCTGGTAATCATAAGTGCCTTCCAGTGACCACCTTGTGCTGCTGGCGAGTAGTAAACCAGCGCCCAGGTCAAGGAGATCCCGTCCCGGCTTGACGCCTGTGGCCGTGAATGACGGACCGCCGCTTTCGAAGGCTGCCGTACCGCTCATGGCTTCGCCGCGGAACGAATGCAGCCAGTTGGCATGAACCTCCGGGCGTATGGTCAGCGGGCCGGAGCCGGCGAGATCGCGGGCGAATTTCACGCCGAGGCCGGACTGGAGGAAATCGTCACTCCGCGCATCGACCTTGAGATTGACGGCATTGCCACCGGCTTCGCTGTAGCCGGGAATTTTCAGGCGGGTGTATTGCAGTGTGGCGGTTGGCGTAATGACGGTGCGCCCGTCGCCCACGAAAAAGTGGTAGCCGGTCGCAGCGAACGCAGTGTACTGATGGCCACTGTAGTCGGCTCGCGCCGTCTCGCTGGTGCCCGGAAACACGACCCGGCGCGAACTGGAGTAGTCATCCCGGCCATACACAAGGGCTGCATTGACGAACCACGGGCCCGGCGCGTAACCAAGATAGGCGGTTGCCTGGTAGGAGCGGATGTTGCCCCGACTCTGCGAGTCGAGTCCGTCGAGCGTGGAGCGGGCGTATCTGACACCGACACCGGCGGTGGTTGCCCGACTGAGCGGAATGTCCAGACCGAGCATCGCGCCATGAGCATTGTCGGTATATCCCTCGTATCCGTTGTTGTCGCGCTGCGTACCGGCAAAGCCGAATGCGGCCGCCCACAGTTGCGGATCCCGCTTGTCGGGTTGGCATGCTGCAGCATTGTCCTGACGCTGCTTGTTTCGGTCATCGGGCTGATCATTCTGCTCACACGGCAGCTGGATGCTTTCCATGTGCGCGGCCCACAGCCCCTGAAACTGCTGGGTGATGCGGTAACTCGCCTGCGGCGCGGCGAGACTGGCCGCACCGGGCTGGAGTTGCGCCAGTGCACCGGCGACAGCGGCAGCGTTCGGCAGCAACGTGATCGCCGTCAATAGCGGTGCGGTTGTCGGCGTCAACGGCAGGGCGTCGATGACCGGGGCGATGATCGGGGCCGTCGGATTGGCTACCGGGGCCACGACGGTCGCCAGTGGAATCTGGGTCGCGATGATCTGCACCTTGCCGTTCGTGGTGGGCGCCGCCGAAAACAGGTAGCGCGTGGTGTTGCTGGTCGCCGTCACGGTGCTGCCGTTGGTGCCGCTGGTGGCATCGACGATGTTGAAAATGCTGCCTACCGGAATCGGTCCGGTGACGGTCACGTTGACCTGCAACGCGTTGCCGATGGTGGCCGCGCCAACCGGCACTATCTTGCCGTAGAGCGACGGACTGAAGATCGTGGTGTTGATGGTGCCCGCCACTGGAATCTTGAAGGCGCCTGCCACATTGAGGGTATTCGTATCGAGCGAGTAGGCTGCGGCATTCGCCTGGCCGGTGATCAGCGCATTGCCGCCGACCACGTTGATCTGCTTGAGTCCGCTCGCGGCGCCGACGGCACCGTCCAGGATGCTGTTGGCATGCAGCGTCAACGTGCCGGTACCGGCTCCCGCCGAATTGGTGATGGCTGCCTTGACGGTCTGACCCGCGCCGACATTGATGAAGCCGTCGCCGGCAAAATCCATCGTCGATCCGGTGTTGCTGGTAAAGCCACCGTAGAAATTGACCGTGCCGGTGCCCGCTACCGAGAACGTTGTCGAGTAGACCGGGCCGTTGAAGGTAACCGTGCTGGCATTGGCGCCGGCGGAAATATTGAGGAAGGTGGTGCCGACCGCGCCGACGAATCCGGTCACCGTCGAGCTGTTGTTGAACAGGATGCTCGCCGTATTCGCGGCGTTCGTGGTGATCGCGCCGCCGGGATCGTTGCCCGTATTGATGTCCTGGGCGCCGACGGTGAGCAGGCCGGGGCCTTGCGTATCGACGCCGCTGGCGACGCCGACCGGATTGACCACGCCGGGCAGTACGACAACTTCGCGGGCCACGGTCAATGGCAGCCAGGCCAACATGGTCGTGCCGAGGAGGGGGATCAAGAATGTTTTTTTCACGGGGAATGTCCTGCAGGGTTTGCGAACGGAGCTCGCGGCTTTGCATGGCCCACTGGGTCAGCAGGTGCGGAACGCTCGTCAGTCCCCGTTTGGCGTATCACCCCGGAGGTAAACGTGTGTGACCTGGAAACGCGAACAACTCTCCTCGCCGCGACAGACGAAGTGCCCGCGCAGCCGATGCTGTTGCTCTGAGTGACGACCGGCGCCTGTGCACCGTGTCCGGCCGACTATGCGGCCGCGAATGTCTTGCGTCAGGCGGATGGATGCGAAAAGCAGCCGGACTTGTCCTGCTGCCGGCGCCACTAGGCACTCACCCACGTGATGCGGGCGTGCAGGGCGCTCTGCATCGGCGGCGTATCGACGTTCACTCGCAGGACATCTGCGACGAAAGACACTCCATGGTTTGAACCAAGGGACCGGCAGTGCATCACGATCATGCGGTTGAACGTTCCTCCGGCCGGCGCGGGTCGCACCGGCATCTGGCGCGATGTGGCCTCTGGCTGGCTGCCTGCCTCATGGCGGCGGGCTCCCATGCACATGGCAGCGAGGCGCCGGCCTCAAAAAATTCGAAAGGGCAGGCGGCCGCACAGCTGTCCATCCAGCTCAACAACGACCGCATGACCCTGGCGATCACCAAGGTTCCGCAGGTGTATCTCTATGGCGTCATCGACGCCGGCGCACCGCAACGGTTCGAGGCGATGGTGCAGCAAGGCAAGATCCCGGTCGGCTCCGACATCTACCTGGATGCTTCCGACGGCGATCTGCATGCCGGTATGGCGCTGGGGCGGCTGTTCCGCAAGAGCGCGATGGTCACCCACCTGGGCACGCCACGGCGCAGCCGTCTCGCGACGAAGGTCAGCAAGGCGGCCACCTGCGTCGGCGCGTGCAGCTACGCGTACTTCGGCGGGCTCTACCGTTGGGCGCCCACGGGCAGCGATCGCATCGGCCTTCCTTCGTATCACGCGATGGCCGCGCAGACGTCGGAGGAGGTTGCCGCGTACCTGAAGGAAATGGACATCGACCTCGGCCCATTCAACACGCAGCTGGCAACGTCCCGCGATCCGGTGCTGTGGCTGACCACCGACCTGCTGATCTCGACCGGGCTGGCCAACAACGCCCGGCTCCCGCTCACCGTGCAGTCGTCGCTGTCGCCGCCGGCGCCGTCGGTGACGCTCGACCAGGTGGACCGCAACGGTCGGCACCGGCTGGTCATCCAGTGCCGGCCGGGCCAGCTCACGATCACCTCGTTCGACATGGTCGGTGCCGCAGCCGCCAGGGATATCCTGCGGCGCGGCACGCGTGCCTACATCGAGATCAATCGGCAGGAGACTCTTCTGCAGCCGTCCGGCGGCGCCCGCGCCGTCGACGATTCGCTGACGATGACGCATGACTATCCACCGACACAGATCGGCCACCTGCTGCTCGCGCGCACCATCGGCGCATGGGTCGACGGCAAGAACAAATCGTTCCGCAACGGCTTCCTCTTCGAACTCGATCCGGTCAGGGACGACTTGAAGAAGTATTACAGCGCCTGCTGGAAGGCCGCGCCATGGCCGACGGACTGAAGCGAGGGCTTCCGGACCGACGTCCGCAAGTCGGATAGACGCTGCGTCGAAGTTCCGCAGGTTGCGCAAATGGAAAAGGACATGTTCATCCGCGTCAAATCTCGAACGCGACCGGAACGCCTCGTTCAAGGCTCGTCAGCCGGCTTGCCAGACCCACCGTCGCGAAAGATCGGGCAAGTTGGCCCTGACTCTCCATGAAATGTTCCCAGCCTTCGTTGTGGATGGCGACGATCTTGGCTTGCGGGAACGCGTGCGCGAACTCGATGGCATCGTTGCTGCCCATGGTCATATGGAACGTGCCGCGCGGTTGCGCCGCGCCCGTGAAGAGAATCGCCAGCCGGATGTCGAACTTGTCCTTGATCGCTGCGATGCCTTCGTACCAAACGGTGTCGCCCGCCACATAGATGCTGCCGCTGGAGTTCTCGGGAGTTACCACAAAGCCCACGACATCGCCGCTGATGGGTTCGATACCCACGGGGCCATGCCGTGCGGGAGTCGCCGTCACTCGTACGCCGTTGTTATCCGACCCCTGAACCGCGACGGTTTCCCAGATATCCATCCCCTCGGCACTGCCGCCAAGCCGGGATGCGCCAGCGGGAGTGGTGAGTACGCGCGGTGCGTGCGCGAGAAAGGCTCGCCCCGAATGGTCGAGATTGTCCCAATGCTGGTCATGGCTGAGCAGCACGGCGTCGATGGGCAGCAGCGATGCCGGATCTGTCGCCGGCCCGGTCTTCTTGACCAAGGTGATGGTGCCCGCATCATAGGCTTGCGGTTCGTCGAAGGTCGGATCGGTAAGGAGCCTTGTGCCTGCAACTTCGATCAGCGCGGTCGGGCCGCCAATGAGGGTGAGAACAACTTTCATGGAGGTGAAATCCTTTATGGGGAATGTTGCGAGCTACAAATGTTTGCAAGAGAGGACCGTACCCTGGCCTCGATAACGGGCTAGGGCCTACCGCCGAGGCGCTCGACGAAGTCCGCGATCAACGGGGCGACGACAGGCAGGCATTCCTCGAGCGCGAAGTGCCCGGTATCCAGCAGATGCAATTCGGCCGCCGTTACGTCGTCCAGATAAGCGTGTGCGCCAGCTTCCACGAAGAACGGATCGTGACGACCCCAGAAGATCAGCGTCGGCGGCTGATGTTCGCGCAGCCATGCCTGCCATTGCGGATACAAGGCGACGTTGGAGTGATAGTTCAACGCGAGATCAATCTGGATCTGCGATCGGCCCGGCAAGTCGAGAAAGTGCTGATCCATGGTCCAGCCATCGGGTGCAATCAACTCAGGGCGCGCCGCTCCCGTGAGGTACTGGCTGCGGGTCATCTCCAGCGTCAGCAGGCCAAGCACACCTTCCTCGGCGCCTTTCACGCCCGGCTTCATCGCCGTGAACTCCTGCGCGACCGGGCTGAGACCCACGGTGTAAGCGTTACCGTTCTGGATCACCAAACCCTCGATCCACTCCGGATGGCGCGTGGCCAGGCGAAAACCCACCGGCGCACCGAAGTCGAACATGTAGGGCACGAAGCGATCCAACCCGAGTGCGCGGCAGAAACCCTCCATCACATCCGCCAAGCCGTCGAAGCTATAGGCGAACGGCCCGCCCAGCGTTGCCGGCACGGGGGCATCGCTATAGCCGAAGCCCGGGTAGTCCGGCGCAATCAAGTGATAGCGGTCGCCTAGCGCATCCATCAGCCGGCGGTACTGATGCGATGCGGACGGAAAGCCGTGCAGCAACAGCAAGGTGGGCGCGTCCTTGGGGCCGGCTTCCCGATAGAAGACGTTGAGGCCATCGACCTCAACGTAGTGATGAGTGATCTGAGGGATGTTCATGGTTACGGGTTCTTTCGCATCAAGGTATGCATATGGTGGAGCGAAGGCCCGGCACCCATAAGTACCCATCGTTGCATACAGAATTCGCTGCGAGCGAACGATGATAAATGGATGAAGGGACTTCGCTCCCGACGCGGCACAAATCACGGCGGCGCGTCACACATTTCACTATCTCCGTCTCGTGCGCTCTCTGTCATCGTTCCCCACGTCTCGTCCCCAACGATGCGATGAGCAAGATGCTTTTCTTGAGGAGCATCCATTCGCATCCAAGTACGAACATGCGGATATGCATGTCTATTGCCCGTAAGATGCCCACCCCCTGGACCCCCAATTCACCCCGAGCGAACGACCTCATGAGCGAAGTCAGCGGCATCAACCTCAACCGGCTGGCAGTGTTTGTCGCGGTGGTCGAAGCGGGGACCCTGGCTGGCGCCGCGCGGCGGCTCGACGTCGCCAGGGCGCTGGTCACCACGCACATCCAGAAGCTCGAAGCCGAGCTGCGCGCCACCTTGTTGGTACGCACCACCCGCAGCCTGAGCCTGACCGAAGCCGGCCGAGCCTTCTATGAGGCAAGCCGCGCGATTGTCGAGCAAGCCGAAGCGGCGATCGAATCCGCGCGCTGCCATGGCGGCGAAGTCACCGGCACTCTGCGCGTCACCGCCCCGATGGACTATGCCGCTACGGTGGTCGCACCGGTTGCCGCTGCGCTGACTCAGAAGTATCCCTCGCTACGCATCGAACTCATCACCGCAGACCGCGTGCTGGATCTGGTCGCCGAGCGCGTCGACGTAGGCATACGGCTTGGCTGGCTGGCCGACTCCAGCCATCAGGCGGTGAAACTGGGCAGCTTTTCCCTGCGGCTTGTTGCCAGCCCCGGTCTGTTGCGTGCAGGCGGCCTTCCGAAATCCCCGCAAGACCTGTCGGGGCGACCGATGGCCGCGTTCTCGGTACTCAACAAGCCAGTCCAGTGGACGTTCGCCGGACCACAGGGCGAAACCGAGGAAGCCTTCTTCATCCCGGTGTTCACTGCCGATTCGGTGGTCGCCCTGAAGCAAGTCGTGCTGGCCGGCGCCGGCTTTGGTGTGATGACCGATTTCACCGTGAGCGAGGACATCGAAGCCGGTCGGCTGATTCGCGTGTTGCCGCAGTGGAGACTGCCGGAGGGCGGCATCTACGCCGTCTTCCCCGCTTCGACGCAGCGGGCGCTCAAGGTCAAGGTTTTTGTGGATGCGTTGCGGACGCACGTGGAGCAGGCGAAGCATTGAGGTGCGGGATGGCCTGGTCGAAAGACGGCGTCATATCCTATAGCACCGTTTCTGTTTCCGGTCGTCGGGCGACCCGCTTCGCCGTCAAAAGCACTTCCCGCCATCGCCCTTTTGGGGCTTTGCCGAAATGGCGAGCAAATCGATCAAAGCGCCTCGAAAATCCCCGCCGCGCCATGCCCGTACCGATTACCGATGCACATCGTCACCATGCCGTACTTCTGCTTCTTGCGGCGTATGCCATGCACGAGTGTGGCGAAGCGCATCACGCCGCAGAAGTCGACGAAGCGGTCGGGCAGGGTGAACAGCGAAATACGGTTGCTTTGGCCGCAAGAATCCATTTTGCGCCTCCGCATATCGGATGCCATTTGTCGTGAGGGATAGGCGGTCTGTCCGACTTGATCCGGAGCCACAGCGTGATTAGGCTCGGATGACTGGCAGCACGGCTTGTCTGCGTGCGTGACGTGTCGTGCTTCGGGTTTGAAACCGCCATCGGGAGGTGACCGACCATGCGAGCGTTACTCACCCTTTGCTACGGCGCGATCTGCTACGTCGTGTTCTTCCTGACGTTTCTCTATGCCATCGGTTTCGTTGGCGACGTGCTGCTCCCGAAAACTGTGAGCCAACCGCTGTCGGCTGGGCCGGCGACGGCCGCCATGTGGGTCGTCGATCTTGTGCTGCTGGGCATCTTTGCCGTACAGCACAGCGGCATGGCTCGGCGCGGCTTCAAGACGTGGTTGACGCGTCTGCTGCCGCCAGCGATCGAGCGCAGTACATTTGTGTTGTTGTCCAGTCTCGCGTTGATCTTGTTGTTCTGGCAGTGGCGGCCGCTGCCGGGCACGGTGTGGAACGTGACGGGAGGTTGGGGCGAATGGTTGCTCTACGCACTGTCCGCCTTCGGCTGGTTGCTGGTGCTCAGCGGCACCTTCGTTATCAACCATTTCGACCTGTTCGGTCTGCGTCAGGTCTGGCTGAGCGCGCGCGGACAGCCCTGCGCGCCGCTGCAGTTCAAGCAGCATTTCTACTACCGCATCGTGCGGCATCCGTTGATGCTCGGTTTCATCATCGCGTTCTGGGCCACGCCTCACATGAGCACGGGGCACCTGCTGTTCGCTGCCGCCAGCACCGGCTACATCCTGATCGCGGTGAAGTACCTCGAAGAACGCGACCTGATCGTCGCACACGGCGAGGACTATCGCCGCTATCAAGGCGAAGTGCCTATGCTGTGCCCGTGGCCGCGCCCGCACCACGAGGTGGCAAAGCCATCGCCTCGACGGATGGCGCATTGAGCGCAGTCCGTCGGCGCAGAAAGAAGCGGGTGGACTCTGCCATCCGCTTCTTCGGGTTGCCTCCGACGTCTACTTCGGCTTCCTGTCCCGGCAACACGAGCCTCGCTTCGCCGGAATGACGGGAATGACGGTCAGAGCGCCTCGAAAATCCCCGCCGCGCCCATGCCCGTACCGATGCACATCGTCACCATGCCGTACTTCTGCTTCCTGCGGCGCATGCCGTGCACGAGGGTGGCGATGCGCACCGCGCCGGTGGCGCCGAGCGGGTGGCCCAGCGCGATGGCGCCGCCGAGCGGGTTGACCTTGCTGGGGTCGAGCTTGAGGTCGCCCATCACGGCCAGGGCCTGAGCGGCGAAGGCCTCGTTGAGTTCGATCCAGTCCAGCTGATCCTGGGTGATGCCGGTTTGCTTGAGTGCCTTGGGGATCGCTTCTTTCGGACCAATGCCCATCACTTCGGGACGTACGCCGGCGACGGAGAAGCCGACGAAGCGGGCCAGCGGCTGCAGGTTGTATTCCTTGATCGCCTTTTCGCTGGCGAGAAGAACTGCACCGGCACCGTCGGACATCTGCGAGGAGTTGCCGGCGGTGACGCTGCCGCCGAACTGGCCGTTGCGGAACACGGTCTTGAGCTTGCTCAATACTTCCAGCGTGGTGCCGGCGCGCGGGCCTTCGTCGGAGTCGATGCGGCGGCTGTCGGTGACGATGCCGCGGGTGGCGAGGTTGGGGTAGTGATCGTCCAGCGCGAACGGGCTGATCTCGTCGTTGAACTCGCCGGCAGCCTGGGCGGCCAGTGCGCGGCTGTGGCTTTCCACCGAGAATGCGTCCTGCTGCTCGCGGCTGACCTTCCACTGCTTGGCCACGTTCTCGGCGGTGATGCCCATGCCGTAGGCAATGCCGATGTGTTCGTTGCTGAAGATCGCCGGGTTCATCGCGATCTTGTGGCCCATCATCGGCACCATGCTCATGCTCTCGGTGCCGCCGGCGAGCATCAAGTCATCCTCGCCGAGGCGGATGCGGTCGGCGGCCATCGCCACGGCCTGCAGGCCGGACGAGCAGAAGCGGTTGATGGTGACGCCGGGCACGGTGTCGGGCAGGCCGGCCAGCAGCACGCCGATGCGCGCCACGTTCATGCCTTGCTCGGCCTCAGGCATGGCGCAGCCGATGATGGCGTCGCCGATGCGGTGCGGGTCGATGCCCGGCGCCTGCGCCATCACGGCGCGGATCACATGGGCGAGCATGTCGTCGGGACGGGTGTTGCGGAACACGCCGCGCGGCGCCTTGCCGACCGGGGTGCGGGTGGCGGCGACGATGTAGGCGTCTTGCACTTGCTTGGTCATGGGGAAACTCCAGAATGGGATGAGTAAAGAGTGGAGAGGCGTGAGAAATGAGTGGGAGCGTTTGCGCTACCGCTCTCGTTTCTCACTCCTGCGCGCGAGGCGCGCTCACTAGTTCCTCAAAGGTTTGCCGGTGGTCATGGTGTGGGCGATGCGGGCCTGGGTTTTCTCGGTCTGCGCCAGCTCCACGAAATGCTTGCGCTCCAGCGCCAGCAGCCATTCCTCGTCGACGGTCGAGCCGCGCTCGATCACGCCGCCACACAAGGTGTCGGCGATGCGCGTGGCGATGTCGACGTCGTGCTCGGAGGCGAAGTAGCCGGCCTGCAGGTTCGCCAGCGAGGCCTTGAACGTGGCGGTGCCGACGTCGCCGGCGACGGGAATCGCACGGGCCGGCAGTGGCGGACGGTAGCCGCTTTCAGCCAGCGAACTGGCCACCTTCTTGGCCACGTAGAGCAGTTCGTAGGCGTTGAACACCACCACGTCGCTGTCGCGCAGCAGGCCCAGGTTCTTCGCTTCGAACGCGCTGGCGGAGACCTTGGCCATCGCCACGGTCTCGAACACCTTCTTCAGTTCCTCGAACGGGTCGCCCGGATTCGCCTTGGCGGCACGCACGGCCAGTTCATGCAGGCCGCCGCCGGCCGGCAGCAGGCCGACGCCGGCCTCGACCAGGCCGATGTAGCTTTCCAGCGCCGCCACGGTGCGCGCCGAATGCATCTGGAACTCGCAGCCGCCACCGAACGCCATGCCGCGCACGGCGGACACCACTGGCACCAGCGAGTACTTGATCGCCATGCTGGTGCGCTGGAAGTTCTCCACCATCTTCTCGAAATCGGCGATCTTGCCCTCCTTGAGCAGGCCCAGCGCGCCCTTGAGGTCCGCGCCGGCGGAGAACGGTTCTCCGGTCTGCCAGATCACCACGGCCTTGAGCTTTTCCTCGGCCAGCTTGATCGCGTGCTGCACGCCATCGAGTACGAAGTCGTTGACCGTGTTCATCTTGGTCTTGAACGAGAGGATACCGACGCCGTCGTCGCCCAGCGTCCACAGGCGCACGCCGTCGTTTTCCCACACGGTGGTGCCCTGGTCGAACTTCTCGCCGATCAGCGGATCGGGAAACAGCTGGCGCTGGTAGACCGGATGCTGCGACCGCGGCTTGTCGACGTTGGCGCCGGCCGAGTACGAGCCATCCTTGCCATGCACGCCTTTACGGCCATCCGTGACCCACGCCGGCATCGGCGCGTTGCTCATCGCCTTGCCGGCGGCGATGTCTTCGTTGATCCAGCCGGCGATCTGCTGCCAGCCGGCAGCCTGCCAGGTTTCGAACGGACCGAGCTTCCAGCCGTAGCCCCAGCGGATCGCGAAATCCACATCGCGTGCGGTATCGGCGATATCGGCCAGGTGATAGGCGGTGTAGTGGAACAGGTCGCGGAAGCTGGCCCACAGGAACTGCGCCTGCGGGTCGCTCGACGCGCGCAGCTTGCCGAATTTCTCGGCGGGGTCCCTGATCGCCAGGATCGCGGCGACTTCATCGGACGGCTTCTGTTCGGACGCGCGGTAATCCTTTGCTGCCGGATCGAGCACTACGATGTCCTTGCCGGCCTTCTTGTAGAAGCCGGCGCCTGTCTTCTGGCCCAGCGCGCCCTGGTCGATCAGGCCTTGCAACCAGACCGGCGCCTTGAAGTACTGGTGCCACGGATCGTCGGGCAGGGTATCGGCCATGGTCTTGATCACGTGCGCCATGGTGTCCAGGCCGACCACGTCCGCAGTGCGATAGGTAGCGCTCTTCGGGCGGCCGAGCGCGGGACCGGTCAGCGCATCGACGGTGTCGAAGCCGAGCTTGAACTGGTCGGTGTGATACATCGCCGACAGCATCGAGAACACGCCAATGCGGTTGCCGATGAAGTTCGGAGTGTCCTTGGCGATCACCACGCCCTTGCCGACGGTGGTGACGAGGAAGGCTTCGAGGCCTTCGATGACGGCCGGGTCGGTCAGCTTGGTCGGGATCAGCTCGACCAGATGCATGTAGCGCGGCGGATTGAAGAAGTGCACGCCGGTGAAGCGATGGCGCAGCTCTTCGGGCAGCGCCTCGGCGAGGCCGTTGATCGACAGGCCGGAGGTGTTGCTGGCGAGCACGGCAGTGGCGGAGATGTACGGCGCGATCTTCCTGTACAGGTCCAGCTTCCAGTCCATCCGCTCGGCGATCGCCTCGATCACCAGGTCGACGTCCTTCAGATGCGCCATGTCCTCGTCATAGTTCGCGGGGATGATCGCGGCAGCGAAGTTCTTGTCGGCCAGCGGGGCAGGCGAGAGCTTGGCGAGATTGGCGATGGCCTTCAGCGCGATGCCGCTCTTCGGGCCCTCCTTGGCGGGCAGGTCGAACAGCACGGTTTCGACACCGGCGTTGGTCAGGTGCGCGGCGATCTGCGCGCCCATGACACCGGCGCCCAGTACGGCGGCCTTGCGGATGCGCAGCGCCGAGGTGGGTGAGGATGCAGCGGTCATTGGCTTCTCCGAGGGTGCAAACGAGAGTGAAACGGGTGACTGAAAGATCAGGGATGGCTGAGTCCGGCGACGGCGAAGCGGATCAGGTGCTGCGCGGTCTGTTCGCGATGGGCGTGCTCGCTGACATCACTCTTGCGCTGGATCATGCCGAAGCCGGACATCGCGTGAGTCAGTGCGCCGGTGACCAGATCGATGCGCCAGTAAAGCTCCGGTTTGCTCAGTTGCGGCAGCAAGCGGGCGAATTCGGCGGTGAACTGGCGCATCACGTGGCCGTAGTTGGCGGACAGGAACTGGCGCAAGGTGTCGTCGTGTTCGGCGAACGCACGCGCCAATACGCGCATGAAGAGGGATCCGTTACCGTCGTGCGACAGATCCAGCGCCGGACGGATGTAGGCTGCGAGCACATCTTCGAGGGTGGTGTCGGCTCGGCCGGCGACCTTGGCCAGGGCGGTCAGTCGGCTCGCGTTCAACGCATCGAGCCGGCGCCGGAACACTTCCTCGACCAGTTTGTCCTTGGAGCCGAAGTGGTAATTGACCGCGGCCAGGTTGACCCCGGCGGCAGTGGTGAGCTGGCGCAGCGAGGCGCCGTCGAAGCCACGCTGGGCGAACAGGACCTCGGCGGCGCCGAGAATCCGTTCCTTGGTTGAGCCGGAGCTGTTCACGAGCGGAACCATCCATCGGCCATGGGCCAGTTCAAACGATCGTTTGAGCATACGCGGACAGCTCGGCGGCCGTCAAACCACATGGGTTGCAAACAGCGGGTTACTTGCGTATGAGCTAGAATCTGTCAAACTTTCGTGAGCTAAATCCGTAATCCCTGTCAGATTTAGTTCATCGCCGGCTTGGGAGCCGGCACGCCCCCTTTCCCTAAATCCGTTTTCCCGGAGCAGACCCGTATGGCGCTGGAGCGCACCCTTTCCATCATCAAGCCCGACGCCGTTGCCAAAAACGTCATCGGTGAAATTTACGCGCGCTTCGAAAAGGCCGGCCTCAAGATCGTGGCCGCGAAGATGAAGCAGTTGTCGCGCCAGGAGGCCGAAGGCTTCTATGCCGTGCACCGCGAGCGTCCGTTCTTCAAAGCGCTGGTCGAGTTCATGATCTCCGGCCCGGTGATGATCACCGCGCTCGAGGGCGAGAACGCCGTACTGGCTCATCGCGATCTGATGGGCGCCACCAACCCGAAGGAAGCCGCGCCGGGCACGATCCGCGCCGACTTCGCCGATTCCATCGACGCCAATGCCGTGCATGGTTCCGATGCGGCCGATACCGCCAAGGTGGAGATCGCTTATTTCTTCGCTGCGACGGACGTGTTGTCTCGTTAACCAGTGCGTTCGTCCTTGAACGCTAGGATCAAAAAGCGGCCGTCCATGGCCGCACTCTTCAGAAAATCATGAACCAGGTAATCGCCACTCCAACTGCCCCGACCGGTTCCACCGGCAAGGTCAATCTGCTCGATTTCGATCGCCAGGGTCTGCGTGATTTCTTCACGCAGATCGGCGAGAAGCCGTATCGTGCCGAACAGGTGATGAAGTGGATCTACCACGACCTGGAAGACGACTTCGAAAACATGACCGACGTGGGCAAGGCGCTGCGCGCCAAGCTCACCGAGGTCTGCTACATCGGCGCGCCGAAGACATTGTTGGACAAGGCCGCCACCGACGGTACGCACAAGTGGCTGCTGGGCATGGACAGCGGCAACGCGATCGAGACGGTGTACATCCCCGAACCGACTCGCGGCACCTTGTGCGTGTCCTCGCAGATCGGTTGCGCCCTGAACTGCAGTTTCTGCTCGACCGGGGCGCAGGGTTTCAACCGCAACCTGTCCACCGCCGAAATCATCGGCCAGGTGTGGGTGGCGGCGAAGTACCTGGGCAACATTACCCACCAGAACCGTCGCATCACCAACGTGGTGATGATGGGCATGGGCGAACCGCTGGCGAATTTCGAGAATGTGGTGCGGGCGATGCGCCTGATGCGCGACGACCTGGGTTTCGGCCTAGCCGCCAAGCGCGTCACGCTGTCCACCGCGGGCATGGTGCCGCTGATCGACCAGTTGTCCGACGCTATCGACGTGTCGCTGGCGGTATCGTTGCACGCAGCGAACGACGACCTGCGCACCGAACTGGTGCCGATCAACAAACGTTACCCGATCGCCGAGCTGCTGGCCGCCTGCCAGCGCTGGGTAGCACGCAAGCCGCGCACCTCGATCACGTTCGAATACACCTTGATGAAGGGCATCAACGACCAGCCCGAGCACGCCCGCCAGCTGATCAAGCTGATGCGCAAGCTGCCTACCTGCAAGGTCAACTTGATTCCGTTCAACCCATTCCCCGGCACCCGCTATGAGCGTTCGGACGCGAATGACATTCGCGACTTCCAGACGCAGCTGTTGAATGCCGGTGTGCTGACCATGTTGCGGCGTACCCGCGGCGACGATATCGATGCCGCCTGCGGTCAATTGGCCGGGCAGGTGACCGATCGTACCCGGCGTAGTGCCGATCTTCGCAAGCGGCAGGACGATGGGGCATTGCATGCGATATGACCGGGTACTGATCTTCAGTCTGCTGCTGCCGCTGGCCGGGTGCATGACCACTCGCACCGACAGCAACTCGCTGGGCAAAAACATGCCGGAATCCAGCAAGGCTGACCAGGCCGTGGATGCCGCCCGCATCCATACGGAGCTGGCCCAGCGCTACATGGACTCCGGCGATCTGCAGACGGCGCTGGAGAAGGTGACCAAGGCCTTGCAGTTCAACCCCAATTACGCGCCGGCGCACACGGTGATCGCGGTGATCTACGAGCGCATCAACAAGCTGCCCGAAGCCGAAGAGCATTACCGCAAGGCGGAGGCGCTGGAGCCGGCCAAGGGCGCACCGAACAACAATCTCGGTGTATTCCTGTGTCATACCGGGAAAATGGCCGAAGCGGCCGGGTATTTCCAGAAAGCGGTCGCCGCCCCGTTCTACCAGACGCCCGACGTGGCCCTGACGAACGAGGGCGTATGCCAGATGCGTGCCAATGACGCGAAGGGCGCCGAAACGAGTTTTCGTGACGCCATCGCGCGAAATCCGAACAACGCGGAGGCACTCTTCCAGCTTGCGAATGTGCTTTATCTGAATAACGATGCGTTCCGCGCCAGGGCTTTCATCCAGCGATTCGATGCGCTGGGCCAGCCGACTGCCGCGTCACTCAAGCTTGGTCACGACATTGAATCCCGTCTGGGCAACTCGGAAGGTGCCCTCACTTACAGTAAACGGTTGCTTGGCCAGTTCCCGGATTCGGAGCAGGCGCACGCTCTCGACACCACTGCCCGCCCATGACCTCCATGCAGCCACCATCGACCAAGCCCGGTGCGAACGAGCCGGATATATTCGGCATCAATTTGCCCGAACTGGACGTGCCGTCGACAGAGTCCCGCACGATCAGTTTCGGCAATCGTCTGCATGCGGCGCGTGAAGCACGCGGGCTGGATCTGGAAGCCTGCGCACACATCCTGAAATTGCCCGCACGCGTACTGCGCCAGCTCGAGCGCGATCAGTACGACGGCATCGATTCGAAGGTTTATCTCGCCAGTTACATCGGCAAGTACGCGCGCCACCTCGGCATCAACGAGGCGTCGATCCAGGTTGAACTTGACCGCATCAAGCACGTCGAGCCGACGCTGGTGGCGACGGGCGGCATCTCGCATTCGCGCTTCCTGCTGGATCGCTACGCCACCGCCGCTACCTACGTCGTGCTGACGGCGGTGATTGTGGTGCCGATGATCTGGCTGGGCGTGCGCGGCACCCTCGATCGTGACCTCAGCCATCTGGCCCCGCTGGATTCAGCACCGGTGGCGCAAGTGGATGCGCCGGCCGCAACACCGACCGCGGCCGCCCACAGCGTGGCCAGCCGGGCGATCCCATCGTCGCCGCCGCCGGTCGCGCAGACACAAGGGCAGGATCAGGAGCCCTTGATGGCCTCGATGGCGCCGTTCCCGAGTCTGGACAACGGCAGCGTGGCGCCCGCCAAACCCACCGTGCCGGCAGCAGCCGAGGCCGGTAATGGTGGTCACAGCCTTAGCTTGAATCTGAGCTCGGCCAGCTGGGTCGAGGTGGTGGACAGTGCGGGCACGCGACTGGAGTATGGCCTGCTGCCTGCCGGCAGCAACAAGACCTACCACAGCAATCAGCCGCTGGATGTGCGCATTGGCAACGCCAGTGGCGCGCAGATCAGCATCGATGGCCGGGCCGTGGGACTGGACGATTTCCGGCATGCCAATGTGGCGCGCTTCCGCGTGCAGATGCAGGATGGCAAGGCCTCCGCAGCCAGCCTCTGATCACCTCCCGGACCGTTCCGGACAACCCATTTCGGTTATGCTTGCCCATTGCCCGCTCGGCAACGAGCGGGTGTGATCGGCTTTTCCCTATTATTTGTCCGCAGGCCCGTGCACGCGCCTGCGGGTATGCAGCCTTTTGAAGGGTGATTGCATGGCATTTGAAGAATACGACAAGTACGAACAAAGCGAATTGGTTCAGAAGTGGCTGCGCGAGAATGGTGTGTCGATCATCGTCGGTATCGCGATCGGCCTGGTCGGAATCTTCGGCTGGCAGCAGTGGCGCAACCACCAGGCCCGCAATGAGGGCATCGCATCGCAGCTCTATCAGCAGGTGCAGGTCGCGCAGGCATCCGGCAAGCCGGAGATCGCAGCACAACTGACCGATCAGCTGATGAAGGATTACGCCGAGTCGCCGTATGCCGTATTTGCCGTCAGCGACCGCGCCAAGAAGCAAGTGGAAGCCAAACAGCTGGACAAGGCCGAGGCGTCGCTGACGTGGGCTGAAAGCCATGCCGCCGATCCGGCGTTGAAGTCGTTGGCGCTGCTGCGCATGGCGCAGGTGGAGATGGCGCGAGGCAACGGCAACGCCGTGCTGGCCACGCTCGATCGCATACCGGCCGACAGCTACAAGGGACTGGCTCAGGAACTCCGCGGTGATGCGCTGGTCAAGCTTGGACGTTCCGACGATGCACGCAAGGCTTATCAGACAGCCTTGTCGACGTTGGCCCAGGAAGCGCCGCAACGCGGCGCCTTGCAGATGAAACTCGATGATTTGGCCGTGGCCGGGAAGCAGGGTGCATGAAAAGATTTTTGCTGATCACGCTGGCTTCATTGGTGACCCTTGCCGGTTGCCATTCGTTCAAGAAGGAAAACGTCCAGCCGCCGACTCCGCTGGCCAAGGACTTCAAGCCTACCGTTCAAGCCACGCGTTTATGGCGTAGCCGAGTGGGCGACGGTGCCGGCGACAGTGGCGCCCGCCTGCGTCCGGCCGTGGTTGATGGCGTGCTCTACGCCGACAGCACGGACGGCAAACTGGTCGCGATCGACGCCACCAGCGGCAAGACGCTGTGGTCGAAGAGCTCGAGCACCCATGGCTGGTTCGGCTGGGGTGACAAGAAGCGCAAAGATGCACTGTATGCCGGTGGCCCAGCCGTCAGTGGCGATCTGCTCGCCGTCGGTACGCTGGATGGTCACGTCTACGGCGTGAACGCGAAAGATGGCAGCCCGCGCTGGGAAGCCGAATTGAAATCCGAGGTGTTGACCTCGCCCGTGGTCGTCGGCGATCTGGTGGTGGTGCGGACCAGCGATGGTCGCGTCTACGCGCTGGACAGCAAGACCGGCGAGCGTCGCTGGGTCTATGACCAGGGTACCGTTCCGCTGTTGAGCCTGCGTGGCAATGGTCGGCTGCTGGTGGCCAATGGCGTACTGTTCTTTGGCAGCGATGACGGCAAGCTGGTCGCGTTGCGACTGGACAATGGCTCGAAGCTGTGGGAGCAGAAGCTCTCCAGCGGCGAAGGCCGTACCGAGATCGATCGACTGAGTGACGTCGATGGCGGGATTCTGCTCGATGGCAGCACGCTCTACGGTGCCGCCTATCACGGCAATCTGGTGGCCGTGGACGGCCCCACGGGTCGCCCGCTGTGGACGCGTCCGTTTTCCAGCTTCGGCTCGCTGGCCTCCAGCGGCAATGCGATTGTCGGTGCCAATGACGAGTCGCAGGTGTGGGCATTCGACAAGACCGGCGGCGCCGACATGTGGAAGAACGACGCTCTGAAATACCGCTGGGTCACCGGCCCGGCCGTGCAGGGCGATTACGTTGTGGTGGGCGACATGGAAGGCTACGTGCATTGGCTGAAGGTGGGTGACGGCGCGCTGGCCGGTCGCGAGCGGCTGTCCAAGAAGGCGATCCGCGCCCAACCGCTGGTGGTGGGTGACACCGTCTATGTCGAGGACGTCGAAGGCCACATCGGTGCCTATCGTCTGTCCGCGCACTGATCGCTGAAACGAAGTCCTCATCATGCTGCCCGTCGTCGCGCTGGTTGGTCGTCCGAATGTCGGTAAATCGACCCTTTTCAATGTACTGACGCGCAGCCGCGACGCCCTCGTGGCCGACATGCCGGGCGTCACTCGCGATCGTCACTACGGCGTATGCCGCAGCGGCGCGCGGCCCTTCGTGGTGGTCGACACCGGTGGTCTGTCCGGGGTCGAGGAAGCCATGGACGTGCTCACCGCAAAGCAGGTGCGCCTGGCGATCGAAGAGGCGAACGTGCTGGTGTTCGTGGTCGATGCCCGCGAAGGCCTGCTGCCGCAGGACTACGTCATCCTCGGCGAGCTGCGCCGCAGCGGTAAAACCATCATCGCGGCAGTCAACAAGACCGATGGGTTGGAAGAGGAGGCCGTGCTGGCCGAGTTCTCTGCCTTCGGTGTCGGCAATATCCTGCCGTTGTCTGCTGCACACAATCGCGGCACCGGCGAGCTGATCGAGCTGATCCTGCCGTTGCTGCCGGCCGACAAGGAAAGCACGGTCGAGGAAGAAGGAGAGGGCGGCAGCATCCGTGTCGCCATCGTCGGACGTCCGAATGCCGGCAAATCGACGCTGATCAATCGCCTGCTGGGCGAAGACCGGTTGATCGTCTCCGACGTGGCCGGCACTACCCGCGATCCGATCCGCGTTCCGCTGGAACGCGACGGCACGCGCTATACGCTGATCGATACCGCCGGCATCCGCCGCAAGGCACGCGTCGAGGAAGCCGTCGAGAAATTCAGTGTCATCAAGACGCTGCAGTCGATTGCCGCGGCCCAGGTTGTGGTGGTGATGATCGATGCGCGCGAAAACCTGGCCGATCAGGATCTCACCCTGATCGGATATGCCATGGACGAGGGCAGGGCGCTGGTGATCGCCATCAACAAATGGGATGGCCTGGATCAATACCAACGCGACGAATGCATGCGTGCGCTGGACCGCCGACTGGTATTCGTCGACTGGGCCAAGCAGGTGCATATCTCGGCACTGCACGGTTCGGGTCTGCGCGAGCTGATGCGCGCCGTCGTGCGTGCGCATGCGTCGGCGACCAAGGTGCTGGTGTCTTCCGATCTGACCAAGACGCTGGAGAAGGCTTACGAGGGCTACCAGCCACCGCTGGTCCACGGCCATTCGCCGAAGCTGCGTTTTGCCCATCCGGGTGGCAACAACCCGCCGACCATCGTGATCCACGGCACCCGCACCAAGCACATCGCACCGGCGTATCAACGCTATCTGGAAAACTTCTTCCGCAAGCGCTACAAACTGGAAGGTACGCCGATCCGGATCGCCTTCCGCGAAAGCGAGAACCCGTATGCCGGGCGCAAGAAGGTGTTGACCAAAGAGCAGGCGCAGAAGGCCCGGCGCCGGGTCAGCGACCTGATCAAGCGCACGCGCTGATTCTTCGGCACACTCCGGCCAGATTACTGCACGGGCTGTGGCAGATCCGCCGGGGTCAAACCGTACACCGCAGCATCATGGGCTTGTCCGTTCGCCCATAGACGATGCCGCGCTACCGCCTCGAAGTGCGCGCCGGTTTTTTGGGCCGTGCGTTGGCTGGCGTGGTTGTCGGGCATGACAACGATCTCGATGCGTATCAGTCCCAGCTGTTCAAAGCCGAAACGTGCGACCAGCGCGGCGGCACGTGCGGCGATGCCCTCGCCTTGGCGCGACTGACGCACCCAATAACCGAGGTTGGCGCTGCGATGCGGGTGGTTGAGCTGGTTGAGTCCGCACCCACCGAGCAGTTCGCCGGTCTGCAGATCGAAAATCGGGAACGCAAAGTGCTCGCCGCGCGACCAGCCGTCCTGGCAATGGCTGATCCATGTGCGCGCCTCATCCAGGTCGTAACCCGCATGGCACCAGGGCAGCCAGCGACCCACACTGGCTACTGACGAACGCGCCGCATCCAGCAGGTCTTCGGCATCGCGCGGTTGCCATGGGCGCAGCCGCAGCGGTTCGTCGACAAGTACCCATGCGGGCGAGATCGGTTCGATGGACATCGGGCACTCTTGCGCCATGGTTTGTATGCACGTGGGCCAGCCGCGATAATGGGCAACTTCCAGCCAGGCATCAACATGAGCGCACGCATTCTCGACGGCAAACGCATCGCCCAGGAACTGCTTGATCGAGTGGGCCTGCGCGTTGCCGAACGGGTGGGGCGCGGGCTGCCCGCGCCGGGGCTGGCGGTGGTGCTGGTAGGCAGCGATGCCGCTTCGTCGGTGTATGTGCGAAACAAGCGCAAGGCCTGCCATCAGGTGGGCTTCCGTTCGTTCGACTACGACCTGCCTTCAAGCACGACCCAGGACGAGCTGTTCGCACTGATCGACCGGCTGAATGCCGATCCCGACGTGCACGGCATCCTGGTGCAATCGCCGCTGCCGGAACATATCGACGAGGACGCCCTGGTCGACCGCATCGATCCGGACAAGGACGTCGACGGTTTCCAGGCAGTGAATGTAGGCCGCCTCGCGCTGCGCCGTTTCGGCCTGCGCCCATGCACACCGAAAGGCGTCATGACCTTGCTCGGCCACACCGATCGCCCGGTGCGTGGCCAGCACGCGGTAGTGGTCGGCGTCTCCAATCACGTCGGACGGCCACTGGCGCTGGAACTGATGATTGCCGGCTGTACGACCACGTCGTGCCACCGCTTCACGCGCGACCTGGAAGGCTTCGTGCGTCAGGCCGATATCGTGGCCGTCGCGGTCGGCAAGCCGGGGCTGGTCAAGGGCGAATGGATCAAGCCGGGCGCCGTGGTGATCGATGTCGGCATCAACCGGCTCGACGATGGCCGGCTGGTCGGCGATGTGGAATTCGATGCCGCCGCTGAACGTGCCAGCTGGATCACACCGGTGCCAGGCGGGGTCGGTCCGATGACGGTGGCCACGCTGATGGAGAACACGCTGGAAGCGGCCGAAGCGCACGCGCTGCGGCACAAGATCGCCTGATCAGGCGTTCCGTTCAGCCGCATGGCTGGCGAGCTTCACGGCAGGGCGCGTATAATTCCCTCTTTGCAGCGGGACTTTTCGCATGCGTATCCTCGCCGAGGCCTTGACCTACGACGACGTCTACCTTGTTCCGGGCCATTCCATCGTGCTGCCGCGTGATGTGAATACGTCAACGCGGTTCACCCGCGGCCTGCGCCTGAACATTCCTATTGTGTCCGCCGCGATGGACACCGTCACCGAAGCCCGCCTTGCCATCACCATGGCGCAGAACGGCGGCATCGGCATCATCCACAAGAACATGACGGCCGAGCAGCAAGCGGCGGAAGTGCGGCTGGTGAAGAAATTCGAGGCCGGCGTGATCCGCAGTCCGATCACCGTGAGCCCGAACACCTCGATCCGCGAAGTGCTGCGGCTGACCCATGCACACAACATCTCCGGCGTGCCGGTGGTGGATGGCGAGCAGCTGGTCGGCATCGTCACCAGTCGCGACCTGCGCTTCGAGCGCAAGCACGATGACCCGGTGCGCAACATCATGACCCGCCAGGACAAGCTGGTGACGGTGCAGGAAGGCGCCAGCCAGGACGAAGTGTTGCAACTGTTGCACAAGCACCGCATCGAGAAGGTGCTGGTGGTCAACGACGCTTTCCAGCTGCGCGGCCTGATCACCGTCAAGGACATCCAGAAGGCGCGCGACAATCCGCATGCCGCCAAGGACCTGCACGAGGCATTGCTGGTCGGCGCCGCCGTCGGTGTGGCTGGCGATACCGAGCAGCGTGTTGCCGCGCTGGTCGATGCAGGCGTCGACGTGCTGGTGGTGGATACCGCGCACGGCCATTCGCAGGGCGTGATCGAACGCGCCGCCTGGGTCAAGAAGCACTACCCGCAGGTGCAGGTGATCGCCGGCAATATCGTCACCGGGGAAGCGGCGCGTGCGTTGCTCGATGCCGGTGTCGATGCGGTCAAGGTCGGCGTGGGCCCCGGCTCGATCTGCACCACCCGCGTGGTGGCCGGTGTCGGCGTGCCACAGATCACGGCGATCGATATGGTCGCCACCGCGCTGAAGGACGAAATTCCGCTGATCGCCGATGGCGGCATCCGCTATTCCGGCGACATCCCCAAGGCGCTTGCCGCCGGTGCGTCCACCGTGATGCTCGGCTCGATGTTCGCCGGCACCGAGGAATCGCCCGGTGAGGTGGAATTGTTCCAGGGCCGTTCGTACAAGAGCTACCGCGGCATGGGTTCGATCGGTGCGATGCAGCTGGGTTCGAAGGATCGCTATTTCCAGGAAGAAGCCGACGCCGACAAGCTGGTACCCGAAGGCATCGAGGGCAGGGTGCCGTACCGCGGTCCGCTGCGCAACATCATCCATCAGCTGATCGGTGGCCTGCGCGCGTCGATGGGCTATCTGGGCGCAGCCACCATCGACGACGTGCGGCACAACGCGCAGTTCGTCAAGGTGACTTCCGCCGGCGTCACCGAAGCGCATCCGCACGATATCCAGATCACCAAGGAAGCGCCGAACTACCGGCTCAACTCGTGACTGACGCGCCGGCCCAAGGGCCGGCGCCTTGTTTTACAGGTGGCGACCGGCACATCCGGCGTTGCATTGCTTTTCGAGATCAAAGGCGTCGACGTGGCCTGATTGCCATGTGGCGAAAACCGGACCGATGACCAATATCCATAGCGACAAGATCCTGATACTCGACTTCGGCGCTCAGTACACGCAGCTGATCGCGCGGCGCATTCGCGAGATGGGTGTTTACTGCGAGATCTGGGCCTGGGATCACGCGCCGTCCGAGATCGCCGCGTTTGGCGCCAAGGGCATCATCCTGTCCGGCGGTCCCGAATCCACCACGCTGGCAGACGCACCGAAAGCGCCGCAGCAGGTATTCGACTCCGGCGTGCCGATCCTGGGTATCTGCTACGGCATGCAGACGCTGGCGGCTCAACTGGGTGGTGCCACCGAGGCTGCCGACGCACGCGAGTTCGGTCACGCTGAAGTGGACATCGTTGCGCAGAGCCGGCTATTCGAAGGCCTCAGCGATCATGCCGATGCGCACAAGCTCAGCGTATGGATGAGCCACGGCGACCACGTCGCCAAGGCACCACCGGGCTTCGCGATCACCGGCACCACCGACCGCATCCCGGTCGCGGTGATGGAGAACGAGGACAAGCGCTGGTACGGCGTGCAGTTCCATCCGGAAGTGACGCACACGAAGCAGGGCGGGGCGTTGCTGAAGCGCTTCATCGTCGATATCTGCGGCTGCGCCACGCTATGGACCGCCGCCAACATCATCGATGACCAGATCGCCCGCGTGCGCGAGCAGGTTGGCGATGATCACGTACTGCTGGGGCTGTCCGGCGGCGTCGACTCTTCGGTGGTCGCGGCACTGCTGCACAAGGCGATCGGCGACCGGTTGACCTGTGTGTTCGTCGACACCGGCCTGCTGCGCTGGCAGGAAGGCGATCAGGTGATGGCCACGATGGCCGAGCACATGGGCGTCAAGGTGATCCGTGTCGACGCGGCGGAACGCTATTTCAAGGCACTCGAAGGCGTGGCCGATCCGGAGGCCAAGCGCAAGATCATCGGCGGCTTGTTCGTGGAGATCTTCGACGAGGAGTCGGGCAAGATCACTGCCGACGGCAGCAACGTGAAGTGGCTGGCGCAGGGAACCATCTATCCCGACGTGATCGAATCGGCCGGCAGCAAGACCGGCAAGGCTCACGTCATCAAGAGCCATCACAACGTGGGCGGCCTGCCGGCGCACATGAAACTGAAACTGGTTGAGCCGCTGCGCGAACTGTTCAAGGACGAGGTGCGCCGCATCGGCGTGGAGCTCGGCCTGCCACGCGCGATGGTGTACCGCCATCCATTCCCGGGCCCGGGCCTGGGCGTGCGCATCCTGGGCGAGGTGAAGCCCGAGTATGCCGTCTTGCTGGCTCAGGCCGATGCGATCTTCATCGACGAGTTGCGCAAGGCCGACCTGTACGACAAGACCAGCCAGGCGTTTGCGGTGTTCCTGCCGGTGAAATCGGTAGGCGTGGTCGGTGACGCGCGCGCCTACGAATGGGTGATCGCGCTGCGGGCGGTGGAGACCATCGACTTCATGACGGCGCATTGGGCGCACTTGCCGTATGAGTTTCTTGGTAGAGTTTCTAACAGAATAATCAATGAATTACGTGGTATATCTCGAGTCGTTTATGACATCAGTGGCAAACCTCCCGCCACGATCGAGTGGGAATAGGCAGATCAACCACTTACGCGCACCGAGAAAGGCCGGCAGCTTGCCGGCTTTCTCATGTTCCAAGCACAATTCATTGAAATGACGGACGAAATTTCCGAATCCTCAGGAACATTCTCGGCGGCAGACGCGCAGTACATGCAGCGCGCGCTGCAACTTGCCGTGCATGCGCGTGACGCCGAGAACGAAGTACCGGTGGGCGCCGTGCTGGTGCAGGACGGCGAGATCGTCGGCCTGGGCTGGAACCGCAACATCACCTTGCACGACCCGACGGCGCATGCCGAGATCATGGCGATGCGTGCGGCGGGCGAGAAACTGGCGAATCATCGGCTATCCGGCGCCACGCTGTACGTCACGCTGGAGCCGTGCTCTATGTGCGCAATGGCGATGATCCATGCTCGACTCGGCCGCGTGGTCTATGCGGCGTCCGACCCCAAGACCGGCGCGGCCGGCAGCGTTTTCGACACCTTGATCGACGCGCGCCACAACCACCGCATCGAGGTGGCGGGGGGCCTTCTCGCCGAGGAATCCGCCAGCCTGCTGCGCGACTTCTTCCGCGCCCGCCGCTGAGCCAGCAGGCCGCGCAAGTCAGGCTGCTGCTACAGGAACGCCAGCGCCTGCGCGCAGGACTGCTCGATCTTCAGGCTCAGCAGCGGATCGGCCCGGGTATGGCCCATGTTCACCGCGGCGATCGGCTTGCCGGCACGCGCTGCCGCATAGGCAAAGCGGTAGCCGGAATACACCATCAGCGACGAACCGATCACTAGCATCGCATCGGCATCGTGCAAGGCCTGCATGCCGGCATCCACACGCTCGCGCGGCACGTTCTCGCCGAAGAACACCACGTCCGGCTTCAGCAAGCCGATGCAATGCGGGCACGAAGGCACCTGGAAACTGGAGAAATCCCGTCCCTCCAGATCAGCGTCGCCATCGGGCGCATCCGCCGCATCGAGATTCGCCCAGGCCGGATTCAGCCGCACCAGCTCGGCCTGGAAATCCGCGCGCGGCACGCGATGTTCACAGGCCAGGCAGCGGACCTGATCCAGCCGTCCATGCAGGTCGACCACGTTTTCGCTGCCGGCGGCCTGGTGCAGCCGGTCGACATTCTGGGTCAGCAGCAAGGTCAGCTTGCCCTGCTGCTCCAGCCGGGCGAGCGCGTGATGGCTCGCATTCGGTTGCGCCTGCCCGAAGCGCCGCCAACCGACCAGGCTGCGTGCCCAGTAGCGTTGGCGTGTCGTCGGTTCGCCCACGAATGCCTGATAGGTCACCGGCTGCGGGCGTTTCCAGCCACCGTTGGCATCGCGGTAATCGGGAATGCCCGAATCCGTACTGCAGCCGGCTCCAGTCAGCACGAACAGGCGCGCATGCGCCGCCACGAATTCGGGCAGCGTCGCGGTGCTCGTGCAGACCCCGATCGATTGAGAAGACATGCCGTTCTTATGGCATCCCGTCGCACGGATTGCCAGCGGCGATCATGGCACCGTGGCGACCTGGCTCGGGCTCCTGCCGACCAGTTGCAGCCGCAGACCCCACGGCGCCACGAAGTTCACCACCGTCTGACCGGCATGCGGGCCGGCGACGACAGCGACCGGTGCTCCAGTCACCTTGACGCCTTCGCGTCGCAGCCAGCGGTCGGCATGCGCCACATTGTCGGCAGAGAACGCGATCGGCTCGTTACCGTGATCCGTTGCATGGTGCGCCGTGGTGGAAGACGAGCGCGCTGCGTCAGCATCGAACAATTCGACGACCGTGCCGGAATCGCAGAGCAGCAGGCGGGACACGGGGGCTGCATCGTGAGCGGCACGGCTGCTTTCGAGCGATTCACCGCCACCGGCAGGGTTGACCTCTTCACAGTCCAGTACGTTGTGGAAGAACGCCGTGGCCTGCTGCAGGTCAGGGACACTGATGGCCACGTAATCGCTGTCGTGGACGCTCGCCGCGTGACCCATGCTGGCCATGGTAAACAGCAGCACGCCGGCCAGCATCGAAAGGAGGGACTTGTGCATGACTCGACACCCAGTAACCGTACTGATGGTCTATATGGACATGATGAGTTCCTCTTGTAGTGCCGCCAGACGACCACCGTGTTTCCCTGCGTGAACGATCGCCGCGAGGTCAACCGAAAAGGCAAGCGCCCCGTTGGTCGTTCATCAGCGGAAACAGAATGGTCGGGTGAAGCGGCTTTAACCAGGGCATCGCCGTCACCATACTTTCCGCCACGCATCTAGACCGGTGTGCGTTGCCTGAGCTGATTCAGGCGGTTGGTCCGGTCATTCCATACCGCCACAGGGTCACCAGGATGAAGCGTCATCTCAAATCACTTCTGCAACGCAAGCGCACCGAATTCGAAGGTTCCAGAGGCACCCGTCGTTCGCCACGATCCGGCGACCCCGACGAGGCAACCATCCTCCATTTGAAGGACGGCTATGACTGGCTGGCCATGATCAAAGGTGCGCGGGCTTCAGTTCGAGCTCGTTGGAAAAACGCAGGTCGGCCGTCGCGGTGCCAGCCAGAGCCTAAGCCGTTGTGATGCGCTGATCACACCGCAGTTGAGCCCCACGGCCGGCGCGCTCATTTCCCCGGGCGCCTCTCGATCGAGCCTTGCCAGGTCCACTCGCGCACCTCGGGCATATCCTGGCCGTGCTGGCAGATGTACTGCTTGTGTTCGATCAGCTTGTCACGCAGCTTCTGCTTGAGGTACACGCCGCGATCGCCCGTCTGCGGCAGCCGGTCGATCGCATCCATCACGAGGTGGAAGCGATCGAGTTCGTTCAGTACGGTCATGTCGAAGGGCGTGGTGACGGTACCTTCCTCCTTGTAACCGCGCACGTGGATGTTGTCGTGGTTGCGGCGCCGGTAGGTCAGCCGGTGGATCAGCCAGGGATAGGCGTGGAAAGCGAAGATGACCGGTTTGTCGGTGGTGAACAGGGCATCGAAATCGACGTCGTTCAAGCCGTGGGGATGTTCCGACGGCGGCTGCAGACGCATCAGGTCGACCACGTTGACCACGCGGATGGCGAGCTCGGGCAAGTGCTCGCGCAGGATCGAGACCGCGGCCAGGGTCTCCAGCGTGGGCACGTCGCCACAGCAGGCCATCACCACGTCAGGCGAGGCCACATGCTGGTCGTTGCTGGCCCACGACCAGATGCCGATGCCTTCGCTGCAGTGCTTGACGGCCGCCTCCATCGATAGCCACTGCGGGGCAGGGTGCTTGCCCGCAACCACCACGTTGACGTAATGGCGGCTGCGCAGACAGTGGTCCATCACCGACAGCAGGCAGTTGGCATCCGGTGGCAGATAGACCCGCACCACGCCGGCTTTCTTGTTGACCACGTGATCGATGAAACCGGGATCCTGGTGGGTGAAGCCGTTGTGGTCCTGCCGCCAGACATGCGAGGCCAGGAGGTAGTTCAGCGAAGCGATCTTGCGTCGCCACGGCAAGCCGGCAGTGACCTTCAGCCACTTGGCGTGCTGATTGAACATCGAGTCGACGATGTGGATGAATGCTTCGTAGCAGTTGAACAAGCCATGTCGCCCGGTCAGCAGATAGCCTTCCAGCCAGCCCTCGCACTGGTGCTCGCTGAGCATCTCCATGACGCGGCCGCTCGGGGCGAGGTACTGGTCATTGGCCTCGGTGCCGGCATCCCACTGCCGGTTGGTGACATCGAACATGGCCTCCAGGCCATTGGACAAGGTTTCATCGGGCCCGAACACGCGGAAGTTGCGCTGGGTTTCGTTGAGCACGGCGACGTCGCGCAGGAACGGACCCAGCACGTGGGTGTCGCCTCTGCCGAGCACACCCGGTTGCGGCACCTCGCAGGCGTAGTTGCGAAAGTCCGGCAAGCGCAGCTCGCGCAGCAAGCTGCCACCGTTGGCGTGCGGGTTCGCGCCCATGCGGCGATTGCCCACCGGCGCCAGCTCGGCCAGCTCCGGGCGCAGCCGGCCATGGGTGTCGAACAGTTCTTCGGGCCGGTAGCTTCTCAGCCAATCTTCCAATTGCCGCAGATGCTCCGGTGGCGTGGTGGCGGAGACTGCGATCGGCACCTGATGGGCGCGGAAGGTGCCTTCCACCGGCAGGCCATCGACGACCTTCGGGCCGGTCCAGCCTTTCGGCGAGCGCAGCACGATCATCGGCCAACGGGGACGCTCGCGTTGACCATGCTGGCGGGCTTCGCGCTGGATCGTCTTGATCTTCTGCACGGCCAAGTCCAGCGCGCTTGCCATGGCCTCGTGCATCGGCGCCGCCTCGGAGCCCTCGACGAAGATCGGCGACCAGCCGTAACCGCGCAGCAGCTGATCGAGCTCTTCGTGGCTGATGCGCGCCAGTACAGTCGGGTTGGCAATCTTGTATCCATTCAGATGCAGTATCGGCAACACCGCGCCGTCGGTGGCCGGATCGAGAAACTTGTTCGAGTGCCAGGCGGTGGCCAGCGGCCCGGTCTCGGCCTCGCCATCGCCGACCACGCAGGCGACGATCAACTCGGGGTTGTCGAGCACGGCACCGAACGAATGGCTCAGCGAATAGCCCAGTTCGCCACCTTCATGGATCGAGCCTGGGCATTCCGGCGACGCATGACTGGGAATGCCGCCGGGGAAGGAGAACTGCTTGAACAGCTTCTGCAGTCCCGCCTCGTCCCTGCTGATATCCGGGTAGATCTCGCTGTAAGTGCCCTCCAGATAAGTATTGCCGACCACGGCCGGGCCGCCATGGCCGGGACCGGAGACGTAGACCATGTCGAGGTCGTACTTCTTGATGACCCGGTTCAGATGCACGTAGATGAAGTTCTGCCCCGGTGTGGTGCCCCAGTGGCCCAGCAGCATGTGCTTCACGTCCGCCAGCGTCAGCGGATGCTTCAGCAGCGGATTGCCGCACAGGTAGAGCTGGCCGACGGCGAGGTAGTTGGCGGCGCGCCAGTAGGCATCCATGCGCTGCAACAGATCGGGGGTGAGGGCAGGGGATTTCATCGAAGGGGACTCCATTTTTTTCGATTCACTTGTGCTTCTTCGTCGTGCGAGCTTTCGTCGGGCTACTTCTCGGATCAGCTGTCTCCCTGACGGCAGCGCCGCCAAGGAAGAGAGCTTGCTGGACCGCGAGCCACCGCTGGAAAAGCACGAGTTCCTGTTGTGCGGCGACGTTCAGCACCGTGGACATCACAGCGGACATACGTGCCAGCATCGGCAGCAAATCCGGCGGGAATGCCACTTCATCGGCGTTTTGGGAAGTGGCTGCGATAGGGTCGGGCGAGGTGTCGAACGGGCGGCGATAAGACGTGTGCGGCGAGCTCATCGGGTTCGCCAGCATGGATGTCAACGTTTGCGCGCTGTAGAGCGTATCGAGCCAGCGTTGCACGGGCGGGGGCGTAAGCAGCGCATAAGGCGCATAAGGTGCAAAGGATGAAAGTGGCAGCAGGCCCATGTCCAGGTCAAAAGGCGCTGATGTAAAAGGCGATGCAGTCATCGTATGTCTCCTTCGATACAGCCATCTGCCGGACAGCAGGGACTCCCGTCATTCCCCGGTGGATCATGCGGGCACGGAGTACAACAGGTTCATGGTGTGGGTCGCGATCATCGCTTCCTCGTCGGTCGGGATCACGCGCACTTGCACCCGACTCGACGGCGTACTGATAACTGCCGCGTTGCGGGCATTGGCGTCTCCATCGCATTCGATGCCGAGCCAGATAAGCCTTGCGCACACGGCAGCCCGGATCGGCGCCGAGTGTTCGCCGATTCCCGCGGAAAACACCAAGCCGTCGAGACCGCCCAGGCTGGAGGCCAGTGCGCCGATTTCGCGCGCAATGCGAAAGACAAACAAGTCGATCGCTTCGTAGGCGTGCGGGTCGCTGCTGTTCAGCAGGGTGCGCATGTCGTTGCTGATGCCGGAGACCCCGAGCAGGCCGCTTTCGTTGTAGAGCACGTGCTCGACCTCCGATGCGTTCAGACCATGCTGCTGCAGCAGATACAGCACGGCACCCGGGTCGAGGTTGCCGCAGCGGGTTCCCATCATCAGCCCATCCAGCGCGGTGAAGCCCATCGTGGTGTCGACGCTGCAGCCATCGTGCATCGCGCACAAGCTGGCGCCATTGCCCAGGTGTGCCGCGATCACGCGACCGGCGGCCAGTGCCGGTGCCTGCTCGCGCAGCTGGCCGGCAATGTATTCATAAGACAGCCCATGGAAACCGTACCGGCGCATGCCTTCGTCCGCGAATTTTCGTGGCAGTGCCAGGCGGCTGACCGTCGGTGCCATGTCGTGATGGAATGCCGTGTCGAAGCAGGCCACCTGCGGCAACCTCGGACGCAATCGCGCTACCGCCTGCACGGCGGCGAGATTGTGCGGTTGGTGCAACGGCGCCAGCGGGGTCAGCCTGGTCAGGTCGGCGATCACCGCGGGGGTCAGGCGAACGGGTCGATCCCAGCGCTCGCCACCGTGTACCACCCGATGACCGACCGCGGCCAGGGATTCCTCACCAAGGTGTGCGGTGATCCATGCCAGCAACGGCGTCAGCAATGCCTCGTGATCGAGTTTTGCGCCCGCCGGCCAGTGATGCTCGGTCAAGGTGGCGCCCGCCGCGTCCTTGGCGATGAAGTGCGGCTCGCTGCCGATACCTTCGACCTCGCCGTGCGACAACTGTCGCCGCGACCCCTCCGTCGCCATGTCGTATAGCGCGAACTTGATGCTGGATGAGCCGGCGTTGAGGGTGAGAATGGTGCGGGACATGTCTCAGGCTTCCACCGGCATGGGCAGCGGACGGGCCACCCGCGAGCGCGCCACCAGCACCGCCACCGCGCAGGAAGCCACGTGAGTGCGCGGCGAATCGGCGCGGCTGGTCAGGATGATCGGAACCCGCGCACCCATCACGATGCCGGCAGCGTCGGCGCCAGCGAGGAAGGTCAGCTGCTTGGCCAGCATGTTGCCCGACTCCAGATCCGGCACCACCAGGATGTCCGCCATGCCGGCGACCGGCGAGACAATGCCTTTCTCGCGCGCCGCCTCGGCGCTGATTGCATTGTCGAACGCCAACGGACCGTCGACGAGGCCACCAGTGATCTGGCCGCGCTCAGCCATCTTGCACAGCGCGGCCGCATCCACCGTCGAGGGAATCGCCGGGTTCACCGTTTCCACCGCCGACAGAACAGCGACGCGCGGCATCGTCAGCCCCATGATGTGGGCGAGGTCGATGGCGTTCTGGATGATGTCGCGCTTGTCGGCCAGTGTCGGCGCGATGTTGATCGCGGCGTCGGTCACCATCAGCGGACGGGCGCAGTCGGGCACGTCCATCAGGTAGACGTGACTGAGTCGGCGGTCGGTGCGCAGCCCGCTGTCGGAGGCAACCACGGCGTGCATCAGCTCATCGGTGTGCAGCGAACCCTTCATCAGCAAACGCGCCTCGCCGTTGCGCACGAGTGCCACGGCCGCCGCCGCGGCAGCATGGCTGTGCGGGGCATCGACGATCCGCATTGCACTGATATCCAGCCCGGCCTGTTTCGCGGCGATCTGAATTTTGGCGTTGGGGCCCACCAGAATCGGCACGATCAGGCCGGCTTTTGCGGCGTCCACTGCCGCCCTGAGCGATACCTCGTCGCAAGGGTGAACCACTGCTGTCGCCATGGACGCGCCAAAGGAAGCCCGCGCCATCAATTCGCGAAAACGGTCGTGGTTGCCGAGCCGGATTTCAGGCAACTCGATGCGCGGGCGGCGGATCTTTTCCAGCGGAGCCTTCACCTCGGCGGTGCCGAGGATCACTTCCTCGCCTTTCTGATTGCTGCAGCGGCAATCGAAGATGATGCTCTGCCTGTCCGCGAACTTCTCTTTGGCGGTGACAGTGACCGTGACGGTATCGCCAAGACCGACCGGGGCGTGGAAGTGCAGGTCCTGCGAAAGATAGATCGTGCCCGGCCCAGGCAACTCAGTGCCCAGCACGGCGGAAATCAGCGCGCCGCTCCACATGCCGTGGGCGATCACCCGGTGGAACATGTCCGTACGCGCATAGACGGGGTCCATGTGCGCCGGGTTGACGTCGCCGGACATCGCTGCGAACAACTCGATATCCCGCCGGCTCAGTGTGCGCACAAGGCTGGCATGGTCGCCCACTTCGATTTCGTCGAAGGTGCGGTTCTCGATGAATCCGGAGATATCGACGGGCAGGGCATTCATATCGGCTGCTCTAGGGGATCGGACCTGCACCGCACTGATCCAGCCATGCTGGTTGGGGCAGGTGACCCGGATGGTGGGATGGCCTTCTCGTTCATTGCTTAGAGCAGGCGCGCCGCCAGACAGAGGCGTTGTTTAAGTGACAGCACGGATGCACGCAGCCATTCTAGGAATGCGTCCGACCCGCGAATTTGATCGGGATCAACAAAGCACGAGCTTTCCGCGGCTCACTCGAGGCATGGTTGCTTGCAAGGCATCGGGAATCGAGGCCATTCCCAAAAACTCAGAAGCTACGACGGCATGGCCAGACATGGTGCTAGCCCTCAACCAATGCCGAAGCGCCGGTGAAACCACTGCTTCATGAAGTAAGTGAGCGTCATGTAACACAGCAGGAGAGCGATCATCATCGGCCAGTAAGCCGGTGGCAGGGGCGCAAACCCAAGCAGCGCACCCAGTGAGGAATAGGGAAGCCAGATGCCCGCCATGCAGATGGCGACGGTGGTGGCGATCAGTGGCAGGCTGGGCCGGCTTTCCACGAAGGGTTTACGTGCCGTTCGGATGATGTGGATGACTAGCGTCTGCGAGAGCAGCGACTCGACGAACCAGCCGGTCTGGAACAGTGACGCCTGCGCCGGGGTGCTGGCGCCGAATACGAAAAACATGATGGCGTAAGTGATGTAGTCGAAGATCGAGCTGATCGGACCGACGAACAGGATGAACCGGGCGATGTTGTCGATGCCCCAGCGCCGTGGCGCTTCCAGGAAATCCGGGTCCACGTTATCCGTGGGGATGGTGGTTTGCGAGAAGTCGTACAGCAGGTTGTTGGTGAGCACCTGCAACGGCGCCATCGGCAGGAAAGGAAGCCATGCGCTGGCGCCGAGCACGCTGAACATGTTTCCGAAATTGGAGCTGGCGCCCATGCGGATGTACTTGAGAATGTTGGCGAAGACCTTGCGGCCTTCGATCACGCCGTCGTCCAGGATGAGCAGGCTCTTCTCGAGCAAGATGATGTCGGCCGTCTCGCGGGCGATGTCCACCGCCGTGTCCACGGAAACGCCCACGTCAGCGGCCTTGAGGGCAGGGCCATCGTTGATGCCATCGCCGAGATAGCCCACCACGTGGCCGCTTCGCCGCAATGCGTCGATGACCATCGCTTTCTGCAGCGGCGCAAGCCTGGCGAACAACTGGCAAGTCTCCACCCGTGCTTCCAGCTGCGCCGGCGATAGTTTCGCCAGGTCGCTGCCCAACAGCACGTCGCTGACCGTCAAGCCCACTTCCTTGCAAATCTTCCTCGCGACGACATCGTTATCGCCGGTAAGGATTTTCACGGCCACGCCATGCCGGGCCAGCCTGGCCAGCGCCTCGCGCGCGCTGTCTTTGGGAGGATCGAGAAAGGCGATGTAGCCAAGCAGAATCAGCCCACGTTCGTCTTCGGGACCGAAAGCCGACTTTCCGGCGTCCACATGAGCGTAGGCGATGGCGATCAGGCGCAGCCCATCCTCGTTCAAGTCGCTGCTTCGCTTTCTCAGTTCGTGCCAATGGCTATCGTCCAGGTCGAACAGACCACCCTCGGCTTCGCCATGAGTGCAGACGCTGAACACCTCCTCGACGGCACCTTTGCAGATAAGCGTCCGGCCATCCGGACCATCGACGACGACAGACATGCGGCGCCGCTCGAAATCGAACGGAATTTCGTCCACCTTGTGATAGCCGCCGCTTGCATGCAGCTTGCTGTGTACTTCGGTGTACTTGAGCACGGCGACATCGAGAAGATTCTTCAAGCCGGACTGGTAGTAGCTGTTGAGATAGGCATAGTCGAGCACCCTCTCGCTTTCGTTGCCTTGCAGGTCCACATGCCGTTCGAGAATCACGAGGTCCTGCGTCAAGGTGCCGGTCTTGTCCGTACACAGAACATCCATGGCACCGAAGTTCTGGATGGCATCGAGCCGCTTGACGATCACCCGCTTGCGCGACATCGCCAGCGCCCCCTTGCCAAGGTTGATGGTGACCTCGGTGGGCAGCATCTCCGGCGTCAGGCCTACGGCTACGGCCGTGGCGAACAGCAGGGCTTCCATCCAGTTGCCTTTGGTCAATCCGTTGATCAGGAAGACCAGCGGTGCCATCACCGAGATAAGGGAGATCATCAGCCAGGTAAAACGCGAGATCCCGCGATCGAAACTGGTAAGTGCGCGTTCGCCGGCAATGGCCTGGGCAATACCGCCGAACACTGCGCGCGGACCGGTATAGACCACGATGGCGACGGCGGTGCCGCTGACGACATTCGTGCCCATGAAACAGACGTTGTCGATGCGCACGGCCTCGGTCACAGGCTGTACGAGCGGCCGGGGATTCTTCTCCACCGGCATGGCTTCGCCGGTCAGCGGTGCCTCGTTGACGAACAGCCCTCTGGCCGATAGCAGCCGTATATCCGCCGGCACCATGTCGCCCGCCGCCAGATGCACGATGTCGCCCGGAACCAGCTGTTCCAAGGGAATTTCATGCGTGGCCGCGAGCACATCTCCATCGGCTGCCTGTGCCGGGCTGGCAGTCTCCGGCGAGACGCGCCTCGACACCGTGGCAGTCGTGTGCACCATGCGGCGCAACGCTTCCACCGCACGGCTGGAACGGTGTTCCTGCAGGAAGGACAGCGAGGTGCTGAGCACCACCATCACCGCGATGATGATGGCTGACGCCACGTTGCCTCCCAGCACCGACAATGTAGCCATGAGCAGCAGCAGAATATTCAGTGGATTGCGCAGCTTCTGCAGCAGCTGTACCGGCACGCTGTGGGTCTCTTCGCGACTTGCCGTGTTGAGGCCCAGCTCTCGCAAACGTGCGGCCGCATCGGTTTCGGTCAACCCGGCCGGTGCGCTGCCCAGTGCCTGGTAAATGGCCGTGGCGTCTGCCATGGCCAGCGTCCTCAGGCGAGCCTCCCTCAGTTGCCGATCGACCTCGCCGGCATCCATATGTCCTACTGGCTTCGCAAACACCTTGGCGAATACCGACCAGCGCCATGGGGAGCCATGCCTCATGCATTCATCCCATTTAGACATGGCGTCTCCCGCATAGCGATTGGGTTGCGTGCCCGCTGACATCCGGAGACGGCAGCATCACAGTCAAGGCTAGGCCCGGTGCCGAGAGCGCAAGTTGACATAGGTCAGCAGCGCGAAGAATTTCCCGCTGTTTCAGGCCATCAGTTTCAGGCCATCAGCAAGATGTCGCTGATGAGCGGCGACGCCATCCCGTCATGACGGGTATCTCCGTCGCCGGGTTATATGTCGCGCGAGGAGATGCTCAGCACTTCAGCCGGCGCCCTGCTGGCGATCATGGTCGCCGAGACGGCTTCCACTTGCCGGCCGTTGCTTCTCAGCGAAAGAACGTCGCGGTGAAAATGGCGCTCAGCACCGCCTGTGCTTTGTCATCGGGCAGGTCGTTGGGCATGCAGGCGTTGAAGAAGCGAATGCCGTCTATCAAGGCCATGGTGCTGAAGGCCAGATCGGCGGCCGGGGCAGGCGGGGCGATACCCATCATCTTGCAGAACTGCGTGATGAAGTAGGCGATCACGTCGCGCTTCTCCAGGCACAAGGCATTGAATCGGGCACGAAATTTGGCATCGCGCAGCGCGTGCAGGCGAGCCTCGGCCCATAGCGCGAAATTGCTGTCGTCGCGATAGCACTGACCATAGAAGAGCGTCAGTTGCCGCTGGGTGTCTTCGATCGACAAGCCTGCATCCAGGATCTGTTGCAGCTGATGGCTGATGTCGTCGTGATCGCGCTTCAGCAGCTCGATGAACAGATCGGTCTTGCTATCGAAATTCGAGTAGAACGCGCCGCGGGTATAGCCGGCGCGCTCCACGATGTCTTCCACGCTGGCGGCAGCCAACCCTTTCTTCGCAATGATGACGGCCGCCGCGTCAAGCAGACGCTGGCGGGTCAGGTCGCGGCTTTCGTCACGGGTCAGTCTCTTACGGGGCATATGTCCATCGTATCACGGATAGTCACATCTTCATTTGGATACAGTATTGTATTTGTATACAAACATGTATTACTGTCCGAACCTGAATTCTATCCGGCGGCTGCTGGTTCCCCGACCGGCTGTCGATCGTGCTTTCCGTTGCCGTACCCCCGTCAGGAGTGGCTCGTGACTTACCGTGTTCCCCCCGCATCAGGCAGTTCTATCCCCCGGCACATCTGGCTGGCAGGTGCAGCGGCAGGGCTGATCCTGCTGTCGGGATGCAGCAGCAAGGCTCCCGAGGCCGAGGTCGCGCGCCCCGTGATTGCGATGCCGGTCAAAGCGGTGGACGGAGCGCAGTCGGCCCAGTTCCCAGGCGAGGTTCACGCCCGCTACGAGATGCCGTTGTCATTCCGGGTGGCCGGGCAGCTGACGGCGCGCCTTGCCCATCTGGGCGATATCGTGAAGAAGGGGCAGGCGCTGGCCAAGCTCGACGACGCCGACGCCTCCAAGACCCAGGCTTCCGCCCAGGCTGCACTGGATGCTGCGGAGCATCGGCTGATCTTTGCCACGCAGCAGCGCGACCGCGACGAGGCGCAGGCCAAGCAGAATCTCATCAGCCAGCTCCAGCTCGAACAGACCCACGACGCCTATGCATCGGCGCTCGCTGCACGGGACCAGGCCCGGCAGCAACTCGCCCTGGCGCAGAATCAATCGCGCTACACCACGCTGGTGGCCGACCGTGATGGCAGCATCACCAGCGAACAGGCCGAGGTAGGGCAGGTTGTCTCGGCGGGCCAGCCGGTGTTCGGTTTTGCCTGGTCAGGCGATCGCGATGTCTTTATCGACGTGCCGGAAGATCGTCTGGCCGGCATTTCGGTAGGGCAGGCGGCGACGGTCACTTTGCTGGCCTTGCCCGGCAAATCGTTTGCCGGCCGCGTACGCGACATCTCACCGGCCGCGGATCCACAAGCGCGTACCTATCGCGTCAAGCTTGCGCTCGATGAGCCAGGACAACAGTTGCGTCTGGGCATGACGGCGGAAGTATCGCTATCCGCCAAGTCGAATGCCGGTGAAAGCGTGCGCATTGCCGCCACCGCGCTGTTTCATCAAGGGGAGAAGCCTGCCGTGTGGGTGGTGCGCTCCAACGATTCCACGCTGGAACTTCGCCCCGTCACCGTCGTCCGTTACGGCGAGCGCGATGTGCTGGTCGGTGCGGGCCTCCATGCGGGAGAGCGCGTGGTGATGCAGGGCGTGCATGCGGTTTCCGCGGGTGAAAAGGTCCAGCCGATGGCGCCGCTGCATCCCGAGGATGCGCCGCTATGAACGATGAGGGACGTTTCAACCTTTCCGCCTGGACGCTGCGTCACCAGTCACTGGTCTTTTTCATCATGGTGATGGTGACGCTGTTCGGCATGTTGTCGTACAGCCGACTGTCGCAGTCGGAAGACCCGCCGTTCACCTTCAAGGTGATGGTGATCCAGACCTTCTGGCCCGGTGCCGACGCGAAGCAAGTGCAGGAGCAGGTGACCGACCGCATCTCGCGCAAGCTGCAGGAAACGCCATCCATCGATTTCCTGCGCAGCTATTCGCGCCCTGGCGAGTCGCTGGTCTTCTTCAATGTGAAGGATTCGGCGCCAGCTTCCAGCGTGCCCGATACGTGGTACCAGGTGCGAAAAAAAGTCGGCGATATAGCGGCTCAGCTGCCACCAGGTGTGCAGGGACCGTTCTTCAATGACGAATTCGGCGACGTCTACACCAACATCTATGCGCTGGAAGGAGACGGTTTCAACCAGGCGCAATTGCACGACTATGCGGATCAGTTGCGTGCCGAGCTGCTGCGTGTGCCAGGCGTAGCGAAGGTCGATTTCCTTGGCGACCAGAATCAGCGCGTCTTTATCGAGATACCCAACGCGAAGCTGTCCAAGCTGGGCATCAGTCCGCAACAGATCGCGCAAGCCATCAATCAGCAGAATGCGGTGGCCGCAGCCGGCGTGCTGACCACGACCGACGATCGCGTGTTCGTGCGTCCTACCGGGCAGTTCGAAAATCTCGATGCGCTGAAGAACACGCTGTTGCGCATCAACAATCAGACCTTTCGGCTGGGCGATATCGCGACCATCCGGCGCGGCTATGACGATCCGCCCAGCCAGCAGATGCGCTTCATGGCGCAGCCGGTGTTGGGCATCGGCATCACCATGCAACCGGGCGAAGACGTTGTTCACCTTGGCAAGGCACTGGATACGGCTACCGTCGCATTGCAGAAACGCTTGCCGGCAGGGTTGAAGCTGGCCGAAGTCACCAGCATGCCGCATGCGGTATCGCATTCGGTCGACGACTTCCTGGAGTCTGTCGCCGAGGCGGTGGGCATCGTGCTGCTGGTCAGTCTGCTGAGCCTGGGTTTCCGCACCGGCATGGTGGTGGTGATCTCGATTCCCTTCGTGCTGGCGGCGACCGCGCTTTGCATGGAACTGTTTGGCATCGGCCTGCACAAGGTATCGCTGGGCACGCTGGTGCTGGCGTTGGGCTTGCTGGTGGACGACGCGATCATCGCGGTCGAGATGATGTCGGTGAAGCTGGAGCAGGGATGGAGCAGGGTGCGCGCGGCTGCGTTTGCCTATACCAGTACGGCGTTTCCGATGCTCACCGGCACGCTGGTAACGGTCTCCGGTTTCCTGCCGATTGCGCTGGCGAAGTCCGGTACCGGCGAATACACGCGTTCGATTTTTGAAGTCTCCGCGATTGCGCTGCTGGTGTCGTGGCTGGCCGCGGTCGTCGTGATTCCCTTGCTGGGCTATCACATGCTGCCGGAGCATCACGCACGCGCCAAACCCGGTCAGGAGTGGTGGGCGCGCTTCTTTCCCCGTCGCTGGAATGAGGCACGCAGCGCCAAAGCCGCCGCCATCGTGCACCACGAAGGCGATATCGAGATTTACGACACCACGTTCTATCGGCGGTTTCGCGGCTGGGTGAGCTTCTGTCTGCAGCATCGTTTTCTGGTGCTGGCGATGACCATGGTGCTGTTCGTGATCTCGTTGGCCGGATTTGGCCTGGTGCCCAAGCAGTTCTTCCCGAGTTCCGATCGCCCCGAATTGCTGGTCGATCTGCGCTTGCCGGAAGGCGCGTCGTTCGATGCCACATTGAGTCAGGTGAAGCGTTTCGAGGCGGCTATCAAGGACCGCAAAGAGATCGCCAACTACGTCAGCTTTGTCGGCAGCGGCGCGCCGCGCTTCTACTTGCCGCTGGATCAGCAGCTCGCACAACCGAACTTCGCGCAGTTCGTGATTACCGCCAAGGACATCAAGCAGCGCGAATCGTTAGCACGTGATCTGGATAGCTTGCTGCAACGCGACTTCACCGCGGTACGCAGCCGCGTCAGCCGGCTGGAGAACGGACCGCCTGTCGGGTTCCCGGTGCAGTTCCGCATCAATGGCGACGATATCGCCAAAGTGCGCGGCATCGCCGAGCAGGTAGCGTCGGTGGTGCGTGCCGATCCGCGCACCCGGAACGTTCAGTTCGATTGGGACGAGCCGGGCGAGCGTTCGGTGCGCTTCGAGATCGATCAGGTCAAGGCACGCCAGCTCGGCATCACCTCGCAGGATGTGGCCAACTTCCTTGCTATGTCGCTGTCCGGAACGACCGTGAGCCAGTATCGCGAGCGCGACAAGTTGATTGCCGTGGATCTGCGCGCGCCGAAGAACGATCGCGTCCATCCCGATCAGATCGAGCGGCTCGCCATTCCGACACCGAGCGGTGCGGCCATCCCGCTGGGACAACTCGGGCGAGTGAGCTACGGCCTCGAGTACGGCGTGATCTGGGAGCGCGACCGCCAGCCATCCATCAACGTGCAGGCCGATACGCGCAACGGTGCGCAAGGACTCGATGTGACCAACACGCTGGACAAGAAACTCGATGAGGTGCGCAGCCATCTTCCGGTCGGCTATCGCGTCGAGGTCGGTGGCGCGGTCGAGCAGAACCAGAAGGCGCAGGATTCGATCAATGCCCAGATGCCGTTGATGGTGATTGCCGTGCTGACCCTGCTGATGATCCAGCTGCAAAGCATCGGCCGTACCTTCATGGTGGTGCTGACCGCGCCGCTGGGCATGATCGGCGTGATCGGCTCGCTGCTGTTGTTCGGGCAGCCGTTCGGTTTCGTGGCCATGCTGGGCACCATCGCCATGCTGGGCATCATCATGCGCAACTCGGTGATTCTGATGGATCAGATCGAGCAGGATATCCAGGCGGGTCATCCGCGTTGGGAAGCCATCGTCGGCGCGACCGTGCGGCGTTTCCGGCCGATCACGCTCACGGCCGCGGCGGCGGTACTGGCCTTGATTCCCTTGCTGCGCAGTAATTTCTTCGGGCCGATGGCGACCGCTCTGATGGGCGGCATCACCGTCGCTACCGTGTTGACGCTGTTCTATCTGCCGGCGCTGTACGCCGCCTGGTTCCGTGTACGGGCCGACGAACCGGCGCGAGAGGTCGCACCATGAAACATGTCACCACGATGCGCCTCGTGTTTATCGCTGCAACCGTCACTACGCTCGCAGGCTGCTCTTTCGCGCCACCCGCCAAACCGCCGGCTTCGCCCTCGCCGAACAGCTACACGGTCGAGCCCGTGCCTGCGGCGAGTGCCGAGGCGGGCGGTGTTGCGCAGCATTTCAGTCTCGGTGCGCGCGTTGTGCCGGATTGGTGGCGACAGTATGAGTCGAACACGCTCGATGCCTGGGTAGAAGAGGGACTGCGAAACAATCCATCGCTGGACGCCGCGCGGCACACGCTGGAGGCCGTGCATCAACAGTTCCGGGCGGAAGTGGGCGAAGCCCTGCTGCCGTCGCTCGATGCGGGCCTGCAAGCCAACAGACAGCGCGCACTGGGTCTGCCTAAGCTGGGGCCGACCACCAACCTCTATAACGTCTACGCCGGCCAGTTGAATTTGAGCTACACCTTCGACTTGTTCGGTGCGGCGCGCTATGGCGTCCGAGGGGCCGCGGCGCAGGTGGATATTCAGTCGTACGAACTCGATGCAGCCCGGCGCACGCTGGCGGCCAACATCGTGGTCGCCGCCATCAATGCTTCGACGCTTGCCGAGCAGGTCGCTGCCAGCGAGCGGTTGACCACGCTGGCGCGCGAGCAGGCCAGCTTGACCGAGAAGGCCTATCACCTGGGCTCGGCATCGCATGACGACGTGCTGACGGCACAACAAAATGCCGCATCACTGGATGCGACGTTGCCTCCGCTGCGCACCCAGGCGCAACGTGCCCGGCATACGCTGGCCACCTTGATGGGACGCACACCGGATCAGGCGCCCCAGGTGTTGCCATTGGCGCAGCTGCAATTGCCTGCAGACGTTCCCGTCAGTGTTCCGTCCGATCTGCTTCGACAGCGGCCTGACGTTCTGGCCGCCGAAGCCGCCGTGCATGCAGCCTCGGCACAAGTCGGGGTAGCGACTGCCAACCTGTTTCCGCGCATCTCGCTGTCGGCCTCGATCGGATCCGCTGCCTTCAAGGAGTCCGCGCTGTTTACAGGGGCAGGGGCGATCTGGAGCGCAGGTGCATCGTTGGCCCAGCCGATCTTTCATGGCGGCGCTCTGCGAGCGCAACGCAAGGCGGCGATCGCCAATTACGACGCCTCTGTGGCGCAGTACAAACAGACCGTGCTCAACGCCTTCCAGAATGTCGCCGATTCCCTGACGGCTTTGAATCAGGACGCCTTGGCCTTGCAAGCCTCGCAGACCGCATCCGCAGCGGCCGGGCAATCCTTCACCGATACAGGCTCCCGTTACCAGCTCGGTGCGGTCTCATATCCGACGACCATCGTGAGCGAGCAACGCTGGCAGAACGCGAAGCTGTCCGAAATCCAGGCCAGGGCGGCCCGATTGGTGGATACCGCGGCGTTGTTCCAGGCGATGGGCGATGCGCAAAAAGAAACCGAACAGAGATCGTTGTGAGTTTGAGATCGAGGCGAAGCCAGCCACGCGAGACTGCACAGGTTTGGACCGACTTGTTAACTTTGCTATGTGCATCTTGGCAACCTTTTGCTGCTCCTTCCATCGCAATGCACGGGATTCCATGCTTTCTTTGGAATGGACACTCAGCGGCAAAGTTCGGGGGTGCGTCGCTTGCCGGACGGCGTTTTCGAGCAGCTCTTGGAAATTGTAGTGACCGACAAGCTTGCGCAGCTACTGGCTACTGTACGGGCCATGCCGCGAAGTCTCCTACGCATTGTGTAGGTATTCACCTACAGCGCCAGCTATGAGGATTTGTCACGCTGGGACTGGTCTGCGAGTCAGGCTATACGTCGGTGACAGTCGGTGTAGTTGCAGGTGAACGACGTGCAATCGCACAAGCCAATAGGTGAAAAGCCGATGGGTTGAGGCGTTATCGAAAACAGGCGGCATGGGACGTCGAGGGGCGGTCGCCATCCATTCGAACCAGCCACTTTCGTTGCAAGATTTCGGTAGTTGCGTGCCAGATCCGTCGTTCCCCGAACGTGGATCGCGGCGGGACTCTGAAGCCAAGTCGATGAGGTCGGGGAAGCGCCTGAAATTCATTGAATTTCGTCCCTGTCGGGACGGCCAAGTCAACCGATGTCAAGTTGGTCGACTTGCGCACACTTACAACTTTCTGTCGATGGTAGTTTTCTACCGATGAGGTAGCGTGGAGCGCCGCGCATAAGTCCTGCGAGTCGCCGCCCGGCACCGTCGATATCCGGGGGTATGCATTGCCTGTTGGTATGGAGCGTCGGGGGCTCGATGGCGCTTCTGGGGAGATGGACGATGCCGGTCATGCTGGGTCAATCCAATATTTTCGGGCAGATGCGCGCGCAGCTGCACTGTTATGCCCGGTGCGACGTGCAAGTGCTGATCGAAGGCGAGACGGGAACCGGGAAGGAACTCGCCGCCAGGGAAATCCACTACGCCAGCGAACGCAGCGAGCAGCCGTTCGTGCCGGTGAATTGTGGCGCGCTGCCTGACACCCTGATCGAGAACGAGCTGTTCGGGCATGAGCGCGGTGCCTACACCGATGCCAGAAGCGCACAGCCGGGACTGATCGACCACGCGCGTGGCGGTACTTTGTTTCTTGACGAGGTGGATTCGCTATCCATCAAGGCGCAAGTGACCTTGCTACGCTTTCTTGAGAACAACGAATATCGGCCCGTCGGCTGCGGCGTGGCGCGCGTTTCGAGCGCGCGCATCGTCGCAGCCACCAACGCCAATCTAGAGACGCAGGTAGCGGCCGGTCTGTTTCGGCGCGACCTGCAATACCGACTCAACGCTTTGCATGTGCGTCTGCCTCCACTGCGTGAGCGCGGGGGTGATGTACCGATGCTCGCGGAGCATTTCCTTCGGCAAGTTGCCCAGAGGCTGGGCAGGCCTGCCAAGCGATGGACCGATGGGGCTTTGCGGGTACTCGATGCGCACGACTGGCCCGGCAATGTGCGCGAGCTGGAGAACGTCGTATTGCGTGCGTACCTCGGTACGGACGGGGCGGTGATAGACGCCTTTATTCTCGACGGCCTCATCGCATCCGCGCCGAATATTTCATCGAACTCGCCGGCAAAGATGCTCCAGGACGAAACCGAGCTGCGTTACGTTTCCGCGAAGCATAACGCGATGTGTGCGTTTGAGCGCTCCTATCTTTTTGGTCTGATGACGAAGACTGCCGGAAACATCACCGCTGCGGCGCGCCTTTCCGGTACGGATCGGCGGCAGCTCGGTAAGCTGCTGAAGAAGCACCACATCGAGACAGGGGTATTTCGGTAGCGGGTAGTCGCCTTCTCCTCTCCTGCTCGTAAGAGGGTGCCCGGAAAGCGCAAGCCCTTGGCTCCGCCTCTCCGGAAGGCAATCTCGGGTTTCCGCATTTTCTCCGCGGGCAACGGGGGCTTTTGGCATTGCGCAACACCCACGGGTGCGAGTTGACCCACCCGCATACGTAAACCGGGTCAAACCTCACCCGGTTCTCCGCAGCACCATCGTGCGACATCCCCATCTGACGCCATTTCGCTCATCGCGGTGGTTGGCACGGCGATTGCCTGGATCACCTGCGACATGGAGGTGACGCATGAGCCATCGGCAAAACCCAAAGCAAACTGACTGGCGTGAAGTGGAGTGCGCGGTACTGGCCTATTTGGCGCAGCACCCCGATGCCGCCGACACACTCGACGGCATCGTGAGCTGGTGGCTGCCGAAGCAGCGCTACGAAACCGAACGCCAACGCATCGAGAAAGCACTGGACCTCATGGTCGAGCGTGGCCAGTTGCGCTGCGACCGACTTCCCGGCGGCAACGTGCTTTACGCGCTGAACCACGCCGATCACCCGTCGCTGCAGTGACGGACGCACTTCGTCATCCCCGAGGAAGCCGCCATGTCAGCCACCCCAAGTCATCCGGGTATCTATATCGAGGGGATACCCAGCAGTACCCGCGCCATGACGGGGGCGGCCACATCGATGTCGGGCAGCGCGCCACTGGATGACACCACCTGTAACGACGATCCGGATACCGAGGCCGGCGTGTACACGCTGAAGAAGGCGGAGCTGTTTGACCTGCGGTGTTTCCCCGCGGATGCGCCTGGCGGCGACAACAGGGAGATCACCACGCTGCTCGACCGGTTCTCCGATCACTGCGGTATCCGTTGTGGAGCCAGGGGGCAAGCATGCTTTCACATGCTTTGACCATCGTAGCGAACGAACTGGAGCGGCACTTGGCCGACGCTTACGGGCCGCCAGCAGTGTCGCCCCAGGTGCGCCTGGGCAACATCGCCGAGGGCGTGGGTGGCAGCAGTCCCGGAGCGATTCCGCGCGACGTGCTGGCATTCTCGATGATCAACATCCGCGAGGAGAAGACGCTCAAGAACCTGGTCCAGCCCGTGCGCAACGACGCCACCTTGCGCGTGCAGTACCAGAACCCTGCGCTGTACCTCAACTTTCACATCATGGTTGTGGCCACACACACCAGCTATACCAATGCGTTGCTGCTGCTCTCGCGCACCATCAAGTTCTTCCAGTTCAGCAATATGTTTAACCAGGACTCGGTGGCGCCGGATTCGCTAGGAACCAACGCGCCGACCAATCCGCTGGACCAGCTCGAAACCTTCAAGCTGATCTTCGACATCTATTCGCCGACCTTGGAAGAGGTGAACCATCTCTGGGGTACGCTGGGTGGCAAGCAGTATCCGTTCGCGCTGTACACGCTGCGCCTGCTGGAGATGAAGTTCCGTGCTACCCAGGCCGAGGCCGGCCTGATCACCGAGGTGGCGGGCGATACCTCCGCGCCGTCCTTCCGGCAGATGGGCTTGGGGGGCTGAAATGAGCGAGCGCTCGACCACCTCTTACCGCCGCCTGTTCGAGGTGAGGCTGCTGCATCACTACTGGCTGGACGACGGTGGGCAGCGCTTCGACACCCTTGCGGCGGACATGCAGGCCGAGCGCCTGTTGAGCTACGACGTGCGGCCGCTGCTGCGCGTGACTCCGACGCCGTCCACGCTCAAGCAGCTCAGCGGTCTGCGCTGCCTGTTCATGCCAACGGGGCAGGGCTTCACGGTGGCGGCGCCGAGTGAAGCGACGTTCGATGCGGCTGCCACGTTCTCGTTCGCGGTGTCGATCGCCAATGGCGACTGCCTGGACTACACGGCGCTGACCTTCCGCCCACAGACCGTGCAGGAAGCCGCCGATCCCACCGACCTGTCGCCGACCCGGGTGATCTATCGCTACAAGGCGGACGTGCCCGTGTTGTCCAATCTCACCGGGGCCAAGCGCACGCTCGGCGCGGGCCAGGTGCTGTTCCTGTCGCGCGATTATCCGGCGCCCGCCGCCAGCGACGCGGTGGAGGCGATGGTGCTTTCCGCCGGCGCACTGCTGCAACTGACCAGCGACAACCCCGGCGCTACCACCCAGCAGTTGGCGGCCTCCGCCACCGACCTGCCGGTGTTCCTGCATCAGGGCGACGTGCCGGCCATCGTGCCCCCGGCCGGGGTGGTCGGCGCGCCGGCGCGCGGCGTGCAACTGAGTGATGACGTGCCGGACAACGTATTCGCCCTGATCACGCTCACCGCCGTGCGCGCGAGCGATGACGACTTCAGCTTCGTCGATGGCACGGGCGCACCGAAAACGCCTGCCACCGTCTACGAAGTGCGACTGAAGAACCGGTCCACCTGGTGGACCTATCTCGACAAGCAGACCGGCGCGCCTGGCGCCCCCGAAACGCAACCGCTGCCGCTCACGTTCTTCGGCAATGCGGGCACCCGGCAGAAGCCTTCGCAGGGCATCGTGAAGGCGCAGATGAGCGGCGCGCGCATCACGCAGCTCGTTTCGGAGATCTACATCTAGGTCTTCTCACATACGTCCACTGAACCAGCACGCGGAATAGAGGGAGTTCACGGTCATGGCCTACAACACACCTGGCGTCTACGTTGAAGAAATCTCGGCGCTGCCGCCTTCGGTGGCCGGCGTCGCCACGGCGATCCCCGCCTTTATCGGCTACACCCAGCAGGCGACGCTGTATACGGCTGGCGATCTCACGCTGAAGCCGACGCGCATCACCTCGATGGTCGAGTACGAGAAGTATTTCGGCGGCGCCGATCCGGAGGTGAAGATCAAGGTCGCCGTCACCACCGCCACGAATGGCAGCGTCAATGCGGTGGCGACCCTGGCCGAGGCCGATCGCTCCGTGCATCTGATGTGGTACGCGGTGCGGCTGTACTTCGATAACGGCGGCGGGCCTTGCTACATCTGCTCGGTGGCCGATTACAAGGCGCTGGTGCTCACTGAGCTGGAAAGCGGCCTGACCGCGATCGGCAAGGAAGACGAGCCGACCCTGCTGGTGTTCCCCGAAGCGCAGTACCTGGGCATCGCCGACTGCAAGTCGCTGTATGACCAGGCGCTGCAGCAATGCGCGGCGCTGCAGAACCGCTTCCTGATCATGGATACGCATGGCGACACGTTGTCGCTCAACGATCCCGGCACCGACATCGGCGCCGCGGTCAAGAAATTCCGCGACAACGGCACCCCGGCCAACAACCTCAAGTACGGCGCCGCCTACGCGCCGAACCTGGAAACCACGGTGCGCTTCGCCTATGACGACACCCAGACCGATGTGACGGTTGGCGCCTCCCCGGCGGCCAAGCTCAGCACGCTGGAGACCAGCGACAACCAGTCGTACAACCTGGCCATCGGCGCGATCAACAAGCTCGCCTGCAAGCTGCCGCCGTCCGGCGCGATGGCCGGCATCTACGCCGCGGTCGACAACGCGCGCGGCGTGTGGAAGGCGCCGGCCAACCTGAGCGTGGCCGATGCGATCCAGCCGACCATCACCATCGACGGCACCGCGCAGGACACCATGAACGTGGACAGCACGAGCGGCAAGTCGGTCAACGCGATCCGCGCGTTCACCGGCCTGGGCACCCTGGTCTGGGGCGCGCGCACGCTGGCCGGCAACGACAACGAGTGGCGCTACGTCAACGTGCGCCGCTTCTGCATCTTCGCCGAGGAATCTATCCGCCGCGCCACCCGCCAGTTCGTGTTCGAGCCCAATGACGCCAATACCTGGGTCAAGGTCAAGGGCATGATCGAGAACTTCCTCAATTCGCTATGGCGCCAGGGCGCGCTGATGGGTGCGAAGGCCGCGGACGCGTACTCGGTGCAGGTCGGCCTGGGCAGCACCATGACCGCGCTGGACGTGCTGGAAGGCCGCATGGTGGTGGTGGTGGGGCTGTGCCCGGTGCGGCCGGCCGAATTCATCGTGCTGCGCTTCGTGCAGACGATGCCCGTGTCCTGAAGCCGCTCGTCCCGAGTCGATCTTTTCAACAGGAGTTGAGCCATGAGTCAGCAAGCGTATCCCCTGCCGCGATTCCACTTCCAGGTGGACTGGGGCGGCACGATGATCAGCTTCACCGAAGTCACCGGCCTGGTGATGGAGCGGGAGAAGATCGAGTACCGCCACAGCGACAGCCAGGACTTCCACAAGATCGCTCAGCCCGGCCTGCAGAAAACCGCGGCCCTGGTGCTCAAGCGCGGCAAGTTCGAGAAGGACGTCGACTTCAACACCTGGTTCGAGGACGTCGCCGACGATCGCGCCAACAAGCGCCGCGACGTGATCATCCGCCTGCTCAACGAGAAGCATCAGCCGGTGGCGGCATGGAAAGCCTCGCGCTGCTTCCCGCTGAAGGTCACCGCGCCGGACCTGAAGTCCGACGCCAACGAGATCGCCATCGAGAGCGTCGAAATCGCTCATGAAGGCCTGAGCCATATCGACGTCTGACCGCCATGAGCGATTACTACCCGCCCTGGAGCTTCTACTACAAGGTCGAGTTCATGCTCGACAGCAAGCCCGGCCCGGCCGACGCGCGCTTCCAGACCGTTTCGGGCCTGTCCGTCGAGTACGACTTCGAGAGCTTCAAGGAAGGCGGCGAGAACCGCTTCGAGCACAAGCTGCCGGTCCGCACCAAGTACGCGGACCTGGTGCTCAAGCGCGGGATGCTGATGGGCTCGGCGGTGCTGGACTGGTTCACGGCGGCGTTCCGCGATCGCGAGTTCTCGCCTGCGGATATCAACGTGATCCTGATGAACGAGCAGGGGCAATCGCTGCGCACCTGGAACGTGGCGCACGCGATTCCGAAGAAGTGGCTGATCAGCGATCTCAACGCGAACGAAAACAGCGTGGTGATCGAAACCATGGAGCTGTCGTACCGCTACTTCAGCCTGCAGGACGGGCAGTAGTCATCCACCACCAGGGCCATCGGACATGCCGGTCGAGATCAAGGAACTGCACATCCGCGTCGCCGTCTCGGGCAAGCCGCCCGAGGCGCACGGCGGCTCTCCCGGCGCGGCGAAACAGGCTGCGGCGGCCGGTGCGGCGGCGGGCAAGGACGAGCTGGTGGCCGAATGCGTGGAGCAGGTGTTCGAACTGCTCCAGGCGAGAAAGGAACGCTGATGGCCGACTCCGGCAAGCACGGCAAGATGCTGATCCTCGCCTTCGCGGACTCCAAGGCCGCGGAGAACGGCGGGGTGGCCGAGGCCGACGATTCCTTCGAGGCCCTGATCAATCCGGAGACCTACACGCTTTCCTACAAGCTGAAGTTCTCCGAAGGCGGGCAGGGGCACGGCAGCAGCGGCAAGCAGCTGAAGTACGAGTACACCGAGCCCTCGGAGATGGCCTTCGAGTTCCTGTTCGACAACACCGGCATCATCGACGGCGAGCCGCGCGATTCGATCGCCGACGACCTGGTGAAGTTCAAGAAGGTGATCATCGACTACCAGGGCGACGCGCACGAGCCGCGGCATTTCAAGCTGGTGTGGGGCGAGAACTCGATCTTCAAAGGCCGCGTCACCGCGGTGGACATCGTCTACAAGCTGTTCAAATCCGACGGCACGCCGATCCGCGCCACCGCCAAGGTGACCTTCAAGAGCAGCATCGAAGAGGAAAAGCGCGCCGCCAAGGAAAACAAACAGTCGCCGGACCTGACCCACGTGCGGCAGGCGAAGCTGGGCGATACCTTGCCGCTGCTGTGCCAGCAGATCTATGGCGATCCGCGCTATTACCTGCAGGTGGCCGATCGCAACGGCCTGGGCAATTTCCGTGAGCTGACACCCGGGATGACCTTGCGCTTCCCGCCGATCGCCAAGACCCAGACCAGCGGCACGGGAGGTGGGACGTGAGCGATCCGTCCGCCGTCCCCACGCCGGCCACTCCGGATATCTGCACCGTCGAGATCCTGATCGGCGGCCAGGCGATTCCCGGCACCCTGCATGTGCAGTCGGTGACGGTGACGCGCGAGCTCAACCGGATTCCCATGGCGGTGCTGCTGATCGACGACGGCGAAGCATCGAAGGCCACCTTTCCGGCCAGCGACGGCGATCTGTTCGCGCCGGGCAAGAGTATCGAGATCCAGTTCGGCTACCGCTCGCAGAACACCAAGGTGTTCAAGGGCACGGTGGTCAAGCAGCGCCTGAAGGTGCGCAAGAACGGCAGCACGCTCAGCGTGGACTGCTATGCCGACGCGGTGAAGATGACCACCTCGCGCAAGAGCAAGTACTTCGTCAACCAGAAGGACAGCGATATCGCCGGTGCCCTGCTGGACGCGCACGGTCTAGCCAACGATGTCGAGGCGACCAAGCCCGACCTGAAAGAAGTCGTGCAGTACGACGCCAGCGACTGGGATTTCCTGCTTTGCCGCGCCGAGGCGAACGGGCAGGTGGTGCTGGTCGGCGACGACAAGGTCGCCGTGGCCAAGCCCAAGTTCGACGGCGCGCCGGTGCTGAAGCTCGGCTACGGCGCCACCGTACTGGAGTTGGACGTGGAGATGGATGCGCGCTGGCAGAGCAAGGGCATCAAGGCGCTGAGCTGGAAGGCGGCCGACCAGGAGGCCATCCATGCCGATGCCGCCGAGCCTTCGCCGCCGGCCGCCGGCAATATCGCCGCGGCCGATCTGGCCAAGGTGGCCGGCGATGACGTGGACGATATCTTCCACGGCGGCGCGCTCGACGAGGCGCAGCTGCAGGCCTGGGCCGATGCGCGGCTGCAGCGCATGCGCCTGGCGCGCCTGCGCGGCCGTGCGCGCTGCCAGGGTTTCGCCGGCGTGCAGCCGGGGCAGGTGGTGCAGATCGACGGTATCGGCCAGCGCTTCCAGGGCCAGTTGTACGTGTCCGCCGTGCGCCAGACCGTGGCCGGCGGCAACTGGGAAACCGATATTCAGTTTGGCCTGGGTCCGGAGACTTTCGCCGAGACCTACGAGCTGCGTCCGCTGCCCGCCGGTGGCTTGTTGCCGGCAGTGGCCGGCCTGCAGATCGGCGTGGTCACCCAGCTGGAAAACGATCCGGCCGGCGAGGACCGCATCAAGTGCCGTCTGCCGCTGGTCTCCACCAGCGAGGACGGCATCTGGGCGCGCCTGGCCACGCTCGATGCCGGCAAGGGACGCGGCACGTATTTCCGGCCGGAGATCGGCGACGAAGTGATCGTCGGTTTTCTCGGCGACGATCCGCGCTACGCGGTGGTGCTCGGTCAATGCCACAGCAGTGCGCATCCGGCGCCGGAGCCAGCCAAGGACGATAACCAGCACAAGGGTTACGTCAGCCGCGAAAAACTCAAGCTGACTTTCGACGACGAGAAGAAAGTGATCGGCCTGGAAACCCCGGCCGGCAACAAGATCAGCTTGTCCGAAGACGCCAAGGGCATCGTGCTGAAGGACCAGAACGGCAACAGCATCACCCTCGATGGCGACGGCATCACCATCGAGAGCGCCAAGGACCTGGTGTTCAAGGCGAAGAAGGACGTGAAGCTCTCCGGCACCAATACCGAGTTCAGCGCCAAGAGCGGCTTCAAGGCCACCGGCACCGGCACGGTCGAGCTGTCGGGAGCGCAGACCAAGATCAGCGGGGATGCGACCACGGTGATCAAGGGCGGAATAGTGCAGATCAATTGAGCATGACGAACAGAACTCGCCACCTTTCCCGTTCGTCACCCCAGCGAAAGCTGGGGTCCAGCGCCTCTAAGGCCCTGGATGCCAGCTTTCGCTGGAATGACGGTGAGGTGGGTTGAGGGCATCAAGGTGTTGCACCCGTTGCGATGGGTGCGGCTTAGCAAGGGATGCAACGGACGGAATCAGGCCATGGGACTCGCCGCAAGAGTGACCGACATGATCGTCAGCTCCGCCACCTTCGGCGCGCCCGTGCCGATCATCCCGCCGGCTGCGCCGACGGTGCTGATCGGCGGCCTGCCGGCGGCGCGGATGAGCGATGGCTGCGGCCTGGACGTGATTCTGCTGGGCTCGATGACGGTGCTGATCGGCGGCCTGCCGGCCGCGCGCATCGGCGATCCCACCGGCGCGGGCGGCATGGTCAGCGCGCCCGGCTGTCCCACCGTGCTGATCGGAGGCTGAGGCCATGGATCTGGATTTTCTCGGCAGGGGCTGGTCATTTCCGCCGGACTTCAGCGGAGCGGTGCCGGGCGTGGCGATGCTGGAGGATGAAGCCGATGTCGCTTCGAGCCTGCATGTGCTGCTGAGCACGCGGCCGGGCGAGCGGGTGATGCAGCCGGCCTACGGCTGCAACTTGAGCGAGCTGCTGTTCGAGAGCCTGGACACGCGGATGAAGACCCTGATCGCCGACAAGATCGAGTCGGCGGTGCTGTATTTCGAGCCGCGCGTGACGCTGGACCAGGTCACCCTGGACGACAGCGACATCGCCGAGGGCGTGGTGCTGATCCAGGTCGCCTACACGGTGCGCTCGACCAACTCGCGCTTCAACTTCGTCTATCCGTACTACATCCGCGAAGGCACCGACATCAATCTCACCACGACCAACCTGCTGCCGGACAACAGCTGACGTCATGGCCAACGACTGCTCCCATAACGACGATCCTCTGAAGCTGGTGCGCGAAGGCACCAGCCAGGACGAGCGCGCCCCGGCTGCGCTGTCGCCGGATGCGGCGCCGGTGGATGCGCGCACGGTCGCGCACGACATCGTGTTCGCCCATGCCTATGCCGGCCTGCTCAGCCGCTACAGCGCCGCCAACGCGCTGGTCGGCGACTGGCGCGACTACTTCGGCGGCGACATGGCGGTGCCGCTGGCGGTCGCCGCGATCGAGGATGTCGATGCGTACAAGATCCAGGTGCGCGAATGGTTCGACTTCCTCAACGACATGGACAACGACGGCGACGCCAGCGGACTGCGCGATCGCCTGGGCTATCTGTACGCGGCCATCGGCACCCTGGCCGAGGCGCTGGACCAGCTGCAGCAGAAGCTATCGGACGAGACGCCGCTGAAGGGCACGCTGGACAATCTGCTGCGCACCCAGCTGGCGCCGGCGTTCGCGCGGCTGGTCGCCTACTACAAGGGCGGCATGGCGCTGGGCGTGATCAACGTGGTGGCGCCGCCGCTGCGCGTACTGCAGTACGACGCCAAGGCCTTCGCCGATGTGCTGTCCGGCGGCCTGTCCGGCGCGTGGAGCGGCAATGCGGCGTGGCCCGGCTATGTCAGCGGCATCGCGGCGGATGATTCGGTGTATGGCGCGGGCGGTCCGCCCGATCCGTTCACGCGCATCAATCACTGCGCCACGCATAACCTGTTCCGCTCGGTGTTCGATCTGTTCCTGAAGGTGCTGATGCGCACCGTCAGCGAGGCGCAGGCGGGCTTGGCAGACGCGCTGGCGAACGCGTCCGATCACGCGCCGCACTACGCGCTGTATCTGGCCTTCCTGCAGCTGCTGACGCATGCCAGGGACTCGGCCAACGGGCTGACCCGGCGGCATCTGGATTTCTATTACTCGACCATCCTCGGCCTGCAGCCGCGGCCGGCGCAGCCGGGGCATGTGCATCTGCTGGCGGAGCTGGGCAAGCAGGCGACGCAGTTCGATTTCGCACCGGGTACGCCGTTCAAGGCGGGCAAGGATGCCGGCGGCAAGCCGGCGTTCTTCGCCAGCGTCGACGACATGGTGGCGAACAAGGCCAGCGTCGCCCCGCTGAAGACCGTATACCGCCATGGCAGCGAACCGCTGAGCAGCGGCGAGGACGACCAGGGCCGGCTGTTCGCCTCACCGGTGGCCAACTCCGATGACGGACTGGGCGCGGCGCTGACCTCGCCGGACCTGTCCTGGCAACCGTTCTTCAACAAGGACTACGTAGACGGCGAGCTGGCCGCGATCGACATGCCGCCCGCGCAGGTGGGCTTCGCCATCGCCTCGCACCATCTGCTGCTGGCCGAGGGCACGCGCTACGTATTCGCCCGGCTGCAGCTGCGCGATGCGCTGCCGGCGGGCTTCGACCTGACCGACGACGTGCAGTGCCAGCTCAGCACCGCCAAGGGCTGGCTGCAGCGCGATCCCTCGTACTTCGCGCCCAGCGGCAGCAATACGCTGGATCTGGTGATCGCGCTGACCGGCGCCGACGAGGCCATCGTGCCGTACACGGCGGCGACGCAGGGCTACAACTTCGACACCGAACTGCCGCTGCTGCTGGTCACGCTCAAGCAGGATCCGCAGCGCCATTACGCCTACGCCGCCATGCAAGGCCTGGTGCTGGCCTCGATCGAGCTGTTCACCTGGGTCGACGGCATCAAGACAGTGGCGGCGACCAACGATTTCGGGCCGCTGGATCTGTCCAAGCCGTTCCAGCCATTCGGCGCCTCGCCGGTGGCCAACAGCGGCCTGGTGGTCGGCTCGAAGGAAGCGTTCCAGAAGCACTTGGAATGGCTGTCGATCACGCTGACCTGGCAGACCCCGCCGGTGGTGTACGCCTCCAGCGCGACAGCGACGGGCGTGACGGTCGATCTGCTGACCTCCGGCAGCTGGTCCAATGCCGCCACCTCCTGGTCGTCGCTTGGCATCGGCTCGACCACCGCCTACGTCACGCTGGACGACAGTGTCAACGCTGCCGTCTCCGACGCGCCGGATGTCACGCCCGATGAGCCCTACACCACGCCGGCGCGGCAGGGCTATCTGCGCGTGCGGCTCAACGGCAATGTCGGCCAGGATCAGTACCAGAGCGACTTGATCGAATATCTGCGCAAGACCATCACCACCAGTCCGGGCGCGCGTCCGCCGCAGGGGCCGGTCGCCGCGGCGCTGACGCTGTCCTATGTGTCGTCCACCAGTCTGGCGCTGCAGAGCGGTACCGCGACCTCGTTCCAGACGCGCGTCGGCCGCTTCTTCCATCTGGCGCCGTTCGGCACCGCCGAGCGGCATCCCTATCTGTGCAACGGTGCGCCGATTCCGCTGCTGCCGCCGTTCTCCTTCGTGCGCGGCGGTGCGGTGCTGAGCAGCGAGGCGGAGCTGTATATCGGCCTGGCCGGCCTGGTGCCGCCGCAGAATCTGGCGCTGCTGTTCCAAGTGGCGGACGGCACCGCCAATCCGCTGGCGAACAAGCCGGTGCCGCATATCGACTGGTCCTATCTGGTCGACGACCTGTGGGTGCCATTCCCGCAGAACGCCGTGGTCGATGCGACCGGCGGCCTGCTCGACTCCGGCATCGTCACCTTTGCCGTGCCGCGCGACGCCAGCAGCGACAACCATCTGCTGCCCGCCGGCCAGTACTGGATCCGCGCCGCCGTGCACGAGGCCAGCGATGCGGTGTGCCGGCTGAAGCTGGTGGCGGCGCAGGCGTTGGAGGCGGTGTTCGCCGATCAGGGCAATGCGCCGGACTTCTCGGCCGCGCCATTGCCGCCGGGCACGGTGACTCAGCTCGCCGCGCCGGATGCGTCGGTCAAGGGCATCACCCAGCCGTATCCATCGTTCGGCGGACGCGGCGCCGAAAGCGGCGCGGATTTCTATCGACGCATCAGCGAGCGCCTGCGGCACAAGGATCGCGCGATCGATCTGTGGGACTACGAGCGGCTGGTGCTGGAAGCGTTCCCGTCGATCTACAAGGTGAAGTGCCTCAACCATACCCAGTACGAGCCCGCCGACAATCTGGGCGGTGGGCTGTGCAGCGGCGGCATCTATCGCGAGCTGGCGCCGGGCCATGTCACCTTGATCGCGCTGCCGAATCTGCGCGGACAGGTGCAGCGCGATCCGCTCAAGCCTTACACCAGCCTGGGCCTGCTCGGCGAGATCCAGACCTATCTGGCCCAGCGCTGCAGCGGCTTCGTGCAGCTGCACGTGAAGAACCCACAGTTCGAGGAAGTGCGGGTGTCCTTCACCCTGAAGCTGCGCGACGGCTACGACGAGGCGTACTACACGACCCAGTTGCAGCAGGCGATCACCCGCTTCCTGTCGCCGTGGGCGTTCGACGGTACCGGCACGCCTTCGTTCGGCGGCAAGATCTACAAGTCCGCGCTGATCCATTTCGTGGAAACCCAGGCCTGCGTCGACTACGTCACCGACTTCCGCCTGTTCCAGGACCTGCCGTGCCAGGCGCCGGGCAGCGTCGACCTGGACGAGGCCACCGGCTCGCGCGCCGTGTCCATCCTGGTCTCGGCGCCGGCCAGCAAACACCAGATCACCGTCATCAAGCCCGCACCGGACCCAGCGCTGGCGGAAAGCTGCGGGTGCGACGCATGAACAGCCTCCAGCCACTCAACATGCCGGCGCTCGTGGCGAAGCCGGTGCTCGATCCTTCAGTGGATTACTACCAGCTGCGGCGCGAAGGCATCGGCCACGTGCAGCAGGCGGGCCACCAGCAGTGGACCGACTACAACATCCACGATCCGGGCATCACCATCCTCGAAGCGCTGTGCTACGCCATCACCGACGTGGGTTACCGCATCGAGTGGGATATCGAGGACATCCTCGCGCCCGCGGTGCCGTCCGCCGATCCGTTGCGGCCGTATCCGGACCAGGCCTTCTTCACCGCGCGCGAAGTACTGACGGTCAATCCGACCACGATCGCCGATTTCCGCCGCATGCTGATCGATCTGCCCGCGGTCAGCGATGCCTGGGTGCTGTGCAAGACCTGCGCCTGCGAGGTCAGCTACTGGGCGTACTGCGATCTGGCTGGCAATCTGGTGCTGCAGTATGGCCAGCCGGCCAATCCGCCCAACCCGGCCAGCGAGACCTGGGTGCTGGGTCTGTACGAAACCCTGCTGGAGCTGGACGACGATCCGGAGCTGGGCGATCTCAACGACCGCCTGGTCGAGCAGAACAGCGTCTATCACGACAGCGACGGCGCACATCCGATCCTGATGGAACTGCGCTTCCCGGATATCGCGCTGCTGGAGCGCGATGCGTGGCAGCGCTTCCTTACCGACGATGGGAGCTTCGCCAACCCGGCCGCCTTCAGCATCACCTTGACCCGGCTGGGCGCGACCAAGACCTATAACGTATTCGATCTGCCGAACCCGGCCGATCGCGATGCCTATCTGCGCCAGCAGTGGGGCGATGTGTTCTATGTGAGCCTGAGCATCAGCTTCACCGGCTCGCCGGATGTCGTGGATATCGAGAATGCGGCGTTGCGCGTGTTCGCCGATAACGCGGTGCAGAACGCGGTCAGCGCCGACGCCTGGCGCACGCTGTTCACCGACGCCACACCCGCCGGCTTCGTGCTGCGCTATCGCAAGAAGGCCAAGGCCACCGCCGCGGCGGTCGCCGGCGCCAAGGCCGCGCTGCAGCAGTGCCGCAACCTGGGCGAGGACTATTGCCTGATCGATCGGGCCGGCGTGGAAGACGTGGCGGTCTGCGCCGATGTCGAAGTGCGGCCCGATGCCGATATCGAGCGCGTGCAGGCCTGCATCTGGTTCTCGCTGGAGCAGTACATGACGCCGCCGGTGCCGTTCCGCACGCTGCAGGAGCTGCAGGGCCGGGGTGTGGCGGTGGAGGACATCTTCGACGGTCCGGCCCTGGCCAATGGTTTTATCGAAGACGCCGACCTGGCCGCGGCCGAGCTCAAGGCGATGCTGCGCGCGTCCGACATGATCCATCTGCTGATGGATATCGACGGCGTGGTGGCGGTGAACCAGCTACGCATGACCAAGTACGACGACGAGGGCCAGATCGTGGCCGGCGCCGCCGATCCGGCCTGGATCAACGACCAACCGGTCTACGACCCGAGCCGTACCAGCGCGGCCTGGCTGCTGGCGATCAGTCCGCGGCACCAGCCGCGGCTGTATCTGAACCAGTCGCGCTTCCTGTTCTACAAGGACGGGCTGCCGTTCCTGCCGCGCGTCGACGAGGCGACGGACACGCTCAACCAGCTTCGCGGCGATGCGGAGCGGCCGAAGAACCCCGGCGCGCCGAACGATCTGCCGGTGCCGGCGGGGGTGTACCGGCAACCGGAGGACTACTTCCCGGTGCAGTACAGCTTCCCGCTGACTTATGGCATCGGTCCGGACGGCCTGCCGCCGCGCGCGCTGCCGGCGCGCAAGGCGCAGGCGCGCAATCTCAAGGCGTATCTGCTGGTGTTCGAACAACTGCTCGGCGATGCTCTGGCGCAGCTGGCGCATACCTCGGATCTGTTTTCGCTCGATGCTTCGGTGTCGCGCACCTACTTCGTCAAAGCCTTCGACGCCGACACGATCAAGGATCTGGCCGATATCGCGGATCCGATGAAGCTGACCCGTGCCGCGGTGGAGGCGCTGGTGGAAACACCCGCCGCGTTCCAGAGCCGGCGCAATGCCTTCCTCGATCATCTGCTGGCGCGCTTCGGCGAGCAGTTCAGCGAATATGCGCTACTGCTGACCCAGGCCGCCGGCGACGCGGTAGCGAAAGAGCAGCTGATCGCCAGCAAGATCGCCTTCCTGCGCCGCTATCCGGCGGTCAGCCACGATCGCGCCAAGGCTTTCGACTACCAGGTCGAGCCGAATGCGCCGGGCAACGAGCCGGGCATCAAGCAACGCATCAATCTGCTGCTGGGTTATCCGGATCTGAGCTATCAGTGGACCGCCGGTGCGCCGGTAGCGGGTGTGTATCCGGTCGACTACAAGCTGGTCGACGGCATCGGCACGGCGCAGCTGGCGGGCACGCTGAGCGTGGCGGCGGCCAGCGCGGGCAAGGCGGGCGAGGGGGCTTATCGCCAGCTGCTGGATCGCATGATTCTCGATGAGGCGTACACGGTCGCGCCGGTCGCGGGCGGCCAGTTCGCGCTGGTGCTGGAGGATGCCTCCTCGACTGAGATCGGCCGCAGCCCGGCGCCGTTCGCCAGCGCCGCCGAAGCACTGGCGTTGAAGGAGACGCTGCTTTCCTGGAGCGCCGGTGCGCGCACCCTGGTGATCGAGCACATCCTGCTGCGCCCGAAGTTCATCGGCGACGCACTGTATCCGGCCTGCTGCGAAGACGGCTGCTCCACCTGCGGCAGCGCCGATCCGTACTCGTTCCGGCTCACCTATGTGATGCCCGGCTGGACGGTGCAATACACCGACAATCTCGATCTGCGCCGCTACGCCGACCGCACCATCGAGCGCGAAACGCCTTCGCACCTGCTGGCCAAGACCTGCTGGGTGGGCAACGACGGCTATGTCGAAAACCCCTGCGATCAGGTGGTGGAAGATCTGGCCGACCTGCTGCAGGCCGACGGGCTGACCGCGGCCAGCACGCCGCCGTCCAGCGACGATGCCTGTGGCGATGCGCACGCCATCCTGCATGTCTTCAGCGAGGCGTTCTCCGCCTGGTTCGAGGACAAGAAGCTGAGCTTCATGCATGACGCCGCCTGGGCGGCCGCGGTCACGACCTTGTTCGCCGGTGTTCCGGTGCCGGCCGATGGCACCTACAAGACGCTGTTTCCGGCGCCGCTGTGGGACCAGGTGCGTGCGCTGATGAGCGCGCGCTTTGCCGACATTGCCAGCCAGGGCTGGCAGTTCGAGCGTTTCGAAGCCGCCTGGCGCAGCTGGCTGGACGCCAATGCGGCGATCGACTGGACCGACGAGCGGCTGATCGAACGGGTCGAAGCGCTGCTCAACGCCGGCGTGCTGACCAGCTCCGCCACCGCGGCGGCGCTGTGCAACTGCGCCGGACGCATCGTCACCGACTATGGCAGCGCCTACTACGCATGGATGCGCGACAACATCACCGCGGGCAATGCGTTCGGCGCGCTGACCCCGTTCACCGAACCCACGGTGACGCTGTGCGCGGACCTGAGCTTTACGTCCGACACGCAGACCAGGATCGCCGCGCTGCTGCACGAGCGCTATGCCGCCTACAGCTTGCCGTCCTACTGGCTGTGGGTGGTGACGACGCTGCTGGCCGGACTGCGCAATACCTACCCGGGCGCGACGCTGCACGACTGCGATGAAGGCAGCGATTTCAATCCGGTGCGCCTGGACAACACCGCGCTGGGCAACTACCCGCGCAAAACCACTCTTTAACTTTGACGACGGAGATCGCTCATGGAGAGCTTGCTTGACCATTACCCGGTCTTCGAAGCGAATCAGGTACTGATGAGCCGGCATCTGAACGATGCCTTCGACTACCTCGAACAGCAGGAACGCCAGACCCGCTCGCATCTGATCGGCATCGGCATCGCCTGCGGCCTGAAGATCCAGCTCAACGGCACGGCCATCGCGCTGTCCAAGGGCTGCGGCGTCACTTCCGAGGGCTATCTGATCGTGGAGCCGGAGGACGTGACGCTGACGGCATATCGGCCTTACACGCTGCCGACGGATATCGACTACCCCGAGTTCAAGAACGACGGCACGCCGTTCGCCATGTGGGAGCTGTTCGGCGATGGCGTGCCGAACACCACGCCGCTGGGTACGCCGGCGGGCTTCCTCGACGACAAGGCGGTGCTGCTGTTCCTGGAGCTGAAGAAGGAAGGCCTGCGCACCTGCAGTCCCAACAACTGCGACGACAAGGGCTCGCAGGTCACCGCCACGGTGCGTCGTCTGCTGATCGCGCGCAGCGATCTGGACAGCATCATCGCCGCGGCCAATGGCCTGGGCAGCGGACTGAGCGAGGGCGATCTGGTGGCGGCGCTGTCGGCGCGGCTGAACCTGCCGGACCTGCGCCTGCACCGTTTCGACGTGCTCAACTCCAACCCGGTCAGCTCGGACGATGTGTATACCGCCTTCCTCGACATGGTCCGCCAGGGCGGCCTGGCCAGCGCGACCGGGCAGGCATTGAGCGCGGCGTATGCGGCCTTCCGGCCGCTGCTGTTCGCCGATTATCCGTCCGACCCGTTCGTCGCCTTCGGCACCAACTACAGCTTCCTCGACAGCGCGCCGACGGACACCACCCAGGTCAAGTTCCTGCAGTACTACGCCGATCTGTTCGACGACCTCCTGCGCGCCTATGACGAGTTCCGCTGGAAGGGCCTGGAGCTGATGTGCGCGTGCTGCCCCGATGACGGGCTGTTCCCGCGGCATCTGATGCTGGGCTTGCTACATCCGGAAAGCGTGGCCAGTCCCGACAGCTACCGCCAGGGTTTCCTGCCCTCGCCGGCGGTCGGCAACTGCGAAGAGGAGAGCGCGCAGCTGCGCCAGCTGTTCGCGCGCCTGGTGGCGATGTGCGCCGGCTTCACCGATCAGCCCAGGCTGCCGGCGGCCAATCCGTCGCTGCCGTTCGATCCGCAGATCCGCGTTACGCCCAGCCGGCGCTGCTGCGGCGAGGCCGAGCTTGCAGGCACGGCGATTCCCTACTACTACGCCATGCCGGAGACCCAGCCGCTGTATCCGCTGTGGAGCCCGCTGCTGACCCAGCGCAAGCGCGCCAATCAGAACCTGGGCTACAACTCTGACCTGTACACGCCGGCCGCGCCGGACTTCGTCACCGATCCCTTGCGCTATGACCTCGGCTCGCGCGACTTCCTGCGCATCGAAGGCCATCTGGGCAAGGACTACCAGTCCGTGCTGCGCTCGCTGCTGACCATGAAGGCGCAGTACCGCCTGCCGATCGACGTGATCGCGCTGCGCACCGGCGCCTACGACGACAGCCAGCCGGTGGACCTGAGCCAGGAGCAGGCGCGCTTCCAGGATCTGGATGCGCTGTATGGCAGCCTGCGCGGCGAGCTGCGCCAGCAGCTGGTCGAAGGGATCATGCAGCTCTACAACTATCCGATCCCCGCGATCAACGGCCTGCCGCTGAACGCCGGCACGCCGCAGCTGTCGCTGCTCAAGCAGTACGCGCCGCAGTTCAACTACAACGCCAGCACCATCGGTGCCTGGTACGAGTATTACCTGGCGCGCTTCGAAAACCAGGGCTATATCGACGTCAATCAAAACGCGATCAACTCTTACGCGATGCTGTATCTGTACTGCGCGCTGTTCAACGGCACGCTGGCGCCGGATGGTTCGGCGTATCCGCACGTGGTGGCGATCTATTACTTCAGCAAGCTGGCCGAAGCGCTGGATCCGTTGCTGTCCGGGCTGAACTACCCCGACTTCGAGAACAAGTACCAGGACCTGATGGCGCTGATCCGCTATCTGCGCTCGGACGTGGTGTACAAGGCGCCGCCTGATCTGCAGTCCTTCCTGCCGCAGGACGAGTTCATCGATCTGTGCGAAGGCGTGCTGATGGGTTGCAAGCTCGATGCGATCAAGTCGGTGCGCGACCAGTTCCAGGCGCGCGTCGGCGAGCTGCGGCGGCTGCAGTTCCTGTCCAGCTTCCTGCAGCGCGAGCCGGGCATCCAGCACAAGGCCGGCGTGCCGCTGGGCGGCACCTTTATCCTGGTCTATCACGGCGACACCGTGATCAATAACTTCAACGGCGGCTTGTTCGGGCAGGGGCTGGTGCAGTTCCCGCTGCAACTGCAGGCGCAGAATGTCGATCGCGTGGCGATGTCGATGGAGCGCGCTCCGGGCGCCGGCGCGGTGGATGTCGCCAGCGACAGCGTGGCCAGCGCGCCGAACCTCGCCAACAGCGGCATCGCCGCCGCGCTGAATATCGCACCGGCGGCCGATGCCACCAACGACACCTCGCGCTTGATGCGGGCGATCGGCAATCTCAGCGCCAACCGCAACCTGATCCAGAGCGATGACCTGCATCTGGTGGTGGACTGGCTGACCGGCCGCACGCCGGTGGTCACACCGGGAGGGCCGCCGGGCCAGGGCTCCGGTTCCGAGGGTGGTCCGGCCGCCGCCATCATCAGCCGCGCGGTCGGCGAGCTGGATGCCGGCACGGTGATCGCCGACTTCTTCCTGCCGTATCGCTTGAGCAGCGCCGGTCCCGGTATCCAGTTCGTGCTGCCGAAAATACCGCCGACTTTCACCGTGGCGGTGGGCTGCACGGCGCCGAACGGCACCGCGTCGGTGTCGATCGATGCCAAGGGCGGCGTGCCGCCGTACGACGTGGCGGCCGACGGCGGTGCGTATCAACCGCTGGGCGCGCCGCTGTCGCTGACCGTCGGCAACCACAGCGTGACCTTGCGCGATGCCGAGGGCGCCGAAACGCCGATGCAGAGCTTTACCGTGGTGCCGCCGCTGACCATCGGCGAGCCAAGCTTCACCTGTGCCGGCGGCAGCTATACCGCCAGCGCCACGATTACCGGCGGCACGCCGCCGTACGAGGTCAACGGCCAGCCGGCGACGATGATCGTCACCGCGCCCACCGCCAGCGGCGCGACGGTGTCGGTGACGGTGCAGGACAGCCAGGGCTGCGCGGTGGGCGGCCAGTTCACCCACGAGTGCTGCACGCTGCCCTGCGGCGGTGCTTCGCTCAACCGCAACTTCCGTTTCTTCATGCCCGACCCGGATTCCAATCCGGACAATGCCTACCAGGTCTTCAACGCGGGCGGCGTGGTGTTCACCGTCGAGGCGGACGCTGGCAAGCCGATCGATCTCAGCGCGCAGGTCGCCAAGATCCTGGTGGCGACCAAGGACCAGCTCAGCGGCGCGCAGTTCCAGAACACCGTCAACGGCTGGATGGCGGCGATCAACAAGCTGATCGCCAGCACGCCGGGCCTGGCCCAGCCGGGCAAGGCGCAGTGGCTGACCCTGGGCTACAAGCCGATGTCGCCGGGACGCTTCGGCGTGCTGACGCTCGAATACTTCCAGTGCCTGAAGTTCGATATCGAGCTCAACTCGACCTGGGCCCTGCTCAATGCCAAGCAGAGCATGACCTTCGCCTACTCGCCGAACGGGACCTCGATCAAGTCGGGCAACAGCGCGCTGAGCGTGCCAGCCTTCGATGGCGTGTCGATCGACAAGTGCAGCGATTCGCCCACGCCGGTGAATCTGTGTCCGATCCCGCCGACCTTCGGCATCCAGCTGCAGGGGCCGGGTTCGCTGACCGTCGGCGGCAAGGCCAACTTCGCGGTGAATGTCTCGCCGCCGCAGAACGCGATGAACTTCGTCTGGGAGGCGCAGGGCGGCGCGCCGGCAATGGGCAGCGGGCCCAAGTTCGTCACCTCGTTCAACACCGCTGGCACCAGGCTGGTGACCGTCACGGCGTTCAATGCCAACGGTTGCTCGGTGACCCAGACCATACCGGTGCAAGTCTCCGGTTCGACGACCAGCGGGTCGCCGATCATCGTGCCGCCACCGGTGCTCACCCGCGGCAATCCGCCGGTCGCGGCGCAGAGGCCGAGCGTGCGGAAGGCGGCCGCGGTAAAGCCGGCGGTGGCGAAGACGGTGGTGGCGAAGACGGCGATCAAGCGAGCCGCCGCCAAGAAGGCTACGCCGAAGCGGGCCGCCACCCCGAAGCGCGGCGGTACGCCGCGGCGAGGCGGTAAATGAGCCAGACCCGGCGCCATGTGATCCGCCGCGAATGCATCGATCTCGCCGTCGAGGGCGGCGAGTCGGACGGCCTCGCGCTGCAGGGGCAGATGGCTGCGCTGTGCCAGGGCGAACTGGCGGCGGCATTGGACGAGGCATTCTCGCGTGCCGCGCCGGGCGAGGAGCACTGGCAGTTCGAGCGGATCGAAGTCGATGCCGGGCAGTTCACGCCGGAAAGCTTTGCGCGCAGCTTCGTCGCGGCAGTGGCGGCGGCGGTGGAGGAACAGGTGCGCTCGCGCAAGGCGCAGGCCATCGCGCAACCGCAGATCGCCGCCGAAGAAGGCGATCTGCAATGGAGCGGTGCGCAGTCGATCGATCAGGCCTTCCTCTACTTTCTCGCCAGCGGTGCCTTGCCCTGGTGGTGCCAGCTGCCGGAAGCGCGGACGCTGGAGTCGCTGCTGGACGAAGCCTGGAACGAGGCTCAGGGGCAGGGCGGAAGGATCGATGTGCCGGCGCGTGCTGTGCTGGCTCGGGTGTTGTCATCGCCGGTGGCTCGCTTGCGCCTGGTGCGGCAGTTCTCGGCTCAGTTTGTGGGGCGCGTGCTGGAACACCTGGCGCCGGCAGGGCTGGACGTCCTGCGCGAGGTGGTGGCGGCGGTCTATCGCGAGCTGGCGCTTGCCGTACCGCGAGCCATCCCCGCGCAGGCCTGGGCCGCGGCCCTCGCCTGCGCGGTGACGCAGCGGCCGATCGCGCGGGGGGCGCTGCTCGAGGCATGGGCGATGCTGGCACCCGAGTCCATCACGCCGGCCGTCATCGCAAGCGTGCTCCGTGCGGCGGCGGCGCATGACGTGGACCCGGCGCTCAAGCACCATGGCGCGGACACCACCGCCAGCGAGCGCCAAGCCATGACCTCGAATGCCACACCGAGCAACCAGGACACCGAACACACCGCCAGCGCGCCGTCGCGCGATGGCGCTTCTTCCGAGCACAGGACGGCCGCCGCGGCGAAACCGCTGGATCTGCACGAAGGCGTCTTTATCGACTGTGCCGGCGTGGTGCTGCTGCATCCATTCCTGCCGCGGCTGTTCGAGCGCTTGGAGCTGATCGAGGACGGCGTGCTGACGCAGACCGACCGCGCGCTGGCGCTGTTGCATTTCCTAGCGACGGGACAGTCGAGCGCGCCCGAACACGCGCTGGTGCTGCCGAAGCTGCTGTGCGGCATGGAGCTCTCGGAGCTGGCCGGCACGCCGGTGGAACTGAGCGAGAGCGATCAGGCCGAAGCGGAAAACCTGCTGCAGGCAGCGATCGCTTACTGGTCGGCGATCGGCCATACCTCACTTGACGGCTTCCGCGGCAATTTCCTGGTGCGCAAGGGAAAGCTGTCCAAGCGCGGCGACGACGATCTGCTGCAGGTCGAGAAACAAGCCTGGGACATCCTGCTCGGGCAACTGCCGTGGAGCATCGGCGTGGTGCGCTTGCCGTGGATGCGGCGAATGCTGTGGGTGGAGTGGCCGTACTGACGGTGCATAAGCCCCTCTCCCACCGGGAGAGGGGTTGGGGTGAGGGTACGGGCGGAGCGCAAGAGTGATGTGCATCGCTCCGGCCGAACCCTCATCCGCCTGCCGGCACCTTCTCCCGGCGGGAGAAGGATTCGAACTCGGGGACTGAGGAAACAGGAAGGCTTTCGGGAGAGTGGCGAGTGGGGTCGAGCAAGGCGACAGCCGAAAAGAGTTCGAGCACCGCATCGGCGACGCCGGCGCAGGCGCCCAAACGCCCGTTCTTCGCGCATGCGGGCGGCGGAGGATTCTTTCCGCCCGTGCAGGCCAAGATGACGGTCGGCGCGCCCGGCGACAAGTTCGAACAGGAAGCCGACCGCACCGCCGATAAGGTGCTGCGCATGCCCGACCCGGCTGCTGCCGGCAAGCTGCAGCGCACACCGGGTGACAAGGCCCAGCGCCAGGGCGCGGACAAGCTGCAACGCCAGAGCGCCGACAAGGTGCAGCGGCGCGAGGAGGAAAAGATCTTCCGCGCGCCGGCCGGCGAGGCCATCCAGAAAGCACCGGAACAGAAAGTGCAGCGCCGCGAGGAAGAGAAGATCCTGCGCGCGCCGGCCGAGCAGAAGGTGCAGCGGGTAGAGCAGAAAGGCATCCAGCGCGCCGAAGAGAAGCCAGTGCAGCGGACCGAGGATCCCAAGGTCCAGCGCGCCGAGCAGAAACAGGTCCAGCGTGCTGAACAGAGGCAGGTCCAGCGCACCGAAGACCCGAAGGTCCAGCGCACCGAGCAGAAGCAGGTGCAGCGCGCCGAGGATCCGAAAGTGCAGCGCACCGAGGAAAAGGCGCTCCAGCGCTCGGCCGAGCGAGTCGCGCACCCGCACCGCGCCGAAGAAAAGATCTTCCTCGCCCCCGACGACAAGCTGCAGAAGAAGGACGACGACAAGGTCCAGAAAGCCGAGGCCGCACCCGGTGGCGAACATGTGCAGCGCGCCGCCTCCGGCGGCGTGCCGGCGGTCGAGGACAACGTGCAGTCGACCATCCATCGCAAGATGACCGGTGGCCAGCCGCTGGGCAACGATGTGCGCGGCTTCATGGAGCCGCGCTTCGGCGCCGACTTCGGCAACGTGCGAGTGCATCACGACGGCGAATCGGCCGGCCTCAACAACCGGCTGGGGGCGAAAGCCTTTACCTACCAGAACCACATCTTCTTCTCGCGCGGCCAGTACCAGCCCGGCACCAGCGACGGCAAGCAGCTGCTCGCGCACGAGCTGACCCACACCGTCCAGCAGGGCCATGCGGTACAACGTTCGCCGGAGGTCGCGCCGGTCTCGGCAGCGCCGGCCACGCCGACGGTACAGCGCCTGGGTGTTCAGGACGCGCTGGACAAGTTCGCCGACTGGGCCTACGCGATTCCCGGCTACCGGCTGCTGACCCTGGTGATCGGCTTCAATCCGATCAACATGCGTTCGGCCGACCGCTCGGCGGCCAACATCTTGCGCGGCCTGATCGAGCTGATGCCGGGTGGCTCGCTGATCACTCGGGCGCTGGACAACCACGGCGTGATCAACAAGGCCGCCACCTGGGTAGAGGCCAAGCTCAAGCAGCTCGGCGACATCGGCGCGGGCCTGAAGCAGGCGCTGGACGATTTCCTCGATTCGCTCAGTTGGACCGACATCTTCGACCTTAGCGGCGTATGGGAGCGCGCCAAACGCATCTTCACCGAGCCGATCAGCCGCCTGATCGATTTCGCCGTGTCCACCGCGGTGGAACTGCTGAAGATGATCAAGGACGCGATCCTCAAGCCGCTGGCCGCGATGGCCCAGGGCACGCGCGGCTACGACCTGCTGTGCGTGCTGCTCGGCGCCGACCCGATCACCGGCGAAGCCAAGCCGCCCACCGCGGACAACCTGCTCGGCGGCTTCATGAAGCTGATCGGGCAAGAGGAGATCTGGGAGAACATCAAGAAGGGCAACGCCATCGCGCGCGCCTTCGCCTGGTTCAACACCGCGCTGAGCGGCTTGATGGGGATCGTGCGCTCGATTCCGACGCGCATTATCGAGACGCTGACCTCGCTGACCATCACCGACGTGCTCACCGTGGTCGGCGCGTTCGGCAAGATCGCCAGTTGCTTCATCAGTATCGCCACGGACTTCATCAGCTGGGGCCTGGGCACGATCTGGGATCTGCTGAAGATCATCTTCGACGTGGTCAAGCCCGGCCTGATGGGCTACATCATGAAGACCGGCGCAGCGCTCAAGAGCATCCTGAAGAACCCGATGCCGTTCCTGGGCAACCTGGTCAGCGCGGCCAAGCTCGGCTTCAGCAACTTCGCCGCCAACTTCGGCACGCATCTGAAGGCGGGACTGATCGACTGGCTGACCGGTTCGCTGCAGGGCGTGTATATCCCCAAGGCGGCCACCTTGCCGGAGCTGGGCAAGTTCGCCATGAGTGTGCTCGGCATTACCTGGGCGCAGATCCGCGGCAAGATCGTCGAGGCGCTGGGGCCCAAGGGCGAGCGCATCATGCAGGGGCTGGAACTGGCCTTCGACGTGGTGAAGGCGCTGGTCACCGGCGGTGTGGCGGCGGTGTGGGAGCTGATCAAGGAGAAGCTCAGCGATCTGAAGGACCAGGTGATCAGCGGCATCGTCTCCTTCGTCACCGACACCATCATCAAGAAGGCGATCCCGAAGCTGATCGGCATGTTCATCCCGGGCGCGGGCTTTATTCCGGCGATTATCTCCATCTACGACACGATCATGGTCTTCGTGCAGAAGATCTCCAAGATCATCCAGGTGGTGACCGGCTTTATCGATTCCATCGTGACGATTGCCGGCGGCAATATCAGTGGCGCGGCCAAGCGGGTGGAGAGCATCCTGGCCGGACTGCTGTCGCTGGCGATCAGCTTCCTGGCCGGCTTCCTGGGGTTGAGCAAGGTCACCGACAAGATCATGGAGGTGATGCAGAAGGTGCGCGCCAAGGTCGATGCGGCGATCGGCGCGGCGGTGAACTGGGTGGTGACCAAGGCGAAGTCGCTGTTCGCCAGGCTGTTCGGCGGCAAGGACAAGCCGGACGACCGCAGCGACGAGCAGAAGGACAAGGATAAGCAGGCGGCTATCGCGGAAGCGGAGGCCCTGGTCAAGCCGGACGACTTCGACGAGGACGACACCAGGCACAAGCTCGGCGCGATCAAGTCACGCTACCGGTTGTCGAAACTGGAGCTGGTGATCGGCTCCGAAGCGGGCGACGAAGAGACGATCTACTTCGTGGCGGCGGCCAGCCCCGACACCAAGGGCAACGACAAGAAGGTCAAGAAACCCGACAAGGATGGCCTGACCGAACTGAGCCTGACGCGCCCGACCTGGACAAAGAACGAGGAGTACGACGCGCGCATCGCCATCATGAAGCGTCACCAGGCGATGCCGAAGGAGTCACGCAAGGCGGCCACCAATATCTTCAATACGGACGGAACGTTCAAGGTCGGTGCTACCTGGGCGCGCCGGCATGTGCTGTCCTCGTACGATATGAAGGATCACTACGAGCGCGCGCTCATCCTGCCGGCCAAGACCACCAAGACCGCAGGCACGGCACTCGGCGGCCGCGGCTTTGCTCCGGCGACCAAGGACAAGAGTGCGATCAAGCCGGCGGCGCAGGCTTTGTTGACCGCGTTCCACAACGATGCGCAAAACATCTGGGTGGGCGAGACGCGGCAGAACTCCGTGCTGCAGGAGAACGTGGATCCGGATCCCTCGATGTACGACGCCGAAGGCGACGTCATCACCCGGCGGGTCAGCACCCACATCCAGGCCATGGCCAACCGCTATGCCATTCCCGGTTCGGTGGCGCTGTCCGTGAGCAACAAGTATGACGTGCCGGTCAAGACTACCTATCGGGTGACTGCATGAACGAGAACGCTGCGGAACACGATCTTTCGCTGCTGCTCGACGTATTGCGCCCGTTGTCGGCGCAATACGGCCTGCACGGCGAAGTGGTCGATATCGATGGTGCGCTGATCTATCAGGCGCCATGGCTCGGCGATGGCGATGTCACCGGCGTGTTCATCGTGACCGATCCCGCCTATTCGCAGGTACAGGCCTACCTGACCCTGCCGTGCAGGGTCGGCGCCAACGGTGGGCGCAAGGCGATGGACTTCGTTGTGCGCAGCGGTTTCGGGCTGCGTTTTGGCGCACTGGAATTCGATGAGGACGAGGGCAGCCTGAGGGTCAGGACGGATGCCGAGACCACGCCTGAAGAACTCGCGCAAAGCATTCCCCGCCTGTTCGAACGCGCCCTGGAACTGGCGCGCAAGGTGTCGCCGCCATGGCAGGCGATCTGCGGACGCACGGAGAAAGCCAGCGAGGAAGGACATGCGCTGCGCCGTTATGGTTTCTAGGAGGTTTGCGTGAATCAGCATACGGTCAATCTGGAACTCGCCGTGCAATGGCTGGCCAACGTGGTCCGTGCGCGGCTCGGCGAGCATTTCGGCCAGACCTCCGCGCCGGTGCCGGATTCCTTCGAGTACCTGGAGGACGACTCCTGGCTCGCGCGGATTCTGGAAAGCCATCGGCCGTCGGCGGAGGAGCTAGGCATCCTGATGCTCGGCTTGCTGCCCCATGTGCAACCGAACCTGCTCGATACCATCGTCGGCGATTGCGTTCCCGCCGGCGGCGACTTTCCCGAAATGGGCGGCGTCAGGCTGGCCAGCCATCGCGGCATGCTGCCGACCGGCGAGACGGCGCAGTTCCTGTTCTCGGGGAGTGAGCTGGAACAGCGATTCCAGCTTCAGTGCATGTTCGGCAACGGCCATTGGTTCATGCGCCACCGCATCCTCTGGCTCGAACCCGTGCGCGAAGGCGAGCCGTTGATGAGCGGCCGCCTGATCGTCAACCCCGAGATCATCGAGGAAATCGTCACCGGCAAGATCGGCCGCCCCGCCTTCAGCATCGACTTTCCCGCCGAGCACATCGAGACATCGATGGACTGGGACGACCTAGTGCTCAACCCGATGACCCGCGCGCAGATCCGCGAGCTCGAGCACTGGGTCAAGCACAACGACACCTTGATGAGCGACTGGGGCATGCGCAAGCGCGTCAAGCCCGGCTACCGCGCGCTCTTCTACGGCCCGCCGGGTACCGGCAAGACGCTGACAGCGACGCTGCTGGGCAAGCACACCGGCAAAGATGTGTTCCGCGTGGACCTGTCGCGGGTGGTGTCCAAGTACATCGGCGAGACCGAGAAGAACCTGTCGCGCCTGTTCGACAAGGCCGAGAACAAGAACTGGATCCTGTTCTTCGACGAGGCCGATGCGCTGTTCTCCAAGCGCACCGACGTGCGCGACGCGCACGACAAGTACGCCAACCAGGAAGTGGCTTATCTGCTGCAGCGGATCGAGGGTTACAACGGCCTGGTGATCCTGGCTTCGAATCAACGTGCCAATATCGACGATGCCTTCGTGCGCCGCCTGCAGGCGATCATCCCGTTCCCGATACCGCAGCAGGAAGAGCGCTACGAGATCTGGCGCCGCATTTTCCCAACGCAGATCGCCCTGGCGAGCGACGTGGACTGGCGGCGCATCGCCGCGCGGCACGAGCTGACCGGTGCGAATATCCTCAACGTCACGCACTTCTGCGCGATCGAGGCACTGGCAAACCAGAGCATGCAAGTCGATCTGAAAAGTCTGGAAACAGCGATCAAGCGCGAGTACGTAAAAGAAGGAAAAGTCATGTAGGCAGTGGCCTTATAGGTGACCAGCCACGCCTACTTCCTTACCCATACGCCAGGCCGCGCGGTTGCCTTGGTTAACATGAGCGACACGCGGCTCCATCGGAGGTGTGCCCTACGCAGCGATTAGTGAGTGTTATCGAGGGTAGGGCGAACGTTCGCTTTCGACCCGAAGCGGCAAAAGAAATGCGTGAATCCGAAAGTTATGTGTTGGAAGAAAACAATCGCCAATGCCCTTCGGAAACGACGCGGATTTCACCATCCGTCACGGCGATGGCGGTTTGATCATCGATGGCATAGACCGGTGCCGGTATTTTGGCAGCCCATTTTTCAGCGTTAGCCAACGAAGCATCCGGGTGATTCTCGTTATCAAGATGCGGAATCAACGCAAAGTCGACCAGTCCCACGCCGTGAGCGGTGACCAGACGGCTAGCGACTTCACCTTCTGCGGTGGCGAACGAGAAAGCCTCCGAGGTCAGTGTGTCGTGATAGCCACTTGGAGCTCCGGTGTAGTTTTCCCCCAATGTTGAAGACGCCGCCATGCTCCCTGCGCTCACCCCCACGTAAACGAGCTGGCTACGGAGTGATGGTAGAAGGTCGGCTAAACCCGACTGACGCATCCAGTAGGCGAGATAGACCGGATCGCCACCCCACACCAACAGGGCATCCGTCCCCTCCACCATGGGGATCCAGTCTTTTTCGTCGATAGTGGGAAGTGCCGTGAGCTCAAGAACTTCCAGAGACTTCCAGCCCAGTTCGCACAAAGGGCTGCGCGCTTTTCCACCGAATGCCCGCCACGCCATGGCGGCATGGCGTGGGTAGGAATACATGGCGGTAGGAATGAAGATGGCGTTGGATTCGGCAATCGGCTTGCCGAGTAGTTCGATTAGCGCGTCGTGGATGCTTGGGTTGGTGATGCCACCCGAGGTTAGAAGGAGTTTCATGTCAGTTCGCCTTTTGCATGGCTTTTTTTCCTGGGGTGGTCTTCATAGCGTCGACGAATGACCCAACCAGAATTCGACAGGCAGCTGGAAGAAATGAAGCGAAAGGTTGCTGGCTCGCTTGGCCGCAATCGACAGCCAAACAAGTGCGCCATGTACGATGATGGCCTTATGCTGGTGGCTAGCAGCTCAAGCTGGCAACACAGACAGCCGTCAATCGCATAGAAGGTCGCAAACCATGACGCTCCAATGCATCAATCCCGGAGATCTGCCCACTCCGCAAACGTACACACAAGTCGTCGTCGCGACGGGTACCAGGTTGGTGTTCGTCGCCGGCCAGGAACCCGAAGACATCAACGGCAAACTCGTTGGCCGAGGTGATTTGGCGGCGCAGGCGCGCCAAGTGTTCGCCAACCTCGGCCGAGCCCTGGCGGCCGCCGGAGCTGCACCCAAACACGTAGCCAAAATTACGATCTACGTCGTCGACTACAGGCGTGACGAACACTTGCCGATCATTGAAGCGGCCCGGGTGACGCTGTTCGGGGATCACAAGCCGGTCGATACGCTGGTGGGGGTCGCGACTCTATCCCCGGACTATCTGATTGAGGTCGATGCGGTTGCGGTCATCGATGGTTGAGAACAACCGGGCCACCGTCGCCTCAGGGCAGGTGTGTGCGGGACAACGACGGGCTTGAAGACGTCGGTGGCGTCGACCTGGTGTTCGACGTCATCGGCGGACACATCGGGAAACGGTCCGCGCGCTTAGTCCGAGCCGGCGGAATACTGGTGTCCGTCGTTGGGCCGTCCGAAGCGCGCCCAACCAACGGCTCGGTAGTCGACTTTGTCGTCGAGTCCGATCGCGGCCAATTGAGCGAGATCGTCCAACGGGTGCGCGACGGACGGCTGCGGACCAACATCGGCCATATCGCGACCGTGGAGTGATGTCGTGAGCTCTGTCGGCCTGAAGGCCTGGGGCGGATCATCACTTCACCCGCATCACCAGAAGCGCTCTCGCCTGCAGTCCATCATCGCGTACTGAGGAACGAGTCGGCGCACCTTACTTCGGGAGCGACTGAGAAATACTCATTAAGTAGGCGATCAGATCGCTCCGATCTTGCGCATCCGGTACGGAGTAGCCCATTTTTTGCCCCGGGACCACTGACTCCGGGTCGGTTAGCCAGCGGTCGAGATTGCGCTGCGTCCACACCAGGTCGCTTGCTTTGAGCGCGGGGCTGTACTCGTAGCCCGGAGCAGTCCCGGCGCGACGTCCGAAAACCCCGCGGTGAGCTGGGCCTGTGCGATTGGTATCTACAGAGTGGCAGGCTGCACAGCGCGAATCATAAAGTTGTTTGCCGCGCACGGCATCACCATTCCACTCGGACGCGTTAACAGAGAAGCTTGCCATTAGGGCAAGGCCGATACTCATCCAAGCGGTAGTCATTAAATTTTCCACTCTCATCTCCACATCGAGGAAGAAATGGGCCGGTGAGACCAGCCCATTTTTTCATCTACGCCCCGAATCCGAGGGCAGGCATGAAGGGCTTTCCCAGCGCCGCATTCAACGTGGCCCAGTGGGTGGCTTCGTCAGCTGCGATGCGCGCCGCAATCCGCGCCAGCTGAGGATCTTTGAACGCCGGAATCACTCCCAAATAGGCGTTCGCCGCGCCCAGCTCAAGAGTCAACGCCAACATCAGGACGTCCGATTGATTCTTTAGCTTGTCTACGCTGAGAGCCTTGGCGTACTCAGACTCTGTCTTCTCCATGACCGGCTCGCCACCCAGCTTGCGAATGGTGGAGATCAACAGATTGTTATGTTGCTTGTGGTCGCCCTGGAACTTGGTGGCTACCTTGATCGTGTCGCCCTTGAGCAACCCGCTTTTCAGTGCAATGCCGTAGGCAGCGATTCCTTCGTACTCAAGCGCTACCTCGACATTGAGGATGCCGATGTCGTGGGCCGCAACTGCGGGAAGCGCCGCCGCTAGGGCACTATGGCCGCCAAGCAATGCCAGAGCTCCGGCGGAAAGGGCGACACCGCTACTCATCCTCAGGAACCCGCGGCGATCGATAGTTTTTTCGATAAGTGAAGTCATGATTCGTTCCTCTCAGCTACAAGATTTAGGTCACATCGCGTCTTACTCTTCAGTCGGGCCCCTAGTCTTCGCGACCATGTTCGACCCGTCTTGGCAAAGCACTAACGAACCAAGAATGCAAATTTTTGGTATGCCCGGAGACGATCGGGAAGTCGATGTCAGGCCATGCGAGATTGGTAGGGAATTCGCAGGCCGTCATGGACGTGATATCCGCGATGATTGGACCTCCGGAGACGCGGCATCGAGCGGTGCAATTCAGTTCATGGATACGTCTCCCGTTGACACGTTGAGTGGATTGCCACGGGCGATGTTAGGCTCTAGTCTTGGACTGCAGTTATTCATTAGTCCAAATTAACTTGCGTATCGTCCAGAATGTCAGCCGACCTCCTTTCTCCGATCTTGAGTTACTTCAATGTCCGAGCCCGGGTCTTTTACACGGGACGACTCTGCGGCCATGCCACCTTTGATCAATCGGAAGATGCCGGCTTTTTGCACTTATTGCGGTCAGGCACCGCGAATTTGCGCGACAGCACAGGCTTTATCACGACGCTGACGAAACCGACGCTCGTGTTCTATCCGCGCCCGCTGACACAATGGATCGACGTCGATCAATCCGGTGCGGACTTGGCGTGTGCTTCGGTGGACTTCGAGCACAAATCATTTAATCCGATTGCGTTGGCTCTTCCGTCTCGCTTCATGTGTGAACTCGAAGAACTGCAATCCCTACAGCCGCTTCTTGAGATTCTGTTCGCGGAGGCTTTTTTCGAAGCCCCTGGGCGCCAGGAAGTGCTCAATCGATTGTTCGAGCTGGTACTTATCCAGTTGCTGCGTGCCACGATCACGCGTGGCTCGGGGGATGTTGGTCTGCTTCGAGGTTTAGCTCACCCGCAACTCAGTCGGGCTATCAGCGCCATGCACGCCGAGCCTGCAAACAGCTGGCCACTGGAGGAATTGGCTGGCTTGGCGGCAATGTCCCGCAGCAGCTTCGCAGCGACTTTTAAGCGGGAAATGGGGCAGACGCCTGGGGACTACCTGACGACCTGGCGGATATCCACGGCCCAGGCATTACTTCTTCGAGGCACCCCACTTAAACATGTCGCCGAGAGCGTAGGCTACGCTAGCCAAGCCGGTTTTCTGCGCGCGTTCAAGACCTCGGTAGGAAAGTCTCCAACGGTGTGGCTGCGCCATGCTGAGCAGGTCGTGCATCGGCAACCTTAGAGTTGAACCGCCAAAGCGCGGCATCTGCTCAAGGGTTCCAAATACAGATCTCCTATCGGCCGAAGGCGGGCCCTAGAGTAGGGTGGTTAGGTCAAGTTATTGAGGGTAGGTGCGTGCACCGGTGTGATTGCGTGGCGCGACAGACCGAATCTGACCAGACCGCCGACCGGTATCAACAGCCGAAGGCCGGCGTCGACCCATAGAAACCGACCCAGAGCGGACTTTGCGGGTCAGGCCCGCAATGGCGGCGCTGCGCGTTCGCATGCGCGCCCCAAGAATAAAAAGAATGGACCGGGGTGTGAGGCACCCCGACCCGGCTACAAAGAACCGACCTACTCGGTCCGGAGGTAGGTAGGTGCCCGACCTCGATCCTCCGGCATCTCTCATGCGCTGCTTGACCGCGCATGTGAGGCGGGCACGCCGTTACGATTCGATCTGCAGCGGCGCCCTCCTGCTTGCAGCGCCCTGCTGGACGAGTGAAGGCCTCGGCGTCGCGCGCCTCATGGGCGAACGCGAATGACCGTCTTTCCCGTGCGTCGCTCGGTCGAACGGAAGGTTGCGATGGCGTCGTCGAGCGATGACACCTTGCCGATGTTCGTCCGCAGCCTTCCGTCCCGCACCCGCTGAACGATCTCGGACAGTTGGACCCGATCGGCCTCGACGACGAAATCGATGGTGCGGCCGTCGGCGGGGCGAACATCCGTCGGTCCGACGACGGTCACGAGCGTTCCCCCGGCCCGGACGAGCCTGGCGGACCGCTTCTGTATATCGCCGCCGATGACGTCGAACACCAGGTCGACGCCGCCGACGTCTTCCAGCCGGTCGCTGCCGAGTTCGATGAATTCATGGGCGCCGAAGTCGAGGGCCCTCTGACGGTCGGCGGCGCGCCCGGTGCCAATGACATAAGCGCCAGCTTCCCGCGCGAGCTGCGTCACGATCGAACCGACGGCGCCGGCCGCGCCGTGCGCGAGGACGCTCTGGCCCGCCTGAAGACGGCCATGCTGGAACAAACCCTGCCACGCGGTCAGGCCCGAGATCGGCAGGCTCGCGCCCACCGTGAAGTCGACGTCACCGGGTAGCGGCGCGAGGTTGCGCGCCTCCATGGCGACGTACTCGGCGAGCGTGCCGTCGCGATGCCAGTCCGACAGGCCAACGACCCGCTGGCCGATAGAGAGCCCGGTGGTCCCGTAGCCGAGCGCGGTGACCACGCCGGCCAGCTCGTGGCCGAGGATCGACGGCGTCCGTTCACGAAAAGCCCGGTCGGCCCAGGTCGACGGCCACTCCAGTTCGGTGTTGACGAATCCCGCCGCGTAGACCTCGACGACGACGTCGTTGATCGCCGCCTTCGACTCAGGCCGATCCACCAGTTTCATTCCAGCCGTACCTGCCGCCGGGTCCGTAACTACGATCGCTTTCATGGGAATTACCTCTTCGATATGGGTGGGTTCTGGATGGTTCGCGGGAGTGAAGGTCGTTTCGATTTCCCGCGCGACGGGTCATCGGCCCGATGTTTTTCGCGGCGTCCTTGGTATCGGATGGGCGGGCGAAGGTGGCGGCCGCTTCATGGCCAGAAGATCCATCACCTCATCCAGGTCTTCGGTCGATGCGATGGTCACCGTCAACCATTTCCCGTCGATGTACGCTTTGGCTTCGTCGTAGAGCTTCACCAATGGCGGGCGCCAGGCATAACGCCGCTCCTCGAACTTCTCCCGTTCTGCCCGACCCAGGACCACGACCGTCGAAAACCGTCCGTATTCCGGCACCAGGGTGCAGAACGCCTTGGCCTTCTTGTAGCGCAAGGACCAGCCGCGGTTCTTGCCGCCGTAGAGCCAGTCCGGCTCGAAAACCGCCGGGTAGGACTCGTCGATCCAATGCCGCAATGCGGTCCAGTGGACGAACGCCGCCGATCCGATCCATTGGCGGACCGCGCGGTCATCGGGTGGTGCCGATTTGTCGGCGATCCTGCTGCCGATCCGGGGCGGCGTGCCGCCATCGGCGGCGGTTGCTTTCGTATCTGTGCGTGACATCGTCAAAACCTCGCGGTCATGCTCCGGCCAAGGCCGGAAGAGGGTGATGCGGGCCTGCAGAAGGCCTGCGGTGCGCCTTCCGGGATCCGCCGTTGCGACGCTCCTCCATGACCGTCAGGTCGATCGCCGCGAGCGCTTTCCCCCTCGCCGATGCCGCCTGGTCGTGGTCGAGGAAGGCCGTGGCTTGGAGGGGCAGGAATTGCAGCGTCTTCAGTCCAATGGAGTTGAGCGCCAACGACAGGTACGGCGTCAGGAAATCGGGTTGGTTGGCCCGCTCTCCGGAAAACACCCCACCGGAAGCGACGCCGATGAACACGGGACGATCCCGCAGCATTCCTACCTTCCCGGCTGACGTCGACTTCATCGTGCGCCCGACGCGCAGGACCTGGTCGACCCACGCCTTGAGGGACGAGGGAATCGTGTAGTTGTGCATGGGCGTTCCGATGACGATCGCATCGGCCGCTTCGAGCTCCTGGATAAGCATTTCGGAGACATCCAGGGAACCCTTCGGTGGGGCCGCCAGCGTGGCCGGCGTCGATAGCGCGATCGCATAGTCGGCCACGGCGTGCGGCAGCGGTTGGGTGCCAAGGTCACGCCGGCGGATGCTGGCTCCGGGGGCAACCTCCAGAAGCCGTTCGACGATCGCGGCCGAAAGCGCGCGGCTATGCGATTCCCGGCGCGGACTGCAGTCGATGTGGAGAATGTGCATGTGGGTGCTCCTCATGGCTTCGGGAGGTTGCGCTGGGGCCGGCTCAGATCGAGCCGGCCGGCTCGACGGCGGGAAAGTCCTGCTCGGGATCGAACACGTTGTTGAAGAAGTTCGTCAGCGAGTACATGGCCACAAGCGCGATGATCTCGATGAGGTTCGCCTCCGTGTAGCCGGCATCGCGGACGGCTTTCACGTCGGCGTCGTCGACCTTGCCGCGGGTCTCGATGACCTTGCGTGCGAACCGGACGGCCGCGTCGCGTTTCGGATCGTTGGCGTGGCCCTGGCGGGCGAGGATGATCTCGTCCTCCGGCAGCTTGGCCATGTGTTCGGCCGTGAAGCTGTGCACCGTGAGGCAGTAATTGCAGCCATTCACTTCGGAAACGGCGAGGCCGATGCTGTCACGCGTCTTCACGTCCAGTGTCTTGCTCAGCGAGCCCAGCAGGGTGGCCCACGCGTTGAACGCGATCGGGCTCGCTGCGAAGGTCGCCATCATGTTCGGGGTGAAGCCGATGTTCCTGGTGAATGCATCGAGGGTCGGTTGCGAAGCGGCAGGGACTTGTTCCGGCTTCAGGGCAATAGCTCGTGACATGGGGTACTCCTGGGGTTGATGAGTGATGGGTTGATGCGCTGATCGGTACTCAGGCGAAATCCAGTACGTCGGCCACCGGCATGCGTGGCTTCTGCGGCCAGTTGCCGGCGCGTTCGGGCCCGACGGTCAGCAGCATCACGGGGATCTCGTCGTCGGCCAGGCCAAACTCGCGGTGCACGGCTTCGGCGTCGAAGCCGATCATTGGCGTCGAACCCATGCCGAGTGAGTGGGCCGTATAGATGATTGCCGCGGCACCGAAGGTCGCCGTGCGCACCGCCTCGTCGCGCTGCCGCTGGGGTTGGTTGTCGTACAGGCCGCGGGCGGGCGCTTCCCATTCCGGTACCAGGTGCGCCGGCATGATCCCGGCATCCACCACCGGCGCCAGTCGCGCGGGGACGGTGCTGGCGTCAGCCAGCTGGCCGATGACGATGAAGGTCACGGCACCGTCGGTGATCGCGGGCTGGTTCCAGGCGATGGGGCGCAAGCGGGCCTTGGCTTCCGGGGTGCGGACGGCGATGAATCGCCAGTTCTGCAGGTGGAACGAGGTCGGCGCGGAAGTACCGATTCGCACGAGGTGGCGGATCTGGTCGTCGCTCAAGGTGGCGGCGGGGTCGTAGTACTTGGCGGCACTCCGGCTCAGGATGGTTTCGATGACGGCGTTCGTCGGCGCAGGACGCGCGACAGGGTGGGATGGTTGCGGTGCGAGCTTGTTTCCGTCGTGTTCGGCCGATGCGCAAACATCTGCGATGGCACGGCTTGCGGAATCGGTGGCGGTGGTGGTGGTGATGCAGTTCATCGGGTGGCGCTCCCTCTCAGTGATTACGGGAGCCCACTTTATCGTCTGGCGTGCAAACTTCGAGACCTAATAATCTCAATATGATCCTCAAAAGGATCACAATGAGATCCACCTGGCGTGATCGCGATCTAGGCGCGCTGACGGTGACGAGCGCCGTCCGGCGTGGCCCGGGATCTACGCGCGATGCTGCGCCTGACGGCGCCATTCTCCCGGCGTCATTCCCATCCGTTCGGTAAACACACGGCGGAACGCCGAAACGGATTGGTAGCCGACGGTCTCGGCTACGGCCTCGGTACTGATCCCCGTTTTTTTCAACTCGTTGGCGGCCAGGCTCATGCGCAGATCGGTCAACAGATCGAGGGCAGAGCAACCGAGTCTGTCCTGGAACTGCCGCATGAATGTAGCGCGCGACATGCCGCACAAGCCGGCCAGGTCGGGCAGTTTCCAGGATCGCGCCGGATCGGCAAACAGCGCCGCGATCGCCGGCGCCAGCCGCGGATGGCCCGCCAAGGCCAACAAGCCTTCGGGAGCCTGCTCGCCTTCGCTCGACGCGCGCAGTACCAGGGTGAACAGGGCCGAGGAAAGTGCGTCGAGAATGGCGCGTCCGCCGGCCCGGTCACCGGAGGACTCCATGCGCATCAACTTCACCAGGCTGGCCAGTTGGTCGGAGGCGGAACCGCCGCCGTCTTCTCCATGCCCGTTCCTGGCCCGCGTCACCAGATTCGCGGGCATGTGATTGCGGATTAGCCGGTCATGCGGCGGCGTGATGAAAAACCGCCCGCACATCAGATCCAACTTTTCGCCCGGGCTGTCGTTCTCGCTCAACACCCATCCGGCGGAACCCCGGTGTTCCTGGGTACGGACAGGTGCCTGCCCGCTACCGTCGTGCAGCACGTGCGCCGCACCGTGAGGCAGCAGAACGATGTCCCCAGCCATCAGTTCCCACGTCGTTCGCGTCTGCGGATCCTCGAGGATGGCGCGGCCGCTGACGATGACGTGGTACGGGATCTCGTTTGCCGCTGCCTGGTTCCAGCTCACGCGCCACGGCGCGCCATAGGCGCAACGGACCTCGAGCTGCCCCGTGACGGTGACGATTCGCAGGAAATGGCTTAGCCAGTCGACTTCGGGCATGAGGCGTGGAAACGGAGGGAAGGGGGACGTCCGAACACCTTATCGCAACCGTCGTCGCCGGCCCACCGTTCGCTCCGCCTCACGCGCCTACTAAACCGTGCTCCTCTGGCCGTAGCCGCGTTGGCAGTCGATCATGAGCCGGATCCCTCAGTCACGCTCAGTCACGCAGGTGTGCCTGACCTGTTGATCGCGAGGGAATAGCCATCAGCGGCTGGACGGTGCGGTAGCGTTTCGACGGGAAGCGCATTGCGGCAGTTCGGAAGCATGGCCTGCCGCGCGGCCCCGAGCACCTCCCATTGCACCGCATCGTCGGGATGGTCACCGGCCCGCGGCGGTCGAAGCCGGCCAACGCTACCCCAAACCCGGTCGCTCGCCTCGATGACGCCCGTCAGCGCATCGAAGTTGTGCAGCACGAGTCCTGCAGCGGGTACGGCGAGGACTGGCAAGTCGCGTTTATGCTTATTTAGTTGCTGATAGGGGGGCACTTTTAGTTTCTGGACCTGAGGAACGCAAGAGCTAGGCCAGCGGCGAGGGTCAATGTTAAAGTTGACATAATATACATTATGCGAAATAAAACATTGCTCTTTATCCTTACCCTCGCGGCGCATGCCGCGATCAGGAACCGGGAGAACCTGAGCAATGCGTGGATTTTGGAGTGAGTCGAACTGGCGTCTGGATAGTGACGCCCTGCTGATGCCCAACGGCCAGCGGATAACACTGAAGCAAATCCTGCAGTGGCGTGCCGACCAAGTCGAAGGCCGGCACGACCTGTCCGGCCAATGGTCTGGCTGGCGCATTCGCCAGCAATGGCTGATCGCACCCGGCGGCACAATACGGCAAGGCCGCATCCCGGAACACGTCATGCGACAGATCGTGCGAACGTGGGACTGGGAACGCAAGGAACGTAGCCGGCGACAACTGCCACTGTTCTAGCGAATCGGCCGATCCGCATAATCACCGGAACAATGCACTGGATTCGCGATAGAACCCAGCTGCGTGTACGTCGTACCATCGACCTGCACCGCCACGCCACCAACACAACGTTGGTTCGCTGAGAGGCGTCGAGACGAAAGACTGTTCTCGGCATCACGCAAATCCCGCCGATGCTGATCCCATACGCGTTGACGCTCCTGGAGCTGACGTTGTGCCTCGGCTTGCTGACCTTCCTTAACCGCAGCACCAGCATAGTCAGAAATACTCTGCATCACGGCCACGGCATCCTCGCGATCACGTTCCCGCTCCAAGGCTCGCCAACCGATCACCAGCACCCCGAACACTGCCAGCGCCGCCAGCACTGACCAGAAAACCCGCATATCCATATCGAACTCCCCTGTATCGGCCCGAGCATAGAGCACGATTTCCCCACGGGAAACCGCTCGATCACGAGCGAGCCGAGGAACGGAGGGAGTGACTCCAAAGGTTTTGCCCAAGGTGCAAGCACCTTGAGCCCGGATGACTCGCACTGAATTAGTGAAGGATCGGCCCGAGGAATGAACACGCGAGCATATGCGGCCGGGATGACCATACGCGGAAAAAGGAAATATCTATCCGGCTTCGACAAGATAAGCGCGAAGCCCTGCGGCTATCTCGAATTAATAAAAGCGGTCGAATAATTATTGCATTGATACTAAGCCGACTTTCTTCAGCATTTTTATTCCACAAAATAGACTAATGTAAGCCATTACCTACATAATTCCCATTTTATTCGTGAAATAATCCGATTGCCCTGCCATCCGACCAAATTCGGCAATCAGGGCAACCGCGCAAAAAAGCGCGGGCCGCATGGGCTGGAACCCACACGACCCGCTGACCACAACCAACTAACCGGAGTTGATCATGGCTACGACAAAGCATACGGCATGCACCCATCCCCGTGCTGCCACCCCCACTCCCCTCCCGCTCCTCCTGATCGGCCGCGCAACGGCCAAGCCCGCCTCCAGCCCAACGGCAAACGGACACGCGCCCAAACCGCCCGCCACCGCGTAGGCCACCTCGCACCCGATCACGCACTGCCGCGCACACCCGCGCAAGGCGCGCGCGGCCACGCCAGGAGCACCACTATGGAAAGCGAACACCACGTTCTGCCCGGCAGCGACAGCATTCACCTGCCCGCCGACAGCTACTACGAACTGCTGCAGATCCGCGACCAACTGCTGCTGCACGCCCGCTGCATCGCGCCCATCTCCCACGAGGAGGACGATGCCACTCTCGATCTCACCCGCAACATGCTCGCCGACTGCTTCCAGCAACTCGCCCAGCGGCTCGCCAAGGCGCTGGAAACCGACGGCGACGAACCCGGCGATTGATGCAGCCACGGCCGGCAACGCGATGAAAGCGAGACGCCCGGCGAGACTTTCGCCGGGCGTCTCGCTATTTCCAGCGGCGGCGGCAGCGAAGGAGCTCTAGCCAACCACGGCGACCTGATAACCCTGGGGAGCGATTAACTCCCTCCCAATATCGGGACCGTGGCATTGACCAGACCGTGGATAATTCAGCGCGGCATAAAACGAACCCTCGATCAGCACCCTTCCCTCTGTTTTTCGACTCACGATAAGTGGTGACTAATCATTCTCCTATCGACCACTTCAGGCCAAAAGCTGACGATCGACATCTATCCCGGATATCGACGTGGTTCCCGCTCTGATTGAACACGCTAGCCACGCTCCTTCATCGCACGGAATAGCACGTACGCCGCCATGATGAATGCCACGGCGTACCCCAGTGCGAACAGGTGGGTGTCGATGGTCGGGATGAATGCCTTGCCTGGATCGTGCTTGAGATAGTCCAGCATGCTGTAGGTGTAAGGGATCAGATACCCGAACTTCCAGGGCAGTGCCGCGAGCGCACCAATCCACATCAGAAAACCGACGCCCAGCGGCACCAGGAAATTCCGGAAGCGCAGGCCGAGTAGGTATTGCACGGCGATAATCGGCAGGCAGTCGACGAAGTACCTCGCGTTGTCCCGCAGAAAGTCCCCGAACGGAATGGCGCCTTGTGGATATGGCACGGCAGCGGTCAGTTGATAGGGGATGATGGCGGAAAGCCAGATGCCCAAATTGAACAGCACGAAGAACTGCACGATCAGCAGCATGATCACACCCAGCTTGGACACGAAGATCGCGCCCAGCCCGAGTGGTAGCGTGTGCACCTGTTTCCATGCGTTGTTGCGATGTTCGATCTGCGTGATCAGGCTGGTGACCATAATCGCGAACAGCGGCAGGAAGAAGATCGCCATCGACTGCCATGCGTCTTGCCACAAGTGGGGCCAGAAGTCCTCCGCGGAGTAGATGGGTTCCAGCCGCCGATGATGCACGAGCCTGGCCACGATGATGGCCAGTGGGGTGAACAGGCTGCCGCACAGCACCAGCCACCCGGCCAAGCTATGGCGGGTCTTCAGCCATTCGCCTTTGAAGGCACGTACGAAAGTGATCATGCGGCGCTCCCGACCATATCGAGGTAGATGGATTCCAGGTCATAGCCGCGGGTACCGATGGCGTAGACATCGATGCCGGCCTGGAGCAAGTGCCGGTTGAGATTCGCCACATGTCCGTCGGGCATCATTGGCAGCGCCAGGCCATCGGCGACGGTCGTGGCGAGCACGCCCAGACCGGACAGAACTTCCAGCGCTCGTCGGTCATTGCTAGTGCGCACGGACAACGACATGCTCGGCTGTTGCTGCTGCCTCAGATCAGCCAGCGTGCCCTCGTAGACCATGCGGCCTCGGCCGATGACGCCGACGTGGGTGACCAATTTCTCGATTTCCGCGAGCAGGTGACTGGACAGCAGGATGGTGATGCCATCCTCGCGACTGAGCCTTACCAGCAACTGACGGATCTCCACCATGCCGTTGGCGTCCAGCCCGTTGGTCGGCTCATCCAGGATGAGCAGCTTTGGCCGATGCAGCAACGCCATCGCGATGCCCAGGCGCTGCTTCATACCCAGCGAAAACTGGCGAACTTTCTTGCGCTGGGTCGCCGCTAATCCGACCTGCGCCAGCACCTCGGCGATGCGCTGTTTTGGACAGCGGTAAACGCGTTGGAGTATTGCTAGGTTCTCGGTGGCATCGAGATGGTCGTAGGAGGAAGGGCTTTCAATCATCGAGCCCACGTGCTCGAGTATCTCGATACGGTGCCGCTCGAACCCTCGCCCGAAGATCGAGATGCTGCCTTGCTGACATCGGAGCAATCCGAGCAGGAGGCGCAGCGTAGTGGTCTTTCCGGCGCCATTGGGCCCGAGGAAACCGTAGATGCTGCCTTCAGGTACGCGCATGTTGATGCCATCGAGCACAACGTCGTGGTTTGAATAGCGATGGAACAGTTCGAATGCTTCGAGGCAATACATGGCAGCGTGTTCCTTTCTTGGCCGGTTGGAGGGCTCTGGGACATAGATCTGGTCAGGTTCGATCAGCTTGCGAAAATTGATATTAGAGTTAAACTAATGGCAGAAATATTTAAGTCAAGCTTAAATTTTGGAGGCAACATGACCACCCAATCCCCGACGGCAGAGATCCAGCGTCGCAGCGCGCGACTGCGCACCTTCGTGACCTTGCTATGCAGCGGGCTGATCGTGCTGCTGGTTCTCGAACGATTTGGATTTGCTCTGGAAGAGCTCATTCGACGCGGCATAGATACGAAAAAACTCGGGCGTCTAGCCGTCCAGACGGTGGAGGCGCTACCGGAGGCGTTGTATCTGCTGGCGCTTTGGTGGATTCGGCAGGCGTTGGCGGCGATCGGACGCGGCGAACTTTACGGACCCGCCATCCGTCGCATGCTCGACCGGGTGGGATTGATGTTGACGCTGGGTGCGTTTGCCAGCGTCTTCTTGGTGCCGGGGCTGTGCCGATTGTTCGGATACGATCCTGGATTCTGGATCGCCTATGACATCTCGGCGCTGGTGTTAGGGGCGGTCGGTCTTTCACTGAAAGTCATCGCTGATGTACTGCGGCATGCCGCCGACGTACAGGCTGAACTCGACGGGATATTCTGATGCCCATACGAGTCACACTGGATGACGTGCTCGCGGCACGGCAGATGAAAGCCAAGCAACTGGCCGCGCTGGTTGGCGTCAGCGAAACCCACCTGTCTCTGTTTCGTTCCGGGAAGGTGCGCGGCGTGCGCTTTTCCACGCTGATGCGACTGTGCGCCGCGCTGAATTGCCAGCCCGGCGAACTGCTCAGCTACGAGCACGACGACTCGGATCTGTCGGCCGTGGACGAGGAGAGCTGAGCGACCCATGCGCGAAACTGTTCTACATCGCTGGAACCGGCGATATCGTGCTGTCGTGCCCTCGTTTGTGGGCTTGGCGAACATGTGTGAGAAAGCTCGGAAGCGGCTCCTGCCCTACCCGCGATAACCCCGACCAATCGCCCTGCCCCGGCGTCCGATGCAAGAGGGACCGCGCGAACGCGGTCGCCGTTTTTCTACCCAATCATCAAGTCGCTTTGTGTCGCGCGCTGTGGCGACGAGTCGATCGCCGGATTCGAGTAAGGCCTCCACAATGTTTCGGCCCAAGCCGCCTGCGCTGCCGATGACTAACCAAAGGTTGTGTATATATCCCTGCTTTTTGCTTTGCACTTATTGCCTGGTTTCAGATCGTCGGAGCGCGGCCCTCAACTGGGATGGCGTCGTTCCCTTCCACGTTCGGAAAGCTCGATAGAAAGAATTCGAATCCTCGTAGCCGAGCAGAAATGCCACTTCCGTGACATCCATCTCCGGGCGGTTGAGGTACTCGTGCGCCAGTTCCTGCCGCACCTCAAGAAGCAACTGCCGGAAGGTTGCACCGTCATCGATGATGCGACGCTGCAAGGTCCGATCGCTCAACCCGAGCTCGCGTGCCACGGTCGCTATCTCCGGCCGGCTTCCCGCGAGCAGGCGTTTGAGAATCCATTTCACCTGCTCACTGATCGAACTTTGCGCACGGCGCTCTTCAAGCGCGCGCTCGAGCTGCGGATTCAACATGTCAAGCAACTCGGCGTTGTAGGTAAGGAACGGCCGATCGAGATCGGTCGCGTGCAGGACGAGCGCATTTCGTCGCGCTCCGAACGTGATCGGACCCATGAAATAGGCTTCGTGGAAGCCGGTCGCCTCCGCGCTGCGCTTCAGCTCGACCCTTTTCGCCGTCACCCAATGCCCTGTGCCACGGCGACCGAGTTCAACGAAGGATGCGAAGGCGGCGTCTGTCAGCAAAGGCGGCGTCTCTTCCTGCGCGTGGAGCCACACAGGCTCGATCACACACTCGTCCTTGCTCAGCTTGATTTGCAGTTCCTCGGGCGAACACAGTTGCTTGAAGCGAGCAAGGCGAGTGAGGGCATCCCGGTAGTCACGAGCGTAATAGGCCGCCATCGTTGACGGTGGCCGATTACCGACGTCGATCTGGGTGGCGATTTTCAGGCCCGCGGCCGGATCAGCGGATAGCTCGCCCACGGCACGCCAGAGTGCGAAGAACTGCGCCGTCGTGACGAGGTTCTTCTTGCCGTCGTAAACAGTCAGCGGCAAGCGAGCTTGGTTCAGCACCGCTGCTGGCGTAAGTCCGATCTTGCCGAGCCCTATCCAGAAGGCGTTCGCGGCTTTGAAACGGTCTGGCACGTGGACGGTCATTTTTTTCTCTCGCTGGCATGTCGTCTGGAAGCCATCGCGCTGTCAGGACATACCTCGGGTTAGCCGATGATCGCCTTGGGTTCCAGGTACTCCTGCAGCCCGAAGACCCCGCCTTCCCGACCCATCCCGGATTGTTTGAACCCACCGAAGGGAGCAAACGGATCGTGACTCAATGTGTTGATCAGGACGCGGCCGGCGGCGAGTTTGCGCGCCACACGGGTGGCCCTTTCCGGGTCCGCCGAGCTTATGTAGGCGATGAGGCCGAATTCGGTGTCATTGGCGATTTCAATGGCCTCGGCTTCCGTCTTGTACGTCAGTATCGAAAGAACCGGCCCAAAGATTTCTTCCTTCGCGATACGCATCTCGCGGGTGACGTTGGCAAACACGGTGGGCTTGATGAAGTTCCCACCTTCAAGTCCCTGGGGATGACCTTCCCCGCCGATGACGAGCTCCGCACCTTCCTCGATCCCCGACGTGATGTACTCCTGCACGCGGTTGTACTGCTTTGTGCTGGCCAATGGGCCGAGCGTGACGTCCTTGTCTCTCGGATCGCCCACTTTGATTTTTTCGACGGCCGCCTTGGCCAATCGCTTCACTTCGTCGAGTCGGTCTTCCGGCACGATCAGACGTGAAGCCGCAATGCAGGCCTGCCCGTTATTCAAGTAGCAGGCGTTGATGGCCAGCGGGATCGCCGTGGAGAGATCGGCGTCGTCCAGGATGATGTTGGGTGACTTGCCCCCGAGCTCCAGCGTCAAGCGCTTCATCGTGTCCAGGGAGTTCTTGGCGACCAGTTTTCCGATCTGCGTCGAACCGGTGAAAGCGATTTTCTGAATGTCGGGACTTTGCGTTAACTCCGTCCCGACGACCTCGCCCAGGCCCGTCACGACATTGATGACACCGGGAGGCAACCCGGCTTCATGAAAGGCGTCCAGCAACACTTCCGTTTGCATGGCGCTCATCTCGCTGGGCTTGATGACGACCGTACATCCGGCAGCGATCGCCGGCGCCACCTTGATCGCGATCGAGCCGGCGCTCGAATTCCATGGCGTAAATATGCCCACTACGCCGACCGGTTCCATCACGACCTTGGATGTGCCGACGGTTTTGACCAGGTCGAAATCTTCGAGGACTTTCTTGAAGTGCAGGAAAATGTTCGCCGCGAGGTTGTTGGAGCCCCTCGCACGGTCCTGCGGTGCGCCGTATTCTACGACCGTCGCTTCGACAAGTTGATCCATTCGCTTGGCCACGGCATCGTGCAGCCGCTGCAGAAGCTCCATCCGGTATTCCTTGCTACTTTGCGAAAAAGTATTGAAGGCCTCTTTCGCAGCACCGATGGCTTTTTGGGTGTCGATTTCATCTGCCATGGTGACCTTGCCGATAACCTTGTTGTCTGCCGGGTTCACTAGATCGACGATCTGCGTTCCATGAGGCGTGACGAATTGGCCGTTGATATAGGCGCGATCAAAGGCTCTTGCTGGAGTCGTGGCTTCACGTGCTTTCATTTGTGTGACCCCTCTTGAGGTTTCGGCTTTACCAAGGTCGCTGTGTCTTTCAGGACCCCAGCTCACAATTTCAGTGTCGCTCAAGAGTGGGTCGGCGTAACTAGCGAAAGACGCCAATGCTCTTGCAAAACGTGCCAAACGGTCTATTGCTGAGGGGCCGCTCCTGGTTTCAACGTCCGGGCCACGCTCTCTCTGCCGCAAGACGGCCTGCCGGTACCGTGGGAAGACGCCGCGCGCAATCCGGCCCAACCTTGTGGTTTGGTGGAGTTCCGCTTCTTGCAACTTGACTGTCGGGTCTTGGGAATGCCGACAGGCTGATCCCTGCCCGTCGCGGGCTTGTGCGGCCGTCGTCGAGCCTGCAAGGACTGTCATCGGCCAGGCATGGCCGCAAGTTTCCTCCCTGCGACCAAGTCACACAGAGAATCCAGGATACCGCTCGCCTAGAAGGCCTCTTGGACATCCCCATGTGCATCGCGCCTAACGGCTTGGGGCGGAATGCCAAACCCCCGCGTGAAGGCGTCGCGCAAGTGGCGGCGATCGCGAAAGCCGGTCTCTTTGGCGATCACGTCAAACGGATGCCGGCTCTGCTCGATCATGAGCCGCGCCGCCTCCAGTCGTAGCCTTTCCACGGCTTTTGCAGGGGACTGTCCCGTTTCGAGTGTGAAGACACGACTGAACTGCCGCGGACTCAAGTGGGCTGCTTCGGCCAACTCCTCGACGCTCAGCGGGCGGCCCAGGTTCTGGCGTGCATAGTTCAACGCGTTCTGGATGCGATCGGACTTCGGTGCCAGGTCGAGCATTTCGGAATGCTGCGACTGGCCGCCGGCCCGGCGCTGATGCATGACCAGACCATGCGCCACTGAACGGGCCGTGTCCTCACCCAGATCCTTTTCCACCATCGCAAGCGCGAGATCCAGACCGGCTGTCATGCCGGCGGAAGTCCAGATCGAACCGTCGACGATGTAGATGCGGTCTTCTTCCACACGGATGTCCGGAAAGCGTTTCTGCATTTCGCGCGCGTACGCCCAGTGCGTTGTGGCGCGCCGGTCCGCCAGCAAACCTGCTTCCGCGAGCACGAATCCGCCGGTACAGATGCCGGCAATGCGTCGCGCACGATGCCCGGCCTTGCGCAGGAATGCGAGAACGCCGTCGGGCGCCGGCGAACCGAGCGGATCGTTGACCCCGGCAACGAACCACGTGTCCACCTCGAGCCGCCCGCGCAATGACCGCGTCCCCACGGGCATGCCGAGCGACGAACGCACCTCGCCGCCATCCACCGAGAAATTGCCGAGCGTGTAGAACGCCTCGCCCACCGTGAAGTTCGCGTACTCGAAAACCGACTGCGGCGCGAGCGCCATGATCTGGAAGCCGTCGCTGAGCAGAAAGCCGATCCGGTGCATGTCCGTCCTCCGTCACGTCATGGCATAAATCATAACCATATACGTCATTTAAGTCACGCCAGGGCGAGGCCAGAATGCATCCACGCATTGACCAGCCCCCTCACAACGGAGTGACACCATGACTCAGACACATCTAGGTACAGCCCTCGTTACCGGCGCATCGTCGGGCATCGGAGCGATCTACGCCGACCGCCTCGCCCATCGGGGTTACGACCTCATCCTGGTTGCCCGCAACCGAGACCGGTTGACCGCCCTCGCGAACCGCATCACGAACGAGACGCGCCGGAGCGTCGAAATTATCGACGCCGACCTCAACGCCCCCTCGGCACTCGTCGCCGTCGAAGCGAAGCTGAAACAGGACGCCAGCATCACGCTGCTGGTGAACAACGCGGGAGTCGGTACGCACACTCCCCTGCTCGGCAGCGAGGTCGACGCGATGACGCGGATGATCGACTTGAACGTGACTGCGCTGACCCGCCTTACCTACGCCGCCATCCCCGGTTTTGTCGCGCGTGGCAAGGGCGCGATCATCAACATTTCCTCGATCGTCGCGATCGCCCCGGAGACGCTCAACGGTGTCTACGGCGGCACCAAGGCCTTCGTGCTCGCTTTCAGCCAGTCGCTGCACCACGAACTTGCGGACAAGGGCATACAGGTGCAGGCCGTGCTGCCCGGTGCGACAGCCACCGATTTCTGGCAGACCGGCGGGCTGCCGCTGGAGCATCTGCCCAAGAGCATCGTGATGTCGGCCGACGACATGGTCGACGCGGCGCTGACGGGCTTTGACCGTCGCGAGCTCGTGACGATCCCGTCGCTGCACGCCGGCGAAGAGTGGGAGGCCTATGAGGCCGCGCGGCAAACGATGTCCCCGCACCTGTCCAGCAATGTCCCCGCGCCGCGCTATGCCGCTGCACGCTGAATCCCCCAACTCGACCTCGCACCCGATCCCACCGGCTGTCGGCCCATCCGCCGCGCAGACCGTATCGACACCCACCCATCGGCTGCGCGGCCCCCATTTCTTATCGAGGACCATGTTATGGCGACGACCACCCCTGAGAAGAACAAAGCGATCGTGCTCGAAGCGTTCGATACCCTTTTCAACAAGCATGACTACGAAGCCGCTGCGCACTTCTGGTCGGATAACTACCTCCAGCACAGCGCCCACATCCCACCGGGACGCGGAGGTCTGTTTGACCTAGTACGGAGTCTTTCGGCGGACTCGCGCTGGGAACACGGCCCCATCGTCGCTGAAGGCGACTACGTGACGGTTCACAGCCGTTACTCGGGCGGTGGAGCCCCCAGCGCCCTGATCGCGATCGACATCGTGCGAATGGAAGACGGCCGGTTTGCAGAGCACTGGGACGTCTGGGAAAGCGAAGTCACTGCCAGCGAATCCAAAAGCGGTCTGCCCATGTTCGGCACCAGCTTTCCGGCGTAACGAAAATGCGGCATCGACGCCGAATCCTCAACTCGCAAAAAAGGAGAAGCCCATGAATACGAAGTCATCTCAAGAAGTCACTTCGATCTCGATCGAAGCCGCACGGAAGATCGTGGCCCCTCTTTACGAAGCTCTCAACGAGCCAAGCAAAAAGGATGTAGACGACTTGTTGGCCAAAGCCACCAATCCAGACTATCGATCCTACTCGACCAATAGCGAGTGGATTTCGCGCGAGCAGCTCGCTGGCGTTTTCAAGATGATGGGATCGGTCGTCCCGGATCTTCGCTGGACCGTGGAGGACATCCAGACCATCGGTGACCAGATCATCGTGCGAGGCAGAGCCACCGGAACACCCACGGACGAATTTTGGGGGGCGAAACCGACGGGCAAGAGCTTCGACACGATGGCCATCGACATCTTCACTGTGAGGAATGGAAAGCTGGCCACTGCCTATCATGTCGAGAACTGGGCCGGAGCGTTGCAGCAGATTGCCGGATAAACAGGCTGAATCTCGGATGGAGAGTTACAAGAGCCCCGAAGGAGACTCCTTCGGGGCTTTTTGTCCGCACGCCTAAAACAAATCAGGTGCGGCCATTTGCACCGCCATGACTGGCCGATTGGCAGGTACTTCTCGTCCCAGCGCTTCTCGTACTCGGTCAACCGCAGCTCGGCCTCCCCAGCGGTTTGTTCAAAGCATTGAAGGACACACGCAACTCTTCCGCGCTCCGATAGCTCCATGAGCGCTTCGCGGCCCCCTAGCCTGCTGCCTTCACCTTCAATACAGCTCCGAGGAAGCGTCCGACGATCTCCGGCAGCATCGGCTCGACGGGGAGCGTGTAGTGGGTGGTGTTCGGCACGATGGCGAGCTGGTTTGCGGGCCGCAGGGAGCCATCGATTCCGGCATCGCGCTGGCCGCCTCCCAGCGCCTTCCAGAACTCGACCATGTGTTCGGGCCGGATGGCGTCAGCATCGGCAAAGACCAGCAGTGTGCGTGTGTGAAGCTTGGCGACGTCGGCGCTCCAGTCGAAGGAGCGTTTGGTCAGATCACCGACCTTCCTGAAGAGGTTGGTCCAATCGACATCGGGATAGGCCTTCCCTAACGGCGATGCCTTGACGCCAGGGCCGAACGTGGCCGCGTTGGCCTCCAACTGTTTGAAGGCCGCCACCCCCTCCGGATAAAAGCCGTCCTGCCTCATCGTTGCGGACACGAGCACGAGCCGGTCGACCACGTCCGGATGGCGGATAGCGGTCTGCAGCGCCACGCCGGCGCCCAGCGAGTAGCCCATGACATCGGCCTTGCCGAGCTTCAGGTGGCCGATCAGGGCCGCGATGTCGTCAGCCATCGTTTCACTGCGCAGTGGCCTGTCAGTGTCTGGCGTGCGCCCATGGGCCTGGAGATGGGGGGCGATGACCTTACGGCCCTTGGCCAGTTCGGCAAGGTTGCTGCCGAAGCTGTCTGGATCGATGCCACCGTGGAGAAGGATGAGCGGCTTGCCGGCGCCATGCACGGTGTAAAAGAGATGCTGGCCATTGACGTCGGCAAAATTCTCGTTCGACATGGCGAGAGTCTTCTTGGCTTGAACAGGAAGGACCGCAGTCAGCACTGCGGTCGCCATGGCAGTCTTCAGGAAATCGCGTCTGAGCATATCGTCCTCCCGTGGCGCCTGACTGGCCGGCGCAGCGTGATCGTGTGTTACACCGATACGCCGGCCGCTGTGGTGTGGTTACGATCTGCCTGCGAGCAACTCATCCAGCTGCGCGAACTGCTCGGGCAGGCCTTCCGCCGAACCGGCGAGCGCTTCCTCGAGGGCTGCTGTTGTGGGATAGAGTTCGTGGAAGGTAACCAGCGTCTTGCCGTCATTTTCTTCGAACGTCACCGTGGTCACGGCGCCCTGATCGCTATCTTCGTTCGTCCATACGAGACGCTTGTGCGGCGTTACTTCCTTGTACGTGCCGAAGAACGCCATCGGTTGATCGAAGGCCGGATGGCTGAACACGAGGCGATACGTGCCCCCGGTGCGAATATCCATGTCGCACGAAAGCAGCGACATGCCCACCGACTTCGGAACCCACCACTGCTTGAACAATTCGGGCTTGCTCCACGCCTCGAAGACGAGGTGCACTGGGGCATCGAACGTTCGCGTCACGACGAGTTCGCGGTCGGACTTGCGTTTCACGGCAGTGTGGTTCACTGCGGCGGAACTACCTTCTTTTACGTTGGGCATCTGCCTTCTCCTCGCGTTTCAAGTGTTCGACAAGCTCGTCCAGCGCGTCGAAACGTGCGCTCCAGAGCTGGCGGTGCTGCTCGATCCAGGCGACCTCTTCTTCCAGCCGGCGCAGCCCGAGCTTGCAGGTTCGTACGCGCCCCACCTTCTCCGTGGTCACCAGCCCCGCCTGCTCCAGGAGGTTGACGTGCTTTTTCATGCCCGTAAGGGTCATGTGAAACCGTTGGGCAAGGTCGGTGACTGAGGCGTCTGAATTCCCCAGTTGCTCCAGCACGCCGCGTCGGGTGACATCGGAGAGCGCGGCGAACGTTCTATCGAGGCGGGCTTGATAGTGAACCATATGGTTCACTGTAGAACGTGCGTGCGTGATTCGCAAGGGGAATGACCCACGGGTACACATCGTACGTAGCTCCTCTGCCGCTCTGAACCCAAACGGCGCATGCCGAGCGAGGGCAAAGCTCCGACCGGCGGCTTTGTGGCAGCCAGATCAAGACGTCGGATGACTCCTTGGAATCGAAAACAGACGCTGGCCCTACCCGCGATAACCTGCCCTAATCGACAGCGGACACACACGCAGCTGACCTGCAAGCGTTGCCTCGGGTTGGGCAGGGCCGCCCACGCGAAAACACGGAATCCCTGGTCTTGCCAACGGCAAAGAGACTGCTCCGCACTCTCAAGTCCCGTAGAACTCAATCCCATGGTGGCACCGCGCTGGCAGCGGGGCATCGGGTGCCGTAATGCGTAACCTGCCTGCCGGCTTGTCGCGGAATTCGCTGAGCAACGCTAGCTCGGTGTTGATCTCTTCGAACCGTAGCGCGATGACGCGCAGCACGTGCGCGCCCGACATGCCGAGCTTGACCGCGGCACGGGTAAAACGGCGCTCCCTCGACACCGCGGCAAAAATCGCGAGCTGGTCGTAGCTCTCGGTCGAGATTTATCCGATCCAGTTATCAACCCGAGCCTCATGGACAAACCAAAACTGCCGCCGGCGCAGTGGATGCATTGAGCGCCATCAACGCATCCATGCGCAGCTCGTGATCGCCGATGCGTCGTCGAGCAAAGAGAAGCCCAGGCGAAAACGCATGCCCGCCGGCAAGCTGGGAGCGAGCGGCTCGGCCGTCTCCGCCTCGATCGTGCCTGCGCTCGCTTGGGCGCGGATGATTTTCAGCGCACCGAAATCGAAGATCCGGCCAACAGTCGCCGCCGCGGCCTTGTAGAAGCTTTCCTTGGCGGAGAACGCGATCGTCAGCGCCATCGGCAAGCCGACGCCGCGCGCGAGTTCGTCCAGCGCGTGCCGTTCTGAGGCATCGACTACCGACTGGACGATCGCGTCGAGGGCGCTTGCCGAGACCACTCGTTCGATATCGATGCCGACGCCACGCACCGCGCCGTCGCGCAAAGCCACGGCTGCCGCGATGCGGGCGGCATGGGTGATGCTGCCGGTGTAGCCTGCCGGCCATGCCGGTGCACGGGACGGTCCGATGGCGAGATCGACCGCGCGCACGCCGGCTTCGGTGAGCGCGGCGACGGCAGCGCGCCGGCCGGCGAGGTATTCGGCCCTGCGCTTGGGCACGCCGCGGGCCACGGATGATGGGCAGGCGATGCCGAAACGGGAAAAGTGCGTGTCGTCGCCTTCGTCGGCATCGAATGCCAACAGGAACGCATCGGGCAGGCCTCCCGGATGCCGCGCCAGCGACAGGCGTCGCAAATCAGGCCTCCACTTGTGTCAGCACGATCTCGTTCTGCCGGCGCCTCACCGCCACCCATATCCGCCAGAAATACAGAATCCCGATCCCCGCCTCGAACGAGGAGCCGACAACCCAGGCCACAGGCAGATATTCGGCATCGCCGATACGACCGAGCGTCATCAGGTAGATCGTGGGAATGCTCAGCACCCACATCATCACGAAGCGCACCGCGAACAGAAACCGCGTAAGACCGAACGCCTCCAACACCGCCTGCCCGGTCATCGAGAACGCGAAGGCCAGCGAATACGTCCACAGCACCTTCGAGGTCGCGACCGCCGCGTGGCGGATCTCCTGAGGCTTGTCGACAAGCCCGAACGGATCGAGCAGCACGCTTGGCGTAACAATCTGCAGGTAAGCGGTGAACGCCACGTAGACCAGTTCGAGAGCGAGCGTGACGAGCAGAATCCTCGGCACCTGCTCGAACTCGCCCTGCCCCAACGCATTCCCGCACAGCACGCTACAGCCGATACCCAGGCCCAGCAGCGGGATCACGCCGATATAGCTGACGGTGAGGTTGACGTTGTTGGCGGCCAACGCGATCGCGCCGAGCCCGGCGATGATCCAGATAAACGCCGCATTGCCGAAATTGCCGATCCCCGCCGTCACGCCCAGCGCGATGCCCTTCCTGATCCGCGGCACCAGGTCGCCACGATGAATCCCGCGCGTCGCCACCAGCCGCCGCACATCGCTCCACACTTCCTTGGGCAGGTAGGCCACATAGATCAGCGTGATCGCCAAGGTGCCGGCCAGCGTACCGAGCGCCGAGCCGCGCACGCCCAGTTCCGGCAGGCCGAAGCGGCCGAAGACCAGGCCGATGGTCGCCACGATGCCCACGGCCTGCCCCACCAGCCCGGCCACCAGCGTGATGCGGGTCTTGCCGATGCCGTTGAAGTACGACGACAAGGCCATGTTGAAGGTCATCGCCGCGCCGAAGTACGCCGACCAGTAGAGGAACTGGGACTCCAGCCGGGTCAGTGCAAGCGGCCGGTCGCTCAGCGCGGGAATCCACGCCATCAGCGGCGCCAATAACCACAGCAGCACCGCGAAGACGACGCCGACGACGATGCCGATGGCGGCCTGCCAGGCGGCATCCGCATGGCCCGAGCGGCCGTAGGCCTGCGCGACGCAGGAGCGCGAGAAGCCGACCACCGCCACGAAGAAGCCGACGATCGCCATCGCCGTGTAGACCGCGGGGCCGGAGGCGGCCAGCGTATCGCTGGAATACCTCGCCAGGCAGATCCGATCGACCAGCATCATGATCAGGTTGCCGATCATGGAACCCATCAAGGGCAGCGAGACGTGCAGGATCCGCCTGGCGATCTGCACGTTGGATGTGGGCACGGCGGCGTTCAACGGACCTCCCCTGCCGGCGGCACGCGCAACTTCAAACGCACGGGCACCGAGCTGGGCGCCATGAAAAAGTTCAGCAGCTCCTTCGCCGGCGGCGCCTTGGGATCGGGCTCCAGTTCGAAGTTGCGCATGATCATCGCGACCACGACCCTGATCTCGGTCAGCGCCAGGAAGCGTCCCGGACACAACCGCGCGCCGCCGCCGAACGGAAACAGCTTGCGGCTGGGATCCTCCTCGTCCGGGTTGCGCAACTCTGCAATCCAGCGTTCGGGCCGGAACCGCTCGTGTCCGGGGAACTGCGCTTCGTCACGCCCCTCGCCTGCCGTCGCAACAATGATGGCCGTGTTCTTCGGAATGAAGGTATCGGCGACGACGCAATCGGCATTGGCGGTGAGCCCGAGATACGGAGCCACCGCTTTCAGTCGCTGCGTCTCGCTGTGCGCTGCCTCCAGATAAGAGAACGCCTTCAGCTGCTCCCACTCGCGCGGCAGCGGCGCGGCGCCGAGCACCTGATCCACCTCGGCGGCCAGCGCGGCAGCGGCGGCCGGGTTCTGCGCCAGCAGGCAGAGCATCCAGGCGATCGAGTTGGCGGTCGTGTCCTCGCCGCCGATCACGCTCAGGATCGCGTTGGCGACCAGCTCCTCATCCGTGAACTCGGATTCGGGATCCTCGCTGGCCGCGATCATGGCCTCCAGCATATTGGCGGGCTTGCGCTGCTGTTCCCGCTGCTGCTCCATGCGCTCGCGTGTGTGGCGGATGAACTCCACCACCCTCTTCTCGATGTCCGCAAATGAGCGCTCGGCCGCGCGATCCACCGGCAGTTTGAAGTAGCGCCAGTACGGGAACGCCGCGGTGGTGCGGTTGCCCAGGCGCTGGAATATGTTGTCGATATCCCGCTGCAGTGGGTCGCCGTCCTGGTTCACCGCATCGATGTCGTGGCCCATGGCGATGCCGACGATGGTGTCTAGCGCCATCGCCTTGAGGTCGCGGCGCAGGTCCACGGTGCGGCCTTCGGCCAGTGCCACTTTCCAGCGCTCCAGCATCCGCTCGGTCAATGTGACCATCTTCGGGAAGAAGTTGCGGATCACCTCCGCGTTGAGCCCGCTCATCACCAACTTGCGCTGCTTTCGCCAAGCGGCACCCTCGGCGGTGAACACGCCGCCGATGTGCAGCTCGTTCATGACCTGCTTCAGGCCGCCGTTGCGCCGGAACCCATCGGGGCGTTCGCGCATCACGCCATGCGCAGTGGCCGCGTCGGAGACGATCACGATAGTGTGGCCGAACACTTGCAGCCGGAACATCGGCCCGAACTCGCCCACCCAGGCGGTGAACTTCTGATGCATCTGCCGGCCGCTGAGTTGCAGCGCATTGCCGGCGAAGGGCTGGCCTTTCGGACTGGGCAGGTCTTCGATGCGGCGCGTGTAACGCAGCTCGGCGGGCGCTTCCGCGGTCAGGCCGAGTTCGTCCGAGGCGATCGTTTCGTTCATGGCATTTCCCTCTTGGCGATTACGCTTGGGCGATCACGGGTTGGCGGCGGTGAAGGAGAGGTTCGGTGCGTAGCGTGCGATCCGAACCGAGATATCCCGCGCGAGCTTTTCGACCAGCGGTGCCTTGACGATCGACAGGTGTGAACCGCCGATCCTCGACACCTCCAGATGCCGGCCCAGCAACTCGCGCCAACCCAGCGCGACGTCCTCGCCTTCGCGCCGATCCGCCGCGAAGTACGTCACCGGCAACTGCGCCACGGGCGGCCGATAATCGTCGGCCGCGCGGCCGCACGCTTCGTACAGCGCCGCCGTGCTCCGCACCTGCTCAGCGTCCACGCCGGGCGGCACCAGTGCAGCGCTCAGGCAAAGCGCAACCACGCCGTCGAGGTCACCGCGCTGGGCTCTCGCCATCAATTCGGCGTACGCGGGATGGCGGCGCCAATCACCGGCCAGGTTCAGATCGAGCAGCCAGTTCAGCAGCGCGCGGCAGCCATCGTGCTTGACCGGATGTTCGTCGCGCTGCTTCGCGCGCACCGACGGGCCGCTGGTGTCGATCATGCCCACGAATTGCACATCCTCGCCCGACGCCAGCAGCCGGTGGGCGATCTCGTAGGCAACCATGCCGCCCAGCGACCAGCCGGCCAGCAAGTAGGGACCGGACGGCCGTACTTCGCGGATGGCGCCCAGATAGGTCGACGCCATGTCGTCGATGCTCGCTTGCGGCGTTTCGCCCACCGCCAGCCCATACACGGGCTGATTGGCGTCCAAGTGCTGCGCGAGGTCGAAGGCATACTGCACGCCGCCGCCGATGGGATGGATCAGGAACAGCGGCGCCGCCGAGCCCTTCGCGCGGATCGGCACCAGATTCGGATGCATGCCACCCTGCTTGCGCGCGTCGACAAACGCCGCCAGCGCGCCCAGCGTGGCATGCGAGAACAGGTCGCGCAGCTCGATCTCGGCGACGTGGCGCTTGCGCAACTGCGAGACCAGCTGCGTTGCCAGCAGCGAATGGCCGCCCAGTTCGAAGAAATCGTCGGTGAGGCCGACCTTCTCCACCTTCAGCAGCTCCGACCACACCGCCGCGATGGCCTTCTCCGTGGTAGTGCGCGGCGCGATGTGCTCGGCCTCGTCATGCGCCATTTCAGGCGCAGGCAGCGCCTTGCGATCGACCTTGCCGTTGGAAGTGAGCGGCATTACCGGGAGCGGCACGAAGTACTCCGGCACCATGTAGTCGGGCAGCGTTTGCGCCAGGGTCCGGCGCAGCATGGCCGGGTCCGGCAAGACCTGGCCGTCGTGAGCCACCAGGTAGGCCACCAGGCGCGGGATGCCGCGCTCGTCCGGCCGAGCCAGCACCACCACGTCGCGCACAACGTCCAGCGCCGCCAGCGTCGACTCGATCTCGCCGAGCTCGATGCGCAGGCCGCGGATCTTCACCTGGTGGTCGCTGCGGCCGAGATACTCGATGGTGCCGTCCGGCAAGTAGCGCGCGAGATCGCCCGACAGATACATGCGCGCGCCCGGCGTCGCACTGAACGGATTGGGGATGAAGGTCTGCGCGGTCAGGTCCGGGCGATTGACGTAGCCGCGCGCGAGGCCGACGCCCGCGATGAACAGGTGCCCCACTACACCCACCGGCACCGGATTGAGGAAGTCGTCGAGGATGTGGATCTGGATGTTGGCGATCGGCTTGCCGATCGGCACGCAGTTCAGCGCGCTGTCCTTGCGGCACTGCCAGTAGGTGACGTCGACCGAGGCTTCCGTCGGGCCATACAGGTTGTGCAGCTCCACGTGATCCCAGGTGGTGAAGAAGCGCTGCTGCAGATCCAACGGCAGCGCCTGCCCGCTGCACATCACCTGGCGCAACGAACGCCCGCTGCCGGGTTCCACCTCGTTGAGGAAGACCTCGAGCATCGGTGGCACGAAGTGCGTGGTAGTGATGCCTTCGGCGTCGATCAGGCCAGCCAGGTAGGCCACGTCCTGGTGGCCGCCGGGCTTGGCAACGACCAGCGTGGCACCTTCCAGCAGCGGCCAGAAGAACTCCCACACCGAGACGTCGAAGCTGAAAGGCGTCTTCTGCAGCACGCGGTCGGCGCCGGTCAGCGGATAGGCCTCCTGCATCCATTGCAGGCGGTTGACGATGCCGCGGTGGTCGATGCCGACCCCCTTGGGCTTGCCGGTGGAACCCGAGGTGTAGATCACGTAGGCCAGGTGACCCGGCTGCGTAGCGTTGACGGGATTGCCGGCATCTTCGCCGGCCCACATCCCGGTGTCGCCGTCGAGGCAGAGCACCGGCACACCGGGCACTGACGGCGCCGCATGGCGCAGGTGCTGCTGGGTGAGGATCGCGGCGGGAGCTGCATCCTCCACGATGGTCGCCAGGCGGTCGGCCGGATAAGTGGGGTCCAGCGGCACGTAGGCGCCGCCAGCCTTCACGATTGCGTACAGGCCCACGATCATTTCGATCGAGCGCTCGGTGCACAGGCCGACCAGCACGTCGGGTCCCACGCCGAGACGGCGCAGGTGACGCGCCAGGCGATTGGCTCGCGCATTGAGCTCGGCATAGCTCAGCGACGCGCCTTCATACACCACCGCCGCATGGTCGGGGCTGCGCGCCACCTGCGCCTCGAACAGCTGGTGCAGCGTGTGCGTGTCCGGCCCCACGCGCGGATAGACCTTCGCGGTGTCGTTGAAGCCGTAGACGAGATGCCGGCGCTCGGCCTCGCCCATCATGCTCAGCTCGCCTACGGGGCGCTCCGGCTCGGCCACGATCGCCTGCAGCAAATGCGTGAAATGACCAGCCATCCGCTCGATCGTGGCGCGGTCGAACAGGTCGGTGTTGTACTCGAAGCTGCCGTACAGGCCTTGCGGGCCTTCGCTCAGTGTCAGCGTGATGTCGAACTTGGCGGTCACCGTCTCGTGCGGCACCAGCTCCAGCTCCAGCCCCGGCAACGCCAGGTTGAGCGGCGAGTTCTGCAACACGAGCATCACCTGGAACAGCGGCGAGTAGCTGGTATGGCGCTCGGGCTGCACCGCGCCCACCAGTTGTTCGAACTGCACGTCCTGGTGCGCGTAGGCGTCGAGCGTGGCGGCGCGTACCTGTTTGAGCAGATCGGTAAATCCGGCGCGCATATCCACCTGGGTGCGCAGCACCAGGGTGTTGACGAAGAAGCCGATCAGGTCTTCGATCTCGCTGCGGTTGCGGTTGGCGATCGGCGTACCGATGCAAATGTCGGTCTGGCCGGAATAGCGGGCCAGCAGCACGTTGAAGGCGGCGCACAGGGTCATGAACAAGGTGCCCTGCGACTTGCGGCTCAGCGCATGCAGCTTCGCGCCAAGCTCGGCCGGGAGAGCGTAGGCCAGTGCGGCACCATCCTGGCCCTGCGTGAGCGGGCGTGGACGATCGGTCGGTAGGGTCAGCAGTGTCGGACTGCCGGCCAGTTGTTTCTTCCAATAACCCAGCTGGCGTTCCAGCACCTCGCCGCTCAGCCACTCGCGCTGCCAGCGGGCGAAATCGACGTAACGCATCGGCAGCTCGTGCAGCGCCACCTCGGCGCCAAAACTGCGATGGGCGTAGAAGGCGCCGAGCTCGCGCACGAGGATGCCCATGGACCAGCCGTCGGAGACGATGTGATGCATGCTCAACAGCAGCAGATATTCCTCGTCAGCCAGCCGCAGCAGGCTGCCGCGCACGAGCGGGCCGCGTTGCAGGTCGAACGGCGTGCGCGCTTCGTCGAGCATCAGCCAGTGCGTCTTCGCCTCGCGCTCCTTCGGCGCGACGCCACCCAGGTCGTGCAGCACCAGCGGCAGTTCCAGATGCGCGGCGATGTACTGCAGCGGCGTACCGTCCACGCTGCCGAAGTGCGCGCGCAGAGCGTCGTGGCGGGCGACAACGTCGTTGAGGGCTCCCTCCAGCGCGGCAGCATCCAGCCTGCCCTTCAGGCGCACCGCGGCGGGGATGTTGTAGGTGGGGTTATGCCCTTCCAGCTGATCGAGGAACCACAACCGTTGCTGCGCGAACGACAGCGGGAACGCCATGTCCGCTGAGGTGTCCGGCGCTGCCTGCGGAAACTCTGCTGCAGCGGGTGCCGGCGCGAGCTTGCCAAGGTGCTGCACGAGCGCGTCCACGGTAGGCGCTTCGAGAATCGTGCCTACCGGCAGATCCACCCCGAACTCGTCGCGAATCCGCACGGCCAGCTGCGTCGCCAGCAAGGAATGGCCGCCGAGCTCGAAGAAATCGTCATCGAGAGCAACCGACGGGCGGCCCAGCAGCTCGCACCAGATGCGCATCATGGTCTGCGCGGGATCGGCCATCCGGACCTCGCACGCCACGGTAACCGGAACGTTCGTCCGCACGGCCCCCGTCGCCGGAAGCGCTTCCGGTGCGTCGGGATAGCGCACGTTCGTCCAGCACCGCTCGCGCGCGAACGGATAGGTCGGCAGGCTGATCCGCTGCGGCCGCACCGCACCCTCGTAGAGCCCGTTCCAGTCAAACGCGAAGCCCTTCACCCACAGATCCAGCAGCCTGCCGTACTTGCCCTTGGCGACCCAGGCCTGCACGGTCACCTGCATATCCTCGTCGTCAGCGAGCGCGGAGAAAGCGCTGCGTTTCGCCTGGCCCTGATAAAGGTCGTCGACGTCCTTGCTGCCGGCGACGAACGCCGTCAGCTTTGCGTGCAGATCGTCGAGCGATTCCACCAGCAAGGCCAGCCGCTCCTCCATCGCCTCGCGCCCTACCTGCAAGGTGTAGGCGAGGTCCGCCAACACCATGTCGGTAGCGCGCCGCTCGGGAGCCAGCGCCGCCGCCAGTCGCTCGGCACGCGCCTTGAGGCGTTCGGGATCGTGCGCCGAAAGCACGATCATGGCGGGACCGGCTGGCTGGCCTACGCGGCCCGGCGATGCCGGCTCGACGTACTCCTCGATCACCAGGTGAGCATTCGCCCCGCCCGCGCCGAACGAGGAAATGCCTGCACGCCGCGGAAACTCATGGCGGCGGCCGTCGATGTCGAGCTGCGGACGCGGCCACGGAGCGAGCGCCTGCTGCACGAAGAATGGCGTGTCGGCGAAGCGGATTTCCGGGTTGGGCGTCGACGCATGCAGGCTCGGCGCCAGCATCCGATGCTGCATCTGCATCAGCACCTTGCTGAGCGCAACGAAGCCGCTCGCGCTCTCGCTATGACCCACGTTCGACTTGGCCGAGCCAATCGCGCAGAACTGGCGGTCCTGCGTCCACTGGCGGAACGCCTTGGCCAGGCCGGCCACTTCGATGGAGTCGCCCAGGTGGCTGCCGGTGCCCTGCGCTTCCACATAGCTCACGGTGCGCGCATCGACGCCGGCGCGGCGCAGCGCGTCGGTCACTAATTGCGCCTGCAAGTTCGGGTTCGGCACGAGGTAGGCATGGGTCTTGCCGCCCGAGTTGATTGCGCTGCCCTTGATCACGCCGTAGATGTGATCGCCATCGGCCATCGCGCGATGCAGCGGCTTGAGCACGAAGGCGCCCACCGCTTCGGCGTCGACAAATCCATCGGCTCCGGCCGCGAAGGATTTGCACTTGTCGTCGGCGGAAAGCATCGCCATCGAGGCCAGATCGATCAGTTGGGTAGGCGCGACGATCAGGTTCACACCACCCGCGATCGCCACCTCGCTGTCGCCGCTGCGCAGGCTTTCGATCGCCAGGTGGATGGCGGTCAGCGACGACGAGCAGGCGGTATCGACTGCCAGGCTCGGCCCCTGGAAATTGCACAGGTGCGCAATACGGTTGGCGATCGACCAGAAGCGCGTACCGGTGGCGTAGTGCTCATTGGTGACGCCGACGAAGACACCGATCTTGCGCGTCGCACCGAGGTTGGCGGCGGTGTAGCCCGCGTCCTCGATGCTCGCGTGCACCTCCTGCATGAACAACCGCTCCTGCGGGCTCATCAGGCGCGCCTCGGCCGGCGCAATGTTGAAGAACAGGCGATCGAAGCCCTGTACGTCGTCCAGCAGTCCGGCGTAGCGCGTGTACGTCTTGCCTGGCTGGCCCTTGCGCTCGTCGAAGAAGCGGCCATGCTCCCAACGCTCCGTGGGCACTTCCGTCACGCTGTGGCGTCCGGCGGCGAGGTTGTCCCAGAACTGGTGAACATCGTTCGCGCCGGGATAGCGGCCCGACATGCCGACGATCGCCACGTCGAACGGCGCGGCTACGGCAGGAACACTGGAGATGGTGGTTGCTACCGGCAGCACCTCCGCCGCCGCCGGCACGCTCGCATGGACTGCCGCCGCAGACAGCGCCTCGTGCACGGCGGGCGGCGTCGCGGCGAGGCCCGTCCAACGGGCCAGCGCGTCCGCATCGGTCCGCATGAAGTGATCGACCAGTCCATCGATATCGTGATGCTCGAAGAACAGCGTCGCGCCGATGGCCTCCATGCCGAACACTTCACGCAACGAGTCGGTCAGCTCCATCACCAGAATCGAATCGAGACCGTATTCGTCGAAACCGACGCTCGCCCCGATCGCCTCCAGCGGCAGCGACAGGCGCCGGCTGATCAGTTTCCTCAACTGCAGAATGCTCTTCTCACGCAGGACAGCGGTGGCCGGCAGCGCGCCGTTGGCGTGGCTGTGGTGAGAGGTAATGCCCGTGGAATCGTTCATATCGGCTGTGTTCCGGTCGGTGTTCGTTTCACGTGACGACGGTTGTGATGACTTCGGATGGAAGAAACGCAGGCTGAGCTTTTCCAGACGGACGCAAACGGCGCCGTCCGCATCGCAGAGATCGATATCGAGTTGATGGATGTCGCCGCCGGCAGGTGTGCCTTCGGCATGGCGGACAAAGACCCACATCTCGGCCACGCATGGCGCAAACACCTTTACGGCATCGAGCGCGAACGGCAGGGCCAGCGCGATGCCGTCCTCGCCACGCGCCACGAGATGCAAGCCCAACGAGGCCTGCAAGGCGGCATCCAGCAGGCTGGGATGCAACACGTAGTCGTGCAGCGACGAAGCGACGGCGGCCGGCAGCGAGATCCTCGCCAGCACCTCACCCTCGCCCACCAACAGCTCATCCACGCCGCGGAAGGCCGGCCCGTATTGCAGACCCTTGCTGTCGAAGACCGCATAGCAACGCTCGTGGCCGACGTGGGCCACCACGCAGCGGGCGCGCAGTGCGGCGAGGTCATGACGGCCAGCCGCTTCCACCGGAGTCGCGTCCGGCGACGCGATGCCCTGGCTGTAGACGGCCCCGTCGTCGCCGCGCAGGGCGAAACCGAACGCGCCGTCCCGCTCCGGTGTCAGGGTGAGGCTGAGCGACAGTCCGCTTTCATCCGCGACTGCCGGCCGTACCCACGCGATCTGCCCCAGTCGAATGCGCGCCGACGTTGGCATCGCACCCTGCGCCGCTGCGCGCGCCATTTCCAGTTGCGCCACGCCCGGCAGCACGCGGCGTCCGTGCACGCGATGGTCGGCGAGGAAAAATTCCGCGCCGTCAAAATGGCTGCTGTGGCGTCGCGCCGTTGCGTCGGAGCTATCCCGATGCAGCATCGGGTGCCGGCGGACCGGCGGTGTGACGTGCGTATCCGTCCAGCGCGCCATCGCCTCCGGCTCGATCGCGACGAAGTGATCGGCCAGCGCGTCGATCGTCGGATGCTCGAAGAACAGAGTCGAGGAGACTCGCTCTTCGATGCCGATCTCTTCGAACGCAGCGCGCAAGGCGTTGGTCAGTTCCAACACCAGGATCGAGTCCATGCCGTAACGGTCCAACCCCTGCGCGGTGTCGATCTCGCCCACCGGCATCTTCAGGGCCTTGCCGACAAGCTTCGCCAGCCGCGCACGGCAGCGCTCGCGCAACGACGCCGCATCGGCGCTGGAGCGCAACGGTGCCGCGGCCGCTTCGACGGGACGCGATACCGCGGGAGTGTCCACGCGCGCATGCACACTCGCCGGCACGCTCGCCAACAGGGGCCGCTTCTGCAAACTCACGCCATCGCTCTCGGCCACGATCACCTGCTGGCCCAGGCCATGCGCCGGTTCGGCCCGGAAATGCACGTGGCGATAGCCTTCCTCGCGCAACACCGCATTCCATCGAGTCGGCGACAGGCTCGGGCAGCCCGGGATACGCAATGCTTCGTCCTGGTACAGCCACCATCCGTCGAGCAGGCCGAAGGTCAGGTGCGACCACAGTTCGCAGCTCGCCAGTTCGTTGAGCACCAGCAGGCCATTCGCGCCAAGCAGGGCCTTGGCATTGCGCAGGCTCTCGCGAATGTCCTTGGTGGCGTGCAGCACATTAGTGGCGATGGCGAGATCGTAAGTCCCCGCCTCGACGTCCTGCCCTTCCAGCGGGCTGCCGATATCGAGCAATCGATACGAGAGATACGGATAGTGCGGACCGTACTTGCCTTCGGCATGCAGCAGGAACGCGCGTGACAGATCGGTGTAGCAGTATTCCCCGATGTGCTCCGTATAGGGCGCGAGCCGCGCCATCACCCTTGCGCTGGTGCCGCCGGTGCCGGCACCGATCTCGGCGATGCGGATCCGCGCCGCCGGATCGCGCGCGATGCGCGCCGCGACGAAAGCGCATACAGCGTCGCACAGCACGTCGTTGAAGTGATCGGCAACCGCATTGCCTTGATACACGCCTTCGACCAGCCGCATGGAGGAGTCCGGGAACATCACCGCCGTGGCCTCGACGCGGCCCTGCAGAATCGCAGGCAGCGCGCGAAGCATCGTGTCCACCAGCGTTACCTGGGCCTGGCGTACGTGGCCCGTGCCTTGCCACGCTGTCTTGCGCTCGTTCCACGTCGCCCAGGCGTGATCGAGCGACGGCGCGGTGGCCCCAGGCGTTTCCGCGATCCAGCGCAGGCTGTGCTGCAGCCAGCGCGCATGCCGAGAAGCGACAAGCGCGGAATCCGTCAAGCCGAGCGCCTGCAATTCACCGCGCAGGATCGCCAGCGCAAGGCGGTCGATCTCCCTGCCCTCCGCCGCAAGCTGTGCGGCGTCGCCCGGGAACACTGGCGCGGCGCCCTGGGCCAGCGTCTGAGCCAGTGAGTCGAAACGGGCGGGAAGCAGGCGCACACGCGCGTCGCCGACCAGGTCGAACACGCCGCCGCGTACATCCTCACGCGTCGCCTTCAGGAAACCGAGTTGTGGCACCGGCGAACGCAGCAAGCGGTCGAGCGCCTGCATGCCTTCCGCAGGCTCGATCGAGCCGATGCCTTGCCGTGCCATGCGTTCGCGGTAGTCGTTCGAAGCGACCACGCCGACACTGCCCCAGTAGCCCCAGTTGATGACCTTCACCGGATACGGCAGGCACTTGGCCAGATGCAGGGCGTAAGCATCCTTGAAGGTGCAACCGGCCGCGTAGTTGCCCTGCCCCGCTGCGCGGACGAAGCCGGCCAGCGACGAGAAGAACAGCATGAAGTCCAGCGGCAAAGCGCCGAACACCTGACCGATCCGCACGCTGGCAACGACCTTGGCCGACAATCCCGCGCGCAGGCGTTCCTCATCCATCTGCGCGACGCTCTTGTCGAGCAGATCGATCGCCGCGTGCACCACGCCATGAATCGTTCCGTAGCGCGCGAGCACCTCTTCGCGGGCACGCTCCAGCGCCACACGGTCAGAGGCATCGGCGGCGATGTAGAGCGGCGCCGGACCGAGCGCGCCCAGCCGGTTCCGCGCCTGCGTGATGGCATCGTCTTCGGCCCGGCGCCCGAGCCACACGATCCGCGCGCGGTGCGAGCGAATCATGTGTTCGCTCCAGGCCTGGCCGATCCCGCCCGCACCGCCGACGACGATATAGACGCCGCCCTCGCGATACGGCAACGCGCCCTCGACCGAGGCCGCAGCCATGCGCGACAGCACCTGCCTGAACCACTGACCACCGCGCCATGCCAGCGTGGCGCCGCGATGCTCATCGAGCACGCGACACATCGTGTCGACTGGCCATGCGCCTTCGCGCGGCAGATCGAGCAGGCGCACGCGCCAATGGGCGAACTCCTTCGCCACTGCCCCGGCAAAACCATGCACGGCGGCATGCCGCGGCGCGACGGTGTCGGACCCGTGCACGGCCTGCGTCTGCACGGTGACGATAGTCCAGTCGAGCGCGCGCTGGTCGAAGCCAAGCGCAAGCAGCGCTTTGACAAGGCGGAACCCTGCAACAACGCCCCGCTCCTGCGCCACGATCAGCGACTCGTCGTCATCGGCCTTATCAGCATTAGCCTCATCGACATCGGCCTCATCGACATCAGCCAGCCAGACCAGCCGGCCGAAGGAGCCGGAGGCGCGCAAGCGGTACTCGATCGCCGCGATATTGGCCAGCGCGGGCCACTCGAGTGCCGTCGCATCCGGCAAGGCGGCGAGCAACGCGGCGCGTTGTTTCGGCGAACCGCCGACAATCAGGCTGCGTCCGCTCTGCGCGATAGGCGCGAGCTTCGGTTCGACCACCTGCCAGGTCGGCAGCAGCAGCCATTCGTGACCACTCGCGACGGGCTCCGCCACCTCAGCATGGCTCGGCACCGTGGCATCGGGCACCCAGTAGCGGCCCCGTGCGAACGGGTACGTGGGCAGGCTGATGCGGCGCGGCGTATGCGCCCCGTAGAGCCGGCGCCAGTCGAATGCCAGGCCCTGCACCCACGCCTCGAGCAGCGGCTCGACATCGCGGGCCTCGATCCAGGCATCGACGGTCCGCGCGTCGTGCACGGCATCCCGGCGTCCACGCGATGCCACGCCGCGGTGGATACGCCCTTCCTTCCCGTCGCCGGAGACCATCGAGCGCAAGCGGTCGCGCAACTCATCCATCGATCGCACTACCACTGCGAGCCGGGCCTCCATCGTTTCGCGCCCCAGCTGCAAGGTGTAGGCGAGATCGGCCAGGTCGACGTCGGTGCTCGTGACAAAATCCAGCAGCAGGCGAACCTGCTCGCGCAGCCGTTCCTCGTCGCGCGCCGAGAGAAGCACGGCCACCGGCCCTTCGCTCGATGCCCTGGCCGTCGCCGGCGCCAGGTATTCCTCCAGCACGACGTGAGCATTCACGCCGCCGAAGCCGAACGAACTGACGCCCGCGCGACGCGGCAGCACATGGCCGCGCGCATCACGCAACGGTGCCCACTCTCCTGCCTCGCGCACCACGTAGAACGGGCTGCCGTCGAGTTCGAGATAGGGATTGAGCCGGTCGCTGTGCAGGCTCTTCACCAGCGTGCGGTGCTTCATCTGCAACAGCACCTTGACCACGCCGGCAACGCCTGCGGCGAGTTCGAGGTGGCCGATATTGGTCTTCACGGAACCCAGCCCGCAGTACGGCGCGGCGAACGTCTCACCGCCGAACGCCGCCTTCAGGCCCTGCACTTCGATCGGATCGCCCAGCCGCGTGCCGGTGCCATGCGCTTCGATATAAGTCACTGTGCGCGGATCGATGCCTGCCTGCCGGTGCGCCTTGCGGATCACCTCGGCCTGCGCTGTGGGATTCGGCGCGGTCAGCGAATTGGCGTGGCCGCCGTGGTTTTCCGCAACGCCGCGCACCAGGCCGTAGATATGGTCGCCGTCGCGCTCGGCATCGGCGCGCTTCTTCAGCACCAGCATCGCCACACCTTCGCCGCGCACGTAGCCATTGGCGTCGGCCGAGAAAGTCTTGCAGCGGCCGTCCGCACTCAGCATGCCCGCCTTGCTGAAGCTGATGTGCGCCTCCGGCGTCACGATGGTATTCACGCCACCGACCACAGCCACCGACGCATCGCCCCGGCGGATGGCGGCGACGCCGCGCGCCAGCGCGATCAGCGAACTGGAACAGGCCGTTTCCACCGGCTCGCTCGGACCATGCCAATCGAACAGAAAGCTGATCCGGTTGGGTCCGACCGACGGCACGCCACCGGTCGAGGCATAGGCTTCGCCCCCCAGTCCCGCGCGGTCGACCAGCCGGCCGTAACCGGTGGCGCCAGTGCCGACGTAGATAGCCGTATCGCTGCCCGCCAGCGCGCTGCCGGCATAACCGGCATCTTCCAGCGCCTTCCACACATGGATCATCATCAGCCGCTGCTGCGGATCCATCAGCTCGGCTTCTTTCGGCGAGATGCCGAAGAACATCGGATCGAATTCATCGACACCGTCGATAAAGCCGCCCCAGATGATATGGGTCCGATGCGCTTCCCGGCCCGCATCGCCATGCAGGCTGCGCCAGTCCCAGCGCGCGGGCGGAATCTCGTCGATGCAGTCGCGGCCGTCGCGCAGGTTCTGCCAGAACGCATCGATGTCTGCCGCATGCGGGAAGCGGCCGCTGATGCCGACAATCGCAACGGGCTCGTCGGTGCTGCTCTCATCGGCGCTGCTCTCATCGGCGATGGGCTCATCGGCGGCCGGCGCGGGCGCCGGCGTATCTGCAGGCGAGGGCTCGCGCACCGGCACGATGGAAGGGCTAGCCACGACACCGGTCCGCACCGGCGGCGGCGCGAGCACCACGCCCTGCTCATCCACCAGGTGATCGACCAGACCGTCCAGCGTGGAATGTTCGAAGAACACCGTCGGCGTCAGCCGGAGCTGGTAACGCTGATTCAAGGCGTTGCCGAATTCGGTCAGCGACACCGAATCGAAGCCGTATTCGCTGAACGTCGTTTCGCCGTCGAGGTCTTCCGGCTTCACTTTGATCAGCGACGACACGAGGGTCGCCAGCGATTGCCACACCGCCTCGCGCGACGACGTCCCCCTGTCCGCGTCGTCCGTCGACACCCCAGGCCGTTCGACCGCCGCCTGTGAGGTCGCGCCCAGCACGGCCTCGCGGATGCGCTGTGCGTCGCCGGAGACCACCAGCCATTGGCTGGCGTCGCTAGCCCACGCATCACGCAAGGCCTGCAAGCCGTCTTCGGTGGACAGCGGATGCATGCCAAGCTGCTGGCTCATCATCGTCCGCGTGGCCGCGTCCACCTGCATGCCGCCCTCGGCCCATAGCGGCCAGTCGATCGACAGCGTGCGTCCACGGCGTTCGCCCCGAAGCACCCGCTCTGCGCGCTCGTGGACAAAGGCGTCCATGAACGCGTTCGCCGCCGCGTAGTCCGCCTGCCCCACGCTGCCGGTGACGGCGGCGATGGACGAGAAGCAGATAAAGGTGTCCAGGGCCATGTCGTGGCTGGCGCGGTCGAGGTTCAGCGTACCCGCCACCTTGGCGCGCAGCACCGCGTGCAATTCGTCGCGGGTCTTGGCAACCAGAAAGCTGTCACGCACCACACCGGCGCTGTGCACGATGCCGTCGAGGCTTTCGAATTCCTCCGGGATGCTGCGCACCAGCGCAGCAACCGCATCGGCGTCGGCAACGTCTACCGCGTGATAGCGCACCACGGCGCCCAGCGCTTCGAGCTGGCGCAGCTGTCCCTTGATGGTCTCGTCCATCGCCGAACGACCGGTCAGCACCAGTACCGGGTTGCGCACCTCGCGCGCGATCGCGCGGGCAAAGATCAGGCCCAGCCCGCCGGCACCGCCGGTGATCAGGTAGACACCATGCTGTTTCCATGGCGAGGCGGCCTGCGTTGCGGGCCGCGCCTCGACCCAATGACTCGCCTGCCGCTCGCCGCGCACATAGCGCACACGCTGCGCTTCGCCGTCGTCCTGCAACACCCGGACCAGATCCTGCCCCGCCTCCACCGCGATCAGCTGGCCGACCAGGCGCGGATGCTCCAGGCGCGCGGTGCGCAGCATGCCATCCAGTCCCGCCAGTGCCTGCCACTCGCCTTCACGCGGAACCACGACCTGGATCAAGTGCCGACCCGTCTGCGCGCTCAGCGCCTGCAGCTTCTCCAGCAAGGTCGCCGCGGCCGACTCGAACGACGCGGCAAGATCCGCTTCCGCCGGCGCGACAAGGCAGGTCGCCTGCGGGAAGCGCTCACGGATACGCGCCACATGCCCGTCTTCCAGGCCGCACAACAGAATGAAGTGCGAGGCGAAACCATCGCCCGATCGCTCGCTGGCGATGGCCGACCATGCGGACCGGAACAACAGCGTCTCGCTGGCGGCGGCGGGTGTCTCCGGCACGCTCGCGGACTCGACGCGCGACGGCAGCGGCGTCGTGCCCATCGGGAACCAGTGACGCTCGCCGGCAAAGGGATAGGTGGGCAGGCTGATGCGGCGCGGGTGTTCGCTGTCGCCGTGGAGGCGTTGCCAGTCGACGTGCAGTCCCTTCGTCCACAGGTCGAGCAGGCGGTCGTACTTGCCACGGGCGAACCAGGTCGCCAGCGTGCCTGCCATATCGTCGTCGCCCGCCAACGCGGCGAGCGCGCCGGCACCGCGCCGCACCTGGCCGAGGTACAGACCTTCAGCGGCCGTTTCGCCGGCGAGGTACGCCGCCAGTCGGACGCGCAGTTCGTCCAGCGAATGCACCAGCAGCGCGAGCCGTTCGTCCATGGCTTCGCGGCCGACCTGCAACGTGTAGGCGAGGTCCGCCAGTTCGATGTCTGGCGTCGCGAGGCAGGCAAGCAGTTCGCGCGCCCTTGCACGCAAGCGTTCCTCGTCGCGCGCAGAGAGCAGCACCATCGCCGGAGCGGCCGACGCGCGCGCCATGGCCGGCGACATGTATTCCTCGACTACCACATGGGCGTTCGCCCCGCCCGCGCCGAAGGACGAAATGCCAGCGATACGCGGCCGCTCGCGGCCATGGATCACCGGCCGCGGCCACGCCGCGAGTTCCTGCTGCACCACGAACGGCGTAGCCGCGAAATCGATATTCGGATTCAGCACTGCCGAATGCAGGCTGGGTGCGAGCTGCCGATGCTTGAGTTGCAGCAGCACCTTGGTCAGTCCGGCGATGCCTGCCGCGCTTTCGCAGTGGCCGATGTTCGATTTCGCAGAGCCGATCGCGCAGTAGCCCCGGTCCTGCGTCCAATGGCCAAAGGCTTTCGCCAGGCCGGCGATCTCGATCGGATCGCCCAGGCTGGTGCCCGTGCCATGCGCCTCGATATAGCTGACGTGCCGCGCATCGATGCCACCGGCGCGCAAGGCGCGCTCGACCACCTTCGCCTGCGCATTCGGATTCGGCACCGTATAGCCGTTGGTCTTGCCGCCGTGGTTGACCGCACTGGCCTTGATCACACCGTAGATGTGGTCGCCATCGGCCTTGGCTCGCGCCAACGGTTTCAACAACACCGCGCCCACGCCCTCGCCTGGCACATAGCCTTCGCCGCCTTCGCCGAAGCTTTCGCAGCGGCCCTTGGCCGAAATGAACTTGCCCTGGGCGAGCACAAGGTATTTGTTCGGATGCACCGACAGGTTGACGCCGCCGGCGATGGCCACGGCGCAGCCGCCGCGCGACAGGCTCTCGCAGGCCAGGTGGATCGCCGTCAACGACGACGAGCACATGGTGTCCAGCGCCAGGCTCGGGCCGTGGAAGTCGCAGAAATAGGAGATCCGATTGGCGATCGAGGCCGGGCTGCCCGGCGCGGCAACGAAACGGCCGTGCGCCTGCGCCTGCGCGCCGTAGAGCTGGTATTCCTCGTACATCACGCCGGCGAACACACCCACGTCGCCGTCCTCGGCCACGTTGTCGCGCGTATAGCCCGCGTCTTCCAGCGCGGCGTGCACGCATTCGAGGAACAGCCGCTCCTGCGGATCCATCAGCTCCGCTTCGCGCGGCGAGATATTGAAGAAGCGCGCATCGAAGCGGTCGATGCCGTCGATAAAGCCGCCCCATTTGCCGTAGGTCTTGCCCGGCGCGTTGCGATCCGCATCGAAGTACAGCGAGTGATCCCAGCGATCGCGCGGGATTTCGGTGATGCTGTCCTTGCCCTGGCTCAGGTTCGCCCAGAACTCTTCGAGGTTGCGGGCCTGCGGGTAACGGCCGGCGACACCGATGATGGCGATGCCGTCCTCGGGCGTGTCGGCCCGGGCGGCAAAGCGCGCGCGCAGACGGCTGGTGGCGACCGGTGCCGTCGGTGCAGACACCGCAACGGTGGACGCAGGCGCGGCGACACTTTCGCCGAGCAGCCCGGCGAGCGCCGCGCGATGGTGTTGCAGGAAATAATCCGCCAGCGCGGCGATCGTCTGGTATTCGAAGAACAGCGTCTTCGGCAGCGGGCCGAAGGCTTGCTCCAGCCGCGCGGTCAGGTCCAGCGTCATCACCGAATCGATGCCATAGGTCTCCAGCCGCGCCTCGGCGTCGATCCGCTGCGGCGGCAGCTTCAGCGTGGTTGACAGCAGGCGTACCAGGTGGCGCACGCTGCGTTCGCGCAGATCGTCCGCCGTCGCGTCGAGGCTTTCCGCTTGTCGTTCCGGCGCAGGCGCTCTGCGCTGTTCGATGCGATCCGGCGCGCGAGCCGCCACCATCGGCGCCACGCCCAGGACTTCCGCCCGCAGCCGTTCCGGGTCACCTGCCACGACGAGCACCTGCGGCGAATCCAGCGACCAGGCGCAGGCCAGGGCGTCGCAGCCGTCGGCTGTCGCCAGCGGCGTCATGCCCTTTTCCTGCCATAGGTGGCGCCGCGTGGCGGCATCGACCCGCATGCCGCCCTGCTCCCACAACGGCCAGTTCACCGACAGCGTGCGACCACGGCGTTGACCCTGCGCGACCAGCGTGTTGCGCTGGTGAGCGAAGGCATCCATGAACGCGTTCGCCGCCGCGTAGTCGGCCTGCCCCACGTTACCGATCGCGCCGGCGAGAGACGAGAACACGATAAAAGCGTCGAGGGCGAGCTCGCGGCTCGCCTCGTCCAGGTACAAAGTGCCGGCGACCTTCGCACGCAGCACGTCGCGCAGATCGTCACGCGTCTTGCGCAGAATGAAACCGTCGCGCAGCACACCTGCGCTGTGCACGATGCCATCCAGCCCATCGGCGTCGGCGATCTCGCGCACGCATGCCAGCACGGCTTCGCGATCGCCCACGTCGAGCGGGCGATAACGTGCCTGCGCACCAAGCGCAGCGAGTTCGTCGAGAGCGGCCTGCGTCGCGCCGTTCAATGGCGAACGGCCGGTCAACACCAGGATCGCACCCGGCGCTCGCCGCGCGATGTCGCGGGCGAAGATCAGGCCGAGGCCGCCGGCCCCACCGGTAATGAGGTAGGTGCCACCCGCCTTCCACGGCGACACCGCATCCAGCGCCGGCGCCGCTTCCACCCACGCCGCCACCTGGCGCACGCCATCCGCGTAGCGGATCGATACGGCGTCGTCGCCGCTGTTTTCCGCGAGCGTGCGCGCCACGTCCTGCCCCGCCTCGACGCAGATCACCTGCCCGCGGATACCCGGGTTCTCCAGCCGCGCCGTGCGCAGCATGCCTTCCAGTCCCGCCATAAGCTGGCCGGCGCCCCGCATGGGCACGACCACCTGCACCAGGCAAGGGCCGGGCTCGGTGGCCCATGCGCGGAGTATTTCGAGCAGCGCGGTGGCCGCCGCTTCGTAGGCCTGCACGAGATCGTCACCAATAGCGATGCTCGTCGCGTCGGCGAACGTCGTCGCCGTGCGCACCTGCTCCAGCTCCGACGGCGCGAGGCCGCAGAGCAGTACGGCATGTTTCGCTGCAATGCCTGCCGTGACACCGGAGACCTTCCGGACCTGCCATGCAGGCGTTGCCAGGAGAACCTGCGCTGTTTCGCTCACGGCGGACGCTGCCTGTCGCAGAACCAATCCGCCGAAGCGAACGCAGATCCTGCCTGCTTCGTCGCACAGGTCGATATCGAAGGTCCGTCGTGCCGCGTCGTGCTCAACACGCTGCTTCACCACGGCCCACATGCGCGCGGTACATGCGGCATGGATGTCCAGCGAGGCGAGCGTCGCGGGCAACCAGAGCGTGTCGCCCGCGGGCGACGCCAATCCGAGGGTGGCCTGGAGCGCCGCGTCCAGCAGGCTCGGATGCAAGGCATAACCTTCCAGACTTATGCCGGCCGGCAGTGCGATGCGGGCCAGGGCCTGCCCTGCTCCCACGAAAATCTCCGCCAATGCTCGCAGGGAAGGTCCATAGGCCAATCCCATGCGCTCGAAGGCCGAGTGGCATTGCGCCGCATCCAGCCGCAGCGCATCGCATGCCTGCCGCAAGCTATCGATGTCGTATGCCGCCAGCGTTTCGCCTGCCGCGACGAGCTCAACCGAACCTTCGGCGCACACCATGGCTTCGTCATGGAATATCTCGAAGCGGATCGCGCCATCGTCCTGCGGCAGCAAGCCGACGTGCACGTCCAACCCATCCGCATCGACCACCACCGGTCGCTGCCACGCCACGTCCACCAGCCTCAGTGGCTCGTCGCCATCCAGCGCCTCACGGACGGCCCGAACCACCATCTCCAGTTGCGCGACGCCGGGCAGCACGCAGCTGCCACGCACCACGTGATCGGCAAGAAAGGACTCGCGGCCCGTGAAGTGCGAGCTGAAGCGCTGCAGGGCGAACGTCGAGGTATTCCGGTGCAGCAGCGGATGTAGCGCCGCGGCGGGTAATGCGACCGACGGCGCCGTACCCAAAGGAAGCCAGTAGCGCTCACGGGCGAACGGATAGCTCGGCAGGCTGACGCGGCGCGCATGGCGGTCGCCATGCAGGCTGCGCCAGTCGAATGCCAGGCCCTTCGTCCACAGCGCGAGCAACTTGCCATGCTTGCCCTTGACCAGCCAGGCCCGCACCGTGCCGTCCATATCGGCATCGTCGGTCAGCTCAGCCAGGGCATCGCGATTGCGCTTGGCCTGGCCCTGGTACAACTCGTCGATAGCGGTCTCGCCGGTGAGCCAGGCCGCCAGCTTGTCGCGCAGTTCGTCCAGCGAATGCACCAGCAGCGCAAGACGTTCGTCCATCGCTTCGCGACCGACCTGCAGCGTGTACGCAAGATGGTGCAACGGAAGCGTCGGATTCGCCTCGATCGCTGCGAGCAACCGCTGCACCTGTTCGCGCAGCCGGTCCTCGTCGCGCGCCGACAGCGGCACGATCGCGGGGCCGCTTTCCTGCGCATTCGCAACCGTTTCGACGTATTCCTCGATCAGCACGTGGGCATTCGCACCGCCCGCACCGAAGGACGAGATACCAGCGATGCGGCTGCGTTCGCGGCCATCGATCACCGGCCGCGGCCATGCGGCCAGTTCCTGTTGCACTACGAACGGCGTGGTGTCGAAATCGATATTCGGATTCAACACGGCCGAATGAAGGCTCGGCGCCAATTGCCGATGCTTCAGTTGCAGCAGCACCTTGGTGACGCCGGCGATACCCGCCGCGCTCTCGCAATGACCGATGTTCGATTTTGCCGAACCGATCGCGCAGTAGCCCTTGTCCTGCGTCCAATGACCGAAGGCCTTCGACAAACCGGCGATCTCGATCGGATCGCCCAGGCTGGTGCCCGTGCCATGCGCTTCGATATAGCTGATATGACGGGCATCCACGCCGCCCTTGCGCAGGGCGCGCTCGATCACTTCCGCCTGCGCGTTGGGGTTCGGCACCGTGTAGCCGTTGGTCTTGCCGCCGTGGTTGACCGCGGTGGCGCGAATCACACCGTAGATGTGGTCGCCATCGGCCTGGGCCTGGGCCAGCGATTTCAACAGCACCGCCCCCACACCCTCGCCCGGCACGTAGCCTTCGCCGCCCTCGCCGAAGCTCTCGCAGCGGCCCTTGCCCGAGATAAAGCGACCCTGGGCCAGCATCAGGTATTTGTTCGGGTGGATCGACACGTTGACGCCGCCCGCCAACGCCACCGCGCAGTCGCCGCGCTGGATGCTCTGGCAAGCCAGATGGATTGCCGTCAATGACGACGAGCACATGGTGTCCAACGCCAGGCTCGGGCCGCGGAAGTTGCAGAAGTAAGAGACGCGATTGGCGATGGACGCCGGATGGCCCGACACCGCCAGGGGCTTGCCGCGCACCTGCTCCTGCGCACCGTAGAGCTGGTATTCCTCGTACATCACACCGGCGAACACGCCGACGTTGCCGCCCTCGGCCACGTTGTCGCGCGTGTAGCCCGCATCTTCCAGCGTCGCGTGCACGCATTCGAGGAACAGCCGCTCCTGCGGATCCATCAACTCCGCTTCGCGCGGCGAGATATTGAAGAACAAGGGATCGAAGCGGTCCACGCCGTCAAGGAAACCGCCCCACTTGCCGTAGGTCTTGCCCGGCGCGTTGCGATCCTCGTCGAAGTAAAGCGCGTGATCCCAGCGGTCGACGGGTATCTCGGTGATGCTGTCGACGCCCTGGCTCAGGTTCGCCCAGAAGGCTTCGAGATCGGCGGCCTGCGGATAGCGTCCGGCCACGCCGATGATGGCGATGGCACCGGCATCTTCGCCGCCTGCCCTGTCGGCGCGGCTGCGCATGTCGTAACGCGCCCGACTTGCCGGGTGCAAGGAGCTCGCCTTCTCGACCTTCGTTGCGACCGGCGACAACGCGACGGCGGCCACGCTTCGCCGTTCGCCGAGCAATGCCGCCAGCGCCTCGCGATGCTGCCGTGCGAAGTAGGCCGCCAGGTCCGCCAGGGTCTGGTATTCGAAGAACAGCGTCTTCGGCAGCGGGCCGAAGGTTTTCTCCAGCGAGCGCGTCAGGTCGAGCACCATCAGCGAGTCGATGCCGTAGGTCTCCATGCGCGCGCGGCGATCGATCCGCTGCAGGGGCAGCTTCAGTGCGGTCGACAGAAATCGTTCGAAGTGGCGCGTGGCGCGCTCCAGGAAACCGTCGTCATCCTCGGCCCTGCTCGCCATCGCGACGGCAGGCCCTGCTTCGGGAAGGATGTCGCTGGCGGGGGGCTCCAGCGCATGATCGATCGCTGCTGGAACAGGCGCGGAAACGCCCGGCTCCGCGCTGCGGAAGGTGAGCTTGCGGAAGCGCAAGCACGGCACGCCATCGTCGCCGCACAGATCGATGTCCACCTCACCGGTGACGTCGCCCTGCCGCACCACTGCCCACATCGCGTTCGCGCACGGCCCCAGCACGTCGAGCGCCGCCAGCGATACCGGCAGCATCAGCGGCGGCGTGTCGCCGCCTGCGCCGAGGTACAGGCCGATGGATGCCTGCAGGGCCGCATCGAGCATACCCGGTGGCCATGCATAGGCGCTCCCTTCGGTCCGCCAGGCTTCCGGCAATGCAAGCCTGGCGAGCGCTACGCCGTCACCGGCAAACAGTTCGACCAGGCCACGGAAGCCTTCGCCATAGCCCAGACCCATCGCGTCGAACACGGCATAGCACGTCGCGGCGTCGAAATGCCGCGACGCGCAGCGTGCGCGCAAGGCCACCATGTCATGGGCAACCGGAGCCGGCCCGCTGGCCATCGTGCTGACCGTACCGTGGCCGTAGACCAGACCCGTGTCATCGTCGGCATGAAGTTCATAAGCGACTTTGCCGCCGTCTTCCGGATACAGCGACAGGTGCAGTGCCACGCCCTCGTCGCCGGCGATCACGGGCCGCATCCATGCGACATCTTTCAGATGCAGCGTGGCGCCGGACTCCATCGCCGTGCCCACTGCGAAGCGGGCCATTTCCAACTGGGCAACTCCAGGCAACACCGCGCGGCCGCCGACGCGATGGTCGGCAAGCACGATCTCGTTCCCGCCGAAGCGGCTGCTGAAGCGCGGTCCTGCCAGCGTCGACGTATTGTTCTGTACGAGCGGATGCAGCACCGCCGCGCTTGCGCGTGACGCGCCCGCGTCCGGCGACACCCAGTACCGCTCCGTGGCGAACGGATACGTCGGCAGGCTGATGCGGCGCGGCGTGCGACCCGCGTGCAGGCGGCGCCAATCGATGGCATGGCCCTGCACCCACAGTCCCACCAGCGCATCCAGCCGGCCTTGCGCGATCCACTCCTGGATCGTGCCGTCCATGCCTTCGCCGGCGGCATCCCGTGGTTTGTCGGCCCTGCCGCGATGCGCTTCGCCGGTGCCATCCAGAAAGCGCGCCAGCTTGCCATGCAGGTCGTCCAGCGAGGTGGCGACGAAGCCGAGGCGCTCCGCCATCGGCTCGCGACCGGTCTGCAAGGTGTAGCCAAGATCGGCCAGCGCGACGGGCGTCGCGGGCGCTGCGACGAAGTCGGCGAGGCGTTGTACTTGTTCGTGCAAGCGCTCGCTATCGCGAGCGGACAGCAGCACGGCTACCGGACCGGTGGTGGTGACAACGTCCATCACGGGTGCGATGTACTCCTCCAGCACCACGTGCGCATTGACACCGCCGAAGCCGAACGAACTCACGCCCGCACGCCGCGGCACCGGACGGCCCTGCGCATCGCGCAGCGCCGTCCACTCGCGGGCGTCGGTCACCACATGGAACGGGCTGCCCGCCAGATCGATATAGGGATTGAGCACCTCGGCATGCAGGCTCTTCACCAGCGTGCGGTGCTTCATCTGCAACAGCACCTTCACCACGCCAGCAACACCCGCAGCGAGTTCGAGATGGCCGATATTGGTCTTCACCGAACCCAGCCCGCAGTGCGCGGCGGCGACACTGCTCTCGCCGGTCGCCACGTAAAGCTCGCGGAAGGCGGCCTTCAAGCCGTTCACTTCCACCGGATCGCCTAGCGGCGTGCCGGTGCCATGCGCCTCGATATAGGTCACCGTGCGCGGATCGATCCCGGCCACCTCGTGCGCGCGACGGATCACCGCCGCCTGCGCCGCGGGATTCGGCGCCGTGAGGGAGTTGGCGCGGCCGCCGTGGTTCTCCGCGGTGCCGCGCACCAGGCCGTAGATATGGTCACCGTCGCGCTCGGCGTCGGAGAGCTTTTTCAACACCAGCATCGCCACGCCTTCACTGCGCACGTAGCCATTGGCGTCGGCCGAGAAGGTCTTGCAGCGGGCATCCTCGCTGAGCATGCCGGCCCGCTCGAAGCTGATATGCAATTCGGGATTGACGATGGTGTTGACGCCGCCCGCAACGGCCATCGCGCAATCCCCGCGCTCGAGCGCGAGCACCGCGCGGCGCAGCGCGACCAGCGAGCTCGAACACGCGGTTTCCACCGGCTCGCTCGGCCCATGTACGCCGAGGAAGTAGCTCATCCGGTTGGGACCGACCGAGGCCACCGTGCCGGTTGACGAATACCCTTCAATCGCCGCACCGGCGCGGCTGGCAAGCGTGGCATAGCCACTGGGCATGGTGCCCACGTAGAGGCCAAGGTCGCTGCCCGCCAGCGCAGAGGCGGCATAGCCCGCGTCCTCCAGCGCCTTCCACACGTGGATCATCATCAGCCGCTGCTGCGGATCCATCAGCTCGGCTTCCTTCGGCGAGATGCCGAAGAACGCCGGATCGAACTCGTCCACGCCGTCGATAAAGCCGCCGCGCACGGCACGCGCCGCGTGCCCTGCCGGCGAGCGTTCGCCATGCCACGCCAGCCAGTCCGCCCGCGCGGGGGGCAACTCGCCGATGCAGTCGCGGCCCTCGGCCAGATTGCGCCAGAACGCGTCGATGTCCTCGGCCTGTGGAAAGCGGCCGCTGATGCCGACGATCGCCACCGGTTCCTTCGCCGTGGGCGACGGCGCGACTACTGCGGCGGCGAAACCGCGGCGAGTGCGTGCGCGGGTGGATGCAGGAATGGATTCGTCATTGGCCGCGTGTACCACCGAAGCCGGAACGGGCGCCGCTACGGCCGGCGCCGCGAAACGCGCAGCCAGCACATCGCGATGCTCGCGCTCCAGGTACCCGGCAAGGCCATCCAGCGTGGGGTACTCGAAGAAGAGCGTCGGCATCAGCTCAAGGCCGTACTGCCGGTTCAGCGCGTTGGCAAAGCCGGTCAGCGAGATCGAATCGAAACCGTATTCGCTGAGCGAGGTATCGCCGTCGAGGTCTTCCGGCTTCACCTTGATCAGCGACGAGACCATCGCCGTGAGCGCGCGCTTGAGCGGATCGCGTAGCGTTTGCGTGGAGGGAGCAGACGGATCGGCCGATGCCACCACCGAGCGCGATGCCGGTGTCGCTGCTATACGCGGCGCGCCGAGGAATACTTCGCGGATGCGCGCGGGCTCACCCTCGATCACCAGCACCTGGCTCAGGCCCGTCGCCAGCGCGCGGCGCAGCGCTTCCACGCCATTCGTTGTGCCCATCGCATGCATGCCCCACTGCCTCGCCAGCATGGCGCGGGTCGCCTCATCGGCGCGCATGCCACCCTCTGCCCACAGCGGCCAGTTCACCGACAACGTGCGGCCGTGGCGCTCGCCGCGCACCACGCGGTCGGCACGCTCCTGTGCGAACGCATCCATGAACGCGTTGGCCGCGGCGTAGTCCGCCTGCCCCACGTTGCCGGCCGCACCTGCGATCGACGAGAAGCAGACGAAACAGTCGAGGGGGATGTCGCGGGTAGCGTCATCGAGATTCAAGGTACCCGCCACCTTGGCGGCGAACACGTCACGCAGATGTTGCCGGGTCTTGCCCGCGAGGTAGCCGTCGCGCAGCACGCCCGCAGCATGGACGACGCCGTCGAGGCTTTCGAATTCCTCGGGAATGCCGCGCACCACGCCGGTCAACGCATCAACATCGGCGACGTCGATGACGTGATAGCGCACCACCGCACCGAGCGCCTCCAGGCGGCGGATCGTAGCCAGGATGCGCTCGTCAGGCGTCGATCGGCCAGTCAACACCAGCACCGGGTTGCGCACTTCGCGGGCGATCGCCTCGGCGAAGATCGAGCCGAGCCCGCCGGCGCCGCCGGTAACGAGATAGACGCCATGATCCTTCCATGGCGATACGGCTGCCGCAGGCGGGCATTCCGCCCAGCTCGCGACCTGGCGTTCGCCGCCGACGTAGCGCACGTGACGTGCGTCATCGTCGCGGTTTTCCAGCAGCGCCGCCGCCACGTCCTGTCCGGATTCCACCGCGACCAGCTGGCCGAGGATGCGCGGGTTTTCCAATGCAGCTGTGCGCAGCATGCCGAGCAGGCCGGCCATCGGTCGGTTGTCGCCCTCGGATGGCACCACCAGCTGCACGCGGTGCATGCCGGCTTGCGTCGTCAGCGACTGCAGTCGTTCGAGCAGCATGGCTGCCGCCGCTTCAAAACGCGCCGCCAAGCCGCCGTCCACGGAAGCAACGACCAGCGTTGCACCGGGCAGTCCGTGCATGGCGTTACCCATGTCGACGCCACAGGCCATCACGAGGTGACTCGCCAACGGTTCGCCGATAACGGCCTGCGCCGCCTTCACCGTCCATGCTTGTTCCAGCAGCAAGGTGCGGGGTGTGGCGGGCTCGCTGGCCTCGGCCGCCATCGCGCGCAGAGCGACTTCGGTAAGGCGCACGCAGACGGCGCCCAGCTCGTTGCAGAGGTCGATGTCGAGTCTCGGTACGGTCTGGCGTGCGCTGCTGCCGTTGCTGTAACGAACCACGGCCCATGCAACGTCCGCGCACGAACGCAACACGCGCAGGCCGCCGAGGGCGAACGGCACCTGCGGCACCGCCGCCGCGGACACGGGAAATTGCAAGCCCAACGTGGCCTGGAACGCGGCGTCGAGCAGACTGGGATGCAACTCGTAACCGTCGGCGGGCGCCGCTGTGGGCACGGCGATGCGTGCGAGCACGCGTCCTGCACCGGTGTGGAGTTCGCGTACGCCCTGGAAGGCAGGGCCGTAGTTCAGGCCCATGCGCGAGAACGCCGCGTAGCATTCCTCCGTCGTATGCGTCGAGGTGCACGACTGACGCAATGCGGCCAGGTCGTGACCCGCCACCGCTTCCGCGGCGTGTCCATCGAAAGCCGTGCCTTGCGCGTAGATGAGGCCTTCGTCGTCATCGCCGTGGATCTCGAAGCCGATGGCACCGTCCGCCTCCGGATACAGCGAGACATGCAGCGCGATGCCTTCGGAACCGGCGACGATCGGCCGCATCCATGACACGTTCTTCAGGCACGGCTCGAAGCCCGCACCGGCGACCTCGATGATTGCCCGTCGAGCCATCTCCAGCTGAGCGACCCCCGGCAGCATCCGCGTGCCACGCACTACGTGGTCGGCGAAGAAGAATTCATGGCCGCTGAAGCGGGCACTGAAGCGCGGCCCTTCGATATCCGAGGTGTTCCGCTGCAGCAGAGGATGCAGGTTGGTGCCGGCCGCGGCGGCCATGGCCGGCCGCACATCACCGGTCTGGATCCAGTAGCGCTCGCGGGCGAACGGATAGGTCGGCAGGCTGATGCGCCGCACTGGCGTGTCGCCGCGCAGGCGTCGCCAGTCGATCGCGAGGCCCTTCACCCACAGGTCCAGCAACTTGCCGAATTTGCCGCGGGCGATCCACGCATCGACGATGGCGTCCACGTCGTCATCGCCGGCGAAGGCCGACAAGGCTTCCTTGTTGCGGCGTACCTGTCCGCGGTAAACGCCGTCGATCGCCGTGTCCCCTGCGAGGTGGGCGGTGAGCTTCGCGCGCAGTTCGTCCAGCGAATGGACCAGCAGCGCGAGGCGTTCGTCCATCGCTTCGCGGCCGACCTGCAGCGTGTACGCCAGGTCGTGCAGCGGCAGCTCCGGATTCACTTCGATGGCGGCGAGCAGGCGTTCGGCCTGCTCGCGCAGGCGATCCTCGTGCCGGGCCGAGAACACCACCAGGGCCGGCCCCGTCGCTGTCGCCAGAACCGGCGCCGTGTATTCCTCGATCACCACGTGGGCGTTCGCACCGCCTGCGCCGAACGAGGAGATGCCTGCAATGCGCGGCCGTTCGTGGCCATCGATCACCGGCCGCGGCCATGCGGCCAGTTCCTGCTGCACCACGAACGGCGTGGTGTCGAAATCGATATTCGGATTCAACACGGCCGAATGCAGGCTCGGCGCCAACTGCCGATGCTTCAGTTGCAGCAGCACCTTGGTGATGCCGGCGATACCCGCCGCGCTCTCGCAATGACCGATGTTCGACTTCGCCGAACCGATCGCGCAGTAGCCCGTGTCCCGCGTCCAGTGGCGGAAGGCCTTGGCTAGCCCTGCGATCTCGATCGGATCGCCAAGACTGGTGCCCGTGCCGTGTGCCTCGATGTAACTGATCGCACGCGCATCGACACCACCCCGGCGCAACGCGCGCTCGACCACCCGCGCCTGCGCGTTGGGGTTCGGCACCGTGTAGCCGTTGGTCTTGCCGCCGTGGTTGACCGCAGTGGCGCGGATCACGCCGTAGATGTGGTCGCCATCGGCCTTCGCTTGTGCCAGTGACTTCAACAACACGGCACCGACGCCCTCACCCGGCACGTAGCCTTCGCCGCCCTCGCCGAAACTCTCGCAGCGGCCCTTGCCCGAGATAAAGCGACCCTGGGCCAGCATCAGGTATTTGTTCGGGTGGATCGAGACGTTGACGCCGCCCGCCAACGCCACCGCGCAGTCGCCACGCTGGATGCTCTGGCAAGCCAGATGGATCGCCGTCAATGACGACGAGCACATGGTGTCCAGCGCCAGGCTCGGGCCGTTGAAGTTGCAGAAGTAAGAGACGCGATTGGCCACCGACGCGGGGCTGTTGAACACCGCGAGGTTGTTGCCGCGGGCCTGCTCTTGCGCGCCGTAGAGCTGGTACTCCTCGTACATCACACCGGCGAACACGCCGACGTTGCCGTCTTCGGCCACGTTGTCGCGCGTGTAGCCCGCATCCTCCAGCGTCGCGTGCACGCATTCGAGGAATAGCCGCTCCTGCGGATCCATCAATTCCGCTTCGCGCGGGGAGATATTGAAGAACAAGGGATCGAAGCGGTCCACGCCGTCGATAAAGCCGCCCCACTTGCCGTAGGTCTTGCCCGGCGCGTCGCGGTCCGCGTCGTAGTAATCGCGGTAGTCCCAGCGTTCGGGCGGAATCTCGGTGATGCTGTCCTTGCCCTGGCTCAGGTTCGCCCAGAAGGCTTCGAGATCGGCGGCCTGCGGATAGCGCCCGGCCACGCCGATGATGGCGATCTCGCCGACGGTGTTCGCGGAAGCATCCGGCACCACCCTCGCCACGTCACCGCGCGTGCCCTGCTCCGTGCCGAAGCGAGGGCGGAGCGACGCCGGTGCCTGCACAGGTTCGGCGGCATGCCGCGGCGCGACTGTTACCGCAGCGTCCTGCGCGTTCTCGCCCAGCACTTCGCTCAGGCGGTCACGATGCTCGTCGAGGAAATGTCCGGCGACGTCGGCGATGGTCTGGTATTCGAACAGCAAGGTCTTGGACAGCGGCCCGAACACCTGTTCCAGCGAACGGGTCAGTTCCATCACCAGGATCGAATCGATGCCGTAGGCTTCCAGCCGCGCCTTCGCGTCGATGCTCTCGGCCGGCCGCTTGAGCGTGCCGGCCAGCAGGCGGACGAAATAGCGCACGGCCTTGTCGCGCAGCTCGTCGGAAAGCGTGCCTGCCGAGCCCGCGGTTGCCGACGGTGCGGCCGGCACATGCGTGAGCCCGGCCATGAAGCGCGCGATCGCTCCCTCGGCAACCAGCACCTGCGGCACGTCCAGCGCAAGCGCCTGCTCCAGTGCGGCGAGACCGCTGACGGTGCGCAGCGGTACCAGGCCGGTCTGCGCGATCATCTCCGCGCGGGTCGCTTCATCAACCCGCATGCCACCCTCTGCCCACAGCGGCCAGTCCACCGACAGCGTGCGGCCCCGGCGCAGGCCCTGGGCGACACGTTCCACCCGCTGGCGGGCGAAGACATCCATAAAGGCGTTGGCCGCTGCGTAGTCGGCCTGTCCCACATTGCCGAGCGCGCCGGAAGTCGAGGCGAAGCAGATAAAAACGTCGAGATCCAGGTCGCGGCTGGCCGCGTCGAGGTGCAGCGTGCCCGCGACTTTCGCACGCAGCACCTCGCGCAGTTCGTCGCGCGTCTTGCGCACGAGCAGGCTGTCGCGCAGGACGCCCGCCGCATGGACGATGCCGTGCAAGCCGCCGGCCGTCGCGGCGAGTTGGCGAACAAGGCGGTTCACCGCCGCGCCGTCACCCATATCGAGCTGGCGATAGCGCACCGTGGCGCCTGCCGCCACGATGTCGGCGAAGCTGGCTTCCAACGCATCCGTCGATGGCGAACGCCCGGTGAGCACCAGCGTGGCGCCCTTTGCTTCAGCGGCGATCCGGCGCGCGAGGATGCGCCCCAGGCCGCCAGCGCCACCGGTGATGAGATAAGTGCCACCGGCCTTCCAAGGCGAGCTTGTGGTGGATGGCGGCGTGGCTTCCGTCCAATGCCCCTCCTGTCGCACGCCGCCCACGTAGCGAATGCGCGAAGCGAGGCTGTCACGGTTCTCGATGATGGCCTGAGCGATGTCCTGCCCCGCCTCGAGCTCGATCACCTGGCCAACGACGCGCGGGTTCTCGCGCTGTGCGGTAAGCAGCAGGCCACCGAGGCCACCCATGAGCCGCCCATCGCTCGTTTGCGGCACGACGATCTGAATCAGGTGCCGCCCGGGCTGCCGGACCATGGCCTGGATATTTTCCAGCAGCAGCGCGGCTGCCGATTCGTAGCGCCGCGCCGTATCGTCGTCATCGTCGATGTCGATGCAGGTCACGCCATGCAGGCGCAGCTGTAGGTCGGCCGACGGCGCACCGGCGCAAAGCATGACCATGTGTTGCGCATGGCCACCTGCCCCGATCATCGCGGACCGCGCATGCCACGCGGGCACGAGCAACGCCGTTCGCGTTGTCTCCTCGTGCGCCGGATTCACCGTGCGCAGGCAGAAGCCGCCAAGACGTGCGCATACGGCGCCGGCGTCGCTGCACAGGTCGATCTCGAACCGGTTCAGCGCATCGCCCGGGCTATGACCGGGTTCGCGGCGAATCACCGCCCACAGGTCGGCGTTGCATGGCGCCATGATTTCCAGCGATGCGAGCGCGAACGGAAGCGCGAGCCCGGCATCGGGGTCTTGCTCCACGAGACAGGCGATGGCCGCTTGCAGCGCCGCGTCGAGTACGCTGGGGTGCAAACTGTAATCGCCTTGCGACGACTTCGACGTCTCGGGAAGGACGATGCGCGCCAGCGCTTCCGCTTCACCGACGAAAAATTCGCCCAGCGAGCGATGCGCGGGTCCGTAGGCGAGACCCATGCGCTCGAACAACGCGTAGTACGCGTTCGCATCGCGACGAGGACGGCCGCAGTGCGCGCGTATCGACGTGAGGTCATGGGTGACGGCGTCCGGGTCGGATGCCCGCTTCACCACCACGCCTTGGCTATAGACGGTACCGTCGTCGATATCGTCGTAGATCTCGAAAGCGAAGCGTCCCTCTCCTTCGGGAAACAGCGCAACGTGGCATTCCCTGGGCTCGTCTCCCGTCACGAAGGGACGCAGCCACACGACGTTCTCCACGCGACAACTGCCTGCGGTGGCGAATGCGAGCTCCGCCGCGCAGCGGACCATCTCCAACTGGGCCGCGGCCGGCAGGGTACGCCGCGCGAGCACGACGTGGTCGGCGAGAAAGCTCTCGCGCCCCGTGAAGCGGCTGGTGAAGCGAAGCCCCGCGACGTTTGAGGTGTTGCTGTGCAGGAGCGGATGGATTGCCGCCTGCGCGCCGGGCGCGGCCTTCATCTCGATCCAGTGCTTTTCCCTGACGAACGGATAGGTCGGCAAGGCCAGGCGCCGGCGTGAGCCGGACACGTGCAGAGCGGCCCAGTCGAAGGCCTGGCCGTGCACCCAGCGCTGCGCCGTCGCCATGAGATCAACATCGGGCGACACCGGCGGCACGTCGGCGGCCGATGCCATCATCTCGGCCGTGAGCTCGCCGATGAAGACGCTTCCGTCGTTCGTATCATCGGCAAGCCACCGCTCCAGCCGCTCGCACAGCGTCGCCACCGTATCGACCACCGTGGCCAGGCGCGCCGCCATCGCCTGCCGCCCTACCTGGAGCGTGTACGCCAGGTCGGCCAAGTCCTTCTCGCCGATGTCGCCGGAAGCGAGCGCATCGAACAGCTGTCGCACGCGCTCGCGCAACACCGACGCGGTTTTCGCGGAAAGCACGATGCACGCGGGCGTGCGCGACAATGGCGCCGCGTCGGCCGGCGCATTGCCGCCGAGGTACTCCTCGACCACGACGTGCGAATTCACACCGCCAAAGCCGAAGGAACTGATGCCTGCCCGGCGCGGGATCGGCTGGCCATCTTCCGTGATGCGGGTCGCCCAGGGCTGGGCTTCGTCGACGATGAAGAACGGACTCCCGTCCAGCGCGATGCGCGGATTGAGCTTGCGATAGTGCACCAGGGGCGGCAACACCCCGTGCCGCATGCACAGGATGGTCTTGATCAGGCCGGCCATCCCCGCTACTGCTTCGAGGTGGCCGACGTTGGTCTTGACACTGCCGATGCCGCAGGTGCGCTCGTCCAGCACCTCGCCGCGCTCGGCAGCGACGCGGGCGAAAGCCATCTTCAGCCCTTCGATCTCGATCGGATCGCCCTTGGGCGTGCCGGTACCGTGCGCCTCCACGTAGCTCACCGTGCCCACCGGCACGGCGGCTTCGCGCAGGGCTTGCGCGATAACGTTCGACTGCGCGAGCGAACTCGGATAGGTGACCGTGCGTGCGTGGCCGCCGTGGTTCATGGCCGAGCCGCGCAGTACAGCCAGGATCCGGTCGTTGTCGGCGATGGCCTTCGCCAGTGGCTTGAGCAGCACCATGGCCGCGCCTTCGCCGCGCACATAACCGTTCGCACGCTCGTCGAAGGTCTTGCAGCTGCCGTCCGGCGAGAGCATGCCGGTCTTGGAGAACGAGATGAAATGCGTGGGGCTGCATAGAACGCTCACCCCGCCCACCAGCGCCTGCTCGCATTCGCCGCGGCGGATGGCGTGGGCAGCCTTGTGCAGCGCCACCAGCGAACTCGAACACGCAGTGTCAACCGGCAGGCTGGGGCCGTGCAGATTGAGGAAATAGGAGATGCGATTGGGGATCAGCGCGGTGTGCGTGCCGGTCGCGACGTGAGCCTCGATGGCGTCGAGCGCGTCGCCCAGGTGATCGCGATAGTCGAAGGTGAAGACACCGATATAGACGCCGGTACGGGTACCGCTGAATCCGCACGGGTCGTAGCCGGCATCCTCCAGGCAATGCCATGCCTGCTCGAGCATGATGCGCTGCTGCGGGTCCATCACCGCCGCTTCGCGCGCTGACACGCCGAAGAAGTCGGCGTCGAAGTACTCCACGCCGTCGATAAAGCCGCCCCATTTGCTGGTCGACTTGTTCGGCTCGCTCACGTCGGCTGCATAGAACGCGGCCCCGTCCCAGCGGCTCGCCGGCACCTCGCTCACACTGGAGCGTCCCTCACTAAGGTTGCGCCAGTACTGCTGGTAGTTTTCGGCGCCCGGAAGGCGGCACGACATGCCGACGATGGCGATGTCCTCGCGTGCGGGAGACGGCTGGCTTTGCGGGATCTGACCGACGTTCATACTCGTGCCTTCCTGTGCCCGGTTCAATTTCAGCCGCGGCGTAGCCGCGCGTAGGAACGATTGAGATGGTCCGCCGCCGCTTCCATCACGCGGACGGCGATGTCGTCCACGTGGCGCGCGGTCCACGGCTCCAGCGCCGTTCCCTTCACCCACTGGTTGAACGAACCCAGCGCGGGGCCCGTCTGGATCTGGTAGTTGACGCGATCGTCGCCCTTACCTTCCATGGCGATGCGCGTGCTGTAGGCGAAGTACCAGCGGAACACCAGAGCCATCTTGTGCTTGGCGTTCGCCTCGGCCTTGGCAACCTCATGCTGCAAGCCCGCGGCGGTAAAGTAGGCGCGGGTTTCGTCCCAGATCTCGCCGAAGGTCTTCCTGAAGAACGTCGTCTCCAGCTGCCGCCGCGTGCGCTCGGGAATGTCGTCCAGGCTCTCGTGGTGGCGATAGAGCGACAGCAGCTTGTTCGCTCGCGCCGGGAAGAACACCGACTTCTTCAGCACCTGCACCTGCGCGCCGATCTCGAACATGTCACCCGCGGGCGCGTACTCGGTGTCCTGGATGTCCATGGCCTGCAGCAGCGACTTGCCGTCGGCGCTCATGCCCGATTCCACCGTGCACTGGTTGATCGAACCGGTCGCGATGAAATCGGCGCCAAGCAGGAAAGCCGCGGCCACAGCCTCGGGGCCACCGATGCCGCCGGCTAGGCCCATGCAGATCGGTTCGGCATAGGCATGGGCCGCCTGCAGTTCGTCGCGCAGCCGCAGCAGCGGCGGCAGCATCACCGCCGCGATGCCGCCGTCCGTATGGCCGCCGGAATCGGCTTCGACGCAGACGTCGTGGCTCATCGGTATCGACTGCGACCAGGCCGCCTGTTCCGCCGTGACCAGACCGCGCTCGAGCAGGCGGTCGACGATCGCTTTCGGCGGCGAACTCATGAAGGCGCGCGCAACTTCCGGGCGCGATACCTTGGCGATGACCCGGTGCGTACAAGCGAGTTCGCCTTGCGGGTTGCGCTGCAATCCCTGCAGGCGGAAGCGCACCAAGGCGGGCGTCATCTGCATGAACGCAGCTGCTTCCACGTTGCGGATGCCGTAGCGCAGATAGAGTTCGACCACCGCCTCTTCCTGTGCGGGGTACTCGTAGTTTGCCAGCAGGTTCATGCCATAGGGCTGTCCCGCGTCCAGCTCCGCCTGGATGCGCACGATGGCCTGCTCGATCTTCGCCGGCGAAAGACCGCCAGCGCCAAAGAAACTCAGGAAACCGGCCTTGCCCATTCGCACGACCAGCTCGGCCGACGCGACGCCCCGGTACATGGCGCCAGTCATGTAGGCGTAGCGCGCGCCGTGGCGGCGGCGGAACACGGCGCTGCCGAGAGATGCTGCCTCGATCGCGGAGGTTGCGCCGCGCTCCGTAGTGACAGTCTCCACCTGGATGCCGCCGCTATCCGTGCGGAGCACGACGGACGGCACGGCCACGGCGGCCAAGTCGCCTTCCTCGTCATCGAACTCCGCGTCGTCAAACTCCGCCTCGTCAAAGATGGGCGTCTGCGTGCTGCGTATCTCGTTCACCATCCTTGACAGGATCGTGGCGCCCAGCTCCTGGAACTCGACCTCGCCCTTGCCCATCACGTAACGGATGGAGTCCACCCAATGCACCGGCGTCGCAATCTGCCGGGCCAGCGTGTCGGCGATGCGGCTGCCGTCGTACGGCCGTGCTGTCGCATTGGCGATCACGGTCGCCTTGGGCGCCTCGAAGGAAAACCCGCGCAGGAACTCCGCGAACGCCGCCTGCACGGGTTGCATATGCCGCGAATGGAACGGTGCGCTGACATTCAGCGGTACGTAGCGCAGGTTCTTCCGCGCGAACAGTTCGGCTGCAGCGGCGAGCGCCTCGTGATCGCCGGCGATTACCGTCTGCGTGGGGGTGTTGAGGTTGGCGATATCGATGCCGTCGAGGCGATGCTGGTCGAGCATGCCGCGGATATCCTGCGCCGAGGTGCCCAGCACCGCGGCCATGCCGCCACCACCCGCGCTGCCCATCAGTTCGCCACGCTTCTTGACCAGGCGCAAACCCGTCTCGAAAGAGAACACGCCCGCCGCATGCAGGGCGTTGTATTCGCCTAGGCTGTGGCCGGCGAAGAATGCCGGAGCCTTCGCGCTGCCGCTTTGCTTGTCGTTCGCCTGCGCCCGGTAGTAATGCAGCGCGTTGACCACGTACAAGGCGGGCTGCGTGTACTGCGTCTTGGAAAGGAGGCCCTCGCGGTCGTTGAGGCAGAGGTCTTCCACCGAATAGCCGAGGATCTCCGATGCATTCCTCACCTGCTCGGGATAGAGCGGAAACAGCTCCTTGCCCATGCCCCTGAACTGCGAACCCTGGCCTGGAAAGATGACTGCCTTCATGCTGCGTGACTCCGGTAGCTGTCCATTACGTACCTGTCCGCTCCGCGTCGGCCGCGTGGCCGTTCGCGGTGCCGTCAATGCATCGAGTCGTGCGAGATCGCCGCCGGATGGCGACATGATCGAGTGGATGTCCGTTCCCTCCGGCAACGCGTACTTCAAGAGTGTCGCCATCGTCCCGGCGGGACTGACGTCGACGTAGCGATGACCTTCCGGCGCACCGATCGCCGCCAGCGTTTCCGTCAGGCGGATGGGATCGCGCACGACGGACCAGAAATGGCCGGACGGAAACTCGTGCAGTACATCGCCCGCCGCGCAGCAAGCGACCGGCACGCGGCCGGCCTTGGTGGTCAAGCTGCGCAGAAATGCCTCGTACGGCGCCCGCGCCGCGTCGACCCAGCGCGAATGGAAGGGAAACGCAACGGGCAGCCGTTGATATGCCATACCGCGGCGGCGCAGCAGATATTCCACTTTCTCGCCGTTGGCTTCGGGCAGCGAAAGCACGGTATGCGTGGCGAAATGGCGCGCGCCGACTTCGCACAAGGCAAGCAGCTCGTCATCGAGGTAACGCAGTGTTTCGCCCACCACCGCGATCATGCGGCCCGTCTCGGCATGCGCCTCGACGGCGAGTGCCTGCTCGATCACCGCGAGCAGCGCGGCGTCCGCATCGATGCATCCCGCCACGGCAGAGGCGGCGTAGGTACCGAGGCTCGCGCCCAGCACTAGATCGAAGCGCAAGCCGCGCTCGAGCAATGACATCGCGAGCGCGTACTCCACCATGAAGATGGCGATATGGCTATGCAGCAGGCGCGTCAGCGGAACGCTCGCGCCGCCACCTTCCGCATACAGCACCGCCAGCACGGATTCGCCGCAGCGCTCACGCACGAGGCGATCGGCGTGCAGCATGTTCGCGCGGAAACATGCGTCGCCTTCGAATAATTCACGCCCCATCCCAACGTGATGAGACCCCTGCCCTGCGAACGAAAGTACGGTTTTCATGAGCGACGCATCCATACTGACTCATGGCTCCGCCCCCGGTCGTGGACACGACCAGGTAGAACCGGAATCCATGGCTGACCGTGCAGCCAACTCCCCTCCCCTCAGGGGCACAAGGACGACCCGCGACGGGTCACCCGCAATGCAAAGCGAAACGTTCGGCGACGCTAACGGCGCACGCTAGCGCCGAGTGATGTCGGCCGCATGTCAGTCCACGTCACGCCGATAAATTCGAGGCAAGCCGCCTTAGCCCCCTGCTTGCCCGCCTTCGCCCACCCTTGCGGCCATGCCTTGAACACCGGCCAAGTCGAATATTGGCCATCCTGGTTGACCACCACTTCGTACAACGTTTCCGACGGGCGCGAACCGGTAGACATGCTTACTCCTGTAAAAGCAGAGGGACGCCGTTTCGCGAAAGCGCGAGCGGCGTGTCAAATCCTTGGGAAAACGATGGCTCGTACGACGGGGACGGCGCCAAGTACTCGCGCCGTCAGTGCGGCGAACAGAGCACGTGAGTATCCCCTCTCTATAAAATCTTTAAACAATGCATTCGACTTTGCAAGTCGCAAGTTCTTATGGTTTCGGGCATTTAACCGAAAAACGACCCGATGCGTCGCCCGGGTGAAACTGGCAAGTGCCGGTCCGCAACGCCTGAGCTGAAATGCGAACTCGGTGCCAACTTGATTTTTCCACCATGAGTTGCGCTCGCTAATGCTAACTAATTCATTGAATTTGCTTGTGAATTTTAAATCAATGGCGCATAGAGTCATTTATAAATAATGACTTGCTACTACCTCGTGGCACAGATAGTTCCGACTATGTCGCTCGGCGGCATCACCAGATGCAGAAACTGAGACTTGTTGCTCAACTCCACTTGTTGGGAGTCAGCAAAAGGCCAGGCGATTAATGATGTACGCGAGTAAAGCGACCTGAAAGATTCGGCCATGCGTCATGGTCCCGGAAGTTTCATCAGCTTCGAAATAGAGGATCTTGAGGTCAGGTCTGAGCAGGGACTCGAGTCCCTCAAGGTGGGGCTCGAGCGCTTGCGGCTCGATCCACTTGCCGTTCGCCTGAAGGCAACGAACAGCAACGACTGATCCTTCGCAGCCGGCACACGGTTGGCAGAGAAGACGAGAAACGATTCGTCGGGTGCCACGGCCACATCGTAGCCTGGATGGGCTCCGTCGCTGATCGATAGCGGGACGGGTGCCTCGAGACCACCGCTCTCGACCTGCGCGCGATAGACGTGACTCTTCCTGCTCACCAGGTCCTGCTGGTTGAAGTAGATGCTGCCATTGCCTTGGATCAGCGTTCAGAAAGAAGATCGGCAACAAGGCCGCATTGCTGTTTCACCTTCGCAAGGGACGCTGGGGGAGTAAGAACGAAGTGACGAAGAACCCCTGGCATGGGATGAGCGACATCCTGCGCATGGCAAGTGGTACCTCCGATAGCCCCCTCTAATCACCCTGCTCTGACATCCATATTGGGCATGACATCCGCCATAACGTCGAGTAGATATCTCGTGTCCTGGCCAAGTTACGGGGCGATGGAATCGAGATCAGCACTGAGGTACTTGCCGGGCACCGAAGGAATGTTATTTGCACTTTCCCGGCGCCGACAAGACCGCAAGCAAACCTACTCATCGCGCCGCGATAGCGTAGAGCTTCGAACGGCAGTGACACGGCGAGTTCTCCGGCAATATCGATGGCATAGATCATTTGCGCCCGAGTGGGCGGATGTGCTTTTGTTCCAGCGACTGGCTATGGGACGCCTGTTCTGCCAGACCTGCCTCTAGCCCAGCCACCCGACTCGGTCAGGCGACGATTCTTGCGCTGTCGGCAGTACGAAACGGCGTTTTCGAGCAACGACGGTTTGGCGCCCGCGTCGAGGCTGCAACCGCGTTGCGACCAAAACTTTGCCTCGCGTCGCTCGGCTCGGGCACTTAATTGCCAGCTATTGCACTTAGTGTAATAAGGTCATTCTCGATCTACCTGCATGCGAAAGACGACGCGCGCCACACCAGTACGACGAGAACGCGATACGGCGCCTCGCCGCAAAAATTAGTGATATGTCATCACTGTTGGCAAGCGCTCAAACTAGACGTAATGCGATAGGCATTGGGGCGACGGCGAATCAGGCCTTCCATCGGCAACGGTCAAACGTATTCGGGGGCGATTCTGACCGAGGCTTAGGGATCACCGCCTGCTTGATTTTGCAGCGGCGATCGCGAGTTGTTGTGCGGCTGACCAAGCCAAAGCGGAGCCCGAGTTAAGCGACTGCTGCAGATGGCGCTTTATAGCAAAAGCTCATGCATAGCCTTTCTGCCGGAAGCCGCTGATGCGGACCATAGGCACGCTGATTCGCACATCCCCTTCGGTGAATCCAGCGAGCCACGGAGCATCAACGTAAGGCGAGTTATTCGGCTCAAGGGGTGGCTTTCCGCGTACTGCGGAGTGCCGACACTGCCGACGCTGCGTTCACTTGAAGCATCCCGTTGGAGAGTTTGCTGCTGCGTAGCAGAAGATCGTGGACCTCGCGCGCATCGAGGTTTGGTGCGAGAGATAGCAATAAAGCGACAATCCCGCTCACATGCGCAGCCGCCATCGAGGATCCGGAAGTGAAGTCATACCCACCGCCCGGCTGGGTCGTCAAAATGTCGTTTCCTGGCGCGCTCAAAATGCCAGGCGGGGCTGATGATGCATCACTTACGCGAACGACAATGACCCCTGGCGTATTTGCGGGAAATCCGTCGACGGTCCCGTCCGGCGGCATCGCGGTGATCACGATGCGGCCTTGGCCGAGCAACTTGGCGAGCAGCAAATTGAGAAGCGGATCTGGAGGTCCCCCCAGGCTCAGATTGATGATACGGGTATCCGTATCAAGGACTGCAGCCAGCGCTTTGGCGAGCGTGAGGGAATTGCAGCGTGCGCCTTCGTTTGGGGCTGGCGAATACCAGCATGCCCTGTAGACGCTGAGCAACGCTTTGGGCGCCATCCCTACAATCCCCTGGCGATTGTCGGCGTTTGCGGCGATGACACCCGCGACTTCGGTGCCGTGGCTGTCGTGATCGAACGCCGCCGCATCGTCATCGACCAGGTTGTGCACATCGCGAATGCGTCCCTGAAGATCGAGATGCGTTACGTCGACACCCGTATCGACGATCGCGATATGGACCTCGTTGCCCTGAGTGAGGTTGTGCGCGAGGGCGGCATCGGTTTCCACGAAACCGCGTTGAAGATTGACGTAAGGATCGTTGTACTGGCGTGCGTCCCCGGATTTCTCCGCATAGACGGCAAAGTCGTGCAACGGTTGCGCGAGTTGCACTCTATCGTCCTTGGCGAGCGCTTTGAGCAAGGCCTCCTGGGTCATGCCGGGAGGCGGCTCGAACACGACGCAGTACACGTCGAGGGCCTTGATCGGCCAGCCGGTGACCTCGCGCAATCCATAGTTCTTCTTCAACGCCACCAGCGTGGAGGCCGCGCGCTGACCGGCGCCGATATACCTTGAGGCGGTACAGCCCAGCAAACTGGAGCTGGCGTTCCTAGAGGGCGATTGAAGCGGGTTGGCAACAGCCAGCTCGATGTCTCGCTGGCTGTCCTTGGCGGACACGCTGGTGACGAATGCACGGCTGGGATTGGCGTGATTGTCCGCAAGCGCCATAGGACGCGAGGACGCGCATGCGCTCAACGCCGCGGATGCGACAAGCATGAGGAACCCGTATTTCATGAGCTGACAGCGACGGGCTCTGCCAGGCGGATGCCTCGAGTGGCGCGCAGCCGCTGCAATCCGGCATTCGCGTCGATCGAAATATCCGTAGGCAGCGACATGGCATGCCGCAAGCGACTTTGTTGCGCGAGATCCATGCGGCACGGCTCGCAGTGCGCCAGGTGATCTTCCAGCCATTCGCCTTGTTCTTGGGTGGAGTACCCCGGCGAGGTATCGATGCGGCCTGACTTTGATCCGGAGGGGGTGATGCTCCGTCATGGCAGCTAATTGTTCATGACGTACGAAACCCCACCGTGGAAACGGGCAGAGCCACACCGAAGTGAACTTTCCCTGATTCATATCGCCGACCGTGGTATGGGGTGGCTGGCCGCGCTTCATGGATCTGGCAGCGCGTTTCGAACGGATACGGGCCCGACGCAGTTCAACGTGGAGTGTAACTGGGACTGATTGCGCCGGGGCGGCCAGACGAACCTTCCATCCTTGGCTCGCTGCTGGGTCAGCAAGAAGCATGGTTCGTACAACAGCTCCATTTTTCAGCGCGCCGAACGGGGAGCGCAATCATCGCATCTTGTTTCCCGGGTTTGACCTCCAGCAAATTGATCAAAATATCCATCACCAGCAGAGACAGTGGCAGTGCCGTAGCCAAGGCCTGGGTGTGCTGGCCGGACCAAAACGTCTGAAGCTCGTCCGTCAGAAGCTCGAGAGCGAGGATTGCCCAGGCATTATCAAACCCGCAAGGGTCGTCATCGGCCAGAAGCTGTCATTCGTCAGAATGATGCGAGTCGCATACCTATTCCACCTACAAGCTATGCTGCTGATCGATGCAACGGGGCTTAAGTTCGGAGCATTGGGACACACGTAGTCTTCGCAAAGGCGGTTCAAGCAATTCACGGGAGGCGAACCATGGCACTCGATGACGTCACACGCGACGAATTGCAAGGAATTATCGCGCAGCTGAAAGAGTCCCTGTACAACCACCAGCAGTGGCATAGCGCATTGATCCGCGCGCTCATTTGCAAGCTGCCGGGCGACAAGCACGACATCGGCATCAATGCTCACACCGAATGCCGCTTCGGTCAGTGGTACTACAGTAAGGCACCCGAAAAAATAAGCACACATCCGGGATATATCGCCCTAGGTGATGAGCATCAACGACTGCATCATATGGCCAGGTTGTTGCTTATCGCTGCCAATGCCAACAGCGTCATCAGTACCCTCGACTACGACAATTTTGCCAACGCACTGGAGCGGATGCGGCTTGAAATATTTGCGCTGGAGCGCGAGCTGGAAAATACCCTTTTCAATCACGACTCGCTGACCGGCGCGATCACCCGTTTCGGCATATTGCCTACCCTGCGTGAACAACAGGAGCTGGTGAAGCGTCACGCCCAGCTTTGCTACATTGCCATGATGGATCTGGACAACTTCAAGGCTATCAACGATCTCCATGGGCACGCCGCGGGCGACATAGTTCTGACCCAGTCGGTACGCTACCTGATCAAGCATCTGCGTCCCTACGACAAAGTGTTTCGTTATGGCGGGGAGGAGTTTCTGCTGTGCTTGCCCTACACCGAACTGATGTCCGGCCATGACAGGGTAATGAAACTCAATGAGGGGCTTGCGTCATTGGAAATAGACGTCGGTGAAAAAGAGCCCATCCACATCACTGCCTCTTTTGGCCTGACGCTGCTCGACCCCGAACTTCCGGTTGAAACATCCATAGATCGTGCGGACAAGGCCCTGTATGCGGCCAAGGCAGCAGGGCGGAATTGCCTGAAGATTTGGGATTCATCGATGTAAACAAAGGCGAGTCGTGGCTCTGACGATGGAGGTGTGGTCCATCATGGATGGATGCTCTCTGAGTCGCCGGCCGACATGGCGGTATGGCTCCCTAGATGCAGCAAGGCACTCAGTTGGTAGCGAGGCGAACGTATGCAGGCTCTTTGGACCTGGCCGCAGTGACCTTACGGGGACTCAGTGCCTAGTTTTCCACACACTAAAACGGATGGCGACGGTGCTTCTGGTCATAGCGTTGCATTTGAAAACGGTGCCGGCCGCTTCCGCGAATAAGTTTGAAAGTTTCCGCTTCAGGCCGAAAGCGAACCTGCTCAATACATCACCGACATCCAGTCGTGAGCTTCCAAAAAGGCGATGAAATCGTCAATTCCTTCCGGCGACAGGTCAAACCGAACGCGATAGCCGCCCTTTGGATGTTTATCGATGATCTCGACATCATTGGTGCCGGGGGCCGTGGTCAGCGTATAGAAAAGCTCCGCGCGCTCCGCATCCGCATGAACGGTTTCGTTGCGGCGCCTCATCATGAGCCAATGGTATTGCCGCATACCTCCCCCTGTGTGCAGCATTGATGCCCGCTATGGTGATGATGCCCGCTATGGTGATCTTCGACGTTCGCAGCTTGCGCGGTCTTCATCGACCCCGCAAGGGCCCTCATCGATCGCGAGCTGCCAGTCGCAGCTTCAACAAAGTTGCCGAATAGCAGTCGTTGGAAGCTTGCCTCGTTGGTGCTTGCAGCAGCGCGCGGAAGCCCCATTCCAGCGTCCGCTGTGTCCGGCCATACCGCTTATGGTTAGCCGGACGCAGCTCCGCGAAATTCTTTCTACATCATGGTGTTGTGCTACCGTTAGCGGTGTCCATCGCGAGATGTATAACCGGACCAACGGGTCCGTATATTCAATAGTTATGCAACACAAACCACATGTCTTCGATCCTTGCGAAATTACACAGATCACTGAGACTGATGTCGGTCTGCGGAGCGATAGGAGCGTTGGTTAATTTCCTGATCTTCGTCGCACCGTTCCTGCTAATTGACGGTCAACGCAGCCAAGCGTGGTTACGTGCGTACGGATCGGAACAAGGGGTGTACTTTGTTTGTGTAACTATTCTGCTAGGCGCACTTGCCTTTCCATTCGCAAGAAAGTTACCGGCGTCCTGATCCTAGTAAGGTGGTGGGTGCCTAACCAATCGTTCAAGGCGGACGCCACCGCCGCCGCTTAACTCCAGCGTTAGGCGTCTGCGGCGCCGCCTTCAAATGCCGCGTAACGGACAGAGGTCATCACATGAAGATGCTACTTACAGTCGCAATCCCACATGAGCCTTTCAACTCCCTTGTCAGAAGCGGAAAGGCGGGCGAGATCATTGGACGTATCCTCGAAGCAATCAAGCCTGAGGCTGCTTACTTCACGGAGGAAGACGGAACACGCGGCGGAGTCTTCGTAGTTGATGTGCTGAATCCGTCAGATGTGCCCGCGCTTGCAGAACCCTTCTTTCTCAACTTCCAAGCGAACTGCAAGTTTCGCATTCTGATGAGCCCGGAGGATTTGCAAAAAGCTGGCCTGGAGGCTATCGGCAAGAAGTGGGCGTGAGGTCCGCCTGGCCCTTCCATCGAGCGGACTGGCCTATGGCCAGCCGCTCATGTCAAACGTTGAAGACGCACCCTCCCGAAAGCAGCCACTCGCGAGCGGCTGCGATGGGTCGAATGCTGCCATCCCCTACCCCCGATAACACCGACTAATCGCCCCATGACCATCAGCCAGCTTAGCCGCCCGAATCCGGGCCGGCAGTCTTCTGGGTAATGCGGATCACGACGAACTCGGCCGGATACACCGGCGCCAGTCCGATGTCGATATACAGCAGTCCCGTCATGCGCGTCTCAGGCGGATTGTTGGAAGCGTCGCAAGTGACGAAGAAGGCCTCACTCGCTGTGGCGCCGAGCAGTCCGCCCTGCTGCCACAGCGTGGTGAGGAAGGCGGCGATGTCGCGCGTCACCGCCGACCACAAAGCCTGGTCGTTCGACTCGAACACCACCCATTGCAGGCTGTTCTTCAGGCTCTGCTCGACGTAGATGAAGAGGCGACGCACGCTCAGGTAGGCCCATTGCGGGTCCTGCGAGACGGTGCGCGCGCCGTAGATGACGTTGCCGTAATTGATCAGGTTGCGCAACGCGTTGATGCCTTGGGGGTTGAGCTGATCCTGATCGCTATCGGTGAGCTGGCGCTCCAGCGCCGCCACGGTGCGCATGGCGCCGTCGCTCACGCCTGCCGGCGATTGCCATACGCCGATCGCGCTGTCGGTGTAGGCGTAGCGGCCGAGCACCGGGCCCGAGGGCGGGATCGGCACGTTGCTATTGGAAAGCGGATTGAAGATCCAGGCCCATGGGTAGTAGAGCGAGCCGTAGCTGGAGTCGATCGGCGGTTGCGGCGCCTGCCCGCTGGGCTGGCCCGTGCCCAACTTGAACGCGACGATCTGCTGCACGTTCTGTCCAAACGGCGGGTCGGCCACATAGAACAGGTTCGTCAATTCCTGACACAGGGCCAGGCCTTGGTTGATCACCGTGGATTGCTTGGTCAAATCCACCTTGCCGTTGGCGTCGGTGATCGCCGCGGTTTCCGGCTGGGCCAGCAGGCTCAAGCCCTGGATCGTCTTGAGAGAGTCCTGCGCGGTCTCGAAATCCAGCTCACCGCTGCTTCCTCCCGTGAACGCCATCGGCGTACCCGTGTTGCTCGGACGCGTGGTGGGACTGCCCGGCTGGGTGACGCGCACGAACATCGATTGCGCATTGATGCGCGCCGCGAAATCCGGCCCCGCGTTGGTGAAGCCGGTGAAGGTTTCCAGCACGTAATAAGTGGTAGCGCCGGTGCCGAGAACCGTCGGCGCGAGGCCGTTCTGGCTGACATAGTCGACCAGCAGCTGCAGGGCGAAGTTGTCTGTGCCGGCCTTGACGACGTTGTCGATCAAGGCCGCCGGTACCACCACCTGGAAATTGAACACGGGTGTCTGCGGCGGAGGGGTGTTGTCCTCGGTCCTCTGCGTGGCGTTGTTGCTGATGCAGTACATAAGGGACGCCCCCCAGATGCCTTTGGTGGCAGCGACCAGTTTGGCGGTGTCGACGCTAGCTGCCGCAGCACTGCTCTTGCTGTCATCCAGGCGCACCACGTAGCAGGCCGACCCACCCTCCTGGAAGAACTCGTACACCGCCCACGCATTGAAGCCCATCCAAACCAGTCCACCGAACTGGCGCGTGTAGGCATTCCAGCTGGTGATCAAGGTCGGCGTGTTGACCGGACCCGCGTCGGTGATGCCGAGAAAAACCGCCACGGATGTTGAAGCGCCCTGGATGGAGCGCGCGCCCGGAATCTCCTGGATGTAGATGCCTGGGTGTTGATAAGTGGCCACGGTCCTGGTTCCTCTTCCGACGAATGAATTAGTGCGGCGCAGCGGCGCGTTGGCGGCAGCAATGCGATGTCTTGCACACAGCCTCCTGCAGCCATGTCCGCGACAGTCCCTGTGGACCACGCCTTCTATACACGCATTAGTTTTCCCCTTGGCAACTTTCTGCACTTTGCCTGTACAAAAGGTTTGCGCCGCGCGATAGCAGCCAAGCTGCTGTCTGAATAGCACATCCGTCGCCCCTTCATGCGTGCCCCCGGCGCCACGGGATGCCGCGAGCCTCGCTCAGCAACGGTGGCAAAGACGGTTCTGGCTAGGCATCCCCGAAAACAGGTCGGATCCCCATTCGGCATGACCTTGGAACAGGTCGACACGCTCAACCGGCTGATCTGTGGCCCATCGCGATGTGATGATCGCCAGTCATGAGGCCGAGTTCGCCGATCACACGCTGTCGGTGCTGGGCGATGCCATCCAGTGCGTTTGCCTGTTGCAGAACGCCAGCTTGTTGACGAATCATTGCCCGCACGGCTGACCAGGTTCGCCGCATAACTTGACCGGCATCGCCAACGACTGTCAGGGTCAGGTTCATTTACTGCCGTGAGAAAGTGAACCTGGAGCTACCCGCTTTTCTTGGACAAGAGCTAGCATCTGAACTGGCCGCTTGAGGTAATCGCCATGTCTGTGGACAAGGCTCCAAGCAAAACAAGGCAAGAAAAGCATACAAGTTCATTGAAGCGCATCGGGACGAGTCCAGCCTGTTTCGATCATGGCCATTCAGGCCTTGAGCGGTGCTTCGGGGTGGCGATGCGTTGCGTCGTAACGAGCGCAACCCTCTTCTGCAACCAAGCATGGTCCAATGATTTCAATGAGCAGAAGGCCAATCTCATTCGAGAAGGTGTAACTCCGACCTTGCTCTACGATGGAAGCGTTGCTTCAGATACCGCAGGAGGCACACGGACGGGCACGGCATACGTCGGCAATCTTCGGTTGCAGCTTACTTTGGATGGCAAGCAACTGTTCCGAGCGCCAGGTTGGACAGGTTTTTTCCAGGTACTGTCAATACACGGGGGGCAGCCGAGTAACTTCATTGGGGACGCCCAAGGCGTTAATAGCTACTCAGCGAAGTCAGCCTTACGACTGTATGAAGCGTGGGGCCAATACAGTTCACCAAACGGACGATGGTCGTTTCTGGCTGGTCGATATGATCTCAGTTCGGAGTTCTATCGCCTCGCGTCCAGCGGCCTCTTTTTGAACAGTTCTTTCGGCACCGGTCCCGAGTTATCGCAGAGCGGCATCGGAGGCCCATCCATCTTTCCCGATACCTCGATCGGGACCAGGATCACCTACAAGCCGACGCCGGGCATTCTGATCCGCACGGCGATCATGGACGGCGCGCCGGCCAATCGAGTCAACGGCGAGACACGATTTCCTGGGCAAGATAAGGGCCTGCTGCTTGTATCGGAGATCGCTTTCCTGACTCGCCCAGAGTCGGGGGATGCGCATGGCATTGCCAAGTATCGAGTGGGTCGAGGTGCGAACTTTCCCGCCTACGAGGACAAGGTTGCACTGGGAGCATGGCACTACACCGGCACCTTTCGCGATCTCAGTCTCGTTAGCACCCAAGGGACTCCCTTGCAGCACGAAGGCAGCAGTGGCGCTTATGTACTGGTGGACCGAACCCTATTTAGGGCGGTCGCGAATCCCAAGTCACGGGTATCTGGTTTCCTGCAATACGGCGTTGGCGATGGGCGGGTCAATCGGATCGGTTCGTATATGGCCGTCGGCCTCGCCGCCTCTGGATTATTGGCGAGCAGACCGGACGATGAGTTTGGTATCGCCATCAACTCTGCACGAAACGGATCGCACTACATCAACTCTCAGGACGCCATGACAGTCCCAGTAACACGTACTGAAACCGCTATTGAGGCCACCTACCTTGCGCAAGTGAACTCGTGGTTCGCGGTGCAGCCCGATATCCAGTATGTGGTTCATCCAGGCACGACCCCGGCAAGGGCAAATGCAACCGTTCTCCAAATCCATTTTCAACTGATGTTGTAGCGCGACGCGATACGTGGCTTAGCCCCTCGGGTGCTAGCGCCTTTTTGATCCTTTCGATCCAGCGGTTAAAATCGGCCAGCGCAGCTCAACCATCTCACCTATGCCGCGGCACTAAAGCGCGTCATGGCACCGGCGAGTTCCGACACGACACACAACGCGTCGAGCACCACCCCTTCATCAAAAGGGTTCCTGGTGCACCGACAGGTTGCGGATATTGCTGCGTTTCTGTTGACGTCTACGCGAAGGCGGCGATGCAACCTGCAGTTGCACCGATAGAGCATAGGCAACTGCGCAGAATTGCCTAGCCACGCAAGCAAACCTTCAGGTCAGAAATGAACCGGAGATGCCGTGTCACGCCATTTTCTCGACCGGGCAGCCGCATCTCACCTTTTTGGGTACTGCCAAGTCTGCAACAGGATGGTAAATCTTGGGCCTGCTGCCGTGGAACGGCTGAAGTTCCATGCGGCCCGGTTATGTGAGTGCACCCTGCCCTCCCCTATTTCACCAACCACTCCGCACAGGACGTTCCACCATGACTGGTTACAGCGGGTCATCGCCTCAACTCTCCAAGCGCACACTCTTTGCCATGGCTCTGGCCGCTGGCCTGGCCGTTGCCAACATTTACTACAACCAGCCGATGCTGGATCTTATGAGTCACAGCTTGGGCGATGCTCGCGTCAGCGCTTGGATCCCGACGCTTACCCAATTGGGATACGCAGCGGGTCTCTTGTTTCTCTTGCCGTTGGGCGACATGTTTGAACGTCGCCGGCTCATTGTCGTGCAGTTTCTGGTTCTGGCGGTTGCGTTGATCCTCGCCGCTGCCGCGCCCGGGCTTGCGGCACTCGCTGTAGCGTCGGTACTAGTGGGAGCGGCCGCTACCGTCGCGCAGCAGATCGTGCCGTTCGCCACCATTCTTGCTGCGCCGGAAAAGCGCGGCGCGGCCATCGGCACCGTCATGAGCGGCTTGCTGACGGGCATTTTGCTCAGTCGAACGCTCGCGGGCCTGATCTCCAGCATGTCGGGGTGGCGATCGATGTTCTGGCTCGCGGTACCCGTTGCCATGATAGGAGCCATCCTCATGCAGCGCTCGTTGCCCGCGCACCGTCCTCGACACCCGCTGCGTTATGGTGAGCTCATGGCCTCGCTTGGCAAGCTCTGGACCGGCGAGTCCGCGCTCAGGCGAGCCGCAATGACGCAGGCATTACTGTTTGCATCGTTCTCGGCATTCTGGACCATCCTTGCGCTTCGCCTGGCGCAGCCACCACTGAACCTGGGTGCTGCCGTGGCTGGCCTGTTCGGCATCGTGGGGGCCGTTGGTGTGGCGATGGCTCCCGTTGCCGGGCGCGTCGCTGACCGCAAAGGGCCTGCGCCGGTCATCGCTCTTGGCGCTGCCACGACCATCTTCGCTTGGATCATTTTCGCTTTCATACCAAGTCTGTGGGGCTTGATCGTCGGCGTCATCGTGCTGGATTTCGGCGTGCAGATCGCCCTGGTTTCCAACCAGCACCTGATCTATGGCATCCACCCCGAGTTCAAGAGCCGTCTCAATACACTTTTCATGACGACCATGTTTGTCGGTGGCGCCTTAGGCTCATTCGCCGCATCGTGGGCGTGGAGGCAATATGGCTGGACAGGCGTATCCGTGCTTGGTGGCGTCTTGCCCATCGGCGCGCTGGCCATGAGCCTGCTGCACTGGCGCCCGTCGCGTATCGCGGGTGTGGCGGAGTGAGCGCAATGCCCACGAATCTGCGCGTCGGGATCGTAGGAGGTTCGGTCGGCGGACTCTTCACAGGTGTCCTCCTCCATCGGCAAGGGTACCAAGTCACGGTCATAGAGCGCGCTCGTCACGGCTTGGCCCGGCGAGGCGCCGGGTTGGTGGTACAGGAACAGGTCAGGCGCATTCTTGGACAAGTGGACCGACCTGATCTGGCCGAGGTGGGTGTCTGGACAAACGAGCGCATCGTCCTTGACCGCCGCGGCGAGGTGATCAGTCGCGAACATCGACCGCAGATGCAGATGTCTTGGGACCTTCTCTATGACGGCTTCCGAAAGTTGCTTCCAGAACAGTTGTATCTGACAGGGGCAGCGGTTGAATACGTAGAACGTTCTGAACAGAGAGCCCAGGTCTCGTTAATCGACGGCAGCACCCAGGCGTTCGACGTACTCATCGGGGCGGACGGGCAAGGTTCGACCGTGCGCAACTATGTCAATGGTGACGGCTCGCAAGGCATTCTCCCGAACTACGCCGGCTACGTTGCCTGGCGCGGCCTGGTGCCGGAAGAAGCGATGCCGGAGCAGGCGAAGGCCCAACTGTTCGAACGCATGGCCTTTCATTTTGGCGAAGGGATACATGCGCTCGGCTACCTCATCCCAGGCTCGGATGGTCAAACAAGGCCCGGAGAGCGGCGCTACAACTGGGTCTGGTATCGAACGATGCCTTTCGAGAAGCTGCGCGATTTACTGGAACGCGCTGGGCGCGCCAGCGCCTTGTCACTTGGGCCTGGCGAGTTGCCTGAGGATATCCGCGATCAGTTGCGCGCCGACGCAAGCGCCCTACTCCCCCCCTCGTTTGCGGCAGCTGTTACCACGGAGGCGCAACCTTTCGTGCAACCCATCTATGATTACGAAACGCCTCGCATGATCAACCAGCGCTTGGCATTACTCGGAGATGCAGCATTCATTGCCCGGCCTCACACCGCCATGGGTGTTGCGAAAGCTGCAGGGGACGCCATGACCCTCGCTGCCGCTATGGCTGGCCGCTCCATCGACGAAGCGTTGGCTGCTTATGAGAAAGCTCGTACGGCGCAGGGACAAGCTGTCGTCGACTACGGCCGCAGCCTTGGTCGAAGCCTATCGCTAGTTCCTTGAGTGGTGAATGCATCGACCCGCGCAATTCCCTCAATGAAAAGCGCAGCAGAAAGGATCGTATACCGCTCATTCGCGGATTTACGCACGGGTATGGAGGAGTAGACGAGCGGATCGATCCGAAGCACCACATCGACGCCTACCGAAGAATGTCCACAGGGCGGCCATTCAGCACGATGTCGAGTCTCATATTCAGCCCCGGCATTGGTTCAGTGCGCCCTTATTCGTCGCAATGCCCTTCGAGGATGGCGCGAAGAAAATCGTCCAGCAGAGATTTCTTGCCAGCTTGCACCAGTTCATAGCCGGTCAAGCCATCAAGCTCCGCGATGTCTTCGCCAACAAACCACGCCATGGCTACGGTGGGATCGGGCTCGATGGCGAGGATGAGTTCCACCGTTTGCGCCCACTGCGCGAACGAAGGGGGTGTTCTCATGTCGTACAACCGCAAAGGTACAACATTAGCTTTTCGAGAAGGCCCCATGCTCAACTGATTGAATGCACTCTCTTGGTGCTTGATTGCCATAGCAGACCTTTAGCTGAATCCGGAGGACCGATGTCGCCCTATGAGAGCGACATCGTCTCCCACTAAAGCGAGAGTGCCTTGGCCACGCCCGCACCGTAGGCAGGGTCGGCCTTGCTGAAATGGCCCAGCTGACGACGGATGATTTCCTCCGGCACACCCTGCATGGCTGCGGCGATGTTGTTGAACAATTGCTGTTGCTGGTCCGCATTCATCAGACGGAACAGGTCGCCTGGTTGCGTGTAATCGTCGTTCCCCTGGCGATGGTCGTAGCGGTCTGCGTCGCCGGAAATCTTCAGCGGTGGCTCCTTGGTCGATTTGTCTTCGACCGGGCCGTTGAAGGAGTTGGGCTCGTAGTTCACGCTGCCGCCGCCATTAACGTCGAAGCGCATCTCCCCATCGCGGTAATAGTTATGCACTGGGCAGCGCGGACGGTTCACTTCCAGCGCCTCATGGTTGGTGCCCAGACGATAACGCGCTGCGTCGGCGTAGGAGAAGATGCGGAACTGCAGCATCTTGTCCGGGCTGTGGCTGATGCCAGGTACCACGTTGGCCGGTGAGAAGCTCGATTGCTCCACTTCGGCGTGGTAGTTTTCCGGGTTCTTGTTGAGCTCCATCACGCCCACTTCGATCAGCGGGTAATCCTTGTGCGGCCAAACCTTGGTGAGGTCGAACGGGTTGTACGGGGTTTTCTCGGCGTCCTTCTCCGGCATGATCTGTATGTACATGGTCCACTTCGGGAAGTCCTTGCGTTCGATGGCCTCGTAGAGATCGCGCTGGTGCGATTCGCGGTCATCGCCGATCACCTTGGCGGCATGCTCATTGGTCCAGTTCTCGATGCCCTGCTGGGTCTTGAAGTGGAACTTCACCCAGTAGCGCTCGTCCTGGTCATTCCAGAAGCTATAGGTATGACTACCGAAACCGTGCATATGGCGCAGGCTGGCGGGCAGGCCGCGATCACTCATCAGAGTGGTCACTTGGTGCAGCGATTCGGGTGAGAGCGACCAGAAATCCCACATGGCGGTGGCGCTGCGCATATTGGTGCGCGGGTCGCGCTTCTGGGTGTGGATGAAGTCGGGGAACTTGTACGGATCGCGCACGAAGAACACCGGCGTGTTGTTGCCCACCAAATCCCAGTTGCCTTCCTCGGTGTAGAACTTGATGGCGAAGCCGCGCACGTCTCGCTCAGCATCAGCGGCGCCGCGCTCGCCTGCCACGGTGGAGAAGCGCAGGAATAGCGGCGTCTCGCTACCCGGTTTGAATACTTTGGCTCGGCTGTACTTGGTGATGTCGTGGGTGATGGTGAGCGTACCGTGCGCTGCAGAGCCCTTGGCATGCACCACGCGCTCGGGGATGCGCTCGCGGTTGAAGTGGGCATGCTTCTCGAACAGTTGATGGTCCTGCACCAGCAAAGGGCCGCGCGGACCGGCGGTGAGGCTGTTCTGGTTGTCGGGAACCGGCGCGCCGGATGAGGTGGTGAGAGTGGCCAGCTTGGTGTTCATAGTGATTGTCCAAGTCGTCGATGATAGGCAAACGGGGGGAGTACTCCGCTCAGGTGGCATCAATATCACGGGATGAGCGCATAACACGCTTAAGACACGGCGTAGACTTCAATGCGCAATGAACGCCGTGTCTATCGGACATCGGCGAAGCTCAGGAAGGATGGATCATGTCCCGCGCGTAGGTGAGGCCGATGCCGTAACCACCACCATGCGCCTCTACGATGGCGCGCGCGCCATCGTATGTTTCGTGGAGCGTCCAGTCCCGTTGAAGCTCCAGCAAGACCTGTATCCATGAAGTAAGCGTCACGCCGGCGGTCTCCATCCGACGCAGCGCCAGTTGATGACTGGTGTCCGTCAGGCCACCGCAAGCATCCGCGATGACGAATACGTCGATTCCTTCGGCTTTCGCGGACAACGCGCAAAATGATACGCAAGCCTCTGTTAGCAACCCCGCGATAAGAAGACGTTTACGGCCGGTGGCGATAATGGCCGACCGGGCTGCCTCATCTTCCCACGCGTTCATGTTGCGTCGTTCGATAGGCCGCACGTCAGGTATGGCCGCCTGGATTTGCGGCATCAAGGGGCCACTGTAGACCTTGCTGGCCGACGTGCTGGCCACCACCGGCAGCTTGAATACGTTCGCCGTTTTCGCGACTGCGATGACATTGTCACGCAGAACCTGCCGATCGATGGAGCCCACACCGAATGCCAAGCCAGCTTGCAGGTCGACCAGCAGCAGAGCGCAGTCGGTGGGTGTAATGAGTGGCAAGGGACCGGTCATCTAGACTTCCTCGATACGTGGCCGAAATCATCGTCGAACATCTTGTGGCATGGCCTCACGGCTTACCCGCCGGCTCCCATACAAAGGCATCCCCGTTTTTCTTTACGTGCCCCATGCCAGGAAATGCCAAATGTGAACCCGCAATCCAGGTTCCACTACTAGCTGCCCGTGCAAGGGCCTTGTTGCGTTCTTGAGCCGCCGCCGGCTGATCGAAATCGAAGCGGATGGTGATCGCTGGCGCGGGGAACTGCACGTCTCCCACGTGGATCAAGTCACCCCAGAACACCAATTGCTGCCCCTGGCTCTTCAGCACGAACGAAGTGTGCCCTGGCGTATGCCCCACGGTGTCCGTCGCGACAATATCGGGCGCCACTTTTGCTCCCCCTGTGAAGGTCTTGAGTCGCCCCTTGTCGCGGTACGGCGACAGCGTCTTGGCGACGACGTCGAACGTGCCCCTCATCACCGGATCCACCTTGGGCGCATTGGACGGATCAGACCAGAAAGCAAGTTCCCTACGATCTACCCAGACTGTCGCGTTGGGAAAAGTGGGCGTTCCGCCATGCATCAATCCCGAGACGTGATCGATATGCAGGTGAGTCAACAACACCGCGTCGATCTTGGACGGATCGATGCCAGCTTTGGCCAAGCTCTTCCCGAGCTTGCCCAGACTGTCTCCGAGTTGATCGGCGGCGCCGGTGTCGATAAGCACCAACTTGCCCCCGGTCTTCACGAGATAAGCGTTGACTGAGGTGGTCACCACCTGGCCGTCGTGCGCGGACTGCAACAGCATCGGCAGACGTACCCCAGCGGGCGCGATCAGCAGCTGCGACGTATCCAATCCGAAGTCGCCGTCGGACAGCGCGATGACTTCATCCTGGCCCACCTTCAGGCGATAGGTGGCGCCGCCCACGGTCGATGCGGGCAACACGTCGGCGTGCGCGGAGGACGCGACCAACGCCAGGGCGAATCCGTACCGAGCCCATGGCGCCAGTCGTGAACACACACGGTCACCTCTGGAGAATCGTCGCGTCACTTTCATTTGGAAGTCCTAGGCGAAGCATCAACGGACTTCACTGCGTCCTCGATCACTGCCGCCACTTCCTTGGGATGTGACAACAAGGAGACGTGACTGGAGGCCAGGACCGTGGTCTTGGCATTCATCAGCTTTGCGGAGTCACGCTCAAGCTGGGGGCTAATGACGCGATCATTGGCGGAAACGATGTACCAGGACGGCCGGGTTTTCCACGCCGCGTCAGTAACCTTGTCGTTGAACGTGCTCGCCGCGAGCGGCCCTTGCGTCACGGCCATGACGGCGGACTCGGATGCCGGCAAATCCGGAGCAAAATCCTTCTGCACACCCTCGGCCGACAGGTAGAGGAAGCCGTGGCCATCGTCATGCACGGCTCCCAAGGCAGGCGGCTTGGGATAAGCGTTGACGAGCTCGCCACCCGCCTGGCCGTCCTTGTTGGCGAACGCGGCGACGTAGACCAGTGCGACCACCTTCGGATCTGTACCCGCCTCGGTGATGACCGTGCCGGCCCAGCTATGCCCCACCAACACCACCTTGCCTGGCGCGGAAGCCATGGTGCGCTTGGTCGCTGCCACATCGTCGGCAAGCGACGTCAGGGGATTCTGGACCACGAGTACATGCAACCCCTTTGCCTGCAGCAACGGAATCACCTTGCTCCAGCTCGAGCCGTCAGCCCACGCGCCGTGAACCAGTACAACGGTGGTATCCGAGATCGGTTTTTCCGCCACCTTTCCGGTAGCGAACGAAGTCAGTGAGACAATTGCCAGCATAAGTCCGGCAAACGAACGGCAATGGAAACGATGCATAGCAACTCCTCAATGGAATGGACAACAGGTGTCGCAGAAGACGTTGGTGGCTCGCCATTCACGCCTGGGTTCCTGCGGACATCAATATCGCCCCTGCATACCCGTGAAGCACATCCCGGATGAGGCAAATCATTTTCACCTTATCGAGTAGGTCCGCCTGCTGATGGATTCTGTTGATGGAACGAAGTGCGAGCGCGAACGCGCTCGTACCGTCGAGTTCATCCCGGTAGTCCACTGCGTCGAGCAGCGTCGATAGTCCGGGATCGCCGCGTCATTGAATCTCGAGTAGTCAAGGGCTACTTCCGCAGGCATATTTTCGCGAGCGACACCGATGACAGTGCGTCGTGCGTACCGCTCAGGGGGTACGCGTGTAGTTGGCCGGTATCCAGGTAAATCCTTGCCCTGCCCTTTGAATATGGCCGAGGCCGGGAAACGAAATGTGCGCCGCCGCTATCCAGTATCCCTTGCTTGCCGCCTCGGCGAAGGCGCGCTGGCGCGCCGACACGGCGGCGGCGCTATCGAAGTCGTACTTGATAGCGGCCTGCGGCTCGGCCAGCTGCACCGCGGCGACATGCACGGTATCGCCCCAGGCCAGAAGATGATCCTTTCCGCTCGAGACCAGGAACCATGTGTGACCCGGGGTATGCCCAGGAGCCGCGATCGCCCGAATACCTTCGACCACTTCCTGGTCTGGCTCAAATGGCTTGACCTGGCCGCTGGCGACATAGGGACCCAGTGAACTCTTGGCTCCCGCAAACATCGGCTGCAGAAGCTTCGGCACCCGGAATGCATTAGCTGGATTCAGCCAGAAATCCAGATCCGCTTTCGCAATATGAATCGTGGCATTCGGAAATGCCATGATGCCGTTCCGCATGAGACCACCCTCGTGATCAAGGTGCAGATGCGTAATCAGGATGTCGTCGACATCTTCGGGACGGTAACCCGCAGCGATCAGATTATCCGCAAGGTAACCGCCATCCTTGCCATAAAGAGGGCCCGCCCCGGTATCGATAAGAATCAGGTGCGAACCCGTATCGATGAGGAACGCATTGATCGAACCTTCTACGGGCGAACTGAGAAAATTGTCGGCCAGAATGGCGTCGACTTTGTCACGTTCGATGCCGGTAAACAGTTCATCCGCCTTGAACGGATGAGTCCCGTCGAGCAGAGCCGTGACCATGTCGTCGCCAAGGCGCAGACGATAGAAGCCACTCCCCTGCGTATCGCGCAAAGGCGATGCGGCATGGGCAGCCCCGGCAACCATACCCAGGCTCATGACAACAGCACGTAGTGATAACCGCAAACGCATTACACGCCCTCCCATCCTGCAAGAAAATCCACGAGCAGTCGATTAACGATCTCGGGCTGCTCTTCCTGGGGAAGATGCCCGCACTGGGCGATAGGTTCGGCACGCAAGTTCTCAGCCATGCCTCGCCACACTGCTGCCATATCAAAACTCCCGCCCACCGCCTCGAAGTCCTCGCCCCAGATCGACATGGTGGGACACCTGATCTTGATGTCGGCGTCCACCTCGTCCTGCCGGACATCTTCAGGCGCAGCGCGATAGTCGGCCATGGCTCCGCGAACCGCGCCTGGCGCCTTGTAAGCCTCCACGTAGGCATCGAAGTCGTTGTTGCGGATGGTCTGCGGGTCGTAACACCAGTCCGTAAAGAAATGCCTGAGCCATATGTCTTCCCGCCCGGCGATGAGTGCTTCTGGCAAATCCAGCACTTGGTGAAACAGGAAAAACCAGTAGGACTTGGCGATGTGGGCATTCATCGACTGAGCCACGATTCGCGTCGGAACGTTGTCCATGACGACAAGGCGCTTAACGCGATCGGGGTTGTCCTTAGTAAAGCGCGTAGCCACACGGGCTCCACGGTCGTGCCCCACCAGGGCGATGGGGCCGATATCCAGAGAATCCAATAGCGCTGACAGATCCGCCGCCATGGTGCGCTTGTCGTAGCCTGTCGCAGGTTTGTCGCTCTTTCCGTAGCCGCGAAGATCGGGCGCGATCACACGATAACGCTCCGCGAGCACTGGAATCTGGTGTCGCCATGCGTAATTGGTTTCGGGGAATCCATGCAGAAGCACGACAACCGGTCCCGCGCCCGCGTCGATGTAGTGCTGCCGGATGCCATTGGCTTTAAGGGTGTGGTGTCGAACAGCCATGATCGTTCCTGCCTGATGGGTAATGAATGAATCAGCGGTGTCGACCCGATGCCGCAATGGCGCGAAGAAGAGTCGCCCCGTCATGGCTATTAGCCATCAGGCGGGTTGAGTTGCGGGCTCCTCGGGAGCCGGGACGTCATAAGCGTTAAGTGTTATCGCCAGCATCGAGTAATAGCCGACGAGGTAAATCAACTCGTTGAGACCCGGCTGACCGAAATGCCGTTGCCCGGTTCGATACGCGAGATGTGAAAGTGCCTTCCCTTGACACAACGCACTAGCCAGGTCGTAGGCCAGTCTTTCGTCCTCATTGAGCGAGGTGGGCATCCGGCCGGCCGTTATGCTGACGAGCACCTCGTCGCTTACCCCGTGCTTGGTTCGAGCTACCGCCTCATGTGCGTACAACTCGTAATCAGCTGCGTAGGCCGCTCCGACTACGAGGATGAGAATTTGCCGAACGTTGTCGGGTAAGCGTGATGCGGCAGTCAGGGCCTTTGAAAGGCCCCACATGGCAGCGCCAATGGCGGGGTCGTGCAACCAGGCGTTCCATGGTCCAAGCAGCGCGCCATGGTCATCCACCGTCCGGAAGCTACTGTATTTCGCGCTGCTTCCCCGCCGCATATCCTCATAAAGCTGGCGCTGCTCGCCGGTGAGCTCGGCAGGCAAGATCGGAGGAAGTCTCACGGCAGGCTCTCCACTTCAGAGTAGGCAGGCACGTGGTGGCGCTTCGCGCGCTGCACTCATGCTGCGATCGGATACGTATTGAAGGTAGGCCCACGTGCGCATCACTGTCGACACACGATCGAGTAAGTCGTGTCGGCATATCTCAGGACAGGATGCTGCGGACTGGCGAGGTCATCCATTGGCGGCGCTGCGCGATATGAGGCGCGCCGATCCGCCTCCCCCGCCATCTTTAGCATCGATCCCGCTCAGGCTCTTCGGGCACTGGCTGACAGTGCCTGCTGAAATGACTCTGTCGTTTGATCAAAGTGTGAGACACCAACATCAAAGATCCAACGGCGAAGGCGATGAGCCGAGGCGAGACCCGACTCGGTCACTTTTTCCTGCGCGCCAATCACCGTGAGGACAGCCTTCATCATGGTCTGCGCCACACCGGAAATGGCTCGCCCATCAAATCCGGCATCAAGGAGGCTTGGAGCAAAAGCGCAGCTTGTGAAACGGTGCTGCATCGCCATTCGAACAGCGGTGGCCGCCGCCATGGCTGACACGCTTGGCGTCCAGGCATCAGGATCGCCGAGACCGATCACCAGGACGACCTGAGCCGGAATCGCAGGAGGGAGACGGTCGAGCAGCAAGGTTTCGAGGTAACTGCCGCGAAAGGCTCCGGACCGCCGGAGCGCAGACAACGCGCCACCCAGCGCCGCATCCAGATGCCGCATGCCTCCCGCCCATCCCGCATTGCCGATCTCGCGCTCGAACATGCAGGCGCACGAGAGATTCACCGGTGCTTCCGCGCCATCCCAGGCGGCCATCTCGATGGAAATGTCCTTCCATACGCCTATCTTTCGCTGCAGATTCATCGCACTCTTCTCTGACATCACTCATACCGCGCGTACTAGATAGATCTGTTTGCCAGCGACCGAATGGCGGCAGGAATGTCCACCCGAGTGGCCGTTTTCAGCAGGTAGGCGCCAGCCCCCATGACCAATGCGCGTTCTATGCGCGGATCGCTCATCGAGGAGGCAATGACAAGAATGCGCGCCGATGGATCTTCATCCATGATCGTGGCAATGGCTTTGAAGCCATCGGTGCCGCGCATCTCCAGGTCGATAAGCGTGACGTCGGGACGTAATTCGCGATAGCGACGTATGGATTCCGCCGCATCGCCCGCCTGGCCCGCGACGATCATCCGGTCATCGCCTTCGACCGCCGCAACGAGACCATCACGCATAATAGGATGGTCATCGACAATCAGAACACGAAGGCTTCCTTTATCGCGCACCACAGTTGCTCCTTCAGGCCCGCGGAGGCAAGGCACCGTCTTCGATGGCGGTCATTGGCGCTCCTTCGCAGAGGCGGCCTGTCGAAAACTATCTGCCTGGCAAAGCCTCCATTCAATGCCCAATCGGGTGGAAACGCGCCTGCCAGGAACGTATGAGAAAGAACGGGAGCGCCGCTTTCCACGGGCTTATCGGGTTTCCCGAATTGCCCTTTCGGGTGTTTTTTTGCCGCGCGCCAATGGGTCTACTCATATGTCTTTTGAGATTCCCTGTGGCGGAGCCATCACAACCGCAATCTCTGTCTCGGGTGGCGAGCATGAAAAAAAAGCGGAAGTTAGTAGTGGCTGTCGTTGCCGCGCTGGTGATTGGGGCGGGAGTGTTGTTCGCCCTGGCGATCAAGCCGTCCATCGATCCCGTGGCCAAGCCCAATGTGGCTTTAACGCCAACGCTCATTGCTCAAGGGGCGCGTGTCGTCGCGCTGGGCGACTGCGTCGTGTGCCATACCGCTCCAGACGGCGCCGACTACGCTGGCGGCCTGCCACTCAAGACGCCCTTCGGCATCATCTACACCACCAACATCACACCCGACCGCGCGACAGGTATTGGCACCTGGTCGCTCGAGGCCTTCCGCCGGGCCATGCGCCAGGGTGTATCGCGCGACGGGCATCTGCTTTATCCCGCATTCCCCTACATCCACTACACCAAGGTCACGGACCACGACATCGAGGCGGCGTACGCGTTTCTCATGACCCGGCCGGCTGCCTACGCTCCAGCCAGGACCAACGAACTGCCCCTGCCCTTGCGCTTCCGGCCATCGCTGGCTTTCTGGAACCTGCTTTATCTGCGGGAAGGCGCGCAACCGGCGGCAAGCGACTCACCCGTTGATCGCGGCAAATACCTGGTGGAAGGTCTCGGCCATTGTTCTTCCTGCCACACCATGATGGGCGTCATCGGCGGAGAGAAACGCCGCGAATACATGCAGGGTGGCGTTGTCGATCAATGGTCAGCGCCTGCGCTCGATCAATTGGCCGCGTCACCCCATCCCTGGGTAGCTCAACAGATTGCCGACTATCTGAGCACGGGACTGGCTGGCGAGCATGGCGCCGCTGCCGGACCCATGCGTCCTGTCACCGAAAATCTGCGACGCGTGCCACGCGAGGATGTCGAAGCCATCGCCGCATATCTGCTGTCCCTTCAACAGCCATGGCGCGCGCCTCAATCTTCCGCGGCGCTCAGTGATCTGGCCCAACGCATCGATCGCGGCAAGCAGGTATTTGCGGGCGCCTGTGCCGAGTGCCATGACGACGGCTCACCGATGCGAGACGCCATGGGACGTCCAGCACTGACGATGAGTTCGGCAGTCATGAGTCCCTCGCCGAGGAATTTCGTGATGACGGTTCACAAGGGACTGGCCTGGCCGGCGCAGCCGGATCACACCGTGTACATGCCTCCGTTCGCTGACGTGCTGACGGATCAACAGATTGCGGATCTGGCCACCTATGTGCGCTCGACCTCAGCCCAACCCACACCGTGGCCAGACCTGGACAAGCATGTCGCGGAGCTGCGGGAGAAAAGCCCATGATCAACCTCAACGTCAACGGCCAGACACAACCGCTGGAGGTAACGCCTGAAACGCCGCTTCTCTACGCACTCCGTGATCACCTCAAGCTCAACGGAGCCAAATATGGTTGCGGCATGGGGCAATGCGGCGCGTGTACGGTGCTGGTGGACGGACGCCCCGTCTTCTCCTGCCTCTTCCCTGTGTCGTCTGTAGGGACGAGAGAAGTCCGCACCCTTGAAAGCCTCGGCACGACGGAACGACCCGGGCCACTCCAGCAGGCTTTCATCGATCACCAGGCCGTACAGTGCGGCTACTGTATCGCGGGCATGATCATGCGTGCCCAGGCGCTGCTCGAGCAGGTTGCCCGGCCCACCGAACAGCAGATCCGCGAGCACATGGCTCCCAACCTCTGCCGATGCGGCACTCATAAGCGCATCCTCGCCGCCATCCGCCAGGTGGCCGACAAAGGGCAGCGCCTGAATGCTGGCGCGCTCAAGGAGCGCGCATGAAACCCGCGGATGCTCCGGTCGACAAGAGCCGCCGCGCGTTCCTTGCCGGCAGCGGCTTTATGGTCAGCTTTGCCCTGTTCGGCTCATGGCGAGCCTTGGCGGGCGAGACAAATACGCTCGGCGCAACCATTCTTGCTCCCGACCTTCCTGGCGATCTCAAGATCGACCCCATCCTCGACTCGTGGATCAAGATCGACGCGCAGGGAGTCACGGTTTGCAGCGGCAAGGTGGAGCTTGGTACCGGCGTACGTACAGCGCTCTGGCAGATCGCTGCCGATCAATTGGCCATGCCGCTCGACAAGTTCAAGTTCGTCACCGCCGACACCGCGTTGACGCCCGATGAAGGCTATACCGCCGGCAGCCATTCCATGGCCGATGGCGGCACGGCGATCTATCACGCAGCCATCCAGGTTCGGCAGATGCTGCTCGAGGCGGCAGCGGCCAAACTTGGCGTACCCACCAAGAGCCTCATGCTCCGCGACGGGATCATTCTGTCGGGCGATGGCCGGCAGATGACATATGAAGAAGCTGCGCAGGGCGTCAACCTCCATCAACAGGCCAAATCCGTTTCGCCCCAAGGCGATCCTTCCGCGTATCGCTACATCGGGCATTCAATTCCGCGGGTAGACATCCCCGCCAAAGTCACTGGCGGAACCGCCTATGTGCAGGACTTGCGGCTTGACGGCATGCTGCATGCGCGTGTCGTTCGGCCACCCAATGCAAGCGCGCAGCTGAAAGAGATCGATACCCGCGCGATCGAGACCATGCGGGGCGTCGTGAAAGTCGTTCGCGACGGCAATTTCCTCGCCGTGCTCGCCGAGCATGAATGGGAGGCGATTCAAGCCATGCGGGCGCTGCGCGAACGTGCCCAATGGCAACTAACGCAGACGTATCCGACGAACGACACCATCCACGCCGTACTGAAGACGCTGCCCGAACGTCTCTACGTAACGACCCGGGAAAACAACGGTCCTGTAAAACAGGTTCTTTCCAACGCCTCCGCCGCATCGATCAGCGCGCCGGCATCGCCCACGCGCAGCCTGGCGATGACCAAGCAGTATGTGCTTCACGGATCTATCGGACCGTCCTGCGCGGTGGCCGTCTTTCGCAACGACATGCTGACCGTGTGGACTCATTCCCAAGGGGTTTTTCCTTTGCGGGCTGGCATCGCCGAGTTGCTGGGCTTGCCCAAGGAGAACGTGCGATGCATTCATGCGGAAGGAGCCGGCTGCTATGGCCACAACGGCGCCGATGACGCGGCGTGCGACGCGGCTGTCCTGGCCTATCGCACGCCCAATCGTCCGGTCCGGGTTCAGTGGATGCGCGACCAGGAGGCCGGATGGGAACCGCTTGGCCCCGCCATGCTCACGGAGATCAACGCCGTGACAGACGCTCATGGGAAGCTGCAATCCTGGCATCACGCGCTCTGGAGCACGCCCCACAATTCACGCATCGTCAATGCGGGTCGCTTGATACCGGCCACGCTGCTGGCCCATCCGGCCGCGCCTGCCTCGCCCGCGCCTATTCCGCAACCGGAAGGCGATGCTGATCGAAATGCCGTTCCGCTTTATCGCATTCCGTCCGTACGCGTCGACATGCACTTCGTTACCGATATGCCATTTCGCACCTCGGCGATGCGGTCGCTTGGCGCATACATCAATGTCACCACCATCGAAGGCATGATGGATGACCTAGCCGAGCAATTCGGCGAGGATCCGGTGGCCTATCGACTTCAGCATCTGGATGATCCGCGTGCGCGCGACGTCATCCAGCGAGCCGCCAACCGTTTCGGCTGGAATCTGGCCACGCCGCTGCCCGAGGGGCACGGTATCGGGTTTGCCTTTTCCCAATACAAAAACCTCATGGGCTACTGCGCCATAGCCCTGGAGGTCAAGCTGGACAAAGCCGCCCGTTCGGTCCGCATTGTCCGTGTGGTCGCAGCGGTCGATTGCGGCCAGATCGTCAGCCCCGATGGACTCACGAACCAGATCGAAGGCGGCATCGTGCAGTCTTCGAGCTGGACGCTCTACGAGCAGGCGCTGGTCGGCGAGAACGGCGTGCAGAGTGTCGATTGGTCCAGCTACCCGATCGCGCGCTTTCCCCACATCCCTGCCGCCATCGAAGTCGAATTGATTGACCGTCCGGGCGCCCCTTTCCTGGGGGCGGCGGAAATCGCTCAGGCGCCCACTGCAGCTGCACTGATCAACGCGATCAAGCGCGTTGTTGGATGGCGGCCATTGCACCTTCCCGTTGCCCGCCAAGACTCGCCGATCTTTGCCTGACCCATATCATCGGGCAGTTCGGCACGATGCGTCGCGCCCTGGCCAAGCAGGCCAGGTCAACAACAACCGCATGGCATCGAAGCCTAATGACGTGTTGAAGCCCTGGCTTCAACGTCAGTCGCGTCGTTCTTCTTCATCCAGGGTCAGGGTTGCCTCCGGCACGGCGATCAGCCTGGCCTTCGGGATGGGCGAGCCACTCTTTTCAGAGAGGCCGTATACGCCCTTATCCATGCGTTCAAGCGCACGGATCACTTGGGCGAGCCGGCCCACATTGCGGTGGAAAACCGCCTCGTCGTTCTCCTGGATAGCCATGCCCTCGGCGCTATCGGCGTCATCGCGCGCCTCGCCACCAGCCTCGAACTGCACGGCCTCTTCCTCTTCGCCGGCGACGTCCGCCACCTTGGTCAGGTCATCGCGCAGCTTGATCAGACGCGCTCTTTGCGCGTCCAGGAAATCCTGATCCAGCGCCTCGTGCGTTGGTGCCTGTTCGCGCTTGTTCATTAGCTGCCTCTCTTGCCCAAGGGTGATCCGTTTACGCGACATCGCGTGGTGTCCAGGGAATAGCATTGCTGGTCCATCCGCTCCCTTATGGAAGCGAAAAGCTTTTTAATCATAGGAGCGCACCCAGAGGCGCCATAGACCCTAATGGGTGATCAGGCACGCAGTCAGACTCCCTTACAGCAGGGTGTGACCGCAGAAATCAAACCGCATGTAAAGCCATGAATGCCACCATGGATGACGACAATCAGTTTCTGGCGTACATCCGGCGTGCCGGGATTCTGATCACCACCCGGGTGCCATGCGGGGTCAATCGCTCAAAACGTACGCTGCCGCCAATGCGCGCCACGCGCTCCTTCACACCCTGAATGCCCCAATGGCCCTGCGGTGATCCGCCCCTGATCACCTGCTCGCCCAAGCCGATCCCATCGTCGCGCACAATGAGCGCGAAACTCAGCATGCCGAAGAGCATGGCGATGTCGATGCGGGATGCCTGAGCATGGCGGCAAGCGTTCCAGACCAACTCATGGATCACCGGAATGAGCTCATCCGCGGCCGCCGCCGCCACGGATCGCCTTTGCCCCGTCAGGGAAGCCACAAGCTCGATGCCATGTTCGGTCGCGTGCGCCTGGGCCGCGTTTAGCGCGTTAGTCAACGGATCTTCGGCGACAAGCGCATGATCTCTGAGCAGCCGAATCCTGTCCCTACTTTCCGCAAGAGAATCTCGCGCCACCGCCGATAAGCGGGATATCCGGCTCTTGAGATCGGTGTCGCTGACTGTCGTGCCCAAGACATCAAGCTGGAGCGCGATGGACTGGGCGCTTTGCAAGAACGTGTCATGGATGTCCCGCGCTACCGCTTCACGCTCATCCGCACGTATTTCCAGCTGGGCCTTGAGACGCTCCGTGGCTTTGTGGATCCGGAGATGCACAAGAAGCCACAGCAAGCCCATGGCCAGCCCCAGGCAGGCCGTCCGAAACTTCCAGTCTTCATAGAACGCGTGCGCGATATCCAGCCTGATGTCAGCGGCAGCCTCACCCCAGACGCCAGATTCATTAGCGACCCGCACGCGGAAATCGTGCGCCCCTGGTGACAAATTGGTATAGAACGCCGCTCGTCTCGTACCCGCATCCTGCCAGTCCACGTCCACTCCATCCATGCGATATTGAAATTGCGCGCGCTCGGGCGCCCGCAACAGGGGAGCGTTGAAATCGATCTCGATGTTCCGGACCCGCGGCAGCTTCAGGTGCCTTTGCGGCTCATACGCCGCCCCTTCCGCGATCACTTTGGTGACGGATACATTCGGGCGCACCGTGTTTTGTACCATCTCTTGCGGATCGAGCCAGGCGACTCTTGCTTGAGAACTGAACCAGAGCTTGCCCTCGCCATCGCGGATAAGTGACGGCAACGCGTTGTGCTGTGCCGGGACACCACGAAGTCCGTCCGTGGAATCAAACAGCTTGTATGGGGCGCGGTAATCGGGATCCGCAAGGATGTGTGCGACATCTTCTCGGTCGATTCTTGCCGCTCCCGCTGACATATGTATCCACAAGTTTCCCTGCAGATCGTGCGCGAGACCTGTGATATTCGATAGGGGAGGATCATCCGATGATTGAAGTGCATGGACACGGCCATCCTTGAGAAGTGCGAGTCCGGCCAGCCCGCCCACGAACGCATTCTTTCCGAACGTCGCGAACGACGTAACATCGCCAACGTGCAGGCCGTCTGCCGATTGATAGCGTTGAACAACGGAGCCATCGACGATCGCGAACCTATTTTCCGGATATCCCAAGAAAAACCTTTCGCCGCCTGCCGATTCGATGACAAGCGGATGCTCTAGATCGGGGCGCTCCCGCCACTGTCCGTTGAGCCGCTCATAGACCCCAATTAAGGTCTGAAACACGACCAGCATGTGGCCGTGCTCGCCGCAGGCAAGGGATAATGCAATCACGCGTTTTTTTGCAGGATTCGATTCGACGCGCCGTGGCTGTTTGGGATCCAATAGCCACAATCCGTCGTTCGCGGCCCATGCGTTGCCAGTGCTTTCATCAAAACATTTGGCGAAGGTGTATGCCGGTACAGCCGTTGAGCGGAGCTGGCCGTTAGCCAGATGCATAACCGGCATCTCGCTACTGCCAATCCATACGGCACCCGGTTCGCCGGGGCTAACCGCGGGTGACTGGATGCCATCGGGTAGACGTACATTAACGAACGACGTTTCTCTGAACCGGTCGACCCCAAACTGGGTGCCTATCCAAACGTCCCCCTCCTTGTCGAGCAAAGAGGGCCATGCGTAGTCGCCCGTCAGCCCGTCTCCTTTGCTGAAGGTATCGCTTGCCGCCGATGGATCGGCCGGTTCATTCAAGCTTGAAATAGCAGATATTCTGCGCACCCCCGCTCCTAATGTTGGGGCCCAGAGCCCTCCATGTCGGTCGAGCAGCGGCGCCACAGTTCGCACCGGCAAGCTCGGTAGCTCATGAAGCTTGGTGCCGTCGATTTGCAGCCTTCTTGTTGGCCCGCTTAATTCGGTGACGTAGAGGACACTGTCTACGACGGCAAGACTTATGATTCTGCTCTTGGCCGAAAATCCCGCATCGACCATTTGGTCCGATCCTTCACGAGACCAAAGACCTTCTCTATTCCGCCGAGCCAAAGTGTGCTGCTTCTGTCGATAGTTGCTGCGGTGATGGCGAGATTGCTCGTGGGAAATACTTCTCGCCAATGGCCATTCTGAAATTCGCTGAACGGACCTCGCCCTATCGCAAAAACGGTTCCGCGACTGCTTTCAAAAATCTGCGTTGTTACCGTGAGCTGGTAATTTTCGGCAGATCCATAGTGTTTAAGACGACCATCCTTCAGATGGCTGATACCTTTGCCGTCGTAACCAATCCAGAGTCCGCCTCCATGGTCGGCGAATAGTGTGTAGATCTGGGTCGAAAGGAGCTGCCCACGCTCACGCGGCTCGAACGGGACGAATTTCAGGCCATCGAAACTAGCAAGACCTTCGCTTCCCCCGACCCAAAGGTACCCATCTGTCGTCTGGACCAACGACGTAACACCTTCAGGCGCTCCCTCGGTTGCGGTATAGGGGGTGTGTTGAAAATGATCCAAGCCCCAAGCGGCGTCTTTCGACCCCACGCCTGCAAAGCAGCTGGATGCAATAAACACCAAGGACAACAGTGCTACACCCACGAGACCGGTACGTCGCGCGAGACAAACAGCCACCGATGCTATCAACGACTCCACGACCTTCGACTCCTTCATTTACATCGCCTAGAAATGAGGTGACTGATTGCAGCCACTGGACCGCTGCCGGATTCACAGGCACCATCCTAAGCGAATCATCTCTGCTGCTCGAACTGTATCGGGCTGAAGTAGCCGAGTGTCGAGTGGCGTCGTTTGTTGTTGTAGAAACGCTCGATGTAATCGAACACCTTGGCCCTGGCATCGGCCCACGTGCGGTAGACCTTGCCGTCAGTGCGCTCGGTCTTGAGCGACTTGAAGAAAGTCTCCATCGCCGAGTTGTCCCAGCAGTTGCCCGACTGGATCCTGCTAGGCAGCAGGCCATAGGCGGCCATCAGGCGACGCGCTGCCGATGCTTGATCGCCATGCGCAGGGCATCGGAGATGAGCGGCTCGTCGTTACGATCAGACATCGCCCAGCCAATGACCTTGCGCGAGCACAGGTCGATCAGCACGGCGAGGTGGAACCAGCCCTCACGCGTATTGATGAAGGTCACGTCGCCCAGCCAGTACTGGTTCGGACGTTCGGCATGGGACTGCCGGCGAAGCCGATCCGGCGCCCGTGTTCTTGTGGCGGCAGGCATAGCGGGTGACCTTGAAGCGTCGGTGGCGACGGGCCTCGATGCCGTTCTCACGCTTCACGCGCGCGACGCGATGAAAGGTCGCGCCCGCGCGCGCTTCAAAAAGGATCGAGGTCGCCGCATCCAGGATGCGGATGAACTGACTTACCGTTCCATCCACTGGGCCGCCTTGCCGTCGAGCGCGTTCTGGATGGCAATATGCGTCATAGCGGTAGCGAGCGTGGCACGCCCCGGCCCATCCCGTTTCTTCGGCGGAGTGGAGTGACTGCGCGGGAGATGCCCCAGCACGAAATTTGCGTACCGGTCATCAGTCTGCGTCTGAACGTCGGCTCGCACCCGACTCCCTGTCCCCGCGAGACTCGCGGGGCTACGGTGGTTTGGGACTGCAAAGATGTGCACCAATCAGTGTTGGCCCCGACGGCAGTAGGCGCCTGCCTACGCCAAAGATCGGCAGCCTGCGATGTACCTCAACGAACGGTGCGCACATGCGCGTGAACGAGGGCCAAGGTTGTGGACGAGATCAAACCCCAGCCGCCCTCACGCTGTCCTGCCCTCGATAACAGCGGCAAAGCCTTCACCACGATAAAGCCTCGAACGAGCGCGCAGACGCACTCGATAAGCCAGCGCTTCTAGCACTGTGTAATGTACCCGTACTGACGACACTTATGGGATAGTCCGGATGGTTCAAGAAAAAACTGCGTCGCTCATCTGGCCGGGAAGGCCCTTGTCGCGTGCGTTCTACAATCGGGCTGCGACCACGGTGGCACCACGACTGCTCAACAAGATCCTGGCAGCAGCAGATGGCCGCGCAGGTCGCATCGTGGAAGTAGAGGCCTATGTCGGCGCGATCGATCCAGCGGCGCATACGTACTGGGGAAAGACGCCACGAAATGCAACCATGTTTGGACCACCGGGGCACATGTATGTCTATTTCACTTACGGCATGCACTGGTGCTGTAACTGCGTGTCTGGTCCCAAGGGAGGTGGTTGCGGCGTACTCATCCGCGCGCTGGAACCGCTTCACGGGATTGCACAACTGCGCGCAGCGCGTCCACGGATAGCGAGTGATCGTGATCTATGCCGTGGACCAGCCCGCCTGACTCAGGCGATGGGCATCAGCGGAGCTCAAGATGGGCTTGATCTGGTGGCTACCCATGAGGGCTTCGCCATCGTCGACGATGGCATAGCCCCACCCAAGGATGTAGCGGTTAGCACTCGTATTGGCATCAGCCGAGGCAAGGACTTCCCATGGCGGTGGAGCGTGTCTGGCAATCGTTATGTATCAGGTACGGCTTCGCAACGAGGCTGATTTTGAAGGATTGACCTCGCTGCACCATCAAACGGCTTGGAGAACGTCGAGAAGTTTGGAACCGGCAATCTCCACAGCGCTCCGCAATTTCGATGAGCTTGCGTGGACGTCGCATCAGCGCAACCTGCGATCCATTTGCCTCGCCGGACGGACAGCGGCATGGCTGATGATCGCCGCTGTCCTTACCTTCCCCGTCTTCCTTGTGTGACGTAAGGAAGCCCCAGGGATGCTCTGGTTGACCTCTGTTTTCGTCATTCCCGCGAAAGCGGGAACCCAGTGTCTTTCGTTGATACGCAAAGGCACCGGGTCCCGGATATCGTTTCGCGATGCCGGGATGACGAGCAAAATCAGGGCATCTCCAGGAAGCTACGTAAAACAGCGGCGCAACAGGCGATTCAGGGATCGCCGAAACGCTTCCATGCTCAGTACCTCCATTCCACCGGTACTGGCTTCACGTAAAGCTGGTCGATACGGCATGCGCCAAGATTTCCGTCAGGACAGGTGGTGGTGGCCCCGGTTGTATTGGCGTCCATCTTGGTCTTCTCGTAAACGAATTCTTCGCTCGTGCCTTTGACGACGTTGATGACTTTGATCTTGCCGCCGGCGGAGGAAAGTTGCGCATTGCTGAGAATCGCGTCCGCGAGCGATGCCTGCGAAAAATCGGCGCCGGCAAGGCAGGCCGAGGAGAAATCCGTGCGGACGCCCCGTGATCTGGACGTGCTGACGTTGGCGAAAACCGCCCCGACCAGGAAGGCCGTGGAGAATGTCACGCCGGCCAGATTGCGGCCCTGGATCGTCTTGAAATCGACGGCGGCGAGCATCGCGCCCGAGAAATTCACATCGGTCAGGACAGCCCCGTTGAATTTCGCCTCCGCCAGCCAGGCTTTGGTAAAGAGCGCGCCCATCAGTCCCGCTTTCTCGAACGTTGCTGTTTCCAGCTTCGCCTCGGTGAAGTCGGCGCCCTCCAGGATGGCTTCCCCGAAGTTGGCCTCGTTGAGAATGCAGCTGCTGAACATCGAGCGCTTCAGCTGGGCGTGGCTGAAATTCGCCCCAGGGAGATTGAGGTTGGCGAAGCTGACCTGCGGGAGAATGGCGTACGAGGCATTGAATCCCCTGACCTCCCCCACGAGTTCGACGGTAATGGTCGCTTCCGTCGCGTCGACGTAAGACCAGTCGGCACCGAGGAAGCCCGTCTTGAACTTCGCCTTGACCAGGCGCGTGCGCTTCTCGAGGGTCCGGCCCAGCCGCGGCTTGCGTGTGTGCGATACGGTGCCGGCCAGATTGACCCCGGAAAAATCGGCGCCTTGCAGGCCGGAGTTATCGAAGTCGACTTTATCCAGCACCGCCGCCGCGGACACCAGGCTAAAGGAAACGCCCTCCATCTCCGCATCCTGGAATGAGACCTCTTTGAGTGCCGCCCCGCCAAACGCGGTTTGTTGCAGCCGAGCACCCTTGAACGAGGCCTTCGTCAGGCTGGTACCCACGAATACCGCGCCCGACGCGGCCACTCCTTCGAAATTCACATCGGTGATGTTGGCAGGCCCCAACTTCCCGAGCGGCCCGAAACTCGCATGGGTAAGCTCGGCGCCTTTGAACGATATGTCCTTCAGCGTGCAGCCATTGAACGCGGCACCTGCCAGCTTCGCGGCATTGAAGGTCGCCCTGGCAAAGCTTGCGCCGACGAAGACCGCTCCCGGCGCGGTGATGCCGTCGAAATTCACCCCGTCCATGCTCGCCGCGGGATAGGGGTCGACCGCGCCGAAGCGCGCTCCGCTGAGGTCGGCCTGCCTGAATGACGCGCCGTCGAGTTTCGAAGTGATATAGCCCGCTCCCGGAAGCTTCGCACCCACAAAGCTCGCGCGGGAAAGGTCGCATCCGCCAAATAGGGCGGACCCGGCAGCCCCGTCGAAAACCGTGCTCTCCATCGGCAACTGAGCGAACCAGGCCCCGTTGATCTTCGCATTCTTGAACGATGCCCTGGGGAACTTGCAGTCGTGGAACTGCGTGCCGTCCAGTACGGCATCGTCGAATACCGTTGCCGTGAGATCGAGTCCCCTCCATTCCTGCCCGGCGATTCGCGCACCGTTGAGCCGGACGCCTTTCAACTGATCGCCGACGAAACGGCAACCCTCGAACGTCGCGCCCTGGAAGTTCGTGTTCGTTACGATGGCGCGGGAAAAATCGGCTTCCCTGAAACGGACGCCGGAGAAGTCGACGCCGGTGAAATCGATCGTCACGCCGCCGAAGGGCGAGAAATCCGATTTGCCGCATTCGTGGGATGCCTTGATCGAGCTGATACCCGTCGCCACCGACTCGAATGCAGGCATGGCACCGAGCTTCAGCGAGTCACCGACCATGCCCTGGAACAACGACGTGCCTTCGGCCAATCGCCCCCCTTGCGCATCGTTCATGGCCGCCAGCAATCCACCCGTGGCGCGCAAGTTCGGCCTCGGCATGAGATTCATGAATTCCTGAAAAGTGAGCTCCTTCGCCAAGCCGAATTTCGTGTAGATGCGCATGCGCTCCGCCTGCGCGTCGACCAAGAACATGAAGCGGACACTGTTCTGGGGCTGGTCCCACGGATAGATGCCGAAGATGCCTTCAAAAATAAACATCACTTTTTCCCCTTGCCGGCACGCATCTTTGGCGGCGGCGGTAGCCACATGCTGACCGAAGGCTCCGTACGGCCCTCGGCACCGATCCAGGTTTCCCAGTTGAGCGTGTACAGGCTGCGGGCCAGGTCGACCGCGATCCGGGCCGCCGTCACGCGTGGCGTGCTGACCAGGAAGCTGCCGTCGGGCTCGTAGATATCGACCCGGTAATGCTCGGGAATCGAGCCGTTCTCGTCACAGGCCAGCACGAAGACATAGCCTTTCGCCTCGACCGAAAGATCCAGGTACCGGGTCGATTGGGCCGACGTTGCGCGCAGCGACAGGATCGCGGATTTTTCGCTGCTGCCGGCCTGCTTGAAGTACGGCACGGGATTGCCCGAAATGTCGAAGCACTGGATGCGGCGGTTGCCCTCCTCGAGCACCAGCAGACGTCCATCCAGCGCCACGGCGACCGCGCGGGGCAGCTTCATCAGGCCGACGCGCTCCCCTTCCCCGCTATACATGCTCGCCATCGTGGCGCGTGTGTTTTCGCCGGCCTGTTTGGGCAATTGCAGGATGTACAACTTGGACGTGTCGGCGCTGACCGCGACGGCATAACCCTGGGGATGGACGAGGAAACCGTCGACCGCACGCGGAAAACGTCCCCAGCTTTGCGCCGAGCCTGGCTCGAACCGCGGCTTGGCGCCGAGCGACAACGCGATGCGCCGGATGTGATAGCCGCCGGCAAGGTTCTCGTCGGGATCGAACTCGCCGAGCGACGGATCCAGGTAGTAGTTCGCGCCGCTGCCGTCCTCGGACGAGCCGATGTCATAAGCGATGCCGCAGGGAAGCGTGAAACCCACCGGGGTCACCGCGCAGCCGGCTTCGGGGTCCTCCAGCAGCGAAACGTTCTGCATCGCGAACATGGCCTCGTCGCTGCGCGCGCCCGGCCGGTCGCGCGCCAGGTTCAAGCCGGTCGCCTGCCAGGAGTAGGCGAGCATGGCCGGACGTTGCGCCACGGTGATGCCGCCCAGGGACAGCAGGCGATGCCCGGCGTCCGGAGACACCGTGATAATGGTCGTGGTGGGCGCCGGCCCCTGTCTCCAACGGTGCTTGCCGCCTTCATAGGCGAGCGCCTGCCGGTGCTGATACACCGAATCTTTCGACAGCGGGATCAGTGCATTCTTGACCGTCACATCGAGGTCCAGCGTCGCGCTGCCGTTCGCTCCCTTCGCGTCGATCCACGAGGTCGCGCCGAACGCCGATTGCCAGCCGTTGGCGGCATAGAAGATCACGATGACCTTGACGCGACCGCCGGCAGCGATGTCGAGAAACTCGAACGGCAGCGGACGGGACAGGGTTTCTGCCGGCAGGCGCTGCTCCTGTACGGGCAAGGCATTGCCCGCGTCGTAAAGCACGTGCACCACCATCCTGTCGTGGTGGTCGGGGAACTTGTTGAATGCCGGATCGGGCAGCACGCGGCCGCGCAAGTCAAAGGTGCGGGTCAGTTTCGTCGTGTAATAGAACGGCGACTGCACCACCGCGGCGATGGTCTGGCCGAGCTGCAGCAGGGTCACGGCGGTATCGAACGCGAGGAAGGCCAACCCGATCAGCGGGATGGATCGCTTGGCCACGCCCTCGGCTGCTTTTTCAGCGAGGTAGATCGAGAGCTTCTTGAGACCAAACTTGGCCAGCGCGGGCAACAGCTTCACGGCGACCGTGCCGGCTGCCTTGCCGGGATTCTGGGACAGTCCGATATAGCTTCCGGACCCCGCGCCGATAAGGGCCGCGCCCAGGGCGTAAATTCCGTAACGGACTTTCGGGTCCTTCATCAGGTTGCTGATGAATCCCGAGTTGCTCTGCGATGCGCCGTTGATCAGCATGACCACGGGAAGGGCCAGTTCCAGCACGGCCGTGCAGGTGATTCCGCAGGCACAGGCCGTGTCGTCGTACTCGCCCGTACCCAGGCCGCCCCAGTAAAGCTTGACCGACGCGGCCGCGGCCGGTACCGGGATGTCGAGCGTGGTGGTCATCGGCCCCAGGGGGATACCGAAGACGTTGTCGACTGGCGCGAGGACGTCGATGTATTTCTTCGTCGCGTGCTTGTCGAAGTCCGGGGCGATGTCCAGGGGCATCCTCGAGGTCCAGCCTGCCGGCGTGATGATCTTCTCGGCGGCGTCGTAGAACTCGGCGTACGCACCCAGGTGGCGCAACCATTCATTGATGACGTCGACACGCAGGTTGCCGTACTGCCCCTTGGTCGTCGGCCGCGCACTCCATACTTTGCGTTCGAGTCCGCTGGGCTCGCGGACGAACAAGTTGACGCTGGCCAGCGCATCGGCCGTCGATTTCGAGGTCACCTTCAGGTCGACCTCGAGATCCAGGCGCAAGGCATCCAGCGAGAGGGCCACCGTCGCGAAATCGGCACCGGAACGGTTGCTCTGGTGTTTCGCCGTGAATGTCGCCGTCTCGTCGTCCTTCAGTACCTGCGCGGCGAACGTACCGATCCACGCACCTTCATGCGTGGCCGTATCCACGCGGGCGAACATGCGCCCCTCGACCAGGGCCGCGACCGTTTCCTCATCCATCGACACCGCATCGTCGGACGACCAGGTTTCCTTGATGGTCCAGCCACCTTCGCGAGGCGGCTGGAATGTCACCGAACCGGTGCTCACGCCATTCATCCGGCTTAGCGCCTTCAGCGTCCAGCGCGTCTGGTCGGCGCGAAGCAGGGGCCGCGTGGCGACGGCGGAAGCTTTAAGCGGTTTGTGCTCATCGATGGTCTTGCCGTACTGCACGCGCCAGGTCTGCCCTTCGAGCTCCTGGAGCTGCTGGGAATACTTGAGCGCGAGCCCCATCGGTTCGGACATGAACCGACGGACGCGTTCGTGCACCTCGATGGTGAATACCGTGCCTTCCTCATCGGTGACGACCTGACCATCATCGAGCAGCGGAACGCGCCGGGACCAGTCGGCGCCGAGGTCACGAATCGCGTTCAGCAGGCTGCGTCCACGAAGCCGCAGGGCACGGCCGACGCACTGCTGCAGGATGATGGCCGGGATCTCGCCACCGTTGTCGCTGTTGAGGTTGATCAGTCCGGGATGCTGGAAAAGCAGCGTCGATGCGGTTTCAAAAGGATCGATCAGGTCATGCAGGGCGTCCGGTTCGATGCGCCCTGCGCGCAGCAGTGAATGCACGCTGGCGCCATCGGCGGCATCGTCGCCCAGCAGCCACGCCAGCTTCGGGTGGATATCGTCCACGCCTGCAGCCAGCAGGCCTCGCCTGGCCACGCATTCGCGCCGGCCGGCGCGCGGCACGTGGATGGCCAGCGAGAGGAAATCCTCCGTGGGCGAGCCGTCGACCTCGGTGGCGCGCGCCAGGTAAGTCATCATCACCGAGTCCGAAGGCAGATCGACTTCGAGGTAATGACTGAACTGCGCGTCGGGCAATTTTTGCAGCAGCGGATTGCCGACACGTGCATCGGCCAGCGTCGAGCGCGTATGCGCATGCACCCGATGCGGCGTCATGCCGGAGTAATAAGTGAGAACCCGATCGCCCGGCTTGTCCTTGGACGCGTCGAAGTGCAGCAGATGGCGTTCTACAGCGTTGCGCGTCCGGTCCATGCCAGTCCCTTGTTTGCGCGCAAGCCGACCGGGTGCTGTACGCGCGCGTAAAGCAATCCATGCCTACCAGCCTGCGCGCGCCCCCATCGGGCTACATTCGATTGATGCGACCGTCGCCCCTGTGCGAGTGGCCTGCCTGGCGTATGTACAGCCTTTACCTGAGCTTGTAAAGAATCGATGCCGTGCGCTCTCTTGCGAAGCTGTCTCGATGTCAGGGTTGCTGCGGCGTGATGTCGAGTTGCTGCATCAATCCCGGAATCCCGGAATCTGAAAACGTCGGGAATCAGAGTCGAGTGGCCAAGCCATCGCCATCAAGACTTCCATTCCTCGGTGTAGGCAAAGCGCGTCGGTCGTAGCGACATGTATTGCACGACGCGTGGTCGCTGTGCACGGTTCGGACTGCTGCCATGCGGCAGCAGGTGATGCCAGATGATCATGTCGCCGCGCTTTGCGGCGATCGGCTTCATCGTCAAGGTGCGCCGCGCGTGATCACTCGCATTCACGCCGGCGGGAACGCTTTTCAGCCACTGCTTCAGCGTGCGATGAAAGCCCGGCACGCAGCTGAATGCCCCCTGGTCCTCATCGACGTCGGCGAGATACACGATGCCCTGCAATTCAAGGCGGTGCGGTTCGGCGAGCGTGGCATCCCAGTGCAAATGCGGTCCGGGAAACGGCCAGTTTTTGCGCTCCGGCGGATTGAATCCGCCCTGGTCGATGGTTACCCAAAGATCCTCGCGCCCCCACAGTTGAGCATGGGCCTTATGAATACGTGGCGCGCGACGATTGGCCACCAGTGCCGGATGCCGCAGTAGCGGCACCCAGATGGAATGGCCCAGCGATTCGCGATACCAGGACTCCGGGTCGTCGCGGTCCATCCCTAGAAAATCGTAGATGGCCCTCTCTGCGGTTTCCGCCGCTTCCGAACTGATCGCGTTGCGCAGGACGACATAGCCATGCTCGTGCCAGTGTGCAAGGTCGTCGGCGGTCAGGCCTTCGACACGCTCGAGATTGCCGACTTCGGCGCCGACGGCCTCGCCTGCCAGTGCACGCCGCAAGCGAGTCAGCGAGACTTCTTTCAGCTCGCCGCCATTGCGCTCCCCTACCCAGGCTTCGAATTGCGCATAACTCGGCTGCTTCTGATGCAGATAGCGCAGGGTTTCCAGCACGTTGAGACGCAAGCCAGCCAGCAACGTCTTCACGACATCCTGCGGTAGCGGCGCAGCGGATCCCGGCGCGCATACGCATGCCCAATAAGTATGCAACTCATCGATACCTAGACTTGTCGCCGCCTCGACCATCGTGCTCCTCGCTGCTTCAAAATGTTTTCCAGGTCCGACGTCGTAGCAGGCATCGGCGCTCCTCTGCCGAATGCTTCCCCCGTTGCATCGATCCGCATCACGGGCGCTCTGCCCCACCACGGCTTTTGCCGAATTTCCGTCACATACATCATTCAGCCTGGAAGCCGATCTTTCCAGAGGTTTCTCCAACAAGCCACACGCGGGCCTCAGGGCTGCGCGCCGGCGCGTATCGTCTCCTCATTGATCGCGCGCACCTTGACCTCATCCACCTTCTCGACTTTGCGGTCGTAGGTGTACAAGCCGTTGTGCTCGCCCTCGACATCGGTGATCTGGGTGTAGACGCTGCCGGACATGCCTTTGGCCACACCCTTGTCGCGCAGCACGGCGGTATTGGCGACGTAGCCGGCGTTCAATGCGTCGTGATCCTTCACTGCGCCGTAAGGGTTGATCGGCGTGTTGGGCCAGACATGGCCGGGAATGCCCAGGGTCAGGCCGCCGTGCTCGCCGTCGATGGCGGCGCGCTCTGCGTCCGGGCTGGGCAGGCCGGGGCCCTGGTAGTCATGTACGTCGTAGACGTCGCCGGCGTGCGGGTCGCCCTTGGTGTCGCAACAGTTGGCGCCGCTGCGCGCATCGACCAGGCGCGACGGGTCGAGTTGCTTGATCTGCGCGGCCAGTTCGGCGGCGGCCGGAATGCTCCACTGGCCCCAGCCCTCGTTGAACGGAATCCAGCCGATGATCGAGGTTTCGCCCTCGAGCTGCTCGACGATGGACGAGACATCGGCGCGGAAGGCGGTCTTGTCGGCGGCGCTGAGCTTGTCGTTGCGATCGGTCGGCAGCGCCGGCATGTCCTGCCATACCATCAGGCCGATGCGGTCGGCCCAGTAATACCAGCGTGCCGGTTCCACCTTGATGTGTTTGCGGATGGTGTTGAAGCCCAGGTCTCTGGTCTTCTGTATGTCGAACTTCAGCGCCGCGTCGGTGGGCGCGGTGTAGATGCCGTCCGGCCAGTAGCCCTGGTCCAGCGTGGCCAGCAGGAAGGTCGGCTTGCCGTTCAACACGATGCGGTTGCGCCCGCCTACCTTCTCGACACCGATGGAGCGCAGGCCGGCATAGCTGGTCACTTCGTCGCGTTGATCGCCCTGCGTAAGCGTGGCCTTGAAGGTGTACAGGAAGGGATCCTGCGGGCTCCACAGGCGCGGATGCGCGATGGCCAGATGCAGCGGTTGGCCGGCTGCACCACTCGCCTCACCTACCGCCTTGCCATCCGCATACGCGGTGACATGCAGCGTGGCGCGCTCGCTACGGCCATCCAGCTTCGAAGTGACTGCGAAGGCATCCAGAGTACGGGCCGGTGTGAAATTCAGCTGCGCCAGGCTGATGGCCGGCACCGGCTCCAGCCATACCGACTGCCAGATTCCCGAGGCCGCCGTGTAGAAGATGCCTTCGGGTTTCAGCCGCTGCTTGCCGACCATCACGTTGGCGGCGTCCACCGGCGCATGCACGGCGACGATGATCTCCTGCGCTCCCTGGGGGCGAATCGCCGACGTGATGTCCGCACTGAAAGATGTATAGCCACCCGCATGGCGCGCTATCTGCGTACCGTTGACGTAGACCGTGGCGTCGTGGTCCACCGCACCGAAATTCAGCCGCACGTGCTGGCCATGCGCGGTGAAGGCAGCCGGGATGTCCACCAGCCGGCGATAGAACATGAAGTCCGAATGCTTTTGCACGCCCGAGAGCACGGACTCGATCGGATACGGCACCAGAACATGCCCCTTCAGCGTCTGGCCGAACGGCGGCTTGCCCTGCCCGTCATCCGGCGCGTATTGCCAAAGCCCGTTGAGACTCATCCATTGCGGATGCTCCAGCGACGGGCGCGCCAGCTGCGGGCGCGGGTACTCGGGCAACGCGTTGCGGGGCGACACCTCGGTCGTCCACGGTGTCGCCAAGGGCGCCACCTTGCCGTTCCAGATGGTTGTCTGCTCCGGTGCCGCCATCGCCATCGAGGCGAAGCTCATCGCCATGGCCATGTTCATCAAGGCACTCATGCCTCGGATCCCGATGTTGCTCGTCATTCGCACTTCCTCATGAGACGTTGCAATACCCCGGCGATCATGGCCGCTCCACCGACATCGACGGCGGCGCATCGTGCGGGTCCCCACCCCAGGCCTTGTTCGGCTCGGGCCCCATCGTGAGCACCAACGTGGCGCCGTTCGCGATGTCGGCATAGCTGAACCAGGGTTTGGTCCACGGCTTGCCGTTGAGCGTAGCGGACTTGATGTATATGTTCCGGGCCGAGTTGTTGCGCGCGACGATCTCGAAGATCTTGCCGTTGCCCATGCGCAACCGGATCCGGTCGAAGATCGGACTGCCGATGACGTAGTCGGGACTCGAAGGGTCGACCGGATAGAAGCCCATCGCGCTGAGCACATACCACGATGAAGTCGAGCCCTGGTCGTCCATGCCGGGAAAGCCGTAGCCGCTGGCGTCGCTGCCGTACAGCTCGGCGAGGATGCGACGTGTCAGCGCCTGCGTCTTCCAGGGCTGGCCGCTCCATGCATAGAGGTAGGCCGCCTGCTGGTCCGGCTGGTTGCCCTGCACGTACTGCCCGATCATGCCTGTGCAGTCGCGGCAGATGCCTTGGGGCTGGTAAGGCGTGGAGAAAAAGGCATCGAGCTTGGCGTTGAATGCATCGCGGCCGCCGAGCAGATTCATCAAGCCTTGCACGTCGTGCGGCACCAGCCACAGCGTGGACCAGCCCGAGGCTTCCTTCATCATGAAGTTGTAGTACGGCTCGCCCGGATCGAACGGCGAGATCCACTTGCCATCCGCGGTGCGGCCGCGCATGAAGCCCACCGACGGATCGAATACGTTGCGGTAGTTCGTGGCGCGGCGCATGAACATCTGGGCGTCGTCCGTCTTGCCCAGACGACGGGCGACATCGGCCAGCGCATGATCGTCCCAGGCGTATTCGAGCGTGGTGGCGACGCCTGCCTTGCCACCGGCATACGGCGGGCTGGGATTGCCCGGCGGCACGATGTCGGCGATCCAGCCGTTCTTCATGTATTCGGTGAGGTAACCGCGCGGCCCCTTCGGGTCGGTCGCATTCTTGCGCAGATACGTGTACGCGGCGGCGTAATCGAACGGGATGCCGCGCTGCCATGCTCCGTCGTAGAGGAATACGGCATGGTCGCCGTGGAACGACGTGTCCATGTAGCCGCGTTCGCGCGCACGGTCCAGCTCGGAGTGCATGATGTCCTGCACGACGTCCGGCTCGAGCAGCATCAGCAGCGCGATCTGGTTGCGGCCGGTATCCCAGAAAGGCACCGGCCCGTAGCGATCGTAGGTGGCGACCTGGGCGTGGCCGTCCGCGTCGGTGAAGCGGGCGCCCTTGCGCGCGATCAGCCGTGGGCTGGCGAACGAGTGATACAGCGTCGAGTAGAACAGCATGCGCTGCTTCGGCGTGCCGCCGGCGACTTCGACACGATCGAACAGTTGCGCCCAGGCCGCGCGCGCCTGGGCGTGCACGCGTTCGAAATCCCAGCCGCCAGCCTCGGCGTGCAGACGCTGCTCGGCTTCCTCGGCACTGTGGCCGTGGGCGATTCTCACGAGCACCTGCTCGCCAGAACGCGTGTCGAAGGTGACGTAGGCGCCTGCATAGCTGCCGGAGACCTTGCGGCGGGCAGCCTGCACGTCCTCGCCACCGAGCCCTTCGCCTTTGTCGCTCAGGTTCGCGCGGAAGGTGCCGAAGCCCGCGAACGGACGCGAGAATTCCGCGACGAACCAGGCGCCGTCCGAGTCGCGCTCCGCGCGCCCCTCCTCGGCGACGCCGCGAATGGTGTGGTCATCGACCACCTCCACGTTGCCCCCGGCGCGGCGCAGATTGACCACGACGTTCGAGCGATGGCTCGCCGGAAAGGTGAAGCGGATCAGGCTGGTCCATTGCGTCGCCGTCAGCTCGACACGGGTGTGGAATGTGGCGAGGTCGACCGCATAGTAGCCGGGCGATGCCTTTTCACGCGCCTTGTCGTAGTACGACGGCGCATAGTCCGGCGGTACGGTCCAGTCACCGACCACCGGCATGATCATCGGCGCGGCGCGGGCGCCGTAGGTCGAGCCGCCGCCGGTGAAGCCGATCATCGTCGGACGGCCGTAGGCATAGGACGCGGCGACGCCCGTGGGATAGCTGAGATCGGCGTTGATGTTGACCGGCGCCGCCTCGGTGGAACTTTGCGGCAAGCTCGCACCCGGCGACGTCATGCCCGAATACAGCGGCTCGCCCGGCGGTGGTGCGTTGCCGATCAAGGCCTGCCTATCCAGTGGCTCGGTACCGACCAAGGGGTTGGCCTCATCGACGGCTGACATTGCGGATGGAGGCGTGCTGCCATTCCTGGCATGGCCCGCGCCGATGCTTCCGGCCGCGAAGATCGCCAGCACGATGGCCATGCCGGCGCGCCGGTCGAAAAAGGCCGAAGCGCGACGACGAAGGCGTGCGAGAGAGGAGTTCATGATCTCTTCCTGTTGCGGAGTGAAGGCGCATCCGCCTCCGTGCGCGTGGCAACTCTCTCCTTCTCCCCGGCTGAGAGAAGGAGAAAGGCGGAAGGCCGGCCGGCTGCAGGGTCAGGCAAGAAGCCCGACCCTGCCCGCCCTCTTTCAACCACCATCGCCGAACTTGTATGTCAGGCCCACGTAGTACTGGCGCCCGGCATACTCCAGCTCGTACAGGCGTGCCGTCGTGTCGCCGCCCAGGTATTGGCGAGGCATGGAACGCGTCAGGTTGATGATCGACGCAGTCACCATCAGGTGCTTGTTGAACTCGTAGTCGCCATTCAAGTCGAGCTGGTGGTACGGCCGCGTATAGATCGGCAGGCCCGACGACAAGCCCTGCATGGTCCGGCCCGTCCAGTTATTGGTGGCGCGAAGCAGGAGTCCATTCTTTTCATAGAACAACGACACGTTCGCCGCGTACTTGGCGCTGCCGATCAGCTCCGACTTGCCCACCTGGGTGTCGCCGAGCGAAACGGGAGTTTCGTTGGTCTTGTTGAGCGTGTAATTGGCGATGTAGCCAAAGCCCGATTTGAAGGTGTGCTGCGTGTAGAGCTCCACGCCCTTGGAGGTGCCCGAGCGGCCGTTGGCATTGGTGCTGTACTGCATGAAGTTCTGTTCGGTGCCACCGACATTCACCGTGATGTTGTTGACGGTGACCGGTACGACGAAGTTCTTCACCTTCTTCTCGAACAGATCTAGGCCGACGACCGATTCGGGCGCGTAGTACCACTCGCCCGCCAGGTCGAACTGGGTGGCCGTGAACGGCTTCAGATCCGCGTTGGCGCCGCTGCCGTACCACCCGGGCAGAGGTGCGCCGAACTGCTTGCGATCGTTGTAGTAGGCCTGGGTGTTGTCGGTGAGGCTGCCCAGCTGGGCCAGGTCGGTGTAATTGGCACGTGCCATCGCCTGCGACCCGGCCGCGCGCAGCACGAAGTCGTTCGCGAAGGTCCACGCGACGTTGAAGCTGGGCAGGAGCTTGTTGTACCGCTTGGAGGTAGAAGCGTTGGAGAACGTCTGCACCACCGACTGCTCGCGCGGCAGGTACTGGAAATCGCCCGGTGCGCACGGACCGCCACCGGCGTTCACGCCATTGGCCGGACAGATCAGGATGTTGCCGTTCGCGTCGTGGTAATACACCGCATTGTTGGTGGTGATCTCGTCGGCGACGGTGAGGTCTTGCTTCGTGCTGACAAAGCGAAGGCCCACGTTGCCTCGTAGCGAGCCCGTATCGAAGTTCGCCTGAACGTAGGCGGCCGAGATCTTTTCCCGGATCGTCGACTTGTCTTCGGGATGGTTGTACGCCACCCGGTCGTAGGTGGAGTTGAGGTGGTTGTAGTAGGCCGGGAAATTGATCGCCGGGAAGGTGTTGTCGTTGTAGGCCTCGGTGTTGCCGTCGAGCGAGTTCGGCAGGAGGAAGCCCGCCGGCAACTGGCCGGCATTCGGATCGCAGGACTGGAACTGCAACGTAGTGCCCTTGCAGTACCAGCGCAGTTCGTTGCCCTGCTGCTCGGCATGGTTGTCGCGGTACTTGACGCCGAACTGCAGCGATTGCATCCAGCTGTCCTCGAAGGCCCACGTGAAGTCCGCCTGGGCGAAATTCTGCGAGGTGCTGGTATTGACCATGTTGGAACCGGTCGAGCCAAGGTCCACCTGTCCCGCACCGGCGAGCATGTTCTGCAGCACGTTCGGCGAGGCCGTGAGGGTCGGCTTGCCGTTCAGCGTCCATGCGGCTCCGTTGCTGCCGTCCACCCACTGGCCATTGACGAAGTTGCGCGGCTTGGCGGCCATGCCCAGTTCCACCGAGGGGCCGCCCGTCGCCCATGTGCGGCCTACGTTGAACGATCCGCTGAGGCTGCCGCCGTTGTCCCACTCGCCTTCGAGGTTGAGGGTTTGCGAGGTGGCCTTTTCGATGGAGTAGTTGCCGTTGAGCCACGGTATCTCCGTGGAACAGACGTCCACCGGCTGTCGTTGCGCGCCGGTGACGGGGTTGGTCAGCGAGTTGCAGCCCGTACCTGCGGGCGGAAGCACGTAGTTCGCACCGGTGACGACAGTGTGCGACGGGTCGAACGTCAATCCATTGGGAGCGAGCAGCCTGCCCTGCTGGTCCGCGTAGCTGCCGGTGGGCAGGCCCCACTCGGGTACCTCCAGGGTGTTGGTGATCTGGGTCTGCTGCCGCTGGAAGCGGAAGTAATTGCCCGTCAGCAGAAAATGATCGCTGGGCTTGAGTTGCATGGTGGCCTGGAGACCCTTGGTCTTCAGGTCCAGCTGGTTGCGGCTGGTGGCGAACTGCTGCGGCATCCAGTAGCCCGAATAGCTGTTGCCGGCCTGGTCGGTCACGCCGCCACCCGGCCACAGGGCGAGGTTGGATGCCACCGCACTGTCGTACTGCTGCCCATGCACGTTTACCGGCGGTTCGGTGCACGTCGCCTGGTCGGTGCAGTTGTTGGCCCACCAGTGCCAACTCGACGCATTGGCCGTGTAATCGATATCCCGGCGCTTCTGGTACGACCCCGCGACCAGGACGCCGAAGGTCTGGTCCTTGTTTTTCCACGACCACAGCGCCGAGACTTGCGGAGTGATCTTGCTGCTGTTGTCGGAGCCCGCGCCATTGACGGACACGAAGCCGTCGTTCGCCTTCATCTCCAGCGGGCGGCGCGTGCGCAGGTCCACGTTGCCGCCGATGCCACCTTCATCCAGACGCGCTTCCAGGCTCTTGTAGAGCTTGATGTCCGAAAACATGTTGGCGGGCATCATCGAGTAGTTGAACGACCGCGTCAGGCCGGCCGAGGTATCGGCCGAGGCCACGTAGTTGCCGTTCAATTCAGTCAGCGTCAGCTCGGGCGCAAGGCCTCGAATGCTGACCGTCTTGCCTTCGCCCGACTCGCGGGTGATGACCACGCCGGGCACATGCGCCAGGGCATCGGCGATGTTCTTGGCGGGGAACTGCGCGATGTTCTGCGCGTTGATGACCTCGACGATGGAATTGGAATCGCGCTTGTCCTGCATGTTCTGGTCGACCGACTGGCGAAAACTCGTGACGACGACCGTTTGGAGCGTAGTGGGATTGGTTGCGTTCCCGGTTTTCTCTTTTTTGGCTTTCTTGTCTTTATCGGACGCCGGCGCTGGCGTCGGTGTTGTCGTTGAGGTTGAAGCAGGCGCAGATGTCTGTGCAAAGGCGACCGCGGGTATTCCCAGGCAGCCGCCAAATGACAAGGTCGCCAAGGCGAGTGCGGCGTACAACGGCTTGCGCGTAAACGCGTGAGGCAGATAAGTCATCTTTCTTGATTCCCATACTTGGTGCGCCGTTCAGAGCCGGCGCGGTGACCCCCCGTTTGATCACTGCTGCGATGCACGATCTGTTACTGCAGGTGTCCTCCTCCCTCTCGAATTGGATCGATCTAAAATTTCGGCAGCCAACAAGCGCCAGGCTCGTCAGCGATGGAAGTTTCAAGGCACCGGATGCGCTTGCGATCGCCGCTCGACGGAGTGAACACATCGACGGAAACGGGTGATCGCCACCCCGGAACTCATGCGGAGAACACGGTGGCAACCATGCCCGCTCCTGGCAACAGCCCTCACGAACGCGGGCACGCATGCTGTGCAGGGGCTTGTCATCACGGGAATACGGACGGTTTCTGGTTTCATGCGGCGCTTCCCATTCCTTCCAACCGGTCTGGCGGGAAACAGCGACATCTCGGGCGGCGCGTGATGCGCGGTCCTTAGCCCTCCCCGCCTCACTCCAAGTCGATCAGATCCTTCGCAAAGCGATATGACCCGAATTGCTCTTGACTTGGATCGATCTAAATCCCCTGAGAGCGATTAAGACGCCGAAGACGCGGGGTGTCACGCTGCAACGCAAAAAAAATCCAGCTTGCGATCGTAGGCTGTGCGAGGCTGTCGCCAGTTGCTACCGGCGATCTCGTTTCGGCATGCATGAGCCGGCCCGCCGACTACTCGGTCGCTGGTCTTCCTCTGACGTTCGTTCAATCGCCTGGCGATGGCGTTGACCTTTGCTTGCGAGATGCCCGACACACGATCGAGTAAGTGGCGCCGGCAGAAATCTCGGCGCTCAGGGTCTCTCGGAGGCTCGCTCCGGTCGTTGCTCTGCCCCGCAAGGTAAATCCAGGCTGCGACCTGATAACGCCTCTCGAGGGTTAGCCACCCTCTCCCATGCCTAGTAGTCGACTGGCGATATTTTTCATGGCCGTTTTGCTTTCGGTCGTAGCCGTTGCATTGGCAAACAGCGCGACGCCTGTTCGCGTCTGGGGTGCGATATAGACCGCCGTGAAGACGCCCGGGTCACCACCCCAGTGATTCGGCGTCACGGTACCGTTAAACCGCGAAGCCATCCAGCCGAGCCCTTGGCCAGTCAGCCAATCGGGCAGCCCCGCGGGTTTCTGCATGTCGAGCATCTGCGCCATGGTTTGCGTCCTGAGGATCCGGGCGCCAAGGGCGCTGCCGCCGTTGGCGGATGCAGCCACGAAACGAATGAAATCCGCGATGGAGGAACGAAGCATGCCGGCGGGCCAGTCGGGGAAACCCACGGGCTTCACCGCGGTGAGGACACCGTCGACCATGTCGTAAGGCGTTGCCACCTGGGCCGCAGGGGTGTCACTCAGGGTCCAATGGGTATGGTGCATCGCCAGCGGCGCATATATCCGTCTGTGGGTCTGTTCGCGCATGTCTTCATTGCCTATACGGCCGGCGAGATAACCCAACAGGCCATAGCCGACATTGCTGTAATCCCACGTCGAGCCAGGCGCCACATTTGCGAAGCACTTCTCGCTGGAGTAGGCCCGACCGCCCGGCACAAGATACTCCTTCAGGAAATCGGCCAGCGGCAGCGTCGCATCGCGGCCCTGCTCTCGAAAGTCGACCTCATAGTATTTCGCGTCCGAAATACTGGAGGTATGCATCAACAGATGACGAAAGGTGATCGGCGCATCCGGGTGGCGCGGATTGGCCACAGGGAAATCAAGATGACGAGCGACGGGTTCGTCCATGCTCAATCGCCCCGCTTCGGCGAGCTGCATGATAGCCGTAGCGGTCACCGTCTTGGTGACGGAGGCGAGGTGGAACAGCGTCTCCGCCGTTACCGGCCGCCGCCGATCGATATCGGCATAGCCATAGCCCCGCGCCAGGCGCACGACGCCCGCTCGCGCCAAGCCCACGGCCAATCCCGGAATCTTGGCCAAGCGCATTTGTTTCGCGACGAAAGCGTCGAAGGTGGGAGAACTCTCGATGAGCCTGTCCAGTTGCCTGCCGAAGGAAGGCAGTACAAAGGCGGCAAGCCCGGCTGCCAGCAGCCTGCGCCTACTTATCAGGAGAAAGTCGGGATCACGACAGGTCACGTTTCTGCCTCTCTCGGGCGATCAGCGGTAGGCTTGCATGATATTCGTAGGCGCCTACATAATGTCAAGGAACTCAAGACGGGTATGTTGAATGGACTATGTAAGAGGCTTGGCGGGTGCCGGCATTGGCGCGCGGCTTAGACGGCTTTCGGAGAGCATCGATGGTGATGCGGCCCGCGTGTATGCCGCGCTGGGAATCGAATTCGAGCAACGTTGGCTTGGGGTGCTCAATCAGCTGGCGCTCAATGGCCCTGCTACCGTCGGTGAACTGGCATCGACGCTGAGAATCACCCATGTCTCGGTCAGCCAGACGCGACATTCGCTGGAAAGAGCGGGCCTTGTCGATTCCCAGGCCGACGCGACGGATGCGCGGCGGCGCAGGCTGGCACTCACCGCCGCCGGGCGGCGCCTGGTCCGCCGGCTACAGCCACTGTGGCAATCCTTCGAAGAAGCGGCGCTGGACCTCACGGCAGAAACAGGCCAGCTGATGGCATGCCTTGACCGGCTGGATGACGCGCTGGAACGACAGTCGATGTTCGAGCGGATCATGACTCGTATGAAGGACTGAGTATCCGGATGCAGCCGCGCGAATGGATGGTTTGTCCATCGTGCGCGATGGAGTGACTCTGGGCGCCAACGGCTCGAGCACGAGGAGGCCCAGGATATCTTCGGCAGGTTCGGGCCTTCACGACTGGCGTGCACAAGCCGTCGGCCCTCGGGACTATTGAAGCAACTAATGCTGCTTAGTGACATGCGGAGTTTCGGTGCCGCGAAATCCAAGAAGCGGCACATCTTGAGTGGCATCTGGCCTCGCGAGGCGTGGTGCTACACCAACCGTTATCTGGAGCTGAGAAATGACGATTCGTAGGTACGCAGTAATTCTCGTCTACGCACTGGTTACTGGCTGTACGTCCAGTGCTGTTCAACAAGAGCGTATCCAAGGTATACGGCCATTAGGCAAGAACGTCTTTGAATCCGTTTCGGCAAATGAGTTTCAGGGCGAGAAATTCCAAGCACCTGACGGAACGACTGTTTCCTACCGACTACTTGCTCCTTCGCACCTTAAGGCCGGAACTATCTATCCACTCATTCTGCAACTCCATGGGTCGGGTGGTATAGGCGAGGACAATGTGAGCCAACTTGATCGCCTAGCAAAAAGCTGGGCCATGCCGGAAGTGCGTGAGCGCTACCAAGCCTTTGTTCTTATTCCACAGTTTCATATCAGGAGTGCCAACTACGGCCCTGTTACGCCAGACCAAAAATCCGAGCCGTCCGAAGCGCTGAAATCTGCAATGGAGTTGGTGAAAGATTTTTCTTCTCGCCACCCAGTGGATCAGTCGAGAACATATGCCGTTGGATTTTCCATGGGGGGATCGGCCGCGTGGCTTTCACCCATGCTGGAGCCATCTCTCTTCGCCGCAATTGTTCCGATTTCCGGCATTGCGCCAGATGATTCACTAGCAAGCATCTATAGAAACCTTCCCATCCTCGTCATCCACGGAGGCTCGGATAGCGAGAATCCCATAACGTCTGACCGTAGATTCTATAAATCCATCAAAGATGCAGGAGGACAGAAGATAGTGTTAAGGGAGTACGAAGGTCTCGACCATGACCTTCCGAGTGATATTTATCCCGGTTTTTGGTGGCGCGATTGGCTATTTGGGAAAACGCGCAGATAAATAAGCATGCACACATGCTACGTGCCGCGTAACGCAGCGACTGCGGTGCGGCTGGACATCAGCCAGCGTAGTCTGGCGCATCTGGAACGTTGTACTGCATCAGCAAGATGGCAATGCGTTGCCGCACCCAGTCCACATCCGTGGAACAGGCAGCCTCCTCGATAGGATCGGATTTTTCGTCGAACGCTTCCCAAAAATCCGAAGGTTCGGGGAATGCCTCGATCATGTCAGGAATACCCTTCCCGAGCTCGACGATCATCACTTCAAGTTCTTTGCGTGTCCGGCACATATCTCGCACTGGTTAATGGAGGTCAGGGCGCGTCCGAATCCCGTTGAGGGCACGCAGACCTTCAGTCATGCAATAGATCCATCCAGTTCGAAGGAACAGCGCCTGCAGGGCCTGGGACAGGCTGATGGCGCGGATGCGACAACGGAGGCGCTAGTTCGGGGCCATCGAAAAAGACATTCTGGCGATAGTCATAGAACCACGCTTCATCTGGTTCGTAGCTCGCTATGAACGGGTGACCCGTCGCGTGAAAATGTTTCGTTGCATGCTGGTTTGGCGATGCATCACAACATCCAACATGACCGCACTGAGCGCATCGCCTCAGGTGTAGCCACCAGTTGCCTTCTTTCAGACATTCAACACATCCGCTGCCGCTCGGCGGCACAGATGTGTCAATTTCACGAGAGCTTCGCGTCATACCCTGCTCCTCCGATGGCTGTAGAACCCATACCCTACGATTGCGAGAAGTCCGGGAGCAGCTTAAGCAGTCATCCCCTCCCCTCCTATACCTGAAACGGTAGCTTTCTCCTCACTTCTCATGTCGGTCTCCGACCACCTGCCGATCCGGGTGGAATCCACCGCGAAAAATCAGCGCTCACTTCCGGCGTAAGAGGCTATGCGAGCCCCAGCATTTTTCGACCCTCTGGCGCCAACAGATCGTGGGTTTCCGGATGACTCTTCATATAGGCCGCAAACATGGGGCATTGGGGAACGACACTCCAATGATGTTCTCGCGAATCCGCGAGCGCCGTGCGTATCAACTGCGTGGCGATACCCCGGCCACGGAGAGCGACTGGCACGACGGTGTGTATGAAAGTAATGGTCTGGCCGTCGATGCTGTAGGTCGCAACGGCGACTTCGCCGTCAACCTCTGCCTCGAATCGATGCGCAGACGAGTTATTTTTGATCGAGATAGTCTTGTCCATCGTTCATGGTCTCCTTCACCAAGCTGATACGGTTGATTCACCGGTCGTTATCGATCACTTCCGGCAGAGCGACACGATGCTGCACATCGTCCGCTCAGGTTTAACCCTGCCCGCCAATGTAATGGCGTACGACAGGCGCATGACCCTCGTTCAAGAGGGCCTCGATGGCGGATTGCAGCCGCTGATCGTCACGCGAAACACGCTCATGTTGACGCAGATGTTCAAGCCAGGAGGCGATCATGAAGGTTTCGATGTAATCATCCGGATGCTCCGCGTTCTGAAAGATGCACCAGAAGATGGCACCGTTGCGGCGTCGGCCACGTCCCAATTCATGCATGGCTTTGAGAAATTCGGCACGGCATTCCGGGCGAACCGAATAGGAAACGTTGACCAGAGCTGGGCCGCGATCGCGAACGATCTCTTCGGAGACAATCGGCAAGGGCCAGTGCGCCGACGGCACGAGGTCATCCGGGTCCTTGCCTTTCAGGCCGATCTTCATGGTGGCTGCGGCTGACAGAGCCAGACCGAGCGACGCCGCAGACAGTGCCGACTGGATGCCCCAATGAGAGGCCGCCCAGCCCCACACCGCGCTGCCAACAACCAGCCCCGTGGAAAACGCGGTGATATAAATCGAAAGCGCGCGGGCACGCACCCATGAAGGAACCGTGGTTTGCGCCGAAACCTGCAAGGCCGACAGCACGGCGATCCAGCAGGCGCCGATGATCATCATCGCCGCACACGCGAAGACAGGGTCACGCAAGTAAGCCATCGATACCATCGTCAGCGCATAGAGCACGCTTGCGGCCAACACTTGCTGTTCCCGGCTGAGCCATGGCCGAAGCATCGGCAACAAGAGCCCGCCCACGATAGCGCCCAGCCCTGCACTGCCCAGCATCACGCCATAGATCGCGGGTCCCGCCTTGAGCTCGCCGCGCACATAGAGCGGGAGCAAAGACCAGGTGGCTGTGGCAAACAGAAAGAACAGCACGGCGCGCAGCAACACGCCACGGAAATCCGAAGAGTTGGCCACGTAGCGGACACCGGCGCGCAAGGCACCGAAGAACTGCTCCGCGGGCAGATCCGATCGGGTCGGCTCGCGCTTCCACCACAGCAATACGCCAATCACCGCCAGGAAGGACAAGGCGTTCAACGCATACGCGGTAGCTGGACCGAGGCTGAGCAGGATGAGTCCGCCGATCGCCGGGCCAATCGCGCGGGAGGCATTGAACCCGATGGAAGTCATCGCCACGGCGGCAGGCAACTGTGCGGCTGGCACTACTTCGGGAGTGGTCGACGACATCGCCGGCATGCTCATGGCGGAACCGATGCCGAGCCCGAGCGTGAGCAGCAAGAGCAGCTCCGGCGTAAGCATATGTATCCACGTCGTTACCGAGAGCGCGGTCGCCACGATCAGCGTCCAGGATTGCGTGATGATCAGAAAGCGTCGTCGATCCACGATATCGGCGAGAGCGCCTGCGACCATGGCAAGCGCAAGAACCGGCAGCGACCCTGCGGTTTGTACCAATGAGACGAACAAGGGCGATGCCGATAGGGACGTCATCATCCAGCCGGACGTCGTGTCGTTGATCCAGGTACCGATATTGGAGGCAAGCGTAGCCACCCACAGCCAACGAAAGACAGTTGACTTGAAAGGCGCCCATACAGAGCCCACTGCTCGATCGTCGCTCATCGCACCCCAACATTCATGAGTGAGTACCTTTTCTTTTCCCACACTTGGACTTTTCCCATTTAGACCGCTCGAAGATCTTGCAGCACCGTCGGCAGCAACTCCGACACCGTCGGGTGGATATGCACGGCATGGGAGACGACGGTGTACGGCGATTTGGCGTACATCGCATCAAGCAGGCAATGAATGGCTTCATCGCCGTTCACGCCAAGAATGGCGGCGCCTAGCAATGCTTGAGTGGATCCGTCGACGACAACCTTCATGAAACCGACCGTCTCACCGCGCTCGATCGCCCGCCCTACCCGCGACATGGGCCTTGTACCGACCAGAACCCTGCGCCCGGATCGCCGTGCCTCCTGTTCGGTCATACCGACCCGGGCCAGCGGAGGATCGGTAAACAAGCTGTAGGCAAGGATGCGGTCCGAAATGCGCCGCTGGCCTCGATCGAGCACATCCGAGGCGACGATTTCGAAATCGTTATAGGCGGTATGGGTAAAAGCACCCCGCCCATTGCAATCGCCCATGGCCCATATGCCGGGCACATTGGTCCGGCAGTGCTCGTCGACCTCGATGTAACCATGCGTGTCGACAGCGACGCCCGCCTTGTCCAGGCCAAGGTCGTCCGTGTTGGGCCGGCGACCCACGGCGAGCAGCAAATGCGTACCCACGGCGTTCTCGCAAACTCTATTGCCCTGCGCCTTCACTCTCACCGCACCGGCGCCCCCTTCCAGCGCAATGCATTCAGCGCCCAGATGCACCGTGATGCCTTCGTCCTGAAGCAGCGCCAGAATGGATGTTGAAATGTCCTCGTCTTCGTGCGGCAACAAGCGCGCGGACCGCTCGACGATGGTCACCTTCGATCCGAAGCGGCGAAACATCTGCCCGAACTCCAGGCCGATATAGCTACCGCCGATAATTATCAGGTGCTCCGGCAAATCGCGAAGCTCCATCATGCCCGTATTGGTCAGAAACGGGACGGCATCGATGCCGGAGAGATCGGGCACTGCCGCACGTCCGCCGACATTGATGAAGAATGACTCTGCTTCGATGAGGTTATCGCCTAGCCGCAAAGCGGTCGCCGACTCGAAGCGGGCGTGCCCTTCCAGCAAGGTCACATGAGACATGTTGTGCAGCCAATGGTCGACACCATTGCGGGCTGCTCCTGAAATGCCCTGGGTCCGCTGCCAGACTTGTCGCATGTCGACGAGGGCGTCCCCAGCTTGCCGCACGCCGTACTCATGCGCGCGCCGCGACATGTGCGCTACGTAGGCGCTGGCCACCATGGCTTTGGTCGGTATGCACCCGGTATTCACGCAGGTACCACCCACCAGCTTTCGCTCGATCACGGCGACGCGCTTGCCTGCGCCGCTCAACTTTTCGGCGAGCGGTGGCCCTGCCTGTCCCGCGCCGATCACGACGGCATCAAAATGTTGGTTCATGAGACCTCCATGCATTTTGACGAAGAGTCATGTCATGCACTCTGGCGACCACGACGTAGCAGGGACGTGATTCATGCTGCGCCGAAACGGCTGGGTATCAACCCGCATCCGGATTCAGGAATGAGTGCACAGCCTGGATCACCACCGACCCTTCGCCGACACCGGACGCCACCCGCTTGACCGAGCCGCTACGCACATCCCCGACCGCAAAGATGCCAGGCTTGCTGGTCGCAAACGGCACGGAAGTAGGCATGCCTTCGCCATCGATGCCGGTGATGACGAAGCCTTTCGCATCGAGTGCGAGACAGCCATGGAGCCAGTCCGTGTTCGGTTCGGCCCCTACCATCACGAATACGTTGGCGACCGCCCGGGTTTCGCACGAGCCGTCGCGCCGTCCGGACCAGGTCACGTGTTGCAACCGGTCGCCTCCCTCGAGGCCCACGATCTGTGTTTCGGTATGTAGGGTAATCCGGGGCGATTGTTGGATGCGTCGAATGAGGTAGTCGGACATGGTGGCTGCCAACCCGGTACCGCGCACCAGCATATGCACATGCGCGGCGATGCGCGAAAGAAACACCGCCGCCTGTCCAGCGGAATTTCCCCCGCCCACCACAACGACTTCCTCGCCAGCGCAAAGCTTCCCTTCCATGGGCGTGGCCGCGTAGTGGATACCCTGTCCTTCATAGCGTTCGTAGTTGGGCACATCCAGCTTGCGATAGCGCGCACCCGTCGCGATCACGACAGCGCGCGCCGTCACTCGTTGTCCATCGTCCAGCTCCAGCTGGTAAGGCTGCGATGCACAGTGAAGGCTCATCACGTTGCGTGAGATGGCCAGGCGAGCGCCAAATTTCTGCGCCTGAATTTGCGCACGTCCCGCCAACGCCTGCCCGGAAATGCCGGTAGGAAATCCCAAATAGTTCTCGATCTTCGACGAGGTGCCCGCCTGACCGCCAGGCGCCAAGCCTTCGATCACGATGGTGTCCAGACCCTCCGAGGCGGCATATACCGCTGCAGCCAGGCCGGCCGGCCCGGCCCCCACCACGGCGACATCGTGGACGTGGCCGGGCTCGAGCGACTCAGTCAATCCCAGGCTATCGGCAAGCTCCGCCGTCGACGGATTCATCAACATCTGATGATCGGGTGAAACCACGACGGGAAACAAATGCGGCTGGACTTCGAACGTGTCGAGCAATCCTGCCGCCTTCGGGTCGAGGTCGGTATCGATCAGGCGATGCGGGTAACCGTTTCGAACCAGGAACCGCTGCAGCCGCAGCGTGTCCGCGCCGTGGCCGGGCCCTATCAGCACGACACCACCGATACCCTGCTGGATAATGTTCACGCGGCGAAGAATGAACGCCCGCATGATGATCTCACCAATATCGGGTTCTCCGCTGACCAGCCTGCGGAAGTTTTCGCGGGTGATACGGATCAGGCGGCTTTCAACCATCGTCAAGCCCGATACCAGGATCATGCGTTGATTGAAATGGTCGAGCTCGCCGGTGAATTGATGGCGCGTATGCGTGGTGATCTTCCGCGGATGGCCGTCATCGTCGAGATCGATGATTTCGATGCCGCCGTCCAGTACGAGAAAGAAATCCGCACCGCGTTGACCGCGCTCGAACAGAATCGTGCCGGCAGGCACCTGCTCGGCCTCGCCATAGGCCGCGACGCGTTCGGCCATCTCGTCGGTCAGGCGGGGAAATCGCTGCGCACCGCGCGTATCGGAGCCAGATTCAGGATTTGCCCCGATGTAGCTCGTGTCACGCATCTCGTCTTGCATAGTGCATCTCACTGTCCAGGATGAGCCGAGATGTCCATTATTAGGTATCGATCCATCATATTCCCTTGCGCCGCCGAACCAACGGCACGCCGCTGTCGGGCTTGAGCAACCGGTCGCGGAAACCGCGACCGGTACTTGGCTGGCCTAGGAACGGATGAACTCGAGCAAGTCGTTGTTGACCTGCTCCTGATGGGTCGCGGTCAGGCCATGAGGCGCCCCCGGATAGACCTTCAGCGTGGCGTGCTTGACGATCTTGGCGGAGAGGCGACCGGCATGGTCGATCGGCACGATCTGGTCATCGTCGCCGTGAATGACCAGCGTCGGCACTTCGACTTTCTTCAGGTCCGGCGTGTAGTCGACTTCAGAGAACTCCTTGATGCAGTCGTATTGGCCCTTGAGGCTGCCCATCATGCCCTGCATCCAGAAGGAATCGCGCATGCCCTGCGTCGCCTTGGATCCCGCCCGGTTCGCACCGAAGAAGGGGCCGGAAAGGTCCTTGAAGAACTGCGAACGATCAGCCAGGGTCTTCTGGCGGATGTCGTTGAACACTTCGATCGGCAGTCCACCGGGATTGGCGGCGGTCTTGACCATGATCGGCGGCACGGCACCGATCAGCACCAGCTTGGCCACGCGCGCATTGCCATGGCGTCCGATGTAGTGCGCCACTTCGCCGCCACCGGTGGAGTGGCCGACCAGGACCACGTTCTTCAGGTCCAGCTTTTCGATCAGCGCGGCGAGATCGTCGGCATAGGTGTCCATGTCATTGCCGTCCCATGGCTGGCCCGAACGGCCGTGACCGCGACGGTCGTGAGCGATAGTGCGGTAGCCATGCGAGCTGAGGAAGAGCATCTGTGCCTCCCACGCGTCGGCCGTCAGCGGCCAACCGTGGGAGAACACGACGGGCTGTCCCTTCCCCCAATCCTTGTAATAGATCTGCGTTCCGTCTTTGGCGGTAATCGTGGTCATGTCAGAGTGTCCATGTCGAGGTGAGGTAGGTGCGGCCTTGCCCTGGCCGGAAGCGCTTGCTGCGAATCCGGCTATGGGCAATGCCAGTGCTGCGGAAACCATTGCAGTGGTACCGAGAAAAGCACGACGTGCTGGATCGATGTCATGGCTGGAATCCTTCGACGACATACGGGATCTCCTGGTTCGATTCGTCGCTGCCTTGGGGGGCGTTTGCGTGACACTTCGTGCACGCGCCGGCAAGGCGACCGGCGCATGGTGGAACGCGAGGAATGATCCAGCGGGGCGACAAGATGCTGGCGTAGCGTTCATTGTCTTCAGTCAAGAACAGATGCGAAGACCTATCGAGGTAAACCTGATCTACTCGTCCGGGTAGTTGTACTTCTTGGACGCGAACGGATCTGCTGGCCGTAGTTGGTTCGGCGGCTGGATCACGACCGTCGCGCATTCGCATGGGCGGCCACCGCGCCATGAGAGGTGGCCGCCCATGGACTCAGGCATTCCGCCCGGACTCGAACAAAAACCACAGCCGACGCTCCGCCTCGTCCATCCAGTTCTCCAGCAAGCTGGCCGTAGCCACATCGCCGTATTCGTCGCAGAGACCATGCACCTCGCGCATCGTCGAAACGACGCGCGCATTGTCCTCGCGCAGCTCCGCCAGCATGTCGCCTGGCGAGACGAAGTCCGCGTCGTTATCGCTGAGACGCTGAAGCCTGGCGATATGCCCAATGGAACGCAGCGTGGTGCCGCCGATCTTGCGCACCCGCTCGGCGATCGGATCCAGCGTGGCGTAGATATCGTCCGCCTGCTCGTCCAGCAGCAGGTGATAGTCGCGGAAATGGGGTCCGGACATGTGCCAATGGAAGTTCTTTGTTTTCAGATAAAGCGCGAAGAAATCGGCAAGCAGCGCATTGAGTTCGCCGCCTATGTCGCGCCTTGCATCTTCACCCAACGTCGTGGGCGTGGTCAGCGGAGCTTTTCGCCGCTGTTTGGCCTTGCTCGTGTCTTTCATCATCGTCTCCTTCTGGTAAATGGAATATTGACGGCGTCAACTCAGCCACCTGCGCTGGCGTCGCGATGAAGATAGGCGGCTAGCGCCAGCAGCGGCGGCAGCGCGAAACACCAGGTGCTCACCCCGGCATAGAGCAAGGCGGCCATGGCGCAACCCAATGCGAAGGCAAGCAACGCCTGGCCCATGCGTCCCAGGCGCACATGGATCGCGTCTTTCTGATCGGCCGGTACGCCTTGCAGGAGATCGCCGACGTCGAGCATGATCTGGGTGGTAGTACCGGTCATCAGCGTGGTGGGCGGCGCGGCGCCCAGATGCACGCGCTGCAATGCATTCTGCACCGCCATACCTGCCACCAGTGTGAGCCCGGTGAGCATCGCGAACCCGTCATCACCGCGGGGAAATGGACCGTAATGGATGGCTAGAACGCCGCCTATGGTCAGCAGCAGCAACTTCACCCCCAGCATGGTCTTGAGAACTGGCCAGCCGCGATCGATCAGGCGATAGCGCAGCAGGCGCGCGAGCACCACCACCACACAGAAGGTCGGCAGCGCCAGCAGCTTGGTGACGATGCCGGACGTGCCCAGTACCAATGCCGCGCCGATGGTGACGAAGTTGCCGGTGACGTGGGCGGTGAACAGCCCGTGCAAAGCCAGGAAGCCTGCCGTATCGACATAGCCGGCATTGAAGCTGAGTAGGGTCGGCACGGTCAGTTTCATGGTCTTCGTTTTCCCTGAGTTCGATGGTGCGCACCGGTGGACTCACCACATGTATTTGAGCTCGACGCCCAGATAGTTGCTGTTGTGCCCACCCGCGCGGCGGATGGCATCGCCGATCTCGAAATGCACCATCTCCACCGCTGCGGCGAGATTGGCATTGAAGACGTAGTCGGCGCGTAGTTGCCCATAGACACCGGTCCAGCGGCCGCCGTTGCCCGCCGTGCCGGGCACCGCGACGTTGGGCTGCGTGTACACCGCATCGGCCGTCGTCTCGCGCCATTGCAAACCAAGCGCGCCAATGAGGGTCAGGCGTGAAGACGGCTTCAACGTGACGGACGGCTTCACATGGACGAAATTTGTGTAGCCGGTAAAACCGGCCAAGGTGAGGTAGTAGCCGTTCGGAAACAGCGGATTGAAGGTGCCGATGATGTTGTCGCCGCGATGCCGATCGCCCGAGGCCGCATCCACTTGCAAACCGATGCGTGGCTGCCAGTCGATCGATGCGAAGGTGTAGCCCGCGCGCGTGCCGATCGCCCAGGCGCGAATGTCCTTGACACCCACCGAACCGCGCTGCGCCATCGCTTCGAGATCCCAGTCGAAACCGCGGGCCGCGCCGGCATAGCGAGTATCGAAGACATGGCGCAGCTCGCGACCGCTGCCGTCGATGTATCTGGCGTTGTCGCGCGCGAACAGCGAGTAATAAGCGGACAGCTCCTGATTGCCGAACACCTGGCGCTCCACGCGCAGCATACTGAAACGCACATGGCCGCTTGAGCTGTCATCGAACGGATGCGCGTCCGCATACTGCACCGGCTGGCTGATGAAGCCGATGAAACGCCAACGCCCGGTTTCCCAATCCGCCCACACTGCATCGAAGGCTTGGCGTACGTTCGGCCCATCCCGCAGCGACACGAAGCGCTGCAGATCGAAAGCGAATTCCTGGCGGCCGATACGCGCCTTGAAGGTGCCCGCATCGAAGCTGTGGCTATATGCAAGAAAGGCCAGCCGCAGATCGAGCGGGTTCTTGTCGACCGGAGTGGTGGTGCGCTTGTTGGCATCGCGAGCGTCTTCCAGCTGAGTGAACAGCTGCCAGTGCTCGTTGAAGTGGATATCCACGTGGGCTTGCAAGCGCTGGATCAGGTAACTGTCGCTGCGGCCACCGCCCACGCCAAAACCCGCAGCGTCGTTGAATTCCACGCGCTCTCGCAGGTTCACACCCAATGAGAGATAGCTGGCCGGGTTGTTGGCGGAAAGCGCGATGTATTTGAGCGAATCGCCCGGTTCAGTGCGCAGCGCCGGGTCGGCCAGCGGCGACCAGTTCTCCTGCCACCGATTGAACAACGGCACTGGCCTCGCAGGTGCGACGCCCGTCTCCTGCGCATGTACCGCATGCGCAAGCAGGAAGGCGCCAGCACTGGCGAGGGCGACCCATCGCATCGCGCTTACTTGCCCACCGCCGCATGGATCTCCGCGACGTAGTTGCCCGGAAAAGCCAGCATGGCAATCTGTCGTCCATCGGCCACGTAAGGCTCCACCAGCACTTTTGCGCCGCTGGCTTTGGCCTTCACCAGCGTATCGCTGACATTGACGACTTCGTAACCGGTCAGCTCATGCCCGTAGGGATACGGCAGATGGCCGTCGGTGACCTGCACCGACATCTTGCCGAAGGTCGATTCGATGCGAACACGGCGATAGGTGTCGCCTGGACGTCCGATCTCGGCGCCTGGCGCATGCGCATCATCGGAGACCACCTTGCCATGGGCGAAGGCGAGGAAACTATGGATGAACGCGTTCGCTCTATCCCTGGACACGTAGACGCGATTCTCCGGCACGGTCTGGAACGCCGCATAGTTCGGCGCGGTGGTGTGCCAATAGAGCTGCATGTTCACGCCGCCCGGCCACTGGATCACGGCGTCGCGGCCGATCGGATCGGGGAAGGCTTCGACGATGACGTCGGCACCGGCCGCGCGTGCCGCGCGGATCGCCGCATCCATGTCTTTCACCAGATAACCGGTGCGCTCCGTGCCGAACGGATGGGGGATCGGCGTCTTGAAACCGAACAGCGACACCGTGCCCACCGGCGTCTGCAACAGCTGCGAGGTGGTGCTGCTGGGCGTAGGCGTGACGGTAGCCACGACTTGCTTGGTGCTTTGTCCGCCGAAGGTGGCGAGGAAACTCTGCACGAAGTGGTCGACTTCCGCGGGATCGACATACACATGCGTGGTGTCGTACTGCGAGCCCACTGCGACTTCGGGAATGGCTTGCGCTGTACGCGCTTCCAGTGGCGCAATGGTAGCGAGCGAAGCCGCGCCGAGTCCGAGGACGGCCGCCAGTACGAGAGACTTGATGCGCATGGGAAGCTCCAGATCAGGGGAACAACAGAAGATCGGTGAATGAAGGTGCCGTCATGTCATCGCGGCGCGCCGTTCGCGCAGGTCGTGCCATGCCACCAGCAGGAATCCGCCGACCAGGCCAAGATGCTCGAAGAACGTATTGGCCGCCGGCAGCCGCTGAGGCGGCGGTAGCTCCCAGAAGCGGGCGGCCATGAACGTCGCCATCAGCGTGAAGACGGCGAGCGCCAGCGCGCCCAGCCAGCGATAGAAGCCGGTAAGGATCAACAGTGACGCGCCGAGCTCCAGCACGATGGTCATCGCGGCAAACAGCGCCGGCGGCGCGAGGCCGAAGTGCTGCATTTCACCGACGGCGCCGCCGAAATCCGCGGCCTTGTCGATGCCGCCTTGCAGATAGGCGGCACAGAGCAGCAGCAAGGCCACCCAGCGTATGACCTGTGATTCGAACAGATCGCGCATGGTCATATCGCCCAGCAGGCGCAGCCCAGCGCGCCCCAGAAGGATTTGAGATCGGCTATCGGCAGCTTGCTCGACCAGGCCGTAGCGTGATCGTGACCATGGATGCCGCAGGCATGCGCGCAACCGCAAGATTGCATCGCCATTTGGCGTACTGCCGTTGCGCCAGCCTTGTTCTCACCCCATGCGGCATAACCGCCGAAGCGGCGCACTGGCGACCAATCCGGCATCGCTGGCGGAATCGGCGATTCATCCAGGTCGGTGAACATACCGGCGGCGTACACGATCTTGCCGCCGACCATGGTCAGCTCCGAGGCGGTGTCGGCGATCTCACTTTCAGCGCAGGCGAAGAAATCGCGATCCGGCACCACCAGATCCGCGAACTGGCCGACCTTGATCTGGCCCTTCTTGCCCACTTCGTTGGAGAACCAGGTGACGTTCTGGGTCCACATGCGCAATGCGGTTTCGCGATCCAGACAATTGCGCTGGGGATAGAGACGCAAGCCGCCCACGGTGCGCCCGGTGATGAGCCAAGCCAGCGATACCCACGGGTTATACGACGCCACGCGGGTCGCATCGGTACCGGCCGACACCCGCACACCCTTCTCCAGGATTTTTGCGACCGGCGGCGTGGCTTCCGCCGCGCCCATGCCATAGCGCTCGACGAAGTACTCGCCCTGGTAGGCCATGCGATGCTGCACGGCGATACCGCCGCCGAGCGCCGCGATGCGGTCGATCGACTGTTCGGAGATCGTCTCGGCGTGATCGAAGAACCAGTTCAATCCCTCCAGCGGGATATCCTGGTTCACCCGCTCGAACACATCCAGCGCGCGGCTGATGGTTTCGTCGTAGGTGGCATGCATGCGCCACGGCCAGCGATTCTCGGCCAGTACACGCACCACACCTTCGAGATCGCCCTCCATCTCGGCCGGCATGTCCGGCCGGGGCTGACGGAAATCCTCGAAGTCCGCCGCGGAAAACACCAGCATCTCGCCCGCACCGTTGTGGCGGAAGTAATCGTCGCCCTGCTTGTACTTGGACGTCCGCGTCCAGTGGAGAAAGTCGTCCTTCTCCGCCTTGGGTTTCTGCGTGAACAGGTTGTAGGCGAGGCGGATGGTCAGCTGGCCTTCGTCGGCCAGTTGCTGGATCACCGCATAGTCTTCCGGGTAGTTCTGCGAGCCGCCGCCGGCATCGATCGCACCGGTGACGCCGAGCCGATTGAGCTCGCGCATGAAGTGGCGCGTGGAATTGAGCTGGTAATCGAACGGCAGCTTCGGACCGCGCCCGAGCGTTGCATAAAGAATCGAGGCATTCGGCTTGGCAAGCAGCAAGCCGGTGGGGTTGCCATCGCTATCGCGCACGATCTGCCCGCCCGGCGGCTCCGGCGTGTCGCGGGTATAGCCGACGGCGCGTAGCGCGGCCGCGTTGAGCAGCGCACGATCGTAAAGATGCAGCAGGAATACCGGCGTGTCCGGCGCCACGGCGTTGAGCTCGTCGATCGTCGGCAAGCGCTTTTCGGCGAACTGGTGCTCGGTGAACCCTCCGACTACACGCACCCATTGCGGCGCCGGGGTGATGGCCACCTGCTGTCTGAGCATGCTCATCGCGTCGGACAGCGAACGCACACCATCCCAGCGCAGTTCAAGGTTGTAGTTCAGGCCGCCACGGATGATGTGCAGATGGTTGTCGATCAAACCGGGCAACACGCGACGGCCCTTGAGGTCGACCACACGCGTGTTGGTGCCGGCCAGCGCCATGATGTCGGCATCGCTGCCCACCGCAATGAAGCGGCCGCCGGCAATCGCCACTGCCGAGGCATGGGGCTGGCCGCGATCGAGCGTGGCGAACTGGCCGCGATGCAGGATCAGCTCGGGGATGGTCTGCGCGGGGCTCATGACTTGGCCTCCGTCTCAGGTGTCGGCTTGGTCGCGCGCTGGCCTTCGGGAAGATTGCCGAACACGTGTGGCTTGACCTGTCCGTGGAGCCAGGAGGTCTCCACGGCATCCCGGTTCAGAAGGTGCTTGATCAGGGGTGGGATCTGTTCGCCGGCAAGAATTCCCAGCAGGCCGACCAGGGCGATCACCGGTGGCGCAGGCGAGCGAACCTTCAACAGGCTGTAGACGATGCCCACCAGCAATCCCGCGGCGATAGAAAGAATATAGGGCTTCATCGACCTCTCCACTCGACAACGTGAATGCGGCGGCCGGCGAGGCCGCCGCTCATGACCACACTCAGCCTTCGTGCGCGCCGAACATCGACCTGGCGTAGATGATCCCCAGGCCATAAGAACCACCGAACTGCTTGGCGATGCCGGTGGTGCTGTCGTACGACTCCGTGCGCGCCCAGTCGCGCTGAAGCTCCAGCAGATATTGCAGTGCCGTCATCGGGCGGGCGCCCGCCTGCACCATGCGCTCGATGGCCCGATTGTGCGCTTCGGCCGAGACATCGCCGCAGGCGTCGGTAATCACATAGATTTCGAAGCCCTGATCGATCGCCGACAGCGCCGGACCGACGATGCAGACAGACGTCCAAAGACCCGCCAGCACCAGGCGCGTCTTGCCGATCTCATTCACCTTCTTGATGACGGCGGCGTCTTCCCAGGTATTCATCGACGTGCGATCCAGCAGCGCCTGGCCCGGGAACGGGTCGGTGACCTCGCTGAACATCGGGCCGGAAAAACTCTTCTCGGCGACGGTGGTGAGGATGGTCGGCACCTTGAAGCTGGCCGCCGCACGCGCCACCAGGCCGGCGTTGTTGCGCAGCGTGATGGCGTCGATGGAATGCGTCGCGAACGACATCTGCGACTGGAAGTCGATCATGATCAAGGCATGATCCTCCGGGGTCAGCAACAGCTTGCCGGGTGTAGGCGTTGCAGTGATGGACATGGCGGTCTCCTGGGTGAAAACGGGGAAGAGCAGCTCGCGCCAGGGGCTCCCGGCGAGATCGCTCACGAAGGGCTCGGCATCTCGCGTCGATGCCTCGGAGAGAAGTTCCGCGAAGCGAGCGGAGGCGTTCACTTTCCCCGAGGCTCGCGCTCATGCACAGCCCGGAATGGGCAAGCCGCAACTACCCGAATTGGGGTATCTCGATGGAGGCCTGGGTGCAAAACCGGCTCGACGAATACGCCCCTTCAGCCCAACGCCTTACCAGCGCGCCCCAGAATCAAATCCGGGGTGCGCCGCTATGGGCATCTTTGGTTTACGAGTCGAGAAAGCCCCGCCGGATCGCGATGGTCACCGCATGCGTGCGGTCCGACGCGCCCAGCTTCGCCATGATGCTCTTGAGACGCGCCTTCACTGTGTCTTCGGAAATGCACAGCATCTCGGCGATGCGTTTGTTGCCATGCCCCGTGGCTACCAGACGCAGCGCACTTAGTTCCTTGGCGGTAAGCATGTCCGCCACGGCATGCGAGGCGACCTCGCTCGCCAGTTCGCCGACGATCGTGCGACGTCCAATCGCTGCGCTGCGAATCGCCTGCAGAATGTCGTCGCGGGTGGAGGTCTTGAGCAGGTAGGCCGTGGCTCCCAGGGCCAGCGCCTGCCTCACCCGGGCATCGCCAGGGTAGGTCGTCAGGATGACCAGCCGGGCATCGGGGTATTCGGCGCGGATCGCGGCGATCGCCTGCAACCCGTCCATCTCCGGCATCTGCAGGTCCAACAAGGCCACGTCGGGCTGCAGCTGGCGAAAACGCGCCACGCTTTGCGCGCCATCGGCCGCTTCGCCGACCACGGTCATGTCGGCGGCGCTGTCGATCGCGGCGCGCAGGCCGTCCCGCATGACCGGATGGTCGTCGGCGATGAGTACCCTGAGCTTGCCATTCTGGTTTTCCACGCCAGGCACTATCCGGCGCCGCGGCGAAAGGTTCAATGCCCATTCGGGTGAACACACCGTCCGGGCCGCCGGACGCGGTGGAGCGTTGCCGATACACTGCCCGTCAGTAACCCGCTCCAAAGCAGCCTCCGACCGGAATACGGATCGCAACAAGGAGCATGCTTATCAGAGCGATGTGGATGAAGCACAGTACATACAACGCGCTGCGAAACCTGTTGGGCGCGTGCCTGCTGGGTCTGTGTTGGTGCATAAGCGCGCAACCCGTCAGCACGGCCGAGCAGTTTCGGCTGACCTCCTGGACCGTCGAGCGCGCTGCGCCGGCGGACATCTGGGCGCTGGCCCAGGGTGGCGACGGGTTCCTGTGGCTGGGCACAGGAACCGGCCTTTACCGCTTCGACGGCGCTAGATTCGAACGCTACGAACCTTCGCCGGGCGAAGGCTTCCGTTCCATGGACATCACCGCCCTGTCCATGCTTCCAGACGGTTCCCTGTGGATCGGCTTTTTCTACGGCGGCGCCAGCGTGCTCAAGGCCGGCCACGTTACGCACTACACCGATCGCGACGGCTTTCCAACCGGCATGGTGATCGCCTTCGCCCAAGCCGGTGACGGCAGCCTATGGGCCGCCAGCCGCGGAGGGCTGGCGCGCTTCGATGGCCGGCATTGGCAGACCATAGGTAGCGACTGGGGCTATCCGGCGAAACGGGCCGACTGGGTGATGGCCGACAGCGAGGGCACGTTGTGGGTGACCACCGGCGACCAGTTGATGTTCCTGCGCAAGGGTTCGCACCGTTTCGAGAGCACCAGCGAGCGCGTGGATCCGGATGCCGTTCTGGCGCAGGCATCTGACGGCACGCTGTGGCTGTCGGACGGGTTGCACGGCACTCGCGCCCTGCCCGGCTTGTCCGCGGCGCACCCTTCGCCCGATCTGAAGCAACCGCTGGCCAGAACGTCCTTCGCACGATCCAAGCGCTTGCTGTTCGACCATGACGGTCATCTGTGGGGGTCCGATGCCGAGCGGGGCGGCGTCTATCGGGTGTCGTCGCCGTCTCGCCTGGCCGGCGGCCGCTCGCTGCAACCCGCCGACATCGATGGCGTGTTCAATCACGATAGCGGCTTGCCATCGGACGTTGCGGTACCGCTGCTCGAGGACCGCGAAGGCACGCTGTGGGCCGGTACCAATCTGGGTTTGAGCAGTTTTCATCTCAACAAAGTGCGGGTGCCGGCGAACACCAAGGCGGTGCCAGCAGCCAGTTCCGAGCTCGTCGCCAGCGATGTAGGCCAGATCTGGATGGCGAGCGGCGGTTCGCTCCTGCGTGCTACCGCGCAAGACGCGGAAGTGATCTCGCAAGGCCTACCCCATATCGACGCGGCACTCTACGCGGCCGACAACACCTTGTGGTTGGTCGGGTACGACTGCCTCGGCCGGATGGTGAATGGCCGTTTCGTCCCGCTCGAGCTGCCGGTGGCCGGCAAGCTTGTGACCGTCCGGGCGATAGCCTCGGACCGACAAGGCGGACTGTGGGCCAGCTTTGCCGACAACGGCCTTTATCACTGGGACCAGAACCACTGGACCCGTGTTGATCAGGGCCCCGGACTGGATGCGATGACACCCAGCGCGCTCGCTCTCGATGCCTCCGGCCGGCTCTGGGCCGGCTACCCCGAAAACCGGATACTGTCGATCGACGGCCAGGTGCGGCAGGTATTCGGACCGGCCCAGGGCTTGCACGTCGGCAATATCGCCACCATCGACACCAGCGCTGGCGACCTGCTCGTCGGTGGCGATGGCGGACTCGCCCGCCTGCGCCAGGGACGATTCGAGTCGCTCGCCATCACCGAGCCGCAGGTGCTGGCCGGCGTGTCGGGCATCGTACGCACCGACCGCGGCGACGTCTGGATCAATGGCAGCCGGGGCGTCATGCATATTGATGCCGATGCCTTCCATAAAGGCTTCGGCGGCGGCTACCGCGCAGCTTATGAGTTGTACGACTACCACGACGGCTTGCCCGGCATTGCGTTGCAGGCCTCGCCTGTATCGACTGCCGCCGCGGATTCCCTGGGCCGCATCTGGTTCAACACCAACCAGGGCGTTGCATGGATCGATCCTGCGCGCCTGCACCGCAATCCCATCGCGCCGCCGGTATTCATCCAGGGCCTGACTGCCGGCGACCGCAGCTATACCAACCCGCAATCGCTGCGCCTGCCGCAGCACACCAGCAATGTGCGCCTTGACTACACCGCCACCAGCCTGGCCATTCCCGACCGTGTGCGATTCCGCTACAAGCTCGACGGCGTGGATAACCAATGGCAGGACAGCGGCACCCGCCGCGAGGCGTTCTATTCCAATCTCGGGCCGGGCAAGTACCGCTTCCATGTCACTGCTGCGAATGACGACGGTATCTGGAACGACCAAGACGCCAGCATCGACTTCAGTATTGCGCCGCAGTTCTTTCAAACCTCGTGGTTCCGCCTGCTATGCATCGCCGCCGGACTTCTGCTGATCGCAGCGCTCTATCTGTGGTGGCTGCGTCTGATGAGCGGGCGGATCCGCCTGCGTCTTGAAGAGCGCACCCGCGAACGCGAACGCATTGCGCGGGAATTGCACGACACCTTGCTGCAAGGCGTACAAGGCCTGTTGCTTCGCCTGCAAGCGCTGGTCGCTGGGCTGCCTGCCGACGATCGCCAGCGCGGCGCCCTGGATGCAGCGATCGTCCAGGCGCGTGACATGCTGGTCGAAGGGCGCGACAAGATCGTGGCGCTGCGCGGCGCCGATCAGGGACGGGGGCAACTTACCCAATCCATTCACGCGATCGGCGAAGAGCTGGCATCCACCTATGGCACACCCTTCCGGGTAAGCATGAGCGGCGTCGAGAAACCCTTATGCCCTCCCGCCTGCGACGAAGTCGTCGAAATCGTCCGCGAAGCCATGCGCAACGCCTTCATCCATGCCAACGCCAAGTTGATCAAGGTCGATATCAGCTACCAACCGCAAAGCTTGCGCATCGCCGTTCGCGACGACGGCCGCGGCATCCAGGCGAGCACTATCCGGCAGGGCCGGCGTGACGGTCACTGGGGTTTGGTCGGCATGCACGAGCGGGCGGAAAAACTCGGCGCCACTCTGACCATTCGCCGTGGCGAGCTCGGCGGCACCGACGTGGTGCTGGCCATTCCCGGACATGTGGTGTTTGACCCGCGTCTGTTTGGAAGACGACCTATGGGCTGATGGACTGGCAGACCCAGATGGTCGAACCGTCACTGTCCCGCGGCTATCGGTTGCGCATCGCTGCGCCCATGTGCGTTGGTCAGCAACGGATCTGCCCCCTTGAGAACCGCATCGCCAGGAGGTTGGCGCAGCATCCATTTGCGCTCTCCCCTTACCGGCGAGTAACTTCACGCGGCATGGCAACGAAAGTAAGACAAAATGCTGTCGATGCGGCTGGTGAGAGATCGATCTCCGTCGCATCCGCATAATTGAACACTGCTCTGTTGGTCATGTTTTGCCGGGGGTGCACATCGTGAATACGGAAAGTGTTGCTGTTGTCGAGTTGGAGACGCCGGCACCCGTGTCGCCGCAGCCATCGCGCCGGCTGGTCTATCGGCATACGCTGCCGATCCGGATCATGCACTGGATCAACGTCATCGCACTGTCGCTGATGCTGTTCAGCGGCTTGCAGATCTTCAACGCGCATCCGAGCCTTTACTGGGGCAACCGGTCCGACAAGGGCAAGGAACTGCTGACCCTGGACGCCCATCAGGATTCGGCAGGAAACCTGGTCGGCACCACCCGGATCGGCAGCCTCGAATTCACCACCACCGGCGTGCTGGGCGTATCCAAAGGCAGCGACGGCACGCCTGAAGTACGCGGCTTTCCATCCTGGCTCACCGTACCGGGCGCCGGCTGGCTGGCGATGGGAAGGCGCTGGCACTTCTTCTTCGCCTGGGTGTTCGTGCTCAACGGGCTTTGCTACGTCGGCTATTCCCTCGCCAGAAGGCACCTGCAACGCGATCTGTGGCCCACCCGCAGTGACTGGCGCGGCATCGGTCATTCGATCCTCGACCACATCCGCTTCAAGCATCCGCACGGCGAAGAGGCGCTGCGCTACAACATCCTGCAACGGCTCGCCTACCTCATCGTGATCTTCGTGTTCGGTGTCGGCATCGTGCTGATGGGACTGGCGATGTCGCCGCGCATGGATGCCGTGCTCTCGCCCCTGGTCGAGGCTGTTGGTGGCCGCCAGTCGGCACGGACCATTCATTTCATCATCGCCTGGGCATTCGTCGCCTTCGTGCTGATCCATCTGTTCGAAGTGCTCATAAGCGGTGTGTTCAATCAGCTGCGCGGCATGATCACCGGTTATTACAAAGTCGATGCAGGTAAAGGCCATACCTCCGATCCAGACGAGACGATCTCTGCCGAGGAGCGTTCCCATGACTGACCGCCGATCATTCCTGCGCATCGCCATCATGGGTACGGCCAGCCTGATCGTCGCCGGCTGCGACCGCATTTCGCAAAGCAGCTGGGGTCCGAAGGTGCTGGGCAAGGCCGAGGGGCTGAACCGCCGCGTGCAGGCTTTGCTGGCACCGTCCAGCGCCATGGCGAAGGAATATACCGAGGCCGACATCTCCTCGGTATTTCATCCCAACGGCACCACGATGCCCAACACGCCGGCGTATCAGACGCTGATGGCGAATCAGTTCCGTGACTACAAATTGCAGGTGGACGGCATGGTCAGCCACCCCGCCATGCTGTCGATCGACGACCTGAAGAAACTCGACACGCGCACGCAGATCACCCGGCACGATTGCGTGGAAGGCTGGAGCGCCATCGGCAAATGGCAAGGCACCTTGCTCTCCGCCGTGCTCGACCACGTCGGGGCCGATCCGCAGGCACGCTTCGTCGTTTTTCACTGCTTCGACGAGATGGACGTGGACACGCCTTATTACGAGAGCGTGGACATCGACGAGGCGAGGCATCCGCAGACACTGCTGGCTTTCGGCTTGAACGACAAACCGCTACCGGTGCCGAACGGTGCGCCCCTGCGCCTGCGCGTGGGTCGGCAACTTGGCTACAAGCAGGCGAAATACCTGAGCCGCATCGAGGTGGTCAAATCCTTCGATGCGATTGGCGACGGCAAGGGCGGCTATTGGGAAGACCAGGGCTACGAGTGGTACGCCGGCATCTGATCGGGATGCGTAGCGGCTTCGAACCCCGGGATCGGTCATATATCGCTCATGACGATCCCGAGGGGCCGACACAAAAGACATTCGAGCGCTCCGTCCCTGCCCACAGCATGCAGGCAAGGACGGACGACGTGGAATACTTCAAATGCCGCTGCCCATCACATGGGAGGCACGGTGCCATCGAGGCCGACGGTCACGATCTTGGCGTTCACCGGATTGCCAGGCAAGCCCACCACGAAAACATGCGTGCCCTTGACGATCGCGTTCCTGTCAGCAGGTTTGAAGGTCACCACCGGCACGTTGGCTGGCACGGCGATCGTCTTTTCGCCCTTTCCATAATCAACCACCAGCATGCGATCGCTGCTGCCGGAAGCGCTCTTCACGGTACCGTTCGTCATCGCCGATGCCATCGGCATCGCGTGATTCATCTTTTTGACGGTGCCGTTCGTCATCGCCGAAGGCATCACGCTGCCGTTGGTCATCGCCGATGTGCTGCCGCCTTTGGCGGGGAGATCCCATGCGTAGTCACCCAGGCCGGATCCTTTCATCGCCGATGGGAATACCACCACTTCGAGCGCACGCGAGGTCTTGCCATCGGGCACGTTGGCCGAACCGATGAACGAGCCTGGCGCGATCTGGTCGAGGCTGCTCGGCACCACGCCGGTAATTCGTGTATCGGCTGCGATGGTGATGGTTCTGGAGCCGGCATCGGTCTGCACGGTAAAGCCGGTAGCCGTCACGTCGGCGACGGTTCCGCGCACGTGTATGGGCTGATCGGCAGCCATTGCGGAAATGCTGGTTGCCGAGATCGCAACAGCCATGGCGGCGAGCAGCTCTTTTCGGTGGAGGTAGCGGGTTTTCATGAACATGACCTTCGTGGGTTGGGGAGCGAATAAGCCGGTGATCCTGAGCTTTCGCTGCGAGATGCCCCATCGTTACCTGCCCCACGTTCGGCCTGCACGGATCGGGCCGCGTGTGAACGGCAGCGTTACAATCGCCTTCTGCAATCCTGGTCAATGAACCGCTACACGCGCAGCAGGCTGCACGGGTATGGGATCGACGCGAACCCGCATCCACGATCTAGCGTTGGCGACCTTGCGCAACCGCGTAAGGGGTGACCGCCCCCTTTTTGTTCCCGAAGTGCGCGATGACATAGTTCGCCAAAGCCGCTACCTCCGTGTCCGAGTAAGCACGGCCAAACTCCGGCATGGAGACATCGTGTCCATCGAGGCGCATTCTGGAACCATGCAAGATGACCTGGGTGGCATTGCCACCGTTGATGTCATTGACGCCGCGCGTACCCAGCAACGAGGCGTACGGTGTCTGCTGGCCCTGGCCATTCCATTGGTGGCAGCTTGCGCAGGCGCTTTCGAAGAGTTTCAGCCCCGCGCTTTTTACATCGGCACTGTCTCCGCCGGGAGCTGTGTCGCTGGAAGCCAGTGCGGGAGCCGCTTTCGCATCGATGGCGATAGGGTCCTTCCCTTCCCGCGCGGGAATGCTGCGTAGATAGGTCACCAGGGCTGCCGTGTCTTCGGGTTTCAGGAATTGAAGGCTGTTTTCCACGGCCTCGCCCATCGGACCGGAGGCGGAGCCACGGCCATCTGCGTGTCCGGTGGACAGATAGCTGGCGATCTCGCCATCACTCCATGCACCAATGCCGTGCACCGGGTCAGCGGTGATGTTGTAAGCGCGCCAGCCCTGCAATACCTCACCGGCCAGTTCGTTACCGTGCTCCAGGCCGAAGCCGGCATTTCGTGGCGTGTGGCATTCCGCGCAGTGTCCCAGTGCACCCGCGAGATACGCCCCGCTGTTCCACTGCGGCGATTTCGATGCATCGGCGACAAAACGCCGGCTCTTGAAGAACGCCGCATTCCAGAAGCCCATCGCCCAGCGCTGGTTGAAAGGAAAGCCGAAATCATTGGGTTTGTCAGGCTGCGAAATCTTCGGCAGGTTGAACAGATAGGCCTTGATCGCGAGGACATCGCTGCGGCTCAGCTGCGTGTACGAGGTATAGGGGAACGCCGGGTAAAGCCGCTTGCCATCCTTGCGCACGCCTTCACGTACCGCGCGAACGAAATCATCATCGCTCCAGCTGCCGATGCCGCTTTCCGCATCCGCCGTGATGTTCGACGAATAAATCGTGCCGAATGGCAGCCGGAACGCGACGCCGCCGGCGAACGGCTTGCCCGAACCAGGAACCGTATGGCAAGCGATGCAGTCGGCGGCTTTGGTGAGGTATTCGCCGCGCGCAAGCACGTCAGAGGTGACAGGGGCCCCGGCAATCGCCGGCGCCGTGCCGTCTGAGCTGTCGGTGCGATTCAGGGCGAAATACGCCACGCCGCCGAGAACCAGCACGAGAACCACGATGATGAGGAAGCGTTTCACGCGTCGTTCCTCCCCTGAGCGGCGACGGTGGCGGACACCACGCTCTTGAGTGCACTGGCATCCTGCACAAGCAGATTTCGATCCACCGGGAGCTTGTAGAGGCGCACGCCTGTTGCGGCAAAGATGGCGTTGGCCAGGGCTGGCGCCGCGATCGCGGTACCGACTTCGCCCAGACCACCGGGCGCTTCGCTGTTTTCGATGCGATGGACTTCGATCAACGGAGTTTCGTTGATGCGCAGGTTTCGGTAGTCGTTGAAATTGCTCTGCTCGATGGCACCATCCTTGATCGTGATCTCGCTGTAGAGCGCGGCACTGAGGCCAAACAGAAGTCCGCCCTGGATCTGTGCTTCGATGGAGCTGGGATTGACCCCGATGCCGCAGTCCAGCGCGACTACGGCACGGCGCAGACGCACTTCGCCCTGCGCAGTGACTTCCGCCTCCACGATGGCACACACCCGGCTACCGAACGGCTCGCCTAACGCTATGCCGCGCGCAATCCGCGGGGGTAGTGGCGGACCACCCCACCCTATTTTTTCGGCGGCCAGGTTGAGTACGGCCAAAGTCCGTGGATTCTTCTGCAGCAAGGCACGCCGGTATTCCAGTGGATCCTTGCCGGCGTGATGCGCGAGCTCGTCCATGAAGCTCTCGACGACGAACAGGTTATGCGTCGATCCCACGCCCCGCCACCAGCCGACGACCAGCCCCGGGGGCATGTCATGGCGAATCCATTCGACCTTGAGGTTCGGGATCTCGTAAGGCAATTCCACGACGCATTCGACGGCATCGCTGTCGAGGCCGTCCTTGCCCATGGCCATCGGCGCCCAACGTCCCAGTACGGTGCCACCGCTGGTGCGGTAGCCATACCAGGTCGGTCGGCCATTCGCGTCGAGTACGGCCGAAATGCGATCGTGATACATCGGTCGCACGCGGTCGTGGCGGATATCTTCCTCGCGCGTCCAGATGACCTTGAGCGGATACGACACCTGCTTGGCCAGGGCTATCGCCTGCTCCGCCGAGTCCGTTTCCAGGCGTCGCCCGAAACCACCGCCGAGATACTGGTTGTGCACGATGATCTTGTCTTCGGGCAGGCCGGTGATCTTTGCCGCCGCGCTGAGAACCCGCGCGGGCACCTGGGTACCCAGCCAGATTTCGCACTTGTCGGAAGTCACGAAGACGGTGGCGTTGAGTGGCTCCATCGTCGCGTGCGCGAGCATCGGCGACTGATAGACCGACTCGACGGCTTTCCCATCAGCCGGCCGGCTGCCGACCTCGCGCGCAACGATCGACTTGCCGTTGAGTGCACTCTCAGCGAGCGCGTCGCGGAGTTGCTGGGTCGTGAGATTGGCGTTTTCACCTCGTTTCCATGTGATATCCAGCGCTTCCAGGCCTTGCTTGGCAGCCCAGAAATGCTCGCCCACCACGGCAACCGCATCATCGATACGGATCACATCCACCACGCCGGGTACTGCCCTGGCCGCTTTGTCATCGACCGTGGCGAGTTTTCCATTGAAGGTAGGGCACGCCCGAACAGCGGCGATCTTCATGCCGGCCACGCGTACATCGATACCGAATTGGGTGGCGCCTCTGACCTTGTCGGCGGAATCCACGCGCCGCAATGGCTTGCCGATCAGTTGGAAGTCCTTGGGATCTTTTAACTGCACCTTGCCTGGCATGGGCAGTTTGCCCGCCGCCGAGGCCAGCGCACCGAAACCCAGGCTGCGTCCCGAGGAGGCGTGATGAACCACGCCGCGATCCACGGTGCATGTCGACGGATCAACATGCCACTGCGCTGCCGCGGCGGTAACAAGCAACGCGCGTGCGACAGCGCCAGCTTCGCGCAGCACCTGCCAGGTACCGCGTGTACTGGTGGATCCGCCGGTAACCTGCCCACCCAGCAGCGGCATGCCGTATAGCTCGTCGCTGGCCGGCGAATGCTCGACGGTGATCTGATCCAGGCCGACGCCCAGTTCCTCGGCGAGCAACATGCTCGAACCGGTATAGATCGCCTGCCCCATCTCCGCTGAGGACATGACCAGTCGCACTGCACCGTTAGTGTCTATGCGTATGAACGCGTTCGGCGCGAAGGGCGGATTGCCATCGGCCAGTGCCGCAGCGGCGTCACCAGGTTGCCGCCGTGCATTGATCGCCGCCGACGCGATGCCTCCGCCGCCCAGCCAGAGGAAGGCAATCGCCAGACCACCCGCCTGGATGGCGTGGCGTCGACTCAGGTCTACGTTGTCGGAGATCCCGGAGCTGCCTGCTTTCTGCTTCATGATGCAGCTCCCTCGGGCGAGGTGACGATGGTCTGCAGGATCTCGAGCTTGCCCGTCGCCGCCTGCTTGATGGCCGCGCGGATACGGATGTAAGTGCCGCAGCGGCAGATGTTGCCGGACATGGCCGCGTCGATCTCTGCATCGCTGGGGTTCGGCGAGCGTTTGAGCAGGGCTGCGGCCGACATGATCTGGCCGGACTGGCAGTAGCCGCACTGCACGACATCCACATCCAGCCAGGCCTGCTGGATCTTCTGCCCGCTGGGCGTATTGCCGATGGCTTCGATCGTCGTGATGGCCTTGCTGCCAATCGATCCAACCGGGAGTACGCACGAACGAACCGGCTGGCCATCCAAATGCACCGTGCATGCCCCGCATTGCGCGATGCCGCAACCGAACTTGGTGCCGGTCAGGCCGATAACGTCTCGCAAAACCCAGAGCAGTGGCATATCAGGGGGGACATCGACCGAATGCGACTCGCCATTAACGGACAAGGACAACATAGGCACCCTCACTCTGCGTAGAGAATCCGGGAAAGCGACACCTGGCGGCTTCGCAACAAAGGTCGCAAGTTATCAAGCCACTGACGTGTATCCCAGAGTCCGTCCCCATACATGCACCATGGAGTCTGCATTGCAGCAGCACTTCCGTAAAAATACCGTGTACCAGAAGGCACCGGCGCGCGATACCCCTGATTGAGGGCACCCACGGACAAATGTCGCGCTAGACTGAAACCTTGATTCGGAAGGTCTTGTGTTTCGCGCAAATTCCACTGTCCCGATCCCTAGCTGGTGACATCACTGATGAATTCGGCGCACGAGCTGAGCACCCTGATTGATGCATTGCTTACGTTGCGCCGCGATAGGCCATCCAAGGCAGCACTGGCAACGCTGACCCGCACCAGCGGCTCCACCTTCCGGCGCCCCGGCACGCATATGCTCGTGTTGGGCGATGGGCGCGTGGTCTGCGAGCTATCCGGCGGCTGCCCACAACGCGACATCGTGGCGCAGGCGCTGGAAGTCACCACCAGTACCCTCCCCCGCCTGGTCCGTTACAACGCGGACTCGGGCCTGGATGTATTGATGGAGATGGGCTGCGGTGGCGAACTCGAAGTACTGATCGAGCCGCTGGCAACGACGCATGCCACGGACTTTGTCGATGCCCTGGCGCAATGCCTCAGTGAACGGCGTTGCGCCTACATGGCTACCTTGTTCGCCGTCGATGGAACGGTGGTGATGCCACAACGAGTATTGTGGAGCGAGCACGTCGTGTTGCACGACGATATCGTCGATCCTGCGTTGACTCAGTCCATCGTCGGCGCCATCGCGTCGGCGACGAACAAACACACCATCGCTCTGAACCTGCCATCCGCACGAGGCGCGGCCGATGTGCTGGTGGAGCCCATCGATCCGCCACATGCGCTGGTCGTGATCGGCAGCAGTGCCGCTGCGCGTGCGCTGTTGCCGTTGGCCAGGGCATTGGGTTGGCAGACCACCCTGGTCGATCATGACCCGGCACGCCTGCAAGCGATGCATCTGCCGGCCGGCTTGGATGCGGTTTGTGCAACGCCAGGCAACTTGCGCAGCGCGTTGCCGCTCGATGCGCAAAGCTCGGTGGTCGTGATGACGCACAACCTCGAACAGGACATCGCCTACCTGGGGGCATTACGCGGCGCGCCGGTGGCTTATATTGGCGCGCTCGGATCGCGTGAGCGCGTTGCACGCATGCGTAGCACCTCCGTACTTGCCGGCCTGCACGTGCATGCGCCCGCGGGTCTGGATATCGGTTCGGAAACACCGGAAGAAATCGCTCTGGCCATTGCCGCCGAAATCATGGCGGTGATCAACCACCGCAGCGGTGGTCCGCTGCGTGACAACGAAGGCGCCATCCATTGATGACCGCTTCACTGCGCAGCCCGACATCACCGGTCATCGTGCTGCTGGCGGCGGGTGAAGGCCGGCGCTATGGCGGCATCAAGCAATTGGCCGAGATCGAGGGTCAGCCGATGGTGCGCCGCGTCGCGCGTGCCGCGCTGGAGCACGGCGTGCCGGTCATCGTGGTTACCGGAGCCCATCCCGAACAGGTCGAGGCCGTGCTTGACGACTTGCCGCTCCAGATCATCCGCCACGCTGGTTGGCAGGACGGCATGGGTAGCTCGCTCGCTGCCGGCATTCGTTGCGTGGACGTGTCCTTTCCACAAGCTTCTGCAGCACTCCTGTGCCTGGCCGATCAGCCGCTCTTGGGAACCGCGCCGATCCAACAAATGCTCCGGCGGCACGCGGAGGCACCTCAGCGTCTACTCGTTACCGAGCAGGACGGTATATCCGGGCCGCCGGTACTGTTTCCGCGCGACTGCTTTGCGGCATTGACGGCGTGGTCGGGTTCGCGCGGCGCACATGCCTTGATCGAGCGGGAAGCCGCGCGCGTCGAGCGATTCGCTTCGACCGACGGCATCGACGTCGATACGCCGCAAGACCTTCAGCACGTACGTGACTGGCTGGCAATCGATAGTCATCGTTAGCAGTGCTCACGTCATCTGAATCGTCGGCGTAATATCCTCAATCCAGTCGGTCGGTGTGGTTACGCTCATGAGCGATAAAAAGGTTCCCGGTGTCAGCGACTATCAGGCGCCCGCCGGTGGTTGGGATGCGTTGGGTGCGGTAGCACGCGCCGTACGACAGCAGATGGCGCCGGTACGCGAGACTCGGGCGCTGCATCGCGTAAACCAGCCTACCGGCTTTGATTGTCCTGGCTGTGCGTGGCCCGATCCGAAGCACACCTCCTCGTTCGAGTTCTGCGAGAACGGCGCCAAGGCCGTGACCTGGGAGGCCACTTCCAAGCGCACCACGCCCGAGTTCTTTGCCCAGCACACCGTCAGCGAACTCTGGACCTGGCACGACCATGCGCTGGAGAACGAAGGGCGGCTCACGCATCCCATGGCCTACGACCAGGCCACCGACACCTTTGTCGAGGTGAGCTGGGACGAAGCCATGCAACGCATCGGCGCCGCCCTGCGCGCGCAACCCGACCCGAACATGGTCGAGTTCTACACCTCGGGCCGCGCCTCGAACGAGGCTGCTTTCCTGTACCAGTTGTTTGCCCGGGAATACGGCACCAACAACTTCCCCGACTGCTCGAACATGTGTCACGAAGCGACCAGCGTAGGCCTTCCCGAATCCATCGGTGTCGGCAAAGGCACGGTAACGCTGGAGGACTTCGCCCACTGCGACGCGCTGTTCTCGTTCGGCCACAATCCCGGCACCAATCACCCGCGCATGCTCTCCACCTTGCGCGAGGTGTCGCTGCGCGGCAAGCCGATCGTCGTGTTCAACCCCATGCCCGAGCGGGGCCTGGAACGCTTCGTCTCGCCGCAGAGCCCGGTGGAGATGATCACCGGCAAAGCCACACAGATCGCCTCGACCTATTACAAGGTGAAGGTCGGCGGCGACGTGGCCGTGCTCAAGGGCATGATGAAATACCTGCTCGATACGGACGCCGCTGAACGTGCCGCTGGCCGTGCCGGCACGATCGACCACGATTTCATCGCTGCCAATACCACCGGCTTCGACGCGTTGGTTGCGGATCTGCAGCGCACCAGGTGGGATGCCATCGAACGCAAGGCTGGCCTTACGCGCGCCGATATCGAGGCCGCCGCGTCGGTGTATGCGAAAGCCGAGCGTGTGATCGTCGCCTATGGCATGGGCATCACCCAGCACAGCCACGGTACGGAGAACGTGCAGCAGATCGCCAACCTGTTGCTGATGCGCGGAAACATCGGCCGGGAAGGCGCCGGCATCTGCCCGGTGCGCGGCCATTCCAACGTGCAGGGCGACCGCACCGTGGGCATCACCGAAAAACCGAACAAGGCGCTGAACGACGGTATCCGCAAGCGCTTCGGCTTCGAACCACCGGCCGCGCATGGGCACGATGCCGTGGAAGCAGTGAAGGCGATCCGCGACGGACGCTCGCGCGCCCTGATCTGTCTCGGCGGCAACCTGGCGGTGGCGATGTCCGATCCCGCCGCGACGTTTGCCGCCATGGCCAAGCTCGACCTGGCCGTGCATATCGCGACCAAGCTCAATCGATCGCACCTGATCCTGGCGCGCGAATCGATTCTGCTGCCCTGCCTCGGCCGCACCGAGCTGGACGTGCAGGCCGGCGGCCCGCAGTCGGTCACGGTGGAGGATTCCATGTCGATGGTGCACGCCTCCGCCGGCCGCCTGAAACCGGCGGGCCCGCTGCTGAAATCCGAGCCGGCCATCGTGGCCGCCATGGCCAGGTCCACGATGCCCGATTCCAAGGTGGAATGGGAAACCTTCATCGGCGATTACGACCGCATACGCGATGCAATCGAAGCGGTGTTCCCGATCTTCGAGCGCTTCAACGAGCGCGTGCGTGAGCCAGGCGGTTTCCGGTTGCGCGTCGCTGCGTCCGACGGTGTGTGGGATACGCCTGACAAGCGCGCGCATTTCCTCCTCGCACGAGGGTTGGACGAAGACAGAAGCGGGCCCGAAGATACGCTGACATTGACCACCTTGCGCTCGCACGACCAATACAACACCACCATTTATGGCATGGACGATCGTTACCGTGGCATCACCGGCCGGCGCGACGTGATCTTCATCCATGCCAGCGATCTGGCCGCGCGTGGGCTGCAGAACGGCGACCTGATCGACGTCGAAGCCATCGGCAAACCGGGGACTGCGCCACTTGCCGTTCGCGGCTATACCGCGGTGGCCTACCCCATCGCCGAAGGGTCCGTGGCGATGTATTACCCGGAGGGCAATGCGCTCGTTGCGCTGGACAATCACGACGCCCGTTCGGGTACGCCGTCCTACAAATCGGTGCCGGTGCGGATTCTGGCGGCGCAGCCGGTCGCGCCTTGATGCGCCTGGCGGAGTTTAAGCTGTCCGTCAGGGTTTCGAACCGTGTCGCCGGCGCACGCTGTCGCGGACATCCACATCGAACAGCAACTCCAGTGCATCGATGTCGCGCTCGCCCGGCAGCAGATAGCGCAACCCTTCGCGGGTAGGCAGGCGCGCCGCATGGTCGCGAACCGCCGCTTCGGGTAAGCCGATCTGCCAGGCATCGGCGTGACCGGTGAGCACAGGTTCAACATCAGGTTGCAATCGCAGCGTGATGTGGATCATGAAGGCCTTGGCGAATTGCGTATGCCCTGCAACGCAGTGGCCAGCCAGCAACTGCGCCAGTTCGTTCTCGTCGATGCGGATCCGCAAGTGCTGAGCTTCGATCTGCAGTTTCATACGTAAACGCTCCGTAGTCCGGTCAGGATGGCGCGCGGTCAATGCGTGGCGGCCGGCCATGCGCCAAGCTTACGATTTCCACGATTGAGCCTTCATCGCAAGCCCCGGCATTTTCAGGCAGCACCACCCAGGCTCCGCTTTCCGTGTAGGGATAAATGCGAAACGGTTGCTGCTGAGGCAGCACGCGTGCGTGAAGCCGGCCATCGTCATCCAGGTGCAAGTTGGCGCGCAGGAAATGGCGCAGACCCGGCTTGGGGTTCTGTGGTGTATCCAGCACGGCATGCAGCAATGGCTCCGAATCCTGCCCCATCATCGCGCGCAACACCGGCGCAACCAAGAAGCGCATCGCCGCCGCGACCGCCATCGGCGTACCGGGCAATGCAAGCAGCAGAGGACCTTTCGCCAGTCGCGCGCCCAACACCGGCTTGCCGGGGCGAATCGCCACGCCGTGGAACAGCAGCCCAGCGTCCCGGTCGCGGAGCAACTCGGGCACGAAGTCATAACGTCCCATCGAAACCGCGCCGGTGCTCAGCACCAGATCCACATCGTCATCGAGCGCCTGCGCGAGAGCATCGGCATACGTCACCGAGGTATCGTCAACCGTCACGCACGAATGCACTTCAGCCCCGGCTTCGCCCAGTGCCGCGGCAAGGTAAGGGCCGTTGGAATTGTGGATGCACCCGGCCATTAGAGGCTGCGAACGGTCGACCTGCAGTTCCTTGCCGGTACAGATGATCGCGACACGCGGGCGGCGTGCGACATCGAGCGCCCCGATACCCAGCGCCGCCAACAGCATCACGTGCGCAGCATCGATGCGTATGCCGGAGCCGAGAATCCGACTTCCCATTGCCACATCCGAGCCGGCATAGCGGACGTTTTGTCCGGCATCGAGTGTTTGCAGCAGGCGGATGCGCGCGGGCGTACCGTCGGCATGCGCGGACAGGAGCTGCGTGTTTTCTACGGCGACTACGCTGTTCAGGCCGTCAGGCAGCCGCGCACCCGTCATGATTTCGCAGGCATCGCCCGTGGTTGTGCCGGCACCATCGCCCGCAGCCTGCGAGCCCCGCACGGCGTGTTCCGAACCGGGTGTCAGCGTCTCCCTGACCTGCAAGGCATAGCCGTCCATGGCGGCATGGTCGAACGTCGGCAATGCCAGCGGACTGTGGACCGCGGCTGCGGTGACGCGCCCCATTACCCGGTCCAGTGGGCAGCTTTCGGGGGACAGCTGCACAGCTTGTGCGAGCAAGCGTTGCAAGGCGTCTGCGTACTCCATCATGGGCAATTAGCCGGCAACCCGACCGCGCTGCGGCGCCAAGGCAGCGACACCCCCAGCCAGCGAATGGATGTTGAGCATGCCCTGCCCGCGCAACATGCGTGCGGCCACACCACTGCGCCGGCCGGACGCGCAGATCAGCAACACCGGTCCCGTAGCCAGCTCGGTAGCACGTTCGCCAATCAACGCGGAAGGTATCCACTGCGATGGCGCGTGCAAGGGTTGCGCAACGATCTCCGCCGCTTCGCGCACATCGACCAGGGTGTAACCGGCTGCCAAGGCGGTGTCCAGATGGACAAAGGTGAGCTCCACCTCGCGCGCACTTTGCACTTGGCCCAGCCCAGCGCGTGCTGCCTCGACACAGCCGCCATGCATGGCGCAGCCCTGGGCGGCATCGATCGGCAAACGCTGGCTGGTCCCATCGAGCAGATTGATGAGCAGCAACGCATGGTCGGCCGGGCGTGGCAGGTCGAGCAACAGTTTCAGTGCCTCGATAGCCTGCATGCTGCCAAGCACGCCGGGCACCGGACCGAGCACGCCGGACTCGACGCAACTGCCGGCCACACCGCTTGCCGGTTCCTGTGGCCAGAGGCAGCGCAGGCATGGATCGCCCGGCTTTGCCGTGATCACCTGCAACTGGCCTTCATATTGATAGACGCTGGCGAGGATCAGCGGAATGCCGGCAAGGATCGCCGCATCATTGCTGAGATAGCGGCTGCCCAGATCGTCCGTGCATTCCACCACCAGGTCGTACTGCCCGAATACTTCGACGATGTTTCCGGTGTGCAACGGTTCCACATAGGTTTGCACGGCGACGGCAGGATTCAGCGCAGCGATACGCCGCGCTGCCAGATCCACCTTGCGTTCGCCAATATCCCGCGCGTCGTAAAGCGTCTGGCGATGCAGGTTGCTCGCATCGAGGCGATCGCCGTCGACGATGCCCAGCATGCCAACACCGGCTCCGGCGAGGTAGGCAAGCACGGGGCAGCCGAGGCCGCCGGCACCGATCACCAGTACGCGCGCCGCCGCCAGCTTGGCCTGCCCCGCATCGCCGACGTCGCGCAGGCGCGTCTGGCGCGAATAGTCCGGCACGAATGGCGCGGCCGGCTCGTGCGCGTGATCATGCCCATGATGGGGTTCGTGCTCATGTTCGCGATACGTGTGTGCGCAGGCGACCCAGGCAGTATCGCCATCGATGTAGTGCTCCTTCTTCCAGATCGGGAGACGGTGCTTGATTTCGTCGATGATGTAACGACAGGCCCGGAACGCCTCGTCGCGATGTGCGGACGACACGCCGATCCATACGGCAAGATCGCCAATCGCCAGGTTCCCGGTGCGGTGCATGCAATGCGCGGCATTCACGCCATAACGTGCGATGGCTTCCTCGACGATGCGTTCGCCTTCAGCCACGGCCAGCTCGGCATATGCCTCGTACTCGAGACCGTCGACCGCACGCCCTTCGTTGCTGTTGCGCACCCAGCCCTCGAACGCGCAGAAGCCACCGCTGCCCGGATGTTGCAGCGACGCGTGCAACCCGGCGAGATCCACCGCATCGCTGGCAAGGCTGAAGTGCCTCATCCGCCGGCTACCGGCGGAATGAAGACCACCGTATCACCGTCTCGCAGCGTCCTGTTCCAGTCGCTGAACTGGGCATTCACTGCGACTTTGAGTGCATCGGCGGATAAGGTGAAACCGTGGCGTGCCCGCAGCTCCTCGTACAGATCGTGCAGCGACGTGGCGGAGGTGATGACCTGCTCGCCGCTGGTGCGCGCCTGCTCGCGCAGCTGTGCGTAGTACTGCAAGGTGACGGTCGTCATGACGCCGTCTCGATCTGGCGTTGCATCTGTTCGAATTCTTCCGGGGTATTGATGTTGTCCAGCGCATCGCCAGGTGCCGGCAGCAGCTTCGTGCGCGACAGGATCAACGCCTTGCGTGGGCAGTAGCTGCCACCGTCGACACGATGCTTCAGCAGCTCATGGCTGGAGGGCTCCCACAGTGCGCAAAGCGGTTCGGGCAGTCCATCGAAACGGCTGGTGAAAGCCGTGGCATTGCTGCTTGAATCACGCGCATCGAGCAGGGTCTGCAGCGTGGCCCGGTTCAGCAGTGGCAAGTCGCAGGCGATGACCAGCCATGCGACATCCGGGTAGGTCTGCTGTGCAGAGAGAATGCCTGCGGCAGGGCCGATGGCCTCGTAGCCATCGACGATCTGTGGCAAACCAGCTCTCAACGGGTCGTCACGCTGCTCGGCACGTACCGAGACGAAGGCACGTTCCGTCACGGTTTCCAGCAGATGCCATGCGCGCATCAATTGCGGCTGACCTGCGTAGGCAAGCTGTGCCTTGTCGCGCTGCATGCGCCGGCTGGCGCCGCCGGAAAGCAGCAGCCCGTAGATCGGAGGTGCAACGACGGCACTCATGTGGCACCTGCCCCGGCCGAATGGTCGACGTCGCGCTTGCCGCCGGTTTTCCTGATCAGGCGGATGTCGCCGATGACTATGTCATGCGACATCGCCTTGCACATGTCGTAGATCGTCAACGCGGCGATGCTCGCGCCGGTCAGCGCTTCCATCTCCACGCCGGTACGGCCCAGACAGGATACGGTGCAGTCGATCAAGGCGTCGTTGCCCTCCATGCGGATCACGACATCGCATTTGTCCAGGCTCAGCGGATGGCAGAGCGGAATCAGTTGCGGCGTGGCCTTGGCACCCATCACCCCGGCGATATGCGCCACGGTCAGCACGGCGCCTTTCGGGGTGACGTAGCCGGCAGCATGCAGTGCCGCGGCCACGTCGTCCGGAAACGTCACGCGCGCACGCGCCTGCGCCACGCGCTGCGTGGCCTGCTTGGCGCCGACATCTACCATGCGCGGCTGCTGCGCGTCGTCAACGTGCGAGAGCATGTCCTAACCTCCGATGTAATGCATTTCGATTTTACGGCGAGAATGCTGGCGTTGCTCGGCGCGCTCCTCGCTGTAGCGATCCGTTCGGCGCGACCAGGTCTCTCGCAATTTCTCGCGCAGCATGTCGTCACTGGCGCCTTCGCGCAGCAGTCCGCGCAAGTCCGTGCCCTGGGTGGCGAACAGGCACGTATAGAGCGTTCCTTCCGAGGACAGGCGCGCCCGTGTGCAGCCACCACAGAACGGCGCGCTGACCGAGGAGATCACCCCGATCTCGCCGGCGCCATCGCGGAATCGGAAACGCGTGGCCACCTCGCCCGCGTATTGTGCAGGCAGGGCTTCCAGTGGCCAGCGTGCGTCGATGCGCTCGATCAGCTCGCGTGAGGGCACCACCGCCTCGGCGCTCCAGTCATTGCGGTTGCCGACGTCCATGTATTCGATGAAACGCAGCACGATGCCGCTGCCGCGGAATCGCTCGACCAGGTCAGCCACGGTATGTTCGTTGACTCCACGCTGGATCACGGTGTTGAGCTTGATGCCCTGCGGGAAATTCGCCTGCTGCGCCGCCTCGATGCCATCGAGCACATCGTGCAATGCACCGCGATTGCCGCTCATGCGATGGAACAGCGCCGGATCGAGTGTATCCAGGCTGATCGTGATGCGGTCGAGGCCAGCGTCGCGCAGCTCGGCAGCGTGGCGACCCAGCAGTACGCCGTTGGTCGTCATCGCCAGGTCGTCGATGCCGTCGATACGACGTAGCCGCGCGACCAGCTCGACGAGGTTCGGGCGCAACAAGGGCTCACCACCGGTCAGGCGCAGTTTGCTGACGCCCAGCTCCGCCGCCACGCGACACAGCCGTTCGATTTCGCCGAAGCCCAGCCGCTCGTCATTGCGCAGGAAGGTGAAGTGCTCACCGTAGGTCGCTTCCGGCATGCAGTACGGGCAGCGGAAGTTGCAGCGGTCCATCACCGAAATGCGCAGGTCGTGCAGGGCACGGCCCCGCTGATCCCGCGGAAGCGCCTGCGGGACTGGCAGATCGGCAATGGCTTGGAAAACGGTCATGTCACCAACGATAAAAGGTAGCCATCGTACCGGCTGGTGCGAAGGCGAGTCCGGGCGGTAATTCCACGAAACCGTGCGTGCGCGGCAGCGAGGAGAAATCGCCCGAGGTGCCCGGCGGCAAGGGAGTGGCCATGGCCCGTCCGGTAGAGTCATGGTGGACACGGACTGGTACAAAAAACGTCAAGGCAGGGCTGGTATCCACCGCGCTTTCCATACAAACCTGCATGGGCAGTTCGGCGGCCAGCCCGGTTGCCGATTGCAACGCCGGCAACAGGTAGCGTACGGCACAAACCAGCGCCGACACCGGATTGCCCGGCAATGCAAACACCACCTGCCCTTGCGGCCCGATGCCGAACCACATGGGCTTGCCGGGGCGCTGCGCGATCCGATGCAGCACCTGGCGTACACCCAGCATACGCAGCGCCTCGGGCACGTAATCGCGCTGCCCAACGGAAACGCCACCGGAAAGCACCAGCACCTGGCGCGTCCGCAGCAGCTCGGCCAGGGTAGCCGTGGTGGCAACCAGGTCATCCGCGACCCGCGCCAGTTGTATGTCATCGAACCCGCGTACGCGCAGTGCAGCAGCCAGCGCGCGATCGTTGGAGCCACGAATCTGCCCTTCCAGCAGAGGCTGATCGACGCCAGCCAGTTCGTCGCCGGTGGCGACAACCGTCACCGACGGCATCGCGGCCACCTCGACCTCGGTCACGCCATTGGCGGCAAGCACGGCGATCTCGGGGCCACGCAGGCGCATGCCCGGGTCGAGCAGCACGTCACCCGAGCGGCAATCAGAACCACGCGGATGCACGAACTGCCCAACCGCCGGCGCATAGCCTTCGGCAAGCAGGTAATGTTCGCCGTCGCGTCGCGTTTGTTCGACCGGAACGACGGTATCGCAACCACGCGGCAGCATCGCGCCGGTAGTGACCTCGATGCACGTATCCGTATCGTCGAGAGTCTGTTGCGTCATCCCGGCAAGTTGCAACCCGCTCTGCCGGAAACGACGCCGCCCGCCAACACTCGTCGCGATGGCGATGCCATCCATCATCACCCGGTCGAACGGCGGCTGATCCCGCTCGGCACGCACGACTTGCCGAAGCACGCGTCCCGCTGCCGCATCCAGTGCCACGCGTTCCGTGCCGAACACGGGCATCGCCTGCCGAATCAGCTGTTCGGCATCGGCGACAGTGAGAAGCTCGCTCATGGGGATGGACGCCTGTTATCCGCAACGGCAGCACATGCAGTGCCAAGGGAGAAATCATGGCGGCGCCCCACCACTTTGACAACCGCCTGCCAACTCATGTGCCTAGCGCCGTGGCCTTGACCTGGGCCCACACGCGCGAGCCGGGGGCCAAAGCCAATGTCCGCAAGGAGCGCCGCGTAATGCTGGCCAGCAATACCGTGCCGTGAACATCCAGCCGCACGATGCACTGCGAAGGGTGCGCGGCATCCATCATCCCCACGACCACCGCTTCCAAGACATTGAGTGCGCTGGAACCCGCCGCTGGGGCACCGGTACTGAGTGCGACGTCGCGGGCACTGATCCGGCAGCGCAGGCGATCGCCCACACGCTCCGCACGTTGCGGCAACCACAGGCGGCCACCTTCGAACGCCAGTTCGATGAGGTGATCGACCGGATCCTGGGCAACGACCTGCCCTTCGATCGCAACGCCGAGCTGATCGCTCATTGCCAGGGGCAGCTCGCCGCGTGCCAGTGTTGCCTGCAGGGAGCCTTGCGACAGGACGCTGCCGGCATCCATCACCACCAGATGGTCGGCGAGTCGGGCCACTTCATCGATGGCGTGGCTGACATAGATCGTCGGCACGGCGAGTTCCGCATGCAGTTGTTCGAGATAGCCAAGCAGTTCGCTGCGTGCAGACGCGTCGAGTGCCGACAGCGGTTCGTCGAGCAGCAGCAGGACCGGATCGCTGAGAAGTGCTCGCACGATCGCCACACGCTGTCGCTCCCCGCCAGACAATCTGTCCACCTTGCGTGCGAGCAAGTGGTTGACGCCAAACCGTTCCAGCCATGCCTCACGATCGACAGGCAGATTGCGCCCGGCGCGTCGCCGGCCGTAATCGAGGTTGCCGGACACCGAAAGATGCGGAAACAGGCTCGCTTCCTGGAAGACGTAACCGATACGACGCCGATGCGCCGGCACGAGGCGCCTGGTCGAACTGTCCTGCCAGACGTCGCCGGCGAAAACGATGCGGCCTTCGATATCCGGGTCGAGTCCGGCGATGGCGCGCAGGCATGTGGTCTTGCCGGCTCCGGATGGGCCAAACAGCGCCGTAATGCCTCGTGGCGGCACGCTGATATCCACATTCAGTGCGAAATCGCCGCGCTGGTAATGCAACTGCACCTGCAAGCCGGAGGCGACTTCAGTCATGGGCCATCAGCCGACGCGGACGCAACAGATGCATGGCGAGCAAGGCAGCGAAGGAAAAAGCCAGCAGGTACAGCGAGAGGGCATGCGCCTGCAGGTATTCGCTGGCCTCGACATGATCGTAGATGCGCATCGACAACACGCGGGTCTGGCCGGGGATATTGCCGCCTATCATCAACACCACGCCGAATTCGCCGACGGTATGGGCGAAACCGAGTACGGCCGCCGTCAGAAAACCTGGCCAGGCCAGCGGCAACGCCACCGAAAAGAACCGGTCCAGCGGCCCCGCCCCAAGGTTTGCCGCCACGTCGAATGGGCGCTGGCCGATGGCCTCGAATGCATTCTGCAGCGGCTGCACCACGAACGGCAGCGAGTACAGCATCGAGGCCACCACCAGACCGGCAAACGTGAAAGGCAGCGTACCCAGACCCAGTGCTGTCGTGAGCCGGCCACCGGCACCTTGCGGGCCAAGCAGTAACAACAAGTAGAAGCCCAGCACCGTGGGCGGCAATACCAGCGGCAACGTGACCAGGGCCGAAACCGGGCGCCGCCACGCGGTACGGCCACGTGCCAGCCACCAGGCGAGCGGCGTACCGAGCAGCAGCAGCAGAACGGTAACCGTCACCGCCAGACGCATGGTCAAGGCAAATGCGGCCCAGTCTTCGGCAGATAGTCCGGCCATGGAGGTTCAGTGCTCCACGGCGGCGCTGGGCAGGCTGAAGCCGTAACGGCTGAGGACGCCGCGCGCCTCTGCACCTTGCACGTACTGCGCAAAGTCGTGGGCAAGCGTGTTGCCGGCGCCACGCCGAGTCACCACGAAGCTCTGCAGCAACGGTTGATAAAGCGATGCCGGGATGACCGCATAGCTGCCTTTCTTCGCCATCTGGGGATTCAATGCGAGCGATTGGGCGATGATGCCGACCTTGGCATTGCCGCTGGCGACGAACTGCGCGGTCTGCGCAATATTGTCGCCGTAGATCAACCGCGGCTGCACTGCATCCCATACGCCGGCCGCGCGCAGTGCCTGCTCGGCACGCTTGCCGTACGGCGCATGCTCGGGGTTGGCGATGGCAATGCGGTCGAATGATGACCGGGCCAGATCCGCCACGGTCAACTTGCCGGCATCGACGCCAGCGCTCCAGATCACGATGTGGCCCAGGGCATATGGCACCGGATCGCCGCTGGCGGCACCGGCTGCCACTAGCTGTTTCGGATATTCGCTGTCGGCCGAAAAGAACAGTTCGAACGGCGCGCCCTGCTCGATCTGCGCGAGCAATTTGCCGGAGGAGCCGTAAGTGACTTCGATGACGTCCTGCGGGTGCATCCGCTGGTAAGTGGTGATGACGGCATCCAGCGCATAACGCAGGTCGGCGGCCGCTGCGATCGTCATATGCCTGGGTTGGCCGGCATACGTTGCGTGCGTGGATAACATCAGCGCCAAGGCAAACAGCCCCCCGAGTAGAGCACGCATCTTGATCATGTTCTGGGATTCCAACAAGGATCGCGCAAGCAGGAGCCTGCCACAGGTCGCTGCAGAAGGATGCCGTGTCGCTATGATGCCCGTATGACCCCAGCGACTCCACCCGACCCGGACAAGCCCTCGCCAGGCTATGTCCTGCGCGGCATCGAACGTTGGCGCGATGGCCGTATCGAGCGGCTTGACGACCGTGTCGCCGAAGAGATGCCCGTGGCGATGCTCTATAACGGTGTGTCCTTCGCGGTGATGATGGCTACGCCGCATGACCTGGAGGACTTCGCGCTGGGCTTTTCGCTCAGCGAGGGTTTGATTCGGAGCGCCAGCGATCTGCGCGCCATCGAGCAACGTCGTTTGCTGGAAGGCATCGAGCTGGCGATGACGGTGGCCGAAGGCGCACCAGCCGCCCAGCTCGACCGCCAGCGGGAACGATGGCTACCGGGCCGCGGCGGTTGCGGCATCTGCGGTACGCGTCAACTGGAAGACGCCGTGCACCAGCCTCGCCATGTCATAGGCTGCGCATACATCCGTCGTGCTGCGTTGGAGCGCGCATTGGCCGGGCTGTCCTTGTATCAACCGATGAACGCCGCCACGGGTGCGATACACGCGGCGGCCTGGGCAGATCTGGACGGCAACATCGTGTTGGCACGCGAGGACGTGGGTCGGCACAATGCATTGGACAAGTTGATCGGCGCCATGTACCGCGCCGGCGTCGCGCCCGACGCCGGGTTGGTTCTGCTGACCAGCCGCGCCAGCTACGAGATGGTGACCAAAGCGGCGAGCGTCGGTGTCGGCCTATTGGCGGCTATCTCCGCGCCCACGGCGCTGGCGATCGAGCTGGCCCGTAGTGCCGGCATGACACTGGTGGGCTTTGCGCGACCGGGCAGCCACAACGTCTATACCCATCCCGAGCGACTGCGGTCCGACGACGGATAAAAGGAGCGTGCCAGGACGCCAGCGTTAGTCAGCCGCCAGAGATTGGCTGATGACCCATTGATGTCCGCGCTTTGTTCCAGGGTGATACAGATCCAAAATGCAAGACTGGACGGCGTAAATCGTCCAATGAGAGAAGATCAACCTCTCCGCGGCAGACCATGTCGGCGTTTGACGGGTTGGTGGTGCCAGATGATCGACTTGGCCCTCTCTGCACTGAAATAGGTTGCTGGAGCGCTGTCATGAAAGACTTCATCAAGCGAATTCCCGTCATCGGCCCCGTCGCGCGCAGCGTATACCGGCAATGGTTCAACCCTCCCAAGCCCTTCCACGGTTCGGAGGACTATTGGATCGAGCGATACCGCGAAGGCGGCAATTCCGGCGCGGGTTCGTACAACCGACTCGCTGAATTCAAGGCCGAAATACTGAACGACTTCGTCGCCAGTCACGACATTCGCGACGTGATCGAGTTCGGCTGCGGCGATGGCAATCAATTGACGCTCGCCAGATATCCGTCCTATCTCGGCTTCGACATAAGCCCGGATGCGATCGAAAGTTGCGCCCGCCGCTTCGCCGGCGACGCCAGCAAGGCATTCATGCTGGTACGCGACTACGCGGGGCAGACGGCCCAGCTCGCGCTATCGCTGGATGTGATCTATCACCTGACCGAGGACGAGGTGTACGAAACGTACATGCGGACCTTGTTTGGCGCAGCGCGGGATTACGTCGTGATCTATTCGTCCGATAAAGACGAGGCGCAGGCCCAGACCGCGCATGTACGGCACCGCCAGTTCAGTCGATGGGTGGGCGCGAATGCACCGGGCTGGCGGCAGCTCCACCATATACCCAATCGCTACCCCTACACCGGGGACAACGATACGGGTTCACTCGCCGATTTCTATGTCTATGGCAGAGGGAGCCTGGCCTGAGTGTCTTTCACATGCCGGTTCTGCAATAAGAGGCCAAGGTACTGGATGTTGCGTCGGGCCCCGTGTATGCATGTCACCCCAATGGCATGGACAAAGGCAGGTCCACCCCATCAACGACTCCAGGCGCAACCTCCTGCGGCGCCGGGCCTTGCAGACGGACCTGCAAGGCGAGGTCCGTGCGGGAATCGGCATGTTCGATGGCCTCGGCATAACCGATGGTGCCGGCCGAATAGAGCGCGTACAACGCCTGGTCGAAGGTCTGCATACCGGCAGCGCTGTTCTGTTTCATGGCTTCGCGGATGGTCGCGATTTCGCCCTTCTCGATCAAATCGGAAATGTATGCGGTGACGAGCAATAACTCGACAGCCGGTACACGCGTACCGTCAACGGCAAGCAGTAGTCGCTGTGAAATGACAGCCTTGAGGTTGAGCGAGAGGTCGATCAGCAATTGATGCCGCGCCGTATCCGGGAAAAAATTCAGAATGCGGTCAAGTGTCTGGTTGGCATTGTTGGCATGCAGCGTCGACAGACATAGATGGCCGGTTTCAGCATAGGCGATCGCCTGCTGCATGGTTTCCCTGTCGCGAATTTCCCCGATCATGATCACGTTCGGCGCTTCGCGCATGGCATTGCGCAACGCGTTCGCGTAACTCAGCGTGTCGATACCCACCTCGCGTTGGTCGATGATCGATTTGCGGTGCTGATGCAGGTATTCGACGGGATCTTCGACGGTGAGGATGTGTCCTCCGCGGTTGCGATTGCGATAGTCGAGCATCGCTGCCAGCGTAGTCGATTTGCCCGAGCCAGCTGCACCCACCACCAGAATCAAGCCGCGCGGCAACATCACCAAATCGCGCAGCGTCGACGGCAAGCGCAGGCTGTCGATGTCGGGAATCTCGGTCGTGATGTAGCGAATGGCGATCGCCACCTCCCCGCGCTGCCGATACACGTTGACCCGAAAGCGACCAATCCCCGCCGGCGCGATGCCGAGATTCATCTCCAGCGTCGCCTCGAATTCCTTCTGCTGCCGGTCGTTCATCACTGAATAGGCGACCGCATGTGTGTCGGCCGGTGTGAGCGCCCTGTCGCCGATATAGCGCGACACGCCGGCGACGACCATCAGAGGCGGAGCTCCGTGACTCAGGTAGAGGTCGGACGCATGGTCCGTCGCCATAGCGGCAAGCAGTTCGGAGATATCCATGGCCACCCCTCTTTGCGAAAGCAAATCGTCGACATGCCTGTTTCACAATGTAGGCCCGTCTTGGGCCGCCAGCAACCAGATCAGCCACGATATCCTCTGCCGAGCGAACTCTTCCCGGCCTGACCAGCGGGACGACAAGATGTCTCGCATGCTTAGTCGTGCGTCGCGGGACAATACAATGAGCTAATCCAGGAGCACGGTTTCATGAACGATTGGTGGACCCGTTCGCTACACCTCGCCTACTTCATGCTCCCTGCGTACTGCGCCAACATGGCGCCGCCCTTCCTCCGTTACTGGCATGGCTGGAATCGTCCTATCCACGACCGACTTCTCGGCAGCCACAAAACCGTGCTTGGCTTTCTGGCGGGGGTCGCCACGGGAGTGCTGGTGACTGGATTGCAATACCGGGTCCATGCATCGTGGTCGTTGGTCAACTATCAACATTGGCTGCTGCTTGGTCTCGGCCTGGGCGGTGGCGCAATGCTCGGCGATGCCCTCAAGAGCCTCATCAAACGCATGTTGCACATCAATCCGGGCGCATCATGGATTCCCTTCGACCAACTCGATTTTGTGGCTGGCGCACTGGCACTGACTGGAGCATATGCCGGTCTTGGCCCAACGGATATGGCGACCATCGCCGCCATGACCTTCGTGGGGGATATTGCCGTCAATCAGCTTTCGTATCGTTTGAACATCAAAGACAACCCCTGGTAAGGTCGAGTCGCCACAACTCGGCAAATGGCACGAACCAGTGACCGTCCTGGCGATCCATGGCAGTGGCGGACAAACTTCTTATTTATGCCGGCGCCACTGCTTCCGCCGGGTGAGCCGCGCACAGGCTGACCATCGCTTCGGCGACCGGTTTGCTGATATCGATCTGCGATGCCGCGGTGACGACGGTGTTGCTGGTGACAATCAGCCCCGCTCCTTCGGCTCGCATATTGTCGAGCACTCCCTCGGTGAATACCCCATGCAGTGCCACGCAGACGGGTGGCAGGGATGCTCGCCCATGCAGACAGCGTAGCGTCTGAATCATGGTCCCGCCGCTGGCGATGATGTCATCGACCAAGACGGGCGTGTGGTCCCGCCATTTGTCTATCTCAGGCAGGAAGACTTCCACGTCGCGATCACCATGTCGCTCCTTGCGCGCAACCACGCTCGGCGCGCACAGCAGGTTTGACACGGCGGTGACCCATTGCGCACTTTCGCTGTCGGGTCCGATGATCAGCGGCATAGTCACATGGGCGTCGATCCAGACGGCCAGCTGCGATGCCGCATGCACGACATGCGCAGCATGCGGATACACCTCGGCAAGCGTCGCGTGGCGATGCAGATGCGGGTCCACTGTAACCAGCCAATCGAAGGTGTGCCCCAGCCATTCGCCGAAGATCTTGGCGGACAGGGCTTCGCCCGGATTGAATCGCATGTCCTGGCGCATATAGGCCAGATAAGGTGCGACCAGACCGACGCGCGCGGCACCCAGTTCGCGTGCTGTCGCCGCAGCCATCATCAGCGGTAGCACCTTCGCATCGGGATGATCCAGCGTGCATACGATCACGGCGTCACCACCCTGCGGCGGGGCCATTTGAATCAACGTTTCACCATCAGGGAAGTGGTGAAGCAACAGCTTCTGGCGTTGATAGCCTGTATGAAGCGACAGCAATTCGGCAAAAGCCTCGTTGCCTGGCATGGCATAGAGCGTGTTCATGCGGATACCTCGACAGAAACGATGCCGGAATGGCGGGATACGTATTCCATGGCGTAAGCCAGCTCCCCGGGACTTTGCGCATGGAGCGTAAAAAGAGGTTGCCCGGCCGCCACCGTCTCGCCGAGATGGGCGTCGAGCGTGAGCCCGGCCAGCGGCGCGGCAGGCGCGCCGGCCAACTTGGCGACGCGGGACAGGCTGCGGTTGTCGATCGCGATCACGCGCCCTGGCTGCGAAGCCAGAACAGCTTGCTGATAAGCGGCTTTTCCCGGCGTGCGCATTCCTCCCTGTGCGATGCAAATGGATTGGAAGCGCTGCCATGCCTTGCCCGTCTCCAGACAAGTTGTCGCCATCGCAAGCGATGAATCGGCGCTAGCAACGCCGCCCAGCTCCAACACTGCGGCGGCGACAGTCAAGGCATGTGCACGCAGGTCGGCTGGAGCGTGCGGGTCGTTGCGCAGTACGGCCAATACGTCGTGCGCTTCCAGAGCAGGTCCGATGCCTCGCCCCACCGGTTGGGTACCGTCGCTGATCAGCACGCGCAGTTGCAAGCCGAAAGCACCCGCAACCTGTTGCATCAACCTGGCCAGCGATTCGGCTTCCGCTTGATCGCGCACTTTGGCGGTTGGTCCGACCGGCACGTCAATCACCACGTGAGTGGAGCCCGCAGCTATTTTCTTCGACAGCACGGACGCCACCATCTGCCCGGCACTGTCGATATCCAGTGCACGCTCGACCCGAATCAGCTTGTCGTCTGCAGGAGCCAGGTTCATCGCGCCACCCCACGCAATACAGCCTCCGCACGCTTCCACGACGCGGCGTATCTGCGTTTCGTTCAGATCGACAGGTGCAAGCATCGCCATGGCGTCGGCGGTACCTGCCGCTGAAGTAATCGCCCGTGAAGACGTCTTGGGCATCGTCAGCCCCAGTTCCGCAGCGATCGCCACGACGATAGGCGTCGTGCGGTTGCCGGCGAGTCCACCAATACAGTGCTTATCGACAACCAGCGGTTGCGCCCAATGCAGTTGCGTGCCGGTCTGCACCATGGCCTTCGTCAGCGCGATGACTTCTTCGATACTCAGACGGTCGCCACCGGCGGCGGTGATGAACGCTGCCAATTCAATGCTGGAGTAACGATTTCCAACGATATCCCGGACAATGCCGTGCAGTGCGGACTCGTCCAGCGCGTTGCCATAAATCTTCGCCCGCACCGAAGCCAACGAGTCCAGGCTGGGTGGATGCGCGATGATCACGCGCTCGTCGGCGCGGGGCAGCAAGGAGAACCAGGCCGACTCGGACAGCCCGGCCTCATCCACGCCCAGCAACCCATCCTCAACGATGTTCAGTGTCGCCAGTACCCGCTGCGCCCCCACGCGCAACTCAAGGCGTGAATGCGCGCCGAATCCCTCGCTGCGGCAAATCGGCGAATCCCTGTTGAGATACACGACATACTCATGCCCGGTGTCGATGCCAAGCCGGCGCAAGTGGCCGGCTTCAAGGCGCGGCATGGAAAACGTCTCGATCTCTGGTGCATGAGCGGACATGGTTGGTCAGGCCGGCATGGGTGGCATTCACCAGGATGTTTACGCCCCCTCCCGACCGGTCAATTTGACCTCCATCAATTCAGTGTGAAAACGACCCGACCAAGGCTCACGCTTCGCCGAGGGTGGCACCCTGTCATTTGCGCATGCATGGCATTCCGACGCGCCTCGTTTCGGCAAGGAAATACCAGAAACTGCCTATGGGATGCGGCCGCAAAAGCGCTTGGAGCCGACAGTGGCGCTACCTCCGGGTTATTGACCCAGGTCAACGAGCGCAGCCGCGCAGCATAGTAAACATCTTTCCACGGTTGTCGCATGGGAGCCGTCGGATACGCGGCACGGTAAAGAACCGGGGGAGCGTTTATGGCACTCAAGCAAGACATGGATAAAAGCGCAGCAATCATCTGCGCAGAAGCTGCCGTCCCGGATCCGAGAACGCCAGCAGCCCAGGCCTATGTATTGCCCCCGGTCCGCACGCACGGCGGGCTGCTATTGATCGATGCCCTGCGGCTGCGGCATTCCACACGTGAATACGATAGCCGTTCGCTACCCGTCAGATTACTGTCGGAACTGCTTTGGGCTGCGTTCGGAATCAATCGGCCGGCGACAGGCGAGCGCACAGCGCCTTTCTGGCGGCATGTCATGGTCATCGATATCTATGTGGCAATGGCCGATGGCGTATGGATATATGCACCTGAGCGGCACGAGTTGCTGTCTTACCTGGATACGGATATCCGGGCCACAACCGGACTGCAGGAATTTGTCGGCGAAGCTCCCGTGGAGCTCATCTACGTTGCGCATGGCGACCGCATGCCCGATGTTCTCGCCGAAGACCGGCGATTGTTCGCCTCGGTTGATAGCGCGTTTATCGGACAGAATGTCTATCTGTTCTGCGCATCCGAAGGTCTTGGCACGGTGTTTCGTGGCGCGTTCGACCAGAAGAAGCTGGCGGAAGCCCTGAAACTGGATGACAAGCAGTTTGTCACCTTCGTCCAAACGGTCGGTCGCCCGAAAGCCTGGATAAATCCAGAGCTGTATCGGTAGAGCCACCTTGACCGGAGCCGCTGCCGAGCCAACCACGAACAAGCCCGAACAGGTATTGTCGATACCCGTCGATACCGTCTATTTCATCATCGGCAAACTTCGCGATTGCGACAGCAAGGACGTGCTCGCCGAACCGGCGGAAAATCATTGTCCATCGGATTCCGAAAGCGTCGAAGCGCCCCGTGCGCAAGGAAATGGATGTCAACATGCGACCGTGTTGCAGGAGCTGCATTCGCTAATCGACGATTTGCGGGAGGACCAACAAGTCGATCTCGTGGCGTTGACATGGCTTGGCCGTGACCATTGCTCGGCGACGGACTGGTCAGCGATCCGCGGGGACACTGCCGAGGTGCATTACGCGCAGACGGCTCGCTACCTGCTTGGCATGTCGATGGTGGGAAATTTCCTTCAGGAAGGTTTGTCCACACTCGGCTTCTCTGGCGAGCCGGTGCGCGAACCGACCTTTCGCACATAGGCAACTCATGGGCTGGAGAAGGTGATTTCTGCAGTTGTTGACCAGCGTCAAGACGCGCGTCCATCAGGGTCATAGGCTTCGATTGCGTCGTCGCCCCGGAAAATGGGCCGGACGAAGGGCAAAGCTTTCGAGCACCGATGCCGCCAGCGCTTAAAGCACCCGCGGTTGTTATGGTCACGTGGAGAACGCCAACATGTCGAAGACCTGGTTACTGGTCGCCGATGCCGCCAAGGCACGCTTGTTCGAAATATCCAAGAAAGGCGCGGACCTGATCGAGATCGCATGCTTCACCGATCCCGACAGTCGTTCGCCAGGGCAGCACCCCGAGCATGGGCGATTGGGGCGTACCAACGAAAGCGCGAACTCGGCGCACCATGCCATCGAACCGCGTACTTCGCTGCGGAAAAAGCATGCGATGCAATTTGCCGACCTGCTGTGCGACGCCATTCGGCAAGGACGTCTGGGGAACCAATACGACCATCTCGTGTTGATGGCGCCGCCGCGATTTCTCAGCGTGCTACGCGATCGTCTCGACGAGCAAGCGTTGAAGTGCGTCGTGGGCGAGGTCCCCAGCGATCTGCTTGCTCTCTCTCCCACCGAGCTTCGCGCGTACCTGCCGGCCTGAGCCGGCGGACGCCACCGCGCCCATACATCGCCTTATGGTTTTAGCACCGCAGCGCCGCTCAGTCGTCCCGCGCGCAGATCGCCCAGAGCCTGATTGGCTTGTTCGAGCGGGTAGATGCGTGTGGCGGTCCTTATGTCTTTGCATTCCTTTGCCGCGAAGAAATCATGCGCATCGGCGCGCGTCAGATTGGCAACAGAAACCACCTCTCGCTCCTCCCATAGCCAGCGATAAGGGAATGAGGGGATATCGGACATATGGATGCCGCCGCACACGACCCTGCCGCCCTTCTTCACGGCGCGCAGTGCCAGCGGAACCAGATCGCCTATGGGTGCGAACAGGATCGCTGCATCCAGTGGCACAGGCGGCATTTCATCGGATGACCCAGCCCATACGGCGCCGAGCGAGCGCGCAAAAGTCTGCGCAGTGATATCTCCGGCTCGCGTGAAGGCGTAGACATCGCGCTGCTGCCGACAGGCGATCTGGGTGACGATGTGCGCTGCCGCCCCAAAACCGTAGAGACCGATACGCTTCGCCTGCCCTGTCTTCGCCAGACAACGCCAGCCGATCAGACCTGCGCACAGCAGCGGCGCGATGGCGACGGGGTCGGCATCATGGTGCAACGGCACGCAGTAATCCGCGCGTGCGACGATGTGGCTCGCATAACCGCCAGGCCGTGTATAGCCGGTAAATTCCGGCGTATCGCACAGGTTTTCACGGCCCCCGCGGCAGTACTCGCAATGATGGCAAGTGCCACCCAGCCAAGGCACACCTACCCGCTGCCCCGGCTTCAGCCCAGAAACACCAGGGCCAAGCACCTCGACTATGCCGACGCACTCGTGCCCTGGAATCAGCGGCGTCACGATATTCGGCAGTTCGCCATCGACGACGTGCAGATCTGTGCGGCATACGCCACAAGCTTCCACCCGCAGCAGCACCTCATCGTTACCTGGTAGTGGATCGGGCAACGACTGGAGCGTCAGCGGCTCGCCGACCTTGCTCAGCACCATGGCGCGCATGATCTTGTCCTCGTTCGGGAGGAACGCATCATCGCGCATACCAGCACTTGGGCAGGTTGATATGGCTCAACACGCCAACTCGATGGACGTCACCGCCCGCCGGGCATATTTAAGCGAAATCCTTGGATCAGCTCAGCTGCTGCAAGGCGGCCGGCGTCGGGGTATGCTCCAGCTTGTGTGCTTGACCGGGCACTCCCGCGTATCAAGGGTTTAGATGGCCGTCTCGTCCAGTCCTGCATCATCTACGATTGTGCCGGCACATCTGCTGGTGGTCGATGACGACGCCGAGATTGCCCTTATCCTCAGCCGCTACTTCGGCAGCCACGGCTTTCGTGTCAGCACTGCCGGCGACGGCATCCAGATGCGCCACGTTCTCGACAGCGAGCCGGTCGATATCGTGATGCTCGATATCGGCCTGCCCGGCGAAGACGGCTTCAGCCTGACCCGAAATCTGCGTGGGTACTGGCATGGTCCGGTGATCATCGTGACCGGGCGTGGCGACTCGGTGGACCGCATCGTGGGCCTGGAGCTCGGTGCGGACGACTACGTCACCAAGCCGTTCGACCTGCGCGAGTTGCTGGCTCGCGTGCGCAGCGTCTTGCGCCGCGCGTCCTCGCCGGCGAAGACAGATACCGGGCGTTTGTCGTTTGATGGCTACGTGCTCGATCCGCAATCGCATAGTCTGTCCGGCCCCCAGGGCGACCCCATACCGCTGACCAGCGGCGAGTTCGCTTTGCTGCGGGTTTTCGTCGAGCACTTCAATCAAGTGCTTACCCGTGACCAGCTGATGACGCACATCCATGGTCGCGATGCGGGGCCATTCGATCGCTCGATCGACGTGCAAATCGGACGCCTGCGCCGCAAGATCGAGCCCGATCCAGCTCATCCGCAGCGGATCAGATCGATTCGTGGCTCGGGTTATCTGTTTTCACCGACGGTCAGGCGGATATAGACACCGACATGTACAGCAAGCAAGCCCCCGATACCGATCTATTCCGCGCGTTATTCGAGGCGGCACCGGATGCGATGATCGTGGTCGACCGGCGGGGTGTCATCGTGCTGAACAATGCGCATGCAGAGCGTCTGTTCGGCTACGAAGCCGGCGCGCTTGCCGGCGCGCAGGTAGAAACGCTGCTGCCAGCGGCTTTGCGGCAGGCCCATATCGCCCATCGTGCCCATTACGCCTCCCACCCACGCGAGCGCTCGATGGGTGCCGGCTACGAATTGACCGGCGTACGCGCCGACGGTCAATCGTTTCCGGTCGAGATCGGGCTGAGTCCGGTCGTCGCTTCGGAAGGAACGCTATATGCGGCATCGATCCGCGATATCTCCGAAACACAGCGTGCGCGCCAGGCCCAGGAACGCGCCCGCTTCGACGCCGTCATGGCCCAGATGAGCCGGCGCCTGCTCGAGGCCACACATCACGAACAAGCCATCGACGAGATTCCCGGGTTGGTAGCAACTACCCTCGCTATTCCCGCGACGGCGATCCTCCTGAGCGACCCACACCATGTCCGCTTGCAAGTCTCCGCACCGATGGGTTTGCCTCCAGCGGTGCTGGAGAGCTTGTCGGGCGACCCTACGCTGCAGGCCATGGCGCGCAGCGCGACGGCGGATGTCGATAAGCTGCCACCCGTGCAAGGGGCCATCATCGAGAGCCTTCGCCGCATATGCCCGTCGTTGAGCGCCGATTTCCAGGACGCCGCCCTCGTGTCATTACCCGACCGGTATGGACCGATGGGGCTGTTGCTGGCATTGGCGCATCAGAAGGGTTATTTCGACCGGGACCGGTTGAACTTTCTGCAATCGGTCGCCAACGTTCTGGCTGCCTCCATTCAACGAGGACGCAGCGAAGAGCAATTGGCTCATTCGCGCCGCTTGGACGCACTCGGTCAACTCACCGGTGGCATTGCGCACGACTTCAACAACCTGCTGACGGTCATTTCCGGCAACCTGCAGTTGCTGGAATCCGATATACCCGATGATCCGGCGACACGGAATACCTTGGCAAGCGCATCGCGTGCGGTCGAGCGCGGCGCGGCACTTACCCGCAAGCTGCTTACCTTCTCGCGTCGCCAGCATCTGTTGCCGCGCGCCGTGCGCACAGTGCAACTGCTGGCCGATTTGAGCGAAATGTTGGGACGCACACTGGGCGAACGTATCGCCGTGATTGCCGAGTGCTCCAATGAAGTGCCTGCGGTGTACGCCGACGAGGGGGAACTGGAAGCGGCCCTGATCAATCTGGCGCTCAATGCACGCGATGCGATGCCGCGCGGCGGCCGCCTTGCGATCACGGCACGATCCTACAACGTCGCCCATATCGACGAGGATGCCAGGATCGCACCTGGCCCGTATGTGGTCTTTACGATCTCGGATAACGGTGAAGGTATTCCGCCGGAGATACTGGAGCACGTGCTGGAGCCTTTTTTCACTACCAAGGAAGCCGGCAAAGGTAGCGGGCTCGGTCTGAGCATGGTCTATGGCTTCGTGAAACAGTCCGGCGGCCATTTCAATATCGAGAGCCAGGTAGGCTACGGCACGCGCGTCGAGCTTTTTTTGCCGGCTGCGGCGTCTACGGCTACGGAAGAAACGGCACCCTCCCCTTCGCGCCGCGATCGCGGGACCGTTCTGGTCGTGGAAGACGAACCGGAGGTAAGGCGCGTCGCCGTCGCCTTCCTGCGCACGCTGGGCTATATCCCCAGTGAAGCCGCCGATGCCGTTACAGCACTGGAGCACCTGGCCGAACACCCGGATATCGATCTGCTCTTTACGGACATCGTGCTGGGCGGCGATATGACGGGTTTCGAACTGGCAGCGAAAGCACACGAGCGACGTCCACATCTCCCCGTGCTTTTTACTTCCGGTTACGAATACGCATCGATGGATATCGACACCCGTGCTTTCGGTGCCTTCGAATTGCTGCGCAAACCTTATCGCCGGGAACAACTCGGCGCAGCCATGCGCCGCGTGCTCGACGGCGACAGCGGCGCGTGACGCCGCTCAATTCAACGCCGTGCTCATCCCTGCCATCGAGCGCAGTCCATCGACATCCAGTACGCGCACTTCGCGACGCTGCACGTCGATGTAGCTCAAGTCATGAAGGTGCGACAGCGCGCGGCTGACGGTTTCATGTTTGAGCGCCAGGAAGCTGGCCATATCGATGCGGCTCATGCGCAAGATGAAGTGTTTCGCGCTGTAGCCCAGGCGCGCGTAGCGCGCGGCGACGTCGAGCAGGAAAGCGGCCACGCGACGTTCCGCGGCCAGGGTGCCCAACATCAGCATCCATGAACGGTCGCAACGGATTTCCGCGGCCAACGCCGAGGTCAGGTGCGATTGCAGTTCCGGAACATGCAGGCAGGCGCGCAATACAGCCGGGTATGGCAGTTCCCATGCCTCGCTGCTTTCCAGGGCGACCACATCGCTCGCATAGGCTTTCAGGCCGATGGATTCCACACCGACAAGCTCGCCGCGCATGCGGAAACCGGAGATCCGCTCACGGCCATCGTCGGCCAGTTCGCAGATCTTGTACGAGCCTGCATGCACCAGATAGACCGCATGGAACGGCTGGCCGGCGTGATAGATGCTCTGTCCGGCAACATGTTTGCAGCGCTGCACCTGAACGTGTTTGCGAATGGCTTCGATGTCGATGCCCAGGTCGTTGCCCGAGGCTGCCTGGGCCATGGAAGCGTAGGGGTTACCTACCCGTGTAGTGCGAATGTCTGTTGCCAGCACTGTCATGACACATGCCCTCCATATGCAGTCCCCGTTGACTACGGAGGCAACTCTAGGTCCGGCACGTAACAGCCATAGTTCGGCTCGGCAACGGTTTGTAACAGTTTGTAACGGCGTTCTATCCCGCCGCTCACTCAATGCGCCATCAGCACCGGCAGTTGGGCATGCTGGAGCACATGGCGTGTCGTTCCGCCCAGCATCAGTTCGCTCATCCGCGAATGCCCCCAGGCACCCATCACTAGCAGATCCGCACGCATGGCGTGCGCTTGATTGAGCAACGCTTCACCGGCGCTGGTTGTGGCCGGAAACTGCTGCACCGAATGCAGGATGATGCCTTGCCGCGCGAGCCAGTCACGCACCGGCAGCGGCGGCGGCGTGATGCCGGGCAATACGTCGCTGGCGCCATCGATGAGGCACACCATGTCGGCCTCGCGCAGAAACGGGAGGGCGGCACGTAACGCGCGCATGGATTCTTGGCTGCTGTTCCACGCCACCAGAACTCTCTCCTGGCGGAAGGCCCCATCCCACTTCGGCGGAACCAGCAACATCGGAGAAGCTGCCGTGAGCAAGACCCGCGTCACATAGTCCATGCCAGTGGGATAGCCGGTGTCCCGACTCGGCAGGCGGCTAACCGTGATATCCGCCATGCAGGAACGCCGCGCCAGTACGGGCACGTATACACCGCGTATCACCTCCCAGCTGCCGTCGACGCCATGCTTGCGGCATTGGTTCATCCACCAGGTATCGCATTGCCTGGCTTCCTTTTCCTCCGCATCCAGCACGACCATGATCTCGGACATGGCCAAGGTCGAGGGAAATACCTCGACGATATTCAGCCCCGTCGCATAGGCATCCAGGCGGCTCGCCAGCGCCAGGCCAGCTTGCACCACGGGATTGTCGTCGCGCATTTCTTCCGTGTTGACGAGGACCTCGAACATGACAGCACACCTTGGCTGGATTCCATGTGCCAACACTCATCCAGGCGCTGATCGTTCGTCTTGATCTGGGTCAACCGCTATCGACACGGTCCGGGCGCGCCATCTCGGTTTCGTCAGATCGTCGTCGAGCGTTCGCGGAAACCGGCCAGCTGAAAAGCATGGCCGGTCCAATGGGCTATCACTCGACAAGTTGACCGCGATCAATATCCCGGCAATCGCTCAAGCCACCATGACGCTGACGCTGCTGAGTGCAGGCGCGACACCTCATTACGCTGGAGCTTTGTCCATGCCCACCGAAACCGCCATGAGTCCAGAACCTACCCTTCTGCAACGAAAGGCGCTGTTCCAACACCTGCTCCTCCCGATCGACGGATCGGATCTGTCGTTGCGCGCTTTCAGCACGGGCTTGGAGCTGGCCAGAGCATTCGGCGCCAAGGTGCTGGCGTTGCATGTGGTGCCACCATTCAACTCCATTGCCTACATGGCTGAACTTCTTGCTGCCGCGGAGCTGAAGTACAGCCAGCAGGCGGTGCAAAGTGCCACGCGCTACCTGGACGAGGCCAAAAAGCTGGCCAAGGCCGCACAGGTACCTTGCGAATGCCATTACGCCTTCGGTGAACGCCCCTATCAGGCCATTCTGGAAGCCGTCAACGAACATCGTTGCGACCTCATCGTGATGGCCACCCATGGCTGGCATGGATTGAACCGGGTGATGCTGGGCAGCGAAACACAGAAGGTCTTGCTGCAAAGCAAGGTTCCGGTGCTGGTCTGCCGATAAGCCCGTGAACCGCACCGACGGCTAGCTGCTCTTTCCAATCCGGTAGAACAACTCTGCGCTGAACAGCGGTCTCGCGCTGCTCTCCAGCCCCGAATAAAGAATCACACTGAACAGCCAGCCTCCACCCGCTGATGCGGGATGGTTGTTGTCCGTCCACGTTTGTACGGCACCCGCCAGCGCCTGGGCAGCGCCGGCCAATGGCTGGTTTGGATAGAGCGCGACGGGCAGCTTGCTCAGCAAGCTGTTGTTCTGCGAGTCGAGGTCCCGCACGAGTTCGTATGCATAGAACACCCCCCACGACGCCGTGGTGTCCGCCAATACGCCGGCGGCAGGAAATAGCGTTTGCACGGCATCGGCAAGCGCCGTGTTGAGGTCGACGCCGGTGATTTCCTGCGGAAGGCTTCGTTCGATCAACGGAGTCACGATGCTGGTGGCGCTGACTTCAGCGGTCTTGAGCAGGAAACCGGGACTGGTCTGCAGCACCGGGTTGTCCGGGTGCGCGGGGTCGTACAGCAGATCTTCGTTACGCACTGCCAGCATGCGGGCACGCGCGTTCTGATAGGCGGACACGCTGATGTCGTTCCAGGCAATGCGGAAGGTTTGCTGGTTTTGCGCAGGAATCTCGGTGCCCGGCATCGGCTGGTACACCATCGTGGCGCTTGGCGTGAGCGGAACCTGCGCCTGCAGCGGCACCCCAACCCCTTCGGGCAAGATCACCTCCACCTGCGGCCACGAGCTGGCCGGGCCCGGTTGGTCTTGCTGGCGGGTCAGGGAGAAGCTCTTGATGAGAAGGCCGTTCTCCGAATAGGTGACGCGTGCGTCGAACGCAAAGCTCGCCCCGACGATGTAGCTGTCCTCCGGCGCGGTGCTGTTCGCCTGCTGTGGAAGGCGGATATGCCACAAGCTGGCGATGGTCGCGACCAGATCGCCGAAAGTCTTGGCGGCATTCACGCTTGGGGACGTGGCGCCGATGTCGCTACCGGGGACGGCGAGCGGGCTCATCAAGGTCCACAGCTTGTCGGCCACGGCCATGTATTGCGCCAATGCGCTGAACAGGTCGGCGGTCTGCTGTACTGCCCGCGTCTGCAATGGCATGGCGAGGTTGAAGTCCGCCGTGATGTTGACGCTGTCTTGTGCGGCGAACTCGTGGGTGCAAGTGAGTTTGTAGGTCCACAGCGGCAGTTTGGCCAAGCTGTCCGGTAGCTCATAGGTCGGCGAAGCAAGCTGTTCGTGGATTGCGGGCAGCGACGGATAAGTGCGCAGCGGTACCGGCGCCAATAGTGAGCCGGGGTTGGTGTTCTGCAAGGCCGCGGGTTTGGCGACCTTGTCCTGCAGTGGAATGAAGGACAGCCAATTGGACGCCTCGTAGCCCGTCGGCACACCCGCCTGCGAGATATCGAATTCGGTATGTGAATAAGCGTATTCCAGACTGCCTCGCACCGAGCTGTGCCGTTCGGGATCCGCCACGGTGGCGAAGAAGCTGACGAAGGCGCGCGTCGGATCGAAACCCGTCTTGGCTGCAGCGAAAGTCACCGCCGTGCCGGTGTCGGCCAGGCGGGCCTGGCCATACAGGGACACCGTCGGCACCCCTACCCCGCCCGTCCACGGCGTGGTGGATTCCGTGTCGTACTGTGCGATCACCGACGTGTCGTACGCCTTGAGCAAGTTGACGTAGAGCTGTTGGCGCAATGCGTCGCGCGCGACTGCCAAGCCTTTCTGATAGTTCGGGTCGGGAGCCGGCGTGTAGACCGAATAATCGAACACGCCCTGCAGTTGATCCGCGATGGCGCCCGCAATGGTGTATTTGTCGCCGATAGCGCCGGTCAAGGTGTCGCGAAGCCCTGTCTGTAGATACAAGGTCGTCGCCATGGCGCCGCCAAGGAATCGGTCGAGATCACCCAGAAAACGCTGCGCCCAGGGCTCGGCGTCGATGGCCATGAAATGGGTAGGCACGGCGACGTCATCGAGCGTGCCGTCATCGTTCAATCCCTGGATGTCGAGTTTGCGGGTAACCAGGTGATCGTAAAGCGGCGGCAAGGCGAGGAAGCGCGGCATCGGCGTTTCGCTGGGGAATTGCACGCCGGGGATCAGGCTTACCGATGCAATGCCGGTGGATGAGAAATCCACGCACCATAGATCGCTGCTCTCTCCGGCCACCTTGGCCGTGCCCACGCGAAGATCGGGTATGGCCTTAGTCAGCGCCACGATGAAGGGGCCGAAATTGAGGCTGCCTGCGCCGACGGCATCGCCTTGTGCATGAGGCGCCAGCGGCGAGCTCACTCGCGCTACCGGTCCGTCGACATCGAAATCCGGATGGACCAGCGCTACGGGACGCGAGAGCGTAAGCGACGCGTTCAATCCAAAGACGGTCTGCGGGTACGGCCCGCCGGACCCGAGTGACACCTGCTCACGCACCGAGGCCGGGGGCAACAAAGCCAGTGCGTGCTCGACGAACAATGCGGCGTCGGGATTGCCTGACGCGATGGCGCCCGCATCGGTGGCCACGCCTTGCACCGAGAAGCGAACGATCACGGTGTTGAACGTATCGTTCGGCTGCGTGGTCACCGAAACAGTGCTCTTGGGGTCGCCGGGATCAGGCAGCTTCAACGTGATGTCGTTTGCCAGGAGGCCGAGCGTGGCGGTGTTGGCCAGGGAGAAGCTCGCGCCATCGACGCCATAGAGTCCGGCGAGATCCTTCGGCGCGCAGGTCGTCGGCAAGCGTACCCGCGGGAACAGCAGCAGCGCACCCACCTGCAAGGCACCGGGCAGGCTGGCGATGGCTGCGGCCAGTTGATTCATCGTCGTCTGCGAGTTGATCACCTGCGCCTGGACCAACGTGGAGGAGAACGAAGCGTTGGCCAGCGTGGTGATGGTCACATCACCGCCGGGCACCTGGATGTGGATGGTGACCCCTTGCGCCAGCGTGCCGGGCATATCTGCGTTGGCGTTGACGCAATCATCCACGCCGGCACTGCCCGTGCCGCCGCCATAAGCCGCGAAGCGGGTGCAAACGGTGGCGAGCAGATCCTGTGCCTGCACCGTGTAAGGCATGCGCAGATCACTCAACGTCTTCGCATCCTGCGGCCAGGCGAAACAGCCGGGCACGGCCAGTTTGCTGCCGCAGTCGAGCACGGCATTGCTGGACAGCAAGCGCTCCGCCGGGCACGCATAACGCTGCGCGACCATGTTCAAGGTGTCGGCCGACAGCGCGAGCTGTTCGCTGCCGAACTGCACCAGCGCGCCGTCATCGAATATGCCGGGCGTGAGCGCGTTGGCATTGCCCAGCGCCTGGGTCGCGACACCACTGCTGTTGTGGCTTGGCGTGTCGTGCGCCTGGGTGACATAGACGTTGTTGCTCAAGGTCTGGTTCGGTTTGAGCAAGCCGGTGATGCCGGCATTCTCGGCAGCAATTTCCGTGATGCTGAGGTTGGCGCCCTGCGCGGCGAATGCGGATCGGGCGCCGTCGAACGAATCGGTCTGGCCGGCGACCACCGGCACCTGCAACCTTACCGTGGTGCCATCGGCCTGCACGAAATCCGCGGTCAGCACATTCGGCAAATCGGGCTGCACGCCGTTGCTCGCCGCCAGGATGGCCGCTTGCGCGTTCTGCTCGCCGAGCAAACCGGCGTCGGTGTAGTGCGCCACGGCGAGTTGCGCCAACGATGGGGTGGCGGCGTCGGTGCCGCTGGAGAACGTCACCGCAACGGGCAGCAGCATCGGCACGCCGATCGCCAAGGGCAGGTCGGCGTTTTCCGCCAGCGAAAATAGCGCGGCGGGTGAACCGGGATCGGGCCAGCCCTGCGGCCTTTGCGCATACAGATCAGTCAACGAGCGCTGGGCGATGTAAGGCAGGAACGCGGGGACGGCGACCTGACTGCCGACAGCAAACAGATCGGTCAGCGGAACGTCCTGGTTGGCCACTGCCATTTCCGCGTAACGCACCGGATAGGTAACCAGCAGGTCGCTCAGCTTCGTGCCCGGCACGGTCACGGCGGCCAGCGTCGCAGCAGCGCTCGCATAGGCATGGGATCCGGCCGCGTAGCGCCACAGCGGGCCGATGTCGATGGCCTGTCCCTGGGGCATATGGCGCAGGCTGGTGGCGAGGCTGGCAGCTACGCCGTTTTGTATCAGCTGGTAGTAAAGCTGTGCGTACTTGTCGCTCTGTTGCTTGGCTGCATCGACCGCTGCATCGCCGCGCTGCGACGAACTGGGCACGGATGCCGCAGCCTTCAGCCCGAGCTGCATGGCCAATGAAGCCTCACCCGGCGTGCCAAGTATCTCGAAGTACGCGGCCAACTCGGGCCATTGCGACAGACCGATCAGTGCGTCGGTGTAACCGACCTTCAAGTCCACCACACCCTGCCCCGCCGTTGCGGGCGGCTGGCTGTGGTTGCCGAGCAGATCGGACATGCAGAAGGTGATCGTGGGAAGTGGGCAGCTCGCGGCGTTGCCGAAACCCCAATAAGGGTCGTTCGCCTGATCGGGCAGGCCTTGCGTGGCTGCCGGCGGCAGGACCGTGGTGAAGCGATAGAACGGGATGACTTGTTCGAAGTGCCAGTACGGCGAGGGCGTATCGTCGAGGGCTTTTGCGCGCCGCCGGCGCGCAATGCGCTGCCGTTCCCAGGCCTGCAGCTGCTGGCCATCGCTGGGCTTGGGCAGCGCGGGCGTCCAGGCCGCCGGGATCGTGTACGGCGAAGCGGTGTCGGCGCACCAGAACACCAGCGTGTTGTAGCGATCCTGCAGCGCACTCTGGCTGTCCTGTCCGATCGGCGTGTCGATGGTGAGCGAAAAGCCTGCGTTGCCGGGTGGCGTCAGGGCGACTTCGCTCAGGTCGGAGTGGTCGGTGCCTTCGGCGTACAAGTTGTGGATGGAGGCATCCAGGCCCGGGGCCACGAGCAGACAGTTGTTGTATACCTCCAGCGTGCGGCCCATCGGCGCCGCCGCCTGCTGTCCGCCGGCGATGGCCAGCAAGGTGAAGCCGGCCACGCCCTGCCCGTCGAACGCACTGCCCGGCAGCTCCTTGCCGAGTCCCAGGTAATAGCCCGTGCCGCCGACCACGCTGCCCTCCCACAGCAGCAGCAGGAAGTCGGCGAGCTGGGTCAGGAAATCCGCATAGTAGACCGGCGTCGGATCCGTCTCGGCCTTGGCGCGCAGTGCGTCGGGTTGCGGCTGCGAGTCAGTGGAGAGATTGGTCTTGATGATGAAGCACGGGATGTTCGGATCGAGCAGCGCGAGGCCTTGTGCATTGGATGCATTAGGCGCCGGAGTCACGGCCAGATAGGCCTTGGTTGCATCACCCTGTGGCGAATGAAGGATTTCGTCACGCAGGGCCAGCAGCAGTTCGCGCTGGTCGGTATCCACGCCAAGTAGCTGGAAGCGGCTGGAGCCGTCGTCCATGCGCCGAATGCGGAAGCTGAGCTGGCTGCCGTAGGTGGTAGACGACAACGCGCGCGCCTGGTCTGCGGTGGCGCCGGGTTGGCTGCCGGCAAAAATATCGTACGGTGTGGCGACGCCTTCCGCGGCGCGCTGCAACAACCCCTGAGGGAAAGGCCACAGGCTGGCATAGCCCGCCATGGACGTCCCGGCCGTCGGGATGGGCAACGCCTGGGTGGTCTGCAAGGTCACCGGGTATTCGAAGCCATAGGTGTTCGGAGCGGTTCCTTTCAGCGGCAAGGGCGATGGGGCCGGCGGCGTGGCTGGCGAGGTGGTCATCTTCAGTCCGGTGGCGGGCGCGTCGTCGAGAATCTGCTGATTGGTGAAACTGAAATCCAGGCCACTCTGATCGATGCTGGAGAACAGCACCATGCCCGGCTGCAAGCCGTCCGCTGCAGTCAGGCGCGAGTTGAGGGCGATCAGGTCGGGATGCCGTGCACCGAGCAGGTTGATATCGTGATCCGATTCAACGGTGAACGAGCTGCCAAATTGTACCCAGTCGACAGTGGACGTCACGGTCATCGCCAACGCGACATCGCCACCATGCACGGGGTCGGTGCTTACCGCGAGACTGAACTGCTGGCCGCTCAAATCGTATAGCGGCAGCGGATTATCCGGGTCGGGCAGCACATGGCCATCGTCGATCTTGAGGCCAGGCAGGCGCAGGCCCGACATCAACATCTGCGAAGCCTGGTTCACCACGCCTGCGAACGAGGCGCTGCCGAGCACGCCTTGTTCGATCTGCGCGACGGTCATCACCGGCACCTGTTTGACGACGAGTGTCGTGGGATCGGGCAGCAGACCCAGGTGATCCTGCAGACACTGGGCCACTTGCGACAGCCCCAGGCCGTAGGTGTCGGCCAGACTCTGGAAGGTGAAGGCCTGTTTGTCCGAAATACTGGCACCCGGCATCATCACCACCGCCAGCGGCGAGAGCACTTTTGCCGGACCCAGCCACACGGAGACAGCGTTCCAGTCATAGCTCCACCCGGCAGCGCTGGCGTAACTCGCATTCACGATCAGTCGGCGCGTGAGCGACTCGGCCGTCTCGCCGGCCAGGATCACGATGCCTCCGGTCTGACTCGGCAAGGGCCACGCTGGAATACTGAAGTTCGTACCGCTTGGGGTTACGGCTTGCTTGAAGGCAACCCATAGCGACGGCAACGCGCTCAGCAAACCCGGGTCTTGGCACAGCACCAGCATGCTGCCGATACGATGCAAGGTATCGCCCGCCACGGTGGTGTAAGCACGCGTCGCGCTGCGATCGCCATAGTGGAGAGGAACAGTCAGCGGCGTGCCGGGATCGATCTCCACCGATTCGCCCGCGTCGCGCATCGCTGCGGACAGGCTGGGGTTGAGGATGGCGATGGCCTGCGCATACCAGCTGGGCATGTCGGGCGAGCCCGGCAAGCTCGACTGCGACAGGTCCGGATCGGCATAGCGCACGAAGAACACCGCCGCGGTCTGATTCAGATCGAAGCCGCCGCTGGCAGGCGGTGCAAAGATCTGTGCCGGCAGCGTGAAGCTGCGCCCTTCCTGCAGCAGATTGGGATTCTGGCCCAGCGTGTAGCCGCCCGATCCGGGCGGCGGCGCGTAAGCGAACAAGCTGGCTACGCCAGCGACGTTGAATAGCTTGGCGAGATCGCTCAAGGCAGTCTCGGGCGAGCCCACGGCGCGGGACACATTACCCAGCGACCACGCAGCCTGCTTCAAAGTAATCCCGGGGTTGTCCTGTACCAGCATTTCGGGACTCACGCCGATAAGCGGCGCCGGATTCAACGGGCTCCCCACCGCCGTGGCGGCAATGTTCTGCTCGATGTGGAGATTGAGGAAAAGCAACTCGGCAGCGGTCGCGCCCACGCGGGCAGCTACGCTCTGCACGGTGTCACCGGCCTCCTTGATGCACGGCACGGCGGCGGTCGTAAAAGTTTTCGCCGCATCCGACAGCGACATACTGCTGGTCAACGTCACGGGTGCGTTGGTGAGTTGCTTCTGCGCTTCGTTGATGGCGGCCTTGACCAGCATCTGGCAGAAGTCGCGGAACAGATAGGTGGCGAAGGATTCGTACTGGGCGGGGTCGTCCGGCGTGGTCGGCGTGACGCCGCCGTTCACCGGAAAGTACGGAGCCAGGATGGCGCTTACCCCAACCTCGTAAGCTGTCCCGATGGCGTTGTAGGTCGAAAAGTCGCGGTTGCCCGCCTGCGGCGAAGTCCATGCGAGACCTGGCGGCATGGGAAACAGCATGGCGCCTTTGTCGGGCGGCCTCGGCCCCGCCGGCACCCCGCCGACCAGGAATTTCAGATTAGTGTGGAAGAACGTATTGAGCTGGCTCATCGCGAAACCGGCCGTCGCCGTCTCGGGCAGGCCGAGCTGTTCGGCAAGCAGCACCAGCTGTGCCGCGTTCACGCTGTCTTGCGGCGAACTGGGGCCATCGGGCAGCGCATAGAGCGCGTAGCGCATCAGCGCGGTGACGAGCAAGTCGGCCGGCAGCGGATCGCTGTTGCTGAGCCGCGCACTGCGCATGACCGTGTCTTGCACGGTCCTGGCGTCCGGTGCCATGCCGGTGTCCGCGTAGAGCAGAAACGCAAGGCGATAATCCGGATTGGCATTGGTGGGCACGCCGCCGGCCCAGTCGACCGGTACCTGCCCTACCGTGATGTAAGGCAGCATGGTCAGCGCGGCACTCTGCTGAGTGTCGAACACCAGTGTCGCCGGCTGCCAGTCGAGCAGGTAGTCGCTTTCGTTCGCGCTGAGGCCGAGGGCGATGCGCTTGCCGCGCAGCCGCGTCATATAGCCCTGACGCATCAAGGCACGGCGTTGCATGTGCTGTGGCACGGACAACCAGACACCTGCACGCGTCGCGCCGTTGTCGCCGCTGCCATTGGCCAGGATCCACGGCGTCTGGCTGGCGGAGCCGATGGTGAAGCTCATTTCCAGCGTGACCGAGAAATGGAAATTGATACGGATAAAGAGAATTTTCACCGATGCTTCGGCGCGCACGCCGACCGAGAAATCCAGCAGGATGGGGCGGTAACTCTCGAACACCACCATCGCCTGCGCGAAAGCCTCCAGCGTCACGCTTGCACTGATGATGACGAAATCCACTCGCCCATAGACCTTGCCGTGGATCGCGACGATGCCTTGTGCGCGATAGTAGGTCGCTGGCGCGCCGCCGCTGCTGGTCGGATTGAACCAGGCCAGCACGCCTTGAAAGATGACTTCGATCTGCACATAGGCACCTCCCGAGAGGATACCCACATTGATCTCGCGTCCTATACCCGCGGCCAGGCCCACGCCAAGCTCGATCACCGGCGAGAAATTGCCATTGGTGATCTTCGGTACGCTGGTCGATGTATCGCCGTTGAGCACGCCGAAATAGAAACCGCCGCGGCCAATGAAAATGCCTGCCTGCAGCGAGAACGAACGGCTGTAATCGCGGTTGTACGGAAAACCAAGGTCGATCTTGAAGTTGCCGTTGGTGTAGATCTCGATCACCGCGATGCCCAGCGTCAGCGACACCGCGCCGAGCTGGATGGTGCGGAAGGCATCCGGTATGCGCAGTTCAATGCGATACATCCCGATGTCGTTGGTGATCTTCTTGTAGAGGATTTCGAAGCGCAGTCCGGCAAGCGAGCCCGCTCGTTCCCCGCCCAGCGCGATGGATAAACCGTAGAGCTTCGGATCATTGAAAATGATGCCCAGATCCAGTGTATTGAGCAGGCCGATATCCAGCCCCATCAGCCACTGGCTGTCGTCGGCATAGACCAGGCCGGTGCCGGCAAGCGGATCTTTTCCCGGCTCCGGCTTTTTCATGGCGGCACGCAGCGCCGCCACGCTCGCGGCGACGGTATCGGGCGTGGGGCCGCCGAAGGTCACCCGCTGACCTATGCCAATGAAACGCAGATCGACCGTCGAAGATCCCTGCCCCGGCACGCTGGGCGGGGTGCCGTTGACCACGTCCCAGTTCAGCGGATCGGCGGCGCTGTATGACTGGCCGAAGAAGTTGCCGGTAAGAATCAGCTCGACCTTGCCCTGCCCCGTGCCGCGGCGATAGCGCGCTCCGATGGTGTCCACGCGCATCACGCCCAGGTCCACCTCGGCGTTGAACACGAACTCGACGACGTTCTCCTGCGGATCCAGCGTCAGCACGAAGCGCGACAGATCCACGCGCTTGAGCAGATCCCACGGCGGATCGAGCGAAAACCCCAGCGTCGGCGCAGCGAGATTGACCAGGTATTCGAGAATGTCGCCGAGCGTAATGCCGCCGAGCTGCACCGATACCACCTGGTGCCGCTGGTTCTCTTCGCCCCGCCACGCGGTGACGGCTTGCGCCCACAGCTCGCCGAACATCACTTTGAACAAGTAGGTGGGCTCCGCCACCCCGATATCCATCGCCACCATGATCGCGATCTTGTTCACCGCGAAGCTGCCTGCCAGCGTGCCGGAGGCCGGCACGGTGCTGCTGAGGCGTGCGACATCGGCGCTGGCCGAAGCGCTGATCGACAGCGTGGTGCCGAACAGCTGCGGATTCCACCGCATCGAAGCGGTGCCTCCGAAGGTATAAGCCCCGGTGCCGGTGGCGAAGGTCGCGTCCATGCGATCGATCAGCAAGTGCGGGACGTAGCCGGGCACCTGGTACGAGGGATCGCCCTTGATGAACCTCGCAACCATCTGGGTCAGATCGATCGATGTGCCGGGATAAAGCTGCGCGGCAAACAGCCAGCCTTTTGGATCATCGCTCCCCTGCAGCGGGTACTCAGCGCTCAGCCGAAGCTGCGGATCGTCATACGCGTCGGCCCCGGCACCTTTGAGGAAGAACACGCCTGCGATACCGCCGCCGACGCGCCCGCCCCGCGCCTCTATCCACATCTCCAGGCGCTCCACCGAGATGCCCACCGTGCCCACCTGCATGATGGTCCAGGCCTGGTCGGGCTGCGGGCTTTCGGGCGTGCCGAACAGGATCTGCGCCTCGCCTCCGTACACCTGCCCGATGGGATCGGCGGTGAACGACAGCGCGGTGACATTCATGTTGGCCGGCACGAGGGGAATGCCGCCATCGAAGTACTCGGCGAATGCCCTTCCGATGGGAATGTAGTCGCCCGGGCGCATGTTGCCCGAGATATAAAAGCTCGGGATCGAAAGGCTGATGTCGATCGTGACGCTGCCATCCTCCGCCCGGATGCGCGGAAGCAGTTCCGCCATGACGGGCGATGGTTGAGGCGGCGGCAACTCAGGCATCGAACCGTCGCCGCCGAATTGGATGGAGCCGAATACCGACCCCGTCAGCAAGTAGGTGTTCTCCAGCACGTTCGTCACCGGGTTGATCGCCTGCGTCGAACCCCACACCCAGCGGACGCCGACGTCCTTGAACGTGACAAACGGCACCGGCGGTATCCACGGACGGTTCGAGGTGATGGTGAGCCCGAACGTCACCAGCGAGAACGAAGGCGTCTGCCCCGGAGCTGCGTTGTTGCGGAATTCCGCGTCGACTTCGGCGAAATGGAATTCGCTCAGCAGCGGGAAATCCATGGGCACGGGAAGGTCCATGCCGAACATGTCGGCGAGCGACTTCAAGCCCTGCGTCAGCGACGATGTTTCTGGGTCGAACTGCGCGTTGAACACCCAGTTCGTCGACGCCGTGAGTATCTGCGTCTGGATCTCGCCGGACAGCCCCACGCCAATGACGAACTGTCCTCCCAGGACCAGCGACGACGTGCCCGTATTCCCGAAGATTGGCCGGATCAGCCGGCTCACGCCAATCTCCAGGAACAGCGCATTCACGCTCAGCGGCTTGGGGCCGCTGACATCGGGCGAGGTGCTCCCGCTGAAGGTGTTCGTGGAGCTGCCTTGCGCGACCAGTTGCAACAGCGGGAAATCGGTCCCGCTGGCGGGCATGACGATGCTTCCCTCCAGGCGCAACGGCCACGGCGAGAGGAGACCAAGCTTGCCGGCGATGTCCGGATCGGAGAATTCGGGGAGGAAGCCTTCCATGCGCAGCTTCCGCCCGATGCCGTTGCGCGCGGAGAACGACACCGAATTGACTATCACAGCGTAGGCCGGGCTGGAGCCGGTGAGGTACGAGGTCGTCCAGCGGATGCCCTTGGTGCCGGCCTCGTCGAGGTTGGAGCGCGTGCTGGCTGGCAGCGTCGGAAAAAACTTGGCGAAGGTCCACAAGCGGCTGTCCACTACGCGCAACGTCAGCGCGAACAGTGCGCTGTCGGTATACGTGAGCGTCGCTGCCACCGCATAGCTGCCGTCAGGCGTCGCGCCGGCGGCGGCGAACTGTCCGGAAGCCGTCAGGGTCACGCTGGTGTTGTCGCCCGCAAGCAACGCACGCGTCAGCACGTACGACTGTGTGATGCCGAATAGCCCGAGCACTTGCTGAAGGTCCGCCAGCGCGGCGGAGTCATGCGCCGCCTGCCAGAGGTCGATGGTCCGATCGGCGCCGGTGATGGCACCGTTGAGGGCGGTATAGACGTCGCTGGCGGCCATGAGGGATTCGCGTTCGAAGGGAAGATGGAAAGGAAATCAGCGAAACGTACGGATGCGCTGGAGCGGTCTTCCAATGGACACCTGGGTGGAAAGCGTAGGCCCCTCGCCGGGTGTCAGCAGCGGCTGTCTCTGTCCGAAGATCACCTCGGCACTTTCCTGCGTTCTCGTCGCCGTATCGAATATCGGCCCCTCCCCGGTTACGCCCTCGGCCAGCGTCTGCGGGACCGTGCCCGTGTCCGTGAAGGCGTTGGCCGTGCTGCGTGGCATCCGCTGATAGCCGGTCATCGAATTGCTGGCGCCCGCGGAGGTCAGGAATGACCAGCATGCGTGCTGGTTGATTGCGGGTGTGCCGCTGCCGATGAAAGCGTCCGCTGCGCCGGTCTTCTTGCCGGTGAACTGGTAGGAGAAAGTCGGCTTCGCGTCGTAGTAATTCGTGGCGTAGACGTTGGCATCCGTCGTGAACGTGTGATACCCCTGCGGTATCGACGCGGACGAGGTGCCCTTCTTGAGCGAGATGTCTACGTTGAACAAGGTGAAATGGCTTTTCTTGAGGCGGTCGTCATCGACCACCTGGGCCGTCGCCAGGTTCGGCGTGAAGTAATTCACCATCTCCAGTGAGGGATGGTCGTGCTTCTGGAACGCACTGATCGTCACCGTCTTCGCGTTCGCCGTTTTCACGAAGGTCTTGACGACGTCGATGGCCTTTTGATTGGCCACCTGCGTCGACGATACGTCCAGACCCGTGCCGCGGCTCCCATGGTGAGGCACCGTGACCATCAGGGTCTTCGACAGTGATTTGCCACCGAACGCGTGGTTGACCCATGCCATGGTCCGGTTGGTGGCGTCGCCGCAGATGAGGAAGGAGCGATCGTCATGCATCAGCGCGCATACGATCGATACGCGGTTCTTCTTTTCGCCCGCGGTGCCGAAACTGTCCTTGACCAGGACTCCCGGTTTGTCGTCGATGACGTTGCCGATGAGCATGCCCACCTTCACCGTGGGCGTGGTGGCTGGATCCTGCCAGATGAGTTCGGCCCATTCGCCAGTGGCTTTCTTGAACTGGGACTCGCTGAAATCCGGCGTCGTGAACGCCTTGCAGTACTTCGCCAAGTAATCGAGGATGTTGAAGCCGTCTTTCGTGTAGAAGTCCTCGTCGCCGGCGTACCAAGTGCTCTTGATCTTCAACGGCGTCTTGGTCTTCTTGCCGTAAGCCTCGATCACGTAATACATGAGGCTGATGTGGTCGCTATCGCTATGCGAGAACACCAGCAGGTCGAGTGTCGGCGTATCCATGCTCGCCAGCCTTCCGGCAATGTAATCGATGTTGTTGTCCGTCTCGGGGCTCTTCTTGTCGCTGCCGCAGTCGAACAGCAGCGTATGGATGATCTTGCCCGGACTCGCACTGTCGTCATAGATGCAGGCGAAGGTGGATTGGCCCTGCCCGACGTCGAGGACGGTGGTGGCGATGTACTTGATGGCCATGCTGGATTCCTTGTTCGCTCAGGCGACCGGCGGCAGTCGACGGCTGTTGGCGAACCGCCGATCCGTCAGGGTGGTGGTCGCAGGCGGCTGCATGTCGTGCTCCAGCGCTTTCGCATCCGGCTTGGCGTCGTAGGCGGCATACCAGCCCAGCGAAGCACTGGGGTCGCCCGGCGCGCCGAACAACACCAGATCCGCATTGCCCGGTGGAAAGCTCCAGCAAAGCACGGACAGCGCGAAGCGCCGCATCCAGAGCTGGTACCCCATCTGGCTGGCGCTTGCCTGATAAGCGATGAATTCGAAACCGCGGAAACCGAGTTTGAGCACACCTTGTAGCGGCAGACTGCCGCCACCGGGCACGAACGAGGCGAGCTTCAGACCCAGGTAGACCGGCGGATCGCTATCGGAGCCGGTGGACCAGGCGGCAAGTACGGTCATGCCCAGACCGATGCTGCCCGATAGCGCACCGAGCGAGCCCAGGTCCATCGTGTACAGCAGCCCATACCAAGGTGCCGACATCGGCGTCTGCTCGAGCGGACATGCAATGGAGACAAAGCCCATTTGCTCGGGCGTCAGTCCCTTGCCGTCCGCGCCCGCCGGCACGATCTCGATGCCGGAGACTTTGAGCGGAAAATTGGCGGCCAGGGAATTTTTCCGCAGCGAACTGTTCACCGGATCCAGCGCGGTCGCACTTTCAAAGGCAGTGAAAGTCTGCAGGGTCGGCGCGGACAACGTGAATTGCATGCGAATCGACAAGCCGGTAAAGCGCAGATAACCATCCTGGCCTTGACTGTCTGCACCGTAGCCGAACATGTCGAACGCGGCCAGTTCGCGAAAGCGAAGATTGCCTTGCAAGGTGAAACTGCAGGTGACCGAATCGCCGACCTCGGCGGTGGCGGTATCGATGCGCACGGCCAGCACTTGCGCACTGACGATCGCCGAGCCCTGCGCATTGAAGAGGTTCTCGCCATCGAGGGCGAAGCTGTATGAAGGCACCCCGGCGACACGCTGGCAGCTGCCATCCATGATGAGGTTGTTGCCGCGGGACGGATCCTGTTTGCTCAACGGTGCGCCGAACAACGTGTTCACCATCAGTTCGCACTGCGCTGCGAAATCGGCGATGCGTGCATTGGCGAAGCGTATTTTCAACTGCAAGGTCTTGAAGCCGAACGGCGTGGTACTCGACGGTGCCAGATCCTGCGTATCTTCGTAGTCGATCAAACCGAACGCCGCCGTCTGCCCCGGCACGATCGTGCCTCCGGTGGCATCGACCGGTGTGACCGAAAAACCCACATGGTGCGCGTAGAACCTAGTGGGGTCGATACCCGCCGCCAGGAACTTCAGGTCCGGCGGCATCAGCCCCAGATCGACCGGCGCGTTGAAGAACAGCACGCCGTTCCACATCGGGTTGTTGGCCACCTCGTTATAGAAAATGACATAAGGGTCGCCAGGTATCGGCGGCACAGCCTGAGCACGCTCGCGGGCGGTAAGAAGCAACCCCTGCAGTTGCTTTTGCGTCTGGCGGAGGTCGCCGGCAGCTTCTTGCCAGCCCCACGCGCTGGCGTCGTCCGCCAGGTCGGTCAAGCTGCGGTTGCAGTATTTGAACAGCATCAAGGTCGGGTTCGACTGAGCCGGGCCGCGCCAGTCGCTGGGGTTGAGCTTGAACGTCCAACCGTCCAGCGTGCAGTTCAGACCACTGGAACCTACGCCGCTTTGTTTCAGGAACTCCTCTACGTCGGCGACCACGAAAAAAAGCTGGTTCGACTGCAACGCCAGCGTGAAACGTTCCTTGACCGGCGTGAAGAGCAGTGTTTGCGCGCTGCTGGGCAGGTTGCCGAAAAGCACGCCGCTCCACGCGGAACCGTCGGCGGAAAGTTGTGCCAGCAAGCCTTGAGGCGTGACAGCCAGCGGCGGTATATCGACAATGCTCGTCTCCTTTAACGCAGGGAGGCCTCCAATGACGGCACGGCGTGTCGGCGCCAGCACGGCCGCTTCGATGGCGCGTGCCAGTTCGATATCCGCAGAAGGCAGCCAACGATAAGCGCCTGCCGGGAATAGCTGCGCGGAAAGATCGGTGGCTTGCGACTGCGGCGGCAAGTTACCCGCCAGCATGGTGTGAAAGTCCAGAAATCCGGCCCCCAGATCGCTGGCCGCCATAAAGAGCGGCGCTTGCAGGGGCTGGGCGTAGTAAGACAGGCCGCTAGATGAAGCCGCCACCGGCAACAGGGTCAAGTAGGCGGTGGTAGCCGCAGGACGCAACGGCGACGTGCCATCGGGCGGATCAGCCGGTATGTAGGCCGGGCCACCGGCGCTGAACGCCAATACGTCGCTGGTCGCCGAATCCAGAGTGGCGTACTCGGCACCGGAATTGCCGAACATCCACTGGTCCTGCTCCACGTTGCCGTTGCTGGCAGCAAGTCTTGCGCGCCGCTGCTGCACGCTCACCGGCACCAACACACCGATCGAGTAGCAGCCATCGGGCGCAAGGTGGAAGACCTCGCTGCCCTGGTTGTCTCCCTCCACGGCGTAGATGGGGCTTTTGCAAAACGCCAGACGGCCAGAGCGTGCCGCTGCCAGACCGGCTCGCGGCGTGAGCGTGGTGTTGTAGCCAAGTGTCGTCACGAACGCGCTGGCCATGGCATAGGGCGCTGCACCCGTCGGTGCCAGATCGACGAAACTGCGTCGAGGATCGAGCGGAGCGCTGGCGTCGAAGTACAGATTGGCCGCCAGGCTGCCCGTGCGCAGCCGCAGCAAAGGCATCGACAAGTAGCGCGCCAGGTTCTGTGCGACCGCCTCGGCATCGTCCGCGGCCGGCGTGGTCGCGTAGCGCAGCATCACGCCCAGTTGGTCGCAAGGATCAGGTTGCTGCGGCCGGAGTGAAAGCGGTACGGCCAAGGCACCGACAGCCGGGCCCGCCAATGCCAGTGTCACCGTGGCGCTCGCGCCCAAGGCGAAGTCGCCATGCGAAAAAACCGCTGCGCCCGCAGGCAGCAACAATCCGTAGTTGCTCGTACCGTTCTGCAAGGACAGGCGGCTGCCCGCCGCAAGCTCCACGCGGTAGTCACCCAGCACCAGACGCGTTGGCGTGACGAGCGTCCAAGGGCCGCCAGGCGCATCCTGCGGCAACGCCGTAAGCATGCTCGTGGACCAGTAGTTCCACGCGCTGTCGGCTGTATTCGCCAGCCAAAGTACTTTGACCAGGCCGGTCGGCGAAATGCGCGGCGCAAGCTGCGCAAGCTGCCCTGCGAACACCGCCAGGTCGCTGGGCAAGGCTTGCGTAAACACATAGAAACCGCCCACGTCGGCCCAGGTCTGCGCCAAGGTTGCCGAAGCGCCGAAGCCTGCAGCGGCGCTGCACCAATAGCCGGCAAAGCCGCCCACGGGAGCGGCGCTGCTGGCATACAGGCGCGAACCACTCGCCACCGAAGTAAAAACGGGCGCGTCCATGGTCTTCAGCCCAAGGTGATGCGATCGCCGGGGAGCAGCGGCAGCGAAGCCACCCCCCACCCTGGACCATAGGCCGCACTATTGGCGGCTTGCCAATCCAGATGCAGCGCCACGCCGGCGGGCTGCGACGGCGCGTTGGGATCGAGCACGGCGCCGCCCAATCCGCGTTCGATATGCACGCCCACCAGCGGCGGCGGCACGGCCGGCATCAGGCGACCGCTCTGCTCGAGCAGATTCGCCAGCGTGGTGCCCACCGGCACCACCTGCCCGACGCCGTCGAGCGTCACGCGCATGCAGGCCTTGAGAACGGCGCGGCCCCGGAAATAAGCCACGGTCGTGTTGGCCGAGGGTGCGCTGGTGGCATTGCACAGGCCGAGAAAAGTGGAGGCTGCGGCGAGCACGAAATTGTCGCTGGCCCGCTGGCTGCCGACGCTGCTCGGCGACAACAGATTGTTGGGCACGAAAAGTCGGTAGAACGACTGGGTGAAAGCCGGAAAATACAGGTCTGCCGCTTCGGCCACGCCCTGCTCTTGTCCCGTGCTCGGATTGGCTACCGGAGCGGTCACGCTCAGGGCGCCGTTGCCGACGAGCTGGCCGATGAAGGTGTCGAAACCCGCGCTCCATGCGCCGTTCGCACTGACCAGGCTGCCGATGTCGTAATCGATGCAGGCGGCACCCACATAACCGGTCAGCCATGAGCCCTGGGTCTGTCCCGGTACGGTTTGATAGGGATTGGGCACCACTCGCAGCACCATGCCGGGGCGCAGATCCACACACCCTTGCGATGCGCCCGCACCGGGAAAGGTCAGGCCGAAGCTGTAATACAGCTGTTCGGCAAATGTCTGCGGCAACGCGCGCGCCAACACTTGCTGGACCAGCACGATGCCCCACGGCACGGCGCCTGCCGCTTCCACATTCTTGAGGAACGTTTGTACATCGCTGGCCAATCCGGTGCGAATCGTCTGTGCGGGGGCAAAGGTCCAGGGGTTGTTGGTCGAGACCGTGTTGGAAATGGTCAGCACATACGGATATACGGCGCTGTTCTTCGACGCGTCGGTGTTGGCTGCCAGCGCGAAAGCACCTTGCGTCGGCAGCGGCGTGGTCAATGGATGTCCTGCACCGATGTCCGGCAGATACAGCGTCAGCGGCTCGCCTGTCATCGCGCTGTTCGTCGACGTCGTCGTGGTGATCAGGGTTGCGGGATACACAAACGGCGGCGCCGCGCTGGCCGCGCTGGTCGAGGTATAGAAACCCGGGTCGAAGATGGATGGCTGATTGGCTTGCCGACCGCGATCACCCGCCCATTCGCCCTGGACCAGCAGCAGATATTGGGCGGTCGAACTCAGGCTATAGGCATTCGGAAAGGCGACCGTAGATTGCGTGGCTCCTGCGGCAGCAGTCGCATTCGCCAATTCCGTCAGCGTTCCGCCGGTGCTGGCCATCAGTGCGACGCGGTATCCCGTAGCACCGGGCAGCGGTTCCCAGGTAGCGGTAGCCGCCATGGCTGCCGCGTTGAAGCTAGCCTGGATCACGCGCGCGCGCTGCGTGGGAAGACGATGCGGCGCCATGGCCGGGCCAGCTATGTTCAGACCGGCTGAACCAGCCAGGGGCGTGACGCACGCTGCAAGGTCCGCTTCCGCGGGCAGCGGATTGGTAAACGTGTACGTTGTGCCACTTTGCGTTACCGGTGTGCCGTTGCCGAAGTCGAGGCGATAGCTGCCCGCATTGGCCACCGCCGTCCACGACAACGTGCAGAGGCCGCTGATGGCGTCGGTGACAGCCGTCAAGCCGGTGACCGTCGCCACCAGCGGATTGGCCGATGCGCTGAAAGGCCCCTGCGCACCATCGGGTCCGATAGCTGCCACGGTCACGCTGTAGCTTTGACTCGCATCGACAATCATCAAGCGGGCCTGTGTAGCCTGCCCGCCTTCCACTCGCAGGCGGGCCGCCACGGAAGCGCCGGCGATCAGGCTCACCATATAAGCGGCGGGTTGGACCGCCGCTGCAGGCAGACTCCATGTCACGCTCAATTCGGATCCCTGACACAACAACGCAGAGATCGTCGGTGCAGCCGCTGGCAGCAGCCAGGTTTCACCGACGGCCGGCACGCTGCCGGCGGCACCGGTAGCCCATAGGCGGATACCCCAAGTTTGAGTGGCATCCAGGCCGCCGGCGGGCAAGCTGGTGAAGCTCGCGCTGCGACTGCTGCCTCCGGACACTGCCTGCGTATAAGTCTGTGTAGGGTTGGCGAGGTTGTAGACCTCGATCATGAAACCCGTGACGGCCGCATCCGACCCCATCTGCCAAGCCACGCTGACAGCATTGTTGCCCGAGGCGTAGGCCGCGCCGGAGAGAATGGGCTGCGCGGTCAGCACCGGACTGGCCGTAGTAGCGACACCGATACCGGCAGCATTGAGTGCGAGCAAGCGCAGGGTGGAACCCGGCTCGAAACGGCTAGGAAGAAATAGCGTGCCTGCTGCACTGGTGGCGCCGGGCACGTCGAGAAAGCTGCCGGGTGTGCCATCGGGCGCATAGCTCTGCAGGCGGTAGCGCGTCACACCTGTCGATGCGTTCAGCGCCGTCCACGTTGCATTGATGAAACTGCCCTGGACATCGCGCTGATAGCGTGCGCTCAGTCCGGCGAGGCTAGGTTGCGGCGAGGCCAGCAGCGGCGAAGCCGCTTGCGCGGCATACACTTTGTCGCCGTCGTCGCTGGCTACCGTGCCCGCAGCGGCAACTTGCACATTCCATGTTTGCCCGGCAGGCAACGCGGGGCTGGGGATCATGCCCCACCAGTTGTTCGCAGTGGGCGCCGTGCCGGTGGAAGGGCTGCCGCTGCTGCCGTAGATCTGCAGAAAATAACCCTGACTTGCTTGTTCGCTCGGCTCCCACTCGAGATAGAAATTGGTGCCGTCGTAATAGCCTGTTCTAAGCACCGGCAGTCGGGTGATCAGCGGCACCAGCTGGCTGGTTTCGTTCTGTCCCGGGCTACTGCCCCACATGGTGCTGACTTGCACGAAATAGCTGGTATTCGTATCCGGCAAGCCACCGGGCAGACTCAGGCTACCTATCTGGAAAGGCGGATTGCCCGGCGCGAAGGTGGCCGTAGTGAACACGCTGTCTACGCCAAAGAACACCGTCACTACGTACTGCGTGATGGCAGGGTCGGCCACGGTGGCCCAACTCACCTTCAGATTGGCGCCGTTGAGATAGACACTTTGGATAGTGGGCACGGCCATGCTTGCAGGTCCTTTGAATGTCAGATGGCTTGCGGGTGCTGTGCGCGAGACGCGGCCGGCGCCGGAAAGCATGCAACGTGACAGGGAGTACCCGCAGAAGGTCGAGAGCGCCTTCTGCGGAGACGTATTGCCGCGTTGATGTTTCCAGCGCCGCCGGCCGCTTCAGCGATGCTGATTGATGAAGTTCTGGTACTCCTGCCGCCACTTGTCGTCGGGCAGGCGCCGCAGTACTTCTTTCCTGTCGTTTTTCAGGCGCGCCACCTCGTCCTGCTCCATCTGGATCTGCGACACGGAATCGCCGATGAAGATGCCGTTGGCGCTATGCGTGCGGCGATCGGACCGGGCTTCGTCGAACCAGCCCAGCCGCAGGCTGTACACCTGACCGGTGTATTTCTCCTGTGCGGTGGACACGATCTTGGCCACACCTTTTTCCGTCTTGACGCTATCGCCGACCTTGAGGTCGCGCGCCATCACCAGGCCGTTCGCGCTCAGCACGGGATGGGTCCGGGTAATCAGCAGATCCTGCCCCAGGCTGGTCTTGAGGCGAATCATCGGATGGAGCTCCACACCCTTGGCGGTGCCGAGCACCGTGCGCTTGTCGCCAGCCGCCGTCATCACCTGCGGCTGGTTGTCGGCAGTGATCTTCTCGATCACCGTGGTGCTGCCATCGGCCAGACGCACCAGCGTGCCGGCAGCCACGCAGCTGTCTTCCAGGAAAATGGCCGGGATGCCGAGATAGCCCGGCGGCATCGGAGGGTTGTAAGCACTGGTGAACGTGATGTAGCCGGTGTTCTTGCCGGCCCCCGTGTTCAGCGGTACCTCGACATAGAAATTGAAGTTGACCAGCCTCCCTCCGCTTACTCCGAGACAGTTGGTCGGATTGGTCATCGAAAGCTGGGGCAGAGTCCATTGCAAAGTCGATGCGTTGGCCAGACTCCAGCCTGTACCCAACGCCTGGTGGTCGGAGAACACACAACCGCCGCCTATGACCGGATCGACGATGGACGCGGTGTAGCTGCCCGCCGTCGCGTACGAGGGATCGATGGTATTGGTGCCGAAACTTGCCGTACCGGCCTCGGGATAGAACACGCTGGTGGCCGGACGGCCCGAGCTGTTGTAGTAGTCGCAGGATTGCTGGCTGCCTCGGCTGAAGCACACCTTGATGGGGGGTGGGCTCGGCACCAGCGTGGTGCTGGTGGTCTGGTACTGCGTCTGGCCACCATTGATCACGCAGTTGGAATTGGGGTCGCTGGGGTTCGTGCGCACGCAGTAGTTGGGCGCCGTCATCGTGCCGGTGGAAGCGGGAACCATCGCGGCGGTGCTCACCACCGTGGTGTTGCCGCTATTGCCAACGACGGTGACGATGGTGGCCACCGCCGCGAGATTGGCGGAGCTCGGCACCTTGCCGGTGACCGGCACCTGAAAGTTCGTGCCCTGGGCGTACTGAGTGCTGGATGCGCTGGCGTAGACCGTCTTGGTTTGAGTGTCGATCAATTGGGTGGTGATCGTTGTCTGCGTGGTGCCGCCAAGCACCGACGAATAGCCTGTTGCCGTGTAGACGTTGTTGCCCTCGTCGCCGAAATTCGAAATGGTTTCGATGTCTTGAGGGCCGCCGGCGGTGCTTGCCAGCAACGGTCTGGCCGCGAGTGCCGTAGCACTGTGATTTGCCGTCGCCGCCAATTTCTGATCGCGCTGCATCGTGTCGCGCACAGCCGCATACGTCTGGGGCGCGTTCGTCGACATGCGATCGGCAGCCGCCAAGGCGCGCTGTGTGAAGCGCATTTGTTGTGGGTCGGCCAAGTTGAGTATGTAAGGACGGCCGGGCTTCACCATGTTCAGCACATGGGCGTAGTCCTGCGCCTCTTGGGCGGTCATGGGACGTGGATAGGTCGAGGCGGGCGCCGTCTGTCCGTAACTCGATCCGCCGATGCATAAAATGCCAAGTACCCAGAGCACCTTAATGCCGAATCCGTGCATTGTGATGACACGCATAAATGCTTTCCCCTGTTTATTTCGACAAAACAACGCCTTTTTCGCCGCAAAGCGGCGAAACCCGGTCGATCAAGGAAATCGGTCAATCTACGGCACTGCAGGCAAGCCAATGCGCTGCCCGCCCTGTCCGCGGAGCTATCTAAAAATCACGAGATGGAAAACCCCCTGTTTCGGCACCGACAATCCTGTGGTTCCAAGCGGGGGCCAGGAACGGCCCTGCCCGCTCCCGGACTTATAGGCCCTACGCTGTTTAATTGGCGTGAAGATAAAACTCAAATACGCCGCATAGTCTTCCTATGAACCCCCTGAGAAATCATGATTTGAGAAATCGCGATTCATGTCAGGAAGTTTGCAGAAGTCTTCCATACTCATGGCAAAACATCGCTGACCTTCAGTGACGCCGAGCCTATTTCCCTCGGCAGAAAACACACGTGGCGATTACTATTAATGCCTTGCCAAGACATTGGTCGATGCAGGTCTTCCCATGCGACCTGCAAGAATTACTAAACGCGATCGTGATCGGCCAGATCCGGTTTAGTCGTCGTCTGACCGACATCCTCGTCAGCCTGATGCATGGCTAATCGATGCATGAGCACCCGGTCATGCTGAAGTTCGAGGCGCTCGATATAACGGCAACGTCGATCGACGGTCCATTGCGCGTCTGTCGCATCGAGCCCGGCCGCACGCACCCGCTGCAGGTGCTCCACCTCCAGCGCCAGGAGCGATCGCGACCGCTCTATGAGAACTTCAAGCTCTCGGACGATGTGCATGGCTGCAGCTTATCGGCCGATAACGTCGAGGAAAAGTGAGTTATCGGAACAAGAATTCGCCGTGGGGCTAGGGATGAGCGTTGTAGCGCGCCCGCGGCAGCGAAATCCGAACGCTAAGCCCAAGCCTGCCTCCTCATGGCCGGTCACAGATCAGAACTGAATCTGTGCCCTGATCTCCACCACATTCGGATCGACGCTGAGGCCACGCCGATCGCTCTGTGCATGCACATAGTTGGCCTGCAGTTTGAGATAGCGGTTGATGTACCAGTTGGCGCCGACAGTCCAGTCACGCTCATGCCCGCCGAGCACAGCACCGTCGTTGAGATCGAGCTCGCTGTATCGGACCGCCAGCTCCAATGCACCGTAAGGGCTCTTGGGTTTGACGTCGCCTACGTTCCCGCTGGAATAGGAGCGCGACTCGCCAGTCACCACCCAACTGGCGAAGGCGTAATAGCCGCTGGCGTCGTAGTCGGGCCGGCCGTTGGCGAGCTTGACGCTGGCGCTGAGGTACTCGCCCTGCAGCGACCACGGCCCATGGATCCATAGCCCTTCCAGGCCCAGCCGATCGATGTGATCGGTCGGCACGAGATTGCCGGAGTCGATCAACCTGGCGGCGAGGCCGGCTTCCGGGCGCGCGCGCAGTCGAGCGCCCGGCGGCGTGTAGATGCTGCGACCATCGGTGGTGCCGTCCGGCGTTTCGCGCGAGGCGGAGACACCTAGATGGATCACCTCACCGGCGTGGTTGACTGGCATCCACGCGACGCGACCGGCAACCATGTGGCCATCGCTGTCGCCGTTCAGATCGCCTCCGCTGTAGTAGCCCGCGTCGATCAGGTAATGCGGCCGCTCCAGCGCCCAGTCGACACCGATGCGACGGCTGGCGTAGATGGCCTGGGTCGGCAACGCGCTCTCGAGAAAGGTGGTGGCGCCGGTGCTGGTGTTGCCCTCGAAGCCGACCAGCGTCTTGCTGAAACCGAACCGGAAGGCGCCGACATCGCTGCCGAGAAAGGCCTTGCTCTGCACCCGCAGGTAGGTGTCCAGCCAGGCCTTGGCCTGGAGGTCATAGGCCACGATGGCATCGTAGACGCCCTTTTCCTTCAGGTAGAAACCGAGCTCCTTGCGCCGGTTGGTCTGTGCATTATCCAGTCGGCCATCATCGTTGGAGAAGCGATCCACGTCGTACTGATATTTGAGCGACAGCCCCAGATCGGTGCCGTCGTCGAACACGTAATGCGTGGGCCAGTTGTTGGCGAAGCTGTATGCACTGTTGTTGCTCTCAGCGGCGATACCCGTTGCCGGCAGCGCCATCACCATGGCGGTGATCAGAATCGCCTTCTTCATGGAACCCGATGTCATGAGCCTGCTCCCCTCACATAGTTCGCCTGCGGGTCGTCGTCACCGGGGCAGCGCAGGCGCAAACTGTCCCGGCGCGGCCTGAGCATCAGCTGCAGACTGCGTGGATGGGTGGCCCTGGGGCCAGCGTGAAACCTAGGTGTTATCGGCTAGCTGTTATCAGGCGGACGCCACGTCGAACGATCGCGCGCGATGGGTTGGCCGGTGTCATCGGCCAGCGGAAAAAGCACGGCACTGCGCGGCGCCACCCGCAGTTCGGCACCGGGTTGCAACCCGAGCCGGGCCAGGTCTTCACTGGCCACATCTGCTTCCAAGGCCTGGTCGAGAGATGCCACATGAAGGTCGAGGTGGGCGACGCTGCCCGCCAGGTAGACGTGGCGCAGCCGTGCAGTCCACGCCGGTTGTGGCGGCGGCACGGCCACGCGCAGCTGGTCCGGACGAACGTAGGCGATGCCCTGCCGGTAGCGGCCGTCCCAGGGATCGTCGGGAAGTATCCATTCACCGGCGGCGAGGGATCCGCTGTTTTCGCTCAAGGTCAGCCGGTTGACCTTGCCGATGAACTCGCACACAAACGGCGTCGCCGGCTGCTGATAAATCTCTTCCGGCGAACCTACTTGTTCGATGCGACCCTGGTTCATTACCGCGATGCGGTCGGCCAGCTCCAGCGCCTCTTCCTGGTCGTGCGTGACGAATACCGTGGTCAGCCGCAACTCATCGTGCAGCTCGCGCAGCCAGCGGCGCAGCGTCACGCGCACCTGCGCATCGAGCGCACCGAATGGTTCGTCCAGCAGCAATAGGTCCGGCTCCACTGCCAGCGCGCGGGCCAATGCCACACGCTGGCGCTGACCGCCGGAGAGCTGACTCGGATAGCGGTCGCCATGATCGTCCAGCTGCACACGTTTCAACAGACGTGTCACGCGATCGCCTATCTCCGCGCGCGAGGGACGCGTGCGCCGTGGCCGAATGCGCAGACCGAATGCGATGTTCTCCCGCACGGTCAGGTGGCGGAACAGAGCGTAGTGCTGGAACACCAGCCCTACATGGCGCTCGCGCGCCTGGGCCGCGAGAAAGTCGCGGCCGTCCTTCTGTACCCCACCGCTATCGGGATAATCCAGCCCAGCCAGAATGCGCAGCAAAGTGGTCTTGCCCGAGCCGGATGGCCCCAGCAAGGCCAGGAATTCGCCCGGCGCAATGCTCAGGCTGACATCGTCCAGCGCGGCGAAGTCGGTGAAGCGGCGGCTCAGCCGCGAGAGTTCCATCGTCATGCCATATCCTCAGTGGCCACCCGGCGCGTGGGCGGCGATCTCGTCGCTGTAGCGCCATTCGAGGAAGGTCTTCACGGCCAAGGTGACCAGGGCGAGCATCGCCAGCAGCGAGGCGATCGCAAACGCACCGACATAGTCGTATTCGTTGTAACGCATCTCCACTTCCAGCGGCATCGTGGTGGTGAGCCCGCGGATATGTCCCGACACCACCGACACCGCGCCGAACTCACCCATCGCCCGCGCGTTGCACAACAGCACGCCGTACAGCAGCGCCCAGCGGATGTTCGGCAAGGTCACCCGGAAAAACATCTGCCAACCGTTCGCACCCAGCACACGGGCAGCCTCTTCTTCCTCGCTGCCCTGCGCCTGCATCAGCGGAATCAGCTCGCGCGCCACAAACGGCAGCGTGATGAAGATCGTCGCCAGCACCAGACCTGGCACCGCAAAGATGATCTTCACTCCGTGCCCGCTCAGCCATGGGCCAAACCATCCCTGCGCACCGAACAACAGCACGTAAACCAGGCCGGAAATCACCGGCGACACCGAGAACGGTAGATCGATGAAGGCGCCCAGCAGCGCCTTGCCGCGAAATGCGAACCGGGTCATCGCCCAGGCCGCCGCCACGCCGAAGACAAGATTCAGCGGTACGGCGATGACAGCCACCAGCAAAGTCAGCCGAATCGCCGTGAGGGCTTCCGGCTGTCCGATGCTGGCGACATAGGCTTGCACGCCCTGACGGAACGCCTCGACGAAAACCGCCGCCAGCGGCAGCAACAGGAACAGGCCGAGAAAAGCACTGGCCAACACGACGATCACGCCGTGCCCCATGCGGCGTGTCCAGCCGGCCTGACGTTGTGCAGTCATCGTGTTCATGCGGCACGCTCCTCCCAACGGTTGCTCCATCGCTGCAGCAGGGAAATCAGGATCAGCAGCAGAAACGAGAAACTCAGCATGACCACGCCGAGCGCCGCCGCGCCGGCGTAGTCGAACGCTTCAAGCTTTTGTACGATCAGCAACGGCGCGATTTCCGAACGCATCGGAATGTTGCCGGCAATGAAGATCACCGAGCCGTATTCGCCCACTGCCCGCGCCAGCGCCAGCGCAAAGCCAGTGAGCAGCGTGGGTACCAGTACCGGCAGGATGACCCGCGCGAACGTCTGCCAGCGGCTCGCGCCCAGGCTTTCCGCGGCCTCTTCCACATCACGATCCAGCGACTGCAGCACCGGTTGCAGCGTGCGCACCACAAACGGAAAGCCCACGAACACCATGGCCAGCAACACGCCCAATGGCGCATAGGCCACCTGGATACCCAACGGTACGAGCCAGCGACCCAGCCAGCCGTTGGGTGCGTATAGCGCGGTCAACGCAATGCCGGCTACGGCGGTGGGCAACGCAAACGGCAGGTCGATCAATGCATCGAACAGCCGCCTGCCGGGGAACCGGTAGCGCACCAGTGCCCAGGCGACCAGCAGCCCGATGAAAGCATTGATCAGCGCTGCCAGCAGGGCACCGCCGAAGCTCAACTTGAGCGCGGCGAGCGTTCGCGGCGACGAGAGCAGCCGCAGCAGACCCTCGCCGCCGATGCCGGATGCTTTCCACGCCAGCGCAGCCAGCGGCAGCAGCACGATCAACCCTAGATACGAGACAGCGTAGCCGAGACTGATGCCGAACCCGGGCAGTACCCGCCGATGCATGCTCAGTTACCCGGACCGATCTGGTCGAAGATCGCGCCATCGGCGAAGAACTTCGCCTGGGCCTGGCGCCAGCCGCCCAACTCGTCGATGGTGAACGTGTTGACCTTGGGAAATTGGGCGGCGTACTTCCGCGCCACCTCGGCGGAGCGCGGGCGATAAAAATGCTTCGCTTCCAGTTCCTGTCCCTGCGGGGAATACAGGAACTTCAGATAAGCGTCGGCGACTTCGCGTGTGCCGTGCTGATCCACGTTCTTGTCCACGATAGCCACCGGCGGTTCGGCGAGAATGCTGATCGAGGGCAGCACGATCTGGAAGCCGTCCTTGCCCAGTTCCCGCTGCGACAGCAAGGCCTCGTTCTCCCAGGCGAGCAGCACATCGCCGATGCCACGCTGCGCGAAAGTGTTTGTCGCGCCACGGGCACCGGTGTCCAGCACCGGCACCTGCCGATAAAGATCGCGCACGAATGCCCGCGCCTTGACCTCGTTGCCGCCCGGCTGCTTCAGCGCATAGCCCCATGCAGCGAGGAAATTCCAGCGTGCGCCGCCGGAAGTCTTCGGGTTCGGGGTGATGACTTTCACCCCAGGCTTGAGCAGATCCGGCCAGTCCTTGATGCCCTTCGGATTGCCCTTGCGCACCAGGAAGACGATTGTTGAAGTGTATGGTGACGCGTTGTCGGGCAGCCGCTTCTGCCAATCCTTCGCGAGCAGTCCGTGATCGGCCACCGCATCGACGTCATACGCCAGCGCCAGCGTCACCACATCCGCCGGCAAGCCGTCGACGACAGACCGCGCCTGCTTGCCCGATCCGCCGTGCGACATCTGGATGGTCACCGTATCCCCGTGCTGTGCCTTCCATTGTGCTGCGAAGGCTTGATTCACGTCCTTGTAGAGCTCGCGTGTGGGATCGTATGACGCATTGAGCAAGGTGACATCCTTAGCCATCGCCGAAGCTGCCATCAACGTGCCGACGATCGCCAGTAACACGGTGCGTTTCTTCATTGTCTGGTCTCCCTATTCCCTTTGAACGATCAGGCTATCGTTGCCCTGCGGATCAGGTGAAATCGTCAAAAGACATGTCGATATGCCAAAAATGCTCTTTTCGTTTGGATGGCTATTTCGTTTTATCGCGTCTTCTCGATCGAGCCTTGTCGCCTGAGTGTCATGCTTCGGCCGAGTTCTCTCCTGGGATATCTATCGTCATGCGCCGCCCCAACGTTTGCGCAAGCTGGTGGGCGGCGGAACGAATTTCCGGCATGGCCGTGCACTCCCATAGGTTGCCGCGCAGCAATGAGCCGATGGCATAGAGCCCCGCGCGGGGCTGTCCTTGTGCATCGAGCAACTGCCCGTCCGGCCTCGCAGCAACCCCCAACTGCAAGGGATCCGGCACCGCCAGGCCATCCTGCAGCAGTTGGGACAGCAGCGGGTCCGCCGCATAGGCCACGGCCGTATCCAGACCGGTGGCCTGGATGACGAGATCAGCCTGCAACGTGCTCAGCAGTTGCGTTTCACGACTGCGCACGGTTACATCCAGCGGGCCACGACCTTCGACGGCGAGCACGCGTGCCGCATGCACTTGCAGCCGCCCCGACTCGCGCAGCGCCTCCACTGCCTCGAATGACGCCGGTGCAGTGCGGTGGCGGGAAGCCTCCCAGATCCAGCGCACGTGGCGCATGAACTGACGCCGCTGCGGCAGCGTCAGGCCTTGCCACAGCGCAGCGTTGATCGGGCGCATGCCGTCGATGATCGCGCGCCAGTCGCTGACCTGCGAGTCGCGGAAAGCTTCGCGAATCAGACGCAGCATCAGGGCAACCCCATTGCAATCAAGCAGCGAAGCATTGAGCTCGGACTGCAACGGATACGGAGCCAGTGGCTGCGACGAGTGACAAAACGGCAGCTTGCCGTGGCGCGACACCGCTACCAGCTCGGCATGCGGCCAGCGGGTCGACGCGGAGATGAGCGTATCTACGGCGGTCAGGCCGGTACCGATGATCAGTACGCGACGCGGCGAGCGCGCGTGCTGCGCAAGGCGCCAAGGGCTCAGCTCATAGGCGCCGCTCGTCAGCGCTTTTTCGGCGACGGTCTTCAGCGGGCGTGGCGATAGCGCGCCCGTAGCGAGCACTACGGCATCGACGTCCACCGTGGTTGCGGCAGCCAGCTCGACGCGATATTGCCCTTCGGAAAGTGCACGCACGCCCACGGCCTGATCCGAATGGATGGCAAAGCGTCGCCCGCGCGCCTGCGCCGCGCGGATTCTTGATTGCACCTGGGCTTCGACGAACTCGCCAAACAGGCGCCGTGGAAGGAAATCCGCGCCCTGGACCGATTCGCGCTCGCGGGCGGCGTACTGCACGAATTCCTCCGCGTGATTGGCGAACACGCCCATGCCGGTTGCGCGCACGTTGAGCAGATGGCGCTCGTCGTCCGTCGCATAGGCCACGCCCCGACCGGGTACCGAACGGCCGACGATCCAATGGACGACGCCAGCATCGTCACGCTGCAGCAGCTCGCCAAACACAGCCGCTCCTGCGGCGCCACCACCGATGATTGCGATGTCAGGCATAACGTTTTTCCTTGTTGCGAAGACGGGTAGAGGGCGGCTCGCCCGTTGGCGAGTCGCCTTGTTCACAGGTCACGAATCAGGTGAGTGAAGGCTCCCGCGTCACTCGATGTTTCACGCAATCCCCCGCCGCAGGAATACCTGTACCCATGTGGCGCGAAACAGTTGCAAGTACCCGAGGGATCCAGACAGCGGTGCCGCGTGTGTTGGCATCGTGCATAAATATCTCCTGAATGCGAGGGGCTGTGTGGACTGAATCATGGGCGTCATTAAAATTTTGCTAGAGGGCTGTTGAAAGGTCTAGAGCTGTAGAGAGATCTAGAGGCTGCTGGAAGATCCCGCCGGCATTCCATCGACTTCGGCTGCATCGACTCTTCTTCGACTCTTTAGTCTCGTTTCGTCTCACACTCTAATGGCCGAATCGGGATGCAGTTGTCCTCCACCGAGGTGTATTACCGCGGCATCGGCAACAAGAACTTGCTGCGCCAACCGGGCCTGAAGACCATGCGCATCGACAAGACACCTGCGGATCTGGCCGACTCCGATCGCGCCAGCAGCAAGCCGACGACGAAAATGGCGGCTGCAGGACGCAGGTCGTCTGCTTCGAAGTCGGCCGGGATAGCGATCACGCATCCCGATCGCGTGGTGTTTCCCGACGACGGCTACACCAAGCAGGACGTGGCCGATTACTACGCCAGCGTCATGAAGTGGTTTCTGCCCGGCGTGATGAATCGCCCGACGTCGGTGATCCGCTGTCCCGAAGGTACGGCAAAGGCCTGCTTCTTCCAGAAGCACATGATCCAGGGCCTGAAACACGTGGGCAGCGCGAAGCTGAAAGAGGAGTCCGGCGCGCAAGCCACCTATATCTATCCACTGGATGCCGATTCGGTGATCGAGCTCGTGCAGTTCGGCGTGCTGGAATTCCATCCCTGGGGTTCGACCATCGAGCAACCCGACCTGGCCGATCGCGTGGTGTTCGACCTGGATCCCGGCGACGACGTGGCCTGGCCGCGAGTCGTGGCAGCCGCACGATTGATGCGCAAGCTGCTCACGCAGCTCGGCCTGGAATCATTTCTGCGTACTACCGGCGGCAAGGGCCTGCACGTCGTCGTTCCGCTGAACCCGCGCTGCGCGTGGCCGCGGGTGAAGGACTTCGCGCAAGCATTTGCAGCCACCGTGGCGCAGGCACATCCGCTGGATTTCATCGCGACCGCGGCCAAGGCGCGACGCGGCGGCAAGATCTACGTGGACTACTTGCGCAACAGCCGAGGCGCCACCAGCGTGGCATCGTATTCGCTGCGCGCACGCAGCGGAGCGCCGGTGGCCATGCCGCTGCGCTGGAGCGAGCTGGGCAAGCTCAAGAGCGGACACGACTTCGATATCCGTTCCGCACCCAAACGGATGGCGCGGCTGCGCTCGGATCCGTGGGCCGGCATCGACGACGTGCGGCAGGACCTCAACAAGATTGCGCAGAGGTTGCGCTGATCTGGCTCGTGATCTGGCTCGTTAGCGCGGTGTGAGCCGATGGCGGCCGAGCTGTTGACGGTACGTGAACCATGAGGCTGCAATGGTATCCGCGTCGCGCAGGCGGCCGTCCGGTTCGGCGCGAAGCGCGCCCATCGCGAGGCCGGCCTGTACCAAGTCCAGCCGAACCCAGGTCGAGGTTCCTGCAAAGACGAGGAAACCACCATGAAGCTTCAGCGCCGCTGGGCGTTCTGGTTCCTTCTGCTCGCGCTGCTTGTGATACTTGGCATCGGCTTCTACCTCGGCGTCACACATCAGGAAGCGCGTCCGGTCGATAACAACTCGCCGGCCGCCACCGGTCCCCAAGGTTGACCGTGCTCATGGTGAATGAGCTCTCCACACTGTGGCTGCAGAACGCGTGGATGCGGTTTGGCCTGGCCGTGGTGGCCGGGCTGCTGCTGGCCGTCGCGCTTCGCGCTGTGGCCTATGCGTTGTTGCGGCGTCTGGCGAAAAGCCATCCGGTGACGTCGGACGTCATGGGGCGCGCCAGCGCGCCGATGGAATGGCTGATGCCGCTGCTGACGCTGACCATCGCCATGCATGTCTGGCCAGCGACCCCATCCGCCTCGTTTGCCCTGTTGCAGCATATGCTGCTGATTGCCGTGCTGGCGGCAAGCACGTGGCTGGCGGTGCGCTGCCTCGGTGCGCTCGAAGGCGCAGCGATCAGGCGCTACCCGATGGACGTGGCCGACAACCTGCGGGCGCGCCGCGTAGTCACTCAGGTGCGCGTGCTTGGTCGCACGGTCGATGTGATCGTGATCGTCATCGGTGCGTCGATCATTCTGCTGACGATCCCCGGCGTGCGCCAACTCGGCGCCAGCCTGCTCGCCTCCGCCGGCGTGGCCGGACTGGCCATCGGGCTGGCCGCCAAGCCGGTGCTGAGCAACCTGATCGCCGGCTTGCAGATCGCGCTGACCCAGCCGATCCGGTTGGACGACGTAGTGATCATCGAAGGCGAGTGGGGTCGCATCGAGGAGATCACCGGCAGTTATGTGGTGGTGCGCATCTGGGACGAACGGCGGCTGGTGGTGCCGCTCAACTGGTTCATCGAGAACCCGTTCCAGAACTGGACGCGCACCGGCTCGCAGCTGATCGGCACGGTGTTCCTGATGCTGGACTACCGCATGCCGCTGGCGCCGTTGCGCGAGGAACTGAAACGGCTGTGCAGCGAGGCACCGGAATGGGACGGCCGTGTCTGCGTATTGCAGGTGACCGATGCCAACGAACGCGCCATGCAATTGCGCGCGCTGGTCAGCGCATCCGACTCCGGCCGCGGCTGGGACCTGCGCTGTCACGTGCGCGAAGGACTCATCGCCTATGTCCAGGCCAACTACCCGGAGGCATTGCCGCGCTGGCGCGGTGAACTGGAGCGTAGCGGCCATCCGACCGAGCAGCCTCCGATGCCGCACAACCCCGAACCCCAGCACAGTCCCTCGCCGGAGGACGGTGGGCCCCTGCGCGAGGAGACCTGAGAACGCCCTGATTTTGTCAGTGGAAATCCCGCGACCGCGCATCCAGCGCACCCAGCAACGGGGTCAGATCCTGAAGACGATGTGCGATCAAGTGACTGACACCGTCCACGTGCTCCCATTGGCCTTCCACCGCGAGCAGGCGTGCCTCGATCAGCGCGCGGCGCTGCGTTTCGGCCACATGCCGCCAGACCACCACGTTGACCAGGCCGTGCTCGTCCTCGAGGGTCACGAAGATGATGCCGCTGGCCGTCTGCGGTTGCTGGCGCGACGTCACCAGCCCGGCTACCCGCACGCGGCTGTTGTGCGGCCGGGTGCGCAATGTCTTTCCATCGATGCAGTGCGCCGCGCGCAGCCTGGCCCGGATCTGCCGCAGCGGATGCGGCCCGAGACTCAGCCCCAGCCGCGCGTAGTCCGCCAGCGTGTCTTCGGCTTGCGTGGGCAGCGGCAATGCGACTACCTGCTCGGCCGGGCTGTCCATGCCGAACAGCGGCAGCTGTGCTTCGACGCCGGCGACAGCCCAGCGGGCGCGATGGCGATGGCCGGCCAGACCGCGCAGCGCGTCCGCATCCGCCAACAGATCCTGATGCCTGCGATCGAGCCCGGTACGCGCGCACAAGTCGGTGATGTCGGCGGAGGCGTGCTGCTGGCGCACCGCCATCAGGCGCAGCGCGGCGGCTTCGGAAAAGCCGCGCACCATGCGCAGACCCAACCGGATCGCATGCGAACCGGCCGCGTCGCGCCTGCCTTTTTCCAGCCGGCCTTTTTCCAGCGTGCCTTTTTCCAGCACGCAGTTTTCCAACGTGCAGTCCCAGGCGCTGAAACGCACATCGACCGGGCGCACGGCCACGCGATGACGCTGCACGTCCTGCAGGATCTGGCTCGGTGCGTAGAAACCCATCGGCTGCGAATTGAGCAGCGCGCAGGCGAATGCGGCCGGGTGATGGCATTTCAGCCAGCTCGATGCATAGACGATGTTCGCAAAGCTGGCCGCGTGCGACTCGGGAAAGCCATACGAGCCGAAACCCTTGATCTGTTCGAAGATGCGATCGGCAAAAGCCGCCGTGTATCCGTTGCGTAGCATGCCTTGCATCAGCTTCTCGCGATGCGGCTCCAGTCCGCCGTGCCGCTTCCATGCGGCCATCGAACGACGCAATTTGTCGGCGTCGTCGGCGCTGAAGTCCGCGGCCACCATCGCCAGTTTCATCACCTGCTCCTGGAACAGCGGCACGCCGAGCGTGCGTTCCAGTACCTCCTTGAAAGCCTGGGACGGATACTCGACTGGCTCTTCACCGTTACGGCGTCGCAGGTAGGGATGCACCATGTCGCCCTGGATCGGGCCAGGCCGCACGATCGCCACCTGAATCACCAGATCGTAGAAATTCGCCGGCCGGTGCCGCGGCAGCATCGCCATCTGCGCGCGGCTTTCGATCTGGAACACACCCACCGTGTCGGCACGCTGGATCAGCTCGTAGGTAGCGCCATCGTCCGGCGGGATCGTCGCCAGCGTGTGATCCACGCCATCGTGCGCGCGCAGCAGATCGAGGCATTTGCGTACGCAGGTCAACATGCCCAGTGCCAGGCAATCGACCTTCAGCATGCGCATGGTGTCCAGATCGTCCTTGTCCCACTGGATGATGGTGCGATCCGGCATCGCCGCGTTTTCCACCGGCACCATCTCGTACAACGGCACATTGGAAATCACGAAACCGCCCACGTGCTGCGACAGGTGCCGCGGCATGCCGAGCAGTTCATGGGTCAGCTTCAGCACGCGGCGAATGACCGGACTGTGCGGATCGAAACCCTGTTCGCGCAGGCGTTCCTCGGCAGTGCTGTCACCCCAGCCACGCGCAAAGACATCGCTGAGCTGATCCACCTGGTCCAGCGGAAGGCCGAGCGCCTTGGCCACGTCGCGCACCGCGCTGCGGCCGCGATAGCAGATCACCGTGGCGGCCAGCGCGGCGCGCTCGCGCCCGTACTTCGTGTAGATGTGCTGGATCACCTCCTCGCGCCGCTCGTGCTCGAAATCGACATCGATGTCGGGCGGCTCGTCGCGGTCCTCACTGATGAAGCGCGCGACCAGCAGGTCATTGATTTCCGGATCCACCTCGGTCACGCCCAGCGCAAAGCACACGGCGGAGTTGGCGGCCGAGCCGCGGCCCTGGCAGAGAATGCCTTCGCCGCGCGCGAAGCGCACGATGTCATGCACGGTGAGGAAGAACGATTCGTACCTTTTCAGTTCGATCAGCGCCAGTTCCGCATCGATCAATTTGCGCACTTTGTCGCTGGCGCCATCCGGCCAGCGCCAGCGCATGCCTGCCTCGACCAGATGGCGCAACCAGCTGGTCGCGCTGTGGCCCTTGGGCACCAGCTCCTTCGGGTAGTCGTAACGAAGTTCCGCCATGTCGAACGTGCAGCGTTCCGCGATGCACACGCTTTCGTGCATAAGTATCGCCGGATAGATCGCCGCCAGCGCGTCGCGCCGGCGCAGGTGGCGTTCGCCGTTGCGGAAGATCAGCGCACCTGCCTCGGCGATCGGCACGCGATGCCGGATCGCGGTGAGCGTGTGCTGCAGCGCCAGCCGGCGACGCACGTGCATGTGCACGCCGCCGCTGGCCACCAGCGGGAGATCGAGCGCGCGGCCCAGCGCCTGCAGGTCGCGCAGGCGCGCTGCATCGTCGGGCCCGCGATGCAGCTCCACCGCCAGCCAAGCGCGCTCGCCGAAGGTCGCGCGCAACCAGCGGCCTTGTGCGATGTCCGGTTGCAGTCCGGGCAGCCACAAGGCCAGCGTGCCCGGCAAGCCATCGCCCATGTCGGCGCGGGTCAGTCGATATGTGCCTTTCTTCGATGCCCGCCGCCCGCGCGTGATCAGGCTGCAGAGCGCCGTATAGCCTTGCTTGTTCTCGCACAGCAGCACCAGCTTCGGTCCATCGTCGAGCTGGAATTCGGCGCCCACGATCAACTTCACGCCGGTTTCGCGCGATGCCTCGAGCGCACGCACGATGCCGGCCAGCGAGCATTCGTCGGTGATCCCCAGCGCGGCGTAGCCGCATGCTTTCGCGCGTTCGAACAACTCGCCCGCGCTGGATGCGCCGCGACCGAAGGAGAAGTCGGACAGGCAATGCAGCTCGGCATACGAACTCATACAAGCAGGCTCATGCGAACCAGCCCTGCAGCATCCAGCCGCTCTGTTCGCCGGGCTGACAGAACGCCCACGCGTGCTGACCCAGCGAGGTCTCGATCACGTAGTAGTCGCGGCACGCTTCGGCGCCGTCCCACCAGCCGGTTTCCAATCGTTCGGGACCGGCCAGGATGCGCGGCGCCGGACCGCGCAGCGGAATCGGGCGATCGAGCAGCCAGGTCGGGCGCGGACGCGGCTCTTCGTAGTTGGCGCCGCCGTGTTCGGCCACTGCCTGCGCGCGTTCGGGACGCGGGTCGGTAGTGCTGCCCAGCCGGTAGACGGTGCGATCGCCCAGCCGCGCACGCAGCCGCTCACGCAGTTGCTCGATCGGCAGCGCGTTGGCGGGGCGTTCGTCGAACAGGTCGCGGCCGGCCGGCACGAAGTTCGGCAGATCGCGTGCGACCAGCCGCAAGCCCAATACGGGTTCGGGCAGCTGCACCTGTTCCAGCCGGCCGCGTGCCAGTTCGAACAGCATGCCGGCGTCGCGCTCCGGCGACAGCAGGCCGACCTTCACCGCAGTCGCCCTGCCTTCGCGATGCTCCAGCCGCAGCACGAACCGCTGCACGCCGCCGTCCCTGCCCGCCAGGTAGGCAGCAAGGTCGCCGGTCATGCGACGCAGCGGAAATACCAGCGCGGCGATGTTCTCCACCTCATGCGTCAGTTCGATACGAAGATCGAACACATCCGGTGGACGATAACTGTCGAGCCCGGCCGGCAGCTCGCCGAGCAGGCGATCGATGGCTTGCAGCAGTCCGGCCCCGAAGCGGCGCCGCAGGCCATCGCGCGGCAATCCCAGCAACGGTCCCAGCGTGCGAATGCCCATCCCCGACAAGGCATCGACGGCAACGGCCGGCAGGCGGCTCTTGCGCATCGGCACGTCGCGCAGCGCATCGCGCAACCCGTCCTGCGCCAGCACCGCCCGGCCATCCTCGATGCCGGCCAGCACATAAGCCGCATGCGGCGTGGGTGCGACTGCGATGCGATGACGAAAACCCAGCGCGGTGAAGTCGGCACGCAGCATGGACTCGAATCGCAGCCATGGGCCGAACAGGCCGAGGCTGCGGCTTACCTCCAGCACGATCGCATGCGGCAGCAGGCTCACTTCGGAGCTGTAGCGATACGCAACCGCCGCCAGGAATCGCTGCCAGCGATCGGCCGCCTGTGGGTCGTAAGGCAACGTATCGAATCGCGCGAGCAATGCATGGGCGGCGGTCAGGCGCTGGCCGACCCGCAGGCCCGCATCACGCGCCGAGGCATTGACCGCCACGATGCTGCGCGCGTTGACGGCACCGCCCACCAGCACCAGCGGCTCATCGCTAACCCGACGGCGGAGGATGCCATCCAGTGCCAGATGCGGCAGCAATACACAGGCCCACAACATGATCGCCAGCCATCAATGCCATGCGCGCGGAAGCGCGAAAGGCTGCGCCGGCACGGCGCCGCCACGACACTTGCGCACCCATACCTGGGCACGCGGCGCGGTTTCGATCTCCAGCCGCAATGCCGCCGGCGAAGCGCTCGAGAGATGCCTGCGGTCGCGGAACGCGAACGCCAACGCCTTGCCCGTGTCGGCCGCCACCTGCAAGCGGCGCAGCGCACGGTCGTCGGCCTGGCGCGGCCACGCCAGCACGGCGGCGCAACTGCCCGAGCGCAGGCATTGCTCGGTAGCCCACAACACCTCGGCTTCCGGCGCTGCCACGATATCCACCCGCCGCATGTCGACGCCGTGCTGTTGCCAGCCGGCCACGCAGGGCGCATACGGCGGCGCCACGACGACCACCGAACGTTTGCCGCGGCTGAGCCGCGCCATCGTGGGCAGCAGCAGGCGAAGCTCGCCCACGCCATCCATCGGCAGCAGGATTTCGGAAAGCGCGGCAGCCGGCCAGCCGCCCGCGGGAAGCGATGCATCCAGTGCTGCCCACCCGGTCGGCTGCTCGCCTGCCGGTACGGGCACGGCCCGGCCGCGCCAGACCTGTCGCGCATCGAGCATGCCCGACAAGGCGACGATCGAGCCCATCAGCAGCCCCTCAGCAAGCCTGCGAACAAGCCTTCGATGGCGAAGTCGTCGCTGGGATCCGGGTCGATGGGTTGATAACCCGGACTGTTCGGCAACAGCCGTATCACATCGCCCTTCCAGTACAGCCGCTTGATGGTGAAGCGGTCGCCACCCACCCGCGCCGCGACCACCTGGCCATGACGGGCCACCGGTGTGGCATGCACGCCCACCAGGTCCTGGTCCAGGATGCCCTCGTCGCGCATCGAGTCGCCGATCACCCGTACCAGGTAATCCGGTTTCAGCCGGAACAGCCAGCGCGACACGCGCAACGTGCGTTCGATACGCGATTCGGAAAACAACGGCTCGCCCGCAGCGATGCGGCCGACCAGCGGCAGATCCATGGTGTCCGCATCGATGGGGTCCGGCGCGCTCACCAGCCGGATGCCGCGCGAGCGGTTCGGCTCGATGACCAACCGGCCCTTGGCCTCCAGCGAGCGCACATGTTTCAGCACCGCGCTGACGTTGGGCAGGCCCATCGCCTGGCCGATCTCTTCCAGCGTCGGCGCGTGGCCACCTTGCTCCACGCGGGCACGGATGAAGTCCAGGATGTTGGATTGGCGGGAGGTCAGCTGCAGGCTCATGGCCGCTATATTTTCACCATTTCAGGTGAAAATATAGGTATCGATGAGTTTATTTTCAGAATCCATGGCGGGAATCCCGCACCTTTCACGTAACGCGTTGATGCACAAGGGCACTGGGTCCCGGATATCGCTTTGCGATTCCGGGACGATGGACAAAATCAGTGCAGCATGATTTCGTCGGAGAACAACCACGCCCTGTGACCGGCACCAGGGCTGTCGGCCGGCAGCGGGCCATAGTTCTCCGCCTTGACGCGGACATAGCGCGCGCTTATCGGCGCGGCGCTGGCGAACTCGATGCGCTGCACCAGCGGGCGCGCATCGCCGGCGTCGATCTTGGGAGTCTTGGTGTCGAGTTGCGACCAGTGCTCGCCATCGGCCGACACATAGAACGTCACGCTCCTGGGCGGCAGCACCCAGGAGCCGCTCTGCTGGATGAAGTTCACCGCGATGCTGCGCAGGCTGGTCGTTTGCTGCAAGTCGATGCTTGCATCCAGATCGCCACCTTCCCAGCCGACCCATTGGCCGTCGTGGAGGTTGTTGCTGCCGAGCAACCCGTCGTCCAGCGCGCCGGGTGAGCCGCTGTAGCGCGGGCTTGGCGGCTGTGCGTAGGTGATCGGCTTGCCCGACGCCAGGTTGTCGAGCAGGGTAAAGCGGGTCGGCAGATCTAACGCGCGACCGTGGCGGAAAGGTGTCACTTGCAATGTGCCCGCGTGGCGGATCGACAGCGTGTCGGTGAATTCGGGAGAACCCTCGCCCGGTTCGCTGCCATCGGTGCTGTAGCCAAAGACCATGTCGGCCAGACTGCTTCTGGCCTGCAACTGCCAGCCGCCCTGCGGATCGGGTACGACATGGAAATCGGCCAGATTCTGGTCTTCGGCACCGTAATTCACTTGCCGGGCGTCGAGCCACGGGTATTGCGCCTGCAGGCGGCGCTGAAAATCGGCGTAGTCGCGCGGGCCGTCGTTCCAGGTGATTTCGGCGAATGCCAGCACGCGCGGATACAGCTTGTTTTCCGCGTTCAGCGGCGTGGCGTACTCGCTCCACAAGGGCGCCTCGGCACCGAGGACCTGCCCTGCCGGGGCGTCGGCATAACCTTGGCGGGGATCGCTGGCGTAGATCTTTTTCACGCCGAGTTCGGCGGTGGGCGTGTCCAGATAGTACGGCCCGGCGTTGATGATGCGATTGCCGCTGGCGAGTGCCTTGCGGCCCTCGGCTTCGCCGCGCCATATCTCGATGATGGCGTTTTTGTCCGCACCGCCTTCGAGAATCTCGTCCCAGCCGATCAAGGTCCGCTGCTTGCCGGCCAGATAGGTCTGGATGCGCCGGATGAAATAGCTCTGCAAGCCCTCCTCGTCGGCCAGCCCCTGCGCGTGCATGAGCTGCTGGCAGGAGTCGCAGTCTTTCCAGCGATCCTTCGGCACCTCGTCACCACCGATGTGCACATACGGCGCGGGGAACAGATCGATCACCTCGTCGAGCACATGCTGCAGGAAGGTGAAGGTGGCTTCGTCGCCCACGCAGTAGACATCTTTGAATACGCCCCACGTGATGGGTACCTGCAAAGGCTGCCGGGTGCACGAGAGTTGCGGGTAGGCGGCCAGCGCCGCCGTGCTGTGGCCCGGCATCTCGATCTCCGGAATCACGGTGATGTTGCGCTTGCGTGCATATTCGACGATGTCGCGAACCTGCTGCTGGGTATAGAAGCCGCCATAACGGCTGCCATCGGCTTCGATGCGCCAGGCCCCCACCTCGGTGAGCGCGGGATAGCGCTCGATGGCAATGCGCCAGCCCTGATCCTCGGTGAGATGCCAGTGAAAGATATTGATCTTGTTGTAGCTGAGCACGTCCAGCTGTTTCTCGATGAAAGACACCGGATAGAAGTGCCTGCCCGCGTCCAGCATCACCCCGCGCCATGGAAAGCTCGGCGCATCCTCGATATGCAGCGCCGGAATATTCGTTCTGGCCGCATGCCGAAGCGGCAACAACTGGCGCAGTGTCTGCACGCCCCAGAACAGGCCTTTATCGGTCGCGGCACTGATCGTGACATGCCGCGTCGTCACCGAGAGCCGATACGCTTCGTCGCCCTGCACGGATGGATCCATCTTCAGCACGATCGCGTGCGCGGACTTGCCATGGGATAGCCGGATGCCGGTCTGCTCCTGAATCGCCTCGCGCAGAAAAGAGGCGATTTCGCGTGCACGCACACCGCCGGGGGCGACGATCGTTGTGCGCGCGTCAAGCACATAGCTTCCCTTGTCGACCTGCAATTGCTGCGGCTTCGGAATGATCGAGATGTCGGCCGCCTTGCAGACGACCGACAAGGTGCCCAGCAGGGCAAGGCAGCACAGGGCAAGCGATTTCCACATCGAACCATCTCCCAGCAAGTTGCGGAGCCGATCTATCGGCTCACTGATCCTTCCGTGCGCGCACAGGCATGTCGACGCTTTCCAGCTCGATGCGGTACGCGTAGGCATGCACGCCCGCCGGCTGCGCCGGCAGATCCATATGCAAACCATCGGCCTGCTGGCTGAAAGCGACCGACTTGCCGGTCGCCAGCAAGGTCACCGACTTCACCCGCATGGCGGGTCCAATCGAATGAACGACCGCATGGCGCGTCGCCGGCCAGCCCAGTTCGATAACGTATAGCCGGTTGCCCTTCGTCGTGAAGCGAAAGTCTTCGGCGGTATACGGCCGGGTCTTGGTGTCCTGCATGGTGCCGGCCACCACCTGGGTGGGACCCTCGCCGAAACGCTGCCACGGCCGTGTGCCATAGATCGCCTCGCCATTGGCGCCCAGCCACTGGCCGACGGCCTGCAGGATATGCCGGGCCTGCTCCGGAATAGTGCCGTCGGCCTTGGGTCCGATGTTCAACAGCAAGTTGCCGTTCTTGCTGACCACATCGGCGAGCAGGTGCACGACCTCGTCCGGCGACTTGTAGGTGTCGCCTTCCGCATAGCCCCAGGAATCGTCGCTCACCGAGGTTTCGGTCTGCCAGGGTTGTTCGCGGATATCCGCCGCCTGCCCCCGCTCGATATTCATGGTGCCAGTGCCGGGACGCATGTTGTCGAGCTTGTAGAAAAGCACAGCTCCCTGCTGCCGCGCCGCTGCCTGGTTGTAGTAGAACGCGGCGAACTCGGCCAACGCGCCACGGAAGCGCGGCTGCCCGACCCACCAATCGAAGTACATCAGGTCCGGGTGATAGTCCTGCACGATTTCGGCCGAACGCGCCAGCCAGTCGTCGAGATACGCATCGGATACGAAGGTCCAGTCGACTTCCTTGCCGTCTTCGCCCTTGCCCGACGTCACAGCATGCGCCGGGCCGTACAGCGCCGCGTAACGCGGATCGTTGACGTCGGAATCGAAGGTGCGGCCGTTGTCGAAGAACCAGTCATGCTCGGCGCGATGGGAGGACAAGCCCAGCCGCATGCCTTTCGCGCGAATGGCGCGAGCCAGCTCGCCGATCACGTCGCGATGCGGCCCCATCTTCACCGCCGTCCAGTCCGACAACTTCGAGTCGTACATCGCGAAGCCGTCGTGGTGTTCCGCCACGGGCACCACGTAGCGCGCGCCCGCTTCGCGGAACAGCGTGGCCCATGCCTGCGGATCGAAGTGTTCCGCCTTGAAAAGCGGAATCAGATTCTTGTAACCGACCTGCGGCATCGGGCCGTAGGTCGCCACCTGGTGCTGGTAATAATTGGAATATTCGCCACTGCGCTCATAGATGTGGCGCGGATACCACTCGCCCTTGTAAGCCGCCACCGAATACACGCCCCAGTGGATGAAAATGCCGAACTTGGCATCGCGATACCAATCAGGAGTGCGATAACCGCCAAGGCTCTGCCAGTCCGGCTGCATGGGCCCTTGCCAGGCAATCGTGCGGGTCTGCTCGAGAATGGTCCGGCGCACCTTGTCGTACGGCCGGTTGGCCGCCACCCATTGCTTCTCGATCGTTGCTGCATCCGGTGGGCGCGTATCTGCTGCAACCGCCGAACCGCACAGAGTGGCCAGCCCCAGCCATAAACCGGCAGCCATCACCATCTTGCTTGTGCATGCGCGCCTCATGACCTTTGCCCCAGCGCTCACCGACCGTCGTCGAGAGCAAAACCATGTGTCGAAATGGCGGCCGGCTAAGGGTTGATCGGATTGCCGATTCCCATCGAGATACAGTCGAAAGCGATAACCCGGCATGGCTGCAACCTCCCATTCTTGCGGCACCGATGACACCGGGTGATCGTTGATCCACCACGCGCACGGAAAAAGTATTTGCTGGATCGGATACATGACGCCCTGGGCCGTCGTTCCACCAACGATGGTTCACATACGAACCTATAGTTCATATTTACTTACATTGTGACAAGTTGCATCGCAACAACGCGCGAGCAGCGGCGGGGCGCGAATGAAGGAACAGCAAGGGAGAGACGGCTTGAAGAAGATGTATACCGACCTCAGCACCGGAAGCCGGAGAAGCGCTGGCAAAAGTGCGGCCGAGCTCGGCGCTGCGAGATTGCTCGAACCCGTGACGAGTGGGCGCATGACGATCCGGCGCAATTGTCCGGCGTTCGATCTGAGCGAGACCGACTATCGGTACGCCGGCCAGAACCCGGCCCATGGCAACGGCGTCAAGCACAGCTCATCGTGGCAGCAATGTTCCTTCTTTTAAAAATTCCTCAACCTTCTCGGCGACAATCGCTTGACTGAACAGGAAGCCCTGAATTTCATCGCATTTGAGCAACCGAAGGAATTTCTCCTGCTCACTTGTCTCGACACCTTCGGCCACTACACGCATCCCCAGGGAGTGCGCCAGCGAGATGATCGTTGACACTATGCTCAAATCATCGGAATTACTTACCATGTTGGCAATGAATGACTGATCAACTTTGAGTGTTGTCACCGGCAGCTTGGCGATGTAGCTGAGTGAAGAGTAGCCGGTACCGAAATCATCGATGGTCAACGCCACCCCCATTTCACGAATCAATCGAAGTTTGTGAATATTTGAAGCGATGTCGTGCATGATCAGACTTTCGGTTATTTCGAGCTCGAGCCTGCTCGCCATATCCCGATCCCCTTTTACGACACGCTCGATCACGTCAACAAAATCGTCCTGCTGCAGCTGAATCGCGGATACATTCACCGCCACCCTCGGAGACCCGAGGCCTTTCGAATGCCACGTCAAGGCATCCGACACCGCTTTTTCCAAAGCCCACAGGCCAGCCTCCAGAATCATTCCAGTCTCTTCGAGAAGGGGAATGAACTTCATCGGCAATATCAACCCCATTTCCGGATCGTTCCAGCGCAACAGTGCTTCAAATCCACTGATTTGCCGGCTGCAAAGATCGATTTTTGGCTGGTAATGCAACTCCAGATGCCCCTCTTCAAGTGCCCGGCGAAGCTTGTTCTCAAGCGATAATTTTTCAGTGACCATCACATTGAAGGCCGGCTTGTAGAACAAATACCTATCGGCCGTTACCTTCGATTTTTTCAACGCCGATTCGGCATTGTGCAGAATGGTATCGATGCCCTGGCCGTCACCCGGATAGGACGATATTCCAGCCCGGGCGGATACACGCAGCTCCTGCTCACCTATCACAAATGGCTTATCCCTGATTATTGACAAGATGCTCTCCATGACATGGACAATGTTTGCGTTTTTCACGCTGTTGTCGATCGAAATGCCGAAGCAATCTGCAGAAAAATGGGCGACGATATCCGTTTCACCGAGCGTTTCTTGCAGCCGTTGGGCAATCTGGCGCAAGAGATCGTCGCCAGCCTGGCGACCCAGAGCCTCGTTGATACTGCTGAATCGATTCAAGTCGAGCACGATCACGAAGAGCAGCTTGTTATGGTGGCGCGCCACGTTGATTTTCTGGGCGACGCGATCCACAAAAAGCGTGCGGTTCGGTAATCCGGTAATGGCGTTGTAATAGGCGAGATAATTGAGACGATCGTCTTTTTCGAGATGATCCAGCGCGAAGGAAATATCCCCGGCCGTTTCGATCAGTAGCCGCATCTCCTCTTCATCGAAAACGCCAGGTTCGGGTGCATAGAGCGCAAGCACGCCAACCACCCGGCCATCCAGCATCAGGGGAAACATTGCCGCAGAGCGATAGCCGCGACTCAATGCTTCGGTCCGCGATGACAGCATGACTTCATCCGTGGCAACGTCATTGCAGATTACCGGCTGCTGCGCGGCCAGGGTGCGCGCTGTCAGCGTGCAACTGACCGTACGCGCATCTTCCACGGCACCCATGCTTAACCGGGACAGGTACCCTTCGTCATGGCCTGCTCTCGCTACAGGCGTGACCATCCCCGAATCCACATCGAGCATGCCGATCCAGACAAAAACGAACTGGCCGAGGTCTACCGCGATGCGGCAGACCTCGGCGAAAAGCTGGTGACGTTCCCGGGCGCGCACGATCGTGGCATTGATGCTGCTCAGTACGCTGTATATCCGGTTGAGGCGGGCAATCCTCGCTTCGTGCGCCTTGCGCTGGGTCACGTCCCGCACCGTTGCAGCCACCACGATGCCGCCTTCCAGCTCCATGGGACTCAGGCTGATGTCTACCGGAAAGGTGGTTCCATCCTTGCGCAAACCGCTCAGGTTGAGCATGTCCCCACCCATCGTCCGGGGAACGGCATGCCGCAGGAAGTCTTCGCGTGATTCGACATGCGCACGACGAAAAGCTCCCAGCATGAGCTTTTCGACCGGCTGGCCGAGCAGTTCGTCCCGCGCGTAACCGAATGTGGTCTCCGCCTGGCGGTTGACGAGCATGATCGTACCTTGCTGGTCGATCATCACGACCGCATCCGGTGCGTATTCGAAGAGCGCGTGGAAGCGTTTCTCGGCGCTCTTGCGTTCGATGACCTCCGCCGTGAGCGCCGCCGTCCGCTGTTCCACCAGCAGCTCCAGGTGTTCGTGCAATCTGGCGCGTTCCAGCGCGATTCCCACCTGATGCCCGACTCCGTAAAGCGTTTCCAGCTCATCATCCCTGAACAGGCTTTGCTCCACCCTGACCAGATTCATTACGCCGAGGCGCCGGTCGCCGCTCCACAGCGGAATGCTGACATGGCAGCACGAGCGGTCCGTACCGCCGTTGGCGCGGTCCAGCCGCTGACACTGCAGGGTATGGGTGACGCTGTTCATCTCGCCAGCAAGAAAACGGCGCTGGCATTCGCACGGGGTTTCCGCGATGTTCGGGTCAAACAATCCCGACGGCGGGTTATGCACTGCCTCGATGCGGAAGACATCGTCGGTCAGGAGAAAAATCCAGCCTGCCTGCACCCCCGGCAATTCCACTGCATGCTCAAGTGCCTGCTTGCATACTTCGTGCTCGCTAATCGCGCGATTCAGCCCCTCGGCGACATGGTAGAGCCCGGTCAGCGTGCAGTTGGAGTCCGCCAGTTCGCGCTGGCGCGCTTTGAGCTCTTCACCGATATGTACCGCCTCTTCGTAGACCGAGATCAACAAGTCCACGATCTGCTGGCGCTCGGCGGTAATGAAATGCCTTTGCCCACCGAGATAAATTTCCACACCCATCTGCATTTTCTGGCTCTTGCGCAACTCCTGATGCATCAGCAGGTAGTCGACTCTGGCAAGCAGATAGTGCTCTTCATAAGGCTTTCGAATGAAGTTGTCGGCGCCGCATTCCAAACCCTTCATGATGTCCCGCACGTCGGAAAGCGTAGTGAGCAGGATCACCGGCACATCGCGGAGCTGGTCGTCGCGCTTGATTTCTCCGCACAGCGTGAAGCCGTCCATTTCCGGCATCATGACGTCGCTGACGATCAGCGCCGGTTTGCCTTGCCGGGCCGCGGCCAGCGCCTGTTTGCCGTCCGAGGCAACGGTGACCGAGTAGCCCTGTTCCTCAAGCAGATACCGCAGCCTTTCCGCCTGGGTCGGACTGTCCTCGGCGACAAGAACTTCAAGGCTTCTGTTCTTATTCTTCCCGGATCTCATGGAGCGACTCCATCTACGTATTCCCGCGTCGGTGGTTCAGCAGGCTCACCAATGCTCCGGCAATCTTCTCCGGGGAAAGGACGAGCATCGCTGCATCGAGCCTGATCGCCTCCCCTGGCATGCCGTGCACGACCGAGCTTTCCTTGTCTTGGGCGAAAGTGACCGCGCCCCTCTCCCTCAATCGCCGCAGCTCCTCGGCGCCATCGCGCCCCATGCCGGAGAGCAGGCCTGCGACGGCTTCGCGTCCGTAGACATCTCCGATCGAGCGGAACAGGTAGGACACCGACGGGCGCAATCCGTTTTCGGGATCGTCCCTGGTCAGAACGATCCTGCCGGTTTGCCCCACTTTCATCTGGTGATCGTCGGGCGCGATGTACACGTGTCCCGGAAGAACAAGGCTGTCATGGACTGCCACATGGACCGGCAGAGCGGACGATTGCGCCAGCCATGCGACGAAGCCATCGATGAATCCGGTCGCCATGTGCTGAACAATCAGCAGCGGCGCCGCGTACGTCTTCGGCAAGCTTCTGAGTATGGTGTGAAGAGCCGGCGGCCCACCGGTTGAAGCTCCAATAGCGACCACCCTCACTGCCGTCGGCGCATTCGCAAGCGTTATCTCCACCGGACTCGGAGCCGGCGGACTGTGCTGCACCTTGGGCCAGCGCCGCACTACCTTGACCTCCGACATCAGTTTCACCTTCTGCACCAGCTCCCTCACCGTGGCCTCATGATCCGGATGACCGATGCCCGCCGGCGGCGACAGTACAGCCAGCGCACCAGCCTCCATCGCCTCGAACACCGTCATCACCTCCCCGCTGTCGCGACTTCCGCTGACGATGACGATCGGTCTGGGGTCGGTTTCCATGATCCGGCGCGTGGCCTCCAAGCCACCCATCTTCGGCATGTGGATGTCCATCGTGATCACGTCGGGCCGATAGTGGCGCACGGCGTCGAGCGCCTCTTCGCCGTTGCATGCAGTGCCGATCACGCGGATACAGGGATCCGAATGGAGCGCGTAAATCAGAAACTCGCGCACCACCGGCGAATCTTCCACCACCAGGACGTTGATCAGTGGCTTCGCTTCATGGCGTTTTCCCATGGGGCGATGCTTGCTCCCTGCCGCTGGGTCGGCCTTGCCTGAGTAAGGATATTCGGCACCTTGGACCTGCAGCGTCACAGCAACCTCCGTATTACTTCCAGCAGATTGCTTTGATCGAAACTGCTTTTCACGATATAGGCGTTGGCGCCAGCGTCGATGCCACGTTCGCGGTGCTCGCGCGATTCCAGTGCCGTGACAAGCACCACCGGCAGCTGCGCAAGCTTCTTGTCGGCACGCACCTTGGCCGTGAAATCGAAGCCGTCCATGCGCGGCATCTCGACGTCGGAGACGACCAGGTCGAATGCGCCGGTCTTGAGCGTCGTATATCCGTCGATGCCATCCACTGCTGCAGTGACGCGATAACCTGCCGACTCCAGGATGCCCGTGAGCAGTGAGCGTGAAGTGATCGAGTCCTCCACGACCAGGATGGATGGCTTGTCCACCCTTCCGGGTTTCACCACCGTCAGGTGATCATCGAGAAGCGCGGGAAGTACCACATGCCTCACCGCCGATTTCAGCAGGTCGGAGACATTCAGCACCGGCACCACCTGGCCCGTACCCAGCACGCTTGCACCTGCGATATTGCGCACGCGCACCAATTGCGGTCCAAGCGATTTGACCAGCACCTCCTGCTCGCCAAGGATTTTCTCGATGCCAAACGCGATGCGCACGCCGCCCTGACCGAGAACCGCTACCTCCATCGCCTCCGCTTGCGGACCGACCTCACGCGATCGCGGCAGCGCCAATACGTCGCCGAGCCGCACCATGGCAACCGCTTGGCCGTCCAGCGAGATCGTCTCCCGGTTTTCCACGGTCCGCACGTCCTTCCGTGCCACGCTCATCACGCGCTCGACATTGGCTGCAGGTATGACGAAAAGCTGTCCACCGGCATGAACGATGACTCCCCTGAAATTGGCCAGCATCAACGGCAGGATGATCCGGAAGGCTGTGCCGACGCCGCGCTGCGATTCGACCTTGATGCTTCCACCCAGACCGTCGACTTTTTCCCGTACGATGGCGAGCCCGAGTCCGCGTCCGGAGACATCCGTGATGATGGGACTCGTGCTGACGCCCGAGGCAAAGATGAGCGCCAACGCATCGTGCTCACCGGTACGTCGCCCATTCACCGCGGAACTGCTGCCGAGCCTGTCGGCGGCAGCATTCACCAACGCCGCATCGATGCCTGCGCCGTCATCGGCCACGAGAACCTCGGCGTTGCCGCTGTCTTTCTGCGAAATGGCCAGCGTTATCGTTCCACGCGGTGGCTTGTGCCTGGTTTCACGCACCGCGGGTTTCTCGATACCGTGATCGATGCTGTTGCGCAATAGATGGATGAGCGGATCCTTCATCGCCTCCAGGATGCGTCGGTCGATTTCGATTTCACCCCCTTGAATCACCAGTTCCACGTCCTTGCCCTGCTCGCGGGCCAGCTCGCGTGCGTAGCGCGGCAGGATCTCGAGCAACGATGCAAAGGGCAGCAGCTGCATCTCCTTGACGTCGTGCAGCAGGCCCTCGGTCATCCCGGCCAGCACGCGTCGATCGTGCTCGGCGGAGTGGCTCATGCTGACCAACCGTTCCTCCAGCACTTTCATGTGCAGCTGTTCGGCATCCAGATATTCGAACAGCGTGGCCAACTCACGCCTCCCGGCAGTCGAGCCGTTGACCGTACCGTCGTGCCCATCGATTCGTCGTGTCTCTTGTTTCGCCGGCGAAAGCGCACGCTCGACGGTCCGCAATGCCGGTTGAATGTCGAGGCGTCGTTTTTTCCAGACAGCGAGAGCTGCCGTTGTCGCGCGCAATTCGCTGGCGCGCTGGGTTGCCGCCAGACGTGGCACCAACAACTCCTCAGCCTGGCGCATCACCGCATCGAGTTTCGTGGTGGAAACCCTGACCGTCTCCGGCACCAGACCAGGCGTCACGGGCGGCATGTGCGCCACGCCGCTCGCGGCCGGCTCAGCAAGGGCCGCAAGGGCGACTGCCACCCCTTTTGATGCCTCGTCCAGCCGTCGTGTCAATGCACTGACCGAGGACTGCTGATGCCCTCCAGGCGCCTCTGCTGCAAGCAGCCTGCCGAGGACGGCGATAGCCTCATGAAGAAGATCGAACAGGAATGGCGAAAGATCGAGTCGCTCTCTTTTCAATGCGGCGAACACGCTTTCCAGTGACTGGCATACCGATTCGATCAGCGTCAGGTTCACCGCCCGGGCGGCGCCCTTCAGGCTATGCGCATCGCGGAATATGGCCTCCACGATGTCCACACGCTGATCCGGCGCCTGTGCCTTTTCCAGCGCAAGCAGGCCCGACGACATCGCCCGAAGGTGCTCATCGGCTTCGCTCCGGAAGACCACCATGAGTTTTTTCAGCAGTTCGTCGCTTATATTGACCATGATCTTGGCCTCCTGATCCGGTTCAGGCGGACCTGCTCCCGATCAAAGCGCCCAGCCTCTGCCCGAGCTCATGCAGGCCCTGCGCGGCAACTTCAGCCTGGCGCGTTCCGGCGACATTCTGGGTACTGGCCTGCTTGATGCTCTCCATCGCCATGGCCACCTGGTCCATGCCCACCATCTGCTGCTGGCTGGAGGCTGCAATCTGGGTAGCGGCCTGCGCCGCTTGATTGACGCTGTCAGCGAGCAAGCGGATGGACTCACCGGTCTCGCGGGTTTGCTTGACCCCGGCCTCCACTGCCTTATTGCCCTGCTCTGTGGCGAGCACGGCGGCGCTGGTAGCCTTCTGAATGTCGCCGAGAATGGTCCGCACCTGGGCCGTGGCCTGCTTGGACTGCTCGGCAAGACTCCTGATCTCCTGTGCCACCACGCCAAAACCCTTGCCCAGTTCACCGACCTTGGTGGCCTCGATGGCAGCATTCACAGCGAGCAGGTTTGACTGCTCGGCCAGACCATTGACTGTGGCGATGATTTCGCCGATGACCTGGCTCTGCTCGCTCAGGCGAACGATGCTCTCGGCAATGGACTCCATCTGTTCCTGGATATGGTGCATCCCCTGCACCGCGTCATCGACCGCCCTGCGGCCTGTCTGCGAAACATCCGAGGCCTTCTGTGCGCTGTCGGAAACGTAGCGTGCTTTCTGGCTCGCGAGTTGCGCGGTCTGCTTGACTTCCTCCACGGTGGCGGTTGTCTCGCTCACCGCGGCAGCGGTTTCGGTTGCGCCGGCGGCAACCTGGCTGGTGGTGGCCAGGATCTCTGCGGCGGAGGAGGACAGCAAGGTAATGCTTTCCCGCAACTGGCGGGTAATGGTGCGCGTCAGCAGAAAGCCGAAGACGACCAGCACGACAAGGGCCAGTGGAATGCCGTACACGATGGTGAAAATCGTCTGTCTTGCACTCGCATTGACCTCGGTGTCCCATTGCGCCAATAAGGCTTCTTCCTCGTTCTTCCCGTCCGCGATCTTCTGTCGTATTTCATCCATGATTTCCTTTCCCTTATTGGTTTGCACCACTTTCGTCGCAGCATCAAAGCCCTTGTCCCTGCGCAAATCGATGGTTTCCTTGAGCTCGGCAAATTTGGCCGCGATGAGCGGATCCAGCGCATCAAGCAAGCGTTGCTGGCTTCGCTCGTCCTGTACTTGCTGCCGGAGATTTTTCAGTGCCGTGATCACGGCCGCCTTGCCCGTCTCATACGGCGCCAGATAACTGTCTTCACCGACGATCAAATAGCCGCGCTGTCCCGTTTCGGTATCTTTCAAGGCCGATAGCACTTTCTCGAAATTCTCGATCGCCTGATAGGTGCTGGATCTCCGCTGCGTCGCAACGATATAGCCGCTTGTATTTCGGTACGAAACAAAGCCGATAACCACAAGAATGAACAAGGCAAGCGCGTAGCCGGCTCCTACTTTTGTTCCGATGGTCCATTTCATCTTGCGGTCTCCTCAGGTGACTCTGTTCAGGTCGGGTTGCCCGTCTATTCGTTCACCAGCTGGCGCACGATGATGTTCGTGTCGAATAGGAGCTTGTCGGCATCGAGAATGACGGTGCGATCGGATGTCACCCCGCGCAGGTAGGCCGTACGTATATCCCTGAGCGTGGGCAGGGACGCCTGGATATCAGCCGTTGGAATACGGCGAACACCGGTGATCGCATCGGCGAGAATGCCAAAAGACATGTTCCCGGACTGGAGCACGATGACCTTGTCTAGGTCGGTAAGTCCCCGCACCGGAAGGTCGAAAAATGTCTTGATATCGATGACCGAGAGAATCTCGCCCCTCAGATTGATTACGCCGCGCACGAATGCCGGTGCGCATGGCACTGGCGTAAGGCTTTCAAGGGGATAGACCTCGCGAACGTAGCGAGACTCGATGGCGTAGTGCTCATAAGCCAGGAGAAAATCCACCACTTCGATGCGCACATCGGCGGCTTCCGCCGGCGCGAGCTCCAGAGCCAGGGCCCATGCCCTCGCTTTCAGAATACGTTCGACTTCTTCTGCTGAAGGTGCCCAACCTCGTTCGATCGCAGCGCAGACGGCCAACATGCGCTCCTCCATGCCGCGCCAGTCGACAGTCTCTCTCTCCTGCCTTTGTGGCCTAGATCCATGCGAGCTCATATGCGCATCCTCTTCATGCTTCAACCGACTAGGTACTCGACAGGCCGGACAACACCGATGTGACAATTTCCGCAAGCTGACCGGCACTCAGCCCTTCCGACTCAGGCACGGTTTCATCCGGCGAGTGCCTATGCAGGAGATCGAGGGTGTTCCTGAAATGCCGCTCCGCTTCGCCGCGCGAGCTTTGCGCCAGGCAAATGTTGCCCAGCGCGAAATGCGCGAGCACGAAACGCGGATCGAGGTACAGCGCACGCGTCAGCGACTGTGCGGCAAGCTCATCCTGGCCCTGCTCCCGGCGGATCGCGGCCAGAAGATACAAGCGTGCAGGATTCAGCTTGTCGGCGGCTACCGCTCTTTCGCAATACTCGGCGGCTTCGACAAGGCTTCCCTTGTTGGCGTGGATGTGCGCGGCGCGATCGTCCGCCTCCCATTGGAATGGCGTCGACCAGCGCTCCTGGTGCAATGGCATTTCGCGCGTAACCGTTGCGGGAGATGCGTCGTTAACCAAGCATTCCAGCGGACAGGCGTCAGGCTCTTGGCAAGACAATGCGGCGGGGAAAATGGTCGCCATATCCTGCAATTTCGTGTTCGGGGACTTGCAGTAAAAAGTTGCTCCGGAAAAGCTGACGGCCGAAAAGCGTGAGAACAGACTGTTGGATGTCTCTGCCGGGCTTACGACAAGCCAGCCACCGCTGACCAGAGAGCGACGGAAATTTTCAACGATTTTTTCCGCCTGCAGCGGCGTGAAATACATAAGCACATTGCGACAAAAAATCACGTCTACATCGCTCGTGCCATTCGTGGGCGACGGGTAAACATCGTCGGCAAGATTGAGGTAGGCAAATTCCACCCGATCGCGAATAGCGCGCCGGATTTCAAAGCGGGAATGCCTGCCCTCAACGAAATAGCGTTCCCGGACCCAGGCCGGCGTCGCACGAAACGACCATTCCGCGTAAATGCCCTCAGCCGCCTTGCGCAGGAAAGCCGGATTGATGTCGGTAGCCAGGATGCGCGCGTTCCAGGCTTTGGATGGCGCCGTCAGGCGGTCCAGAAGCATGGCAATCGAGTATGGCTCTTCGCCGGTACAGCAGCCGGCACTCCAGATATGAAGCGGCCTGCCCGCCTGCTCGCACTGGCGAATGAGCGGCGGGAGTACGTGGTGTTCGAGCACGTCGAAACTGCATTCGTCGCGAAAGAAATAGGTCTCGCCGACGGTCAGATGGTTGGCCAGGGTCTCTATCTGCCCTCTTGTCAGGGAGGTGGACAGAAGCCAACGGGCGCATGACTCCGCATCCGACATGCCGAAGCTCGGTGCGGCAGCCGCAACACCTCGCGCAAGATCGCCCCAGCATCTTGTGGGAAAGTGCAACCCCATTCTTGCGGCGAGCAGTTCGCTGAGCTGCATCAACAGCGGCCGAGAAAGGGAGGCGCGAGGTATCATGCGCCTCGACCGGCGTCCATCGCGCGATTCAGGGAATCTTCTTCTTCCATTGAAAGGAATGCCTCGAGATCATGGATGAGGACCAGTCCGCTTTTGAGCTTCATGACGCCTTCCAGATATTCGGCCGTGGGGAGGATGCTCTTCGTCATCGCCAGGCTTTGTTCCTGGCACTCGACGACATCCACCACCGCATCCACCACCAATGCGAACGAACGCCGAGCTGTATGCGTGACGACAAGATGGTCGTTCAGCGATATCTGACGCTGCGGGAGAGCAAATCGACGGCGAACATCGATGACCGGTATGACGTTCCCCTGCACATTGACTACACCAAGAACAATGGCCGGCGCCTTGGGTAACAAGGTGATCTTCACCATGTGTACTACGCGGTCCACCGAATACAGGTTCAGGGCGCAGCGCTGGTCGCCCAACATGAAGACGACATACTGGCTGGTCATTTTTATCGTATTCCAGGAGTCAATGTTCGCCGGTGCACTGCAAACCTTGCCCCATGACGACGTGGCTCGCGCGAACGTTGAGTCCCGGCAGCACCGCCACGTCGTGAAGTTTGCGCCGCGACCGTCATTCGTAAGTCCGCGTCAGCAGCAGCGGATCCTCCATGTCGGGCTGATTCGCTTTCACATATTCATCGAAATACTTCAGTACCGGATCCGATACCGCGCCCGAAAGGCGCACCGTAACCAATCTATACGTGACCGGTGCAACGTTCTTCGCGCTACCAGGCTTGCCGCAGGACAGTCGTTTTGCCTCGACGTCGGTTCGCGTTGGATCGACCGAAGCCCTCATATCGGCCACAGCCGCGGTACCGCAGGTGGGCTCGGCAATGGCGCCCGAGAACGTCAACCGCCCACTCGCTGCAACGACGGGTGATGAGGCAAACACCGTCATATACAGACATCCGGCAAGCCGTGTCAGCAAAGAGATATTCATCTCAGTCCACGATCACACCCCGCGCGTATGAGAAGGGATCACATCCCGATCACTCGTAAACCGCTCCTTGCCCGGCCTGCACTCGTCCCGCCGCCATCGTCGACGAAGCTCGTTTCTAACAGGTTGTTGTTCAACAACCTGCTAATGCCGTACTTCGCTCAATTCGGCCGCCGGGAGACCCAGCGCTCGCCGCGTCTGATCGTCCAATTCGATCCACAAGGCCAGGACAGGCTCGCCATCGATCAGTTGGGGCGGTCCGACGCGATGCGCGTGCATACCGATCATCCGGAGAATTCTTTCAACCCCCACGGCGGTGAAAGTGATCAGCCGGGCAGCACCTTGCTCGATCGCCATCTCGGCGACAGCGGAAAAAAGATCACAGAAGCGCTTCCTCGCCTCCTCGCGGGAAGGCGGCGTCTTCTCTCCGATGACTTTTGTCGAGAACCGCGACAGTTCCCAAACTTCCGGTGCATGTGGCGAGGGTGCGCCATTCATGAGACCGGGGAAGACTTCGTCGAGCAGGTAGGCCCGGGTTGTGGGCAGCAGACGGGCGCAGCCACACACCGCCCCGTGTGCGTCCTGAACAATGACGTACAACGTTTCCGGGCGATCGAACTGGTCAAGCTCCAAGCCATTCTTGACCGGCAACTGCCAGCGTAAGGTCTCTACGAATATTTCGTACCGGTAAATGGCGAGCGCCGCTTCGAGGCCGGGTACGAGCTGGTTTCCAGCTCCCTTCACTACCGTGAACATATGCCGCGCCTCCCCCTCTAAGAGACACGGCATTGAAGAATGATTTTCGCCCGACTATAACTGTATGTTCCTACAGTAGCCGCAGGGGGCAGCTGCGAGTACGGGGCATTGGACACATCTGGCCTTGCCCCAAGAGCGACGGGAGGGTTGCCCGGAGCATGGCTAGGGGAAACGGCGGTACAGCGTTACAGCGCGTAGGCGATCTCGATGGGCTGCCAGCATTCGCAGGCCAGCCATGCACATAACAACTCGTTGGTCTTGGGCATACCCAAGTCGTAATTGGTCTGCGTCACGAACATGATGTTGCTGCTCACCCCGCCTGGAGCAAGGAATTTTTGCCCATCAGCCAACCCAAACCAGGCCCAACCTATGCTGACCAGGGGCATATCATCGGTTGCCCATTCACAATATCCTGCACGGAAAGCGGGAACACAGCTTCCGATAAGATCCTCCTGAAGACATTTATCCTCCCAGGCCAGCTTTTGCGGGAAGCTCAGGCTTAAAAACGCATCGAGAGTTAGACGTATATAGCCATCCGAAGATAGTTTCGGGGCAACTGCAGATGAAGACGACGGTGAGCTCACAGCGCTTTCCTACATGACCCGATACGCCAGAACGTTACCGTACACCGCCTACACATAAGGCGACCAACTGTCAGTTTTTGCAGATCCACATGGGGCCACAAAGTGAATGCTTGGCGCGAAGATTGCTTGAGCAGGCTTACGTCGCCGGCGGATTCATCTGCCGAGCTGCTGAAAGAACTCGCCGTCATAGTGCGAGACCTGGGCTTCGAATACTGCTCTTACGTCCTGCGTATGCCCTTCCCGATGTCGCAGCCCAGCGTGACATGGGCGAGCACCTATCCCGCGCATTGGCTGGAGCATTATTTCGCGAACAATTATCTCGAGATCGATCCGCTCATTCAGCGCACATCGCGAGAGATGTCTCCGGTTGTATGGAGTGATGATCTTTTCGAAACCCAGCCGGCTTTCTGGGAGGAAGCCCGAGCGCATGGAATACGTCACGGATGGGCATTGGCCACCCACGGCAAGTACATGACGACGGGCATGCTTTCTCTGGCGCGATCGCATCAAACCGTGACCGAGGCCGAATTGGCCGAGACCGAGATGCAGATGGTCTGGCTGTCACATACCATCCATGGACTGATCGGCGCGATAGAAATGCGAAGGCTCCTGCCGGTCTTCGAGATCGAATTGACAGCGCGCGAAAGAGAAGTCTTGCGATGGAGCGCCGCTGGCAAAACGGCCGAAGCGATCGGGAGGATTCTCGGCATCTCCGAGCGCACCGTGACATTCCATATCACCAGCAGCCTGACCAAGCTCGACGTCACCAACAAGACCCAGGCCGTGGCGAAGGCGTTGCTGCTGGGAATGCTCTGATCTTGGCGATGTTCGCTCGACGATAGGTGCGAACAATCGACAAGGCGTGCGCGCAAGTTTGACTACCGGCGGCGCCGGCCTGCATGCATCAACACACCTGCTCGAACAGACATCGCTCAGCGGCCGAAGATGATCGCCTTGCCTTCGTGGTCGCGGTCCCAGCCGCGCAGTTGATCGCGGATGTGGGCGATGCGCTGGCGACCAAGGGCATTGCGCTCTTCATCGAGTACCTGGCCATCCAGCAGTTCGGCAAGACGCTGGGCGGTGGGCAGCATCGCATCCCAGGCATCCAATGCGGGCAACGGCGCCGGCAAGGTCATGAAGAAGCTCACGCCGGGCGTATGCAAGGCATCCAGGCGGGCAAGGTCGAAGTTGCCGGGTTTGAGCATGTTGGCGACGCTGAAGATCGGCCCGAGCTCGCGCTTGCCGTCGACCAGGCGGTGATAGATGCCCATGTCGCCGAATTCGAGGCCGGCCTTCTCGGCGGCCACGACCAGGTCCGGGCCATTGAAGTGGCCGCCTTCGCGCGCCACCACGAATAGCGTGACGATGCGTTCGACCGGCAGTTGTGCCGGGCGTCGACCGAGATCCGAACGCGGCGGTGTGCCGCTGGTGGTGGTCGTTGCGGGTGCGGGTGCCGACGCTGGAGGAGCCGGCGCCTGAGGTGCAGGCTCGCTGGAGCTGGGCGCACGCAAGGCGTCGATGATCGAGGAAACATGATCGGCCAGCTTGGGCTGGGGCTTGCTGGTCTTTGTCGCGACCGGATCTGGTGTCGGCGCGCCGGGTGCCTGCGCGCGTTGACCCGAGAGGGTGGCGCCAAGGCGCTCAAGCTCTTCGCGCAAGCCCACTTCGAGTTCGCCTTGCTGGGGCTTGACGTCGCCGGCCAGGGGATCGTCGATGGCCGGCCCGAATGCGCTGAACGATGGCTCTTCGCCATCCGCCTGCTCGCCCAGAGTCGGTTCGCGACGTTCGCCGCCGTGCTGGCTGGGCACGATTCGACGTTTGCCCTGCTCTTTCTTCGGCTGACCGAACAGCCAGATCAGCGCCAGCGCGATCAGGCCCACGATCAACAACGGAATGCCGACGGCAGGGTTCCAGGCAAAGGCAAGCACAGGTTGCAGCGTCATTAGGGACTCCTCAGGCAGCTCCGGCCAGTTTAGCCGCTTCGGCGAGATCCACCTGCACCAGTCGCGATACGCCCGGCTCGCGCATGGTGACGCCGCACAGTTGGGTAGCCGCTTCCATGGTGGCCTTGTTGTGGCTGATGAAGATGAATTGCACCTTTTCGCTCATCTCCCGGACCAGGCTGGAGAAACGGCCGACGTTGGCCTCATCCAGCGGTGCGTCCACCTCGTCGAGCAGACAGAAGGGCGCGGGGTTGAGACCGAAGATCGCGAACACCAAGGCTACGGCAGTCAGTGCTTTCTCGCCACCGGAGAGCAAGGTGATATTGGAGACGCGCTTGCCCGGCGGGCGCGCCATGATCGACACGCCGGTATTGAGCAGGTCGTCGCCGGTCAGTTCGAGATAGGCATGGCCGCCGCCGAACAGCCGCGGGAACAGCTCCTGCACGCCGGCGTTGACCTTGTCGAAGGTCTCCTTGAAGCGCTGGCGGGTCTCGCGATCGATCTTCTTGATCGCGCCTTCCAGTGTTTCCATCGCGCTGACCAGATCGGCGAGCTGATTGTCCAGATAGGTCTTGCGCTCGCTCTGCTCGGCGTGTTCCTGGATCGCGGCGAGGTTGACCGGTTCGATGCGGGCGATTTTCTGCCCGATGTCGGCCAGCTGCTGGCGCCACTGGTTCGCATCGATGTCTTCGGCCAGCTCGGCCAGCAAGGTTTCCAGTTCCAGGCCTGACGCGGTGATCGCTTCGGCCAGCTGCTCGGCACGCATATGCAGCGCCTGCGCGGCGAGGCGTTTCGCGGAGAGGCTCTCGCGCAGCGCGGACAAGCCCTGCTCCGCCAGATGCCGTTGCTGCTCCAGCTTGCGGAATTCGAGGTCGCAGTCTTCCAGCGCACGGCGCGCTTCGACCAGCTGTTTGTCGACCAGCAGGCGCTGATCGAGATAGGTCTGCCGCTCGGCTTCGAGTTCGGCGATCGGGTCGGAGCCGGCCGCGAGCTGCTCGGTGATTTCGGCACGGCGCGACTCGATCTGCCGCAACTGGCTGTCCATGCGACCCAGCGCCTGCTCCAGCGAAGCCAGCGAGGAGCGTTTGGACTCGAGCGCCAGGGCCAGCGAGTGCGACTGGTCGGCGGCTTCGCGCGCGTTCATGCGCGCTTCCTCGCGGGCCTCGAGCAGGGCACGACGCTCGTTTTCCAGTTCGCGGCGCTGGTCTTCCAGGTCGCCCATCAAGCCGACCGATTCGTCCAGCCGCGCCCGCGCTTCGCGGGTCTGGCTCTGCAATTCGTCGATCTGGGTGGCCAGGTCCGACAGCTCGCCATTGACCTTTTCGGCACGGGCGCGCGCGGTTTCCAGCTTGCCGCGATGGCTTTGCAGCTGGCCGGCCAGTTCCGACTGGCGACGGTGTGCGTTGTACAGCTCGCGCTGCGCATCGTCGCGCGCTCGTTCGGCTTCGAACTTGCTGGTACGCAAGCTATCGAGTTGTTCGCTGGCTTCCTCCAGCTGCGCTTCCAGCGTGGCGATCTGGTCGGCCAGCAGGCGGATCTCGCGCTCGCGCGCCAGCACGCCGACCTGGCTGCCCTGCGCACGGCGCACGCGCGCCCAGCCCGGACCCAGCCACTCGCCGCTGCGTGTGATCACGGATTGGTACGGCGCCAGCGCGGACAGCGAGACCACTCGCTGGTGAGCGTCGGCGAGCGACTCGGCGGTCAGCACGTGGCCGAGGATCGCCATCGCCGCAGCGGGTCCGCGCACATGTGCGGCCAGCGTGCCGGCGGTGTTGATCCCACCGTCGGCGGCATCGAGCAGTGCGATATCGGCGTTCTCGAGCGCGCCGAACTCGGCGGCCAGCGCATGCGCGCCGTCCACCAGCACGCTGTCCAGGAAGCCGCTCAGCGCAGTTTCCACCGCGGTTTCCCAACCGGCCTCGACCTGCAGCGATTCGCCGAGGCGACGCGATTTGGTCAGTCCGAGGCGGGCCAGCCAGCCGCTCGCGGCGCTTTCTTCCTGGCCGAGGGCTGCATGCTGCAGCGCTTCGAGCGAGGCATGCCGGCCGCGCGCGGTCTGTAATTGCTGGCGTGCCTCGTTCAGCGCCGACTGCACCTGGCGCTCGTCTTCCTGCACCTTCTCGTGGCTGGATTTGTGCTGATCGAGCAGGCTGCCGAGAGTTTCGACGCGCTCGCGCTGGGTGTCGTGTTCGCTGTGCAACTGCTCGCCGGCGGCATCCAAGGCGGCGACGTCGGTGGCTTTCTGCTCGGCTTCCAGCGCTTCGCGCCGCCGTGACAGGTCGATCGCCTGGCGATCCAGATAGTTGAGTTTGGTGCGCTCCACTTCGGCGGCACGGTTGGATTCGCCGGCGTTGCGGGTGTGGCTGTCCCAGCGCTGCTGCCAGTCGGCCAGCTTCGCCTCGGTGTCGCGCTGGGCTTCAGCGGTATCGTCCTGCATCTGCTGCAAGGCTTCGAGTTTCGGTTCGCCTTCGGCCAAAGCCATGCGCAACGTCTCGACCTGCCCGCTGTCGTTGGCGATATGCGCGGCCAGCTCGGCATGTTCGCGTTCGGCCTCGCCATGGGCGCGCTGCAGGCGATCGGCGGTTTCGCGATTGTGGCGTACCTGCTGCTCGACCCGTGCGATCTCGGCGCCGACCTTGTAGACATCGCCCTGCACCGCGTTCAGATGCTCGCTGGCGTCGGTGTGGCGCTCGCGCACGCTTTCCAGTTGCGCTTCGATCTGGCGCTGGCCGGCCAGCTGTTTCTCGATCTCGATCTCGGCGGCGGTCAAATCCGCGCCTTCGCCTTCGTGCTGGCTTTTCAGGCCGCGGTATTCCAGCGCGCGCAGCTCGGCTTCCTTGCGCGTCTGCTCTTCCTTCAGCGCCTTCCAGCGCTCGGCCGCGCGGGCCTGGCGATTCAAGTGTTCCAGCTGCTTGTCGACCTCGTCGCGCACGTCGCGCACGCGGTCGAGGTTCTCGCGGGTGGCCTTGATGCGGCTTTCGGTTTCCTTGCGGCGCTCCTTGTACTTGGAGATGCCGGCGGCCTCCTCCAGATGCATGCGCAGCTCTTCGGGGTGCGCATCGATGATCTGGCTGATCATGCCCTGTTCGATGATCGAGTAGCTGCGCGGCCCGAGACCGGTGCCGAGGAACAAGTCGGTGATGTCGCGGCGGCGGCAGCGCGCGCCATTGAGGTAATACGCGGACTGGCCGTCGCGGGTGACCTGGCGCTTCACCGAGATCTCGGCGTACTGGCCGTACTCGCCCTGGATGGAACCGTCCGCGTTGTCGAAGATCAGCTCGACCGTGGCCTGCCCCACCGGCTTGCGCGAGTTGGAACCGGAAAAGATCACGTCGGTCAGCGAATCGCCGCGCAGGCGGCTGGCCGCGCTCTCGCCCATCACCCAGCGGATCGCGTCGATGATGTTGGATTTGCCGCAGCCGTTCGGGCCGACCACGCCGATCATGTTGCTCGGCAGATGCAAGGTGGTCGGGTCCACGAAGGACTTGAAACCGGCGAGTTTGATCGTGCTCAGGCGCATGCGGTCATCAGTAGGGGGTCGGTCAGGTAACGCCCGCTGGTCGGGCGACAGGGCACTGTGCCAAACGCGGGGCGGCGCTGCAATGCGGTTTCATGTGAAGTTTTACTTCAATAGTCAGCCATAAACATATGTTATTTATCTTGAACAGCATCGATCGACAGCGCATGGATGCCTTTATCCATCAACCCGTCGAGCGCCGCATAGATCATCCGGTGGCGCTTGATCGGCAGCTGGCCGGCAAACGCGGCGCTGACGATCCGCACATGGAAGTGGCCCTTGCCCTCCCCCGCATGGCCGGCATGCTTGTGCCCCTCGTCGACCACTTCCAGATCGCTGGGCGCGAACGCGGCTTGCAGGCGTTCGCGGATCTGTTCAATGACGGGCTTCCCGGTCATCGCCGCGCCCATCTCACGGCAGTACTTTGCGGAACGGTTTGACCGAGGTCTCGCGATACACGCCGGCAGCAAGGTAGGGGTCGGCGCTGGCCCAGCTTTCCGCATCGGCCAGCGAGGCGAACTCGGCCACGATCAGGCTGCCGCTGAAACCGGCCGGACCCGGATCTTCCGCGTCGATCGCCGGAAACGGACCGGCCAGCAACATGCGGCCTTCGTCCTGCAACTGCTGCAGGCGGGCCAGATGCGCCGGACGCGCGGACTTGCGCGCTTCCAGCGAGTTTGCATTGTCAGTGCCGATGATGGCGTACCACATGGTTCAAGCCTCCGGGCGCATATAGGGAAACAGCAACACATCGCGGATCGAGGCGGAGTCGGTCAGCAGCATCACCAGCCGGTCGATGCCGATGCCGAGGCCGCCGGTGGGCGGCAGGCCCACTTCCAGCGCGCGGATGTAATCGGCATCGAAGTGCATCGCCTCGTCGTCGCCGGCATCTTTCGCGTCGACCTGGGCCTGGAAACGTGCGGCCTGATCTTCCGGGTCGTTCAACTCGGAGAAGCCATTGGCGATCTCCTTGCCGTTGACGAACAGCTCGAAACGGTCGGTGATGCCCTTGTCGGTGTCGCTCTCGCGCGCCAGCGGCGACACCTCGACCGGATGCTGAGTGATGAAGGTCGGCTGGACCAGCGTGTGCTCGACCGTCTTCTCGAAGATTTCCAGCAGCAGCTTGCCCCAACCGTAGCCCGGCTTGACCTGCGCCCCGAGCCGCTTGGCGTGCGCAGCCAATGCCTCACGATCGCGCAATTCTTCGCGGCGAATCTCCGGATTCAGCTCCAGCACCGCGTCTTCCATGCTCCAGCGACGGAAAGCTGGGCCGACATCGATATCGGCGCCGTCCCAATGCAGTTGGGTACTGCCGATCACCGCCTTCGCCGTATCGCGGATCACGCCCTCGGTGAGATCCATGATCTCTGTGTAGGTGGCGTAAGCCTGGTACAGCTCCAGCATGGTGAATTCGGGGTTGTGCCGGGTCGACACGCCTTCGTTGCGGAAGTTGCGGTTGATCTCGTAGACGCGGTCGAAGCCGCCGACGACCAGGCGCTTGAGGTAAAGCTCGGGTGCCACGCGCAAATACAGGTCGAGATCCAGCGCGTTGTGATGGGTGATGAACGGCTTGGCCGCGGCGCCGCCGGGGATGATGTGCATCATCGGCGTCTCCACCTCCATGAAGCGGCGCGTCGGCGCCTCCAGCCATTGGCGCATGAAGCCGATGACTTTCGAACGCTGCACAAACGTGCGGCGCGCTTCTTCGGTAACGATCAGGTCGACGTAGCGCTGGCGGTAGCGCTGCTCCACATCGGCCAGCCCATGGAATTTGTCGGGCAGCGGACGCAGGCTCTTGGTCAGCAGGCGCAGGCTGTCGACGCGCACCGACAGCTCGCCGGTCTTGGTGCGCATCAGCACGCCTTCGGCGCCCACGATGTCGCCGACGTCCCAGCCCTTGAACGCCTCATAGGTTTCGCCGACCGTACCCTGATGGATGAACAGCTGGATGCGCCCGCTGAAATCCTGCAGCTGCACGAAACTGACCTTGCCCTGCACGCGCTTGAGCACGATGCGGCCGGCCATCTTCACGCGGCGCGCGGCGGCTTCGATGGTTTCGGCCGTATGCGTATCCTTGTCGGCGAACTCGTCCTGCAAGTCGCCGGCGAAGCTGTCGACCTTGAAGTCGTTCGGAAACGCGATGCCCTGCCCGCGCAGCGCTTTCAGCTTCTCGCGGCGTTCGGCGATCAGCTTGTTCTCGTCGATGGGCAAGGTGTCGATCGTTTCACTCATGGGGATTCCGTTGCTGTCGGCGCTCGTGCCGGGCGGCGCACGCTTCTCCGCGCGCTTTTCTGTTTAGGGTCATCGTCGGGTTGAGAACAACGCGACGAGGTTTGTCTTCGGAACGGCGCGCCCGTCAATCGTCTTTGTGAAACACGTGCTTGACCGCATGCTTGGTCGCATCCCAGCCTTCGCGCGCACCATGGCCGACGGCGATACCGGCCTTCTTCGCACCGTGCCCGATGCCGACACCGGCATCCTTCGCGCCATGCCCGACCGAGACGGCGACGCGCTTGGTCGCGTGGCCGACGTCGCGGGCGCCGTTGCCGATGCCATGGCCGACGGCCTTGGCATCTTGCTTGATACCCTGGCCGGACGAGTTGTCCTGCGCGCCAGCCGCGCCGTTGAACGCCGCAAAGGCGGCGAATGCGATGAGGATTCCGCAGATCTTCTTGCTGTTCATGCTGTGGCTCCTTAGCAGGTGATTGAACCGACTCAACAGATCAGTGCTCACGCATCGGCGCGTTTGGCGCCGGCCTCGAGACCGGATTTCAGGCTGGCCTCGATGAATTCGTCCAGATCGCCGTCCAGCACCTTCTGCGTATCGGTGCGTTCGATGCCGGTGCGTAGATCCTTGATGCGGCTCTGGTCGAGCACATAGTTGCGGATCTGGCTGCCCCAGCCAATATCGGACTTGGTCGCTTCCAGTGCATCGCGTTCGACGTTGCGCTTCTGCACCTCCAGCTCGTACAGCTTGGCGGCCAGCATCTTCATCGCGGTGTCGCGGTTCGCGTGCTGGCTGCGGCCGGTCTGGCAGGCCACGACGGTATTGGTCGGGATGTGCGTGATACGCACCGCCGACTCGGTCTTGTTGACGTGCTGGCCACCGGCGCCCGAGGAGCGGTAAACGTCGGTGCGCAGGTCGGCGGGGTTGATCTCGATATCGATGTCGTCATCGACTTCCGGCGATACGAACACCGAGGTGAAACTGGTGTGCCGGCGGTTGTCCGAATCGAACGGGCTCTTGCGCACCAGACGGTGCACGCCGATCTCGGTCTTCAGCCAGCCATAGGCATAATCGCCTTCGACCCGGAACGTGGCGGACTTGATGCCGGCCACTTCGCCGCCGCTGACTTCCATCAGCTCGGTCTTCCAGCCACGCGATTCGCACCAGCGCAGATACATGCGCAGCAGCATCTCGGCCCAGTCCTGCGCTTCGGTGCCGCCGGCGCCGGCCTGGATGTCGACGAACGCGTTGGTCGCATCCATCTTGCCCGAGAACATGCGCTGGAACTCCAGCTTGCCCACTTGCGCGTCCAGCTTGGCCAGGTCGCTGACGACCGAGTTGGCGGTGTCCTCGTCGTTATCGGCGACGGCCATTTCCAGCAGGTCGCCGGCGTCGGTCAGGCCCGCGGTCAGCGTGTCGATGCCATCGACGATGGTATGCAGGCGGGCGCGTTCGCGACCCAGCTCCTGAGCGCGCGCCGGATCGTCCCAGACGTTCGGGTTTTCCAGCTCGCGGCTTACTTCTTCCAGACGTTCGCTTTTTGTAGCGTAGTCAAAGATACCCCCTAAGCGACTCGACACGGCCCCGGAGGTCCGTGATCTGCGCGAGGATCGGATTGATTTCGATCATGTGGTTATTTGGAGTCAGGTTTTCAGCCTGCAAGAATAGCAGAGGAAGGCGATATGCCGTTTCCAGCCCGGCGGATTCACGAGTTCAGGCCAGCGCCTGCGCATGCACTCCGCGCACCGCCCGGCCGGACGGATCGGCCGCATTCGCGAACGCCGGGTCCCAGGCCAGCGCCGCCGGTGACGAGCAGGCGATCGACTTGCCGCCTGGCACGGTGGCTGCGCAGGCTTCCCCGGGAAAGTGCTGTTCGAAGATGCGTCGGTAGAAATACGCTTCTTTCGTGGCCGGTGTGTTGAACGGGTAGCGTGCTGCCGCCGCGGCGAACTCACGGTCGCTGATGGCTTGCTCCGCATGCGCCTTCAAGCCATCGATCCAGCCGTAGCCGACGCCATCGCTGAACTGCTCCTTCTGCCGCCACAGGATCGAATCCGGCAACGCGCCATCGAACGCCTCGCGCAGCACCGCCTTTTCGATCCGCCCCTGCCCCGCCATCTTGTACTTCGCATCCAGGCCCATCGCCACGTCGATGAACTCCAGGTCGAGGAACGGCACGCGCGCCTCCACACCCCAGGCCATCATCGCCTTGTTCGCGCGCAGGCAGTCGTAGCTGTGCAGCGCATCGAGCTTGCGCACGGTCTCCTCGTGGAACGCCTCGGCCGACGGCGCCTTGTGGAAGTACAGGTAGCCGCCGAAGATCTCGTCCGAGCCCTCTCCCGACAGCACCATCTTCACGCCCATCGCCTTGATCCGCCGCGCCAGCAAGTACATTGGCGTGGCGGCGCGGATGGTGGTGACGTCGTAGGTTTCGATATGCCGGATCACCTCGGGCAGTGCGTCCAGCCCTTCCCAGAACGTGTAGACGAAACCGTGATGCACGGTGCCCAGCGCATCGGCGGCGATCTGCGCGGCGGCCAGATCCGGCGAACCGTCCAGGCCGATCGCGAACGAATGCAGTCGAGGCCACCATGCTTCGGTGCGATCGCCCTCTTCGATGCGGTGACGGGCGAACTGCGCAGCACACGCGGCAACCAGCGATGAATCCAGTCCGCCGGAAAGCAGCACGCCGTAAGGGACATCGGTCATCAGCTGACGGTGCACGGCCTGCTCGAAGGCCTGGCGCAAGACCGGCCCAGCGACATCGCGGCCTTGCGTATACGCGTAGTCGCGCCAGGGCTTGTGGTAGTAGCGGCGCAACTCGCCGCTGGCGCTGTCGTACACATGGCCGGGCGGAAACGGCGCCACATCGGCACATACGCCAACCAGCGCCTTCATCTCCGAGGCTACGCACAAGCGGCCATGGATGTCGTGGCCCCAGTACAGCGGACACACGCCGATCGGATCGCGGGCGATCAGATAGCGCTGCGCTTCGCCGTCCCACAACGCGAACGCGAAAATGCCATTGAGCCGCGGCAGGCCATGCTCGATGAATTCAGCGGCGCCATGCTCGCGATACAGTGCATTGATCACCTCGCAGTCCGAGCCGGTGGTGAAGTCGTACGTGCTGGCGCTGCGCAATTCACGATGGTTGTAGATCTCGCCGTTCACCGCCAGCGCCAGCGCACCGTCGCGCGAACGCAACGGCTGCGCACCGCTGGCCGGATCGACAATGGCCAGGCGCTCGTGCACCAGGATCACCCCGGCATCGACGAACACGCCACTCCAGTCCGGCCCGCGATGGCGCTGGCGCTGTGACAGTTCCAGCGCCTGTCGCCGCAACGTGGCCAGGTCGTCGCCCGGCTGCAGGTCGAACATTCCGAAGATCGAACACATCGCACTTCCCCTCGTCGTTGATAAAAAATCGTGGTGCAGAAACGAAAAAGGCCCGCTCTAGGCGGGCCTTTTTCACGTATGTTTCGGAAACTTGAAGCTACGCGTCGGCCCGCCAGAAGTTGGCGTTATTGTTCGCGCGATTATTGTTGTTGCCGGCCAGCACGAAGCCCCGCGCGGAAGGCGCGATGAGGTTCTGGAAGCTGGCGGCGACGGAATGCATGGGCCAACTTGAACAGATCAGCCCGAACTTGGCAAGTGTTTGGAGCCTGCCGAGGTTTTCTAGGCTGGCTCGCTCTCGGTCACCCAGCGCGTCGCTTCGGCCAGGTCGCTGCCATGGAACAGGCGGAACTGCGCCGGTATCGCGAAACCGAAGGCCGTCGCGGTAACCCGCAGCCAACCCACGTCGGTGACCAGGGCGATACGTTCCCAGCTGCTGAAATGGCGCATGCCCAGTTTGGCGTCGTCCCACATCGCGCCGGGGTCGAAGCCGGTGAAATCCTCGGCCGTGACATACAGCAAGCGCAGCTTGCGGTTGAGCGCGAACGCCGCCTCGACATCCGGCACGATGATGTTTTCGTAGTCGGCAGCGGTGACCTGGCCGTGGGCGCGGAAACCCAGCGTGCCGGCAGGCAATCCTTCGATATGGGCGATCACGGGCGTTCTCCATGGGCGGGGTGTCGCCAGCTTGGATCAGGCCACGTGAAAACCACGCAAGTGGAAACATCTGAAATTCCTTCTCCGCAGGGCAGGAAGGTGCCGCAGGCGAAAGAGGCGCTTCAGGCCGGTTCGATATGCCGCAACAGCAGCCGCGGCGTTTCGCGGCCCTGCCAGTCGTTGATGGTCAACTCGTAGGCCGCGCGCAGCTGCGGCGGCGGTGGCTGGCCGTGATACGCGTTGAACATCACCGCATCGTGCAGCATGCCGTCGCGCGGGTCGCGCAATTGCAGGCGCAGGTGCCGTTCGCCCATCACTTTCCAGCTGGCGCATTCGAACACGTTGTCGAACAACGGCTCGGGGAACGCCTGTCCCCAGGGGCCGGCATGACGCAGTTGCCGGGCCAGCGTCAATGAAGCGGCGCCGGGCGGCAGCTCTCCGTCGGTATACAGCACCGCCTGCAGCCGCTCGGCGTCGATCAGCTCGCGCGCGATCGCATCGAACGCCATCGCGAAACGCGGGTAGTCGCAGGTCTTCATGCTCAGTCCGGCGGCCATCGCGTGGCCGCCGAAGCGTTCGATCAAACCGGGCTGGCGCGCGTCGATCGCCGCCAGTGCATCGCGGATGTGAAAGCCGGCAATCGAACGCGCCGAACCGCGCAGGTTGTCGGTGTCGTCCTCGCTGGCGGGTGCGAACGCGATCACCGGACGATGCAGCCGGTCCTTCAGTTTCGAGGCGACCAGGCCGACCACGCCTGCATGCCAGCTCGGTTCATACAGCGCCACGCCGATCGCGTCGATATCGGTCATGCCGACCACCATCTGTTCGGCCTCGGCCACCATCGACGCCTGCAGGTCGCGGCGCTCCAGGTTGATCGCGCTGAGCTGTTCGGCGTAGCGGCGAGCCTGTGCCACGTCGTCGGTGAGCAGACATTCGACGCCCAGGCTCATGTTTTCGAGTCGACCCGCCGCATTCAAGCGCGGCCCGACGGCGAAGCCGAGATCGCTGGAACACAGCGTCGCCACGCTGCGTTTGCCGGATTCGACCAGCGCGGTGATGCCGGCGCAGGCGCGGCCGCTGCGGATGCGCTGCAAGCCGGCCTCGACTAGCACGCGGTTGTTGAAATCCAGCGGCACCAGATCGGCCACCGTGCCCAGTGCGACCAGATCGAGCAAGCCGGAAAGATCCGGTTTTGCGCCGACGAAGGCGCCCTGCTCGTGCAACCTTGCGCGCAAGGCCAGCAGCAAATAGAACATCACGCCCACGCCGGCCAGCATCTTGCTCGGAAACGCATCGCCGACCAGGTTCGGGTTGACCATCGCATCGCATGCCGGCAACTGCTCGCCGGGCAGGTGATGGTCGGTGACGATCACCCGGATGCCGCGCGCCTTCGCCGCCGCCACGCCAGCCACGCTGGCCACGCCGTTGTCGACGGTGACGATCAGTTGCGGCGTCGGCTGCAGCGATGCGACCAGTGCGGGGCTCAGCCCATAGCCGTGGACGAAACGATTGGGTATGGCATAGCTCACCCACTTCGCACCCAGCAGCCGCAAACCGCGCACGGCCACCGCCGTGCCGGTGGCTCCGTCGCAGTCGTAGTCGCCCGCAATCACGATGGTCCAGTCGTCGCGAATCGCCTCGACCAGCAGATCGACGGCCTGCGTCATGCCGCCGAGCAGCTGCGGCGACAGCATCCGGGCCAGCCGGTGTTCGGCCTGGCCGGGCTCCAGCACGCCACGTGCGGCGTAGATCTGCTGCAGCACCGGATGCACGCTGGACGGCCAGCCGCTGGGCAGGCCTTTGCTCTCGCGCCGACGCAACTGCAACGTGCTCAACGCCCTGCCCCGCGCCAGATGCGCCAGCGGTGCCACGGCTTGCGCCGCCAGCGCTCGGCGCTGGCGAAATGCAGCACGACCGAGTGGCGATCGAGCAGCGGCTGCAACGTCGGCCACCAGCGCGATGCGATCTCGCCAGGCGGCAGGTCCTGCAGATCGATCAGCCAGCCCGACGTGGCGGCGGCGACGGATTCGGGAGTGCGCGGGTGTTGCGCCATATCGGCGCGGCTGGCCAGGGCGCGCAGCAGCAGGTCGTCACTGACCACGCCATGCAGCGGGCTTTTCAGCGAGCCCGGCAGGCTGCCGCCGCCCCACAGCCACAAGCTGTTGACCGGCGCCAGTCCACGGGCACGCCGTTGCGCGTTCAGTGGATGCTGGTGCAGCAGCACCTGGATCTCGTTGAGCAGCACGCGCCAGCGCCGCCCTTCCGCGCCCGGCGGCAAATGCTGCGAAAGGTCTTCGCCCAGCGCTTGTTCGGGCGCTGCGAAGCTGGGTAGCGTGGTGCCGGCTGGCAGCTTCAGATGCCACCGATCCGGCGTCGAAATCTCCAGGTGCAGGCCGGCTTCGTCGAATACCGGTTTCAGCGGTTCGGCCAATGCCTGCGCTTCATCCATGCTCAACTGCAACTGGCCGCAAGCCAGCAGCCGCACGCCGTTCATGTCGGGCTGCACCCAGGCCGGGTCGGCCGACAACCAGATGGCGTCGGCCGCATCGCCCACGAGAAATTCGCGGGTGATCGCCGCCGCCGGCAGGTCGGCATCGATGCCGTGAAAATAATCGCCCAGGCCAGCCAGATAGCCGGCATGGCCATCGGTCAATCGGTCGGCGCGAGCCAGCCACTCACGCAGCGGATGATCCGGCTCGACATGCGCCAGCGCCGGCAGCCACATTTGCAATGATTGCTCCGGCGTTGCGCTCACGGGTGCACCTTACGCTTCCAGTTGTTCGTACAGTTCCAGCCACTCCGCTTCCAGCGCTTCCTTCTCGCGGCGCAGTTCGGTCTGGCGCTGTCCCAGCCGCATCATCTCGCTGGTCGAACCGTTGTACGTGGCCGGATCGGAAAGCTGGATCTCCAGCGCGGCCAGTTCGGTATCGATGGTGGCGTTGCGGGTTTCGATCCGCTTCACGCGCTGGCGTGAGGTCTTCTCATTTTCGCGTTGGGCAGCGGCGTTGCGGCGGCGTTCCTCGGGTGTTTCCTCCGGCACGATCTTGACCACCGGCTTGGCCGCAGCCGCGCCGGCCTTGGCTGCCTTCTTGCTGGTCGCGCCGCGCGTGCGCAGCCACTTGGCGTAGTCGTCCAGGTCGCCGTCGAAGCTTTCCACCACGCCGTCGGCCACCCGCCAGAAACTGTCGCAGACCATGCCGAGCAGATGGCGGTCGTGCGAAACCAGCACCAGCGCGCCGTCGAAGTCTGCCAGCGCATCGGCCAGCGCCTCGCGCATGTCCAGGTCGAGATGGTTGGTCGGCTCATCGAGCAGCAGCAGGTTCGGTTTGTCCCACGCGATCAGCGCCAGCGCCAGGCGCGCCCGCTCGCCGCCGGAGAAGCCGTCGACCGATTCGAACGCGCGGTCGCCCGCGAAATTCCAGGTGCCGAGGAAATCGCGCATGACCTGGATCGTCGCGCTCGGCGCCTTGTCCTGCAGGTGGTCCAGCGCGCTCGCGCCCTCGCGCAGGCTTTCCACCGTGTGCTGGGCGAAGTAGCCGATTTTCAGGTCCTTGTGAGCCTTGCGCTCGCCGCTGAACGGATCGAGATCGCCGACCAGGGTCTTCACCAGGGTCGATTTGCCGGCGCCGTTGGGGCCGAGCAAGCCGATCCGTTCGCCGGCTTCCAGGCTGAAACGGACATCGCGCAGGATGATGTTGAGATCATCGCCGTCATCCGTCGCGTAGCCCGCCGTGATGTCCTCCAGTTGCAGCATCGAATCGGGCAATCGCCCGGGTACCGGAAACTGGAAGCTGAAGGGACGCTCGGCGCGCACGGCCTCGGTACCGGCCAGCTTTTCCAGCCGCTTCATGCGCGACTGCGCCTGCTTGGCCTTGCTGGCCTTGGCCTTGAAGCGGTCGACGAAGGACTGCAGATGCGCCCGCTCGGCCTGCTCGCGCTCATGCGAAATCTGCTGCTGGCGCAATTGCTCGGCGCGCAGGCGTTCGAACGCGCTGTAGTTGCCGGTGTACAGCTTCGCCTTGCCGTCGTTGAGGTGCAGCGTGTGGGTGATCACGCCATCGAGGAATTCGCGGTCGTGCGAGATAATCAGCAAGGTGCCCTGGTAGCGGCGCAGCCATTCCTCCAGCCACAGCACCGCGTCGAGATCGAGATGGTTGGTCGGCTCGTCCAGCAGCAACAGGTCGGACGGGCACATCAGCGCGCGGGCCAGGTTCAGGCGCCCGCGCCAGCCGCCGGAAAACTCCTTGACCGCGCGCTCGTGCGTTTCCGGCGGAAAGCCCAGGCCGTGCAGCAGGCGACCGGCACGGGCGCGGCCGTCGTAACCGTTCAACTCCTCGATGCGGTGATGCGCCTTCGCCATCGCCTCCATGTCGCCGCGTTCGCCGGCATCGGCCTCATCGCGCATCGCGGCGGCCAGTTCCTCGTCGCCGCCCAGCACGTAGTCGATCGCCGCGTCCGGCAGCGCCGGGGTTTCCTGCGCCACCGAGGCCAGCCGCAGCTTGGCCGGCATGTCCAGCTCGCCGGCATCGCTCTCCAGCTTGCCCTGCAAGGCCGCGAACAGACTGGACTTGCCGCAGCCGTTGCGGCCGATCACGCCCAGCCGCCAGCCGCTCTGGATCACCAGATCGATATCGGAAAGCAGCAGGCGAGTGCCGCGGCGCAAGGCAAAATGTCGAAAGGAAATCATGAAAAACAGTATCCGAACCGGGCGGAGCAATCGTCCGCAGCCGACCATGATAGCGGTGATGGCGCTATTCTCGACGAACCACCGGGTTATGCCGTGCGATGGCCGAATGCCCAATCCATCGCAATCGGCACCCATCGGCATGGCGTAGCATAGGTGGTTCTGCTACAACGACGCCGCATACAGCCTTGTATGGAGAGGGGGAGCCATGGTCAAGTTCACAAGCAGTTTGCCGATCATCGTCATGCTGGCCGCTACTGCCGGTTTTGCTGCTGCGCCACAGGTGGCCCAGGCCAGCCAGCAAGGGGACAACCTGCTGGTCCATCGCGTGCAGCAGGAAAACGGCATGAACCTGCCCAGCCGCGGCATGAGCATGGCCCAGGTCGAGAAAGCCTACGGTGCGCCACAGCGCAAGCTGTCGCCACGCGGCGGCGATTCGAAGAAGCATCCGCAGATCAACCGCTGGGAATATCCGGGCTTCATCGTGTATTTCGAGCATGAGCACGTGATCCATGCCGTGCTCAACACGCCGGCCGGCAACAACACCGATCCAGCCGCGGTCAACTGATACGGTTTTCCGATGACGCGGCCCGTGGCGACACGGGCCGCATTTTTATGTGTACGGCGATGACCTCATCGTAGAATGGGCAGTCCGGCCGCCGCCTTGGCGCCTCTCCGACTGCACGAGATATCTCCGCATGACCGACCACTCCTTGCGCCTGCCGGCGGAATGGGAACCGCAGGCCGCGGTACTGATTGCCTGGCCGCATGCCGGTACCGACTGGGCCGAACGCCTCGCGGCGGTGGAAACCACCTACGTCGCCCTCGCCGCCGCGGTGACCCGCTTCCAGTCGCTGATCATCGTGGTGGCCGACGCGGCGCTGCAGGCTCGCGTCGAAGGGCAGTTGCTCGGTGCCAACGTCGACCTCGCCCGAGTCCGCTTCGTCGAACTGCCGTACGACGACACCTGGCTGCGCGACTCCGGTCCGATCACTCTGAAAGATGGCAACACAAGTTTCCAGCTCACCGACTTCCGCTTCACCGGCTGGGGCGGCAAGTTCGGCGCCGAACAGGACGACGCGCTGATCGCCGGGCTGGTCGACGCCGGCGTATTCGGCCACGCCGCGCACAAGCGCATCGACTGGGCGCTGGAAGGCGGCGGCATCGAAAGCGATGGCGCCGGCAGCGTGCTCACCACCTGGCGCTGCCTGGTGCAGCGGCATCCGGAACAGTCGCGCGAGGAAATGAGCGCGATCCTGCGCGACAGCCTGCACGCCGCGCGCGTGCTGTGGCTGGATTACGGCTACCTCGAAGGCGACGACACCGATGCGCATATCGACACGCTGGCGCGTTTCGCGCCGGGCGAGCGCATCGTGTTCCAGGCCTGCGACGACGCCAGCGATCCGCATCACGACGAACTGCAACGGATGGGCGCCGAGCTGGCCGCGTTGCGCACCGTCGATGGCCGCCCATACGAGCTATACCCGTTGCCATGGGCGAAACCCATTCTCGACGAAGGCCGCAGGCTCGCTGCCTCCTACGCGAACTACCTGATCGTCAACGGCGCCGTGCTGGTGCCCGCGTATGGCGACCCGGCCGATGACGAAGCCGCACGCATCATCGGCACCGCCCATCCGGGCCGCGAGATCGTGCAGGTGCCCTGCCGCCCGCTGATCTGGCAGAACGGCAGCCTGCACTGCATCACCATGCAGTTGCCTGCCGGTTTGACGTGAGCGATTACCGCATCCGCTAAACTTGCCGGGTTGCCAGTACAGGCAGTCAAGTCAGGATCGAAGCCGATGACCCGCAAGACCCTCAAGGTCGCCCTGCTGCAGGAAACCGACCGCGGCAGCCGCGATGCCAATCTCGACGCGATCGAAGCCGGCCTGCGCGAAGCCGCCGCGGCGGGCGTCGAACTGGTGTTGCTGCAAGAGCTGCACAACGGCCCGTATTTCTGCCAGCACGAGTCCGTCGAGATCTTCGACCAGGCCGAGACGATTCCCGGTCCCGGCACCGCGCGCATCGGCAAGCTGGCCGAGGAATTGAAGCTGGTGGTGGTCGCCTCGCTGTTCGAGAAACGCGCCACCGGGCTGTATCACAACACCGCGGTCGTGTTCGATCGCTCGGCCGCGATCGCCGGCAAGTACCGCAAGATGCACATCCCGGACGATCCGGCGTTCTATGAGAAGTTCTACTTCACGCCGGGCGATCTCGGCTTCGAGCCGATCGACACCTCGGTCGGCCGGCTCGGCGTGCTGGTGTGCTGGGACCAGTGGTATCCGGAAGCCGCGCGCCTGATGGCGCTGGCCGGTGCCGAACTGCTGCTCTACCCCACCGCGATCGGCTGGGATCCGAACGATGAGCAAGCCGAGAAAGATCGCCAGCGCGACGCATGGATCACCGTGCAGCGTGGCCACGCGGTAGCCAATGGCCTGCCGTTGCTGTCGTGCAACCGCACCGGCTACGAGGCGGATCCCTCCGGCGTCGGCGCCGGCATCCAGTTCTGGGGTTCGAGCTTCGTCGCCGGTCCGCAAGGCGAGTTCCTCGCCCAGGCCGGTACCGACGGGCGCGAACTGCTGCTGGCCGAGGTCGATCTGGCGCGCAGCGAGCACGTGCGGCGGATCTGGCCGTTCCTGCGCGATCGCCGCATCGACGCCTATGCCGATCTGCTCAAGCGCTTTCGTGACTGAAACCGCGCTGATGCCCGTACCCGCAACTTGTTCCGCATGGCCGTCGTCCCCATGCTTGGATTTCCCCTTAGTGAACGGCCAGCTGATCGCATGAGTGCTCCCGAAACCGACCTTGCCCTGTTGCCTGCCTTGCAGGGCCAGCCGATCGAGCGTGTGCAGCGTGACGGCGTCGAATACGTGATGCTCGGCACCGCCCACGTCTCGCGTAACAGCGTGGACGCGGTCGATGCGCTGTTGGCGCACGAGCACTTCGATGCGGTGGCGGTAGAACTGTGCGACAGCCGCGCGCAAAGCATGCGCGATCCGGAAGCGTTCAAGCAGATGGATCTGTTCAAGGTGATCCGCCAGGGCAAGGCCGGCATGGTCGCCGCCAGCCTGGTGCTGTCGACGTTCCAGAAGCGCCTGGCCGACCAGTCCGGCATCCAGCCCGGCGCCGAGATGAAGGCGGCGATGGATGGCGCCGACCAACGCAGCCTGCCGCTGTGGCTGATCGACCGCGAGGTCGGCACCACGCTCAAGCGCGCCTGGCACAGCGTCGGCTTCTGGCAGCGTTTCGGCCTGCTCGGCGGCCTGCTGGCCAGCGTGTTCGAGCGCGAGGAAATCGAACAAGGCGAGATCGAGAAACTGAAACAAGGCGATCTGCTAGAAAGCGCGTTCAGCGAATTCGCCAGCGAATCGCAGCCTTTGTACAACAGCCTGATCGGCGAGCGCGATGCGTTCATGGCCGCGCGCCTGCGCCAGGAAACGGCACGTTCGGCGACGGACGAGCCCCGCCGTGTGCTGGTGGTGATCGGCGCCGGCCATCTCAAAGGTCTGAGCGGTCTGCTGCGAGAACAGAAGAACGATCCCGCCACCACCATCGCCGAACTGGCCGCCACGCCACCCAAAGCGCGCTGGCCGAAATGGCTGGCAGTGGCGCTGGTGTTGCTGGTGTTTGCGGCGATTGCCTATGCCTTCCATCGCAATGCCGCGCTGGGTACGCAAGCGCTGACGGCCTGGGTGCTGTTCACCGGAGGCTTCGCCGCGTTGGGTGCGCTGGCTGCAGGTGGCCATCCGCTCAGCATTCTCGCCGCCTTCATCGCCGCACCGATCAAACCGTTCCGCCCAGGCATCCCCGCCGGCGGCATCAGCGCGATGGCCGAAGCCTGGGTGCGTCGCCCCCGCGTGGTCGACTTCGACACCTTGCGCGACGACATCGTGCACTGGAGCGGCTGGTGGAAGAACCGCGTCGCACGCACCCTGCTCAACTTCTTCCTGGTCAGCCTGGGCACGATCATCGGCGAGTACAGCGCCGGCATCCACATCTTCAAGAGCCTGCTCTGATCCGCACGGCACTACGCTGAGCCGAGACAGGCGCGCATGCTACGATTCGCGCCGCCTGCAGCCCGTCTGCAACGCGCTTTCAACATCCGGCCCGGATGGCGAAACTGGTATACGCAAGGGACTTAAAATCCCTCGGCCGCAAGGCTATGCGGGTTCGACCCCCGCTCCGGGCACCAAATACCAGGCATCACGCTAGTCGCGTTTCGCCAAGCAGGATTTTTCGTGGCACAAATAAAAAGTGCGACGGGCAAAGCCGTCGCACTCGGATGACTGACACTCGTTGGGTGCGTCAGAACTATCAGGCCGCGGCGTCCTTCAGCTTCTTCAGCGGACGGATCTTGACCTTGACCGACGCCGGCTTGGCAGCGAACCACTGCTCTTCCTTCGTGAACGGGTTGATGCCCTTGCGCTTCGGCTTGGCCGGCACGCTGACTGCGGAAATCTTCAGCAGTCCGGGCAGCATGAAGGAACCGGCGCCCTTCTTGTGCACGGATCCGGCTACGGCACCTTCCAGCGCGGCGAGCACGGCGCGCACGTCCTTAGCCAGCACGCCACTCGCTTCGACGATATGCGCCACCAGGCCGGACTTGCTCAAGGCTTCCTTGATCGGCTTGGGAGCGGCAGGTGCGGCTTTCGCCTTGGCTACCGGTTTCTTCTTTGTATTCTGCGTCTTTGCCATGGATTTCCCCGTCGTCAATGATGATGGAATGTTTGGAATGCCTCTCGGCAGGGTGAATGTAGGGGAATTTCGCGCTGTAGCCAACGGTTTTGAGCGGCAATAAGTGCTTCCTGATCGTCAAATCAGGCGCGCAGGACCAAACGAAGCTGTCTGCGGTGCAACGACGGCTCCGCTTCGACGGATATTTGTTGCGCCGTTGCAGCCGGTTCCAGCGGATTTCTACCGCACGTGTGGCAGGCCGACGCTCGTGCCAACTAAGCAAGTGAGGTCCGTATCCGGCCCTGTAACACGCAACAAAAAACCCGCCGGCGGCGGGTTTTGAGGGCTGGGTCGCAGCCTGTTGCGCAATGGAGGCCAAGGTCGGAATCGAACCGGCGTACGCGGCTTTGCAGGCCGCTGCATGACCACTCTGCCACCTGGCCATTGCTTGGTGCATCGCGACCGTGAGATCGCAGCTTGCTTCAAAAAAACAAAACCCCGGTGTACCGAGGCTTTGCGAATAACTGGAGCGGGAAACGAGACTCGAACTCGCGACCCCGACCTTGGCAAGGTCGTGCTCTACCAACTGAGCTATTCCCGCATCGGAGCCGCGAATCATAGCAGAACGGAGTCGCTTGTGAATAGCTGTGACGCCACGATCCGATCGAACTTTCTGCCAGCTACCGGCCGGACCTGAAAACGACAAAGCCCCGCGCGAGTCGGGGCTTTGCAGAAAAACTGGAGCGGGAAACGAGACTCGAACTCGCGACCCCGACCTTGGCAAGGTCGTGCTCTACCAACTGAGCTATTCCCGCATTGGAGCCGCGCATTCTAATACGTGAATGCGGATCGTCAAGCCCGTATCGATCAGACGGACATCATGGCCGATCACGCATCGCCCTTTCCGCTCGATGGTTGTTCCGGTGCATCGCCGCGCAGAATCGGCCATGCCGCACGCAGGTAATACATGCCGGACCAGATCGTGAGCACGCCGGCAATCACCAGCAAGGCCTCGCCGATGTGGTACAGCCGCAGCGCGGTAGCCTCCTTCTCGTGCTGCACGATCAGCACCACCAGCGCGACCATCTGCATCACGGTCTTGAGCTTGCCGATGAAGGCGACCTTGACCGCCGCGCGCATGCCGATTTCGGCCATCCATTCGCGCAACGCCGACACGCTGATCTCGCGTCCCACGATCACCGCAGCGGTCACCGCCATCACCACACCGGACCAGCCGTTGCTGTGATGGGACTCGACCAGCAGGAACAGCGTCACCGCCACCATCAACTTGTCGGCGACCGGATCGAGAAACGCGCCGAACGCCGAGGTGAGATTCATCCGCCGCGCCAGATAACCGTCCAGCCAGTCGGTGAACGCCGCCAGCACGAACACGATCGCGGCGGTGATGTTGTGGCCCGGAAACGGCAGGTAGAACACCGCCACCATGACCGGCAGCAGCGCGACACGAAACAAGGTCAGCCAGGTCGGCAGGTTGATGCGCATGGTTTGTTCCAGTGATTTGCCGCAGTTTCGCACGTCATCGCGTTACTGCCGAGTCACGGCATTCGCAAAAATGTTCAGCCGTGCAGACTGGCGTAGATGCGTTCGGCCAGTTCGCGATCGATGCCCTTGACCTGCATCAGCTCCTCGATGCCGGCACTCTCCACGCCCTGCATGCCGCCAAATGCCTTGAGCAAGGCCGAACGCCTGCGCGCACCGATACCGGCCACATCTTCCAGCGCGCTGCGCTCGCGTGCCTTCTCGCGCCGTTTGCGATGGCCGCTGATCGCGAAGCGATGCGCTTCGTCGCGCACCGCGGCAACCAGATGCAGGGCTGGCGACGATGAGCCGGGATGCAGCTCGCGGCCGGGATTGCCTGATTCCAGCCGGGCGAGCACCAGCGTTTCCTCGCCCGCCCGCCGCCCCGGCCCCTTCGCCACACCGACCACCTCGATGCCATCGACGCCGAGCTCCTTCAACACGTCCAGCGCCTGCGCCACCTGCCCGCTGCCGCCGTCGATCAGCAGGATGTCCGGGCGCGCACCCTCGCCTTCGGCGACCTTGCGGAAGCGCCGGGTCAGCGCCTGATGCATCGCGGCGTAGTCGTCGCCGGGCGTGATGCCCGTGATGTTGAAGCGCCGGTAGTGCGATTTCTCCGGCCCTTCCGGCCCGAACACTACGCATGAGGCGACCGTCAGCTCGCCCATGGTGTGGCTGATGTCGAAACATTCGATGCGGCGTGGCACGGTGGCCAGCCCCAGCACTTTCTGCAGATCGTCGAAGCGCGTGCCCAGCGTCTGCCGACTGGCCAGGCGGGCGGTCAGCGAAGCCTGCGCATTGCGCTCGGCCATCTGCAGGAATTGAGCGCGATCGCCGCGCACGCTGGATTTCAGTTCCACCGCGCGACCGGCGTGCTCGGTCAGCAACTCGGTCAGGATCTGCTGGTCGGCCAGGGCTTCACCGAGAATCAGTTCGCGCGGCACCGGCCGATCCAGGTAGTACTGCGCGATGAACTGGGTCAGCACGTCGGCGGGCTCGGCATCCAGCGGCAGCCGCGGGAAGAAGTCGCGGGTACCGAGGCTGATGCCGTTGCGGAAGAACAATACGCTGATGCACGCCATGCCCGCCTCGATGCGGCAGGCAATCACGTCCATGTCGGCGCTGGCGCCGTGCACGTGATGCTGCGCCTGCAACTGGCGCAAGGCAGCGACCTGATCGCGCAGCTTGGCCGCGCGTTCGAATTGCAGCGCCTTGCTGGCCTGCTCCATGGCCTCGGCCAGTTCGTCGATTACGGCGTTGCTGCGCCCTTCGAGAAACATCTCGGCATGGCGCACGTCGCTGCGGTAGTCCTCTACATTGATCAACTGCACGCACGGCGCGGTGCAGCGGCCGATCTGATGCTGCAGGCAGGGCCGCGAGCGGTTGCGGAAATAGCTGTCCTCGCACTGGCGCACCTTGAACAGCTTCTGCATCAGGCTGAGGCTTTCGCGCACGGCGTAGGTGCTCGGATACGGTCCGAAGTAGCGTCCCGGCAGGTTGCGCGCGCCGCGATGGAAGGCCAGCCGCGGATAGTCCTCACCACCGGACAGGTAGATGTACGGGTAGCTTTTGTCGTCGCGCAGCAAGATGTTGTAGCGCGGCTTCAGCGACTTGATCAGCTGCGATTCCAGCAGCAGCGCCTCGCCCTCTGTGCGCGTCACGGTGATTTCGACGCGGGCGATCTGCGCCACCATCGCAGCGATGCGCGGCTCCATCCGCGGCTTCAGGAAATAACTGCCGACGCGTTTTTTGAGGTTGCCGGCCTTGCCTACGTACAGCAGCTCGCCGGCCGCATCGAAATGGCGATACACCCCGGGCGAGGACGTGAGCGTGCGGACGAAGGCCTTGCCGTCGAAGGGTGGTGATTGCGCGGGCTGCATGGAGGGATTCTAGCGGTGCGGATGGCAATCCGACCGATGTGGAGGCTCAATGCTGCGTGCGCAACCACTGTTCAGCACGTTCGAGATCGGCCAGTGTGTCGATGCCGGGCGGGAACGGCTCAGGCGTCAGGCGCACCGCAATCGCGTGGCCGTGTTCCAGCACACGCAGTTGCTCCAGCGATTCGGTCTGCTCCAGCGGCGTGCGCGGCAGCCGCGCGTAGCGATCCAGAAATCCGGCCCGATAAGCGTAAATGCCGATATGCCGCAAAAACGGCGAACCGGACGGCAACGCCTGCCGATCGACGGCAAACGCATCGCGCGCCCATGGCAGCGGCGCCCGGCTGAAATACAGCGCCCGCCCATTGACGGTACGCACCAGTTTCACCACGTTCGGATCGAACAATTCCTCGGCATCGATGATCGGCGTGGCCAGGGTCGCCATCGGCGCGTCGTCGCCGTCCAGCGCCTGCGCCACGGCGCGGATGCCGGCTGCCGGCGCAAACGGCTCGTCGCCTTGCAGGTTCACCACGATGCTGTCGTCGCTCCAGCCGTAGTGCGCCGCGCATTCGGCCAGGCGGTCGCTGCCCGAAGCGTGGTCGCTGCGAGTCATGCAGATATCCACACCTTGCCCGGCCAGTGCATCGGCGACGCGCTGGTCGTCCACCGCCACCACCACCTGACGGGCGCCGGCCTGCAGCGCGCGCTGCGCCACCCGCACCACCATCGGCACACCGTCGATCTCGCGCAACGGCTTTGCCGACAGGCGAGTCGAACCGTACCGCGCGGGAATGGCGACGATGAAAGGGGGCACAACGTTGGACATGGATAATCCTTCAACCAGGTGACAAGCGTGACTACAACGATACATGCACCCGTGCGGCGCAGGTCAGCTCACGCTTTGCAGCGCGAAGCCACAGCCGTTGGCCAGTTCGAGAAAACCGGGGAACGAGGTGGCGACGTGGCTGCAGTCGTTGATACGCACTGGGCCGCTCGCGACCAGGCCGGCCAACGCGAAGCTCATCGCGATGCGATGGTCGAGGTGGCTTTCCACGCTGCCTGCGCCAAGCTGGCCGCCCTGGATGATCGCACCATCGGGAGTCTCTTCGATGGCTGCACCGAGCGTGCGCAAACCGGTGGCCATGGTCGCGATGCGATCGGATTCCTTCACGCGCAATTCGGCGGCGCCGCGGATGACGGTACGGCCGCTGGCCACGGACGCAGCGATGAACAGCGCGGGGAATTCGTCGATCATGTCCGGCACCAGCGACTCGGGCAGCTCGACGCCGTGCAGCGGTGCATGGCGTACCAGCAGATCGCCGACAGGCTCGCCGCCGCTTTCGCGTTCGTGCTCTATCGTGATGTCCGCCCCCATCAGCCGCAGCGCGTGCAGCAGTCCCGTGCGGCGCGGATTCAAGCCGACCGCCGGCAAATGCAGCGCGGAGCCCGGCACGATGCTGGCGGCGACCAGGAAGAAGGCGGCCGAGGAGAAATCGGCAGGCACGTTCACATCGGTGGCGTGCAGCACATGGCCGCCGTCAAGTTCTGCGCGGCCCGGCTCGAACGCGATCGGCCAGCCGAACGCGGCCAGCATGCGCTCGGTGTAGTCGCGAGTCGGATGCGGTTCGATGATCTCGGTTTCGCCGATACCATACAGGCCAGCCAGCAAGAGCGCGGACTTCACCTGCGCGCTGGCGACCGGCAATTCGTAGCGGATGCCGTGCAGCGGCTGTCCACCATGCACCCGCAGCGGCGGCAGGCCATCACGCGTGTCGATGCGCGCACCCATCAAGGCCAGCGGATCGGTGACGCGCCGCATCGGCCGCTTCGACAGCGAGGCGTCGCCGATCAGATTGCTGTCGAACGCCTGCCCGGCCAGCAAGCCGGTCAACAAGCGCATGCCGGTGCCGGCGTTGCCGCAGTCTAGCGACTGCGACGAGCCACGCAGGCCATGCAGGCCGACGCCATGCACCACGCGCTCGCCCGCCGACGGTGTCTCGATGCGTACGCCGAGCTGTGCCAGCACGGCGGCGGTGGCGCGGGTGTCCTCGCCTTCGAGAAAGCCGCTGATGCGCGACTCGCCGTCCGCGATCGCGGCCAGCATCAGTGCGCGATGCGAAACCGACTTGTCGCCGGGCACGCGCACGCTGCCGTGCAGCGGCTGGCCTGGCCGGCTGCTGCTCCAGTCGAGACGATTCACTCCGATATCTCCATGCGGCTCAAGGCAACGCGACCGGGTAGGAACCCAGCACGCGTATCGTCGCCGCCGACTCGCCGATGTCGTGCACGGCGGCTTGCAACGCGTCGTCGTCGATATGGCCGGAGACGTCGATGAAGAAGGCGTACTGCCACTTGCCGGTATGCGCCGGCCGCGACTCGATCCGGTTCAGGCTGATGCCGTGCTTGGCGAACGGGCTGAGCACGTCGTACAGCGCGCCGGGCTTGTCGTTGACGGTGATCAGCAGCGACGTACGGTCGTTGCCGGAAGGCGGAAACAGCGAACGGCCGATGACCAGGAAGCGTGTGGTGTTGTCGGCACGGTCCTCGATGCCTTGCGCCACGGTCTTGAGACCGTAGACCTTGCCCGCCGTCTCGCCGGCGATCGCCGCGGCGTCATCGGCATGTCGGGCCAGGCGCGCAGCTTCGGCATTGCTGCCGACCGCGATGCATTCGACGCCCGGCAGGTTGATGCGCAGCCATGTCTTGCACTGCTGCAGCGACTGCGCATGCGCGTAGACGCGCTTGACGTCCTCCAGCCTGCCGGCCTGCGAATGCAGGCACTGATGCACGCGCAATTCCACTTCGCCGCAAATGGTGGCTTCGGAGGTGAGGAACATGTCCAAGGTGACCTGGATCATGCCCTGCCCGGAATTCTCCACCGGCACCACGCCGAAATCCGCGTGGCCGGCGGCAACCTCCTGGAACACCTCCTCGATGCTGCCCAGCGGCAGGCCGTAGGCGGCGTGGCCGAAATGCTTGCGCACAGCTTGCTCGCTGAACGTGCCTTCAGGGCCGAGGAAGCCGATCTTGAGCGGGTCTTCCTGCGCCAGGCACGACGACATGATCTCGCGGAACAGGCGCACCATCTCGGCATCGGACAGCGGGCCCTTGTTGCGATCCACCACCATGCGCAGCACGTGGGCTTCGCGTTCCGGGCGGTAATAATCGATCGCCGAAAGCCCGGAGCCTTTCACCTTCGCCACCGTCTGCGCATGGTTGGCGCGCTCGGAAATCAGCTGCTGGATCTGGCGATCGATGCTGTCGATGCGCTCGCGCATCTCGCTCAGCGGTGTCTTTGGATCGGTCATGCTTTAGCCGCCTGGAAGTAAAGAAGTCCAAATGATGGAACGACATCATGCCCGAAATGCGCTCTCCATGCCTAATCAGCCATGGGTCGATCAGCGTGGGCCAATCAGCCGTGCCGCTGGGCAAAGTCCCGCATGAATGTTGTCAGCACCTGCACGGCCTCCAGCGACACCGCGTTGTACAGCGACGCGCGCATGCCGCCGACCGCCTTGTGCCCTTTCAGCGCGAGCAGGCCGGCAGCTTCGGACTCCTTCAGAAACACCGCATCCAGTGCAGCGTCGTGCAAGGTAAAAGGCACGTTCATGCGCGAGCGCGCGGAAGGCTCGACCGGGTTTCGGTAGTAACCGCCCGAACCGTCAATGGACTGATACAGCAATTCGGCCTTGGCGCGATTGCGGTCACCGATGGCGGCGACGCCACCTTGCTCTTGCAGCCACTGGAAAGTCAGCCCGGCCAGATACCAGCCCCAGGTGTTGGGTGTGTTGAGCATCGAGTCGTGTGCCGCATGCTCGGCATAGCGGAAGATCCGTGCCATCGGCCGGCCGGCCCGTTGCAGCAGATCGCGACGGATGATCATCACCACCAGGCCGGATGGGCCGATGTTTTTCTGCGCACCGGCATAGATCAGCCCGAAGCGCGAGACGTCTAGCGGTTCGGACAAGATGTTCGACGACATGTCCGCCACCAGCGGCACCGCGCCAACATCGGGAATGTCGTGGAATTCCACGCCGTGTATCGTCTCGTTCGGCGTGTAGTGCACATATGCGGCTTGCGGGTCGAGCTGCCAGCTTTCGCGTGACGGCAGCGTCAGGTAATGGCCGGCCTCACCGCTGGCAGCCACGTTCACCCGCAGATACGGTGCCGCCTCGCTGACCGCCTTTTCGCTCCAGTGACCGCTGACGATGTAGTCGGCGCTGTCGCCGGCGCCCGCCAGGTTCATCGGGATCTGCGCGAAGTGCTGGGTGGCACCGCCTTGCAGGAACAGCACGGCATAGTCGGCGGAAATCGCCAGCAGCGAGCGCAGATCGGCTTCGGCCCGTGCGGCCATCTCGATGAAGCGCTTGCCGCGATGGGACTGCTCCATCACCGAGGCGCCGCTGCCGTTCCAGTCCAGCATCTCGCGCTGGGCCCGTTCAAGTACTGCCTGCGGCAATGCTGCCGGACCGGCGCTGAAATTCCAGACTCTGCTCACGTGCTGTTGCATCCCGTCATAGTGGTCCATGCATTATGGCGCGGCGCAGCATGGGGTGGTCAACATCGGATGCTGATTCCGGATGACTTGCGAAGGCTCGATGCGGTAGCCAGGAGAACTTCAGTCGGTGGCGAAACCTGCCGTTACAATGGCGAGACGGTCTGACAGCAGGCCATGGATAGCCATCAGGGGGCGTATGACTTTGGCAAGACAGACTCGTTGCGACGGATGGTGGCTCAAGCAGGCCATGCTCGTGGCCATCCCATTGACCATGCTGGGTTTGGCGGGCTGCGCTCAGGTCAATGCACTCAAGTCGAAGGTCAATGGAAATTCGACCACGACGACTACGGCGCCACCGGCCCCCTCTGAGGCCAGCCCGCGCCCGACGTTATCGTTCACCGCGATCGTCAACGAGCTCCAGCTCGGCCACTACAGCGAGGGCGAGCAGGACCTGCGGCAATATCTGCTGCTGCACCCCGGCGACCGTTCGGCTCAAGCCATGCTGCGCCAGCTTACGGTCGATCCCAAACAGGCGCTCGGTTCCCGTTCGCGCGCCTACGCTGTGCAAGCCGGCGATTCTTACAGCACCCTGGCTGCCCGCTACCTGGGCGATGCCGGATCGTTTCTGATCCTGGCGCGCTATAACGGATCGACCAACCCATCCATGTTGCGTGTCGGCGAAACGGTGCATCTGCCCTTGTCCCGCGCCGGCACATCGTCGGCAGCGGGCGCTGCATTATCCGGAAGCAGCACCACCGATCCGGCCGGGTCCGGGAGCGACACGCTGGCTGTATCGGAAAGCAGCGCCCCTGCCGTGGAGTCGCCGACGGCAAAGGCGCAGCGGCTACAAAGAGAGAGCTTGTCGCTGCTCGATCAGGGGCAGAGTGACCAGGCTCTCGCGCGCCTGGGCGAAGCTCTGTCCATCGAGCCCAGACTGAAACCCGTGGGGCCGCAAGCGGCTGCCCTGCGCGAACAGCTGCTGGCCTCTTATCACGAGCATGCGATCGTGTTGTACCGCGACCAGCAGCTGGATCAGGCCATCACGCTATGGAACCGCATCCTGGCCATCAACCCGAATTACGAGCCAGCCGTTATCTATCGGGCGCGCGCGCTCGACCTCAAGCATCGGCTGAAACAGATCTGAACTGTGCCGTGCCCCTGGCCTGATCTGCCACCAGACAGACGGGATAAGAAGCGGAAGAACTCAGGTTGCTTCTTCACCGGCAACCGGAGGCCTGATGATTTGGGTCGGTTGCGTCACATCGTCCGCCACGGCATGCGGGGATCGCTGGGCCGCTACATGCCCCCGCGTCTCCAATGCGCTGTTCATGAGGTTGAAGGCGGTGAACAGCCGGCCCAATTCATCCCTGCGCTCGAGGCGGATGCGGTAGTGGAAATCTCCGCGAGCCACCCCGAGCAACGCATCGCCGAGCATGTCCAGCAAAGCCAGCGGCCGCCTGAATAGCCAATAGGCGACACCGACCAGGGCGGCAAGCGTCGTCAAGAGAACGGCAACGATGACCCACAAGGTGGTCTTCTGTGCCGTACGCAGTGGTTCGTTGCTGACGCCCAGGCGTAGTTCACCGACGATCTTGGCCTGGTAGCTGATGGGTACGTCGAACAGCAGCATCTCGTCATGGCGCGTGCCGTTCACGACTTCGCTGCGATAGCTCTCGACGCCATCCGATGACGATGGATATTTCTGCTCGCTGGCGGCAGGCAGCTTCTGTCCGATCTCCGCCTGGTGCGTGCTGGCGATGATGTCGCCATATCGATCGGCGATGGCGAGATAGTGGATCTGCTGATTGCGCGCGACGTCCTCCACCAGCGCACGGGTGGCGGCGCGATCGCCCAGCAGCAGGTTCTCTGCCGATTCGCTGGCGACCATGCGCCCCAGGGAACTGCCGAAATCCAGTGCCAGCCCGGTGACGGCTGCGTTCTGCTTGGCATAGATCGCCGCCAGGCCAAGCAGCAGGACAAGGCACAAGGTGGCTCCCAGCGCACCGGCCCAACGCAGCCGCAGCGACACGATGCGGTTGGCCAAAGGCTTTTCGTGCAGCCGTTCGTACTCGCGACGGGACAGGCGAAGATCGTCGATGACTTCGGCGCCGCGCTGATAGCGCCTCTGCGCGGCGGGAGCCAGCAAGGTATGCACGATGTCGATCAGCATCATCGGCGTTGCCGGATCAACGGGTTCAAGCGGCGGGCGTGGCGAGCGTAGCCGTTGCCTGATCAGGCCCCGTACGTCTGCGGTTTCGGACCAGGGCAATTTGCCGGTGATCAGCCAGTAGAGCACCACACCCAGCGAGAACAGATCACTTCGCGCATCGGCTGGCTCACCGCGCAAACGCTCCATGGCCATGTAGGCCAGTGTTCCGCCAATCTCCTGGCGCTCGCTGCCTCCGGGATTGGACATCCCACGACGATCGGCAATGCCGAAGTCGCTGATCTTGGCGTAGTGCCAACCATCGGCCAGCATGATGTTTTCCGGCTTGATGTCATGGTGGATGACACCTTGGGCGTGGGCATAGTCGAGCGCCGCGGCGATCTGGGTGGCCAGTTCGATGATCACCGGCAGAGGCGGCAGCCCCTCGCTCGCCACTCGGCTGGCCAGCGTTTCGCCTGAGAGGCGCTCCATCGCGATGTACGAGCGGCCGTCGTCGGTCTCGCCCGCATCGAAAATCGTGACAATGTGGGGATGGACCAGATTGCCCGCTGCACGGGCTTCGGTCAGGAACCGTTGCCGGTAGGCGGAATCGGAGGCCACTTCCCGGTGCAGGCACTTGATCGCCACCTGCCGCTCGATGCCGGGATCGAAACCGGCATAGACGACGGCCATCGCTCCTTCACCAAGAACCCCTTCGATGCGATAACGGCCAAGAGTTTGGGGCCATGCGCGCTCGCTCATCGAGGCGACTTCATAGAAGCCACCATGCCAATGCAGCCAGACCGCTCAGCACGATCAACGCGACAGCCAGGCGAACGAAGTGCCTCGGATCGGGCGAGCCGCGATCGCGGGTCAGAAACACCAGCTCGACCTCCCCCAGACGGACGCGATCGCCGTGCCTGAGAGTTGCCTGGTGAATCCGTTTGCCATTCACGAACGTGCCGTTGGTCGACAACGTGTTCGTGATGACGCAGCGCCCCTGCTGATTCGTGATCCAGGCGTGCGAAGAAGAGACGCTAGGGCCGCTGACAACAATATCGTTGCTGGCGAGCCTGCCTATCGTCTGACGGCCCGAGTGAATGGAAAACCGTCGTCCTCCGAGCTCCGGACTGATGCTCTCCAGAACCGGTTTGTGTACGCTGGCCCGCCCTTCGGATACCCCATCTGTCCCGGACGCAAGTGCACGCAGATCCTCCTGGGCGAAGAGTCGCGTTCCCTGCGGACCGGAGGAACGTTTGCCTGGGTTGGCAGGCAAGCTGGGACGAGGCGTATTCATGGGCGCTTCAAACATCGGATCTGTCGGACATTGTAGCCGACCGCATGCCGGTTTCCGGCAGTGCATCACGGATCAGGGGCGTGCTGCCGGCGTACTCAAAAACGGATCAGCAGCACCAGCGCGATGCCCAACGCCAGCACAGCGGCGGTGACGATCAGCCACCACACCTCGCCGATCGGACCGGCGGCCTCTTCCGGCAAGTGTTCCGACGGCGGATCGGGCATCACGATTTCGGGCTCGGGCTCCATGCCGGGCGCCTCGACCACGAAGCGATGCATGGCCAAGCCGATCTGGTCCCCGGGTTGCAGCGCCAACCTGCGCACACCGACACCGTTGACCCGCAGCGGATGACGTTCGGATGGCTGCGTGGTTTCCAGCAGCAACTGACCGTCGTCCCAGAAAATGCGCAGCGAGGCAACGTCGCCCTGTGGCAGCTCCAATGCGCAACGACCTTGCGGCCCTAGCTCCAGACTGTCCTGCAACGGCAACACGCGCCCGGACAACGGACCCGCCACGGCGCGCAACGCCACGGTGCAGCGCCCCTGCTCCGGCACGCCCAGCGGCGGACGAAGCGCCGGATCCTGATCGGCGCGCAGCAGCATGCGGCAATCGCCGACGCTGACCACGTCGCCGGCACGCAGCAGTGCGCGTTCGCGTACCGGCCGGGCGTTGACATAAATGCGGTCGGCCGACGGCAACACCTGCAGCACCCAGCCGCGACGATCCTGCTGGATACGCAGGTGCTGGGCCGCCGCCTGGCTGGCCGCCAGCACGAGGTCGTTGTCGGGCGCGCTGCCGATACGCAACTGCGCCTCCGTCCAGTGGAAGTCCTCACGGGCCGCATTGAGAAATTCGATACGCATGAATCGACCGCCGGAAAGATCGCGAAACTCTAGCATTAAGATGGGCTATTCCCACGGAGCCCGTCATGCCCAAGATCGATATCCGCCGTCCGCATCAACTGTCGATCGCCGAAGCCCGCGCGGTGGTCGATCAGGTGGCCGCGCGGATGCACGAAAAGCTCGGCGTGGATGGACAGTGGCACGGCGACACGCTGCGCTTTTCACGGCCCGGGGTGAACGGCACGATCGCCGTCAGCAGCGACGCCATCGAGGTCCATGCCGAGCTCGGCCTGATGCTGTCCCCGTTGAAGGGCATGGTCGAACAGGAGATTCGGCGCAAGCTGGATGAGCATTTCGCCTGATCCGGATGGATCGGGGTATTCGCTGTTGTTTCTTTAACCAAACCCCTATTCGTGGCATAATCGTCGGCTTACGCAGCCATGACGGCTGCGCGTGAACCCCGGAACACATGGCCAAAGACGACGTCATCGAAATGGAAGGCACGGTCCAGGAGACCTTGCCCAACACCATGTTTCGTGTGCAATTGGAAAATGGGCACGTAATCATCGCCCATATCTCCGGCCGCATGCGCAAGCACTACATCCGCATCCTCACCGGCGACAAGGTCAAGATCGAAATGACCCCATACGACCTGAGCAAGGGACGCATCACGTACCGCATGAAGTAATACCGCGCGAAGTAACTGTGCGGTTCGGTAACGGGGATGGTGGTGCCTGAAGATGCAAAAGGCGGCGCAATGCGCCGCCTTTGCTTTGTCCCGCGTTTGACCGCCGAGGCAGTGTTTAGCCAACCACCGCCGGCAGCTTTTCGGCTGCCTCGCAATCGACCTTCAGTTCGCCGTCGCGCACGCTCAGGCGAACCACACCACCCTCGGCCAGCTTGCCGAACAGCAGTTCGTCGGCCAGCGCGCGCTTCACCTTCTCCTGGATCACCCGCGCCATCGGCCGTGCGCCCATCTGCGGATCGAAGCCGTGCTCGGCCAACCAGCGGCGGGCATCGGCGTCCACGTCCAGGCTTACGTGCTTCTCGGTCAACTGGCTTTCCAGTTCGATCAGGAACTTGTCGACCACGCGCAGGATATGCTCGAAATCGAGCGCGCTGAACTGGATGACCGCGTCCAGCCGGTTGCGGAACTCCGGCGTGAAGATGCGGCGTATCACTTCCATCGCGTCCGACTCGTGCTTCTGCTCGACGAAGCCCATGCTGCGCCGTGCCGCGATCGCCGCGCCCGCATTGGTAGTCATCACCACCACCACGTTCTTGAAGTTCGCCTCGCGGCCGTTGGTGTCGGTCAGCACGCCACGGTCCATCACCTGCAGCAGGATGTTGAACACATCCGGATGCGCCTTCTCGATCTCGTCCAGCAGCAGCACCGCGTGCGGATGCTTGGTCACCGCCTCGGTCAGCAGGCCACCCTGGTCGAAGCCGACGTAGCCCGGGGGGGCACCGACCAGCCGCGACACCGAATGCGCTTCCATGTACTCGGACATGTCGAAGCGGATCATCTCGATACCCAGCTGCATCGCCAGCTGCTTGGTGACCTCGGTCTTGCCGACACCGGTGGGACCGGCCAGCAGGAAGCAACCGATCGGCTTGGACGGATCGGCCAGCCCCGAGCGGGCCATCTTGATCGACGCGGCCAGCGCCTCGATCGCCGGATCCTGGCCGAACACCACCATTTTCAGGTTGCGATCGAGATTGCGCAGCACGTCGCGATCCGATGCCGACACCTGCTTGGCCGGGATCCGCGCCATCTTCGCGATGATGTACTCGACTTCGCTGACGTCGACCGTGCCGGTACGCTGATCTTCCGGCAAAAGCCGTTGACGGGCGCCCGCCTCGTCGATCACGTCGATCGCCTTGTCCGGCAGCAGCCGGTCCGGGATGTGCTTGACCGACAGGTCCACCGCCGCCTTCAACGCCTCGTTGGTATAGGCGACGTGGTGGTGTTCCTCGAAACGCGAGCGCAAGCCCTTGAGGATCTCGATGCTGTCGGCCACGGTCGGCTCGACCACGTCGATCTTCTGGAAACGACGGGCCAGCGCGCGATCCTTCTCGAACACGCCGCGATATTCCTGGAACGTGGTCGAACCGATGCAACGCAGCTCGCCCGAAGCCAGCATCGGCTTGATCAGGTTCGAGGCGTCCATGGTGCCGCCCGACGCCGAACCGGCACCGATGATGGTATGGATCTCGTCGATGAACAGGATCGCGCCCGGCTGCTTCTTGAGCTGGGCGATCACGCCCTTCAGCCGCTTCTCGAAATCGCCGCGATACTTGGTGCCGGCCACCAGGGCGCCCAGATCCAGCGACCAGATCGTGGCATCTTCCAGCACCTCGGGCACTTCGCCGTCGACGATGCGCTTGGCCAGACCCTCGGCCAGCGCCGTCTTGCCCACGCCAGCCTCGCCGACGTACAGCGGGTTGTTCTTGCGTCGGCGGCACAGCACCTGGATGGTGCGCTCGATCTCGTCGGCGCGGCCGATCAGCGGATCGATCTTGCCTTCCAGCGCCAACTCGTTGAGATTGTTGGCGAACTCGTGCAACGGATTGCCCTTCGGCTCGCCGCCCTCTTCGCCTTCGCGCTCGCCGCCGGACACGCCGGCCGCCGGTTCGTCGCCGATCTTGGCGATGCCGTGCGAAATGTAGTTGACCACGTCGAGCCGGGTGATTTCCTGCTGATGCATGAAATACACGGCATGCGAATCCTTCTCGCCGAAGATCGCCACCAGCACGTTCGCGCCGGTGACCTCTTTGCGCCCCGAGGACTGCACGTGATACACGGCGCGCTGCAGCACCCGCTGGAAACCCAGCGTCGGCTGCGTGTCGCGCTCATCGCCGTGCGGCAATACCGGCACGGTTTCGTTGATGATGCGCGTCAGTTCGGTCGACAGCCGTGGCAGGTCCACGCCGCAGGCGCGCAAGGCGCCCAGTGCCGACTGGTTCTCGGTCAGTGCCAGCAGCAGGTGCTCCACCGTCATGAATTCATGGCGCTGTTCACGGGCCTGCTTGTAGCAGTGACCGATGGTGACTTCCAGATCCTTGCTGAACATTCGGATCGTCTCCGCTTGAAAAGTTGAGCGGCCTTCAATGCCGCGATGAGCACGAAATGGGGGTCGCTCAGAGCTTTTCCATAGTGCACAACAATGGGTGCTGATGGGAACGTGAATATTCGTTGACGTGGGTTACCTTGGTTTCAGCCACCTCGCGGGTAAATACACCACATACGCCCTTGCCACGGGTATGTACATGCAGCATCACCTGCACCGCCTGTTCCTGGTCGAGGTTGAAAAACCCGCGCAACACCTCGACCACGAAGTCCATCGGGGTGAAGTCGTCATTCAGCAGCAGCACCTGAAACAGTGGGGGTCGCGCCACCTCCGGTTTGGCGGTTTCCAGCGCCAGACCGCGGCCGCTGTCGTGCTCGTGTTCGGTTTCGTGGGCCATGGTTTCTTGGGGTGTGATCTCTGATTCGAAGTATACGCCGCGCAGGATTTTCAGCTGTCCGCAACGACCGTCTGCATAGGTAATGGCACAATGGCCGCTTTTCCAGCCCCTTGCCGCTCCCCATGGCCGATTCTGTTCCCGCTACCGAGACCTGGCGCCCGCGCGTCACCGTTGCCTGCGTCGTGGCCGTCGGCGACCGTTTCCTGATGGTCGAGGAAGCGGTGAACGGCCGAATCGCCTACAACCAGCCTGCCGGCCACCTCGACGACGGCGAAAGCCTGACGGCGGCCGCCGTGCGCGAGACGCTGGAGGAGACCGGCTGGACGGTGGAACTGCAGCACCTGATCGGTGTGCACCAGTGGCGCAGCACCGAGCATGGCGAGGCCGTGGTGCGTTTCAGCTTCGCCGCCCGGGCTGTCAGCCATGCCCCGGACCGCCCGCTGGATACCGATATCCGCCGCGCGCTGTGGCTGACCCGTGCGGAAATCGCGGCACTCGGCGACCGCCTGCGCAGCCCGATGGTATTGCTGAGCATCGACGCGTGGCTGGCTGGACGGCGCCTGCCGCTGGACACCTTGAGTTATCTAGCTGAAGGTAGCTTGACGTGAAAGTGATGCTGGGCATTTCCGGTGGCGTCGATTCCTCGGTCGCGGCGTTGCTGTTGCAACAGGCCGGCCACCAGGTCGAAGGCTTGTTCATGCAGAACTGGGAAGAGGACGACCGCTCCGGCCCCTGCACCACCGACGCCGACCGCAAGGACGCCGTCGCCGTGTGCGGGCGGCTCGGCATCCCGTTCCATGCACGCAATTTTGCCGCGGAATACTGGGACGGCGTGTTCGAGCATTTCCTCGCCGAATACCGCGCCGGCCGCACGCCGAACCCCGATGTGCTGTGCAACCGCGAGATCAAGTTCAAGACCTTCCTGGACGAAGCCCATGCGCTGGGCGCCGAGAAGATCGCCACCGGCCACTATGCACGCGTCGATTTTCACGAAGGCCGCCATCGCCTGCTGCGCGCAGTGGATGCGGCGAAGGACCAGAGCTATTTCCTGCACGCGCTGGGCCAGCGGCAACTCGCCGCCACGCTGTTTCCGCTGGGCGAAATCGAGAAACCCCGCGTACGCGAACTGGCCCGCGAAGCAGCGCTGCCGACCCATGCGAAGAAGGATTCCACCGGCATCTGCTTCATCGGCGAGCGCGATTTCCGCAGCTTTCTGGCCCAGTACATCCCGGCCCGGCCTGGCGAGATGCGCACGCCTGAGGGCGAGCTGATCGGCGAGCATCAAGGCGTGATGTATTACACGCTGGGCCAGCGCAACGGGCTGGGCATCGGCGGGCGCCACGGCGCCGGCAGCGAGGCCTGGTATGTGGTCGGCAAGGATGTGCCCGCGAACGTGCTGTACATCGCCCAGGGCGGCGAGAACCGCTGGCTGTATTCGCAGCGACTGCAGACGGAGATGCCGAACTGGATCGCCGGCGTGGCGCCCGCCGCCCATTTTCGCTGTACCGCCCGCACCCGCTATCGCCAGCTCGATCAGGCCTGTGTCGTCGACGTCCGCGGCGACGGTCTTGAGGTACGCTTCGACGAGCCTCAGCGCGCGGTCACCCCGGGCCAGTCGGTGGTCTTCTACGATCATGAAGTCTGTCTCGGCGGCGCGGTGATCGCTGCCACCGACGCGCCGTACGGCGGCCTGCTGCCGGCATTCACTCCCTCCCCCACGATCCCCGCAAGAGAACCGCCATCCCGTGTTTGAAACATTTTCAATGAATGAAGAGCGCGTGCTTGCTCTAGCCGGACTGTTCCAGGCCTGTGCGCTGGCGCAGCAGCTGGCCAACGAAGGCCGCTGCGATGAGGGCGCGATGGAGGCCAGCGTGGCCAGCGTGTTCCGCATCGACGCGCCCTCGGTAGTCGGCGTGTACGGCAACATCTCCAGCGTACGGATCGGATTGCGCAACCTGATCGCACAACTCGACGAGAGCGATCGCGACATGGCGGTGACCCGCATGGTGGTGACCGTGATGCGGCTGGAACGCAGCCTGACCGGCCGCCCGGAGCTGCTCGGCAAATTGCAGCAAGGCATCGTCGCCGCCCAGCGGCAGGTCGAGCATTTCGGCCAGGACTCGGCGCAGGTCATCAGCCGGCTGGCCGAGCTGTACGCCTCTACCCTGTCCACGCTGAAGCCGCGGGTGATGGTCAGCGGCAACCCGCAGCAGCTGCAACTGCCGGTGGTGGTCGAAAAGGTGCGCGCCAACTTGCTCGCGGCCGTGCGCTCGGCGGTGTTGTGGCGGCAGGTCGGCGGCCGCCAGTGGCAGCTGCTGCTGTATCGGCGCCAGTGCAGCATGCTGGCGCGCGGGTTGCTGACCGGCGCGACGCTGGACAACCGCTGACGGCAGCAACCCACGGTACCTGAAAAGCAAACGGCGGGCATAAGCCCGCCGTTTTCCGTCCATGGGATGAAACTCCCTTGCGATAACCTGTGACCACTGCTGCAGCTGCAGTATGCAGCGATCGTGTGACAGTTTCAGAACGACGATTTGACGCCTGGGTGAATCCAGCCGCATGTGATGCACGCAGCTGACTCAATGGAATGCAACAAAGCAAACGGCGGGCAAGAGCCCGCCGTTTTTCCATCCCTGGATCGAACTCCCTTCGATAACTGTCAGGCTCAGTAGCTCAAGATGCCCCAGAAGCCGATTTCGTTGGTCTTGTAGGTGAACGGGCTGGCCGCCGGGCCTTCGAGCTTGTCATATTTCCAAGCCAGCGCCAGACGCAGGTTCTTCATCACATCGTAGGAGACGCCCGCGTTGTAGTAGGTGTCCTTGAGCTGCTTGTAGACGCCGTTCACGCCGGAATACTTGTAGGTGACACTGTCGTAGCGAGCGAACAACGCCCACTGCGGCATGAAGGTCCAGTCACCAAAGACCGAGTAGCCGTCAGCCTTGTCCTTGATCGCCGCCGGTGCCGGCACGACGCCCTGATACTTCAGGACGTCATCCCAGTTCTTCGCCATGAAATACTCGCCACCGATACCGAAGGTATCGTTGCGGAAAGCGACCAACGCATCACCACGCGTGGCATTCCGGGTCGGCTGACCGTTCTGCACGTCCTTGGCGCGCTTGCCGTCGTAACCACCGAGCGCGATGACCATCTCCTTGATCGGCTGATAGCCGATACGGGCTTCGACGTCCATGCCACTCGAACGCGTCGGATTCTTGTAGCCGCCGCCGTTGACCACGGAAACCTGGTAGTTGAACGCGTTGTCGCCGGTGGTGGCGCCCATCGCATGGACACCCCAGTCCGACGAGTTGCCGAACGCACCGATGCCGGTGGCAGCGGCGCCGGCCGTGCCGCGGCCGCCATCAATGGAGCGGTCGGTGATCGTGTTCTCGAGGAAACGATAGCCGTACCACTTCTCGGCATACGGGATCCACGGCATGTCGGCCGCACCGAAGCGGACCGCGAAGAGCGGATCGAACGTGCCCTGCAGGTAAGCTTTCTTGACGAACAACTGGGTCTCGGAATCGGCAGACACATAGTTGAAATCGGTGGTCAGGTTGGCCGACCAGATATCGTTGAACTTGTGCTCGACGGTGAGGTAGAAGCGCTTCACGTCGTAACCAACGCCATTGACCGAACCATGGCCGTCTTTCTTGATGGAGCTGCCGGTACCGGTCTGCTCTTTGTGGCTGACGTCGGTCATGTCGAAGAACATGGTGCCGCTGACCTTGGTATTGTTGACCAGCTTGTCGATCGTGCTGACCTTGGTGTCCGCGACGACCTGCGCCTTCTGCACCGATTCCACGGCCTGACCGGTGGAAACGTTGATGTCGGACTGCGCGTCGGTGCGCTGCTCCAGCGAATCCACCTTGGCCTGCAACGCGGCCAGCTGCGCTTTCAGCAACTCGATTTCCGTGTTGCTGGCCGCCGGGGTCGCCGCGGTCGATGTCTGCGCTTTCTTGTGCGTCTTGTGCTGCGTCTGTGCCGGTGCCGCAACCACCGTGAAGCTGCTTATGCCCAGGCCAGCGGCAATCGCCACCGCAATCAATTTGGAACGCATGTCATTCTCCGCAAGTTGGTGGGAAACATCTCAACCGCCCCCTCGATCCGATGGCCGGCTAGCGATTAGTTAACAAGTGTGGCGAGTCATTTTTACGATTGGATGCATCTTTAATGACACATTCGTGACATTGAATCGGGTCACAAGGAAATGCGCCACCGAGCAGGCAATTCGCTCACGTTGCGTGAGGCGGCTGATATGCTTCGGCGATGGGAATACTGAGCAACAACACCGCATCGCGCATGGCGGAGCGGTTTCGCGGCTTTCTGCCGGTGGTGGTCGACGTGGAAACGGGCGGCTTCGATGCCGAGCATGACGCCCTGCTGGAAATAGCCGCAGTGCCGCTGACAATCGGTGCGGACGGCTTTCTGTGCCTGCGGCCAACCGTGTCGACTCATGTGGAGCCCTTCCCCGGCGCGAACCTCGATCCACGCTCGCTGGAGATCACCGGCATCGACCCGACCAACCCGCTGCGCGGCGCGCTGGCCGAACGGCTGGCGCTGGACCATATCTTTCATGTGGTGCGCGAAGCGGTGCGCGAAGCCGGCTGCCAGCGGGCCATTCTGGTCGGCCACAACGCGGCGTTCGATCTCGGCTTCCTGAATCAGGCGGTGCGCCGCTGCGGACACAAGCGCAATCCATTCCACCCCTTCAGCTGCTTCGACACGGTCAGCCTGGGCGGCCTCGCCTATGGCCAGACGGTACTGAGCAAGGCCGTGCTGGCGGCCGGCCTGCCCTTCGACAGTCGCGAAGCCCATTCAGCCGTGTACGACGCCGAACGTACCGCCGAACTGTTCTGCAACGTGGTCAATCGCTGGCGCCGGCTGGAACTCCTCGAACAGGCACAGCTCGGACTGGATGCCGCCTGAGACCACCACCGCACGTCGTTTTCAGGCCATCCGGTCATGGCCTTCTGCGGGAACCATGACAGTCTGTCATCGACTGTCATCTCTTTGAAACATTCATTACATCCAATGGCAACACGAAGGGCCTGAAATGGCGGGGTCTCATCCGACCATCCCCTCCAAGGAGCTACCGTGCTGACCTCACGCAAATACCTCACTCGATCCGCCCGATTCGCTGCTGTCGCTGCGATCGCCGTGGCCTCGACCTTCGGCGTGGCCGCACAGGCTACCGATATCACGGGCGCCGGTTCCAGCTTCGTTTACCCAGTCATGTCCAAATGGTCGGCCGCGTATGCCGAGAAGACCGGCAACCATCTCAACTATCAGTCGGTAGGTTCCGGCGCCGGCATCGCGCAGATCAAGGAAGGCACCATCGACTTCGGCGCCTCCGACGCGCCGATGAAGGCGGAAGATCTGCAGAAGTACGGCCTCGGCCAGTTTCCGATCGTGGTCGGCGGCATCGTGCCGGTGGTCAACATCACCGGTGTGCAGGCCGATCAGATCAAACTGGACGGCGTCACGCTCGCCGACATCTTCCTGGGCAAGATCACCAACTGGAACGACCCGAAGATCGCCGCGCTGAACGCCGGTCTCACCCTGCCGGCCGGCAAGATCACCGTGGTGCATCGCTCGGACGGCTCGGGTACCTCGTTCAACTTCACCAACTATCTGTCCAAGGTCAATCCGGAGTGGGCCAGCAAGGTCAAGTTTGGTACCGCCGTGGAATGGCCGACCGGCGTGGGTGGCAAGGGCAATGAAGGTGTCTCGCAGTACGTTCGCCAGATCAAGGGTTCGATCGGTTACGTCGAATACGCCTATGCGGTGAAGAACAAGCTGGCCTGGGTCGACCTGAAGAATGCCAGCGGCAACTTCATGAAGCCGAGCGCCGATGCCTTCGCCGCTGCCGCCGCCACCGCCGACTGGGCGAGCGCCAAGGACTTCAACCTGATCATGACCAATGCACCGGGTGCCCAGGCGTGGCCGATCACTGCCACCACCTGGATGATCATGTACAAGACGCCGAAGAATGCCGGCAACAGCAAGGTCGCGTTCGATTTCTTCAAGTACGCGCTGGAGAACGGCCAGCAGGCGGCCAGCGAGCTGGACTATGTCCCGCTGCCGGCTCCTCTGGTCAGCAAGATCGAGGCGTACTGGGCTTCCGAATACAAGCATTGATGTCCTGACTCCCTCTCCCTTGCCGGCAAAGCCCGGCAAGGGAGAGGGAGTTTTTATTTCGTAACCATGGATTGCCATGCCAGCCAATCAAGCCGCCTTGCCCATCGATATCCTGGAGCAACGCAGCCACCGGGATGCCCGCCACGAACGGCTGTTCCGCTGGTTGCTGAAAGGCTGTGCACTGATCGTACTGGCGTCCCTGCTCGGCGCCGCCGGCGCCACCTTGTGGGGTGGCCGCGAGGCGTTTAGCGCCTTCGGCTGGCACTTCCTGGTCAGCTCGGCGTGGGATCCGGGCAATGATGTCTACGGCGCGGTAGTGCCGGTGTACGGCACGATTGCCACCTCGCTCATCGCGTTGCTGATAGCGGTACCGATCAGTTTCGGCATTGCCGTCTATCTCTCCGAAGTGGCACCTGCCTGGCTGCGCACACCGGTCGCGTCGGCGATCGAACTGCTGGCGGGGATTCCTTCGATCATCTACGGCATGTGGGGCCTGTTCGTCTTCGCCCCGTTCTTCGCCAACCATATCAAGCCGTGGCTGACCAACAACCTCGGCAACAAACCCGATGATGGCAAGCTGTCATGGGCCGCCGAACACGTGCCGTTCGTCGGCAAGCTGTTCGGCAGCGACTATCCGTTCGGCGCCAGCATTCTGGTCGCCGGCATCGTGCTGGCGGTCATGATCATCCCGTTCATCTCCTCGGTGATGCGCGAGGTGTTCCAGACCGTGCCGACGCGGCTGAAGGAGTCGGCCTATGCGCTCGGCTCCAGCACCTGGGAGGTGTCGTGGGACATCGTGCTGCCCTATACCCGCTCGGCGGTGATTGGCGGCATCTTTCTCGGCCTCGGTCGCGCCCTGGGCGAAACCATGGCGGTGACCTTCGTGCTCGGCAACGCGATGCACCTGTCGGCTTCGCTGCTCGACCCCGGCGCCTCGATCGCCTCGACCATCGCCAACCAGTTCAGCGAGGCGACCGGTCTGCAGAAGTCCTCGCTGATGGCGTTGGCGTTCCTGCTGTTCGTGGTCACCTTCGTCGTGCTGCTGATCGCGCGGCTGATGCTGCGCCAGCTCGCCCGCAAGGAGGGTCGCTGATGAGCTCTCCCTATCTGCGTCGCCGCATCACCAACGCGCTGGCGATGGTGATGAGTACGCTGGCCACCCTGGTCGGCCTGGCGTTCCTGGCCTGGATCCTGTGGGAAACCCTGCGCCAGGGCATCAGCGCGCTCGACCTGAAACTGTTCACCAAGATCACCGCGTATGGCGAGAGCGGCGGCCTTGCCAACGCGATGGTCGGCAGCCTGATCATCAACTTCATCGGCATCGCGATCGCCACGCCGATCGGCGTGCTTGCCGGCACCTGGCTGGCCGAGTACGCGGACCGGACCAGGCTGGGCGAGTCGATCCGCTTCCTCAACGACATCCTGCTGTCTGCGCCGTCGATCGTGATGGGCTTGTTCGTCTATACCATCATCGTGCTGCCGACTACGGTGCTCACCCACGGATCGACCACGTTCTCCGGCTTCGCCGGCGGCGTGGCGCTGGCGCTGATCGCGCTGCCGGTCATCGTGCGCACCACCGACGAAATGCTGCGGCTGGTGCCGTCGACCTTGCGCGAAGCGGCGCTGTCGCTCGGTGTGCCGCAGTGGAAGCTGACCTTGCAGATCCTGATCCGCGCCGCGCGTTCGGGCATCATCACCGGCGTGCTGCTGGCGCTGGCGCGCATCAGCGGCGAGACCGCCCCGCTGCTGTTCACCGCGTTCGGCAACAACTATATGGCGATCAATCCGATCGAGAAGATGTCCAGCCTGCCGCAGATCATCTACCAGTACGCCAACGATCCGGGCGATGCGATGCACGCGCTGGCCTGGGCCGGTGCGTTCGTGATCACCATGTTCGTGCTGCTGCTCAGCCTCGCTTCCCGCCTGATCCTTTCCCGCACCAAGGTGTCCCATGACTGACTCCGCCATCGCCACAAACCCGGCGCAGGCGGCCGCCGCATCGGCTGTCGCGCCCAAGCTCACGGTGCGCGACCTGCACTTCTACTACAGCGGTTTCCATGCGCTGAAAGGCATCAGCATGGATATCCCGGAGAAGAAGGTCACCGCGATCATCGGCCCGTCCGGCTGCGGCAAGTCGACCCTGCTGCGCATTTTCAACCGCATCTACGCGATCTACCCCAAGCTGGAAGCGAAAGGCGAGATCGTGCTGGACGGCGAGAACATCCTCGACCCGGGCTATTCGATGAATCGCCTGCGCGGCAAGGTGGGCATGGTGTTCCAGAAGCCGGTGCCGTTCCCGATGACGATTTTCGAGAACGTCGCCTACGGCATCCGTCACCACGAGAAGCTGTCCAAAACCGACATGACAGCCCGCGTCGAACAGGCGTTGCGCAGCGCCGCGTTGTGGGACGAAGTGAAGGACAAGCTCAAGCAGAACGCGCTTGGCCTATCCGGCGGCCAGCAGCAGCGCCTGTGCATCGCCCGCGCCATCGCGCTGAAGCCCGAAGTGCTGCTGCTGGACGAACCCACTTCCGCACTCGATCCGATCGCCACCAGCCGCATCGAGCAATTGATAGAAGAGCTGAAAAGCCAGTTCACCATCGTCATCGTCACCCACAATATGCAGCAGGCGGCGCGCGTCTCCGACCTCACCGCCTTCATGTACATGGGCGAACTGATCGAGTTCGACCAGACCGAGAAGATCTTCACCAAGCCGGGCAGGAAGCAGACTGAGGATTACATTACAGGCCGCTTCGGCTGATCACAAAGGACAACATCATGAACACCGGCACAGACCACATCATCAAGAGTTACGACAGCGAACTGACCCGGCTCACCGGCGAAATCGTGCGCATGGGCGAGCTGTCGGTAATCCAGCTGGAGGCTGCCATCGACGTGCTCGAACGCCGCGACGAACGCGCCGCCCAGCGCGTGGTCGGCAACGACGATGCGATCGATCAGCTGGAGCAGGAAATCGGCCACGATGTGGTGCGCCTGCTGGCGCTGCGTGCGCCCATGGCCGGCGACCTGCGCAATGTGTATGCCGCGCTGCGCATCGCCTCGGACATCGAACGTATCGGCGACTACGCCGCCAACGTGGCCAAGCGCTCGATCCCGTTGTCGATGGTGGCTCCGGTCGCCCCTGTCGGCGGACTGCGCCATTTGGCCGAACTGGCTGCAGACGAAGTGCGCGACGTGCTGTTGGCCTATAACGAACGCGATGCCGACGCCGCTTACCAGGTATGGAAGAACGACGTGGTGCTGGACGAGGCCTATACCGGCTACTTCCGCCAGTTGCTCACGTACATGATGGAAGACCCGCGCAACATCACGCCGTGCACCCACTTGCTGTTCATGGCCAAGAACATCGAGCGGATCGGCGACCACGCCACCAACATCGCCGAGAACGTGTGGTTTCAGGTCGTCGGCGAACCGCTGAACAAACAGCGCAGCAAGGGCGACTTCACCTCCAGCCCGGAAATGACCAAACTGGGCGACAAGCCCGAGTAAAGCCCGCCCAATTCTGCAGGAGTCCGCAAACGGGCTCCTGCAACATGCGCGGAACGGAATCGCCGTTACGGCAGCTCGCGCATTCCGCGGCGCCGCTTGATGCCGCGATACACGCCGTAGCTGCCGATCAGCAACCATGCGACCTGCATGATGAAGGCAGCGAGGTTGAAATTGCCGAAGCCCAGCGACAGCATCACTCCGATCGCACCCAGGATGTTCATCAGCTGATAGGTCAGCCCACTGCCTTGCAGCTTGCGTTCCTGCAGCAGGAAAAATGCCAGCAGCACCAGCGCCACGCCGATATAGCCGGCCCAGTCGTACCAGAACAGGTTCATCGCTTCGCACTCCGCTGCCGCAAGGCTTCGAACAGCACCACGCCGGTGGCGACCGAGACGTTGAGGCTTTCCATCGTGCCCGGCATCGGAATCTTCGCCACGAAATCGCACAGCTCACGGGTCAGCCGACGGATGCCCTCGCCTTCGCCGCCCAGCACCAGCGCCACAGGCCCCTTGAAGTCGACGCCATAAATCGAGGTGTCGGTGTCGCCGGCCAGGCCGGTGATCCACACGCCAGCGTCCTTCAGCTCGCGCAGCGTGCGCGCCAGGTTGGTCACCGCGATCAGCGGCACCCGATCGGCGCCGCCAGCCGAGGCGCGGCGCACCACCGGGGTCAGGCCCACGGCGCGATCCTTCGGCACGATCACCGCGGTGACTTTCGCCGCCGCCGCACTGCGCAGGCAGGCACCGAGATTGTGCGGATCGGTGACGCCGTCGAGCACCAGCACCAGCGTGTCGCTGCCGTCGCGCTCCATCAACGCAGCCAGGTCGTTTTCATGCGCCATCGGAGGCGCCTCGTACAACGCCGCCACGCCCTGGTGACGCGCTTCGCCGGCGAGCTTGTCGAGCTGCTCGCGCGGCCGGTGGTTCACGGTGATCTTCAGCGCCTTCGCGCGCTCGACCAGTTCGTGCACACGCGGATTGCGCTGGCCGTTCTCGACCACGAGCTCACGCACGCGTTCGACGTCATTGCTCAACGCACCTTCGACGGGATTGATGCCGACGATCCAACTCTCACTCATGGCTTGCCTTTCGGTTTCGGTTTGCGCCCACTGCGCTTCTTGCCGCCGCTCGCAGGCGTCGATGCCGGTGCCGATCGGGCTGACTGGCCCTGCCGCTTGCCGTGACTCGGCTGACCATGCGCCGACTTGGCCGGTGCCGGCGCGCGACGCGGACGGCTGCTGCTTTCCGCAGACGGTGTGGCAGCGCGCGAACGCGGCGGCGCATTATCGCTCGGCACGTGAATCTCCGGCACTACGGCATCGCGTCGGCCGAACGCGCGGCCGATCGCCTTGGCTGCCCGGCCGAACATGCCTGGCGCCTTGGCGGGACCGGCCGCCTTCTTCGGCAACGAGTAACGTTCGCCGCTGGCCGCATAGTCGTAAGCCTTGCCGGTTGCTGTCGGCGGCGTGGCCGGCACACGTGGCGACACCAGCCGGAAGTCGATCTTGCGGTCCTCAAGGCTGGCACGCAGCACCTGGACACGCACATGGTCGCCGAGACGGAACTGTGCGCCGGTGCGCTCGCCCTTCAGCAGTTTGCGGGTCGCATCGAAGTGGTAGTAATCGTTGGCGAGCTGGCTGATGTGCACCAGGCCGGAGACCTTCGATTCGTCCAGCTCCACGAACAGGCCGAACGAAGTGACGCCGGTAACCACGCCTTCGAATTCGCTGCCGATGTGCTTTTCCATCCACGCGCACTTGAAGCGCTCATCCACATCGCGCTCGGCCTCTTCGGCACGGCGTTCGCGTTGTGAACAGTGGATCGCCATGGCCGACATCTCGGCCGGGCTGTACGTGTAGTCGGCCGGCTTGCGGCCGCTGAACGCGTAACGGATCGCGCGATGCACCAGCAGATCCGGATAACGGCGGATCGGCGAGGTGAAGTGCGCATACGCCTGCAGCGCCAGGCCGAAGTGGCCGCGGTTGTCCGGCTGGTACGCAGCCATGCTCTGCGAGCGCAACAGCACGTTCTGGATCAGCTCGCGCTCGGGACGGTCATGCACCATCCGCAGAATTTCGGAGAAGTCGGCCGGGGTGACATCTTCCACCGGCGGCATGCGCAGCTTGAACTCGCGCAGGAACTGCTGCAGGTCTTCGTACTTCTCGGCCGGCGGCGGCTCGTGCGCGCGGAACAGTGCGGGGATCTTCTTCTTTTCCAGGAACAGCGCCGCCTGCACGTTGGCAGCGATCATGCATTCCTCGATCAGCTTGTGTGCGTCGTTTCGCTCTGTCGCACCCATCGACTCCACGCTGCCGGTCTGGTCGAGGCGGAACTTCACTTCCGGCGTTTCGAAGTCGATGGCGCCGCGGCGCTTGCGCTGTTGCGCCATCGCCTTGTACAGCGCGTGCAGGTTTTCGAGTTGCGGCAGCACATCAGCGACTTCATGGCGGGCATCAGCCTCCTTAAGACCTACTGCCTGCCAGACCTTGTCGTAGGTGAGCCGCGCATGCGACAGCATCACCGCGTCGTAGAACTTCGACTTGATCACGTTGCCTTCGGCGTCGATCTGCATGTCGCAGACCATGCACATCCGCTCGACCTTCGGCATCAGCGAGCAGATGCCGTTGGACAGCGTCTCCGGCAGCATCGGCACCACGAAGCCGGGGAAATAGGTCGAGGTGCTGCGCTCATAAGCTTCGCGATCCAGCGCATTGCCGACCTGCACGTAATGCGAGACGTCGGCGATCGCCACGATCAGGCGCCAGCCGCCGCCACGCTTCGGCTCGGCATATACCGCATCATCGAAATCGCGCGCGTCGGCGCCGTCGATCGTCACCAGCGGCAGCTGGCGGATATCGGTGCGGCCTTCGCGCTCGGCGGCGGTCACCGCGGATTCCACCTGCGCCGCATCGCGCAGCACTTCCGCTGGCCACTCGTGCGGCAGGTCGTGGCTGGCGATCGCCATTTCCACCACCAGCGACGGCTGCAGCCGCTCGCCCAGCACCGCACGGATCTCGCCCATCGGCCCGCGATGCGGCGTCGGCGGATCGGTGATCTCGACCACCACGATCTGACCGGAGCTGGCACCTTGCTCCTGTCCCGGCTTGATCATCACGTCCTGGTTCAGGCGCCGATCGTCCGGCGCCACCAAGGTCACGCCGTTCTCGATCACCACCCGTCCGACCAATCGCGGCGAGCGCCGTTCCAGCACTTCGGCAATCGCACCTTGCCGGCGACCGCGACGATCGATGCCGACTACGCTGGCCAGCACGCGATCGCCGTGCATGACGGTGCGCATCTGCTGCGGCGACAGGTACAGATCCTCCCCACCTTCGTCCGGGCGCAGGAAACCATAGCCTTCGGCATTGGCCAGCACCCGGCCGGCAATCAGGTCGAGTTTCTGGGTCGGCGCATAACCGCCGCGCCGGCCCAGCAACAGCTGGCCGTCGCGCACCATCGCAGCCAGCCGCTTGCGCAGCGCGTCGAGATCGTCTTCGTCGTGAATTTCCAGCGCTTCGGCAATGCGTGCCTCAGTCAGCAGTTCGGCGCGCTCCTCGAGCAGCGCCAGGATCGCCTCGCGGCTGGGGATCGGACGTGCATAACGCTGCGCCTCGCGATCGGCATGGGGGTCACGCACGGCGCCTGCGGCGGCCTTGTTGCGTCGTGGTCCGGTGGATGTACCGGTTTGCTGTTTCTGGTCGGCCGATCTGGCCCGACCCTTTTTGGGGGACTTGGAGTCCTGATCCTTGCCGGAGTGCGGGGGAGTTTTTCTGGTCACTAAATATCCTTGTGGTATCTGCGGCGCGGAGAATGACACGACGCGATGAATGATTGTGAAAAGTGTTGACAAGCTACCGACAGATGCCTACATTACGCGGCTCACGCAGCTCGCAGAGCGGTGTGACACCTGCCCAGGTGGCGGAATTGGTAGACGCACTAGCTTCAGGTGCTAGCGGGGGCAACTCCGTGGAGGTTCGAGTCCTCTCCTGGGCACCAATTGTAAACGAAGGCCGCCTCTCGAGGCGGCTTTCGTCTTTTCAGGGTTCAGCTTTTCCCCTCTCCCTCCGGGAGAAGGTGGCGCGTAGCGACGGATGAGGGTTCGGTTCCTGCGTCGAAATTAACGCTTCGCCCGAACCCTCACCCCAACCCCTCTTGCACAGGGAGAGGGGCTCAACCAGGCATCAAACCGCCGCTGGCCCCTTTAGCTCGATCATGTTGCCCTGCGGGTCGTACAGGTAGATCGACGGGCCCTCGCCTCGCGCGCCATAGCGCGAACCCAGCTCGCCGATGCGCACGCCGTGTGTTTTAAGGTGCGCGAGGATCGCCGCTTCATCGTAATCCTCGACGCGCAGGCACAGGTGATCCATGTTGTGGCCTTCGCCACCTGGTGCGACGCCACCGTGACGACCGAGCTTGCCATCGATGCTGACCAGGTCGATCAATGAGGCGCCTGCTCGCAGCTGCACCAGGCCGATCTCGTCCTGCCGGCGCTCCTCGCGGCAGCCGAGTACGTCGCAGTAGAAACGTTGCATCGCCACGATGTCGATGGCGCGCAATACCACGTGGTCGATTTCAGCGATGCGGATCATGGAGCAGGCCTTGAGGTGCGGGGCGGGTTACCAAGCATAAACCGTATGGATTCCGGTGATCGTCACCGGTCCGCGCCGCCTGTATAATCCCCGAGGTAAACGTTTGGTGGGAGAAGCGGACCGCTCCGTTAAAGAGCATGTCCGCTGCCGAAGACGCAACGCCCGTAATCGCTCAGGCCCCGTACCATCACGCGTAAACACTCTGGAGAGAGCGGCTGCCTTCATCGGCGCAAGCCGCCGCCGAAGGGGCACGAGGCTTCCGCCTCCAAACTCTCAGGCAAAAGGACAGAGGGGCGCCCCACGTGCGGCACGCACGTCCGGCCTTTATCGGCCATTTCCGGACGCCCGTCATGAGCCAAGCTTCTTCATCTTCCCAGGCCACGCCCTCCCTGCGTGAACTCGAACACCATCACGCCTTCATCGAGCGCCACATCGGACCCAACGATGCCGAGATCGCGCAGATGCTACGCGTCATCGGTCACGATTCGCTGGAAGCGATGACCGACGCGATCGTGCCGGGCAAGATCAAGTCGCCCGCCCCGCTCGCCCTGCCGCAGGCGATCACCGAGGTCGAGGCATTGGCCAAGATCCGCGCCATCGCCGATAAAAACAAGGTGTTTCGCAGCTTCATCGGCCAGGGCTATTACGGCACGCTGACGCCGAACGTCATCCTGCGCAACATTCTGGAGAACCCGGCCTGGTACACCGCGTACACGCCGTATCAGGCGGAGATCTCGCAAGGCCGCATGGAAGCGCTGATCAATTTCCAGACGCTGTGCGCCGACCTCACCGGCATGGAGATCGCCAACGCGTCGCTGCTGGACGAAGCCACCGCCGCGGCGGAGGCGATGACGCTGGCCAAGCGTTCGTGCAAGTCCAAGTCCAACGTGTTCTTCGTGTCGAACGGCGTGCATCCGCAGACGCTGGAAGTGGTCAAGACCCGCGCCGAGGCGCTCGGCATCGAACTGCATATCGGCGATGACGCCGAGGGCGGCACGGTCGACAGCTTCGGCGTGCTGCTGCAATACCCGAATACTTTCGGCACCATCAACGACTACCGGGCCATCGCCGACGCCGCGCATGCGCGGGGGGCGCTGGTCGCGGTCGCCACCGACCTGCTCGCGTTGACCTTGATCGCTGCTCCTGGCGAATGGGGCGCGGACATTGTGGTGGGCAACAGCCAGCGTTTCGGCGTGCCGTTCGGCAATGGCGGCCCACATGCCGCGTTCATGGCCTGCCGTGACGCGTACAAGCGCTCCATGCCGGGCCGCCTGATCGGCGTGTCGATCGACGCCGAAGGCAAGCCGGCTTATCGCCTCACCTTGCAGACGCGCGAGCAGCACATCCGTCGCGAGAAGGCGACCTCCAACATCTGCACGGCGCAGGTGCTGCTGGCGGTGATGGCCTCGATGTACGCCGTCTACCATGGCCCCGAAGGGCTGACCCGCATCGCCCGCCGCACGCATCGCCTCAGCGCGATCCTCGCCGCATCGCTGCGCCAGGCCGGCGTCAACGTGGGTGCGAACTTCTTCGATACCTTGCACATCACCGACGTCGACGCCGACGCCGTCCATGCCCGGGCCGAAGCGCTGCGCATCAACCTGCGCCAGATCCACGGCACCTGCATCGGCATCAGCCTCGACGAAACCACCACCCGCGCCGAAGTGATCGCGCTGGCTGGCCTGTTCGGTGCCCAGATCGACAATATCGACGAGCTGGACGCCGTCACCGCCGACGCATTGCCGACGGCTCTGCGGCGCAAGAGCGAGTTCCTCACCCATCCGGTGTTCAACTCGCACCACAGCGAGCACGAACTGCTGCGCTACATGCGCATGCTGGCTGACAAGGATCTGGCGATGGATCGCACCATGATCCCGCTGGGCTCCTGCACCATGAAGCTCAACGCCACTGCCGAGATGATTCCGGTCACCTGGCCCGAGTTCGGCGACATCCATCCGCTGGCGCCCAGCACGCAGACGGCCGGCTACAAGGAACTGATCGACGGCCTCGAGGCGATGCTGGTGGAATGCACTGGCTACGACGCAGTGAGTCTGCAGCCGAACTCCGGCGCGCAGGGCGAATATGCCGGCCTGCTGGCGATCCGCGCTTACCATCGCTCGCGCGGCCATCAGCACCGTGATATTTGCCTGATCCCCGAATCCGCTCACGGCACCAACCCGGCCTCCGCGCACCTGTGCGGCATGACCGTGGTGGTGACCAAGTGCGATGCCAACGGCAACGTCGACGTGGAAGACATCCGGCGTGCCGCCGAGAAGTATTCGGACCGCCTCGCCGCACTGATGATCACCTACCCGTCCACGCATGGCGTGTTCGAGGAAGACATCGTCGCGATCTGCGACATCGTGCATGCGCACGGCGGGCAGGTGTATACCGACGGCGCCAACATGAACGCGCTGGTCGGCGTGGCCAAGCCCGGCAAGTGGGGCTCGGACGTATCGCACCTGAACCTGCACAAGACCTTCTGCATCCCGCATGGCGGCGGTGGTCCGGGCGTCGGTCCGTGCGCGGTGAAATCGCATCTCGCGCCGTTCCTGCCGGGCAAGCTCGGCGAGCACAGTGCGGTCGGCATGGTCAGCGCGGCCAGCTACGGTTCGGCCTCGATCCTGCCGATCTCGTGGATGTACATCACGATGATGGGCCAGCAAGGCCTGCGCAAGGCCACCCAGGTCGCCCTGCTCAACGCCAACTACATTGCCAAGCGGCTGGAAGCGCACTACCCGACCCTGTACACCGGCCGCAACGGCCTGGTCGCGCACGAGTGCATCCTCGACCTGCGCCCGCTCAAGGACGCCACCGGCATCGGCGCCGAGGACGTGGCCAAGCGGCTGATCGATTTCGGCTTCCACGCACCGACACTGAGCTTCCCGGTCTCCGGTACATTGATGGTGGAACCGACCGAGAGCGAATCGCAGATCGAACTGGACCGCTTCATCGACGCGATGATCCAGATCCGCGACGAGATCCGCGCGATCGAAGACGGCAAGCTCGACCGCGAGGACAACCCGCTGAAGAACGCGCCGCACACCGCCACCATGGTCTCGGCCAGCGAGTGGATCCACGCCTACCCGCGCGAGCTGGCCGCATTCCCGCTGGCCAGCCTCAAGCTGCAGAAATACTGGTCGCCGGTCGCCCGCGTGGACAACATCTACGGCGACAAGAACATCATGTGTGCCTGCATTCCGGTCGATGCCTATAAGGAAGAAGTCGAGGCGTAAGCCCGCGATTCACTCGAAGTACGAGAGGCCCCGCATGCGGGGCCTTTTCTTTCATCCCGCGACGATGCAGTTCCGGCCCTGCTGCTTGGCCTCGTACAGCCGCTTGTCGACCTTGCCGATGAACGGCAGCAGCTCGTCGTCGTGGCCGGGTATCACGGTACCCACGCCTAGGCTGACCGTCAGCACCGAGCTGATCGGGGATTGTTCGTGCGGAATCTGCTGGCCCAGGATCAGGTCGCGGCAGCGTTCGGCCAGCTTGCGGGCGGCGGCCTCGTCGGTTTCCGGCAACACCAGCACGAATTCCTCGCCGCCGAAGCGGGCCAGCAGATCGCGTGCCCGCGTCGCGGCTGAACTCAGTATTTGCGCCACGCGCTTCAGGCAGATGTCGCCTTCGAGATGACCGTAGCAGTCGTTGTACTGCTTGAAATAATCGATATCCAGCATGATCAGCGACAGCGGCTGCCGGTTGCGCCGCGCGTTGCTCCATTCGAGCTCCATCAGCGCGTCGAAACGGCGGCGGTTGGCGACGCCGGTCAGGCCGTCGCGGAAGGAAAGCTCTTCCAGTTCCTTCTGCAAGGTGATCAGCTGCTGCTCGGTCTGCTTGCGCTCGCTGATGTCGAACATGAAGCCGATCAGCGAATCCACCGTGCCGTCCTCGTTGCGCACCACATGCACCACGTCGCGGATCCACACGTAGTGGCCGTCGCGGGTCAGCGCTCGGTAGTCGGCCTCATGGTCCACGCCGGCTTGCGATTGCGCCACGCAGAAATTCACCACCCGCTCGCGATCCTCGGGATGCATGCGACCAGCCCAGTCCTCCACCGTCACCCAGCTCGACGGCGTCCACCCCAGCAGCGCCTCGATCTGCGGCCCGATGTAGGCGAACTGCATGGTGCCCCAATCGATCTTCCACGGAATCGCCTTGGTCGATTCCAGCAAGGTCTTGTAGACCGCGCTGTCGGGTTCCATCTTGTTCTCGGTATCGACCATCGCTTTCGGGCTCGATTGGTGGAAATGCGGCAGCGCACGTCCGCGATCATATCGCCGCGCCCGGATCCGGAAGCAAGCCAACGGCAAACCGCCGATGCGCGAGGCCAGCACAAAAAAAGGAAGCCCCGCAGTGCGGGGCTTCCTTGCAGTCAAACCGCAGCCGGGGATCAGCCGCCGTTCTTCGCCAGCCACGCGTCGATCGCCGGCAGGCGCTCGCTGCGCACCATCATGCGGTATTGGATGTTGGCGATCACCGTATCGGCGGCGCGGCGCGAGCCGGCTGCAATGTGAGCGTCGGCGTAGGCCTTGATCTTGCCGATCATCGCCGGATCGTTCGAACTGCCGCCGAGTCCCGGGTAGTAGCGGCTGCTCGAGGTCGAGTCGACCAGCTTGTCTACCTGGGCACGATGCGCCAATGCGAAGTCGAACGCCATGTCCGGATGCTGGTACCCAACGACGCCGATCATGCGGGCGCTGTTGGTGGCGCCCGGTTCGTCGGTGAGTGCCATGTCCAGCGCGCGCTGGGCCAGCGCATCGTCCTCGGCGACGGACAGCAGCGAGTACAGCTGATCCTTGATCAGCGGCGTCGTTTCGGCCTTCGCCATCGCATGCAGCTTGTCCCAGGTGGCCGCATCGGCGTGCCGCGCCACGACCGCAAGAATGGTCTTGCGCAAGGCAGCCGGTATCGCCTTCGGGTCGCTGGCCTGTGCCGCGTAGCGGCGCTGCGCCTCCTTGATCACGGCGGTGTCGCCCAGGTCAGCCAACACGCCGATCAGTTGCGTGCGCAGAATCGTGGTCGGGTCGCCTTCGTCCGCCTTGGCCTCCCAACCGATACGTGCGAATACCGGCTGCAACTGCTTCAGCGCGAACGCATCGAAGCGTGCCTGCCGGGCCTTGTCGCCGCGGTAGTACTGATGCAGGCCGGAGAAGCTGCCGGCGATATCGCCCCAGATCTGGGGATCGGCGTTCGCCGGTGTGGCCTGGGCCAGATCCAGATAGCTCGACGCCGGCTCCAGCCCGGCCATGCCCAGCGCCCAGGTGTCGCCCATCAAGCCCATCTGGTCGATCGGAGCCAGCTTGGCGAAATCGCCCTTGATCGCCGCGAACTGCGCCGGCGAGTACAACGTGCGGTAGTAGCCGCTCTGCCCGGCATTGACCAGCACCGGGCCGCAGCCGGGCACCGACAGCGTAGCCGTGCCATCTACCACCGTGCGTGCCGGCTCGCCGCCCACGCTCTGTGCGATCACCGGCACATGCCACTTCAGCGGAGTCTTGTTCGGGCGGTCCTTGGTGAATTCGCCCTGAGTCAGCTTCAGCGTGGTCTTGCCGCCGCTGCACGCGGACGCCTCCACGCGGATCAGCGGAACGCCCGGCTGCAAGGTGAAATCATGCGCGATCTGAGTGATCGGCTTGCCCGCGGCGGCCTGCACTTCGCGCCACAGATCGTCGGACACCGTGTTGTTGTACGCATGCGCCTTGATATAGCGGCGCACGCCGTCGCGCCAGGTGTCCGCGCCGACGTAGGCTTCCAGCATGCGGATCACCGCTTCGCCCTTGGAATAGGTGATGGCGTCGAACGCCTGACTGGCCTGCTCCACCGTCTCCACGTGCTGCACCACCGGGTGCGTGGTGGCCACCGCGTCGCGCGACATCGCACCTTCGCGCGTGCCCACCGCGTCGAGATCGGTATGCCATTCCGGATGCAGCTTCTCGGTGGTGCGCGCAGCCATCCACGAGGCAAAGCCCTCGTTGAGCCACAAGTCGTCCCACCAGCGCATCGTGACCAGATCGCCGAACCACTGGTGCGCCATTTCGTGCGCGGCGGTGTTGAACACCTGCTGCTTGTCCGACTGCGTCGAGATCGAGGGATCGAGCAGCAGCGCGTATTCGAACGTGTAGATCGCGCCCCAGTTCTCCATCGCCGAGAAGAACTGACTGCTGCCCGGCGAGGCGATGTTGTCCAGCTTCGGCAGCGGGAACGGCACGCCGAAGTAGTCGTTATATTCGTGCAGCACGTCACTGCCCGATTTCAGCGTGAAGCCGGCCTGTGAGGTCAGCCCCTTCTGCGTGATCACGCCGATCTCGGTGCCATCGGAAGTGGCGGTGGCGCGATCGAACTCGCCCAGCCCGAAGAACAGCAGATAAGTCGACATCTTCGGCGACGGCTGGAACTGCACGCGCGTCATGCCGTTGCCGAGGTCGGTCTTCGACGCGGCCGGCATGTTGCTCACCGCCATCTCGCCACTCGGCACGGTCACTTCCAGATTGAAGGTGGCCTTGTACGCCGGCTCGTCCCATGACGGGATGAAGCGGCGTGCGTCGGAATTTTCGAACTGCGTATACAGCGCGCGCTTCTTGCCCGCCTTGGTGTCGTAGTCGATCGCGAACAAGCCGTTGGCCTGGGTGCCGATCTTGCCGGTATAGCTCATCGTCAGCGTGTAGTTGCCGACCGGGATCGGCCCCGCGAAGGTGAACGTCGCCGTCTGTGCAGCGGCATCCACCGACACCTTCGGCGGCGCGAGAGCGGTGACCCGAAGCCGGGTCGGCTTCAGGCTCACCGACGAGAACGTCATGTCGATCGCATTGAGCGTGATGCTGGCAGTCGGCTGCAGCACATCGACCGTCACCGTTACCGTGCCGTCGAAACTCAGCTTGTCCGCATGCGGCGTCACCGCCACGTCGTAATGGCTGGGCCGCACACTGCGCGGCAACTGGGTGGTGGCAAGCTCGGCATGGGACGCGACGAGCGGCGTCGCCGCCATGCCCGTCATTGAAACGCCGGCAAGCGCCAGGGCAATCGCCGAAACCAGAATGCTACGCATGACATCCCCTCAAAGGTGAACTCGACATGCCAGCCGCCAACTAGGTTGATGACGGCTCAAAGGTGTCGAGTAAAAAGAACTGCAACGAAGCGAGCCCTGCAAGAGCAAGCTCCTCGTTTTCCCGATAGTGAGGCCTGACACCGCTCTCGAAATACCGCCGGAAGTCATGCATGACCTTCCGGATCTTTCGAAGTGACAGCAGCCCGGGTCGCCGCATCAAAAAGAGAGCCCGTCCGTGTGCGGCAGCGGCGCCCTTGGCAACGATGACCTGGTCGAAGTCGTGGCACTCACTACTCAGGACCCGCTGGATCCTGCCGTGCCAATCACCAAAGGTACGCCCATCGACATATCGGGCTGACGTGTCGATTCCATCGACATATCTCGAATTCATGTCGAAATATTTATTGAATATCGACATGTTTTACCCTACTGTCGACACCATCGACATGTTCCGCCAACACGTCGATATGGACAGGAGCCCAACTATGCCTTTCGATCCCAAGCAGCCGTACAACACCCTGCCCGAGCTGCCACCGGCTGCCGATATCGAAAGCAAGCCGCTGCTCAAGGCATGCATTGAGGCACGGGCGGCGCTGGCGGCATTGAAAAGTGCCGGCGACCTGATTCCGAATCAGGCGGTACTGATCAACACCATTCCATTATTGGAAGCCCAGGCCAGCAGCGAGATCGAAAACATAGTCACCACCAGCGACGCGTTGTTCCGCTACGCGCAGATGGAAGACCAAGCGGACGACCCAGCCACCAAGGAAGCCCTGCGCTATCGCAGTGCGCTCTACGAAGGGTTTGTCTCGCTCAAGCATCGACCACTCAGCACCAACACCGCGATCCAGGTGTGCAGTCAACTCAAGAACATCGTCATGGATATCCGGCGAATACCGGGCACTGCACTGGCCAATGCCGCCACCGGCGAGCTGATCTATACCCCGCCGGTCGGCGAGGCACTGTTGCGCGAAAAGCTGGCCAACTGGGAGCGCTTCATCCACGAGCACACCGAGATCGATCCGCTGATCCGCATGGCCGTGGCGCATTACCAGTTCGAGGCGATCCATCCATTTCTCGATGGCAACGGCCGCACCGGACGTGTGCTCAATCTATTGCTGCTGGTGGAGCAAGGCCTGCTCACCCAGCCGGTGCTGTATCTGTCGCGTTACATCCTGCGGCACCGTGCCGACTACTACCGCAACCTGCTGGCGGTCACGCGCGACGGTGCCTGGGAGGCGTGGGTCGGTTTCATGCTGGCCGCGGTAACCGACACCGCCCAGTGGACCACCGCCAAGATACAAGCCATCCAGCTACTGCAAGCTCAGGCTACCGCCTTCGTCAAGACTCGTGCATCGAAGATCTACACGCGCGAGTTGGTCGACATGCTGTTCGTACAACCGTACTGCCGCATCCAGAACCTGGTGGAAGCCGACATCGCCAAGCGCCAGACCGCCTCGGTATATCTGAAACAGCTGGCCGACCTGGGCATGTTGCGCGAGATCAAGGTCGGTCGCGAAAAGCTGTTCATCCATCCCAACTTCGTCCGCCTACTTACCAGCGACGATCATCCCGTGCAGCCCTACGGCAACGATCCCGTCCACGTTTGAAGGCTGTCGAAAATCCGCACGCTTACTCTTCCGGCGCAGGCTTCATCTTCTCCAGCACTTCTTCCAGGTCGGTGATCACCGTTTCCAGTGCCTCGTGCAGCTGTCCTTGTCGATCCATCAGGTCGGCAATCTTCTCCGCCTGCTTCAGTTTGGACAGCTCGCCGTCGAACAACAGCCACGCCGCCGTCAGTGTTTCCACGTTGTTCTTGGAGTAGTGCCGCATCTCCTTGAGCTGCGCCACCGTATCGCCGATATGGTCGGCGGGCGTCTTGGCATTTTCGTCGGACATGGATGGTTCCTCCTCGCGAAATGTGGTTATTCGCTCGAACCGTAACGTCTAAGACGCGAAGCAGAGGTCAATATCGAAATCGACCTGCACGAATTGAAGCCCGCGCGATGGTGGATGGGCTGATGTGGCAGCCCGACAACGCTCGGCCTATAACATCGATCCCACGAAACGGCGCTGAAGAACAGCCGAGTCAATGCAAATTCTCGACGATTGAATATCCACTTCTAGTCGTAATCGGTGTACTTGCGTGCATCGCCACGCACTTTCTCGGCCGGGTACTTCGCCCGATTCATCGCAATTTTTTCGCGAACCGCCGAGGACAAATCAATATCAAGCCGGTCCGCAAGGCCGATCAGATAGATAAACACATCAGCTGCCTCGTGGCGGACATGATCGAGTTTCGCAGCACTTAGCTCACCGTTCTCGCCAGTAGCAAGCCACTGGAATGGCTCAAGCAACTCAGCCGCTTCGACGCTTAACGACACAGCAAGATTCTTCGGAGTATGAAATTTTTCCCAGTCGCGTTCGCGAACGAATTCACGCACCAGATCCCGCAGTTCGGTAAGAATATCTACAGCATGTTCGTTCATGCTTGAATGACTCCACTGCTATGTCAGCTATAGAATTTTCGTGATTAAAAGCGAACGGTATCAGCGGCTCAGATTAAAGTAAGTACCAAGACCGCAATGATCCGTGGCCGGTCGTCGTCATCGAGATCAATGATGATCGGTTGATAACGCGCATCCGTGCTGTCCGGTCTTAGCACGACCGATTCATAGACAATACCGCTGTCATCATCACGCTTGCGGGCGTCGTATATTTTCAGCGTATAGCGGCCGCTCTCATCCGGGTCGCCAAGTTCGCGTCGTTCTGCAAGCACCACCTTGCCTTGCCTGCTACCCCTCACATCCGTGGTGAACAGCGCCCATGTACCGTTGGGCACTTTCCGGTTCATCGACTCTCCTACAACCTGCGCGATAAATTGTCCTGGCTGTGGACGGATATGGTCTTGCAAGGTTACCCATTCCACCGCATCCTCTTCCAATGACTGCGCATCGCTGAAATCGCCTGCAGCAATCCTGAGATCGAGCAACGGCACCGCATTTTCCCAGGGGCGAACATCACGCCCTCGCAGAATCTGAAACGGCCGGATGTCCAGCACAGGGGCCGCGCGAGTTTGCTCCGGCATGGGTTCGTTAACCGATGGTTTCAGTGCAAGCCCAAGACTCTCGATGCGGCTACGAACAAACTTTCCCGTCTCCTGATCCTCAAAGTAGACGTAACAACCTTTCATGCCACGAGACAACAAGACACGATAAGTGTTCTTGACGAGGGCCAAAAAACCTTCGGCACGGCGCTTTACTTCTCCATCCTGTGACACAGCGCGATCACCTACCCAGTCGCTGATTGCCGGATCGTATCGAAGATCCCGGCCCCAGATAACACCGACGTAATCGAACTCGAACCCTTGCGCCGTGTAGATGCAACCAATCTGCTCGATGCCTGCCGGATCGTGGGCCCAGAAATCAGATTTGGGTATGCCGGCAGGCAATCCCTTCATATCAGCCCTTGCATTCCAGGGACGCTCGAAGCCACCAATCTTGACGTCCCTCTCCAGTTGGCCATCAGTTGCGAGAACTGACGACCAAGGCCAGCAATAGCCGGCGACCAAGCGAGCCGAATGACCCTCAGCAGCTTTGCCGCGGATCAATGTATCCAAGATCTCAGGACTGTCGACAATCAGTACCTCGAAAGTTTCCTGGGCCTGGTCGAAGATCGGATGAGCTGTTTTGCGCACCCCCAGGGTGTTGTCAACCCACCCCACGAATGCCTCGGATCCCGAGCAGCGAAACTGTGCCTCAAGCCGACTCTCGTGCAGTACACATCGTTGGCTGTCCGCAAACTCCCGGATCAGTGTCGAGGTACCGATCTCGTTGGGTCGAACCACTTGTTGGTCGTCCACCAGGAACACCGTGACCTTGGCCGATTCAATCAGCTCCTGCATCTGCGGTCGCTCGGACTTGTCCGCCTTCTTGGTGAATCGATGATTGCTGGTGGAGCGTATGCGATGTGCTTCATCGCAGATCAGTACATCAATGTCGTTATGCGATGCATGTACAAAATTGTTGAAGAATCTGAATTGCTGCCCTGCTCGAGTTCCGACAATTTTCTGCAGAGTCTTGGTAAACGCTTTCGAACCAGTGGCATGCTGGGCATTGAGTCCCTGGCCCGACAACTCTGCAAGCAGGTTCAGCGCCAGTACCGATTTACCCGTGCCTGGGCCTCCGTGTACAAGAAAGACGTGCTTGCGATAATCCAGCACCGCAGATTCGACCGCCGAGCGGACTTGACTGAAAATGACCTGCTGTTCGTCCAGCAACACGAAGGCAGGTTCCTGCTTGATCACCTGCCCCACATGCGCCAGCAACTTCTTGGCCGGACGATAACGGCTGTTGACGATGCGGCTGAGCGTTTCCTCACCCCCATCCACACCCAGATGTTCCGCCAAATGCTTCGCCAAGCGCGTCGTGTCGCCACCAGTGAACACAGGAACGAGTCGGCGAACTGCATCCGAGCGCTCATCAAAGAGTGGATCGGCACCCTCGGGATGATAGTTATGAAGATAGGCGCAAGCGTCAAGCGAGACCCTGTCCTCACCCTGAAAAGCCTCGTGCATATCCGCCAAGTAACGTCGGTACTGATTCGCCTGCACTGAGGGATGCAACACGTCACGGTGACTGCCGCCCACCCAGGTACGCAGTAAATCATCTGCACTACCCAGCTCCGACTGACTCCATTGCTTCAGTTCGACGATCACGCCACGCTGACGCTTTCCGTGGCTGCCAGTGATTAAGGCATCGAGTCGACGGGAAGTCAGCGGCAATTGAAACTCGAGCAACACACCGCTACGCCCCAGTTGTCCGATTTCGATGACACTTGCCAGTGACTTTAGAGAGTTTTGCCAAGACTGGAATTCGCCCGGTGAAGGCCTATACCTGAAATGTTCTAAGAACGCCTCCGATAGGCGCAAGGCTATCGCATTGTGTGTTGCGGCTTGTACGAAATCCCCCGCAATTCCTGCGTACAGCTGCATACTTGCTCCTACATAAACGGCGCCGACCTTGCTTGCAGCACTCGCGGACTATCCAGTGCCAGGAAGCATACGACAGTACCGGAATTCGCCGCTCCTTTTTTGATGCCTACCCGTACCTCTGCACAGAAACCAAAAAGCCCCGCGTCGCGGGGCTTTTTGGTTCAACCATTACCTCAAGCTTGTGCTCAAGCAAACGGATCATCCAGCACGATCGTGTCGTCACGATCCGCACCGGTGGCCACCAGCGCCAGGCGGCAGCCGGAGAGTTCTTCCACAGCACGCAGATAGGCGCGGGCGGCGGGGGGCAGTTGGTTCCAGTCGCGGATGCCGGCGGTGGATTCCTGCCAGCCGGGGAATTCCAGGTAGACCGGCTTGCATTCGTCCCAGCCGTCAGCGTCCAGCGGGGCCAGTTCGCGGCGCTTGCCGCGGTATTCGTAGGCGATGCAGACCTTGACGGTTTCCAGGCCGTCGAGCACGTCGAGCTTGGTGATGGCCAGGCCGTTGATGCCGTTGATCTGGGTGGCGCGCTTGAGCGCGACCAGGTCGATCCAGCCGCAGCGGCGCGGGCGGCCGGTGCTGGCGCCGAACTCGTTGCCGACCTTGCGCAGGCGCTCGCCCATCTCGTCGTTCAACTCGGTCGGGAACGGACCGCTGCCGACGCGCGTCGCATAGGCCTTGCAGATGCCCAGCACGTAGTCGATGTCACGCGCGCCCACGCCGGTGCCGGCCAGCGCGCCGCCGATGGTGGTGTTGCTGGAGGTGACGTAGGGATAGGTGCCGTGGTCGATGTCCAGCAGCGCGCCCTGCGCGCCTTCGAACAAGATGTTGCCGCCGTCCTTGCGCACGTCGTGCAGGATGGTGGCGACGTCGTCGACCATCGGGCGGATGTACTCGCCCCAAGCCAGCGCGTCGTCCAGCACCTTCTGGTAATCGACCGGCTCGACCTTCAGCCACTGGGTGAGGATGAAGTTGTGGTAGTCGACGGCGGTCTTGATCAGCGCCGGCAGCTCGTGCGGGTACATCAGGTCGGCCACGCGCACGCTGCGGCGGGCGACCTTGTCCTCGTACGCGGGGCCAATGCCGCGGCCGGTGGTGCCGATGGCCTTGCCGCCGGCGGCGATCTCGCGCGCCTTATCGACGGCGATGTGGTACGGCATGATCAGCGGCGTGGCCGGGCTGATCTTGAGGCGCGAGCGCACTTCGACGCCGTTGGCCTCGAGCTCGGCGATTTCCTGGATCAGCGCCTCGGGCGACAGCACCACGCCGTTGCCGATCAGGCACAGCGCGTCGTCGCGCAGGATGCCCGAGGGGATCAGGTGCAGCACGGTCTTCTTGCCCTTGATCACCAGCGTGTGGCCGGCGTTGTGGCCGCCCTGGAAACGGGCCACGGCACTGACCCGCTCGGTCAGCAGGTCGACGATCTTGCCCTTGCCTTCGTCGCCCCACTGGGCACCAAGAATGACTACTGACTTACCCATGCTGTTCTCGCTTCGTTGGTCATGCCCACGGATGGGCATCGTCAAATGTTTGCTCGTCATTCCGGCCTGCGGCGGAATGACGGATAGTTCGAAATACCGTGCCGAATTCCGTCGGCTCAGCGCTTGGCCGCGGGCTGGCCGAAGTAGCGCAGGAACTCGTCGTCCGGCTTCATGATCAGCACACCCTTGCCGTCCTCGAACGACTTCTTGTACGCCTGCAGACTGCGATAGAACGCGAAGAACTCGGGATCCTGGTTATACGCCTGGGCGTAGACGGCCGCCGCCTGGGCGTCGCCTTCGCCGCGGATCTTGGCCGCGTCGCGCTGGGCGTCGGCACGCAGCACCTGGCCCTGGCGGTCGGCATCGGCCTGGATCGTCTCGGCCGATTCCTGGCCGGTGAAGCGCAGTTCGTTGGCCAGTTGCAGGCGCTCGGCGCGCATGCGCTTGTAGACCGATTCGCTGACTTCGTTGGGCAGATCGATGCGCTTGATGCGCACGTCGACCACAGCGATGCCGAGGTTCTTGCGCGCCGAGTTGTCGGTCTGCGCACGCACGCGCTCGGTGATGTCCTTGCGCCCGCCGGAGATCAGGTCGGGCAAGGTGCGCGCGTTGAATTCGAAGCGCAGCGCGTCCTTGACGATCGGGGTCAGCCGCTGCGCCGCGATCAGCTCATCGCCGCCGGTGGCGCGGTAGTACGCGGCGTTGTCGGCCACGCGCCACTTCACGTAGAAGTCGACGTTGACACTCTTTTTCTCGGAGGTGAAATAGCGCTCCGGCGGCGCGTCCAGCGACAGGATGCGCTTGTCGAAATGCATCACCTGCTGCAGCACCGGAATCTTGAAGTGCAGGCCCGGCTGGTAGTCGGTGTGCACGATGCGGCCGAACTGCAGCAGCAGGGCGCTATGCCCTTCGCCGACCACGAACATGCTGTTGAGGCCGAGCAGGATCAGCAGCAGCGCGATGACGGCGGAAGTGATCTTCATCATGGCTGCGTCCCCTTGTCGGCCGCGTTGCCGGCGGCCGGTGCCGGCGTCGGCACGATCGCGCCGACCGAAGCCGAACCGGCTTCAGGCGTCGCCGCCGCGCCCTGCGGTATCGGCAGGTTGATGATGTTGCGACCGCCGGAGCCGTCGATCACCTTGGGGTTGTCGGCCATCACCTGCTCCATGGTTTCCAGCCACAGGCGCTTGCGGGTCACTTCCGGCGCGGCTTTGTACTGGGCCAGGATCAGGTTGAAGCCCGCGGTGTCGCCTTGCGCACGGGCAATCCGCGCCGCCTTGTAACCGGAGGCCTCGGCCGCGATGCGCGCGGCGTCGCCACGCGCGACCGGCACGACTTTGCTGGCGTACGCCAGGGCGCCGTTCTCGATGCTCTGCTTGTCCTCGCGGGCGTTGTTGACGTCGTCGAAGGCGTCCTTCACTTCGTTCGGCGGGGACACGTTCTGGAAGCTGACCTCGGTGACGCGCAGGCCGGAGTCGTAGCCGTCCAGCGTCTTCTGCAACGCCTGTTGGGCCTCGCTGACCAGGCTGGCGCCGGCGGCGGACAGAATCTGGTCCATGTCGCTGCTGCCGATCACCGAGCGCACGGCGGCCTCGGCCGCGGCGCCGATGGTGCCGTCCGGGTCGTTCAGCGAGAACAGGTATTTGCGCGAATCGTCCACCTGGTACTGCACAGTGAAGTCGATGGTGATGATGTTTTCGTCCTTGGTCAGCATGGCCACCTTGTCGGTGACCGAACGGATCCGCGTGGCCTCGACCTTGGTGATCGACTCGATCGGCTGCGGCAGCTTCAGGTGGAAGCCCGGCGCCAGCGTGCGCGAGTACTGACCGAAGCGCAGCACCACGCCGGCTTCGCGCGCACCGACGACGGTGTAGCTGCTCAGCAGCAGGAACACCACCACCAATACCAGCACGGCCAGGAGGATGCTGCCGGGACCCTGCCCCAGCCTGCCCAGATGGCTCTTAGCGTTGTTGAGCAGGTCGTCCAGCGGCGATTTGCCGGAGGGACGCTTCCTGTTCCACGGATCGTTCTGCCCGTTCTTGCCGGGTTCATTCCATGCCACTGTCAGTCTCCTTGAGGCCGTCGGAGGCCGGCAACCCCGGCCGGAACATGTCTTGGCGCCGGACCGGGTTACACATGAGATTCAGCCTGAGCTGTCGATGGTGCACGACCCGATGGGGAGTTGGCCGCACAAACGCTGGATATTCTAGCAGAGCCGGCGCCTCATTCCGCCACGGCGAGCAGCTCGCGCAGCAGCAGGGTTTCGGCGGGATCGCCGCCGCTGAGCGGTGCGATCACGCTGCGCGGTGCGTCGATGCGCAGCTGCCAGCCGTGCTCGTCCACCGTCTCGCCGCTGATCGCACCGGCTGCCTTCAGCCGCGCATGCAACCGCCCGGCCGTCAGCGGCAGCTGCAGCGCCGACTGCACCCGTTCGCCGCCGAGCAGTTCGCCCAGCGCCTGACGCAGCAGATCGAGGCCGACGCCGGTGGCGGCGGACAGCCAGACCCGCACGGGTTTGCCGGCGGCATCGCGGTCGATGCGCGGCTCGGCACCGGCCAGGTCGATCTTGTTCATGATGTGCAGCTGCGGCACGTCGCCGGCGTCGATCTCTTCCAGCACGTTGTCGACCACGCGGTGCAGGCGCTCGCGCTCCTCGTCGGCGGCATCGCTGACATGCAGCAGCAGATCCGCATCGCGAGCCTCGGCCAGGGTGGCGCGGAACGCGGCGACCAGATCATGCGGCAGCTCGCGGATGAAACCGACCGTATCGGCCAGCACGGCCGGCCCGCAGCTGAGGTCTTGCAGCTTGCGCACGGTCGGATCGAGCGTGGCGAACAGCAGGTTGGCAGCGTAGACGTCGCCGGTGGTCAGCGCATTGAACAGGGTCGACTTGCCGGCGTTGGTATAGCCGACCAAGGCCACCTGCGGCACCGTGTTGCGCAAGCGCGAGCGGCGCTGCTGACCGCGCTGGGTCTGCACTTTCTCCAGCCGCTTGGTCAGCATCTTCACGCGCACGCCGATCAACCGGCGGTCGGTTTCCAGCTGGGTTTCGCCGGGGCCGCGGTTGCCGATGGCGCCGCCGCGCTGGGCATCCAGATGGGTCCAGCCGCGCACCAGGCGGGTGGCCAGGTGCTTGAGCTGGGCCAGCTCCACTTCCAGCTTGCCTTCGTGCGAGCGCGCACGCTGGGCGAAGATGTCCAGGATCAGGCCAGCCCGGTCGACCACGCGGATGCCCAGATGCTTCTCGAGGTTGCGTTCCTGCACCGGGGTGAGCACGTGGTCGACCAGCACCACGTCGGCCTCCAGCGCACGCGCCGCCTCGGCGACTTCGTCCGCCTTGCCGCTGCCGATGTAGTAACGCGGGTTGGGATCCTCGACGCGGGCCGCGACCACACCCAGCACGTCGGCGCCGGCGGACTTCACCAGTTCGGCGAATTCCTCGGCACGGCGCGCCGTATCGCCTTCGCCGCGCGAGTGCGGCAGGACCAGGACGGCGCGGTCGCCTTTCTCTTTTCTATCGAACACTAGTGGGTGCGATCCTTCAGGAGCAGACCCACTTCATGCGGGCGGATGCCCCGTCTATCAAGCGTCCGCGTCGGCGGATGCCGGCGCGTCGTGACCTTCATGGCCTTCATGACCGTCGTGGCCATTGCCAATACGCACATTGCGGCTCGGTACCACGGTGGAAATGGCGTGCTTGTAGACCATCTGACTCACCTGGTTGCGCAGCAGCACGACAAACTGGTCGAACGACTCGACCGTCCCCTGCAGCTTGATGCCGTTGACCAGATAGATGGCGACCGGCACGCGTTCGCGCCGCAATGCATTCAAAAATGGATCCTGCAACGATTGTCCCTTGGACATTTCTTGTTCTCCCCTTGCCACGGCACACAGACCGAAGAAAAAACGCCAGAGGCGCCCCGGCCCAACATGCGGGGATGTTAGCTGCTTTCAAATACTTGATGAAAGGGGATTTTTGCGTGGCGCAAGTGCACTGGGTCACGCCGGCGACGCGATCCGGCCGTTATGGCTCGGTCGGTTGATCCCGGCCACCCAGAAACAGTTGCACGGCGTCGGCAGCGCGCACAGCCAGACCGGGCCGATCCGGATCGAACAGGCGGGCGCCGTAGTCGCTGCGCAGCCAGGTGATCTGGCGCTTGGCCAGCTGACGGGTGGCGAAAATGGCCTTGTCGCGAAATTCGGCCGGGTCGGTCAGGCCGTCCAGATGCTCCCATGCCTGCCGGTAGCCGACGGCGCGGATCGCCGGCAGCTCGGCATGCAGGTCGCCGCGTGCGCGCAATGCGCGAACCTCGTCGAGGAAACCCGCCGCCAACATGATGTCGAAACGCTGGGCGATGCGTTCGTGCAGGACCCGCCGGTCTTCGGGCAGCAGCGCCAGCTTGAGCACGCGCCACGGGAAGTACCCCGCCGCGCCGCCCCGTTGCAGTTCGGACAACGGCCGGCCGGTCAGCTCGATCACCTCCAGCGCGCGCTGCAGGCGTTGCGCGTCGTTACAGCCGATCCGTGCCGCTGCTGCGGGATCCTGTTGCGCCAGTCGCACATGCATGGCGGGCCAGCCTATCTGTTCGGCTTCCGCGGACAGCCGCGCCCGGATCTCCGGATCGGCCTCCGGCAAATCGGACAGTCCGTGCTGTAGCGCCCGGAAATACAGTCCGGTGCCACCGACCAGCAGCGGCACCCTGCCCCGCGCACTGATCTGTTGCATCACCGGCAACGCATCGGCACGGAAGTCCGCCGCCGAATACGGTTGGCCGGGATCGCGGATGTCGATCAATGCGTGCGGGTAGCGCGCCAAGATCGTCGCATCGGGCTTCGCCGTGCCGATGTCCATGCCGCGGTAAACCAGCGCCGAATCCACACTGACCAGATCCAGCGCAAAGCGCTCGCTCAGCTCGCACGCTAGCGCCGTCTTGCCGGAGGCGGTGGGACCCATCAGGAAGATGGCGAGGGGGCGGACGTCGATCGGCATCGCAAGAGTTTAGAGGCTGCTGCAGGTAAAAGTTCTTCGATGACACAGTGGCCTCGTGGGAACAACTTCAGTCGTGATTGTCAGATGTCGCGCTAGCCCTGTCGCGACTGAAGTCGTTCCCACAAAGTTGCTTCTGCAAATAGGAAGCATGCAATGACTTACTTCGCCGGCACTCCCATTTCCTTCAGCAGATTGTCGGCGTGATCGAGGTGGTGCATCACCCACAGCATGTAGCGCACATCGACCTGGATGGAACGGTTGAGCTGCGGGTTGAACAGCCAGTCGCCGCTGACCGACTCCCAGTTGCCGTCGAACGCCAGGCCGACCAGCTGCCCGTTCGCGTCCATGGCCGGCGAACCGGAGTTTCCGCCGGTGATATCGAGGTCGGCGAGGAAGTCAACCGGTAAGGTGCCCAGCTTCGGCGACGCATAACCGTCGAATGCCTTCGCCTTGATCGCGGCGAGTTCGGCCTTTGGCGAGTTGAACGGCTCGGCGCCGGTGTCTTTTTCCAGAATGCCCTGCACCGTGGTGAACGGCGCGTAGCTCACGCCGTCGCGCGGCGCGACGCCCTGCACATTGCCGAAGGTGACGCGCAGCGAGCTGTTCGCGTCCGGATAGACCGGCAGGTGCTGCGAGTCCTTCCACGCGATCATTGCCTGCATGTAGCGCGGACGCAGCTTGCTCATCTCGCCGGCGCGCGCGTCCATGTCGTCTTCCAGCTTCTTGAGTTGAGGTTGAACCGCGCGGGCCAGCTCGAGCATGCTGTCGTTGCTGGCCTCGATCGCGCCGCTGTCCGCCTTGAACCACTTCAGGCGCTCATCGGTATTTGCAAGCTGGCTGCCGGCATATAGCGCGGCGACCTTCTGGGTTAGCTGCGCCGCAGTCTTCGCATCGCCGAGCCACGCGTCCAGCGCGGGCAGACGCTGCGCCTTCGGCAGCGTCACATAGCGCTGCAGGCCGTAAACCATGAGCTGCTGGTCGACCTTCGGATCGAAGCGGCGCTCCATCTGCTTCAAGCCGCCTTCGATGCGTACCCAGTCGCGCTGCTGGTAGCCGGTGTCGCGCTCGAGATCCGCCTTCGGCCGCTGCTTCGCCAGACGCACCAACCGCACCGCAGTGCTGAACATCGACGCACGGTTGATCAGGCTGATATCCAGATTGCGCTCGCGATCCGCCTGGTCGGTAGCTATCTGCTGCCGCAGCTTGCCGATATCCGCCGCCAGTGCGGTGTTCTCCGCTCCTCCCTGCCGCTTCAGCCAGGTTTCGAGCTGGGCTTCCTGGGTGCGCTTGACGTCGACCGCGTCGGCACGGCGCAGGCCTTCGAGCTGGCCACCGAAATTCTTCAGATAGTTGTTGAGGCTGGCGACCATGCTGGCGTATTTCACGGCGACCTTGGGATCGGCCTTGCCGGCGGTGTTGATGATGTCGAGCGTGTCCTGGTAGACCTTGATCTGGGTCGGGTAGACCCAGTCGATCGAGTTCTGCACTTCATCGGCGAGGCGGTAGCGGTTGGTGCGGCCCGGGTAGCCGACCACCATCACGTAGTCGCCGTTCTCGACACCGAGCGGGTTCACTTTCAGCACGTGCTTGGGGTGATACGGCACGTTGTCCTTCGCGTAGGTGGCCGACTTGCCGTCCTTCGAGACATACGCACGCAGGTAGCTGAAGTCGCCGGTGTGGCGCGGCCACATCCAGTTGTCGATATCACCGCCGAACTTGCCGATCGACTCCGGCGGCGCGTAGACCAGGCGCACGTCCTTGATCTCCAGCTGCTTGATCAGCTGATAGCTGTAGCCGCCATGGAAGGTGTAGACGTCGCAGCGGTAACCGTCGCTTTCGCAGCCTTTCACCAGCTCCTTGATCGCCAGCTCGATCGCCTTATAGCGCTCGGCGCCGCTCATGCCGTCGTTGAGTTTGGCGTTGACCTCCTTGGTAACGTCTCGGATTTCCTCGGTGACGAACACGCGCATGTCCGGCGAACCCTGCAGCTCCTCCGCCGGCGTCTTCGCCAGGAAGCCGTCGACGATCAGGTTCTTCTGCGGCGTGGAGTTGTATTGCAGCGCGCCGTAGCCGCAGTGGTGATTGGTGACGATCAGCGCATCGGACGACACGAACGAGGCGGTGCAGCCACCGAGGCTGACGATCGCACCCATCGGATAGGCGGTCAGATCGGTCAGTTTGGCCGGGTCGAGCTTCAGGCCGTGCTGCTTCAACGTGTCGGCAATCTTCGGCAACTGGGCGGGCTGCCACATGCCTTCGACGGCATGGGCGGTACCGGCGAGACAGGCGGTCAGCGCGGCGGCGAGCAGAACACGACGCATGGGTAACTCCTTCCAATGTGGACTGGTATCAAGTCATATCGTATTTTCTTGCGATATGAGTTCGCCTTTATGCCGCAAACCCGCGCCACGGCGATAGTGACTTTCGGCAGGGTCCACAGCCCGTGGTTATGCCAGCCGTGCCTCTTCGGTGCCCGGGACGATCCCTCTATAATTGCCGTCTTCCTGCCCGCCACGCGGGCCAAACAATGGATTTCCCATGTCGCAGACGATGAAAGCCCTGGTCAAGCGCAAGCCCGAACAGGGCATCTGGATGGAAGAGGTGCCGCTGCCGGTGGTGGGCCCGAACGAAGTGCTGATCAAGATGGAGAAGACAGCCATCTGCGGCACCGACTTGCACATCTACAAGTGGGACGAGTGGAGCCAGCGCACGATCAAGCCCGGCCTCACCATCGGCCACGAGTTCGTCGGCCGCATCGTCGAAATCGGACCGGGCGTGACCGGCTACAAGATCGGCGACCGCGTTTCCGCTGAAGGCCACATCGTCTGCGGCCATTGCCGCAACTGCCGCGCCGGCCGCCAGCATCTGTGCCCCAACACGATCGGCATCGGCGTGAACCGCAACGGCGCGTTCGCCGAGTACATGACCATGCCGGCCTCGAACCTGTGGCCGATTCCGGACCAGATTCCGTCCGAGCTGGCCGCCTTCTTCGATCCCTATGGCAACGCCGCGCACTGCGCGCTGGAGTTCGACCTGATCGGCGAAGACGTGCTGATCACCGGCGCCGGCCCGATCGGCATCATCGCGGCGGGCATCGCCAAGCATGTCGGTGCGCGCAACGTGGTGGTGACCGACGTCAACGACTATCGCCTCAAACTCGCTGCCGACATGGGCGCCACGCGCGTGGTCAACGTTTCCAAGCAGTCGCTGAAAGACACAGTCAAGGACCTGCACATCGAAGGCTTCGACGTGGGCCTGGAGATGAGCGGCAACCCGCGCGCGTTCGGCGACATGCTCGACTGCATGTACCACGGCGGCAAGATCGCGATGCTCGGCATCATGCCGCGCGGTGCCGGCATCGACTGGGACAAGGTGATCTTCAAAGGCCTCACCTTGCAGGGCATCTACGGCCGGCGCATGTACGAGACCTGGTACAAGATGACCCAGATGGTGCTGACCGGCTTTCCGCTGCAGAAGGTGCTCACCCACCAGATCCATATCGATGACTTCCAGAAGGGTTTCGACCTGATGGACGCCGGCACCTGCGGCAAGGTCGTCTGCTCCTGGAACTGATTCATCGGGCGAGTAGCCGACATGCCCGGGAGTGACCTCCGGGCCCGGTAACGGGGATCGCGCGGTAGCACTTGCATTAAGCCGCGCGGCAGTAGATTTTGCAGCTTCGGTCGTCGCCACCCGAGGCGGGCGGTGCCGGATCGAACCAGCCCAACAAGCATTTCCATGGAGTCGGTATGTCCGGGTCGAGCTCGTCGCGTCTTCGCGCCTTCTGGGATTCCACACGTGCGCGGGCGCAAGTCGCCAGTCGTTCGCACCGCGCCCGCCGCACCGTGCTCGTCCTGGCCATACTGGTGCTGGTGTACGGCTTGCTCGGCTTCTTTGCAGTGCCGCCGCTGCTGCGCAACTATCTGCAGAATCACGCCGTGGCGATGCTGGGGCGACCGCTCACGCTGGGACAGGTACGGTTCAACCCGTTCACGCTGAACCTGCAGGTGGAGAAACTACATCTGCCCGACCCGGACGGCCAAGCCCCGTTCGTCGACATCGACCAGTTGGGGATCAATGCCTCGTGGAGCTCGCTGTTCCGCCTGGCGCCGGTGCTGGACGAGCTGAAACTTGACGGCCCACGCATCGCCATCACACGCGAGGCCAACCAGCGTTTCAACTTCTCCGACCTGATCGATCGCTTCACCGCGCAGCCATCGTCGCCGAACAGCAAGCCGGCGCGATTCGCCCTGTCCAACATCCGCATCCAGAATGGCGACGTCCGCTTTGACGATCGCGTGCTGGGCAGCCAGCACCATATCGAGCATCTCGATCTGGGCATTCCGTTTCTGGCCAATCTGCCCAGCGACACCGACATCTTCGTGCAACCGCTGCTGGCCATGACAGTGGACGGCAGCCCGCTGCGCATCGAGGGCCGGACCAAGCCATTTGCCAGTAGTCGCGAGTCCACCGTCGACTTTCAGCTCGACCGTCTCGACCTGCCGCGCTATCTGGGCTATGCGCCGAAGCCGCTGCCCGTGGCGATTCCCAAGGGCACGCTGAGCGGCAAGCTGGCGCTGCATTTCGTGCAGGTCCAGCCGACACCGCAGGTACAGCTCACCGGGCACCTGCAGTTGGACGACTTTACGCTCAACAGCAGCAATGGCGACGCCATCGCGCGGCTCGGCCACGGCACGATCGAGCTGGCCGATGTACAGCCGCTGGTCTCGCGCTATCACTTCGGCGCCATGCAGCTGCAGCACGCCTCGGTGTTCTACACCCAGCATCCTGGTGGCCACAGCAACTTCGACACGCTCATGGCTTCACCGGCCCCGGCCAGCAAGGACGAAAAGGCGGTGCCGACCGACGCGCGTATCGCCTCGTTGTCGCTGGACGACGGCGAGCTCAACTACACCGACGCCAACAACGCGGTGCTGCACCTTGCCCAATTGCACGGCAACCTGCGCGGCATAGCCACGCTCGCCGCACCGGCAGCAAAGCTCGATCTCGGCGGCAGGCTCAACGGCGGCGACATCACCGCGCGTGGCGATCTGGATATCCACACCGGCCGCTACACCGGCACGCTGGGCCTCAAGCAGGTGGACGTGGTGCCATTGCAGGCGCTGGCCGCTTCCAGCGTGGCCGCCCGCATCGCCAAGGGCAAGCTCGATGTCACCAGCCAGCTGCGGCTTGACTGGGGCAACGCGATCAACCTGCACATCGAGCCTGCCCAACTCGGCATCACCGACTTCGCGCTGGAACCCCAGGCCAAAGGCCACGCCCCTCCGGTGGCCTGGCAGCAGCTCGATGCAAACATCGTCCATCTCGATCTGGCCAGCCATGAGGCGCAGCTGGGCGCAGTGACCGCCGGTGGCTTGCAGATCGATGCACAACGCGAGCGTGACGGCCGCATCAGCCTGACGCGGCTGCTCGCCGCCAAGGGCGCCGCGCCCACGAAACATGACGACAGCCCTGCATGGCACTGGAGCATCGCGCACCTCGGCATCGACAAGGGGTCATTGCGCCTCGCGGACCAGACGCTCGACGGCAGCAAGCCGGCCGTACTGTTCATCGACGCCATCAAAGGCGGTATCGAAGGGCTCAGTGACAAGCTCAACCAGCCTAGGCAGATCAAGCTTGAAGGCAGCCTGGGCAAAGGTACGTTCGCGGCGAACGGCGCACTGCAGCCGCTGCCCACCGTCGCCGATCTGCAGCTGACCACCAGGCGACTGGACATCGCCGGTTTCGTGCCCTACGCCAGTGTCCCCCTGAACGTGAATGTCACCAGCGCGCGATTGAGCAGCAAAGGCAAGCTGCATTACGACGGCCGCACCTCCCAGCCCAAACTGAATTACAAAGGTGACGCCGCGTTCGAACAGGTGCGCGTGCAGGACAAACTCACCGGCGACGATCTCATGCGCTGGAGCTCGCTGGCCGGCTCGAATATCGACCTGCGCTACGGCAGTGGCATACCACGCATGCACCTGGGTGGCCTGGTGCTCAATGCCTTCTACGCCCGCGTCATCGTCAACAGCAATGGCCGGCTGAACCTGTCCGATGTGATCGCCAAGGAAGCACAGGCACCGGTATCGGTGACCCGCGCCGAGAACAATGCCCCTACTGCGGCGCCGACACCGCAACAAGCGCCTGCAGCGGCGACGCCTGCCGCAGACATCCATATCGGCCAGATCACGCTGGTCAACGGCCAGCTCAACTACACCGACAATTTCATCAAACCCAATTACACCGCCAACCTCACCAAGCTCACCGGCAAGGTCGGCGCCTTCGGTACCACGGCCGGCGACCCGCCAGCCGATCTGGCCGTGCAGGCACAGCTGGACGACAACTCGCCGGTGGACATCGACGGCACCATCAACCCGCTCGCGCCGGTGGCCTTTCTCGACATCAAGGGCAAGGCAAACGACGTCGAACTGACCCGGCTCAGCGCCTATTCCGGCAGATACACCGGCTACCCCATCACGGCAGGCAAGCTCACGGTCGATGTGCATTACATGCTGGACCAGCGCAAGCTCAGCGCCGACAACCATATCTTCATCACGCAGCTGACCTTCGGCGATCGCATGACGAGCCCGGGCATCTCGCACCTGCCGGTGAAGCTGGCGGTGGCGTTGCTCAAGGACACCGAGGGCAATATCGACGTGAACGTGCCGGTGTCCGGCTCGCTGGACGATCCGCAGTTCAGCCTGGGCGGGATGATTTGGCGCGCGTTCGGCAACCTCATCGCGCGGGCTGCCACGGCACCGTTCCGTCTGCTCGCCTCGGCCTTTGGCGGTGGCAGCCACGAAGACCTGGGCTATGTCGAGTTCGCGCCAGGATCGGCCGTGCTGGATGGGCACGCCCAGGATCGCTTGGGGCAGATTGTGAGCATGCTCAGCAAGAAGCCTTCGCTCAACCTGGATATCACCGGTCGCGTCGACCCGTCCAAGGATGAAGATGGCCTACGCAAGGTGACTGTCGACAATCTGGTCCGTCGCGAGAAACTGGCCGACCAGTCCGGGGGCAAGCCCGATGCCAACGCACCCGAAGCCACACTGGCCGCGCTGTCGATCACGCCCGACGAATACGAGCACTTTCTCAAGCGCGCGTACAAGCACGCGGATTTCGAGAAGCCGCACAACCTCATCGGCCTCAACAGGTCGCTGGAGCCGGACGAAATGCGCAGCCTGCTGGAGACCCATGTCAGCGTGGACGCTGCCGCCATGCGTTCCCTGGCCGAGCGCCGTGCCAGCGCCGTGCAGACTTGGCTGCATGGCAAGCTCGATGACAAGCGGGTCTCCGTCAAGCAATCCAAGCTCACCGCGGAGGGCATCGACGACAAGGGAAAAACCACCCGCGCGGACTTCGGCCTGCACTGAGTCCGCTCGCTGCGCATGCGCAGAAGGAGGCCGGCGCCCTACAATGGCGCTTTGCTCCCGGCCGGAATCCCCCCATGACCTATACAGCCAAGGCGCGTTACGCCAGCGAACTCGAATCCATCCGCGAGCAGGGCCTGTTCAAGGCCGAGCGCATCATCACCTCGCCGCAGTCCGCCGAGATCACGCTGGAAGGCGGCCGCAAGGTACTGAATTTCTGCGCCAACAACTACCTTGGCCTGGCCGATCATCCCGCGGTGATCCAGGCGGCGAAGGATGCGCTCGACACGCATGGCTTCGGCATGGCCAGCGTGCGCTTCATCTGCGGCACACAGGATCTGCACAAGCAACTGGAAGCGAAGATCGCCGCGTTCTTCGGCACCGAGGACACCATTCTTTACGCGGCCTGCTTCGATGCCAATGGCGGACTGTTCGAGCCGCTGCTGGGTGAAGAGGATGCAGTCATCTCCGATGCACTGAACCACGCCTCGATCATCGACGGTATTCGCCTGTGCAAAGCCAAGCGCTTCCGCTACGCGAACAGCGACATGGCTGATCTGGAGAAGCAGCTGCAGGCCGCCGATGCAGCCGGCGCACGCACCAAGCTGATCACCTCCGACGGCACGTTCTCGATGGACGGCTTCATCGCGCCACTGGACCAGATCACGGTGCTGGCCGCGAAATACAATGCGCTGGTGCATATCGACGAATGCCATTGTACGGGCTTTCTCGGCGACACCGGCCGCGGTGCGGCCGAAGTGCACGGTGTGATGGACAAGATCGACATCTTCACCGGCACGCTGGGCAAGGCGCTCGGGGGCGCGTTGGGCGGTTTCACCACCGGCCGCAAGGAAGTGATCGAATTGCTGCGCCAGCGCTCGCGCCCGTATCTGTTTTCCAACTCGCTGCCGCCGCATGTGGTTGCCGCCGCCATCAAGGTGTTCGATATGCTGAGCAGCGCCGGCGACATGCGCAACATGCTCAAGGAGAACACCCGCTATTTCCGCGAGCAGATGAGCGCGGCCGGCTTCGACATCAAGCCGGGCGTGCACCCGATCGTGCCGGTGATGATCTACGACGCGAAACAGGCACAGGCGATGGCTGCCGGCTTGCTGGAGGAAGGCATCTATGTCACCGGTTTCTTCTATCCGGTGGTGCCGCAAGGCCAGGCGCGGATACGCACGCAGATGAGCGCGGCGCATACCCGCGAGCATCTCGATCACGCGATTGCCGCGTTCACCAAAGTGGGTCGGAAGCTGGGTGTGATCGGCGGCTGATCTGGCCGAATTCCGTGCAGGAGCGGCTTCAGCCGCGATGCCTTTTGGTTGAACAGGAGCGTCGCGGCTAAAGCCACCCTACCCTGTGTCATCTGCGGGTATCGAGAGCTCTGACTTCGTCAGCACTCAGTCGCCGCCATTGGCCTTTTGCCAACTCACCCAGCGTCAATGGTCCGATCGCCACCCGGATCAGCCGCAGCACATCGAAACCCAACGCCGCCAGCAGGCGACGGATGTGCCGGTTGCGGCCTTCATCCAGCACCACTTCCAGCCACGCGTTCTTCTCGCCGACACGCAGCAGCGTCGCCCGCCGCGCCTTCAGCAGATCGCCAGCATCGTTGATGCCCGCCTGCATCGCCGCCAGCACAGTCGCATCCGGCTGGCCGGCCACCTGTACGTGGTAGGTCTTGTCCAGATGCGTGGCCGGATCGGTGATTCCCGCAGCCCAGGTGGTGTCGTTGCTCAACAACAGCAAGCCCTCGCTGGCCTTGTCCAGCCGGCCGACCGGTCCCAGCCACGGCAAGCCGGCAGCGGCCAGCGCCGTATAAACCGTGGCGCGCCCCTGCTCGTCGGCTGCGCTGACCACCAGCCCACGCGGCTTGTTGAACGCTACATGGATGCATTCGGCGGATTTCACCAGCTGGCCGTCAACTGCAACCTGCTGGCGGTCGATCAGCGTCGGGTGATAAGGGTCGCGCACGACACGCCCATCCAGACTGACGCGGCCAGCGCGTATCCATTGCTCAGCCTGACTGCGCGAACAGGCACCCAGCTTGGACAGGACGCGCGCCAATCCATGCCGCGGAGGATGTGGCACGGGCGCAGCGGACCGCGCGGAATGAAAAGGGGGGCGAGGCATTGCGCTAGCGTATAAGCCGGAGCTACAACGCCACAAGGATCAAACCGATATGGCGGTCCAATCCTGAGCGGGGGCATCACAGCTTGGCGTAGGTCATTCGACAAATCAAAAAAAAACCCGGCCGAAGCCGGGTTTTTTTATATTGCTTTACCGCGGTTCGATTACTGCTTGACCTGCAGTTCCGTACGACGGTTCTGCGCACGACCGGAGTCGGTAGCATTGTCACCGATCGGATCGTTCTTGCCGTGACCGATCGGGCCTTCCAGACGGCTGGCGTCGATGCCGTGGCTGGTCAGGTAGTTGTAAACGATCGAGGCGCGACGCTCCGACAAGCCCTGGTTGTACGCATCGGTGCCCACCGAGTCGGTGTAACCGGCAACCGTCACGTGCACCTGCGGGTAGCGCTGCAAGGTATCGACAGCCTGGTTCAGGACCGCAATCGAGTCGGCGCTCGGCTCAGCCAGCGACTTCGAAATATCGGTCTCATTCTTCTTCGGGCGATCGAACTTGAAGTTCACGCCGCGCAGGTCGATCACGACCTTCTGCGGGCAACCGTCGGGGCCGACGATCGTGCCGGCGGGCGTACCCGGGCACTTGTCGTCGCAATCGTTCACACCGTCGCCGTCGCTGTCCTTGGTCGAGCAATCCGCCGGCGGCGGGGTTGCTGCCGCAGGAGCCGGAGCAGCTGCCGGGGCGCCGAAGCGCGACACGATGCTGAAGCCGAGGAACCAGTCGCCGTAGCCATTCTTCGCCGGCTGGGTCTTGTCGTCCCAGTCATAGCGGTAGCCACCTTCGACGCGGATGTCCGAGCTGTCAGTGATCGTCTTGGACACGCCACCACCCAGCTCAGCCGCCGGCGACCAGCCCTTGTCAAACATGGAATGATGATTGCTGCCCATCACGCCAGCGAGCAGGTACGGACGCCATGCATTCCAGTCACCGGCATAGAAGCGGACCACTGCGCCGACATTGTTGTTGGACCAGCGATTATGGGAGTGGCCAGTGCCGCCATTCACAACACTGTTATCAAGCTTGCGGCTGGTGCGGTCGAAGAAAGCGTCGATCGACACGTTCGGCGCGATGAAACGACCTACGCCCAAACCGTAATAGATCTGCCGGCTGTTGGTGTTGCGGTCGGTGTCGTTGTAATAACCGCCGATGGTCGGCGCGATATACCAACGATCATCGTAACTGGAAGTGGCCGTATCCGAGGATGCCGGAGCAGCTGCCGGTGCTGCGGCCGGTGCAGTGGTGTCCTGCGCATGAACGGCACCTACGCCGCCCAGGGCCAGCGCAATAAGAAAATACAAGCCCTTACGTTTCATCAGGTGTCTCCTCAATTTATTAGGTTTCGCGTCCGTTCAACCCCAACCGGAAGTCGCGCGTCAGAACTGAACTACGTCACTCAGAGCATTTACAGCCCCTGCTTGGCGTTTCTGCGGCAAGCGGTGGCGAGTGTAGCAAACTTGTTAAGTTATTGGTGCGTTAGCGCTATGGAACTAAATCCCGGTGAGATTCCATTCAGAAAAGTTTGTTGGCTTGTGCGCCGTCAAATTCTTCGGTAACTACCACTCACACATACCGCTCGGTCGAAACTGAAACCGATCGACAGGGTCAACAGCCGCTTCCACTCCTGATCCCGCCTTAATATTCCACTCACGCCGTCTTTACAACGTGAAGAGCGCCAGGAACCGCTGCAGCGGCATGGCATCGAGCGTCGCCGGATCCTTGGTTGCCGCCATGATCGCCTTGACCCGATGTGCCGGCAAATGGTCGCGCATGGCCGCTTCGAATTTCTGCAGCAGCACGGGGATACCCTCGGCACGGCGTTTGCGATGGCCGATCGGGTAATCGATCGAAACCTTTCCGGTGCTGCTTCCGTCCTTGAAGAACACCTGCACCGAATTGCCGATGTAACGCTTGTCCGGATCGAAATAATCCTTTGTAAACTGCGGGTTTTCGACCACCGTCATCTTGTCGCGCAGCGCGTCGACGCGTGGATCGGCAGCGACGTCGTCATTGTAGTCACTGGCCACCAGACGCCCGAAAATCAACGGCACCGCCACCATGTACTGGATGCAATGGTCGCGATCGGCGTAATTCGCCAGCGGGCCGGTCTTGTCGATAATGCGGCAGCCGGCCTCCTGCGTCTCGATGACGATCTTCTCGATCTGATCGATCCTGTCGACAACTTCACCATGCAACTGCATCGCACATTCCACCGCGGTCTGGGCGTGGAACTCGGCAGGGAAGCTGATCTTGAACAGGACATTTTCCATCACATAGCTGCCAAACGGCCGCTCGAACTCGAACGCCTTGCCCTTGAACGCCACGTCGTAGAAGCCCCAGGTCTTTGCCGATAGGGCCGAGGGATAGCCGACCACTCCGCGATAGACCGCATTGATCGCGTGGGTCACCGCACGCCGGCAGGCATCGCCAGCAGCCCAGCTCTTGCGCGGACCGGTGTTCGGCGCGTGGCGATAGGTGCGCAGCGCGCCGTTGTCGATCCAGCTATGCGACACGGCGGTGGTGATCTGCTCCTTGTCGCCGCCGAGCATCGCGGTGGCCACGGCGGTAGAGGCCAGCCGCACCAGGATCACGTGATCCTGGCCCACCCGGTTGAAGCTGTTCAGCAGCGCGTAGCAGCCCTGGATCTCATGCGCCTTGATCGCATAACCGAGCACATCGCGCACGGTCAGCGGCTGGCCGCCTTCACGCTCGGCCTTGCGGCTCAGGTAATCGGCCACGGCGAGGATCGCGCCCAGATTGTCCGACGGATGACCCCACTCGGCTGCCAGCCAAGTGTCGTTGAAGTCCAGCCAGCGGATCTGCGTACCGATCGCGAACGCGGCCTGCACCGGATCCAGCTCATGGCTGGTGCCTGGTACGCGCGCGCCACCAGGAAGCGTCGCACCCGGCACCAGCGGGCCGAGATGCTTCACGCATTCCGGAAACTTCATTGCCAGCATCGCGGTGCCGAGCGAGTCCAGCAACATATAGCGCGCGGTGTCGTAAGCCTCCTTCGAGTCGATCTGGTAGTCGACAACGTAATCGGCGATATCGACCAGTGGCTGGTCGGGATCGGGACGGACGGCGGAACGGATGTCATGCGCACTCATGATGGATCTCGCGACAGAGGAAACGCCCATTTTAGCCGACTGGCGCTTCCCGCGTTGCTTGACCGCGGCCACCCAGCCCCCGACAATCAGGAAACACATCCCAAAGGGGAGTAGTTCCCGGCGCAAGTTCATCTGCCCGGTGCGGTGATCGTCAACACGAGCGACGCTTCGCTCCGGTCACCTCGGCAGTCATGCTGCGAACGAGACTTTTGCGGTGGATTACGGGCCGCGCGCGTCCGTGTCCACTGCATTGTCCGACGCGCATGGAACTCCGCATGGCATTCACTGGTACCGACTTTTTTTCCGGCTTGCTGGCGATCATCCTGCTCGATCTGGTGCTGGCGGGCGACAACGCCATCGTCATTGCCATGGCAGCCAGCCGCTTGCCGAAGGCGATGCAGAAAAGGGCCGTGTTCTGGGGTACGTTTGGCGCTGTCGCGGTTCGTTTCGCACTCACCGCCGTCGTCGTCTATCTGCTCAAGTTGCCGGGACTGATGCTGATCGGTGGCGTATTGCTGTTGCCGATCGCCTGGAAGTTGCTGCGCCACGATACCGACGGCGATCCGCATGTCTGTGCCAGCGATACATTCTGGAGCGCCTTGCGCACGATCATCGTGGCCGATGCACTGATGGGCATGGACAATGTGCTGGCGATTGCCGGTGCATCGAAAGGGCATCTCAGCCTGGTCATCATCGGCCTGCTGGTCAGCGTACCGCTGGTGGTCTGGGGTTCGACCCTGATCCTGAAACTGATCGAGCGCTTCCCCATCATCATGTACATCGGCGCCGGTGCCATCGCGTTCACCGCCGGCCGAATGATTTCGCATGATCATTGGTTGAGTGGCTGGTTCGACGCGCGCAGCTGGGTAAAGTACGCAATGGATGCGCTGCTGGTGATCGGCATTTGCGGCGGCGGCTGGCTGATGCAGCGACGGCGACAGCGGTTGAAGGCCAGCAGTTGAAGACTCACCCGCTGAGGCCATCCCATACGTAGTGACATGAAGAAGGGAGCCTTGCGGCTCCCTTCTTGTCTGAGCGCGTCGGTTCAGCGCTTGTCGATCGGCACGTAGGCCTGGTCTTCCGGGCCGGTGTAGTTCGCGCTGGGGCGGATGATCTTGCCGTCCTCGCGCTGCTCGATCACGTGCGCGCTCCAGCCGGAAGTGCGCGCGATCACGAATAGCGGCGTGAACATCGCGGTCGGCACGCCCATCATGTGATACGCGCTGGCGGAGAACCAGTCGAGGTTGGGGAACATCTTCTTGACCTCGGCCATCACCTTCTCGATCCGCTCGGAAACCTCGAACAGGGTCGGATTGCCGCCGTCGGTGCACAGCTTGCGCGAGATCTCCTTGATGATCTCGTTGCGCGGATCGGACACGGTGTACACCGGATGACCGAAACCGATGATGATTTCCTTGCGCTCGACGCGGGCGCGGATGTCGGCCTCGGCGGCATTGGCGCTGCGGTAGCGCGCGATGATCTCCATCGCCACTTCGTTCGCGCCGCCGTGCTTCGGACCGCGCAACGCACCGATCGCACCGGTGAGTGCCGAGTACATGTCCGAGCCGGTGCCGGCGATCACGCGGGCGGCAAATGTCGAGGCGTTGAACTCATGCTCGGCGTACAGCACCAGCGACTTGTCCAGCGCCTGTGCATGCAACTCGCTCGGCTTCTTGCCGTGCAGCAGGTGCAGGAAGTGCGCGGCGATCGATTCGTCGTCGGTCTGGGTCTCGATCCGTTTGCCGTTGTGGCTGAAGTGGTACCAGTACAGCAGCATCGAACCGAAGCTGGCCATCAGGCGATCGGCGATCTCGCGTGCGCCGGTGACGTTGTGGTCGTCCTTCTCCGGCAGAACGGTGCCCAGCATCGAGCAGCCGGTACGCATCACGTCCATCGGGTGGGTGGCGGCCGGCAGCAACTCCAGCGCGGCCTTGACCGGCGCCGGCAGACCGCGCAGGCGTTTCAGCCGCGCGCGATAGTTGTTCAGCTCGGTCCAGGTCGGCAATACGCCGTGCACCAGCAGATACGCTACTTCCTCGAAGCAGCCCTTGGCAGCCAGATCGTGGATGTCGTAGCCGCGGTAATGCAGATCGTTGCCGCTGCGACCGACCGTGCACAGTGCGGTGTTGCCCGCGGCCACGCCAGACAGAGCAACGGATTTCTTGGCCTTGGGCAGCGTTTGCGTGGTTTCGCTCATGGATGGAACCTCGATCAATGAAGATGCGCCGGCACGCCGGCACAGCCAGGGAATGTACGCGTCAGTCAATCAGTCGGATTTGCCACCGGCAAACAGTTCGTCGAGCTTGCGCTCGTAGGCGTGGTAGTCGAGATAGTCGTACAGCTCCTCGCGCGTCTGCATGGTGGGCACGGCCGCCTTCTGCGTGCCGTCGCGGCGCACTGTCTCGTAGAAATTCAGCGCCGCCTTGTTCATCGCCCGGTACGCGCCACAGCAGTACAGGATGATGTCGACGTTCGCGCCACCCAGTTCCTCGCGGGTGAACAGTGGGGTCTGGCCGAATTCGGTGATGTTGGCGAGGATCGGCACCTTCACCGCCGCCTTGAACTGCCGGTACTGCTCCAGCGTGTAGATCGCCTCCGGAAAGATCATGTCGGCACCGGCTTCGACGCAGGCCTGCGCACGTTCGATAGCCGGCTCCAGACCTTCCACCGCGATGGAGTCGGTCCGCGCCATGATCACGAACTGCTCGTCGCTGCGCGCGTCCACCGCGGCCTTCACGCGATCGACCATCTCGTCCTTCGACACGATCGCCTTGCCTGGGCGATGGCCGCAACGCTTGGCAGCAACCTGGTCCTCGATATGCAAGGCGGCAGCGCCAGCCTTGATCATCGAGCGCACGGTGCGGGCAATGTTGAACGCCCCGCCCCAACCGGTATCCACGTCGACCAGCAGCGGCAGATCGCACACATCGGTGATGCGGCGGACGTCGATCAGTACATCCTCCATCGAGCTGATGCCCAGATCCGGCATGCCCAGCGAGTTGGCGGCGACACCGCCGCCGGACAGGTAGATCGCCTTGAAGCCGCTGCGCTTGGCCATCCGTGCGGCATAAGCGGTGATCGCGCCGACGACCTGCAGCGGCTGTTCCTCGGCAACGGCGGCGCGGAAGCGCGCGCCGGGGGATGCTGGCTGTGTCATGTCACCTCCGCAAAACGGTCATTTTAGCGCACTGCGGCGTGTGCTCCTCACGCGCCGTATTCGAGAGGGACCGGTCATCCAAACAAGCCGCCCACGTGTACGAGCGCCAGCGCACCCGCGCACCGGAAAAGAAGCGTTCTCTGGAACAGATCGACACACCTGGCGTTGGACAGACGGCGGACTTGGCCCGGATCCATCTTGATAGTCACAGACGATCGATGCGATGCCGACAATCAATTAGATTAATCGCCTAAAACCCCATATCCTCTCACTTCGCTTTCAACCACCACGGGAAAACCCACGATGTCGCTGATCAACACCGAAATCAAACCGTTCAAGGCCCAGGCGCTCAAAAGCGGTCAGTTCATTGAAGTTTCCGATGCCGACCTGAAGGGCAAGTGGTCCGTCGTGTTTTTCTACCCGGCCGACTTCACCTTCGTCTGCCCGACGGAGCTCGAGGATCTGGCTGACAACTACGCCGCATTCCAGAAACTGGGCGTCGAGATCTACTCCGTCTCCACCGATACCCATTTCGCCCACAAGGCTTGGCACGACACCTCCGATGCGGTGAAGAAGATCAACTACACGATGGTGGGCGATCCGACCGGCGCGATCAGCCGCAACTTCGGCGTGATGATCGAGGAAGCGGGCCTGGCCGATCGCGGCACCTTCGTGATCGATCCGTCAGGCAAGATCCAGATCGTCGAGATCAACGCCGGCGGCATCGGCCGTGATGCGTCCGAGTTGCTGCGCAAGGTCAAGGCGGCCCAGTACGTTGCCTCCCATCCGGGCGAGGTCTGCCCGGCCAAGTGGAAGGAAGGCGAGAAGACCTTGGCGCCGTCGCTGGACCTGGTCGGCAAGATCTAAACCAGCATTTAAGCCGCATCGCGCCATGCGCAACGGACCCGGAGTTCCTCCGGGTCCGAACTACCGAAACACAGTGCAAAGCGACGCCCGGGTCCGCCCGGGTGGTCGCCACGCTCACCCTGAAGAAACCCATCGACGGAGCTACGCCCATGTTGGATGCCCATCTCACAGCCCAGTTGAAGGCCTATCTCGAAAAGGTCACGCAGCCGATCGAGATCGTTGCGTCGCTGGACGACAGTGCCAAGTCCGCCGAACTGGACGAGTTGCTCAAGGAAATCGCTGCGCTGTCCGATCAGATCAGCCTGGTCCGAGGCGACGACAACGAGCGCAAGCCCTCGTTCGCGATCAACCGCGTCGGCAGCGACATCGGCGTGCGCTTCGCCGGCATTCCGATGGGCCATGAATTCACCTCACTCGTGCTCGCCCTGCTGCAGGTCGGCGGACATCCGTCCAAGACCGCGGCCGACGTGATCGAGCAGGTGAAGAACCTCGAAGGTGACTATCACTTCGAGACCTATTTTTCGCTGTCCTGCCAGAACTGCCCCGACGTGGTGCAGGCGTTGAACCTGATGAGTGTGCTGAATCCGAAGATCCAGCATGTAGCCATCGACGGCGCGCTGTACCAGGACGAAGTCGACGCGCGCCAGGTGATGTCGGTGCCGACCGTTTATCTCAACGGCGAAGTGTTCGACCAGGGCCGCATGAGCCTGGAGCAGATCCTCGCGAAAATCGATACCGGTGCCGGCGCCCGCGAAGCGGAGAAGCTCAAGAGCAAGGGCGCGTTCGACGTACTCGTGATCGGCGGCGGCCCGGCGGGCTCGGCCGCGGCGATCTACGCCGCCCGCAAGGGCATCCGCACCGGCGTGGTGGCGGAGCGCTTCGGCGGACAGGTGCTGGACACCATGGCGATCGAGAACTTCGTCTCGGTCGGCTATACCGAGGGTCCGAAGCTGGCCACGGCGCTGGAGCAGCACGTCAAGGATTACGACGTCGACGTCATGAACCTGCAGCGCGCCGAAAGGCTGCTGCCGGCAAGCCAGGCCGGCGGTCTGATCGAAGTGCAGATGGCCAACGGCGCTACGCTGAAATCGAAGACCGTGATCCTGTCCACCGGCGCACGCTGGCGGCAGATGGGCGTGCCCGGCGAAGATCAGTACCGCAACAAGGGTGTGGCCTACTGCCCGCATTGCGACGGCCCGCTGTTCAAGGGCAAACGCGTGGCAGTGATCGGCGGCGGCAACTCCGGTGTCGAGGCGGCAATCGATCTGGCCGGCATCACCAGCCATGTCACCTTGGTCGAGTTCGACAGCAAGCTGCGCGCGGACGAAGTCCTGCAGCGCAAGTTGCGCAGCCTGCCCAACGTCGACATCGTCGTCAGCGCGCAGAGCACCGAGGTGCTGGGCGACGGCCAGAAGGTCAATGGCCTGGTCTACAAGGATCGCGTGAGCGGCGAGGTGCGCACGGTCGCGCTGGAAGGCATCTTTGTGCAGATCGGCCTGCTGCCGAATACAGAGTGGCTGAAGGGCACGCTGGAATTGTCGCCGCGCGGCGAGATCGTCATCGACGAGCGCGGCCAGACCTCGCTGCCCGGCGTGTTCGCCGCCGGCGACGCCACCACGGTGCCGTACAAGCAGATCGTGATTGCGATGGGTGCCGGTTCGGCCGCCGCGCTGAGCGCGTTCGACCATCTGATCCGCAGCCCGCTTCCGGCCGCAAAAGTGGAAAAGGAGGCGGTTGCTGCTTGATCAAAATGAACGGAGCGGCCCACCCGCATGTTCATCGTTTGGCAGAACGGGCGTCTCGCTCCACTACGCTTGACCCTCACGTAACGTAAGCCCTCAGTGTTGCGGGCGCGCACCGATGGAGAAGGCGGACATGTTGTTGACCGTGGGCGAACTTGCGAAACGATGCGGACTGACCGTACGCGCTTTGCATCACTACGACACCATCGCTCTGCTGGTTCCTTCGGTGCGCTCCGCTGCCGGTTACCGGCTCTACGACAGGGCGAATATCGAACGCCTGCATCGTATCCAGGCCCTGCGCCAGATGGGTCTGTCGCTGACCGACATCGGTACCGCCCTGTCCGGGCCGCAGGCACCGCTGGCCGAGGTGGTCGATCGCCAGATCGCCCGGCTCGACCGCGAGCTGGCGCAGGCGGCAAAACTGCGCCAGCAGTTGGTCGCCATGCGCACGCAGCTTGTGGCCGGACAGTCTCCCGACCTGGCCGACTGGCTGGAAACGCTGGAACTGATGAACATGTACGAAAAATATTTCTCACCCGAAGAACTGAAGAACCTGCCGCTGCATACCGACCCCGATGTACTGGCGGAATGGAACGCCTTGATCACTGCCGTGCAGTCGGCGATGGACCACGGCTCCACCCCGGACGATGCCGATGCACAGATCCTCGCACTGCGATGGATGGCCATGGTGGAACGCGGCACGGGCAACAACCCTGCCTTCCTCATGCGCCTGCACGCGATGAACGAAAACGAGCCCGCGCTGCGTGAACGCAGCGGCATCACGCCCGAACTCGAACGATTCGTGGAACAGGCGATGGTCAGCGGACGACTGGCGATCTTCGAGCGCTATCTGGACGCGCAAGAGATGGAACGCATGCGCGCGAACTACGGCAAGCAGATGTACGCCTGGCCAGCGCTGATCGCCGAGCTGCGCAAAGCCATCGACGAAAACGCGGCCGTCGACGACCCTCACGTGCAGCAGATGGCTAGGCGCTGGATGGAGCTGTTCCGCGCCTACGCCGGCGACGACCCCGCCACTCATGCCCGCATCCGCGAGGCCTACACAAAAGAGCCCGACCTGCGCAGCGGCAGCTCGGTGGACGATGTATTGCAGGGCTTTGTAAGAGAGGCACTGGCGAGTCTGGCGCGCAAGGCATACTGACGCGATCTGGCTTTCCAACGTTCGCGATAAAAAGGAAGGGCGGCCAAGGCCGCCCTTCCCTCCCAACCGATATAGGAACCGGCTTACTTCTTGGCGAACAGATGCTCGACGCCGGCACGCTCTTCGCGCAGTTCCTTGTCGGTGGCATCCATGCGGCCGCGCGAGAAGTCGTTGATCGCCAGGCCTTGCACGATCGTGTACTTGCCGTCCTTCACGGTGACCGGATAACCGTAGATCACGCCCGGCGCGATGTTGTAGGAGCCATCGGACGGAATACCCATCGACACCCAGTCGCCCTCGGCCGTGCCCTGCGCCCAGTAGCGCATGTGGTCGATCGCCGCCGAGGCCGCCGAGGCCGCGGACGAAGCGCCGCGCGCCTTGATGATCGCCGCGCCGCGCTGCTGCACGGTCGGGATGAAATCGTTCTCGTACCAGGCCTGGTCGATCAGCGACATCGCCGCCTTGCCGTTGACGGTGGCGTGGTGGATGTCCGGGTACTGGGTCGAGCTGTGGTTGCCCCAGATCGTCATCTTCTTGATGTCGGTGGTGTGGGCGCCGGTCTTTTCGGCCAGCTGCGACAACGCGCGGTTGTGGTCGAGACGGACCATCGCGGTGAAGCAATTCGGGTTCAGGTCCGGCGCGTTCTGCTGCGCGATCAACGCATTGGTGTTGGCCGGATTGCCGACCACCAAGACCTTGACGTCGCGCTTGGCATGATCGTTCAGTGCCTTGCCCTGCGGGCCGAAGATCGCGCCGTTCGCTTCCAGCAAATCCTTGCGCTCCATGCCCGGGCCACGCGGACGCGCACCGACCAGCAACGCGTAGTCGACGTCCTTGAACGCGACATTGACGTCGTCGGTGGCGACCACGCCAGCCAGCGTCGGGAATGCGCAATCGTTGAGTTCCATCACCACGCCCTGCAGCGACGGCAGCGCCGGGGTGATTTCCAGCAGGTGCAGGATCACCGGCTGATCCGGCCCCAGCATGTCGCCGGCGGCGATACGGAACAGCAAGGCATAACCGATCTGGCCGGCGGCGCCGGTAACGGCAACTCGAACGGGGGCTTTCATGGGGTTGACTCCTTGGATGATGTGTTCAAATGCTTTGCAAGTAACCGTCAGACCAGTTCGGCGAAGAACTGCTGGATGCGTTGCAGGCCCGGCTCCAATTGTGCGGTCGGGCAGGTATAGGAAATGCGCATGGCGCGCGGCTCGCCGAACGCCGAACCCGGCACGCAGGCGACGCCCTTGGCTTCCAGCAGTGCGGCGCAGAATTCGACGTCGTTGCTTATCTTCGTGCCGTTATGACTCTGGCCGAACGCCACGGAGACATCGGGGAACGCGTAAAACGCGCCCTGTGGCCGCGGACAGACCACCCCGGGAATCGCGCTGAGCGCGGCGAACACGATGTCACGCTTGCCGGCAAACTCCGCACACTTGGCCTTGGGGACATCCTGCGGACCGTTGAACGCCGCCACCGCCGCTGCCGTGATCACCTCGGGCAGGCTGGTGATGTGATTGGAGTTGAGTGTGGTGATCGCCTTGGCCACCGCTTCCGGTCCAGCGAGCAGACCGACACGCCAGCCCGGCATGCCGTAGGTCTTCGATACCGAATCGACGAAGATCACCCGCTCGCGCAACTCGGGTTTCGCGAACACGAAGTTGTGATAGCCGAGGCCGTCGAACACCATCGAGTTGTAGATGTCGTCGGTGATCACCCAGGTATCCGGATGCTTCGCCAGCACCTCGGCCAGCGCGGCGATCTCCTCGCCAGTGTAGACCATGCCCGTCGGATTGGACGGGTTGTTGAACAGGAACACCTTCGGCTTGCGCGCCAGCGCGGCGTCTAGCTGCGTCGGAGTGAGCTTGTAGTTCTGCTCCGGCCCACAATGCATGACGTTGGTCTTCGCTCCGACGATATCGGCGATGTCGCGGTAGGTGGTCCAGTACGGCGCCGCGAAACAGATCTCGTCGCCTTCGTCGAGCAATGCCTCGGCCAGGTTGTACAGAACCTGCTTCGCACCGATGCCGATCGACAGATTCATCCGCGTGTAGCCACTGAAACCCAGCGCCTCGATGTGCTTCAGGAAAGCATCCAGCAGCGCCTCGGCACCGCGGTTGCTGCCGTACTGACCGGAGTCGTGCGAGAGCGATTCGCGCGCGGCGGCATAGACATGCTCGCCCGGCAGGAAATTCGGTACGCCGATGGAGAAGCTGATGATGTCGCGGCCGGCGGCCTTGAGCTGCTTGGCTTTTTCGGCGATCACCATGATCGCGCTGGGTTTGGCGCGGCCGACACGCTGGGCGAGCTGGGGCATGGGTATCTCACGCAGAGGGAGGAAGCAAAGGCGGCGATTTTATCACGCCGCAGGGCCCCTCGTGGGCGATACCCTGGCTGCTGCAATGACACGGCGAAAGCGGCATGATGCGCGTGTCCGCACGACGGACATGGCAACCTCACGAAGGAGATCCGCATGCATTGGCTATGGGTATTCGTGATTGGATTGATTGTTGGCCTGGTGGCCAAGCTGCTGACGCCGGGCAAGGACCCTGGCGGCTTCATCATCACCGCTCTCATCGGCATCGCCGGCTCGTTGCTGGCGACCTGGGTTGGCCAAAACCTGTTCGGCTGGTATCAGGAAGGACAATCCGCCGGCTTCATCGCGTCGGTGGTGGGCGCAATCGTGTTGCTGTTGATCTATCACCTGCTCAAGCGCAAGTCGGCATGAGTGCGATCCCGGCGGAGCAAGACTCCGCCGGGATTTTTCCCCCACACGATCAGGCCGGCGTTGCGCCGCCACCGAGCAGCTTGCCTGCCAAGCCTTCGAGCATGCCCAGATTGAAGCCGCTGCCCTGCCCGGCTGCCGGCACCTGGCCGTCCGGAGTCAGATGATCGACCGCCTGCGGCAATACCTGCGAAAGCTGATTGAGCAAGGCATTGGGGTCGACGCCCAGCTTGCTGGCTGCCTCCTGCACCACCGACGCCATGCCGCCGCTCTGCAGCGCCTGGCCGAGCTGGTCGCCTGACACCGACTGGTTCGCGCCGGTACCGACCCACGATTGCACCGCACCACCCAGCCCATGCTGTTGCAGCATGCTGACCAGGCCCTGCACACCGCCGGCCTTCTCGATCAGCTGACCGGCCACGCCAATCAGCGAGCCGGTGCCACCTTGTTGTCCCTGACCGCCGAGCAAATCATCGAGGAATGACATGGTCGTTCTCCTTGGAAGATGTGGATATAAAGTAGAGCCTGTCGATCATAGGCCTGCGCCAGCGACACTGTCATGACTTTAAGGATGCCCTGATGTATTCAACACAGGCGGCATGATGTCCAGAAGGTTCGCAGGTGGTGGTGCGTGGCGCAGCCAAGGCTGGCTGCCTTGGCAAGCCGCGCGCTGCCGCCTGCGGGCCTCCTGGACATCACCCCGTCATTTATTTTCAATCAGTTGGGGCCAGTTCTGTCTGCCCCCATCTCTGCGGCGCACCTCCTCGACAGGCGGCCAGCCTGCCTTCGTCGACGCACCTTGATCTGCGGGCAGACAGAACCGGTGACGCCTGCGTTGAATACATCAGGGCATCCTTATGCACAAAAAAAGCCGCCGGTCGCAACCGGCAGCTTTTTTGCGAATCCAGGGCTGAAAACTCAGCCGCGCTGATCGAGCACCGCATTCCACTCTTTCACGCGATCGGACTGCGCAGCCAGCAGCGCATCGGCGTCGCCTTCGACGGTGACCTTTTCGATCGTGTCGCCTTGCTGGATCGTGTTGACCACGGCCATATCAGCCGCGTCGACCACTTCGCCGAACACGCTGTGCTTGCCGTCCAGCCACGGCGTGGCGCCATGGGTGATGAAGAACTGGCTGCCGTTCGTGCGCGGACCGGCATTCGCCATCGACAGCACGCCGGGCTTGTCATGGCGCAACGACGGGTTGAATTCGTCCTCGAACTTGTAGCCCGGACCGCCGCGGCCACTGCCCTCGGGGCAACCGCCCTGGATCATGAAGTCGGCGATCACGCGATGAAACGACAATCCGTCGTAATAACCGCGCCTGGCCAGGTTGACGAAGTTGGCCACCGTCACCGGCGCCTTGTCTTCATGCAGACGCAGATGGATCGGGCCGCGGTTGGTGGTGAAAGTGACATGGATGGTCATCGCAAATCCTTGGGGTCAAAAGCTGCACCGTGCCACGACACGGGCACGCGGGCTGCCAAGAATACCCCAGCGGCGGCGCCCAGGCATGCGCTTGCAACACCGCGCTACGGCAAACCGAGCATGCGGCGCTCCAGCATACCCGCGCCGCGCGGCTGGGCCGCCGGCGTCGGCACATCGGTCGGCCAGGTCGCTCCCTCGTACAGGTACGCCCACAACCGATCCAGCGCCACATAGCCAAAAGGCAGCAGCGGTACGTGGTGTTCGCCGAAACCGGGCAGCGCCAGGAACGCATCGAAGTGCTGCGCGTACGGTACCTTCCAATAGATCGGCGCGCGTCCTTCCTCGCGCAGCCACGCCACATACGGCTCGGAGCTGAACGCGGTCGGCAACAGTCCGTCCCCAGCACCGTGCACCACCCACAGCGGCAGGTCGCCACGCGGCAGCTTGGCCGCCGTGGCCGCAATGGAAGCATGCAGTGCCTGCGACTGGTGATCGTCGCCGGTCCACAGAGCGCGCAGGCATTCGCTGCCGATCAGCGTGGGATCGGACGAGACACTCATGCCCCCCAACAGGCCGATGCCATTGCCGGGTGGAATGCCCGCACCATCTGCCCACCACGCTGCCCGGGTGACGGGATCGGCTACACCGGGCAGGCCGCCCACACCGATCGCCGCGTAATGGAAACCGCACGGCATGTCGTTGGCGCCACGACGCAGGTAGGACGAGGCATAGCCCGCGGCGATCACTCGCCACAGATCGAATGTGGTGGTGCTGGCAGCCGTGTTCAGCGCTTCGTCGGTCCAGCCACGGGTGTGCAGGTACTGGTAAGCCTGCTCCGCCTGCTCGGCCACGGTGTTGCCGCGCAATTTGCCTTGCGCGCGCAAGCTGGCACAGCGCAGCGGCCATGCGGATGGCAACACGCCGCCGGGGCCACGCGCGAACGGAGTCGCCGCGAAGCGCTCGCTACCCAGCGCGCACGGCAACCAGATCGCCGCCTCAGTGGCGTAGTCGTACATCGCACGGCCGCGTTCGAACACGTGCACGTTCGGTTCCAGTGCCACTACGCCGGCGAAGAAGTGATCCTGGTCAAGGCCAGCCGCCTGCAGCACCGCGGCGCCACCGTTGGACACGCCGGTGGCGATGATCTTCGTGTTCTGCGCCGTGAACGGCGCCTCGTCCGGAAACGCACGATCGAGCATGGCCAGCCCGAACTGCGCCGCCTGAATCACATGGCGGCCCCAGTCGGCCTCCGGGTTGTCGCCGGAATGCATGTGCTTGATCGCGATACCGGTGCCCGCTGGTGCCGGTGTTGGCTGGAACTCCAATTCTGCTTCGCCGCGATTCGCGCGGCGGCCGTCCAGCGCCACTCCGCTATTGTCGGCGTAGTCGAAATAACCGGCACCGGCGCCCTTGTCGGTATACGCCACGGCGCAACCGTGCGGCAGACCCCAGGCACCGGCCAGCGCAATCGCGCCGTAGATGCCACGCGAACCCGACGAGGCAGTGACTACCAGGCAGCGCTTCTGCTTGTCGAAATGATCGGGCAACTGCAGTAGCACGCGATGGGGCGTTTGCGCGCTGGGAATGCGCGCAAACGCCTGATACTCGCGGCCGGGCACATCCGGCACGCCGCCGTACACCGTGCCGTAACCGCCTAGCGGGCCGAGATCGGCGATGCCCTTCCAGCTGGTCTGGATGGCCCGCCGACGCAGCTCTTCAGCGGTAGGGTCCAGCGGATTGGCAAACGGCAGCGGTGCACCTGCCAAACCCGCCTGTCCCAGACCGGCGCTCAACAGATCATCGCGACCACGGTGTTCGGTCACACGCACTTCGCCGTAATCGACCTCACGCATGGCAGGTTCCTTGGTCATCGGGACGCGGGCACAAGCCGACAGCATGACTGATACCAGCACGGGCAGACACAGCAGCGTCGAAAAGCGGGCGGACTTCTTCATTCCGCCACCATAACAAGCACACCGCTGCCTGCCATCGTACGAAAGTCCAGTCCCGGCCACGTCAAGTCGCTCATTGAACTCGACGCCATCGCCGCGGCCCGCTAACTTCACCGACATGACGAGCCTGCTGATCGCCGACGACCATCCACTGTTCCGCGCTGCATTGCGCCTCGCCGCCAGTGAAAGCCTGCCCGATTGCGCGGTGCGCGAGGCCGCGGACCTGCCAGGCGTATTCGCCACGCTGGCCGCCGAGCCGGACATCGACATGGTCCTGCTCGACCTGCACATGCCCGGCAGCCACGGTTTGTCTGGACTCGCTGCGCTACGCGGCCAGCATCCTGGCATCGCCGTGCTGGTGGTGTCCGCTCATGACGAACCACGCATCGTGCGCCGCGTACTCGATCACGGCGCCGCCGGCTTCATTCCCAAGAGTTCCAGCCCCGCCGAGATCGGCGAAGCGATCCGCTGCGTGCTCGACTGCGGCACCTGGCTGCCGCCCCACCTCGCCGACGCCGTCGCCGCGCTACCCGTCAACCCCAACGACACGGACCTCGCCAGCCGGCTCGCCCGCCTCACCGAGCAGCAATCCCGCGTGCTCGCCCTGCTCGCCGAAGGCCTGCTCAACAAGCAGATCGCCGATCGCCTGGCGATCCAGGAGCGCACGGTGAAAGCGCATGTCACCGCGATCTTCGAGAAGCTCAAGGTCAGGAATCGGACGCAGGCGGGGATGTTGTTGCGGTCGCTGGATCTGGGCGAGCCGGCGCGGGTGGGTTGATCCTGACGTGTCGTGGCATCGCGCGTCTGGCTTAAAGTAGGCGCTGTCGATCTCTACTACGCACTGCCACTCAGCACTACCACTCAGGGGGAACCACCATGTTTCAGGGAATCAGCACGCGTGCTGTCAGCATTGCCGCGATCGTCGTTCTGGTCGTGATCGTATTGTCCAGTTCGTTCTTCGTGGTACCGCCGAGCGAGATGGCTGCCGTGCGCTGGCTTGGGGGCACCGTCACTACCAAGCAGCCGCTAGGTACGGGCCTGCACTTCAAACTGCCTTTTCTGGAAACGGCGGACTACCTCCAAACCTCGCAATCGACCTACACCTTGCCTGACCTCAGCGTATACACGAACGACAATCAGTCGGTCGATATCAGCATTTCGGTCATCTACCAGATTCCCTCCACGGCGGTGATGCACCTGCTGTACGACGTGGGCAAGACCGGCAATACCGACATCGAATCGACCATCGTGCCGGTCATCCGCGATCGCGCCCTGGCGGTATTCGCCAAGTACAACACATTGAATGTCTCGGATTCGCGCGCGCAGATCACCGAGCAGATGCGCAAGGAAGTCGGCCTGGCGCTGCAGCGGCTGTTCGGCATCAACGTGGTCGACTTGCAGCTCACCGGCATCAAATACTCGCCAGTGTTCTCCGCCTCCGTGGAGCAGGCGGTCAAGGCCAAAGCCGAAGCGGTCCAGGCGCAGAATACGGTGCTGCAGAAGAAGTACGAAGGCGAGCAGAAAACCGTCACCGCGGCGGCCGAGGCGCAAGCCAAGATCGAATCGGCCAAGGGCATCGCCGAATCCACCATATTGGAAGCCGACGCTCAGGCCAAAGCCATTCAAGTGGTCGGCCAGGCGATGCAGGCGAACCCGCTGTACACCAAGTTCTACGCCATTCAGCACTGGAACGGCGTGCTGCCGCAATACGTCGGCGGCAATGGCGCGGTACCGTTCGTGGATATCAGCGACAAGAACAGGTAACCGATCGCAGGCCCGATGCGGAAATGCATCGGGCAATTACCCGAAAAGCGTTTCCCGCCAGGCCACTGCCCAAACCATCTAGCAGTGGCCTGCGTTCTTGCACTACGCAAGCCAGCGCTGGTTCAAGCCTGCGCCACGCCGGCTGCCACCCGCTGCAGTACCTGCCGCAGCGCCAGCGGCTTGAGCGGCTTGTAGAGCACGCCGATGCCCGCATCCAGCAAGCGCTGGCGCAGCTCGCCGTCGCGGTCGGCGGTCAGCATCACAGTCGGCACATCGGCGTGGCGCGCACGCAGCCGCTCCCACACATCGAGCCCGGTACACCCGCCATCGAGATGGAAATCGAGGATATGCAGGTCCGGTTGCCACGGTGCCGCCAGCGCCTGCTCGGTATTGCGGCAGGCATGCACATGCCAACCCCAGCTGACGAGCAGGCTGCTTAGCGCGGCGAGTGCGGCGGGCTCGTTGTCCAGCACCAACGCGCGGCCCGCCGGCAATGGCTGCTGCGCATCGGCGACAGGCGGCAGTCGTGTGGCCGCTCGCACCATCGGCATACTGAGGTCGAACACGCTACCGCGGCCAGGCCATGAGCGCAGTCCGAGCGGATGGCCAAGCAGTCCGGCCATGCGCTGCGCGATCGACAAACCGAGTCCGAGCCCCTGCCCGCCCGCGGCGCTGCCGCGGCGGAATTCCTGGAAGATCAGCTGCTGCTCGTTCGGCGCGATGCCTGGGCCGGTATCCCAGACCTCCACACGCAGTTGCTGTCCGGACCGGCGCACGCCCAGCAGTACGCGTCCGTGCTCCGCATAACGCATCGCATTCGACAGAAAGTTCTGCAGCACACGGCGCAGCAGTTGCGGATCGGAACGCACCCACGCGCGAGTGCCGACCACGTCCAGCCGCACGCCGCGGTCGAGCGCGATGGCGCGGAATTCGGCGGCCAACGGATCGAGCACTTCGGCCAGCGGGAACGCGCGCGCTTGCGGATGCAGGCGGCCGCCTTCGAGGCGCGCCACATCGAGCAGGCCAGTGAGCAGGCCTTCGGTAGCGGCGAGTGCGCCGTTGAGATGTTGCATGGTGGTGGCATCGTTGCCGCGCTCGGTCACTGAATGGGCGAACAGCTGCGCCGCGTGCAACGGTTGCATCAGGTCGTGGGTCACCGCAGCAAGGAAGCGGCTCTTCGCGTCGTTCGCAGCCTGCGCTTCGGCGGACGCCGCAGCCAGCGCTCGGGTGCGTTCTTCCACGCGCAGTTCCAGCGTTTCGTTGACGCGCTTGAGCGAGCCTTCAGCCTGGCGGAACGCGGTAACGTCGGTGAAGGTGGCGACGAAGCCACCGCCGGGCATCGGGTTGCCGCGAATCTCGACGATGGTGCCGTCGGGGAAACGTCGCTCCGACAGGTGCCGGGTGCCTGCGCGCATATGCGTGAGCCGGCGCTGCACACGTTGCTCCGCCTCCCCAGGACCGAGCATGCCGGCGTCGATGTTGTAGCGGGTCAGCTCGGCCACCGGGCGTCCGACTTGCAGCAGCTCGGGCGGATAGTTGAACAGGCGCGCATACGGACTGTTCCAGGCGACCAAGCGCAGCTCGGCATCGACCACGCAGATGCCCTGGCTCATGTTCTCCAGCGCCGCCTCCAGCACGCGCTGGTTGAAGCGCAGATCCTGTGCCGCCTCGCCCACGATGGCGACGACCGTGTCCAGATCGTCGCGGCCTTGCCGGTGCACCACTTCCAACAGCAACCGTGCCGATGCGGCGCCGATCACCGCAGCCAGTTCGTGTTCGACCTGCCCGACCCGCACGCTGCCGGCGAGGCCGGCTGCCGGCGCACTGGCGAACAGATGCTCGACCCGTTCGGATGGCAGGAAGCGCGCCGCCAGTGCACGCAGTTCGACCACGCCGACATCGCCCACGCTGACCGCGCGCGCGATGCGGCCGTAGCGCGAACTGGCCACCGCCAGCATCACGGCAATATTCACCAGCAAGCTCACTACGACGGCGCGACCCAGCTGATTCCAGTTGGACAGTCCGAGCAAATCGTCAGGTGCCAGCCAGTGCCACCCAAACGGACCGCGGTGCAACCACGCCGGTGCGGACGGCAGCAAAGCAGGCACTACCGCGTACATCCACACCAGCGTGCCGGCGGCCAGCCCGGCCATCACCGCGCGAGAACCCAGCTGCGGGCGATACACCGCGGCGAGCAGTGCCGGAGCGAGTCCGGCCAGCGCGGAAAACGAGATCGCGCCGATATCCGCCAGCGCCTCATTGCGTGCCAGCACACGGCTGTAAGTCCAGGCCAACAGAATCACCAGCAAGATCGCCACACGCCGGTGATTCAGCAGTTCGCCACGCAGGTCGCCGTGCTCGTCGCGACCCCAGCCCGCCTTCACCCGCAACGGTGCGATGAAGTGATTGACCACCATCAGGCTCAACGCCAGCGTCGCAATCACCACCATGCTGGTGGCGGCGCTGAGGCCGCCGAGAAAAGCGATCAGCGCCAGGCCGTGTTCGCCACGCGCCAGCGGCAGCGCCAGCACGTACATGTCCGACGACACGCCACTCGGCCCCAGCAACGCATCGCCCAGCCGCGCCAGCGGCAGGATAGGCAGCGAGATCAGCAGCAGATAAAGCGGAAAGAGCCAGCGTGCGGTACGCAGGTTGCCGTCACTGCGGCACTCCACGATGCCCGCATAGAACTGATGCGGCATGGTGAACATCGCCAGCGCGCCAAGCAGGATCAGCGCCGGGAAACCGTCGCTGTCCGGCGGTGGCGGCACGTTGACCGGCAAACCGGCCGGCAACGCAGTGAACAGCAAGGTGCCCAAGGCCAGCATCGCGCCGAGCTTGAACAGCGACTCGAACGCCATCGCCAATACCAGCCCGCGGTTGTGCGCCATGGTCGACGCGCGCCGCGTGCCGAACAGCATCGCGAACAGCGCCATCAGCAACGCCACATACAGCGCACTGTCCTGCCACGGATCGGACTCGGACAGCTGGCCGTGGCTGAGAATGCCGTAGCTCATCGCCACCGCCTTCAGCTGCAGCGCGATATACGGCACGATGCCGATCACCACCACCGCGGTAACCAGCGCCGCCAGTCCCGAATGACGCCCCAGCCGCACGGCGATCAGATCGGCCAGCGAACCAGCGTTGTACTCGCGCACCAGCTGCACCAGCCGGCCGAGGAATTTCAGCGCGAACAGATAGACCAGGATGGCGCCGACAAACGTAGGCGGCAGCCACCAGCCGGAACGGCTGGCCTGCGTCACCGTGCCGTAGAACGTCCACGACGTGCAGTGGATCGCCAGCGACAACGCGTACACGATCGCCCAGCGTTTTTCGAAGATGTGAGGGCGGCGCTCACCCAGCAGCGCCACGCCGAACAGCAGGCCCAGCCAGCACAGCGCGGCGATGGCGATGATGCTGGCGCTCAACATGGTGTTTGCACTGGTGCAGGCGATTTCAGTCGCGATGGCTTTGCGCTTGGTGGGCTGGTTTGAAGCGAAGAGCTTTCGTGCGCCTTCGGCGCCCGAGTTACTTTCTCTTTGTGGGGCCAAAGAGAAAGGTAACCAAAGAGAAAGGCCACCCCGCTTGGCGCTTGCCGCCCATCCGTGGGCGGCAAGTCCGTGAGCCGGGGCCGGGCTTTTCGACAGGGCTCCTGCCCTGGCGAAAAGGAGTCGACCTCCCTGTCGACTCCCGCTGCGCGGCCTGTCGTCCCCGTCTCACCGCCGCACAGGGGCCCCGGGTAGAGCAGCGGGCCTTCGTGGCCCGCACTCGGTGAAAAGCCGAAGCGAAGCGTCGCTCTGGTTCTTCTGAACAGTACGCGCAGGAGGCGCGTTGCTTTACCGGGGCCCCTCTGCAGCGGCGGGTGGGTGGAGGAACAGCCCGCAGGGTGGTTCGCAGGGATGCGAACCAGTTTGGCGTCAGGGCAGGATGCCCTGTCGACAAACCCCGCAACCCACCCGCGGACTTTGCGGGCACGATGCCCGCAAAGCGCGTAAGCGGGGGGTCGTTTTCTCTTGGTTACTTCTCTTTTGGACAAGCAAAAGAGAAGTAACTCGCCCTCCGCAGGAGGGTGAAAGCTCTTCGCTCTGGACAAGTGACAAAGCAATAAGAGCATCGCGACTGAAGTCGCTCCCACATGGAAGCCCGCCGGCATCAATGCCCCGCCGGCAACCCCAGCGCCCGCACCGCGTTCACCAGCCAGCGCAACTGCACGCCGTGGCGGCTGTCGTAGTCGACTCCGGAATATCCCCACCAGTCCCAGCATGCTTGCGGATTCAAGGGCGCAAAACTTGCGCGGGTCTGAGGATATAACACCGCCACGTCGTACACGTCGGCCCAGCGGTTGAAGCCGGCGTCCTTGACGAACGACTCGCCCACAGCCTCCGCGTTCTGCTTGCAACCGTGGAACGCGACCACCACGCCGCACGGTTTGCCGGCGAGGCACGCCGGCGGCAGATAGACGTAGCCGGTGTTGGCCATGAAGGCATCGGCACCGCTGGGACGCAGTGCATCCTGGTCGAACGTGCGCAGCTCGCCGCGCGCCGCGGTCGCTGCATGAGCCGGTTTGCCGAACATCTGGGTGAAGATTTCGCCGGCGGCGTCGAAGCCACAGTGACCGAGATACGGCGCGACCGATTTATCGCAATCGTCGCCACGGGCAGCCACCGGCAAGTTATGCGCGAACGCGCGCTGGCCATCGTCATGCACCTGCATGCCCTTGAGGCCTGGCGTGCCGTCGCGCAACTGTTCGTAGAAATGCGCGCCGGCTTCCGCCACCGCCGGCGCCACCAACGTGTCGGCACTGCCATGCAACAGGTAGATATGCGCGTGCGCTAGATCCTTCAGCGCGCCGATCTCGCCGGCGGCGGAACGTTTCCCGGCGCTTGCCACCAACACTGCGACATCGGGTGCCGGCACGCCCTTCATGCAACTGCCGAGCGCGATGTCCAGCTTGCCACCGGCGCAGCCAAACGGCCCGCCGGCCACGAGTGCCGCATTCGGAAACAGTTCCGGATACGCCAGCTGCGCCTGGGTCGCCATGTATGCGCCGGAGGACAGGCCGACCACGGCGGTACGCGCCGGGTCGATCTTGAGTTTGGGCAGGCTACCGGCGTCTTTCGCGCAGACGGTGCCGGCGCTGGTCAACAGAGCCAGCCACAGCAGGCGCGTTACCTCTCGGATGTTCATCGGTCTGCTCCGTTTCGTCGGGTTATGGCGTGATGTTTCACTTCAGTCGGAGCAGATCCGCGTCAAACGACCGCGATCAGAACGTATAGCGTGCGCTCAACGTGACCATCCGCGGAGCACCGTAGAACCCCGTGACAATACCCAGCGAACTGATGTTGTAGCCGGTGGTGCGGTACGACTTGTTGGCCAGGTTGGTGCCTTGCAGGCTCAGCGTCCATGGCTGGCTGACCTGCCAGATCACGCCGGCGTTCCAGAGACCGTAGGCCGGCTGCGCGATCAGCGGCGACAGCGTGGTTTCCGGGTACACCAGACTCTGGTAGGTGTAGTTGATGCGGGTAGTGAGGTTGCCGCCGTTGGCCAGCTCGTGGGTGTTTTCCAGCGAAAGGCCACCTGACCACTTCGGTGCGTTGGTGAACTTCTGCTGGTCGGCGACATTGACGCCTCTGGTCAGGTACTGGGTGTACTTGGTGTGCAAGTAGGCAAAGTTGCCGCTGAAAGTCCATGCCTCGGTCGGCTTCCAGGCGAACTCCTCTTCCACACCATCGATGTGGCCTTTGCCCGCGTTGGTGAAATCACCGAAGAAACCCTGGCTGCCGTTCGGCAAGGTGTACGAGCTGAACACCGACAGCTGGATGTTCGAGTACACGTTGTGGAATGCCGCCGTGTTGAGCATCAGGCGGTCGTCGAGGAACGTCATCTTGCTGCCCAGTTCGTACGACTGCACTTTCTCGTCGTCGATCGGGCGGCACGACGCCGGCACGGCCACGCAGTTGGCGCGAATATTGAAGCCGCCCGAATGGAAGCCCTCGCTGTAGCTGGCGTAGAGCTTGATCTGGTTGCTGACACTCCAGTCGAGCGAGACCTTCGGCGAGACATTGTTGCTGGCGTGAGAGCCTCTGAAGTTCGCCACCGTCGAGATCGGCGTGCTGAAGCTTGCGTTGGCGAAGCCGAAGTTCTGGATCAGCGCGGTCTTGGTTTCATGGGTGTAGCGCAGCCCGACATCGAGGCTCCAGGCCGGGCTGAAATCCCAGCTGAAATCGCCGTAACCGGCGTAGCTCCTGGTGCCCATGCGCCCGCCCGTGCTGCCGTACTGCGACAAGCCCAACGTGCTGTACGGCGGTGAGCCGAGGAAGATGTTGTGTATCTGTCCGGTGGCCGAACCGTCGAAGTAATACAAGCCGGCGACGCCGTGCACGCTGCCGCCGGCATCGTAGTTGGCCTGCAATTCCTGGCTGAACTGGTGGTCCTTGTAGATCGCGCTGACGTCGGCGATCTTTTCCGGCAGCGTGTCGAAATCGATGTTGGTCAGGGTCGATGAACCGCGCACCGCGGTGACCGATTTGAGCGACCACTCCTGGCTGGCGATCCAGTTCATCGTCAGCGCGGTGCCGTACAGTTTCGTGTGGTTGACCTGCGCCATGCCGCTGCGCGTGTCGAAATCGCTGGACAGCGGCGCATACGCCCGATCGAGCTTGTTGGCGATCAGCATCTTGGCGCCGCGCGGATTGGAGTTGTCGCGCACGCCATCGACCGATAGCTGCGCATTGAAACTGCTGGATGGGAAGAAGCCGAGCGTGGCACGCGCGGCGTTGGTGTTCTTGTTGCCATTGCGGCTGCCGGTGAGCACGTCGCGGCCAAAACCATCGTTGTGTTCGCTGGCAACGGCCGCCCGTGCGCGCCAGACCTGATCGGCACTGGCGCCGCCCACGCTGGCCTTGATGTCTTTCTCGCCATGGGTGCCCACGGTGGCGTCGACCGAGCCTTCGGTCTTCACAGGCAACGGGTTGGAGACGTACTTGATCGCGCCGCCGATCGTGTTCTTGCCGTACAAGGTGCCCTGCGGCCCGCGCAGCACCTCGATCCGATTGACGTCGAACACGTCCACCACGGCGCCCTGCGGGCGGGCCAGATAAACGTCGTCGAGATAGATGCCCACGCCCGGATCGAAGCCCCAGGTCGGGTCGGCCTGGCCCACGCCGCGGATGTAAGCCGTCAGCGTGGTGTTGGAACCGCGCGCGGCATACACCTGCAGCGAGGGCACCTTGCCCTGCAGATCAGCCAGGTTCTGCACGTTCTGCTTGAACAGCGACGCGGCGGTGAATGCGCTGACCGCGATAGGCACGTCCTGCAGGGTTTCCTCGCGTTTGCGGGCGGTCACCGTCACCTGCCCGAGCTGTTTGGCGTTAACCGGCTTGGCATCGCCCGGCTTGGCGGCGTTGGCATTCGCTTCCCCGGAAGCCTGTTGCGCGCTCAGTGGCGCGACACAGAACAGACCGAATGTCAGACCCATCGCCAGACTCAGACGCGTGCGCTTCATAACCCTTCCCCCGCAGGTGACGCAGCCATCGGTGATGGATGCTGATACGGGTGAGCATAGGCAGGGTGACCGGTCTGGGCACTTGTACCTTCGTACAGTGCCCGCGCCAATGGGCGCCGTGGATACTCGCAGTCCATCGTATGGACGCAGACGTCCGAGGAGTTTCGCGGGATGGCATTTCTGATCGTGCTGGCCGCGCTGTGTTTTCTGATGATCGCGGCATATCGCGGCTACAGCGTGATCCTGTTCGCGCCGATCGCCGCACTGGGCGCCGTGCTGCTGACCGAGCCGGCACTGGTCGCGCCGATGTTCACCGGCCTGTTCATGGACAAGATGGTCGGCTTCCTCAAGCTGTACTTCCCGGTCTTCATGCTAGGCGCAGTGTTCGGCAAGCTGATCGAGCTGTCGGGCTTTTCCAAGGCCATCGTTGCCGCGACGATCGGCCTGGTCGGGCGCAGCCGGGCGATCCTGTCGATCGTGCTGGTGTGCGCGCTGCTGACCTATGGCGGCGTATCGCTGTTCGTGGTGGTGTTCGCGGTGTATCCGTTTGCTGCCGAACTGTTCCGTGCCAGCAACATCCCCAAGCGGTTGATCCCAGGCACCATCGCGCTGGGCGCGTTCACTTTCACCATGGATTCGCTGCCGGGTACGCCGCAGATCCAGAACATCATCCCTACCGCATTCTTCGGCACCAACACCTGGGCGGCGCCGTGGCTGGGCACGATAGGCGCGGTATTCATCCTGATCGTGGGACTCGCTTATCTCGATCTGCGCCGACGGAAAGCGGCAGCGGCTGGCGAAGGCTATGGCGACAATCTCGTCAACGAGCCGGCTCCGTTCGAGGGCGGCAAGCTGGCGCATCCGCTGATCGCGCTACTGCCGCTGGTGCTGGTCGGTGTGTGCAACAAGCTGTTCACCGACGCCATTCCACGCATCTACGGCGAGACGCAATCGTTTCTACCCAGCGTGGTCGGCAGTGCCAAGCCGGTGGTGCAGGAAGTGGCCAAGATCGCCGCGATCTGGGCGGTCGAGGGCGCGCTGCTGGTCGGCATCCTGTGTGTGCTGGTGTTCGCCTGGCGGCCGGTGGTCAGGCAGTTTGCCGACGGCAGCAAGGCGGCCGTCGGCGGCGCGTTGCTGGCTTCGATGAATACAGCGTCGGAATACGGCTTTGGCGCGGTGATCGCAGCCCTGCCCGGCTTCAAACTGGTCGCCGATGCGCTGCACACGATCCCGAACCCGCTGATCAACGAGGCGGTCACTGTCACCGCGCTGGCCGGCATCACCGGCTCGGCCTCCGGCGGCATGAGCATCGCGCTGGGTGCGATGGCCGATACCTTCATCGCCAACGCGAACGCGGCCGGCATTCCGCTGGAGGTGATGCACCGGGTTGCCGCGATGGCGTCCGGCGGCATGGACACGCTGCCCCACAACGGCGCGGTGATCACCTTGCTCGCGGTGACCGGACTGACCCATCGGCAGGCGTACAAGGACATCTTCGCGATCACCGTGGTCAAGACGCTGGCAGTGCTGGTGGTGATCGCCGCGTTCTACCTCACCGGCGTGGTCTAGACCGCCACCATAACGACGTCGCTCCCCCGATCGGCCACATACCGATCGCCGACGCCAGACCGATCCGGAACCGCACGGTTGCGCGGCTCCTCCTGTTCCGCGCAAGCGGAACTGTCGTGAAGCGAAGGGAGATATGAGCGATGTCGATCAAGACGTACGTATTGGGGCTGCTGGCCCTGCTGCTGTTCATGCCGGTGTTGTCCGCACGAGCCACCTGCCGTGACACCGTGGTGCTGGTGCATGGCAATACCGGCAGCCCCGCCGACTTTCAGAACACCTACAACCTGCTGCGCCAGCAGGGCTGGAGCGATGCCCAGATCGTCGCGCCGGCCTGGGGCAATGCGTTATGCGCCGCCTGCAACGACCACAACGGCAGCGAAGAAACACCGGTCATGAATGCGATCAGCAGTGCTATCGCCAGCTCATGCAGCGGGCACATCGATGTGATCGGCCATTCGATGGGCGTGACCCTGGCGATGCGCGAGATCGACAAGCTTGGCGTGGCCAGCAAGGTCGATGTGTTCATTGGCATCGCCGGTGCGGTGCACGGGCTGTGGTCGTGCGGCATGTATCCGTTCAACGTCGCCACCGCCACCTGCGGCTATTACGGCCTGTCGGTGAGCAGCCCGTTCCTGCAGAGCATCGCCGGCCATCGTTTCGGCGTGCATATGTACTCGATGAAATCGTGGAGCGACGAAATCAATTGCTATACCAGCTGCCTCGTCTACGGCGTCCATACCTCGACGATTCCCGGCGAGGATTACAGCTTCGACTATCCGTATGGCCACTATCAGCTGCTGTGGCTCACCGCCGCCGATCAGGTGAGTCTCTTGCAGTAAGAAGGCTGCTACCGGCCGGCGTGCGGTGATATACGTGCGTCGGACCGTCGCCAGATGGTCCTCTGATAAGCTGGGGCTTCGTTGCATCAGGGAGGATGTCGACACGATCCATTTCCCGATGCCTTAACCAGGGGAATCAGGAAAATGATCGTATCGCGTCGCCTCATCATGACTGCCGTGCTGACAGCCGGTGTCTGCATTGCTGGTTGCCATCGCGGGCAGTCGCCTGCCAAGGTCGACGCCGCTTCGATTCAGCGCGCGCAAGACCAACTCTCACAGCCTGCATGGCTGCGCGGTCACCTGCCTGCCAGTACGGTGGGCTACATCCGTATCGCCTCGCCATGGGGCATGCTCGGCGCCGCCCCCAGCGGTCGCCCGCTGGATGCCGTGATGGCCAGCGAACAGAATCTCAAAGCCATCGCTGCGTTGCGCGATGCCTTGGCCAAGGACAAGACGCTAGCCGATGCTGGCGCCACCCCGTATCTGCTGCCGCTGCTCGCCGACCTGCGCTCGCCGGTGGAAGTGGCGATGATCGATCCGATCGGCACGATGTCACCGAATACACAGATGCTGGTCACGATGCGGATGGCACAGAAGAGCGTCGTCGACCTCAACGCACGCTTCGCACAGTTCAATGCGCCTGCGCTGAAATTGACCGCGCCATTGGACAGCAACGGTGACGGTCGTCTGGCGATCGGCACACCGTTGCATTTCGACGTAACCAGCGGACGTCTGTTCGCACTGGCCAGCCGGCAACCTGTAGAACCGGTCACGCTCACCACTCTGATTGTTGAACTCGCGCAAACAAAACCAGACAGCGATGCCGGCAAGGCGATTGCTGCGCAAGAACAGCAAATCGACCAGTCAGGTCAGGGCACGTTTGCCTGGATCAGCCTGCATGGCCTGGGTGGCGTCGCTGCCGGTGCGATTCCGGCGCAGTCGGTTGGCACCTTGCCTGGCGATCTCACATCCAAGGCCGAGAGTGTGACGTTTGGCGCCGGCACAGTCGATGGTCATGGGCGCCTGCGCATTGTGGTGCATGCACCACAGGCACGGCTGCTCGGTTACCTTGCGCCGACACGGTTCGCACCTGATTTCAAGGTCGCTGGCAAGCCACATTGGCTAGTGAATTTTGCACTACCCGGTGGCGATCAATACAAAGCCTTTGAGGACAATCTCTCACTCGACTTTGGAGTGGATCGTGCCGGAACCGTCCGCAACGCAGAGGTAACGCTGCAGCAGAAACTTGGTTTCAGCCTCAGCGACCTGAGTCGCTGGATCGGCCCGGAGATCATCGGCTTCGAGGACGATGCAGGTGTCTATACGGCTGTTCGCGTCAATGACCGCAACGCGCTGTACGAGCATCTGCAGGCGCTTGCCAGGCGCCAGAACGGCAGCTATCGCACCCAGTCGATGGACGGCGTCGAAATTCATGTCCTCGATTTCGGCCACACGGCACCTGACGCTGCCCATGCCGACCCGCGCCAGCAGGCATGGGCCACGCTGACAGCACGTTTCGGCACCCATCTGTACTGGATCGAGGATGGCGATTTCCTCATTTTCGCCAAGGTTCCGCAGGCGTTGGCCGACCGTGGTGCTGCCAGACTCGATACTTCGCTCGACGCGTGGCTGAAGTCGCAAGCCTGGCAGGGCAAGCAGAACCTGCTTGGTTTTACTACCGTGTCGCACGATGCCCAACGCAACGCCTATTACGGTTACCTGCAAATGCTGCAGATACTCGGCGACCTCAGCGGTCAATCGACGGATCTGTTGGCACTGCCGGCCGCGCATACATTGAAGCTTCCGCAAGAAGGCGTGATTGGCATGAATCTCGGTGTCACTGCCGATGACCTGTCGTTCAATATCACCTACGAGCAGCAGCCCCTGGAGATGTTGACCGGCAGCAGTGGCAGCGGCTCGATGACAGCCGTAGCGGCGGTTGCGATCGTTGCCGCCATCGCCATCCCCGCTTATCAGGACTACATAGTGCGGGCGCAGGTCACCGAAGGCATCGTGCTCATGGATGGCGCCAAGACCGCGTTGACGGAATACCACCAACAACATGGTCGTTGGCCAACGAACAACCAACAGGCAGGCTTGCCTGAGCCGGATGCAATCAAGGGACGTTATGTCGACAGCATTACCGTAGCCGCCGACGGTGAAATCCAGGCCCATTTCAGCGGCAGGCCACCACAGCAGGCCAATGTCCAGCTGAATGGCAAGACGCTTTCGCTGACGCCGCTGGGCAGCACCTGGCACTGCCATTCCGACGACATCACGGCCAAATATCTGCCGGCCAGTTGCCGCCAGCCGTGAGGGTGAGTTGCCCCGCGCCCAAGCGCGGGGCAACCGGGTTCGACGAGCGGTTCATCGAAATTGCGGGCAAGTTGTCATATAAGTCCGTATAATTGGTCGATTCACACTTCAAGAATCCTGCGTGACGGCCACCGAGCCGCCCGAGTCGATCCCATGTCTATCGAAAAACTGCGCAATATCGCCATCGTCGCCCACGTCGATCACGGCAAAACCACTCTCGTCGATTGTCTGCTCAAGCAGTCCGGCACGCTCAACGAGCGCACCGTGCTGGCCGAGCGCGTGATGGACTCGAACGACCAGGAAAAGGAACGCGGCATCACCATCCTGGCCAAGAACACCGCCATCACCTGGCAGGGCAATCGCATCAACATCGTCGACACGCCGGGACATGCCGACTTCGGCGGCGAAGTGGAGCGCGTGCTGTCGATGGTCGATTCGGTGCTGATCCTGGTCGACGCGATGGACGGCCCGATGCCGCAGACCCGTTTCGTGACGCAGAAGGCGTTCGCGATGGGCTTCAAGCCGATCGTGGTGATCAACAAGGTCGACCGTCCGGGTGCCCGCCCGGAGTGGGTGGTCGAGCAGGTGTGGGATCTGTTCGATCGTCTGGGCGCCACGCCGGAGCAGATGGACTTCCCGATCGTCTATGCCTCGGCGCTGAACGGCTATGCCGGCCTCAACGACGACGTGCGCGAAGGCGACATGACCCCGCTGTACGAAGCGATCATGCAGCACGTGAGCAAGCCGGACGTCGATCCGGATGGTCCGTTCCAGATGCGCATCAGCCAGCTCGACTACAACAACTTCGTTGGCGTGATCGGCATCGGCCGTATCCAGCGCGGCGTCTTGAAGAAGGGCATGCCGGTCGCCGTGATCGATCGCCATGGCAAGAAGCGCCAAGGCAAGGTGATGCAGGTGCTGGGCTTCCTCGGCCTGGAGCGGATCGAGCAGGAAAGCGCCGAGGCCGGCGACATCGTCGCGATCTCGGGTATCGCCGATCTGACCATCTCCGACACCGTCTGCGCGCTGGATGCGCCTGAGGCGTTGCCCGCGCTGACCGTGGACGAACCGACCATCTCGATGACCTTCCAGGTCAACAACTCGCCGTTCGCCGGCAACAAGGACCTTTCCGGCGGCAAGTTCCTGACCAGTCGCCAGCTGCGCGAGCGTCTGGATCGTGAGCAGGTGCACAACGTGGCGCTGAAGGTCGAGGAAGGTTCCGACGCCGACAAGTTCCTGGTCTCCGGCCGCGGCGAGCTGCATCTGTCGGTGTTGATCGAGAACATGCGTCGTGAAGGCTACGAGCTGGCTGTGTCGCGTGCGGAGGTGATCATCAAGGAGATCGATGGCCAGAAGATGGAGCCGATCGAGCAACTGGTGGTCGACGTGGAGGAAGTCCACCAGGGCGCCGTGATGGAAAGGCTCGGCGTGCGCAAGGGTCAGCTGAAGAACATGGAGTCCGACGGCAAGGGACGCGTGCGTCTGGATTACGAGATCCCGGCGCGGGGCCTGATCGGCTTCCAGAACCAGTTCAAGACCTTGACCCAGGGTTCGGGCCTGCTGTTCCACGTGTTCGACCATTACGGCCCGAAGGAAGACGGCCAGATCGCCAAGCGCCTCAACGGCGTGATGATTGCCAACGCCGGCGGCACCACCCCGGCCTACTCGCTCGGGCCGCTGCAGGATCGCGGCAAGCTGTTCGCGGCCGAAGGCGACTCGGTCTATGAAGGCCAGCTGGTCGGCATCCACGCCAAGGACAACGACCTCACCGTCAACGTGATCAAGCCGAAGCCGCTGACCAACATGCGCGCCTCGGGCAAGGACGATGCGATCCAGCTGACTCCGGCGATCAAGTTCACGCTGGAACAGGCACTGGACTTCATCGACGACGACGAGCTGGTCGAGATCACCCCGAAAGAAATCCGCCTGCGCAAGAAGCACCTCACCGAGAACGACCGCAAGCGCGCTTCGCGCGGTTGAGTTTCCATCTCGCGCGATCGAACAGAAGGCCGCCGCAAGGCGGCCTTCTGCTATGTGGCTATTGTGTGCGGTTACCGTGTGCGGCTATGGCGCAGCGGGTTTTGCCTTCGCGCCCATCACGCGAAGACCCGGCCGCTGCCGCGCGAGCTTGCGCAGCAGCTCGGCAAACGCCTGCAGGTCGTCGTGCCACGGCGAGGCGTCGCGCCAGTACAGCGCGATCTCGCGGCCCGGCGCCTGCCCTTTGAGTTTCGCCAGCACGATGTTCGGCATCGAGGCCAGCCGTTCGTGTGCCAGCGCCGGTACCAGCGCGTAGCCGCCGCGCAGGCTGACCAGCGCAGCGAGACTTTCCAGGCTGACGTCCTGCACATGGCCACGCTCGCTGCCATCGATGTCGAGACCCTCCGCATGGCTCTCGGCCATCAAGGTCGCCTCGGCGGGATCGAGCTGGTCCAGCGCGATGCTGCTCTGACCCGCCAGCGGATGATCGGCACGCAGCATCAGCTCCCATGGCTCGGCGAACAGCGGCCGCATTGCGATGCCGCTGACCGCCGGCGCCGGTGGCGCCAGCACGGCATCGAGTTCGCCCTCGTGCAGGCGGCGCAGCAAGCCGCGCGGCTTGCCTTCGGAAATGCCCAGCGTGGCACCGGGAAAATGCTGCGGAAACGGCGCGATCAGGTGCGGCAGCAGATACGGCCCCAATGACGCCGGCACGCCGAGCCGCAATTCGCCGCCGAAGGCGACCGCACCGGCACGGGCCACCTGCTGCAGGTGTTCACCCGCGGCGAGTACGGCGTCGATCTGCTGCAACAGCCGCTGGCCGCCGGCGGTCGGCACGATGCTGCGGCCGCCGCGTTCGAACAGCGGCGCGCCCAGCGCCTGCTCCACCTTCTGGACCTGATGCGACAGCCCGGACGGACTGATGTGCATGGCCCGCGCTGCGCTGTTGAAACTGCCGTGGCGATGCACCGCCTGAACCAGCGCGAGATCACGCAGCGAGACGGCCGAGAGGGTGGTCGAAATCATCGAACGCTGCATGTTATCAAAGGCGTTTGTGTGCGGCGGGCATCGGGCTCATCCTGTGCGGCGAAGTTCAGCTACAAGCGTTGGCGCAGTTTACTCGCGGCACGGCCGAATCACGATCGCACGCATCACGCGCAACCTCGCCGCAGCACGACGTTTGGGCGATAATTGCGTTTTTGCCGGGCCGGCGCGAGCACCCATCGCCTACGTTCAGCCATCCCAGCCGCAGGATTCAGCCAGGAGCACGTCCCCATGAAAGACACCTTTTCCGTACACGACACCCTCGAGGTCCATGGCAAGCGCTACGCCTTCGCCAGCCTGGCCAAGCTGGGCCAGCGCTTCGATCTGAAGCGGCTGCCGTATTCGATGAAAATCCTGCTGGAGAATCTGCTTCGCCACGAGGACGGCATCGACGTGACGGCGAAGGAGATCGAGGCGGTCGCCATGTGGGACTCCAAGAAAGAGCCCGACACCGAAATCGCCTTCATGCCGGCACGCGTGCTGCTGCAGGATTTCACCGGGGTGCCGTGCGTCGTCGACCTGGCTGCGATGCGTGACGCGATGAAGGCCCTGGGCGGCGACCCCACCCTGATCAACCCGCTGTCACCCGCCGAGCTGGTGATCGACCACTCGGTGCAGGTCGACGTGTTCGGCAGCGCCGACGCGCTGGAACGCAACGTGGACATCGAGTTTCAGCGCAACCAGGCACGCTACAGCTTTCTGCGCTGGGGCCAGAAAGCACTGGCCGATTTCAAGGTGGTGCCGCCGCGCACCGGCATCGTGCATCAGGTGAACCTGGAACATCTGGCCCGCGTGGTGATGGGCAGCGAAGTCGACGGGCAGCTGTGGGCTTACCCGGATACCGTGTTCGGCACCGACTCGCACACCACCATGGTCAATGGCCTGGGCGTGCTGGGCTGGGGCGTCGGCGGCATCGAGGCCGAGGCGGCCATGCTGGGTCAGCCTTCGTCCATGCTGATTCCGCAGGTCGTGGGCTTCAAGCTGTCCGGCCGCCTGCCGGAGGGAGCTACCGCCACCGACCTGGTGCTCACCGTGACCCAGATGCTGCGCAAGCAGGGCGTGGTCGGCAAGTTCGTGGAGTTCTTCGGTCCGGGCCTGCAGCATCTGGCGCTGGCCGATCGCGCCACCATCGGCAACATGGCACCGGAATACGGCGCGACCTGCGGCATCTTCCCGATCGACGCCGAGTCGCTGAAGTACCTGCGCCTGTCGGGCCGCAGCGATGAGCAGGTTGCGCTGGTCGAGGCGTACGCCAAGGCCCAAGGCCTGTGGCACGACGAAAACAGTGCGCACGCCGAATTTACCGCGACGCTGGCGCTGGACCTGGCCGACGTCAAGCCGTCGATGGCCGGCCCCAAGCGCCCGCAGGATCGCGTGCTGCTGACCGACGTCAAGCAGAACTACCGCGACAACCTCGACAGCACCACCGTCAAGCGCAACGGCGCCGAAGCGCGCTTTGCCAATGAGGGGGGCGGCACCGCCGTGGGTCACGACAAGAGCGAGGCCGCACCTGGCCAGCATGTGTCGATGAACGGTCAGCAGTTCCACGTCAATGACGGCTCGGTGGTGATCGCCGCGATCACTTCGTGCACCAATACGTCCAATCCGGCGGTGATGCTGGCCGCCGGCCTGGTGGCCAAGAAGGCTGCCGCCAAGGGCTTGAAGTCCAAGCCGTGGGTGAAGACCTCGCTGGCTCCGGGCTCCAAGGTGGTCACCGACTATCTGGAAAAGACTGGCCTGCTGACCGAACTGGACAAGCTCGGCTTCTACCTGGTCGGCTACGGCTGCACCACCTGCATCGGCAACTCCGGTCCGCTGCCGCAGGAAATCAGCAAGGCGATCAGCACGGGCGACCTCACCGTGGGTGCGGTGATCTCGGGCAACCGCAACTTCGAAGGCCGCGTGCACGCCGAAGTGAAAATGAACTACCTGGCCTCGCCGCCGCTGGTAGTGGCCTATGCCCTGGCCGGCTCGCTCGACGTGAACCTGAGCACCGATCCGCTGGGCCAGGACCAGGATGGCAAGGACGTATTCCTCAAGGACATCTGGCCGACCAACCAGGAAATCAGCGACTTGATGGCCAGCGCGGTCACCTCGGAAATGTTCGAGAAGAACTACGCCGACGTGTTCAAGGGCGACGAACGCTGGAGCGGAATCGCCTCGCCGGACGGCGCCCTGTACGCCTGGGACGAAGCCTCCACCTATATCAAGAACCCGCCCTACTTCGACGGCATGACGATGGCGCTGTCCCCGGTCGAGGACATCCACGCCGCGCGCTGCCTGGGCATGTTCGGCGACTCGATCACCACCGACCACATCTCGCCGGCCGGTTCGATCAAGAAGGATTCGCCCGCGGGTCGCTACCTGATCGAGCGCGGCGTGCAGCCGATCGACTTCAACTCCTACGGCTCGCGTCGCGGCAACGACGATGTGATGGTACGCGGCACCTTCGCCAACATCCGCATCAAGAACCAGATGCTGGACGGCGTCGAGGGCGGCTTCACCCGCCACATTCCCAGCGGCGAGCAGCTGGCGATCTACGATGCGGCGATGAAGTACAAGGCAACGAAGACTCCGTTGGTGGTGTTCGCGGGCAAGGAATACGGCACCGGTTCCTCACGTGACTGGGCGGCCAAGGGCACCTTGCTGCTGGGCGTGAAGGCGGTGATCGCCGAGAGCTTCGAGCGTATCCATCGTTCCAACCTGGTCGGCATGGGCGTGTTGCCTTGCACGTTCAAGGATGGCCAGAACGCGCAATCGCTGGGCCTGACCGGCAACGAGAGCTTCGACATCACCGGCCTGGACAACGGCAACGCGAAGGAAGCCACAGTCACCGCCACCGCCGCCGACGGCGGCAAGAAGCAATTCACCGTGAACGTGATGCTGCTGACCCCGAAGGAACGCGACTTCTTCCGTCACGGCGGCATCCTGCAGTACGTGTTGCGCCAGCTGGCCGGCAGGAAAGCCGCCTGAGTTTCAGTGCGATCCTGCGACAAACGGAAACCGCCCCGAATTCGGGGCGGTTTTTCTTTGCGAAAAAAAACCTACATCGCGTGCTTCCAGCTAGCCGTATAACAGCGCCACTTGCCGTCGTCCTTGCGCCACGCCGATTCGACTTCGTAGAGGCCCAACTGGTCAGGCAGCAGCTTGCCGCCGCTGGTCAGCGTGACCGTGAACGTGGCCACCATCCGCTCGCCGCGATGCTCGATCGATACCGGCCCCATCGTCACGCCGATGTGTTCACCACGCAGCGCAAGCAGCCTGACCATGTTCGTCAACTCACGCCGGTCCAGCTCACCGGCATTGCCGTCGAAGTCGTTGCTGAGCGGCGTACTCACGTCGCTTGCCGCGCCGGCTTCAGCGGCCTGCGCGACTGCGGCGATCGACTCGCGCACCTGTTGTTCGTCCGGCATGTGCCGGCAGCCCGACAAGGCCAGCGCCCACAGTGCGAAAACGGTCAGCAGGCAGGCGTTTTTTCTCGATCGGATCATGGCTGGAGGTCGCTGCAATGCGGCTTGCCGCTGTACGCGGGCGTATGCTCAAATGAACCACATACCTGATTCAGGATGGCCCTATCCATGATGGACGTCGTCGCCATCCAAAGTCCATCCATCCTCGATCAGCGATCATCCACACAGGGAACCCAAGCATGAGCATTGAACGTCCGTGGCTGGATCACTATCCAACAGGCGTGCCCAGCCAGATCGACGTCAATACCTATGCCTCGGTACCCACGGTGTTCGAGGAAGCGTTCAAGCGTTTTCGCGAACGACCCGCCTTCGCGAATTTCGGCCACCGGCTGACCTATGGCCAGATCGACGAGATGAGCCGGCAGTTCGCCGGCTACCTCACCGGCGAACTCAAGCTCGGCAAAGGTGATCGCATCGCGATCATGATGCCGAACGTGCTGCAGTATCCGATCGCCCTCTTTGGTGCCTTGCGCGCCGGCCTGGTCGTGGTCAATACGAACCCGCTGTATACCGCACGCGAACTCAAGCATCAGCTGGAGGACGCCGGCGCCAAAGCCATTGTGGTGCTGGACAACTTCGCCGCGACGCTGCAGCAAGTCGTCGCGGAAACCCATGTGCAGCACATCGTCACCACCGGCTTAGGCGACCTGCTGGGTGCGAAAGGCGTGCTGATCAACTTCGTGCTCAAGCATGTCAAGAAGATGGTGCCGGCGTTCGACCTGCCGCAGGCCGTGCGTTTCCGCGATGCGTTGAAGCATGGCGCGCCGCATCCGCTGCAACCGGTAGCGCTGGGCCACGATGACATCGCCTTCCTGCAGTACACCGGCGGCACCACGGGTGTCGCCAAGGGAGCGATGCTGACCCACGGCAACATGATCGCGAACATGCTGCAGGCCGGCGCCTGGATCGGCGCCAATGCCAAGCCCGGTGAGGAAGTGATCATCACCGCGCTGCCGCTGTATCACATCTTTTCGCTATGCGCGAACGGACTGGTGTTCACCCGCCTGGGCGGCCTCAACTGGCTGGTCACCAATCCGCGCGACATGCCCGGCTTCGTCAAGGAGCTGAAACAATCCGGTTTCACCGCTCTGACCGGCGTCAACACGCTGTTCAACGGCCTGCTCAACACACCGGGCTTCGCCGAGCTGGATTTCTCGAAGCTGCACCTGACCCTGGGCGGCGGCATGGCGGTGCAGCGCGCCGTCGCCGAGCGCTGGAAAAAGACCACGGGCTGCACTTTGGCCGAGGCGTACGGGCTGACCGAAACCTCGCCGGCGGTCTGCATCAATCCACTGGACCTGAAGGAATACAACGCCTCGATCGGCCTGCCGGTGCCGTCCACCGATGTGGCGATCTGGTCGGAAGAAGGCCAACCGCTGCCGACCGGCGAAGTGGGCGAACTGATGGTGCGCGGCCCGCAAGTGATGAAGGGATACTGGCAGCGGCCGGACGAGACCATCAAGGTGCTCGGCGACGATGGCTGGCTGCATACCGGCGACATCGCGAAGATGGATGCCAACGGTTATTTCTACATCGTCGACCGCAAGAAGGACATGATCCTGGTGTCCGGTTTCAACGTGTATCCGAACGAGGTCGAGGATACGGTGATGGCGCACCCCGGCGTGCTCGAAGTCGCTGCGGTCGGCGTGCCGGACGAACATTCCGGCGAAGTGGTGAAGTTGTTCGTGGTGCGCAAGGATCCGACTCTGACGGAAGATGCGCTCAAGCAGTTCTGCCGCGAGAATCTCACCGGGTACAAGCGACCCAAGTTCATCGAATTTCGCGATTCACTGCCCAAGAGCAACGTGGGCAAGATCCTCCGCCGCGAATTGCGCGACGAGAAAAAAGTCTCCGCCTGAAATCTCGCCCGATACCCTAAAGCAAAAACGCCCGCGTTCATGCGGGCGTTTTATTACGGGGGACACCACACGCTCAGCCGTTTTTCCAATACTCGAGAATATCGGCGTAACCACCCAGCAGATTCCACAGCGGAACCTGTTTGTCCTCGGGAATGCGGCTGTACGAAAAACCGATGTGATGATCGGAAATGCGCGCGACGACGGCCTCCAGATGTATGTGAAGGTCGTGCCCGAAGATCATGTCGAGCACCCAGCTCTGCCCCGTTTCACCGGACCAACCGAGGGGACGCCGCAACAACGCACCCGTGGCCGAGATATCGACCAGTTCGGTCGGATGCGACTCGCCGTGCCGGCTCATCAGCACCGTCGTCTCGATCTGCATGCGCGCCGGACGCAACTGTTCCGGTGCGCCGTCACCTTGTCCATTTTTGCCGATCGTCATCAGTTCTACCGTCCATTTGCGTTTACACCTGTCGCTGGCAACGACGCGATGTCCAGCAACAACCTTGAAACCTTTCTGCCGCATCATCAAGCGATTGCAGCACATCTCGCGCGCATGGCCCGTGTACGTCATCCGCTGCGCACATGCTGGCTGCGATGGCCAGCCTTACCAAGCAACCGTCATGCCAGTCGGGTTGCCATGCATGCACAGCACCGCAGATTCATCCCGCCCCTATCCGCGTTTCCGCTTCTAAGAGCTATGGCCATCCGGAGCAGGCCTGATCAACGAGCCTAATCAACCGGATATCTCACGAATCGACAGAAGCGTCTGAGCTGCCGGATTCCACGATGTCCGCGTTTCCACGCACGGCCCTGCCGCATATCGTCACATTAGGTCACATGCCGCCCCAGCAGCGCCGCGTATCCCATTTGACTGGCCCAGTTCGGCTGGCGCGCCGACCGACGCGATCCGCCTATTGTGCCTGTCGCGAACACCGTCATGAAACCAGCCGCCGCGCGGCATCGCATCCCCCAAATGACACCCCGACGCAAGCCGATGTCCGAAGCAGCCCCGCTGGACTTGCCCGCGGCTAGCCGCTACTCTTCACCTGCGCATGGCTGCATGAACAGCGTCTGCCGAGCACTTTCGGCGACCCATGGCTTCCATTCGATGGCTCTCGAACCGAACAGTGAATAGTCAGTGGCGTTGCTCTTCGCCACTTTTGACTTGCGCCCTTGCCGTGGCTGACAACCCGGAATGGCGTGCGATGGCCGCTTGCGACCTGCCTGATCGAACCACCACCGAGTGGCTTCATCTCGCCCGTGACGATGGCACCCGCCGCACCTCGGCTGAAGATGTGAAGAACTGCAGTACCCCGGGAACACTGCCTCACCGTCGTGTTCCGAGCGCGGACGTTCCACATGTTGTTGTGATGTGTGAATGATTCCGATCGTGTTGAACGCACTGCCAGCCGCTGAAGGCGGCCTCATGACATGCATTGATGAGCACTGAGCCAGTCGAGCCACAGAGCCTGGTCACCGCACCGCAGGATGCATTCGCGTCGGTACCGCAACAGCAGGAAATGCCACTGGCGATCGTGCGCGGTCAGCCGATGCTGCAGATGCCGCAGGATCTGTACATACCGCCGGATGCGCTCGAGGTGATCCTGGAGGCTTTCGAAGGTCCATTGGACTTGCTGCTGTACCTGATCCGCCGGCAGAACCTGGACATCCTGGATATTCCGGTCGCCGAGATCACCCGGCAATACATGACCTACATCGAGCTGATGCGCGATGTGATGCGGCTGGAGCTGGCCGCGGAATACCTGCTGATGGCCGCGATCCTGGCCGAGATCAAGTCGCGGCTGCTGCTGCCGCGACCGCCGGCCGAGGAAGGGCTGGAAGAGGACCCCCGTGCCGAACTGGTGCGGCGCTTGCAGGAATACGAGCGGTTCAAGCGTGCCGCGGAAGACATCGAAGCCCTGCCGCGGCAGGAGCGCGACAGTGTGGTGGTGCATGCCGAGGTGGGCGAGCGCAACGTGATCAAGTTGCCGCCCCCGCTGGAGCTGACCGAGCTGCTGCTGGCGCTCAAGGACGTGATGCACCGGGCCGAACTGTTCGGGCATCACGCGATCAAGCGCGAAGCGCTCAGCGTGCGCCAGCGCATGGGCGAATTGCTGAGCCGGCTCGACGACGACAGTTTTCATCGCTTCGAGAGCCTGTTCGACATCAGCGAGGGGCGCCTCGGCATCGTGGTGACCTTCCTGGCGATGCTGGAGCTGGCCAAGGAGATGCTGGTCGAGATTGTCCAGGAGGAGCCGCTGGCGCCGATCTATGTAAAGGCGAAGGCGAGCCACTCCGAAGAATCCGCCGAGTTACCGGCGGACGATGCACAAGCAGGCGAATCGGCACTGATCGAATCGTCCGGCGAATGAACGACACCCACTGAGCGGTACCGATCCAACCGGCATCCGAACCCAAGGTTATGCAGATCGAGCAACTCAAACCCATCATCGAGGCCGCCTTGCTGGCCTCCACCCAGCCGATGACCGTCCATCAGCTGGGCGACCTGTTCAATGAAACCGACGAAGTCGATCATGGCCAGATCGCCAGAGCGCTGGAAGCGCTTGGCGAAGATTGTGCCGGTCGCGGCATCGAGCTGAAGGAAGTCGCCTCCGGTTTCCGTTACCAGGTGCGCCAGGACGTGCATCCGTGGATTTCGCGGATGTGGACCGAAAAGCCCAGCCGCTATTCGCGCGCCTTGCTGGAAACGCTGGCGCTGATCGCCTACCGCCAGCCGATCACTCGCCCCGAGATCGAACAGATCCGTGGCGTGGTGGTGTCCTCCAACATCATCAAGACGATGGAGGAGCGCGAGTGGATCCGCGTGGTGGGTTATCGCGACGTGCCCGGCAAGCCGGCGCTGTTCGGCACCACCCGTGCGTTTCTCGACTACTTCAACCTGAAATCGCTGGACCAGCTGCCGCCGCTGTCGGAAATCCGCGACATGGAAGATCCGCAGTTGCGCTTCGAACCGGAACCCCTGCCCGCCCGCATCATGCGCGACCTGCCGATCGATCCGGACGATGAGGAGGCACCGACCGATTCCACTTTGGAATTCGACGACGACGGTGCGCCCGACACCGAACACCCGGCATCTGCGGACGCCGCCGATGCTGAAAACACCAAAACCGCGACCGACGCCGACGCGCCAGCCGCTTCCCCCGAGTCCGACGAGCCTGGCTCCGACACGAGCCCACTCACCGATAACCCGATTGCCACTGCCGATGAGGCAGCGAACCCCGCCGCGGATGTCGAACCCGACACCGCCGAGCAAGACACCGAGGAGTACCGCGCATGACTGCGCCACAGAAATCCGTTTTATCCCTGAAACGCGAACCACGCATCGACAACGACGCGCCCGCGCTGGAAGAGCGCCTGCACAAGGTGCTGGCCAATGCCGGTCTCGGCTCGCGCCGCATGCTTGAAGTGCGCATCCAGTCAGGCGAAGTCGAACTGAATGGCAGCCCCGCCGAAATCGGCATGAGCGTGCACGCTGGCGATCGCGTGGTGATCGACAGCAAGCAATTCGTCGTCGCCACCGACAGCCGCGACGACACCGAGGTGCTGATCTACCACAAGCCCGAAGGTGTGCTGACCACCCGCGACGATCCCGAAGGCCGCCCTACCGTGTTCGAGCAGCTGCCGCGCCTGAAGGGCGCGCGCTGGGTCGCCGTCGGCCGTCTCGACATCAACACCACCGGCCTGCTGCTGCTCACCACCGACGGTGAGCTGGCCAATGGGCTGATGCATCCCAAGAGCGGCCTCGAGCGCGAATACCTGTGCCGCGTGCATGGCGAGGTGCCGGACGAGATCATCGAGCGGCTGAAGGCCGGGGTGGAACTGGACGACGGCCCCGCCCGCTTCGACGAGATCGCCGTGATCAGTCGCGGCGGCAGCCACAGCTGGTTCCGCGTGGTCATCCGAGAAGGCCGCAACCGCGAAGTGCGCCGTCTGTGGGACTCGCAGGGTTTCCTGGTCAGCCGCCTCAAGCGCATCCGCTACGGCAAGATCGAGCTGCCGCGCAACCTGCGCCGCGGCGAATGCGAAGTGCTCGATGCGGAAAGCGTCAAGGAGCTGCGCCAGACCACTGGCCTCGGCGCGCCGCAGCCGGTGCTGACGCTGAGCCCGGTACTGCATCAGCGCCGTGCCAACCGCAGCGTCACCGAATATCGCCCCGAACGCGGCACCAGCAATGCCTGGACCGGCGGCCAGGACGAGGCACGCGAATTGCGCGCGTACGACCGCATACGTGAGGAACCGACCCGTGGCCGCAAGCCGCCGCGTCGCGATGGCAAGGAAGTCAACGGCAACGTCGCTCGTCCCGAACGCAATGCGGGCGGCAGCAGGGGGCGGCGCGTGGCGCCGGGCCAGGAACTGCCGTCGGTGCGTACCTGGTTTGCCGGTGAAAGCCGCGATGGCAGCGGTCGTCCTGGCACACCGCGCGGCAACGCCGGCGGCGGCGCAGCGGGCAATCGTCGTCCGGCCGGCGGCAAGCCGTTCGGCGCCCGTACGGGTGGCGAAGGCCGTACTGCCGGCGGCAGCCCGTATAGCGGCTTTGGCGGCGAATCACGCGGCGCTGCCGGTAGTACGGGCAACCGTGCGCATGGTGCACGGCCTGCGCATAGCGGTCGTCCGCAAGGCCAGGGTCAAAACCAGGGCAATCGGGCACAGGGCAATCCCGCACACGGCAACGCCAGGCCGCAGGGCATGGGCGGTGCGCGTCCGCAAGGCCAGGGTGGCAACCGTCCGCAAGGCGCGGGCCGGCCGCAAGGTCAAGGCGGCAACCGCTCGCACAGCGGCGCACGTCCCCAGGGCCACGGCGGCCCTGCCGGCGGACGCCCGCCGGGCCGCGGCGGCAATCGTTCGGGCAATCGCTGAGCCAAAATTCAGCATGACGGATCACTGACCGATGGTGCGCATCTACCACAACAACCGCTGCTCCAAGTCACGCGCCACGCTGGCGGTGCTGGAGCAGCGCGGCGGCGAGGTCGAGGTGATCAACTATCTCGACCACCCGCCGAGCGCCGCCGAACTAAGCGTGCTGCTGAAGCAGCTGGGCATGACGGCGCGTCAGTTGCTGCGTACGGGCGAAGCGGAGTATCAGTCGCTGGGGCTGGATGATCCTGCGCTCGACGATGCATCGCTGATAGCTGCGATGGTGGCGCATCCGAAACTGATCGAACGCCCGATCGTGGTCGCCAACGGCAAGGCTGCACTCGGACGGCCGCCGGAAGCGGTGCTGGCGATACTCTAGGAGCCCGCTCGCGGGCGATGCTCTTGCTCTGAATTTCCCTACCCAACATCAAAGCGAAAGCATCGCCCGCGAGCGGGCTCCTACGCGTTCGTCGTCGGATCAGGCATCGTCAATCCACATCGAGCGAAAACGCGTCGGCATCCATCCATGCGGGAAAGCGTTCGCGATGTGCCAGCAGCGGAGCGGGATCAAGCATGATCGTCACCACCTGTTCCTGTGGCCCCAGCTCGACCAGCGGCTCGCCGACTGGATCGATCACCGCGCTGTCGCCGGCATAGGGAATATCGTTGCCATCCACGCCGACCCGGTTTACCCCGATCACATAGCTGAGGTTCTCGATCGCGCGGGCACGCAGCAGCGTACGCCACGGCTGCCGACGCGGCGCCGGCCAGTTCGCCACGAACAGGGCCAGGTCGTAATCCATGCCTCCGTTGGCGGAGGCCAGCCGGCGATTGCGCAGCCACACCGGAAAGCGCAGGTCGTAACAGACCTGCGGCAGGATCCGCCACCCCTTCAGTTCCACGATCAGCCGCTCATTGCCGCTGCCGTAACGGGTATGTTCGCCGGCCATGCGGAACAGGTGACGCTTGTCGTACTGGGCAAAGCTGCCGTCAGGCTGCACCCACAACAAACGGTTGTAGACGACGTCGTTCTCGCGGATCGCCAGGCTGCCGCAGATCACCGTGCGCATCTCGATCGCCAGCGCGCGCAGCCACGCCACACCTTCGCCGTCCATCGTTCCGGCGCTGGCGCGGGTGTCGTTGCTGAAGCCGGACAGGAAGGTTTCCGGCAGCACGATCAAATCGCTGCCGGTTGCCTGGCGCACCAGCGTGCCGTAGTAGTCGCGATTGGCCGGCGCGTCATGCCAGCGGGTGGCACCCTGCACCAATGAAACGCTTAAAGCTTGCATAGCCGCTCCGCCGCCGCATCCATCGTGGCATCGCTCTTGGCAAAGCACAGCCGCAGCAGGCGGGTGCCCGGTGCGCTTTCATAGAACGGCGTCAACGGAATCGCCGCCACGCCGCCATGCTGCACCAGCCACTTGCTGAAAGTGAGATCGTCTTCGTCACGGATCGCCGAATAATCGACCAGTTGGAAATAGCCGCCCGGTACGTCGAGCAGCTTGAAGCGCGACGGTTGCAGCAAGCCGCGGAAGCGATCGCGCTTGGCCTGGTAGAACGCCGGCAAGTCCAGATAGTGCTCGGGGTTGCTGGCCATGAATTCGCCGAACGCGACCTGCGCCGGATGGAATGTGCAGAACGTGAGGTATTGATGCACCTTGCGGAACTCGGCCGACAGCGCTGCCGGCGCCACCGCGTAGCCGACCTTCCAGCCGGTGCAGTGATAGGTCTTGCCGAACGAGGAGACCACGATGCTGCGCTCGGCCAGTTCAGGGTGGCGCAACACACTCTCGTGTTGCGCGCCGTCGTACACGATGTGTTCGTACACCTCATCGGACAGCACCACGATGCCGGTATCGCGCACGATCGCCGCCAGCTCTTCCAGGTCGGCCGCCGACAGCACCGCGCCGGACGGATTGTGCGGGCTGTTGATCAGGATCATCCGCGTCTTCGGCGTCACCGCATCGCGCACGCGCTGCCAGTCGACCGCGAACGCCGGCACGGTCAGCGGAATATGCACGGCGCGCGCGCCCTGCAGCTCGATCGCCGGTTCGTAGCAGTCATAAGCCGGATCGAACACGATCACTTCCTCGCCTGCGCGCACCACCGCGGCAATCGCTGCGAAGATCGCTTCGGTGGCGCCGGACGTGACGGTAATGTCGGTGTCGACGTTGAGCTTGCGGCCGTACAGCTGTCCGACTTTCAACACGATCTGTTCGCGCAGAGCCGCCGTACCGTGCATCGGCGCGTACTGGTTGCGGCCTTCGTTCATGGCGCGGGTCAGCGCGTCGCGCAGCCCTTGCGGTGGTTCGAAATCGGGAAAGCCCTGCCCCAGGTTGACCGCCTTGTGCTCCAGCGCCAGATGGCTCATCACGCTGAAGATGGTGGTACCGACTTTCGGCAGCTTGGTTTCGATCATCATCATTCGGCCGTTTGGATGTCCATAAAGACTCAAGCGTAGCGTATCGGCGATGCGGCGCGCATCACGACCGCGCGTCACGGCCGCACATCACGATTTGGGCAGGTCTTCCAGCGGACGCTGCTTGCATTGCTCGTGCTTCAGCAACGTGGTGGCCGGCAGCCGCTCGGCCAGGAAATCGACCAGAGCACGCACGCCCGGCAGCATGCCGCGCCGGCTGGGATAGACGAAGTGCATGGTGCCCTCGGGCATGCTCCATTCCGGCAGCACCACTTCGAGTTCGCCACGGGTGATCGCCGGCGCGCAGACGAACTCCGGAAGTAGCGCCACACCCATGCCGCGACGGGCGGACTCCAGCAGCACGGCAAAATCGCCGGTGATCAGGCGCGCGTGCACCTCCACGTTGACCTGCGTACCGCTCGCATCGATCAGCTCCCACACCTGCGCGCCCTCATGTTCGCGCATCGACAGCGCCGGCAGCTTCGCCAGCTCATCCGGCTGGGTCGGACGCCCTTGCGCATTCAACAGCGCCGGACTGGCCACCAGTTTGGTACGCGACTGACCGAACGTGCGGACCACCAGGTTCGCATCGGTGTCCAGCTTGTTGCGCACGCGAATCGCCAGATCGTAGCCTTCACCGATCACGTCGACCCGGCGGTCGCCTGATAGCAACCGCACCTGCATCTTCGGATACATCGCCAGAAAATCCGGCAGCAAATAGGCCAGTACCGTCTGCGCCAGCGACACCGGACAGCTGAGACGCACCATGCCGCGCGGTTCGGCACGCAACTCGTCCACCGCATCCTGCGCCGCCTGCGCCTCTTCCAGCACCGCACGGCAATGCGCGTAGAAACGCTCGCCGACTTCGGTCACCACAAAACGCCGCGTGGTCCGCTGCAGCAGGCGCACGCCGAGCCGCTCTTCGAGCTGGGCCACCCGTTTGCTCAATCGCGATTTAGGTACGCCCAAGGCTCGGCCCGCAGCGGAGAACCCGCCGTGTTCGACCACCGCTGCAAAGAAGTACAAGTCATTGAGGTCCTGCAAGGCCCCGCCCAATACGGTCATTATTGTTTCCTATGAAGAACGATAAGTCTCGATACGCCAGACTTATCGCCACATTGTTCCAAATATATCCTGTTTGCATCGCCGGTTAACCGGCCCAACCAGGAGCCTCATCATGAAACTGTTGCATATCGATTCCAGCGCACTGGGTGGTTACTCGGTTTCGCGCCAGCTGACCGCCGACATCGTAGCCGAGCTGCAGCGCAATACACCGGCCACCACGATCCAGTACCACGACCTGGCGGTTCAGCCGCTGCCGCACTGGACGCCAGTGGCCGACGCCAGTGATCCGGCCGCTGTACTGGGCAGCCAGATGCTGGAGGAATTCCTCGCTGCCGATGTAGTGGTGATTGGAGCGCCGATGTACAACTTCGCCATCTCCAGCCAGCTCAAGGCATGGATCGATCGCATCCTGGTCGCCGGCAAGACTTTCCGCTACACGGCAAACGGCCCCGAGGGATTGGCCGGCGGCAAGCGGGTCATCGTTGCTTCCAGCCGCGGCGGCTTCTACGGCAAGGACACCGCTGCTGCAGCCATGGACTTCCAGGAGCCCTACCTTCGTGCCGCACTCGCTTTCATCGGCATCAACGACATCGAATTCGTGCGGGCCGAAGGCATCGCCGTCGGCGATGAGCAGAAGGCGCAGGCATTGAAATCGGCGCGCAGCACCATCGACACGCTGGTGGCCAAGGCCGCCTGATCCACGTCGCCCGCAGACGCCTTCCTCATCCGTAGAAGACGCCCCTGCAGTTGATCACCGCGAACCGAGCTACGACAAGGGCCAGCCTGAGTGCTGGCCTTTTCGTTGGCGAGTGCGGCCATTTGAGCCGCTGCCACCAGCTCGTGCAGCGGGGCCGCCCGCCTGAAAAACGACTCATCGACGACTCCAGCGACAAGCGTCGGAGCGGCGCATAGGCCATCAGTCATGTTGCGAATTGGCGCTTTGCCTATTGACGGCTTAAAACTCGGTGTTATAGTTCACTACAACACCACCTAACGAGTTCACCAAGGAGGCATGTCATGAAAGCGCTCAACCTGCTCCCCAGCGTCGCCGCCGTCCTCTTCACCTTTGTCAGCCTGAGTGTCGTCAACTACAACGTCGACGTTCAGCCCGCCACAGGCAGCAAGACCAGCGCGACCAAAGTCATCGAACTGGCGCCGGTCAACGTCCATCCCAGCGCCGCCGAGTTGCGCGCCGCTGCCTTGCTGGCTGATGTCGACATCAGCGCCATCGCCACGATCCCGTCGATGACCCACAACGACGGAACCGGCGCGTCCGGGCCGCTCAGTCTGCTCGGGTCGCCATTGGCCATGCCCTACTATTCGTTTGGCAAAAAGTTCGGCCGTATCACCAAGGAATAAAACATGACCATTACCTGGAACGACAGCGTCCCGATCTATCGCCAGCTGCAGCAACGCGTGGTGGCGATGATCCTGGACGGCGCCTTGAATGAGGGCGACCCGCTGCCGTCGGTACGCCAGGTGTCGGCGGATTATCAAATCAATCCACTGACAGTATCGAAGGCGTACCAGGAACTGGTCGACGAACAACTGGTTGAAAAAAGGAGGGGTCTGGGCATGTTCGTCATCGAAGGCGCTCGTGAGGCGCTGCTGAAATCCGAACGCGAGCGGTTTCTGCGCGAAGAGTGGCCCGTGCTGTTCGCACGGCTGCAACGGTTGGGGCTGGACCTCAAGACGCTGTTGCGCGAGGCACACGCCGACAAGGATCCAACCAACAAGGAGGAGCAATCATGAGCGCGGTGATCACGGCCAGTGGCCTGACCAAGCGGTACAAGTCGGCGCTGGCGCTGGACAACGTCAGCTTCCAGATCGCGCCCGGCCGCATCGTCGGCCTGATCGGTCCCAACGGTGCCGGCAAGACCACCGCACTGAAGGCGATCCTGGGTCTCACCGATTTCACCGGCGATCTCAATGTGCTGGGTTTCGATCCGCGCAAGCAGCGTGGCAAGCTGATGGGCGATGTGTGCTTCATCGCCGATGTGGCGGTATTGCCGCGCTGGATCCGCGTGCACGAGGTAGTCGATTTTGTCGCCAACGTGCATCCGCGCTTCGATCGCGCCAAGTGCGAAGCATTCCTGGCCCGCACCAAGCTCACGCCCAACCAGCGCGTGCGGCAGATGTCCAAGGGCATGATCGTGCAGCTGCATCTGGCTCTGGTGATGGCGATCGACGCCAAGCTGCTGATCCTGGACGAACCTACCCTGGGTCTGGACATCCTCTACCGCAAGCAGTTCTACCAGCACCTGCTGGAAGATTACTTCGACGAGAACAAGACGATCATCGTTACGACGCATCAGGTAGAGGAAGTCGAGCACATCCTTACCGACCTGATGTTCATCCGCGACGGCAAGATCGTGCTGGATGCCGACATGGACGCAGTCGGCGACCGCTTCATCGAAGTGATGGTGGGTGCCGACAAGGCCGACACGGCCCGTGCGCTGAAGCCGCTGGATGAGCGGCAAGTCTTCGGCAAGAGCATTTTTCTGTTTGACGGCGCGAACCGCGCGGCGCTGGAGCAGCTGGGCGAAACCCGCCGCCCCTCCATAAGCGATCTGTTCGTTGCCACCATGAAGGGAACCTACGCATGAAAACCTCAGCCTGGAAAACCATGTACTGGCTGGTGAAGCGCGAATTCTGGGAGCATCGGGGCGGCTTCTTCTGGGCCCCCATCATCACCGGCGGCGTATTTCTGCTGCTTAACATCATGGGCATCATCGCCGCCGAGGTCATCGGCGCCCAGCACGGCATCAACTTCGGCGCCAGCGGCGGCCTGCGACACGTCATCGCCGAGATGGACACCGGCGACCTGAGCAAGGTCGGATTTGCCCTGGACATGGCGATGTACTCGGCGATGGGCCTGCTGATTGTCGTACTGGGCTTCGTGGTGTTCTTCTACTGCCTCAGTGCGCTATATGACGATCGCCGCGACCGCAGCATCCTGTTCTGGAAGTCGCTGCCGATCTCCGACACCAGCACCGTACTGTCCAAGATCATCAGCGCCACCATGCTCGCGCCTATCGTCGCCGTAGTCACCGGCATCATCGTGGGCATGCTGCAGTTGCTGATTCTCGCGGTCACACTGTCTTTCCACGGCGTGAACGTATGGCAGCTGCTGGTGCTGGCCCACCCGTTCCGCGTCATGGCCAACCTGATCGGCTACATCCCGCTGTATGTGCTGTGGGCGCTGCCTTCGGTGGGCTGGCTACTGCTCTGCTCGGCCTGGGCACGCAACAAGCCTTTCCTGTGGGCCGTGGCATTGCCGGTGGCAACCGGCCTGCTGGTCAGCTGGTTCGGCATCATGGGACTGTTCGATCTGCCGACTATCTGGTTCTGGAAGAACATCGTGCAGCGTGGCCTGTTCAGCGTCTTCCCCGGCACCGGCAGCGTGTTCGGTCACCAAGGCGACATCGCAGTCACCGGCAACCAGGGCATGGACTTCATGGATCTGGGCAACACCTACCAGCTATTGGCATCCGCCAACCTGTGGATCGGTGTGGCGGTCGGCCTGGGCCTGCTGGCCGGTGCGATCTGGTTCCGCCGCTGGCGCGACGACAGCTGATTTCCGACCGAATTCAAGATTAAGGAGAACACTCATGAAGCCCACTACTCTCAATGCGCTCGCCCTGGTCTTGCTGCTGCCGCTGGCCGCTTGCGGCCAGTCCAGGCAGGCCGACACCCAGCCAGGCGTCGCCGATAACGTGACCCAGGCGATAAAGGACGCCGACGAGAAAACCTCCCCGTCGATGATTTCCGGAGAAATCCAGAAAGCGATGCAGGAGGCCAAGCAGGAGTTGGCCACCAAGAACATCGACGTGGACAGCGTCCACTTCGGCGATGGCCAATCCAGGGACAAGGACTCGCATTCCAAGGCCCAGATCACACCGCAGGGCGAGTTGCTGGTCGAGGGCAAGAAGGTGACGGCCACGCCGGCACAGCACGCACTGCTGCTCGACTATCGCCAGCAGATCGTCGGTATTGCCGAAGCCGGCATGGACATCGGCGCAGAAGGCGCCGACCTGGGCGTCAAAGCGGCCAAGGAGGGGGTATGGGGCGCACTCACCGGCAAAAGCGACAAGGACTTCGAAGCGGCCATCAAGCCGCAAACCGACAGGATCCAGGCCGCTGCCGCCAAGTTGTGCCTGCGAATGCCCGACCTGCTCTCCACGCAGCAGAAACTGGCCGCAGCGATGCCGGAGTTCAGGCCTTACGCAACCATGCAGCAGAAGGACGTGGATGATTGCGGCAAGGACATGAAGGACAAGAACGGCAAGAAAGGCTTCGCCACGTTCTCCGATTGATCCGGGAAACCACTGCCCGCGTGCGCGGTGCAGCGAGGGGTTGGGGCCGCAATGGCACCCCACCCCTCGCTGCACGGCCTCACGAGGAAGGGAGCCGATTCAACCGCCACCGCCCTCGCCGTGGATACCGCCCCTGGTGAGCGCCATCGGATCGAGCAGCTTCTTCAGCTCCTCTTTCGACAGTCCAGTGGTCTCCAGCGCCACTTCCATGATCGGCCGGTGCTGCTTGTACGCCAGCTTGGCGGTGGCCGCACCCTTCTCGTAGCCGATCACCGGGTTCAGTGCGGTAACCAGGATCGGGTTCATCGCCAGCGCCTGATCGACCCGCGCCGTGTTGACCTTGAAGCCGGCAATTGCCTTATCTGCCAGCAGCACGCTGACATTGGCCAGTATCCCGATCGACTGCAGCAGGTTGTGCGCGATCAACGGCAGCATCACGTTGAGCTGGAAGTTGCCGGACTGGCCGGCGATGGTGATGGAGGCGTCGTTGCCGATCACCTGCGCGGCAACCATAGCGGCCGCCTCCGGAATCACCGGATTGACCTTGCCCGGCATGATCGATGAACCCGGCTGCAGCGCTGGCAGCTCGATCTCGCCCAGCCCCGCCAGCGGACCGGAATTCATCCAGCGCAGATCGTTGGCGATCTTCATCAGTGCCACCGCCAGCGTCTTCAACTGCCCGGACAGCTCCACTGCCGCATCCTGCGAAGCCATCCCCTCGAAATAGTTTTCCGCCGACTCGAACTTCACGCCGGTCAGCTTTTTCAGTTGCTGCGCCACCGCCGGACCGAACTTTGGATCGGCGTTGATACCGGTGCCGACGGCCGTACCGCCCTGCGGCAACCGACGCATGCGTTTCAGCGCATCCTCGATGCGTTCGATCGCCGAGCCGATCTGTGCCGCCCAGCCGGACAACTCCTGCCCGAAGGTGATCGGCATCGCATCCATCAGATGCGTGCGACCGGTCTTGGGGGTATTCCTCAGCTCGCGGGCGCGCTTGTCTATCGTCTTCTTCAGATGCTTCAGAGCCGGCAGCAACTGCTCGCTGGTGGTGAGCGTGGCACTGACGTGGATCGCGGTAGGGATCACGTCGTTCGAGCTCTGGCCGTAATTGACGTGATCGTTGGGATGCACCTTGGTGCCACCCTTTACCGCCAGATGCGCGATCACCTCGTTCGCATTCATGTTGGTGCTGGTCCCCGAACCGGTCTGGAAGATGTCGATCGGGAACTGCGCGTCGTACTGTCCATCCGCTACCGCCAGCGCCGCTTTGCGGATCGCGGCGGCCTGATTTTTCTTCAGATGGCCCATCGACAAGTTGACCTCGGCCGCGGCCGCCTTGATCAATCCCAGCGCGCGGATGAACTGGCGCGGCAGGTGCAGCCCGGAAATCGGAAAATTGTCGATAGCGCGCTGAGTCTGCGCGCCGTACAGCGCGTCGGCAGGTACCTGCAATTCTCCCATGCTGTCGCGCTCGGTGCGAAAACCACTCATGACCGGATTCCTGAAGTTGACCAATGCCCAACTATAGGCCGCTGCACGTCAGTGGCGCGACAAGCCGGCCAAAAACAGGGAAAGGCCTTGCGCATGTAAAATAGCCGTTTCACCTTGCCGGAATGCCTCGATGTCCACTCACGCCCTGACCGCCCTGTCACCACTGGACGGCCGCTACGCCAGCAAGGTCGAGGCGCTGCGCCCGATCTTCAGCGAGTACGGCTTGATGCACCGCCGTGTGCATGTCGAGATCGAATGGCTGCTGGCGCTGGCCGCCGATCCGAAGATCGCCGAGCTGCCGGCATTCGGCGCGGACCAGATCAAGACGCTGAAAGCCATCGCGGAGAATTTCAGCGTGGCCGATGGCGAGCGGATCAAGGCGATCGAGGCGACCACCAACCATGACGTGAAGGCGGTCGAGTATTTCATCAAGGAAAAGATCGGCGCCGACCCCAGCCTGACGCAGGCCAAGGAATTCGTGCACTTCGCCTGCACCAGCGAGGACATCAACAACCTGTCCTACGCACTGATGCTGCGCGACGCGCGCGAACAGGTGCTGCTGCCGCAGTTCGACGCCGTGATTGCCCAGCTGCGCGAGCTGGCACATGCCAACGCCGCGCTGCCGCTGCTGTCGCGCACGCATGGCCAGACCGCGTCGCCCAGCACCCTGGGCAAGGAAATCGCCAACGTGGTGGCGCGCCTGCAACGTCAGCGCAAACAGCTCGCCGGGGTGGAGATTTCCGGCAAGATCAACGGCGCGGTCGGCAATTACAACGCCCACCTCATCACCTATCCGGAGGTGGATTGGCGCGCGTTCTCGCAACGCTTCGTGGAAAGCCTCGGGCTCGGCTACAACGCCTATACCACCCAGATCGAACCCCACGACGGCGTCGCCGAATACTGCGACGCGGTGCGCCGAGCCAACATCATCCTGATCGATCTGGCCCGCGACATCTGGGGCTACATCTCGCTGGGCTACTTCAAGCAGACGTTGAAGGCCGGCGAAGTCGGTTCATCGACCATGCCACACAAGGTCAATCCGATCGACTTCGAAAATGCCGAAGGCAACTTCGGCCTGGCTAACGCCTTGCTCGGCCACTTCGCCGAAAAGCTGCCGATCAGCCGCTGGCAGCGCGACCTCACCGATTCCACCGTGCTGCGCGCTCTGGGCACCGCGTTCGGCCACAGCCTGGTCGCGCTGGAATCGCTGAAGAAGGGCCTGGGCAAACTCAACGTCAACGCCGAGCGCATCGCCGCCGATCTCGACAACAGTTGGGAAGTGTTGGCCGAAGCTGTGCAGACGGTCATGCGCCGCTACGGCCTGCCCGAGCCGTACGAGCAACTGAAGGCGTTGACCCGCGGCCACGGCATCACGAAGGATTCGATGCGCGAATTCATCGATGGCCTCGACCTGCCGGCCGACGCGAAGCAGCGCTTGCTAGACCTGACACCCGGCAGCTACATCGGCCTGGCCGAGGAGCTGGCGAAGGACATCTGAGCGCAGTTGTCCCGAACCACACCCCACACCACAACTTTCAACTGCCGGACCACCGCGGCGACACGCCAACGGCCGGCATCTCGCGAGGCCGGCCGCTGCTGGGTTGCTCCGCTTTACGCCGCTTTCTTGGTCAATCCCTCGGCCTCCAGGGCCGCCCGCACCGCTGGCCGCTCCGCCACGCGTTTCTGGAACGCCAGCAGCGCCGGGAAACCGGACAAATCCAGCTCGACGGCCTTCGCCCAGTTGGTCACGGTGAACAGGTAGGCATCCGCCACGGTGAAATGCTCGCCCAGCAGCCACGGCTGCTTCGCCAGCACGCCTTCCAGCAGCGTGTAGCGCTTGCGCAGGTACTCCTTGCGCTCCTGCCTGACTTCAGCCGGCGTTTCCGGCTTGAACAGCGGGCTGTAGGTTTTGTGCAGTTCGGAGTTGATGTAGCCGAGCATCTCCTGCAGGCGGTAGCGCGCCAGTGTGCCGTTGGCCGGCGCGAGGCCGCTTTCGGGCTTGAGGTCGGCCAGGTATTGCACGATCGCCGGACCCTCGGTCAGCAGCTCGCCGTTGTCCAGCGCCAAGGCCGGCACGTAGCCTTTCGGGTTGATCTGCCAGAAATCCGCACCGGTCTCGGTGCGCTTGGCCTTGCCGTCGACCTTTTCCAGCGGTAGGTCGATGCCAGCTTCCAGCGCAACGATGTGTGGCGAGAGTGAACAGGCGCCAGAGGAGTAATAGAGCTTCATGCATTTCTCCGTGAGAGGGGATGTCGGGAAGAACCATCGCCGCAGACGGTGGGAGCCACTGGCTACCACGCTGCGGTGAGGGCCGCATGATAGCCATACATGGTTACTGATCGATACCATGTAACTTCAAGTTAGTGCAAAATGCGGTATCCCGGTGGTTACCGGAATCTGCAAGGACGGATGTCGATGGGCTTGCCTGTACGCAAAAGCAAAGTTGCCGCTCCGCCGGCCTGCCCGCTCACCGAGTGTCTTGCGCTGCTGCGCGGCGCCTGGGCGGCCAACGTCATCTGGTATCTGAGCGCCGAGCCACGCCGTTTCGGCGAACTGCGTCACGACATCCCCCGCATTTCCGCACGCGTGTTGAGCGCGCGGCTGCGCGAGCTGGAATCGCGTGGGCTGGTGACCCGGCGGGTGTTGGACACCTCGCCGCCGTCGGCCGAATACGCCCTCACCCGCCTCGGCCGCGAACTGCTACCTGCCATCCAGGCCCTCACCAACGTGGGCCAGAAGTTGATCGCGGAGTGGGAAACGCGCGCACCAGCCGTGCCGATCCGAGCAGCGCGCGCGCACCAGTGAAGTGAGCGGTTCGTAAGGTCGCCGTAAGCACGGCGACCCGTCCGTCGTAGCTTGCTCAGACTTCGTCCGAGCCCTCGTTGACACCCTCGAACAGGAACGTCGACAGATAGCGCTCGCCGGTGTCCGGCAGCATCGCCAATAGCACCGAGCCTTGCGGCGCATCGGCGGCCACCAGCAAGGCGGCGGCCAAGGTGGCACCGGACGAGATGCCGGTGAAGATGCCTTCCTGCTGCGCCAGCTGGCGCGACGTATCGCGAGCCAGTACGTCGTCGATCAGTACGATCTGATCGGCCACCTTGCGGTTGAGCACGGCCGGCACGAAGTCCGGCGTCCAGCCCTGGATCTTGTGCGGCTGCCATTCCTTGCCGGACAACAGGCCTGCGCCGGCTGGCTCGCTGGCGATGATCCGCACGTCCGGACGCGCCACTTTCAGCACTTCGCCTACGCCGGTCAGAGTGCCGCCGGTACCCCAGCCGGTGACGAAGTAATCCAGCCGGCGGCCGGCGAAATCGCGCAGGATCTCCGGCGCGGTAGTCTGCCGGTGGTACGCCGGGTTGGCTGGATTCTCGAACTGGTTGGTGAAGAACCAGCCGTGCTTCTGCGCGAGTTCCACCGCCTTCGCCACCATGCCGCTACCGCGCGCCGCACCCGGCGTGAGCACCACTTTGCCGCCGTAGGCGCGGATCAGCTTGCGCCGCTCGATCGAGAACGTATCCGACATCACCGCCACGAACGGGTAGCCGCGCGCCGCGCAGATCGCGGCCAGCGCCACACCGGTGTTGCCCGAAGTGGCCTCGATCACGGTCTGCCCGGGTTTCAGCGTGCCGCGCTGCTCGGCGTCGAGGATGATCGCCAGGGCTAGCCGGTCCTTCACCGAGCCGGCCGGGTTGAATGCCTCCACCTTCACGTAGAGCTCGACGTGTTTCGGCGCGAGACGATGGAGCTTGACGATCGGGGTATTACCGATGGTGTCGAGGATGCTGTCGTGAATCATGGGAACGCTCCGGCAGACTTGAGGGAAAAACCGTCGCGCGATCATGCTACGGCTCAGGTAAAGATTTTCGTCAGGCGCGGTGAACCGCCGCCAGTATATCGGCGCGAACTGGCCTCGCCACGCTGGGAACAGGGATCTCATGCACCGTCGCTCCCAGCGGCGGCGACCCGAACCAGGCCAGTGACGCAGCCAGCGCCGCCACTTCGCCCAGGATCAGCAAGGCCGGCGAGCGCACCGCGTGGAACGCCGCGCGCTCGGCCAGGTTGGCCAAAGTACCCGTGATCACTCGCTGCTCCGGGCGCGAACCGTTCTCGATCAGCGCAAAGGGGGTCGATGGCTCCCGACCGCGTTCGATCAGACGCGCCCGCAGCTCGCCAAGCTCGGCGACGCCCATGTATACCGCCAGCGTTTGCCGTTCTTGCGCCAGCGCGGCCCAGTCCAGGGTGTCGCGGGAGGACTGGCAGTGCGCGGTGACAAAACGTACGGATTGCGCATGGTCGCGATGGGTGAGCGGCACGCCGGCATAGGCCGCGCAGGCCACGGCGGCGGTGATACCCGGTACCACTTCGTACGGAATCCCGTGATCGCGCAGGAATTCGAGCTCCTCGCCGCCGCGACCGAACACGAACGGATCGCCGCCCTTCAGCCGCACGATCCGCCGCCCGGCTCGAGCATGCTGCAGCAGCAATGCATGGATGCCGTCCTGGGTGGTGTGGTGATGACCGGCCTGCTTGCCTACCTCAATGCGTTCGGCATCGCGGCGCGCCAGGTCGAGCACCTCGGCGCTGACCAGCCGGTCATGCAGGATCACATCGGCCTCGTTCAACGCGCGCAGCGCGCGCAAGGTCAGCAGGCCAGGATCACCCGGGCCGGCGCCCACCAGCACCACCGATCCTGTCGATGCGGCCGATACGGTGGCCAGCGCCTGTTCCGCCGCTTGCCGCGCCTCCTCCGGGCGACCTTGACGGAGCAAGGTCGCCACCGGTCCGGTGAACAGGCTTTCGTAGAAACGCCTGCGCGCCGCGAGGTCCGGATGGCGCAGGCGAATGCGCCGGCGCAGGCGCGCCGCCAGCGTGGCCAGCGCACCCAGCGAATGATCGAGCAGAGTCTCCAGTCGCTCGCGCAACAACCGCGCCAGCATCGGCGCCTCGCCGCCGCTGGAGATCGCGATGGTCAGCGGCGCCCGGTCCACCACCGCCGGCACATGGAAACTCGACAGTGCCGCATCGTCGACCACGTTGACGAAGATCCGGCGTAGTCCGGCGAAGGTGGCAATCACCTGGTTCAATTCGACGTCGGAGGTGGCTGCAACCACCAGCCAGACCCGATCGAGCCAGCTTTCCTGGAACGCATCGCGGCGATGGGCGATACGCCCTTCCGCTGCCCAGCGCTGCAACTGCGGCGTGAGCGTAGGCGCATTCACGGTGACCTGTGCCTGCGCGCCGAGCAGGCCGGCGATCTTGCGTTCGGCCACCGCCCCGCCGCCCACGACCAGCACGGCGCGATGGGACAGATCGGCGAACAAGGGATAGAGCTTCATTCGGGCGGGAACCGCTTCGCATGCATGGGGACGAAGCCACGCTACGCAGAGCGCTCCACCCCCGCAAATGATTTGCATCGACGCGTATATGCCATCGCGTTATGACCTGTCTCAAACGACACAAGCCTTGACCTTATGTCCAAATAGACGTATAGACGTCTGATCATGAGAGCCAACATCCACATCGAAGAACTCCCGCACGGCCACTATTTAGCCGTCCACACGCATGCGCAAGACATGATTCCGGCTCGTTCCATGCGATGTATCCGTGCTCCGCTCGCGCCTCAATCCAACGATTCCGACCGCTCACGGGCCCATCGCCATGACGCTGATCCAGTTACGTTATCTCGTTGCCATCGCCGACTCCGGCCTCAACATCACGCTGGCCGCCGAACGCGTCCATGCCACCCAGCCCGGCCTGAGCAAGCAGCTTCGGCAACTTGAGGACGAGCTGGGTTTCCAGCTGTTCGTCCGCAAGGGCAAGAGTCTCGATTCGGTAACCCATGCCGGTCAGCACGTGCTAGAGCGCGCCCGTACGATCCTCGCCGAGGCCGCCAACATCCGTTCGATCGCCGCCAACCTGCGCAACGATGCGCGCGGCGAACTGCGCATCGCCACCACGCATACCCAGGCTCGCTTCGCCTTGCCCGCCGCGATTGGCGCGCTGAGCGTGCTTTATCCGCAGGTCAGCGTGCACTTGCAGCCGAGCCGCGACGCGGAAGTGCTGGCCCAGCTGGAAGCCGGCCGGGTCGACCTCGCAGTGATCAGCACCGCTGGCGCGCCACCAGGTATCGGCATCGCGCTGCCGGCCTACCGCTGGCACCGGGTAATCGTCGCACCGCAAGGGCATCCGCTGACGAGCAGCGGCCAGCCGCCTTCCCTCGATCAACTGGCAGCGCTGCCGCTGGTCAGCTACGAATCCTCGCTGAAGGCCGAATCTTCGCTGCGCCGGGCGTTCGAGGCTGCCGATTTGCGGCCGCATATCGTGATGACCGCCGGTGATGCCGATCTGATCAAGACCTATGTGCGCGCCGGCCTGGGTATTGGCGTGCTGGCCGAAATGGCCATGCTGGACAGCGATACCGATCTGGACACGCTGCCGGCCGACCATCTGTTTCCGCAGTGCACGACCTGGATCGTGCTGCGCCGGGAAAGCGTGTTGCGCGAATACGTGTTGGAGTTCATCGCTCAGTTCGCACCGCATCTGGACCGCCGCGACGTGGTACGCGCCATGGCCGCCGACACGGTGCCGCCCGAATGGCCGGCCGTGCCGCATTGGCGGGAACGGCCGGTAGCTCCGCTACCTGACGCGGCCTGAGTTTCGTAGGAGCGCACCTTGTGCGCGAATGCTTTCCGTTGCGTGGCGAAGAGCATCGCGTACAAGGTGCGCTACTACAGGACATCGCGCTGGTCAGCCTTCGATAAGGCCCTTGTTGCGCAACAGCGCCAGCACCTGGCGGGCCAGCGCGGCCGGCTCGGCGGCATTGCCATCGATGCGCAGCTCCGGCTGTTCGGGCTCTTCGTAGGGATCGCTGATACCGGTGAACTGGGCGATCTTGCCCGCACGCGCCTGCGCGTAGAGGCCTTTGCGGTCGCGTGCTTCGCATACCTCCAGCGTGGTGGCGACATGGATCTCGATGAAATCGCCTTGCGCCTCGACCAGCGCGCGCGATTCCGCACGGGCATCGGCATACGGTGCGATCGGCGCGCATACCGCAATGCCGCCGTGACGCACAATCTCGCTGGCGACATAGCCGATGCGGGTGACGTTGGCGGCGCGGTCCTCGCGCGAGAAACCCAGGCCGCGCGACAGGTGTTTGCGCACCTCGTCGCCGTCCAGCACCGTCACCGGCCGGCTGGTGTGCTCCAGCAGTTGCGCGATCACCGCTTGTGCGATGGTCGACTTGCCGGCGCCGGACAGGCCGGTGAAGAACAGCGCGAACCCGCGTGGCGCATGCACCGGATGGCGCTCGCGCAGGATCTTCACCACGTCGGGGAAACTGAACCACGCCGGGATTTCACTGCCCTCGTGCAGATGCTTGCGCAATTGAGTGCCGGAGATATCGCGCACTTCGTCGTCGGCGGTGACCTCGGTCGATGGCAGATAGCTGTCCCGATTGGCCGCGTAGACCATCGCCGGGAACGGCACGATCTGGATGCCCAGTTCGGCTTGATGCTGCTCCAACAATGTCTGCGCGTCGAACGGCCCATAAAACGGCTGCCCGCTGGAATCCTTGCCGGGGCCGGCATGATCGCGCCCCACGATGAAATGGCTGGCGCCGTAGTTCTTGCGGATAATCGCGTGCCACAACGCCTCGCGCGGACCACCCATGCGCATCGCCAGCGGCAGCAGCGACAGCTTCACGCTGTCGGCCGGGTACTGCGGCAGCAGCGCACGGATGCAGCGCACACGGGTGTAGTGGTCGACGTCGCCCGGCTTGGTGCGGCCTACCGAAGGCTGGATCAGCAAATTCGCGCCGGCCTGCTGCGCCGCGCGCAAAGTCAGTTCGCGGTGCGCACGATGCATCGGGTTGCGCGTCTGGAAAGCCACGATGCGGCTCCAGCCGTTCGCCGCGAACCATTCGCGCAAGCTGCGCGGCGTATCGCGCAGCTCGCCGAAGTCGTAGTGCGCGGGAGGCTGGATGCCGCGCACGCGGCCACCCAACGCCACCGGCTTGGTGCGATCGAGCAACTCGGCCACGCCCGGATGCAGGCGGTCGGTGCTGCCGAATACCTGCTTCGCTTCATGCAGGCGATCGGGCCAGTAGATGTCCTGCACTTCAAGCACCGCCAGCGGTACGCCCTGGCTGTCGCGCAGCGCGACTTCGCTGCCGCTGCTCAGCTTGGCGGCGAAATCCTCGCTCACGTCCAGCGTGATCGGGATCGGCCACAGCGTGCCGTCGGCGAGGCGCAGTTCTTCCACCACGCGATCGTAGTCGCGGCGTCCCAGGAAGCCTTCCAGCGGCGAGAACGCGCCGCTCAGCAGCAGTTCCAGATCGCATAGCTGGCGCGTGTCGAGATCCACGCCGGGCAGCTGCGCGCTGCGCTGCTTCAATGCTTCCGCCTCGGCGGGCGGCAGGTACAGCTCCTTCAGCGCACCGCCGTGCGGGGCGATCAAGGCGTCGTCGAGAACAATATCGGGGCTGGTGGCAAGCGCGGTGTGACTCATGATGTGCGGTCCGATCAGGATAAGAGTGATGGAAGGAGAGCGCCCCAACGCGAGGCGACGGTTGGCGGGCTACGCAATGCTGTGCAGTCCGCATTCGCGTTTGAGTCCGAAAAAGCGGGTGTCCTCGGCGTCCATGCCAGGCTCCCAGCGATGGCTGGTATGGATGTCGCCGATCGATACGTAGCCCTGGCTCCACAACGGGTGGTACGGCAAGCCATGGCGCGAGAGGTAATGACCGACGTCGCGATCGGTCCAGTCGGCCAGCGGGTGGAACTTCCAGCGGCCGTTGCGATGCTCGGCAAAGTCGATCGTCGCGCGGCTGCGCGACTGGCCCCGGCGCAAGCCGGCAAACCAGCTGGCGGCACCGAGCTCAGTCAGTGCGCGTTGCATCGGCTCGACCTTGCGCAGCTGGTTGTAGCGATCCAGACCGGCCACGCCCTGCTCCCAGAGTCGCCCATGGCGCGCCTCCATCCAGGCGCGGCTGAGCGGCGAGCGGTAGACCTTGAGGTTCAGCGCGAGCCGTTCGGTCAGCTCGTCGACGAATTGGTAAGTCTCGGGAAACAGATAGCCGGTATCGATCAGCACCACCGGCATCCGTGGCTGCTGCCGCGTCACCAGGTGCAGCGACACCGCCGCCTGCGCGCCGAAACTGGACGACAAGACATGCTCGCCGGGGACATGCTCCAGCGCCCATGCCACACGCTGCTCGGCGGTGAGCCGGGCCAGCGCGACATTCAGCTCGGCCAGGGCCAGCGGTTCGTGAGGCGCCTGCTCGACCAGCACGGCGTTCATGCCACCACCTCGACCGGAATGCGCCGCGAGGGGACCGGTGTGAGGATACCGGTACGCAACAGAAAATCGCCGAAGCCTTCGCCCTCGCCGCGCTCGCCCGCATAGCGCGCGAACAGCGGAGCTAGCGTGTCGAGGATCGCCGTCTCGTCCACGTTCTCGCGATGCACCTGATTCAGCCGCTGGCCGATGAAATCGGCGCCGAGGCGCAAGTCGTAACGTCCCGGCCCACGTCCGACCAGCGCGATCTCGCCCAGGTAAGGCCGCGAGCAGCCGTTGGGGCAACCGGACAGGCGCAACAGGATCGGTGCGTCGGCCAGGCCGTGGCGCGCTAGCAGCGCCTCCAGTTTCGGCAGCAGCGTCGGCAGATAGCGTTCGCTCTCGGCCATCGCCAGGCCGCAGGTGGGCAACGCGACGCAGGCGATCGCGTGGCGGCGAATGCCGCTCTGCTTCGCATAAACGTCCAGACCATATTCGCGGACGATGGCGTCGATGCGGCCGCGCTCGTTCGCGGCGACGTTCGCCACGATCACGTTCTGGTTGCAGGTCAACCGGAAGTCGCCGGCATGCACTTGCGCCAGCTCACGCAGGCCGCTGAGCCAGCGTCGCTCGCCCACGTCGGCCAGCCGCCCGGACTCGATATGCAAGGTAAGATGCCAGTGGCCGTCGTGGCCCTCGACCCAGCCATAGCGGTCGCCGTTGTGTTCGAAGCGGTAGTCGCGCGCCGGCGCCAGCGCATAGCCGAGGCGCGACTCCAGCTCCGCCTTGAACGCGTCCAGGCCGCGGTGGTCCAGCGTGTATTTCAATCGCGCATGCTTGCGCTCGACGCGGTCGCCCCAGTCGCGCTGTACGCCGATCACCGCCTCGGCCACGCCGAAAAGCTGCTCCGGCGTCACGAAGCCGACCACACTGGCCAGCCGCGGGTAGGTGGTGGCGTCGCCGTGACTGGCACCCATACCGCCGCCGATGGCGATGTTGAAGCCCTGCAGCACGCCTTGCTCGACGATGGTGATCAGGCCCAGGTCCTGCGTGAACACATCGATGTCGTTGAGCGGTGGGATCGCCAGGCCGATCTTGAACTTGCGCGGCAGGTAGGTGGCGCCGTACAGCGGCTCCTGCTCTTCGACAACAGCTTCCTCGCCGACCAGTTGCTCGCCGTCCAGCCATATCTCATGGTACGCCCGCGTCTTCGGCTCCAGTTCGGCGGACAGCCGTGTGGCCCAAGCGTAGGCCTCGGCATGTGCGGACGATTCGATCGGATTGGCCGTGCTCACCACGTTGCGCACCACATCGCCGCAGGAGGCGATGGTGGTCGCCAGCGCATCGTGGATCGCCGCGATGGTCGGCTTGAGCTTGCGCTTGATGATGCCGTGCCACTGGAACGTCTGCCGCGTGGTGATGCGCAGCGAGCCGCTGGCATAGTCGCGAGCGATACGGTCGAACACCAGCCATTGCGCCGGCGTCACCACGCCGCTGGGCAGACGCGCGCGCAGCATGAAGGCGTAGGCCGGCTCGAGTTTCTGCCGGCGGCGCTCCTCGCGCAGGTCGCGATCGTCCTGCTGGTAGCTGCCGTGGAACTTCAGCAGCTTGGTGTCGTCGTCGGCGATCGCGCCGGTGACCGAATCGGCCAGCCCTTCGGCGATGCCGCCACGCAGGAAACGGCTGGCGGCCTTGATCTGTTCGAGATGCGAGAGTTCCGTGGTCATGTCAGTACACGTCGCGGGCGTAGCGGCCCTGCTGCAGGAGTTCGGCGAGCCAGGCTTTCGCTTCGTCGGGCGATCGGCTGCCGTGGGTGGCGATCACCTCGATCAGCGCCGCGTGGACATCGCGGGCCATGTGCGTGGAATCGCCGCAGACGTAGATATGCGCGCCGCCTTTCAGCCAGGCATGCAGTTCCGCGCCCTGTTCGCGCAAACGTCGCTGGATGTAGGTTTTATGGGCAGCATCGCGCGAGAACGCCAGATCGAGCCGGTGCAGCGAACCGTCCTTCAGCGCCTGCTGCCACTCCACCTGATAGAGGAAGTCGCTGGAAAAGTGGCGGTTGCCGAAGAACAGCCAGTTGCGCCCCGTGGCGCCACTCTCCCGCCGCTCCTGCACGAATGCCCGGAACGGTGCCACGCCGGTGCCCGGGCCGATCATGATGACGTCGCGCTCACCATCGGCTGGCAGGCGGAAGCGTTCGTTCGGTTCGATGAAGACCGGTAATTTGCCATCCTCGTCGGTCGCGGCAAGCAAGCCGGAGGCGGCTCCCCAATGCGCGCTGCCGTGGGCTTCGTATTCGACCACCGCGACGGTGAGGTGTACTTCCTCGCCCACGACCTTCGGGCTGGACGCGATCGAGTACAGCCGTGGCGCCAACGGCCGCAGCGCAGCCACCAGCGCCTCCGGCTGCCAGATCGCCGGGTGGCGGCGCAGCAGGTCGATCGGCTGGTCGGCGGCCAGCAGCGCCGTGAACTCCGCGGATTGTTCTTTCTGCAGCACGCGCATCAGCTCGCCGTCGCCGCTGGTGGCGGCCAGTGCCGCCAGGAAGGGTCGATTGAGCCGGGTGATCTCGCGTTCGCGCTCCAGCCATTGCCGCAGCGTCAGTGTGCGGCCCTGGTGCGTGACTTCCTGCGCACCATCGAATCGCAGCGCATCCAGCCATTGATCGACCAGCGCCGGCGGATTGCGTGGCCACACGCCCAATGCGTCACCGGGCTCGTAGCGCAGCCCGGAACCTTCCAGTGACAATTCGATATGGCGCACATCGCGTTCACTGTCGCGCGCCACGATGCGTTGATTGGCCAGTACGGTGGCGGCGAACGGCTGCTCGCGCGAATGGGTGCTGCGACTCGGCACGACATGCAACGGTGTGACCCGCGCAGGCACTCCGGCCTGTTTCAGGAGCTCGCGCGCCTGCTCCAGCGCCTGCTCCGTCCAGGGTGCAGCCACCGCCTCGATCTCCACGTCCGCTTCGCCCAGCGCCGCGAAACGGGTGCCGCCCAGCTCGGCCAGCCGCGCATCGAGCTGGCGGCCGATCACGCAAAATTGCGGGTAGCTCGAATCGCCCAGCCCCAGCACGGCGAACTGCAATGCGGGCAGCTTCGGTGCGCGCTTGCCGGCGATGAACTCGAACAGGCCGCGGGCATCGTCCGGCGGTTCGCCGTCGCCCTGGGTGCTGATCACCGCGACCAGATGACGTTCCTGCGCCAGCTCGCGCTGCGGATAGGCATCGGCGCGCAGCAGCCGCACCGGCAACCCAGCGGCCTCGCTGCGCCTGGCCAGCTCCTCGGCGATGCGTTTCGCGTTGCCGGTCTGGCTGCCGTAGACGATGGTCAGCCGCTCGGACGTCCTGGTTGCCACGGCTACGGCGGTCGGACCACTGCGTTGCGCCTGTGCCGCCTGTGCGGCAGCCCACGCAGCGACCCAGTACAGCTGCGCCGCGGTCAATCCTTCCAGGCCCCGGGCCAGCAGGGCGAGTTTTTCCGCATCCAGGCTTACCGCGGGAAGGTTCGGCACGACAACAGAATTCACGATGACTCCATTTGGACGTCTATACTTCTCGACGTCCAAATTATTTTTTAACCGCATCTATTACAAAGGATGTGTCGGCATGTGCTTATGCCGAGGCCTTATTTCCGTGCAAAGAGCCTGATTCCGATACTCGGCACCATTCCGCACCGCGCACGGATGCCCCATGCCGCCGCTCTCCGAATTCCTCACCTTCGCCGCCGTGGGCGCGCTCGCCCAGCTGGTCGACGGCGCGCTGGGCATGGCCTATGGCGTCGTCTCTGCCGCGATGCTGCTGGGGCTGGGCCTGCCGCCGGCGGTGGCCAGCGCCAGCGTGCACTACGCCGAGACATTCACCTGCGGCGCTTCCGGCCTCAGCCACCTGGCTGCCGGCAATGTGCGCCGGCGGCTGTTCTGGGCGCTCGTTGTTCCGGGCGTGGTCGGTGCGGTGATCGGCGCCTACGTGGTCAGCCATGTCCCGGCCATGTGGATGCGGCTGGCACTGACGCCTTACCTGCTGGGCATGGGCCTGTTCCTGCTGCTGCGCGGAACCCGGCGCAAAAACGGCCACGACGACATCGTGCCGCGCGCCACTCGCCCCCTGGGGTTGATCGCCGGCTTTGCCGACGCGGTGGCCGGCGGCGGCTGGAGCGCCGTGACCGTGACTACCCTGGTCGCTCGCGGCGCCACGCCACGCACCGTGATCGGGACGGTGCACCTGGCCAAATGCGCGGTCAGCGCCGCCGCCAGCGTCAGTTTCCTGCTGCATGTCGGCGCCACCCATGGCACGGCAGTACTGGGCCTGATCGCTGGCGGCGTGGCTGCCGCCCCACTGGGCGCCTTGTTTGCCCGGCACATGCCGGCTCGGGCAGCGACGCTGCTGGCCGCCACCGCGGTGCTCGGGCTAGGGCTCAACAATGTCATGAAGGCACTGCACTGACATTGACCCTGCCTGCCGCCGCTACAATGCGCGGATGACCAAACCCACCCCCTTTCCGATCGAAGTCAACGGCTCCTTGAAGCAACCGCTGGGCATGTCGCCCGCCCGGTTCCTGCGCGACTACTGGCAGAAACGACCGTTGCTGATCCGCCATGCCTTCCCCGATTTCCAGCCACCACTGCAGCCGGACGACCTGGCGGGCCTGGCCTGCGAGGAAGGCGCCCTGGCCCGGCTGATCGTGCATGACGAGAAACGCGATCGCTGGCACGTCAATTCCGGCCCGCTGAACGAAGCGGATTTCGCGAAAACACCCAGCACCAACTGGACCTTGCTGGTGCAGGACGTCGACAAATGGGATGCGGATGTCGCCGCACTGCTGCAGCACTTCGACTTTCTGCCCAGCTGGCGCGTGGATGACGTGATGGTCTCCTACGCCGAACCGGGCGGCGGCGTCGGTGCGCATGTCGATCAGTACGACGTCTTTCTGCTGCAAGGCCTGGGCCAGCGCCATTGGGCGATCAGCGATGACTTGATGGCGCCCAAGGAGTTTCGTCACGACGTCGAGCTGAAGCAGCTCGCCCAGTTCGAGCCGACCCACGAGTGGCTGCTGGAGCCCGGCGACATGCTGTACCTCCCGCCTGGCGTGCCGCACGATGGCGTCGCCTTCGGCGGCCCATGCATGACGTTCTCGATCGGCATGCGCGCGCCCTCGCAGGCCGAGCTGACCGGCGACCTGGCCGACCATATCGCGGAGCATCTGCCGGAAGAATTGCGCTATACCGACCCCGATCTGAAGCCGGCCAAGGCCGCCGGCGAGATCGACCGCGCTGCGATCGACCGCCTCAAGACCACGCTGCCGTTTGCCGCCGCGCTGAACGACGACATGCTGCGCGACTGGTTCGGCTGCTTCATTACCCGCTACCGCAACGCCCAGTTGCCGGCGCCGCCGGAAAAGCCGCTGAGCGATGCCGCACTGGCCAAGCAACTCGATGCCGGCGCGCAGCTGCTGCGCCACCCCTGGTCGCGACTGGCCTGGAGCCGCGGCAAATCCAGTTGCACACTGTATGCCAGCGGTCACGCTTATCCGGCCACGCCTGCTCTGGCGCAGCAGCTATGCGAACAGCGCGTGCTCAGCCTCGCGGGCAAACCATCCGCCGCCGAGCGTGCGTTGCTGCTGGCGCTGATCAATGATGGCCACCTTCTGCCGAGAAAATCCCGCCGCCGATGAAGCTGCAGAACTTCCACCTCGAGATCGCCGATTGGTCACGCGAAGACCAGCGTGCAGCCCTGCTCGATCTGCGCGGCATCGTGTTCATCCAGGAACAGGACGTGCCCGAGCAACGCGAACAGGACGGTCTCGATGTCGACTGCTGGCACGTGTTGGCGCGTGACGATGCCGGCCGGCCGATCGGCTGCGGCCGGCTCACTCCGGCGCACAAGATCGGCCGCATGGCGGTGCTGCAGGAGTGGCGTGGTCAAGGTGTCGGCGTAGCGCTGCTGCGCGAACTGATCGCGCGTGCCCGCGCGCAAGGCTGGCCTGACGTTGCGCTGGATGCCCAGGTCGATGCGATCGGTTTCTACGAACGCGAAGGTTTCATCGCGTATGGCGAGGAATTCGAGGATGCCGGGCTGGCGCATCGGTCCATGCGCCTGAGCTTGACTACGGCTGCCGATGAAGAACCCTCGCTGCGCGACATCGGTGCGCTGCCGGCCGGCTCGCGTAGCGAAACCGCCACGGCGCGACTGCAGCTGCTGGGCGAGACACGCCATCGGCTGTCCATCTACATGCCGCTGCTCGGCAACGACAGTTACGCCAGCGCGGAAGAACTGGCCGAGTTGCGGCGTATCGCGATCTCCGGCCGCGGCGCGCAGATCCGCATCCTGCTGCACGACCCCGCCGCGGCCTTGCGCAATGATCATCGCCTGGTCGCGCTGGCGCAGCGCCTGTCCAGCGCTATCCAGATCCGCATGCCGCTGGAAGAAGCCGACCTGGCCTACGTCTCGGCCTACCTGTTCAACGACACCGGCGGTTATCTGTTCCTGCCCGAGGCGGATCGCCCCCAAGGCCGCGCCGCTCTTCGCGATCGGGCGAGCCACGCCCCGCTGCAGCAGCATTTCGATGAAGTGTGGGAACGCGCCGAACGCGCCAGCATCCTGCAGACGCTGGGTATCTAGCCGACATATCGGTGTCGGATTCGGCTGAACACAAGCTGGCCCGGAGTTTTTCCCCGCCGATCGCCAGTAACCTCGACAACCACATGAAACTGCCGTCTGCGGCGAAAAATCGCCGGGCCATCGTCACGAATCCATGCCGGCAGCCCGTTTCCGGCGCCTTACGGGTTGTCGCGTCGCAGCAAGCAAAGGCTATAATTGTCCGGATTCTCTCCAGTCATCCGCTTGAAGGGTCTGTCGGGCTTGAATACCGACGGAAAACCGCGACTTCAAGGTCACACGGATGGCTGCAAGCATCCCTTCCCTGCCGGTGGTGACGTGAGTACAAACCTGATCCGCGAGTTCTTCGAATCTTCCCAACTCGCTGGCGGCAACGCCGATTACGTTGAATCGCTTTATGACGCCTGGCTGGCCGACGCCTCGTCGGTACCCGCCGAGTGGAACAAGTATTTTGAAACCTTCAAGGGCCGCGAGTCGGGAGACGTCTCCCATACCGCAGCCATTGCGCGTATCGAGGCCGCGCAGAAGCAGCGTCATGCGGGCAATGGCGCCGCCGCCGCGCCGGTCAGCGACGAGCACGCGCGCAAGCAGGCCGGCGTGCTGCGCCTGCTGACCGCTTATCGCTCGCGCGGCCATCTCGCCGCCGACCTCGATCCGCTCGGCCTCACCGAGAAAATGCCGGCGCCGGATCTGGGCCTTGCCTTCCACGGCCTCTCCGACGCCGACCTGGATACCGAATTCGACTGCGGCAACTACGCCGGCGGCGGTCAGCGCCTGAAACTGCGCGACTTTCTGAGCCGCCTGCAGAAGACCTATGCCAGCACGATCGGCACGGAATTCATGCACATCAGCAATCACGAGCAGCGCAACTGGATCTACAGCCGCCTCGAACAGGCCGCCGGCAAGAGCACACTGGACAAGGCCGGCAAGCAGCGCGTGCTGGATGGCCTCACCGCCGCTGAAGGTCTCGAGCGCTATCTGCACACGAAGTACGTGGGTCAGAAGCGCTTCTCGCTGGAAGGCGGCGACAGCATGATCCCGATGATCGATGACGTCGTGCGCGCCGCCGGCGACAACGGCATCAAAGAGCTGGTGATCGGCATGGCCCATCGCGGCCGCCTCAACGTGCTGGTCAACATCCTGGGCAAGCCGCCGAAGACCTTGTTCGACGAGTTCGAAGGCAAGTTCGAGCATCCGGACGACCCGGCCCATTCCGGTGACGTGAAGTACCACATGGGCTTCTCCGCCGACGTCAAGACGCCCAAGGGCGGCGTGCACGTGGCATTGGCGTTCAACCCGTCGCATCTGGAGATCGTCAATCCGGTGGTGACCGGCTCGGTGCACGCACGCCAGACCCGCCGCCGCGACACCTTGCACACGCAGTCGATGGCCGTGCTGATCCATGGCGACGCCGCATTCGCCGGCCAGGGCGTGAACATGGAACTGCTGAACATGTCGCAGGCCCGCGGCTTCAAGATCGGCGGCAGCCTGCACATCGTGATCAACAACCAGGTCGGCTTCACCACCTCCAATCCGCAAGACGCACGTTCCACCATGTATTGCACTGACCTCGCCAAGATGGTCAATGCGCCGGTACTGCACGTGAATGGCGACGACCCGGAAGCGGTGATCGCGGTGACCCGTCTCGCCTACGATTTCCGCAAGCAGTTCCGCCGCGACGTGGTGATCGACCTGGTCTGCTACCGCCGCCACGGCCACAACGAGGCCGACGAGCCGTCCGCCACCCAGCCGGTGATGTACCAGGTCATCCGCAAGCGCCCGACCGCGCGCGACCTGTACCAGCAGCAATTGGTGAAGGAAGGCGTGCTGGCCGAGGGCGACGCGCAGAAGCAGTTCGAGGCCTACCGCGACCGGCTTGAGGCCGGGGCACCGATGACCGAGCTCGACAACTCGCCGGTCCGCGACGGTCATGTCGACTGGGCGAAGTTCATCGGCGGCAAATTGTCGACGCCCACCGACACCAGCGTACCGAAGCAGAAGCTGCAGGAGCTTTCCAGCAAGATCCTCACCCTGCCCGCCGACATCGCGTTGCAGGCGCGCGTGGCGAAGATCTACGACGACCGCCGCAAGATGGCGACGGGTGAACTGCCGGCCGACTGGGGCTTCGCCGAGAACCTCGCCTACGCCACCTTGATCGATGCCGGCCACGACATGCGCCTGGTCGGCCAGGATTCCGGCCGCGGTACGTTCTTCCATCGCCATGCCGTGCTGCACGACCAGAAGGACGGTCATACCTACATGCCGCTGGCCACGATCCGTGGCGGCGCCGACGTGGAAGTGATCGACTCGCTGCTCAGCGAAGAAGCGGTGATGGCCTTCGAGTACGGCCACTCCACCACCGATCCGGACACGCTCAATATCTGGGAAGGCCAGTTCGGCGATTTCGCGAACGGCGCCCAGGTGGTCATCGACCAGTTCATCAGCTCCGGCGAAGCGAAGTGGAACCGCTTGTGCGGTCTCGTGCTGCTGCTGCCGCACGGGTACGAAGGCCAGGGTCCGGAGCACTCCTCCGCGCGCCTTGAGCGCTTCCTGCAGCTGTGCGCGTTCGACAACATGCAGGTCTGTGTGCCGACCACGCCGGCGCAGGATTTCCACATGATACGCCGACAGATGCTGCGCCCGGTGCGCAAGCCGCTGATCGTGATGACACCGAAGTCGCTGCTGCGCCACAAGCTGGCGGTGTCATCGCTGGACGAGCTGGCCAATGGCAGCTTCCAGCTGGTGATCGGCGAGCATCGCGAACTGCCGCCGAAAAAGGTCAAGCGCGTCGTGCTGTGCTCGGGCAAGGTCTACTACGACTTGCTGGAAGACGCCGAGAAGCGCGGGCTGAACGACGTGGCCGTCGTACGCGTCGAGCAGTTGTATCCGTTCCCACGCACCGAGGTCAGCGCCGAGCTGGACAAGTATCCTTCCGCGAAGGAAGTGATCTGGTGCCAGGAAGAGCCGATGAACCAGGGCGCCTGGTTCCAGATCCGCCACCACTTGCAGGCTTGCATCGGCAGCAAGCACAGCCTCTCCTACGCCGGACGCGCGCGCTCACCGGCACCGGCCGCAGGCCATCTCAACACCCATATCGCCGAACAGGCTGCACTCGTCGAGCAGGCGCTGGTTGCGCCAGTCGGCACTGACCACTCCGCGGAATAAAGGCCCAAGGATCAACGTATGTCCATCGAAGTCAAAGTCCCCGTTCTGCCCGAGTCCGTCTCCGACGCCACCATCGCCAGCTGGCACAAGAAGGCGGGCGACGCGGTCAAGCGCGACGAGAACCTGGTCGATCTCGAAACCGACAAGGTGGTGCTGGAAGTCCCCTCGCCGGTCGATGGCGTGCTGAAGGAAATCAAGCACCAGGTCGGCGACACGGTGAACAGCCAGCAAATCATCGCGATCATCGAGGAAGGCGCCGCTGCCGCCGCGCCGACGCCGACGGCGGAAGCCCCGAAAGCGGCTGCTGCCGCACCGGCCGCGGCGCCGAAAGCGTCAGCCAAGGGCGCCGACGACCTGTCCCCGGCCGGCTTGCGCGTGGCCACCGAAGAAAACATCGACCCGTCCAAGGTCGCCGGCACTGGCCGCGATGGCCGCGTGACCAAGGAAGATCTGGTCAACTACGGCAAGGGTGGCAGCGCCGCGCCGGCCCCGGCTGCAGCACCGTCACCGGCCGCGAAGCCGACCCCAGGCTCGCGTCCGGAAGAGCGCGTGCCGATGACACGCATGCGCTTGCGCATCGCCGAGCGCCTGATGCAGTCGAAGAACTCGATCGCCATGCTCACCTCGTTCAACGAAGTGAACCTGAGCGAAGTGACGAAGATGCGCAAGACGCTGGGCGAGGCGTTCCAGAAGGAACACGGCATCAAGCTCGGCTTCATGAGCTTCTTCGTCAAGGCAGCCGCCGAAGCGCTGAAGCGCTATCCGTTCGTCAACGCGTCGGTCGACGGCAACGACGTGATCTATCACGGCTACCAGGACATCTCGATCGCGGTGTCTACCGACAAGGGTCTGGTCACTCCCGTGCTGCGCGACGTGCAGGACATGGGCTTCGCCGACATCGAGAAAGGCATTGCCGACTACGCCAAGAAAGCACGCGACAACAAGCTGTCGCTGGACGACCTGCAAGGCGGCACGTTCACCATCACCAATGGCGGCACCTTCGGATCGTTGCTGTCCACCCCGATCGTCAATCCGCCGCAGAGCGCGATCCTCGGCATGCACACGATCAAGGAGCGCGCGATCGTCGAGAACGGCCAGATCATCGCCGCGCCGATGATGTACATCGCGCTGTCGTATGACCATCGCATCATCGACGGCAAGGACGCGGTGCTGTTCCTGGTCGACATCAAGAACCAGCTGGAGAATCCGCAGCGCATGCTGTTGGGCCTCTAAACGCCTGAAGCCCCTCTCCCACTGGGAGAGGGGTTGGGGTGAGGGTTCTGTAACACTACAACGCCTCGCTCCGCCCATACCCTCACCCGGCCTTTGGCCACCCTCTCCCGATGGGAAAGGGACAAAGCGAGAAATGCCATGAGCGACAAATTCGATGTCATCGTCATCGGCGGCGGCCCGGCCGGTTATCACGCCGCCATTCGCGCCGCGCAGCTGGGACTGAAGAGTGCCGTGGTCGACGCCTTCGTCGGCAAGGATGGCAAGGCTGCGCTGGGCGGCACCTGTCTCAACGTCGGCTGCATCCCGTCCAAGGCGCTGCTCGATTCATCCAAGCAGTTTTTCAACCTGTCGCACAATCTGCCTGCGCACGGTATCAGCGTGGAGAACGCCAAGGTCGACATGGCGACCTTCATCGGACGCAAGGACAAGATCGTCAAGCAGTTCACCGGTGGCGTCGATCAGCTGTTCAAGGCCAACAAGATCGTCAGCTTCTTCGGCAAGGGCAAACTCCTCAAGGGAAATGAGGTCGAGATCACCGGCAACGACGGAAAGAAGCAGACCATTTCCGCCACCAACGTGATCCTGGCTTCCGGTTCGGTGCCGATCGAACTGCCGTTCGCCAAGTTCGACGGCAAGAACATCATCGACAACGCCGGCGCGCTGGATATCAACGCGGTACCCAAGCGCCTTGGCGTGATCGGCGCCGGCGTGATCGGCCTCGAACTGGGCAGCGTCTGGAACCGGCTCGGCGCCCAGGTGACGATCCTCGAAGCGCTGCCCGATTTCCTCGGCACCGCCGACGCGGACATCGCCAAGGTCGCCCAGCGCGAATTCAAGAAACAAGGCCTGGAGATCAAGCTCGGCGCCAAGCTCAGCAAGGCCGAGGTGAAGAAAGACGGTGTCCATCTCACCTATTCCGACAAGGAAGGCGAGCAGACGCTGGTGGTCGACAAACTGCTGGTGGCCGTGGGCCGCCGCGCCTATACCGACGGCCTGCTGGCCGACGACACCGGCGTGAAGCTGGACGAACGCGGCCGCATCATCGTCGACGAGCATTGCCACACCGGCGTGGACGGTGTCTGGGCCGTCGGCGACGCCGTGCGCGGCCCGATGCTCGCCCATAAAGGTTTCGAGGAAGGCATGGCGGTGGCCGAGTGGATCGCGGGCAAGGCCGGCCACGTCAATTACGACACGATTCCGTGGGTGATCTACACCGAACCGGAAATCGCCTGGGCCGGCAAGACCGAGAAGGAATTGAAAGACGCCGGCATCCCGTACAAGGTCGGCAGCTTTCCGTTCGCCGCGATCGGCCGCGCCGTCGCGATGAACGAAGCCATCGGCCAGGTGAAGATGCTCGCTCACGCCGAAACCGATCGCATCCTCGGCGTGCACATGGTCGGCCCGGGCGTTTCCGAGCTGATCGCCGAATGCGTCGTCGCCATGGAGTTCAAGGGCTCGTCCGAAGATCTGGCGCGCATCGTCCATGCGCACCCGACCCTGTCCGAGGCCGTGCACGAAGCGGCACTGGCGGTCGACAAGCGCGCGATCCACAAGGGCAACTGAGCGCAGGATCCGCTCATCCCGGTCAGCCCATGGATGGGCGTCGATCCGGGATCCAGCGCCTCCGCTCGACGACGGCCCGCTCGTGGCGACATGGGCGGGCCGTCGTTTTTGAGGAGTGAGTGTTGCTTTTGAGGAGTGAGTGAAGAGGAGTGAGAAAAGAGAGAAAGCAAAACCCCGCTTCGCCTGTCTCTTTTCGCACCTTATCGCCCACACAGCGCCTCGATCACTCCAGCTGCCTCGTACCGCCCTCTCTCTTTTCTCACTCCTCTTCACTCACTCCTCGCCCTATGACCCAACCCACCTCGCTCTGCGTCTACTGCGGCTCCAGCCCCGGCACCCATCCCGACTACGCCGCACAAGCCCGTGCATTCGGCGCTGAAATGGCGCGTCGCGGCATCGCCCTGGTCTACGGCGGCGGCAAGGTCGGCCTGATGGGCACGGTGGCCGATGCCGTGCTGGCCGGCGGTGGCAAGGTGATCGGCGTGATTCCGCGCCAGCTGGTGGATCTCGAAGTGGCGCACCCGGGGCTCAGCGAGTTGCAGGTGGTCGATACCATGCACCAGCGCAAGACGCGCATGTATGAACTGTCCGATGCGTTCGTCGCCCTGCCTGGTGGCTTCGGCACGATGGACGAAATGTTCGAGATGCTGACCTGGGCGCAACTCGGCCTGCATCGCTATCCGTGTGCATTCCTCGATGTACGCGGCTATTACGGCGGCCTGCGCACGATGATGGATCACATGGTGGGCGAAGGCTTCGTGCGGCCCGGCCAGCGCGACAGCGTCTGGTTTGGCGATTCGATGGACACGCTGTTCGACTGGATGGCCAGCTATGACGGCGGCCACGCATCCCGCGTGATCGGCCCGTCCAGCATCAAGGCCTGAAAACCGGAGATCCGAGATGACCATGTTCCGCGCGTTCCGCATCCACAACGATGAAGCCGGCTACCGCGCCGGCATCGAAGCCATGAGCACCGATGCGCTGTCGCCCGGCGAGGTACTGGTCAAGACGGCGTATTCGTCGGTCAACTACAAGGACGCCCTGGCCGGCACCGGCAAAGGCCGGATCCTGCGCACGTATCCGCTCAACGGCGGCATCGACGTGGCAGGCCACGTGATCGCTTCGACCGATCCCGCGTTCAAGGAAGGAGACGCCGTGCTGTGCACCGGCAGCGGCCTGTCCGAAACACGCGATGGCGGCTACAGCGAATACGCGCGCCTCGACGCGCGCTGGACGATCCCGCTGCCGGCGGGGCTCAGCCTGCGCGAAAGCATGATTCTCGGTACCGCCGGCTTCACTGCTGCATTGGCGCTGCTGCGCATGCAGGACAACCGGCAGACGCCGTCACTCGGTCCCATCGCAGTGACCGGCGCCAGCGGCGGGGTTGGCCAATTGGCTATCGACATCTTCAGCCGCGCTGGCTACGAAGTGCACGCGATCAGCGGCAAGACGGATCATTTCGACGTGCTGCGCGAACTCGGTGCCAGCGAATGCATCGATCGTCACCAGCTTGTCTTCAGCGGCAAGCCGATGGATTCGGCGCGCTTCGGCGGCGCATTGGACAACGTCGGCGGCAGCATGCTGAGCGGCCTGCTGCCGCTGATCAGCCCGTACGGCAACGTGGCGATCTGCGGCAACGCCGGCGGCGTCGCATTCGACAGCACGGTGATGCCGTTCATCATTCGCGGCGCCAGCTTGCTCGGCATCGCCTCGGCCGGCACCGCCCGCGACATCCGCGACAGCGTATGGCAGCACCTGGCCAGCGACTGGAAACCGCGGCATCTCGAACGCATCGCCACGCGTGAAGTCACGCTCGACGGACTGCCCGGGATATTTGCGTCTATGCTTGCGGGCGACTCATCGGGTCGCACGCTCGTGCGTATCGACAACACGGTTTGACGAAAGCATGGTTTGACGAAACCGCGCTTGGAGGTACCATCACCACAGCATTAGAATCAACGAAACCCGCTGGGGAATATCACCATATGGCACGTATCCTGATCGTCGACGATTCCCCGTCCCAGTTGCTGGGTATCAAACGGATCGTCGAAAAACTCGGGCATGAGACCCTTTCCGCCGAAGATGGTGCCGCCGGCGTCGAAGTGGCCAAGCTGGAAAAGCCCGATTTGATCCTGATGGACGTGGTGATGCCCAACCTCAACGGCTTCCAGGCGACGCGCACGATCAGCAAGAATGCCGACACCGCGCATATCCCGATCATCCTGGTGACCACCAAGGATCAGGAAACCGACAAGGTCTGGGGCATGCGCCAGGGTGCCAAAGCCTATGTGACCAAGCCGATCAAGGAAGAGGAACTGATCAAGGCGCTGAACGAGTTCCTGCCGCACTGATCATCCAGCGACTCATCCGATTCATGAAAAAACGGCGCCTACAGGCGCCGTTTTTTCATTGGCAGCCCATCCGCTTACTGGCGCGGGTTGTAGTCTTTGAAATGCTCGTGCAGCGCCGCGTAAGCCGCGCGTTGTTCGTCATTGTCGGCCACCGGCGTGCGGATCGACAGTTCCACCAGCTGATCGCCCGGATGCGTACCCGGCATGCCCCGTCCTTTCAGGCGCAGCTTGCGCCCCGACTGCGAACCGGCCGGTATGCGCAGGTCGACCGTACCGGCCAGGGTCGGCACCGGTACGCTGGCGCCCAGCGCCGCTTCCCACGGCGCGATCGGCAGGACATGCACCACGTTGCGGCCATCCAGGCGGAAGCGTGCATCGTCGTGGATGCCTACTTCCAGCAGCAGGTCGCCATTCGGGCCGCCGGCCATGCCGCTCTGGCCCTGTCCGGACAAGCGGATCACCTGCCCCGGCTGGATGCCGGCAGGAATCTTCACTTCCAGCACACGCTCGCCACCGGCCGGATCATGCATGGCCAGACGCGTGCGGCCGCCGTCGAACGCGGTCTGCAGGTCGATCCGCACCGACGCCTGCACGTCCTGGCCACGCCGCGGCCGCGGCTGGCCACGATGACCGCCGGCCGCGCCACGGCCGAACAGGCTTTCGAAGAAATCGCTGAAGTCGCCGTCGCCGCCGTCGCCAAAGCCCTGGCTCTGCCCCTGCCAGCCCGGCGGTGGACGGAACTGCTCACCCTGCCGATAGCCACCGGCACGCAGCTGGTCGTAGGAGCGCCGCTTCTCAGCGTCCTTGAGCACCTCGTTCGCTTCGTTGACCGCCTTGAATTTCTCCTCGGCGCCGGTTTCCTTGTTCTTGTCCGGGTGGTATTTGCGCGCCAGCTTGCGATACGCCGCCTTGATCTCGGCTTCGCTGGCATCCGGCTTCACACCCAGGATCTCGTAATAGTCTTTGAATTCCACGCAAGCTCCTGATCACCGGTATCGCACAGCACAAAGCCGCGATCCGCCGTGAATCATTATCCACGGCGGATGGGGCTTTGATACAGCGTTGCGGTTACCCGGCAGTATTGATGGTGATGCGCCGCGGGGTAGTTTCCGGCTTTTTCGGGATCGAGATCTCGAGCACGCCGTACTTGCCGTGCGCGCTGATGCCGTCGGCATCGGCACTTTCCGGTAACGCGAAGCGGCGATGGAAGGTCCCGTAAACCCTCTCCTGCCGAGTCAACTTGCCCGCGTTTTCCTCGCTGTCGACCTTGCGCTCGCCTTTGATGGTGAGGATGCTCTTGTCCATGCTCACCTCGATCGTGGCCGGGTCGACGCCCGGCACATCGACGAGAATCATGAAACGCTTGGCTTCCTCTCGGATATCCACCCGCGGCGCCCACTGACTGGTTTCGACGGTGGATTGGTCGTTGTCATCGGCGCTGAAAAAGCGTCCCACAGCCCGGCGGAAATCCTCGGACGGCCCCAGATCATGGCCCCAGATGGAATGACGACTCGGATTCATGTCGCTGCCTCCTCAATAGTCTCGCGGCACCATTGCCGGCTGCACCGAAAAATAGGTGCTGCCGGAAAGGTTTCAAGGCAGCAGCGCCACAGACGGTTTAGCATGGCGTGCTGCCATTCCTTCTCCTCCCGCAAGCGAGTTCTGCATGAGCCTCCAGCCCGGCGACACCCTTCCTGACATTTCCATCAAGATCATCGACGGCGAGATCCAGCCCGCACAGACCGGCGCGCTGTTTGCCGGTCGCAAGGCAGTGCTGTTCGGCGTGCCCGGCGCATTCACGCCGACCTGTTCGAACCGGCATCTCCCCGGCTACGTCAAATATTTTTCCGAGTTCCAGGCGCGCGGCATCAGCGTGATGTGCCTGTCGGTCAACGACGCCTACGTGATGCAGGCCTGGGCCGCCTCGCAACACGTTCCCCCGGGCCTGTTGCTGCTGGCCGACGGCAACGCCAGCTTCACCCTCGCGCTGGGACTGGAGCTGGACGGCACCGCATTCGGCATGGGCCTGCGTACGCGCCGTTTTGCGCTATACGCGGAAGACGGCGTGGTGCGCCTGCTGCAGGTCGAAGCGCCGGGTGAGCTGCGTGTTTCCAGCGCGGAGGCGATGCTGGCGGCGATCGGGCAATGACATGCAAGCTTGGCTGGTGCTCGCCCTGTTCCTTGTTGCCGACCAACATGATCCGGCGACAGTGGTCGCGACGACAGCACCCACCGAAATTGACACCAACGCCACCTCGCATTGAATGCGAATACAGATGTTGGATGCAAGCAACGTCCCAACAAAAAACCCCGGCAGCGCCGGGGTTTTTTGTTCAAAACAACATCAATCTCATTCTTCCGTGGCTGTAGGCTCGATCGCGGCTGAGCCTCCATCATCGGTCGGTGCCTGGACATCAACGACCACGCCTTCCTCGCCATTGTCCTCTTCTGCATCCAGCCGCATCACGCTGACCAGTGTCTCGTCGGCCGGCAGACGGATCAAGGTGACTCCCTGGGTATTGCGGCCCAGCTGCGAGACTTCCGCCACACGGGTACGCACCAGCGTGCCCTGGTTGGAGATCAGCATCAGCTCGTGCGCCTCGGTAACCTGCACGGCGGCGACCAGCGCGCCGTTGCGTTCGGAGCACTGGATGCCGATCACGCCCTGGGTGCCGCGGCCCTTCTTGGTGAACTCGGCCAGCTGGGTGCGCTTGCCGTAGCCGCGTTCCGTCGCGGTGAGGATGTCGCCTTCAGCCGCCACGATCAGCGAGACCACCTGGGCATCCTTGGCCAGCCGCATGCCGCGAACGCCGGTAGCGGTGCGGCCCATCGAGCGCACGGTGTTCTCGTCGAAACGATTCACCTTGCCGTTGGAAGCGAACAGCAGCACGTCGCTGTTGCCGTCGGTGAGCTCGACATTGACCAGCGCATCGCCCTCGTTGAGCTTGATCGCGAGCTTGCCCTTCTGCAGCTGGAACGCGAATTCCGTCAGCGGGGTTTTCTTCACCGTGCCCTGCTTCGTGGCGAAAAACACGAAGCGGTCATCGGTGTACTCGCGTACCGGCAACACCGCCTGCACCTTCTCGCCCTCGCCCAGCGGCAGCAGGTTGATGATCGGCTTGCCGCGGGCACCCGGACCCGCCTCGGGCATCTGATAGACCTTGAGCCAGTAGACGCGGCCGGTGCTGGTGAAGGTCAGCAAGGTGTCGTGCGTGTTGACCACCCACAACTGCTCGACAACGTCCTCTTCCTTCAATGCCGACGCCGAACGGCCCTTGCCGCCACGCTTCTGCGCGCGATAGAGGCTGGCCGGCTGGCGCTTGATGTAACCGGTATGCGACAGCGTAACCACCACGTCTTCCGGCGCGATCAGGTCGAGGACGTTGAGGTCTTCCTGCGAATGCTGGATCTCGGTGCGGCGGGCATCGCCGAATTCGGCCTTGACCGCTTCCAGTTCGCCGCGAATCACCTCGAGCAGGCGCTCGGGGTTTTCCAGGATCTCGATCAGGCCGCGGATGGTTTCCAGGATCTGCTTGTATTCGTCGGAAAGCTTTTCCTGCTCCAGCCCGGTCAGGCGGTGCAGACGCATCGCCAGGATTTCCAGCGCCTGTGCCTCGGACAACTGGTAGCCATCCTCCTTCAGGCCATCGCGCGGATCCATCTCTTCCGGACGCGACGCATGCGCGCCGGTGGCCGAGAGCAGCGCGCGCACCATGCCGGCTTCCCAGCGCCGGGCGACGATGCGCTCGCGCGCTTCGGCCGGCGACGACGAAGTCTTGATCAGTTCGATCATCTCGTCGATGTTGGCCAGTGCGACGGTCAGGCCTTCGAGGATGTGCGCACGTGCGCGCGCCTTGCGCAGTTCGAAGATCGTGCGGCGGGTGACCACTTCGCGGCGATGGCGGATGAACGCTTCGAGGATGTCCTTGAGGTTCAGCAGTTTCGGCTGGCCATCGAGCAGCGCCACCATGTTGATGCCGAACGTCACCTGCAGCTGGGTCTGCTGGAACAGGTTGTTCAGCACCACGTCGCCCATCGCATCCTTGCGGATCTCGATGACGACGCGCATGCCGTCCTTGTCGGACTCGTCGCGCAGCTCGCTGATGCCTTCGAGCTTCTTTTCCTTGACCAGCTCGGCGACCTTCTCGATCAGCCGCGCCTTGTTCACCTGGTACGGCAGCTCGTGGATGATGATCGTCTCGCGGCCATTCGCCTCGGTCTCGATCTCCGCCCTTGCGCGGACCAGGATGCGGCCGCGACCCGTGCGGTATGCCTCGATGATGCCGGAGGATCCATTGATGATGCCGTAGGTCGGGAAATCCGGCCCAGGGATGTGCTGCATCAGATCGTCGATGCCTAGCGACGGATCGTCGATCAAGGCCATCGTCGCCGCAATCACCTCATTGAGATTGTGCGGCGGAATGTTGGTGGCCATGCCGACGGCGATACCGGCCGAGCCGTTGACCAGCAGGTTCGGCACGCGTGCCGGCAACACCAGCGGCTCGTGTTCGCTCTCGTCGTAGTTCGGGCCGAAGTCGACGGTTTCCTTGTCGATGTCGGCCAGCAGCTCATGCGTGAGCCGCGACATGCGCACTTCGGTGTAACGCATCGCGGCGGCGTTGTCGCCATCGACCGAGCCGAAGTTGCCCTGGCCATCGACCAGCAGATAGCGCAGCGAAAACGGCTGCGCCATGCGAACGATCGCGTCGTATACCGACTGATCGCCATGCGGATGGTACTTACCGATCACGTCACCGACCACGCGGGCCGACTTCTTGTACGGTTTGTTCCAGACATTGCCCAGTTCATTCATCGCAAACAGCACACGACGATGCACCGGTTTCAGACCGTCGCGGACATCCGGGAGGGCGCGTCCCACGATCACGCTCATGGCGTAATCGAGGTAGCTCTGGCGCATCTCGTCTTCGATGTTGACGCGAATGATTTCTTTGGCGAGTTCTGCCATGAATCGGCTTCCTTGATAACGAAAAAAGGACGCTGGCGCCGCGCCTCCAGCGCATGCGCAAGCGACCCGAAATCAACCTGTGGAGTGTAGCACGAACGCCATCAAAACGACAGGATTTAGTTGTTATTAATCAATCGTTTATGACGTTGTTTTGGGGCGCCTGAAAAGCATTCCGCGGACTGTCTAAAAATTGACCAGCGCGGCGACCGCCGAACCTGCGGCGGTGGCCTGAAAAATGCGAAGGTGAACCCGTGTGCAGACGCCGTCATCGGTCTCGATGCGACACCTTCACCACCCGAACATCGCCTGCATCGCGAGGCTGTTCGGCCGCTCGATCACGCCGCGCTCGGTCACGATGGCGTCGATCAGTTCGGCCGGCGCCACGTCGAATACCGGATTCCACGCCTGCGCGCCCTCGACCACGGTGCGTTTCCCGGCCGTGCTGAGCAGCTCGGCCGGATCGCGCAGTTCGATCTCGATTTCCTCACCGGTACCGGTGGCCATGTCCACCGTCGAGGAGGGCGCCACCACCATGAATTTCACGCCGTGGTATTTCGCAGCGATCGCCAACTGATAGGTACCGATCTTGTTCGCGGTATCGCCATTCGCGGCGATCCGGTCGGCACCCACGATCACCCATTGCACGGCGCCCGATTTCATCAGGTGCGCAGCGGCGGAGTCGGCAATCAGCTGCGCTGGAATGCCATCGCGCACCAGCTCCCACATGGTCAGTCGCGCACCTTGCTGCCATGGCCGGGTTTCGCCGGCGTAGACCCGATCGATCCGTCCCGCGGCCACACCCGCACGGATCACACCCAGCGCCGTACCGTAACCGGCGGTGGCCAGCGAACCGGTGTTGCAATGGGTCAGCACACCCGAGCCGGGAGTAATCAGCGAAGCGCCGAGCTCGCCCATGTGCCGGTTCGCAGCCAGATCCTCGTCCTGGATCGCCTGCGCCTCGCGCACCAGGGCTTCGGCATCGGCACCCGCAGCGATGCGTTTTTTCATCCGGTCCAGCGCCCACATCAAGTTGACTGCGGTGGGCCGTGCAGCACGCAATGTGGCCAGCACTTCGTCGAGTGGCTCGCCTTGTTTCGCGGCCAGTGCCACGCCCCACGCGGCGGCGATGCCAATCGCCGGCGCACCGCGTACGGCCAGATCCTTGATCGCCTGCGTGACGTGGCTGGCGTCGGCACAGTTGATCCAGCGTTCCTCGCCCGGAAGCAGGCGCTGATCGAGCAGCCGCAGATGTTCGTCCTGCCATTGCACGGCACGGATGCGGTCGTAACGGTCGTAATTCATGGGCTTGTTTGCTACTCGGTCGAACGGATGTCACTTGCTGGATGCCGCCTGATCAAGGCTGAAACCGCCATGGGCTGCTTACGGCGACTCGGGCATCACCAGCCACAGGATCAGGTAGATGAGAATGCCCGATCCACCCAGCAGGGTCAGCACGATCCAGGCAACCCGCACCAGGGTCGGGTCCCAGCCATAATATTCGGCAATCCCTCCGCAGATACCGGCGAGTTTTCTGTCATTGCGCGAGCGGTATAAACGCTTCTCCATATCGACGACCTCTGCCTCTGCGGGGAAGGCGTCAGTTTCGCGCACTCAGCCATTGATGGATAGCCGGGGGCACCTCGCGCTGCGCGCGGCCGGACACGTAGATGCCGATATGGCCACCCTTGAACGCCAGCTGGGTGTAATCGGTGGTGCCGACGTGCTTGCCCAGCGCGCGCGATGCATCCGGCGGCACCAGATGATCCTGCTCGGCGAAGATGTTCAGCACGGGCTGCGTCACCATGCCGAGATCCACCGGCTTGCCGCCGATCTCGAGCGTGCCCTTGACCAGCTTGTTGCCCTGGTAGAAATCCTTGATGAACTGGCGAAACGCCTCGCCGGCCTGATCCGGCGAATCGAAGATCCAGCGCTCCATGCGCAGGAAGTTCTCCAGCTCGGTCGGGTTGTCGAGAATGTCGACCATGCCGATGTACTTCTGCTGATTCAGCCGCACCGGCTTCAGCGTGAGGTAGACGTAGTTCATCAGCCCAGCGGGGATATTGCCCATGGTGTCGACGAACAAATCCACGTCCATGCTGCGGCACCAGTGCGACAGCATGTTGTCCGGCGTGTGGAAATCTACCGGGGTGACCATGGTGATCAGATTCTTCACCTTGTCCGGGTGCAGCGCGGTGTAGCACAGCGAGAACGCGCCACCCTGGCAGATGCCTAGCAGGTTGATCGCATCGAGATCGTGGCGTTGACGCACCGCGTCGACGCAACGATCGAGATAACCGTTGATGTAATCGTCCAGGGTCAACCAGCGATCGGCGCCGTCGGGATAACCCCAGTCGATCAGGTAGACGTCCTCACCCTGCTCCAGCAGATTGCGCACCATCGAGCGGTCGGCTTGCAGGTCCGTCATCCACACCGTGTTGACCAGCGCGTACACGATCAGCAGCGGTGTTTTCGCCGTCGTCTTGCCGTGGCCGGTGAAATGCCACACCTTCAGCTTGTCTTCGCTGTAGACCAGCTCGCGCGGCGTGTTCGCGTATTCGGGCTCGCGCATGCCGCGCAGATGGCCCATGCCCGCGGCGAGCTTGCGCTGGAACGTGGCGATATCGCCCAGGGCCTTGGTCGGGTCGATGCGCAATGGCGTGTACATGGCGACGTCTCCTTACTTGCGCTTGCGCGAACTGATGCGGGATTTTGATGCGGCGTCTGGCTTGGCCTTGCTGGCTGCCGCCGTACGCGCCGCCTTTGCAGGGGCCTTCGAAATGGACTTCTTTACCGCCGAAGTCGACGGTCTGGCCGGCGTGGCCTTCTTCGCAACGGGCGCCGCTCCTGCGCGATCGGCAACCTGACGTTTCAGCGCGGCCAGTTCGCGGCGCAGCGCCGTGATCTCATCGGCGTGATCCGCGGATGCCGGCGTCTGGCTGGCGCGAAACTCGCGGCGCAGGGCCTGCAGCCGTTCGCCGAGACTGGACACCTCGGTGCGCGTCGGCACGCCGAGCTGCTGGCACATTTGCTCGGTCTGCTGTTGCTGCATCTGCCGCACGCGCATCTGCGTGTTGACCATCTCGCCATAGGCTTCGCGGAACTCGTCCGACATCGCGACCTCGGCATAAGCCTCTTCGGCCGAATCCACCCATAAGTCGTACAACGCCTTCAGCGAATCGATCTGGCGGCCCGGTTCGGCATGCTCGGCCAGCTTGTCCTGCAAGCGTTGCATGCCCTGCTGACTGGCGCGCTGAATCAGCGCCTGATAGCGCGCGGACGCCTGCAACGAGGCCAGCACTGCGGCGCTCATGGCCTGCTGCTGCATCTGCTGCTCGCGGTTCAATCCGAACGCCGGGATCGGTCCCTGTGCGCCCGGCAGATCACCGAAACCACTGTGCTGCGCGGCCTGCAGCCACGACTGCCATTGCCTGGAAAAACCTTCGGCACCGGCACTGTCGATGCCACCGAACGCCTGCGCAAACGGCTGGCCGGCACCGCCGAACAGCTGCTGCAATTGCTGACGCCAATCGACCGGCTGAGCTGCGGCACCGCTGGCGGCAGCGCCCTGCATCCAGTCGAAATAGCCCTTCAGGCCGGCCAGCGTACGTTCCAGCGTGTCGTTACCGGAAGCCGGTGCTGGCAGCGGCGTGAAAAACGGATTGACCGTGGGCTGGGGCTGCTGCTGTTGCAGCTGGCGTGTCCAGGCGTCCCAGGACTGCTGCGCCAGGGTTTGATAGTCCCTGATGAAATCGTTCGCCGGGTCGGCCATCGGTGCGTCCTCATGCATGGTTCCTAGCATCCTAGCAAAAACGTGTTGCACAAAATCATCGGCGCCAGAACGCACAAGGCCCGGCGTGAGCCGGGCCTTGTGCGATCGCTTTACCGATCGCTTACCTATCGCTTTGTTGTTACCGGAGACTCAGGCGGTGGCGCCGCTGGCGCGCTCGTCTTCCGTCACGGCTTTCATCGACAGGCGGATGCGGCCCTGCTTGTCGACTTCCAGCACCTTGACCTTGACGATGTCGCCTTCCTTGAGCTTGTCGGAAACTTTCTCGACACGCTCGTCGGAGATCTGCGACACGTGCACCAGACCATCCTTGCCCGGCATGATCGTGACGAATGCACCGAAGTCCATCAGCTTGGCGACCTTGCCCTCGTAGATGCGGCCCGGCTCGACGTCGGAAACGATCTGTTCGATGCGCTTCCTGGCCGCTTCGCCCGCTTCGCGATTAACCGAGCCGACGATGATGGTGCCGTCGTCGCTGATGTCGATCGTGGTGCCGGTCTCTTCGGTGATCGAACGGATGGTCGCGCCACCCTTGCCGATCACTTCGCGGATCTTGTCCGGGTGGATCTTGATGGTGATCAGGCGCGGGGCGTACTCGCTCATTTCCGAGCGGGCCGTGGTGAGCGCCTTGGCCATTTCGCCGAGGATGTGCAGACGACCGCGCTTGGCCTGCTCCAGCGCAACCTTCATGATCTCTTCGGTGATGCCGTCGATCTTGATGTCCATCTGCAATGCGGAGATGCCCTCAGCGCTGCCGGCCACCTTGAAGTCCATGTCGCCGAGGTGATCTTCGTCGCCCAGGATGTCGGAGAGCACGACAAAGTCGCCGCCTTCCTTGACCAGGCCCATCGCGATACCGGCCACCGGCGCCTTCAGCGGCACGCCGGCATCCATCATCGCCAGCGAGGAACCGCAGACCGAAGCCATCGACGAGGAACCGTTGGACTCGGTGATTTCCGAGACCACGCGTACCACGTACGGGAACTCCTCGATCGTGGGCTTGACCGCCTGCACGCCGCGCTTGGCGAGACGGCCGTGGCCGATTTCGCGACGCTTCGGCGCACCGAAGCGACCGGCCTCGCCCACCGAGAACGGCGGGAAGTTGTAATGGAACAGGAACGGATCCTTCGACTCGCCGCTCGGCGCATCGATGATCTGCGCATCACGCGTGGTGCCCAGCGTGACGACGACCAGTGCCTGCGTCTCGCCGCGGGTGAACAGCGCCGAACCGTGGGTGCGCGGCAGTACGCCGACACGGGCGGTGATCGCGCGCACGTCGTCGAGCTGACGCCCGTCGATACGCACCTTGGTCTTCAGCACGCTGTCGCGCATGGTGTGGTATTCGAGCTCGCCGAATTCCTTGGCCAGCTCGGCCGACGCCCAGCCGTTCGCTTCGGCCTGCGCTTTCAGCTCACCCAGCACGTCAGCCTTGATCGCGGAAATCGCGTCGCGGCGCTGCAGCTTGTCGCGCACCTGGAACGCTTCTTCCAGCTTGCTGCCGACCGCACCCTTGATGGCGGCGACCAACGATTCGTTGCGGGCCGGCGCCTGCCAGTCCCACGACGGCTTGGCGGCTTCGGCAGCCAGCTCGGCGATCGCACGGATCGCAGTCTGCATCTGCTGATGACCGAACATCACCGCGCCGAGCATCACATCCTCGGACAGCAGCTGGGCTTCGGATTCCACCATCAGCACCGCACCCGCAGTGCCGGCAACGACCAGGTCCAGCGCCGAGGTTTTCAGCTCGGTAGTCGTCGGGTTCAGCAGGTACTGACCGTTGGCGTAGCCGACGCGGGCAGCACCGATCGGACCCTTGAACGGGATACCGGCCAGCGACAGCGCGGCGGACGCACCGAGCAGCGCGACGATGTCGCCGTCAACTTCGGGGTTGAGCGAGACGACCTGCGCGATGACCTGCACTTCGTTCTTGAAGTCTTCCGGGAACAGCGGACGCACCGGACGATCGATCAGACGCGAGGTCAGCGTCTCCTTTTCGGTCGGACGGCCTTCGCGCTTGAAGAAGCCGCCCGGGATGCGGCCGGCGGAGTAGAACTTTTCGACGTAGTCGACGGTGAGCGGGAAGAAATCCTGCCCTTCCTTCTGCTTGGTCGCAGCTACCGCGGTGACCAGCACCACCGTGCCGCCCATGCTGGCCATGACCGCGCCCGACGCCTGGCGGGCAATTTCGCCCGTCTCCAGCGTGACTTCGTGACTACCGTACTGGAATGACTTGGTTACTTTTGCCACTTTGTTCTACTCCTCGTCCGGTGAATTAACGGCGCAGGCCGAGGCGTTCGATCAGGGTCTGGTAGCGCGCAAGATCGCGATCCTTCAGATAGCTGAGCAGGCGCTTGCGCTGGTTGACCAGCTTCAGCAGGCCACGGCGGGAATGGTGATCCTGCTTGTGTTCCTTGAAGTGGCCGGTGAGGTGGTCGATGCGGGCGGACAGGAGTGCCACCTGGACTTCGGTCGATCCGGTGTCGTTCGGCACGCGGCCGAAATCAGCAATGATCTTGCCGGTCTGTTCTGCGGTAAGAGACATGGGTATACGTTTCCTTGAAAGGCGATGCGAAGCTTGCGCTTGCGTCATCGCGATGACGCAAGCGCAAGCTTCGCCTAGATGAATGAAAGCGTTGAAATAACTTGTCTATTCTACTGATGGGAGTGGTGTTACAACAAGTGCGAAGCGGTTATCGAGCACATTTTCTTCAGTCCGGCGGCAGGTTGAAGCCCCGCAGGATGCGCGCACGGCCGCTGTCGTCCAGCTCCAGCAGCGCCAGTAGCGCGCCATCTTTGGCAAAAGCGGCGCAGCGGCCGGTGGACGGGGCCTGCGGGAGTTCGATCTGCTGGCCGCGCGCAATCGCCATGCTTTGCAGCTCATCGAGTTGCAGCACCGGCAAATCGGACAATCCGGCCGATACCGGCAACAACCAGGCCAACAAGGCTTCGTCGCCCTGCTCCGCCGCCGCCTGCAGCTGCTCCAGCGTCACCATGCGCGGCTCGCGGAACGGTTCCACCCACAGCCGGCGCAGCGCAGTCAGGTGCGCGCCGCAGCCCAAATCCTCGCCCAGATCGACCGCCAGCGAGCGCACATACGTGCCTGAGCCGCATTCCACCAGCAAGGTCAGCGTGTCGTCCGTGCGCCTCAGCAGCTCCAGCCGGTGGATCTCGACCTCGCGCGGCGGCACCTCGACACTCTCGCCACGACGCGCCTTGGCATACAGCCGCTCGCCATCCTGTTTCAGCGCCGAATACATGGGCGGCACCTGCAGGATGTGTCCGCGCAATTTGGCCAACGCCGCCTCGATGGTGGCTTCGTCGAGTACCGGTAGCGGACGCTGCCGCACGATCTCGCCTTCACGGTCGGCCGTATCGGTGGTAATGCCGAGCCGGCATTCAGCTACATACGCCTTGCGCGCACCGAGCAAACTGCCGGCCAGCTTGGTCGCTTCGCCGAAACACAATGGCAACAACCCGGTGGCCAGCGGATCGAGCGCACCGGTATGACCGCCCTTGGCCGCACGCAGCAATCGACGCACGGATTGCAGTGCCTGATTGGAGCTCAGGCCCAGCGGTTTGTCGAGCAGGACGATGCCATGCAGGTCACGGTGCTTGATACGCGGCGGACGATTCATCGGCTCACAGCCCAACGATCCGGTTCAATCCTGCTTGTCGCCGGTTGATTCGTCGTCCTTGAGCGGCGCCAGATCGCGCGCCTGTTGGCGCAGCAGCGTTTCGATACGCTCGCCCTTGTCGACCGAGTCGTCATATTTGAACTTCAGCTCCGGCACCCGACGCATGCGCATGCCGCTGTGTGCCAGCGAATGGCGGATCTCGTGGCCCATCGCGTTGAGCGCCTTCACCGCCGGCAGTCCTTGCTCGGGCAGCATGGCGGTCACCCATACGGTGGCCCAGTCCAGATCACGGGTGATTTCCACGTCCGACACGCTGACCGACGGCAGCCCGTGATCACGCACGGCCGCATGCACCAGCAAGCCAAGCTCGCGGCGCAACTCGGCACCGATGCGGTCGGTACGTTTGAAATCACGAGATGGCATGGGGACAACCTGAGTAGTGGGTGGAGAGGAGTGAGAAACAAGAAAGAGCGGTGGCGCCACACTCATTCCTCACTCCCGCCCTCGTTTCTGCTTTTCGAGCGGGAGACCAAGCTGAGTACTGAGAGGAGAGAAGTGGGAAACAAGAGAGGGCGACCGCACCACACTCATTTCTCACTCCTCCACACTCATTTCTGCCTTAGAGCGTACGCGCCACTTCCGTGCGTTCGAAGCACTCGATCTGGTCGCCCGGCTTCACGTCGTTGTACTGCTTGACCGCGATACCGCACTCCATGCCGTTGCGCACTTCGTCGACCAGCTCCTTGAAGCGACGCAGCGACTCCAGCTCGCCTTCGAAGATCACTACGTTGTCGCGCAGCACGCGGATCGGCTTGCTGCGCTTGACCGAACCTTCGGTGACCATGCAACCGGCCACGGCGCCGAACTTGGAGCTGCGGAATACGTCGCGGACCTCGGCGGTGCCGATGATGTCCTCGCGCACTTCCATGCCGAGCAGACCGGTGGCTGCCTGGGTCACCTGATCGATCACGTCATAGATGATCGAGAAATAGCGCACATCCAAACCAGCGGTCTCGATCACCTTGCGCGCCGACGCATCGGCGCGCACGTTGAAGCCGATGATCAGCGCCTTCGAAGCCGCCGCCAAGGTGGCATCGGATTCGTTGATGCCGCCGACGCCGGACGAGACCACATTGACCCTGACCCGCTCGTTGCCGATCTGGGTCAGCGATTCGCGCAGCGCCTCGACCGAACCCTGCACGTCGCCCTTGACCAGGATGTTGAGGGTCTGCTGCTCCACGCCCTGACCCATCTTGGCGATGATGTCCTCGAGCCGGTTGCTCTTGCTGACCATGCGCGTTTCGCGACGCTTGAGCTCTCGCTCCTGCGCAACCTCGCGGGCCAGCCGTTCGTCCTCGACGCAGACGAAATCGTCACCGGTTTCCGGCACGCCGGACAGACCGAGCACCTGTACCGGAATCGACGGACCGGCTTCCAGAACCTGCTTGCCGGTTTCGTCGATCAGCGCGCGCATCCGGCCGTATTCGATGCCGCAGACGATGAAATCGCCCTTGCGCAACGTACCTTGCTGCACCAGCACCGTCGCCACCGGGCCACGGCCACGATCCAGACTGGATTCGATCACCACGCCGGAGGCGCGGCCATCGGCCACGGCTTTCAGCTCCATCACTTCGGCCTGCACCGAGATCGCATCGAGCAGATCCTCGACGCCCGCGCCGGTCTTGGCCGACACCGGAATGAACTGGACGTCGCCGCCCCAGTCTTCCGGCACGACTTCGTACTGCACCAGGCCCTGCTTGACGTTGTCCGGATTGGCGCCGTCCTTGTCCATCTTGTTGACCGCGACGATCAGCGGCACCTTGGCGGCACGCGCATGCTTCACCGCTTCCACCGTCTGCGGCATCACGCCGTCGTCGGCCGCTACCACCAGGATCACGATGTCGGTCGACTGCGCGCCACGGGCACGCATCGAGGTGAACGCAGCATGCCCGGGAGTATCCAGGAACGTGATCACGCCCTTGGATGTTTCCACGTGATACGCGCCGATGTGCTGGGTGATGCCGCCGGCTTCGCCGGAAGCCACCTTGGTGCGGCGGATGTAGTCGAGCAGCGAGGTCTTGCCGTGATCGACATGGCCCATGATCGTCACCACCGGCGGGCGGGTAATCTTCTCGCCTTCCAGTTCGACGTTCTGGGTATGTGCCGCCAGCGTCTCCTCGGCATTGTTCTGGTTGTCGGCAACCGGCGTATGACCGAGCTCCTCGACCACCAGTACCGCGGTATCGTGATCGACGGTCTGGTTGATGGTCGCCATCACGCCCATCTTGAACAGCGCCTTCACCACCTCGGAGCCCTTGACCGCCATCTTCTGCGCCAGCTCGGCGACGATATTGGTTTCGCCGACGACCACCTCGCGCACCACCGGCGCGGTGGGACGCGAGAAGCCATGCGGACCGCTCGGCGGATTGTTGCCGCGCGACAGCATCTCGCGGCCGCTGCTGCGACCCGGCTTGCCACGCTTGTTGCTGGAGGAGGAGCGGCGAGCCCGGTCGGCCTCGCTCAGATGCATCTGGCCGCCGGCAAAACGCTTGCCGGCGCTTTCACGGCCTTCCTTGCCAGCCGCACCATTGCCATTACCCGCACTGTCATTGCGCTCGCGCGCATGTTTTGGCTTGTTCCGGCTGGCGTCGCCGGCTGCAGCCGGTGCGGCCGCTCCGCCGGCACCGGCCACGGCTACGCGAGCCGCCGGTGGCACAGGGGCAGCGGGCGCCGGCGCCGGTGGCGGCACGACGGGCTTGACCAGTTTTTCGCGCTTGCGCGGCTCATGGATGCGCGGCAGGATCATGCCCAGATCGCGCTGGTCCATGCGCTGGACGGATCCCGCAGCGTCATCGCCAGCATCCGACGAAGAGGCCTCGGCTGCTGCCGCCTCCGGCGCCGTCTCGACCTCGACACGGTCGACCACGGCCGGCTCGGGTGCGCTGGCTGCCTCAACCGGGCGCTGCGCCTTTTCAGCTTGCCGCGACTGCTCGTCAAGGGCGCGTTGCCGCGCTTCCTCCTGACGGCGATGCTCAGCGCTGAGGCGATCCTGTTCCTCCTGCTCGCGCTGCTGCTGCGATTCCTGCAGCTTGCGCACGGCATCCTCGCGCTCGGGCTCGACGCTGGCTTCCTCGGCAATCACGCTGCGCTTGACGTAGGTGCGCTTGGCACGAACCTCGACGTTGACCGTCTTGGCTGCACCCGTGGCACCGCGGCCGCCCGGCGTGGCGACTTTCAGCTCGCCGACCGTGCGCCGCTTGAGGGTGATCTGGCGCGGTGCGCTGTCATCGACCTCTGCGGCAGCTTCGCTCTTGCCGTGCGTGCGACGTAGAAAGCCAAGCAGCTTCACCTTTTCGGTGCTGCTGATGACTTGCTCCTGATCGGAGAATTTCATGCCCGCCTCGCCCAGTTGCGTAAGCAACCGGTCGACCGGCATGCCCAGCACCTGGGCGAGTTGTTTGATCGTGACATCCGACATCGTGTTCTTTGCTCCGCCGTTCCCGCGCTTATCGTCAGTGCGACATTATCCATGCCGCCACCTCCATCCTTGGTGAAAGGCTTCGCAAAGCCTTTCTCGGCACACCCATCCAGGGTGCCGCCGTCCGCGGTTAGCCGCCTTTCTCCAGCCGCGCGATCATCGGCGCACGTGCCGCCATGATCAGTGCTGCAGCGCGTTCTTCGTTCATGCCATCGATATCGATCAGGTCATCCACCGCCAGATCCGCCAGATCGTCGACCGTGCTCACTTCGCGAGCGGCCAGTGCATAGGCCGTCGTTTCATCCATGCCCTCCAGCGCCAGCAGTTCGCTGGACGGCTGATGTTCGTCGACGCCCTCTTCCACCGCCAGTGCCTCGGTCAGCAGCGCATCACGGGCACGGGCGCGCAGTTCCTCGACGATGTCCTCGTCGAAGCCCTCCACCGCCAGCAGCTCGGCGCTGGGCACATAAGCGATTTCCTCGACGCTGGAGAAGCCTTCCTGCACGAGGATGACGGCAATCTCTTGGTCCACTTCGAGCTTGTCCATGAACAGCTGGCGCGCGGCTTCCTGCTCGGACTCGCTCTTGGCGGTGACCTGATCCTGCGTCATCACGTTGAGCTGCCAGCCGGTCAGCTTGCTGGCCAGACGGACATTCTGGCCGCCGCGACCAATGGCCTGGGACAGCTTGTCCTCGGCCACCGCGATATCCATCGAGTGTTTTTCCTCATCCATGATGATCGACTGCACTTCGGCCGGCGCCATCGCGTTGATGACGAACTGCGCCTGATTCTCGTGCCACAGGATGATGTCGACGCGCTCGCCGTTGAGGTCGTTGGAGACCGCTTGCACGCGCGAACCGCGCATGCCGATGCAGGCGCCGATCGGATCGGTGCGGCTGTCGTGGGCCAGCACGGCGATCTTGGCGCGATCGCCCGGATCGCGGGCGCAGCCCTTGATTTCGACCAGGCCCTGGCCGACTTCCGGCACTTCGAGCTTGAACAGTTCGATCATGAATTCCGGGGCCGCGCGCGACACGAACAGCTGCGGACCACGCGCTTCCGAACGCACTTCATACAGGTAGCCGCGCACGCGGTCACCGACGCGGGCCGATTCGCGCGGAATCGTCTTGTCGCGCGGAATGAACGCCTCGGCATTGCTGCCCAGGTCGAGATAGATGTTGCCGCGCTCGACGCGCTTGACGATGCCGGTGACCAGCTCGCCCACGCGGTCGGCAAACGCATCCACCACCTGCTGGCGCTCGGCTTCGCGTACGCGCTGCACGATCACCTGCTTGGCGGCCTGCGCGGCGATGCGGCCGAATTCGGCGTTCTCGACCTGCTGCTCGATGTACTCGCCCACTTTGGCGTCGGCGCGTTCGTCCAGCGCATCCATCAGGCGCAGCTGGTAGGACGGCGATTCCATCTCGCCATCGTCGGCAATGACTTCCCAGCGCCGGAACGTCTGGTACTCGCCGGTGCTCTGGTTGATCGACACGCGAATGTCGGGCTCCTCGTCCGGATAGCGCTTCTTGGCGGCAGAGGCCAAGGCGGCCTCCATCGCTTCGAAAATCACTTCCAGCGGCACGCCCTTTTCATTGGCGACCGCGTCGACGACCAGCAAAAGTTCTTTGCTCATTGCAGCAACTCCGTAGGCATCCTGTCCGGATACCGATGGTTAAATTGTTACGTTCATTCCAGAACACAAAACTTGGAACGCGGCCATGGATGGCCGCACTGTTATTTCTTGCCAGTCGTCTTGCCACCACGCTTGGGTTGCGGTGCATAACCCAGCGCCTGCCAATCTGGCACCACACGCGCACTTTCCACCAACGCGTGCTCGAATTCGAATGTCTTGCCTTCGCCTTCCAACACAATATGTTCGCCTTCCACCGAAACCAGCTTGCCGCGCAGGCGGCGACGTCCATCCAACGGCGCCTTCAGCAGCAGTTTCACTTCCTGCCCGCTGACTTTCGCAAACTGTGCGGCAGTGAACAGCGGTCGATCGATGCCCGGCGAAGAAACCTCCAGCACATAATTGCCGGGAATGGGATCCTCGACATCCAGCAGCGCCGACAACTCGCGACTGGCGGTTTCGCAATCCTCGATGCCGACCTCGCGGCGTTCGCCGTCAGGTCCGCTCTTGTCCAGCAGATCCAGATAAATACGCAGGGTACTCTGCCCTTGCGAAGGGTTGAACTCCACGCCAAGGCATTCCAGGCCCAGATCGGCCAATACCTCGGTGAAGCGTTGCGTCAGTGCCTGTATATCCATGGGTTCGCCTTCCCGGATCGCTTTCTCAGAACAGCAGAAACAAAAAATGGGCTCCAACGGCCCATTTCCTTATCTCGCCGATGTCCCTCTCCTACAGCTCCTTCCGTTGCCGGAGCCACTCGCGGCGGCTCGGCACGGCGCATCCTAGCGCCCAACAAAAAAGCCTCACGAGGAGGCTTTCTTGCATCAAGAAAGATCTGGTAGCGGGGGCAGGATTCGAACCTGCGACCTTCGGGTTATGAGCCCGACGAGCTGCCAGACTGCTCCACCCCGCATCAGAGTCCGAAGAGTTTAGCGGGGTGGCCGGTTTCTTGCAAGCCTCAACGTCAACCATCCGATATGAAGCTCTGCGACGACATTACGGCAATCGCCGCATGCAGACATCAGAGCCCGAACGCGCGCCGGCACCAGCCCAGCAACGGCCCCCAATACAGGCCGAGCACCAGCAGCGACAGCGCATTCAGCGACAGCACAAGGCGCAGCGGTTTGTCCTGTTGTGCCTGCAACACGCTGCCTTCGGCCGGCTTGTCGAAGTACATCACCTTGACCACATACAAGTAGTAGTACAAGCCGATGATGGCGAAGACGATACCGACAATCGCCAGCCACAGCATATTCGCGTGAATCGCCGCCTCCAGCACCAGCACCTTGGCCCAGAAGCCAAACAGAGGCGGTACGCCCGCCAGCGAGAACATCGCCAGCAGCATCAGGAACGCCATCCACGGCGATTTCTGGTTGAGCCCCTTCAGATCGGTGATTTCCTCGCACTCGAAACCGGCGCGGCTCAGCGCCAGCATCACGCCGAAGGCAGCCACGCCCATCAGTGCGTAGCAGATCGCGTAGAACATCGCGGCGGCATAGCCTTCCGGTCCGGCCGCGGCCAGGCCCAGCAGCAGATAACCCATATGCGAGATGGTCGAATACGCCAGCATGCGCTTGAGGTTGGTCTGCACGATAGCAACCAGGTTGCCGATCGCCAGCGACAACACCGCCAGCACCGCCAGCATCAGCTGCCAATGCTGTGACAGGTCGCCCATGCCGGCGTCGAGCAGACGGTAAGCCATGCCGAACGCAGCCAGTTTGGAACCCGATGCGATGAATGCGGTGACCGGCGTCGGCGCGCCCTGATACACATCCGGTATCCACATGTGGAACGGTGCGGCACCGAGTTTGAAGCCGATGCCGACGATCATGAAGATCAGCCCGAACAGCAGCAACTTCGGCGCGGTGGTATATGCCATCACGTTGTGCAGCTGCTCAAGAGCCAGGCTCGGCGTGCCGCCCATGCCTGAGGCGCCGTAGACCATCGACATGCCGTACAGCAGCATGCCCGAGGCCAGTGCGCCCAGCACGAAATACTTGATCGCGGCCTCGGACGGCAACTTCGCGTCGCGATTCAGCGCCACCAGTGCGTACGACGACAGCGACAGCAGCTCCAGCCCCAGGTACACGGTGACAAAGTTGCCGGCCGAGACCAGCAGCATGATGCCGATCACGGCGAAGATCATCAGCGTATAGAACTCGCCGATCAGCAGCTTGCGCTCGATCAGGTACGGCCGCGCATAAATCATCACCAGAACCGTGGTGAGCAGGGCGAAGACTTTGAGGATTTCCGATACCCGATCGCGCACGAACATGCCGCCGAACGCCGTTATCGTCTGCGGCGGCTGCCCCATGATCAGCAGATAGACGCCTACCAGCAGCACGGCGATCGACAGCCAATGCAACACGGGGCGCTGCTCGGGTTTCATGAAGGCGTCCAGCAGCAACAGCAAGCACACCGCCGCCACCAGATAGAACTCCGGCAACATGATCAGGATGTCATTGAGATTCGGCATGTTCGGTCCTGATCAAATCTTGTGGATAGCGAGCTGCTGCACCAGCTGCGACACCGAGCTGTCCATCAGATGGACCAGCGGCTGCGGCCAGATGCCCAGCGCCAGCACGGCGGCGGCAAAGGAGACCAGCACGAATGTCTCGCGGCCGTTGATTTCCTTCATCTCGGCCACGTGCGGATTGGTGATATCACCCCACAGCACGCGCTTGACCAGCCACAGCGTGTAGGCCGCGCCGATGATCAGGGTGAATGCGGCAAACAGCGCGATCCACGGATTCGCCGCGAAGCTGGCCAGGATCACCATGAACTCGCCGACGAAGCCGCTGGTGCCCGGCAGACCGCAGTTCGCCATCGCGAACAGCACGTAGAAAAAGCCGAACCACGGCATCACGTTGATGACCCCGCCGTAATCCTTGATCTGGCGCGTGTGCATGCGGTCATACAACACGCCGATGCAGGTAAACATCGCGCCGGACACGAAGCCGTGCGAGATCATCTGCACCATGGCTCCCTGCATGCCGAGCAGCGCCATGTCGGCGTTGCTCGACTCGCGCACCAGCAGGAACGCGATGAAGATGCCCAGCGTGACGAAGCCCATGTGGGCCACCGAGGAATACGCCACCAGCTTCTTCATATCCTCCTGCACCAGCGCGACATAGCCGATGTAGACGATCGCGATCAGGCTCAGCACGATGATCAGCCAGGCGAAATGCGCCCCTGCATCCGGCACGATCGGCAGGATGAAGCGCAGCATTCCGTAGGTACCGACCTTCAGCATCACCGCCGCCAGCACCACCGAACCGCCGGTCGGCGCCTCCACGTGGGCATCCGGCAACCAGGTGTGCACCGGCACCATCGGCACCTTGATCGCGAACGCGATCAGGAACGCAAAGAAGATCCAGGTCTGTTCCTGCATCGTCAGCGGCAGCGCGGCCAGTGTGGCGATGTCGAACGTGTGCGCCTTCTGGTACAGGTACAGCAGCGCGATCAGCATGAAGACCGAGCCGAAGAACGTGTAGATGAAGAACTTCAGCGTCGCATACACCCGCCGCGGGCCACCCCAGATACCGATCAAAATGAACATCGGAATCAGGATCGCCTCGAACAACGCGTAGAACAGCAGCGCATCGGTGGCGCAGAACACACCGATCAGCAGGCCTTCCAGCATCAGCATGGCGGCCATGTACTGGTGCGGCTTGTCCTGGATGACCTCCCATGCGCCGGCGATCACCAGGATGCCGACGAAGGTGGTCATCAGGATCAGCGCCACCGAGATGCCGTCGGCTGCCAGGCTGTAATGAACGCCCCACGAGGCGATCCACAAATAGCTCTCGGTCAATTGCATGCCGCCCGCATCGGGGTGGTATTGCACCAGCAGGAACAAACTGACCGCGAAGGTCAGCACCGCCACCAGCAGCGACAGCCATCGCGCCAGATCAGGACGTGTGGAGCCGGCCAGCAGCACCGGAATCGCGCCGGCGACAGGGAGCCAGATCAGCAGGCTGAGCAAGTGATTGAACATGTGTGCTTGCTTCCCTTATTGCCCGGCCAGCCCGGAATTCGTCAACCAATACCCGCCCAGCAGCAGGATTAGGCCGAGAATCATCGCGAAGGCGTAGTGATAGAGATAACCCGACTGCAAACGGCGCATCGTGGCAGCGATACGATGAATCAGGTTCACCGAGCCGTTGACCATGGTGTCGTCGATCACCGCCGTGTCGCCCGCCTTCCAGAACAGGTGGCCGAGCATGACGCCGCCGCGGGCGAACACCACGTAATAGACCGCATCGATCCAGTACTTGTGATAGAGCGCGCTGTAGAACGGCTTCAGCGCATTCTTGATCCTGTCGGCCACCGCCGGATTGAACAGATAGACGTAGCTGGTGATGACGAAGGCCAGCACCACCAGCCCGAACGGCAGGCTCCACAAGCCGTCCAGCGCCATCGCCACGGCGCCATGAAAATGCTGCCCCAGCTCGCCGAGCACGTCGTTCGCCGCGTCCACGTGGATCGCGCTGCCGAACCAGCCGCCGAACAGCACCGGCTTGACCGTGAAGAAGCCGACCAGTAGCGACGGAATGGCCAGCAGCACCAGCGGCAGCGTCACCACCCACGGCGATTCCTTCGGCAGCTCGTGCATGATGCCCTGCTCGTGATGGCCGTGGTCGTCAAGATGCGCGACATGATGGCCATGGCCGTGATCGGCCACCACGGTGAAGCGCTCCTTGCCGTGGAACGTGAGGTACATCTGGCGGAACGTGTACACCGCGGTGACGAACGCGCCGGCCATCACGCAGAAGTAGGCATAGTGCGCGCCCCAGCGGTGCGATTCGCCGACCGCCTCGATGATCGCGTCCTTCGAATAGAAGCCGGAGAAGAACGGCACCGCCACCAGCGCCAGCGAGCCGATCCACATGGTGATCCAGGTGATCGGCATGTACTTGCGCAGACCACCCATGTAGCGCATGTCCTGCTCGTGATGCATCGCGATGATCACCGAGCCGGCGCCCAGGAATAGCAGCGCCTTGAAGAACGCGTGCGTCATCAGGTGGAACACCGCACCGCTGTACATCGACACGCCCAGCGCCACCGTCATGTAGCCGAGCTGCGACAGCGTGGAGTACGCGATCACGCGTTTGATGTCGTTCTGGACTATGCCGATCAAGCCGGTGAACAACGCGGTGGTCGCACCGATCACCAGCACGAAGCTCAGCGCAGTCGACGACAGCTCGAACAGCGGCGACATGCGCGCCACCATGAAGATGCCGGCGGTGACCATCGTGGCCGCATGGATCAGCGCCGAGATCGGGGTCGGACCTTCCATCGAGTCGGGCAACCATACATGCAGCGGCACCTGCGCCGACTTGCCCATCGCGCCGATGAACAGGCAGATGCAGATCACCGTCGCGGCATCCCACTGCGTGCCGGCGGTGATCTGCAGAGTCTTGCCGATCAGCGAAGGCGCCGAGCCGAACGCGGTGGCGTAATCCAGCGTGCCGAGGAAATACAGCACCGCCGCGATGCCGAGCAGGAAGCCGAAGTCGCCCACGCGATTGACCAGGAACGCCTTCAGATTCGCGAAGATCGCGGTCGGCCGCTTGTACCAGAAGCCGATCAGCAGATACGACACCAGGCCCACCGCTTCCCAGCCGAAGAACAGCTGCATGAAGTTGTTGCTCATCACCAGCATGAACATCGAGAAGGTGAACAGCGAGATGTAGCTGAAGAAGCGCTTGTAACCGTCGTCGTCGGCCATGTAACCGATGGTGTAGACGTGCACCAGCAGCGACACGAAGCTCACCACCACCAGCATCATCGCGGTCAGCCGGTCGACCAGGAAGCCGACGCTGGCGTTGAAGTGGCCGATCTGGAACCAGGTGTAGATGTTCTGGTTGTACGTGGCGGCTCCGCCCACGGTGAGCTGGTACAGCACGTAGAACGACAGCGCGCAGGACACCGCCACGCCGAGGATGGTGACGCTGTGCGAGCCGGCGCGGCCGAGAAACCTGCCGAGGAAACCCGCCAGCAGGCAACCGACCAGCGGAGCCAGTGCGATCGTCAGCAAGATGGATGTGGAAAGACCCATGTGATCAACCCTTCATGCTGTCGATGTCGGCGATATTGATCGTGCTGCGATTGCGGAACAGCAGCACCAGGATCGCCAGGCCGATGGCGGCTTCCGCCGCGGCCACGGTAAGGATGAAGAACACGAACACCTGCCCCGACACATCCCCGAGGAAGCGAGAGAACGCCACGAAGTTCATGTTCACCGCGAGCAGCATCAGCTCGATCGACATCAGCAGCACGATCACGTTCTTGCGGTTGATGAACAGGCCGGCGACGGCGATGCAGAACAGCACCGCGCCGAGCACGATGTAGTGCGAGAGCGTGATCATGGTTTGGGTTCCTGCGGCGGAGCCGGTGATTCGTCGACGGGACGCTCGGCCGCCATCTTCACGATACGGACGCGGTCACGCGGATTGACCTTGACCTGCTGGCTGGCCGACTCGTAGCGCGCGTCGCCGCGCTGGCGCAGGGTCAGCGCCACCGCCGCCACCACGCCCACAGTGAGGATCAACGCGGCGATCTCGAACGGCAGCAGGAATTTCGTATACAGCGCCTGCCCCAGCCACGCCGTATTGGACAGGCCGGCGACAGCGGCGGGATTGGCCCCCATGACCTGGGCATGCATGGCGCGCACACCGATCAGGCCGAGCATCTCCGCCAGCATGGCCGCCGCCACGATCAGGCCGACCGGCAGGAATTTCACGAAACCCTCGCGCATCTTCTCCTGATCGATGTCGAGCATCATCACCACGAACAGGAACAGCACCATCACCGCGCCGACATAGACCACGATCAGCGCCAGCGCGAGGAACTCGGCTTCGATGAGCATCCACAGGCAGGCGGCGCTGAAGAACGTCAACACCAGCGCCAACACGGCATGCACGGTGTTCTTCAGCGTGATCACCGACAGCGCGGCAGCCACGGTGACGAAGCCGAAGGCGTAGAAGCAGATGAGTTGGAACAGTTGGGGATTCATCGTTGGCCTCAGCGGTACGCCGCGTCTTGCGCACGGTCGGCGGCAATCTGCTGCTCGAAACGATCGCCGATGGCGAGCAGTTGCTGCTTGGTCACCACGTTCTCGCCACGATGCTCGAAGTGGTATTCGTGGATGCTGGTCTCGACGATCGAGTCGACCGGGCAGCTCTCCTCGCAGAAACCGCAGTAGATGCACTTGAACAGGTCGATGTCGTAGCGCGTGGTACGGCGCTGGCCGTCGCTCTCGCGGGGCGCCGAATCGATCGTGATCGCCAGCGCCGGGCATACCGCCTCGCACAGCTTGCAGGCGATGCAGCGCTCTTCACCATTCGCGTAGCGACGCAGCGCATGCAGGCCGCGGAAGCGGTTCGACTTGGGGATGTGCTCCATCGGGTAGCGCACGGTGTACTTGGGCTTGAACATGTAACCCATGGTCAGCCCCATGCCCTGGAACAGCTCGATCAGCAGCAGACTCTTGAAGTATCCGGTAATGCGTTTCATTGGTTATGCCCCCACGCCGATGCTGACCCAGCCGAAATATTTCATGCAGCCGGCGACCATCACCCAGACGATGGCTATCGGTATGAGCACTTTCCAACCCAGCCGCATGATCTGGTCATAGCGATAGCGCGGAAAGGTGGCGCGGAACCACAGGAACAGGAAGCTCATCACGAACGCCTTGATGAACAGCCAGATGAAACCGCCGGTCCAGATCCAGTTGATCCAGCCCGGTGCATCGGCGTGGATCCAGCCCTGAAACGGGCTGAGCCAGCCGCCCAGGAACAGGATCGAGGCCAGGAAGCTGACCAGGATCATGTTGGCGTATTCGGCCAGGAAGAAGATCGCGAATGCCGAGCCGGAATATTCCACGTGGAAGCCGGCGACGATTTCCGACTCGCCCTCGGCCACGTCGAAGGGTGCGCGGTTGGTCTCGGCCACGCCGGAGATGAAATAGATCACGAACACCGGCAACAGCGGCAGCCAGAACCAGTCGAACAAGCCCTTGCCGCCGGCCTGCGCATTGACGATGTCGGTGAGATTCAGGCTGCCCGCCAGTACCAGCACGCAGACCAGGCACAAGCCCATCGCCAGCTCATACGAAATCACCTGCGCGGCCGAGCGCATCGCGCCGAGCAGCGCATAGCGAGAGTTGGATGCCCAGCCGGCGAGGATGATGCCGTACACCCCGAGCGAGGTCATCGCCAGCAGGTACAGCACGCCCGCATTCGCATTCGACAGCACCATCTTGCTGCTGAACGGAATCACCGACCACGCCGCCAGTGCCGGGATCAGCGCCAGCAACGGCGCCATGAAATACAGGAAACGGTTTGCCTTGGTCGGCAGGATCACTTCCTTGATCAGCAGCTTGACCACGTCGGCGAATGCCTGCAGCAAGCCGAACGGGCCGATCTTGCTTGGCCCCAGTCGCACGTGCATCCAGCCGATGACCTTGCGCTCCCAGTACACGAACATCGCCACGGCGATGATCAGCGGCACCGTGATGCACAGGATGTAGATGATCGGCCACAAGAGCTGGTTGATAAGTTGATCAGCCATGATGCTTATGCCTTGCTCAAGGTGATGGCCGCGCCATAGGGCGGCAGCGTGGCAGTGAGGTCCTGGGCAGCCTCGACCCATGCCGCACCGTCCGGCACGGCCGCATCGAACGCCAGCGGCAGCAGCACGTCGCCGATGCGCACCTGCGCACCATCGGCCAGGCCGAGGCGTTGTGCCTCTGCCGCATTCAGTCGCACTGCCGGGGCACGATTGAGCGGGTGCGCGTTCAATGCGGTAGAACGGCGCAGCACCGCATCGCCGCGGTAGATCGGCCAAGTGGCGAGACGGGTCAGGCCAGCGGCAGCCGAGCGCGCAGCCAGGCCACCGCGCGACGTTGCCGCACGCTCGCCGATACCGGAGCGCAGACCGCCCAGGTCATCGAATTCGAAACCAGCCAGCTGCAACGCGCCACCCAGCGCACGCAACACCTTCCAGCCGGGACGGGCCTGACCGGGCGCCTTGGCGCCGGCGCTGACGCCCTGCGCAAGACCATCGACGTTGACCAGGGTCGCGTCGATTTCCGGCAGCAGCGCGATCGGCAGGATCACATTGGCCACCTCGCGCAATGCGGTGCTGGCGTAGGCGCTGAACGCCACCACCTGTTCCGCACTGCGCAACGCCTTCAGTGCTGTCGCGCCATCGGCGAAATCGTGCGGCGGCTCGACGCCGTACAACACGTAGCTCTTGCGCGGTTGCGCCAGCATCGCCTGCGCGTCGAGTCCGCCGTTACCCGGCAGCACGCCGAGCTTGGCCAGACCCACGGCATTCGCGCCAACCGGCAACTCGTTGTAACCGGCGCCGGTAGCGTCGGCGATGAAACGGGCCAGCGCACGCAGCCAGGAGGCCTGCGGGTGAGTGACCGCGGCTTCGCCGAGAATCACCACCGCGCTGCCCGACTTCATGGCGGCGATCGCATCGTTGTCGCCCTGATCGCTGGGCGCGGCGCTGATCGCATCGGCCAGCGCCGCCGGCGCACTTGCCCCGGCGGCTACCGCCGCCTTGGCCAGCGCCAGCAGCGCATCGACCAGCGCCTGCGGCGCGACGATCGATTCACCCGCAAGCTTGTAATTGAAATCGAAGCTGGCCGGATTGACCGCGTAGACCTTCGCGCCCTTCTTCACCGCCTGATGCAGGCGATGGTTGAGCAGCGGCATCTCATGGCGCAGATCGGAGCCGACCAGCAACGCGGCCTTGACCTGCGCCACCTGGGTAACCGGCAACGTGAAACTGCCGGCCACGGCGTTGTCGGCAAAGTCGAGCTGGCGCAGACGATGATCGATATGCGCGCTGCCCAGACCACGGGCCAGGCGCATCAGCAGATCGCCCTCCTCGTTCGAGCTGGCCGGATGCACCAGGATGCCCAGCTCGCTGCCCGGCGCCTTCTTCAACGCATCGCCGGCAAACTGCAGTGCATCTTCCCAGGTCGTCGCCTGCCATTGGCCGTTGCGCTTCACTTCCGGCGCATGGATACGGTCGGCCGCATACAGGCCCTGATGGCTGTAGCGGTCACGATCGGACAGCCAGCATTCGTTGATTGTTTCGTTATCGCGCGGCACCGTGCGCAACACCTCACCGCGGCGCGTATGCAGCCACAGGTTGGAGCCGAGCGCATCGTGATAGCCGATCGACGGCTTGGCGATCAGCTCCCAGGCGCGCGCCTGGAACTGGAACGGCTTGTTGGTGAGCGCGCCGACCGGGCAGACATCAATGATGTTGCCGGACAGCTCCGTCTCGATCGTCTTGCCGATATAGGTGCCGATCTGCAGATTCTCGCCACGGCTCATGCCGCCGAGCTCGTAGGTACCCGCGATTTCACTGGTGAAGCGCACGCAGCGCGTGCACTGGATGCAGCGGGTCATCTCGGTGGCCACCAGCGGCCCGATGTTCTCGTCGGCGATGGTGCGTTTGCGTTCGGTATAGCGCGAGACGCTGCGGCCATAACCCAGCGCCACGTCCTGCAGTTCGCACTCGCCGCCCTGATCGCAGATCGGGCAGTCGAGCGGATGGTTGATCAGCAGGAACTCCATCACGTCTTTCTGGAATTTCAGCGCCTTGTCCGAGCGCGTCATCACCTTCATGCCTTCCGCCACCGGCGTAGCGCAGGCAGGCTGCGGCTTGGGCATCAGCTTGCCGCCCATCTCCACGTCGACCAGGCACATGCGGCAATTGGCGGCGATCGGCAGCTTGCGGTGATAGCAGAATCGCGGGATCGCGACGCCGATCGCGTCGGCCGCCTCGATGATCATCGCGCCCTTGCGGATCTGCGTGGGTTTGCCGTCGACCTCGACGTTGACCAGGTCGAGCGCTGCGTTGTTGCTGGGCTGCGCACTCATGCAGCAACTCCCTGATTGGATTCGGCCAGCTGGTCATCGACCATCGAACGGCCATGCTGCACGAAATACTCGAATTCATTCCAGAAGCGCGCCAGGAAACCCTGCACCGGCCAGGCAGCCGCCTCACCGAAGGCGCAGATGGTGTGCCCCTCGATCTGACCGGCGATCGCCTTCAGGCGATGCAGGTCGTCCTGGGTACCGTTGCCCTCGACGATGCGCGTGAGCACGCGGTACATCCAGCCCGTGCCTTCGCGGCAAGGCGTGCACTGGCCGCAGGACTCGGCCATGTAGAACCGCGAGATGCGATGGCAGACCCTGACCATGCAGGTGGTCTCGTCCATCACGATCACCGCGCCGGAACCGAGACCCGAACCGGCCTTTTGCAGGCAGTCGTAATCCATCGTGCTTTCCAGCATCACATCGGCCGGCAGCACCTTCATCGAGGAGCCGCCGGGGATCACTGCCTTGAGCTGATTGCCGTTGCGCACGCCGCCCGCCATCGCCAGCAGATCCTTGAACGACGTACCCAGGCGAACCTCGAAGTTGCCCGGGTTGTTGACGTGGCCGGACACCGAGAAGATCTTCGGGCCGCCGTTGTTCGGCTTGCCCAGATTCAGGAACCAGTCGGCGCCGTTGCGCAGGATCGCCGGCACCGAAGCATAAGTCTCGGTGTTGTTGATCGTGGTCGGCTTGCCGTACAGGCCGAAGTTGGCCGGGAACGGCGGCTTGAAGCGCGGCTGGCCCTTCTTGCCTTCCAGCGACTCCATCAACGCGGTTTCCTCACCGCAGATGTAGGCGCCGGCGCCGAGCGCGCCATAGATGTCCACGTCCAACCCGGTGCCTTGCACGTTCTTGCCGAGCAGACCGGCTGCGTACGCTTCCTTCAGCGCCGCTTCGAAATGCTCGTACGGCTCGTGATGGAATTCGCCGCGCAGGTAGTTGTAGGCCACGGTCGAGCCGGTGCAATAGCACGCGATCGCCAGGCCTTCGATTACCGCGTGCGGGTTGTAGCGCAGGATGTCGCGGTCCTTCGCCGTGCCCGGCTCGGATTCGTCCGAGTTGCACAGGATGTATTTCTGCATCGTGCCTTTCGGCATGAACGACCACTTCAGGCCGGTCGGGAAACCCGCGCCGCCACGGCCGCGCAGGCTGCTCTTCTTGATCTCGTCGACCAGCGAGGCCGGATCGGGCTTCTCGGCGAGGATCTTCTTCCACGCCTTGTAGCCATCGACCTTCTCATAGCTGTCCATCGACCACGGCGTGTCGAAATGCAGCGTCGTGTAGACGACTTGATGTTCCTGCGGTGCGGGTCCGACTGCCATGGCTTATTCCAACCCGTCCAGAATTTCGTCGAGCTTCTCGGGGGTGAGACGCTCGTGGTAATGCCCATTCACCGTCATCGCCGGCGCGTATACGCAAGCCGCGATGCATTCCTCTTCCTGCTTCAGATAGACGCGGCCGTCCGGCGTGCTTTCACCGGTCTTGATGCCGAGCTTCTTCTCGCAGTGGCGCACCAGGCCTTCCGCGCCATTGAGCCAGCAGGAGATGTTGGTGCAGATCGCCACGTTGTTGCGGCCGACCGGCTTGGTCTCCAGCATGGAGTAGAAGCTGGAAACTTCGTACGCCCATACGGCAGGCAAGTCGAGATACTTCGCGACGGCGGTGATCAGCTCGTCGGTGAGGAAGCCACGGTTCTGCTCCTGCGCGGCGAACAGCGCCTGGATCAGCGCCGAGCGCTTGCGATCCGGCGGGAACTTGGCCACCCACTCATCGATGTGATGGCGGGTATGGTCGGTGAGTACGGCGAGCGGATCGACGTTCCTGACCTGCTCGAAATGTCCGGTGGCTTTCATGCGTTTCTCCGTCGTGCCGGCTCAGCGATCCACTTCGCCGAACACGAGGTCATAGGTACCGATCATGGCCACCACGTCGGCGAGCATGTGTCCGCGCACGATGGTGTCCATGGATGACAGGTGGGCAAAACCCGGTGCGCGCAGATGCACGCGGAACGGCTTGTTGGCGCCATCGGAAACCAGATAGCAGCCGAACTCGCCTTTCGGCGCCTCGACTGCGGCATAGGTCTCGCCGGCCGGCACGCAGTAGCCTTCGGTGAACAGTTTGAAGTGATGGATCATGGCTTCCATGTCCTCCTTCATCTCGACCCGCGACGGCGGCGCGACCTTGAAGTTCTGCACCATCACCGGGCCGGGATTGGCCTTCAGCCACTTCACGCACTGCTGGATGATCCGGTTCGACTGGCGCATCTCTTCCACGCGGCACAGGTAACGGTCGTAGCAGTCGCCGCCGACGCCGACCGGAATGTCGAAATCCATCTCGGCGTACTTCGCGTACGGCTGCTTCTTGCGCAGATCCCAGGCCACGCCCGAACCGCGCAGCATCACGCCGGTCATGCCCCACTGCTGGGCCAGCTCCGGACTGATCACGCCGATGCCGACGGTGCGCTGCTTCCAGATGCGGTTGGTGGTGAGCAGATCTTCGTACTCGTCCACCTTCGAGGGGAAGTCGGCGGTGAACGCCTCGAGGTAATCCAGCATCGAACCTTCGCGCCAGCTGTTGATGCGCTTCAGGTCCTTGCCCTTGTGCCATGGCGACTCGCGGTACTGCGACATCTGCGCCGGCAGGTCACGATAGACGCCGCCCGGACGGTAGTAGGTCGCGTGCATGCGCGCGCCCGACACCGCCTCGTACACGTCCATCAGTTCCTCGCGTTCGCGGAACGCGTACAGGAACACCGCCATGGCGCCCAGATCGAGCGCGTTCGAACCGATCCACATCAGGTGGTTCAGGATGCGGGTGATCTCGTCGAACATGGTGCGGATGTACTGCGCGCGTTCCGGCGCCTCGATCCCCAGCAGGTTCTCGATCGCCTTCACATAGGCGTGCTCGTTGCACATCATCGAAACGTAGTCGAGCCGGTCCATGTAGCCGATCGACTGGTTGAACGGCTTGGACTCGGCCAGCTTCTCGGTACCACGATGCAGCAGGCCCACGTGCGGATCGGCGCGGACGATGGTCTCGCCGTCCATCTCCATCACCAGGCGCAGCACGCCGTGTGCGGCCGGATGCTGCGGGCCGAAGTTCATCGTGTAGTTGCGGATTTCCTGCATGCTCAATTCTCCCGCCAGTGATCGGCGGCTTCGGCCTTGGCCTGCATCAGGTCGGCGTCGTTGCGGATGGTGCGCGGCACCAGCACGCGCGGTTCGATCGACACCGGTTCGTAGATCACCCGCTTCTGCTCGGGGTCGTAACGCACCTCGACATTGCCGATCAACGGGAAGTCCTTGCGGAACGGATGGCCGACGAAACCGTAGTCGGTGAGGATGCGGCGCAGATCCGGATGGCCATCGAAGATGATGCCGTAGAGGTCGAACGCCTCACGCTCGAACCAGTTCACGCCCGGCCAGACCAGGGTCAGCGACGGCACCACCGGCAGGCTGTCGTCCGCGCAGAACACGCGCAGGCGCAGGCGGCGATTGTGTTCGATCGACAGCAGATGAATCACCGCGGCGAAGCGGCGCGGCTGATTGTCGCCGCTGCCGCGCGGGCGCCCGGCCCAGTCGAAACGGCCCATTGCCTGGCCTTCCACGCCACGCGAGAAACCGTCACCGGCAGCCGTGTCGGTCTCCCACTCGGTCTGGCCATAGCCGAGGTAATCGATGCCGCACAGATCGATCAGCTCGCTGAAGCGGAAACCAGGCTCGTCGCGCAGCGCAGTGGCCACGGCGATCAGGTCGGCAGCGGCCAGCTCGGCGGTGATTTCGTTGCGTTGCGTGCTGATGCTCAACGTGTCGCCGAATCGCGCAGCAAGACGTTCGGCCAGCGAGGTCGCAGGTGTGTCGGACATATCAGGGCCTCACGAACGCGCGATGGTGCTGGTGCGACGGATCTTCTTCTGCAATTGCAGGATGCCGTGGATCAGCGCTTCGGCCGTAGGCGGACAGCCCGGCACGTAGATGTCCACCGGCACGATGCGATCGCAACCGCGCACCACCGAATAGGAGTAATGGTAATAACCACCGCCGTTCGCGCAGCTGCCCATCGAGATCACCCATTTCGGCTCGGGCATCTGGTCATAGACCTTGCGCAGCGCCGGGGCCATCTTGTTGACCAGGGTGCCGGCCACGATCATCACGTCGGACTGGCGCGGACTCGGGCGGAAGATCACGCCGTAGCGGTCCAGATCCAGTCGCGCCGCGCCGGCGTGCATCATCTCGACCGCACAACAGGCCAGGCCGAAGGTCATCGGCCACATCGAGCCGGTGCGCGCCCAGTTCATCAGCGCGTCGACACTGGTCGTGGCAAAGCCGCGCTGAACCACCGGGTTGTCGCCGGCCGGCCGCAGAATGTCGTCGACAAAATTCAGTGGCTGCGGGTTATGCATCACTTTGTCGATGGAGGAGATCACTCCCATTCCAGTGCTCCCTTTTTCCACACGTAGGCAAAGCCGACAATCAGCAGCAGCAGGAACGCCGCCATCTCGACCAGCGCGGTCACGCCAATCTGCTGGAACACCACCGCCCACGGAAACAGGAAGGCGATTTCCAGATCGAAGATGATGAACAGGATGGCGAGCAGGTAGTAGCGCACGTCGAAGCGCATGCGGGCGTCTTCAAACGCCTCGAAGCCGCACTCGTACGGCGCAAGTTTTTCCGCCTCGGGACGACGCGGGCCGGCCAGCAGGCCGACCGCCAGCAGCACCAGGCCGAGACCGGTGGCAACGCCGATGAACAACAGAACGGGCCAGTATTCGGCAAGCACGATGCAACTTACCTCCGCGCCATCAGGCGCATCAGTGACCGCGGGGACTAATCCAAGTAACTCACGGTCCGGCGACTTCGATTCGGCAGGCCGGCACAGCCATGGGCCGCGCCGCCACGCCTGCAGGTCTGAAACCACAAGCGTCCGATGTTCCGCGAGATGAGCTCGCGAATCTCGCCATTGTATCAGTGCGTATGGGTACAACAAGCCTTGACGGGCAACAGCGTGCGGATTATCGCCATGTATTTCACATGGTGTGGGTGGCCCGCTCCGAGGTCAGCGTGCCGGCGAGAATGTTCTCGATCCGGCTGCGGGCGGCTTCGGCATCGCCCGATTCGTTGAAGTGGACGCCGATGCCTGCCGTGCGGTTGCCCTGCGCACCCACCGGGCTGATCCAGACCACCTTGCCGACCACCGACAACCGTTCGGTCTCCTCGGCCAGGGTTACCAGCAGCACCACCTCGTCACCGAGCGAATACGACTGCGCCGTCGCCGCAAACAATCCGCCATGCTTCAGGAACGGCATGTACGCGTTGTACAGCGAGGCCGCGTCCTTGATTTTCAGTGAAATGATGCCCTGACGGGCAGCCATGGGTTTCATGCTGGGCTCCTGCCGGACGCGCTAGCCGTCCGATCGATGGTACCGATCTTAGACGCTGTGCCACACGCGCACCACAGTTGCGGCATTCCTCATGCCGTATCTGTGCTTCGCGGCAGTATTTTCATCCGCCGTACGGCTGGCCGGCCAGCAGCGACTGGCGCTCATTGACCAGGTTTCCCCACGACACGGGCGGCACCCAGCCGGCGACCCATCCCGGCACGGCCGCGGCCGGCATTGGCCGCGAAATCGAAAACCCCTGCAGCTGATGGCAACCCAGCGAAGCCAGCAGGTCACCCTGCTCCGCTGTCTCCACGCCTTCGGCAATCACCGTCTTGGCCAGCATGCGGGCGGTGGTGATGACGCCCGCCGCGATCGCCATGTTGCGTTCGTCGCTGGGGATGTCGCGCACAAAGCTCTGGTCGAGCTTGATGTGTTCGATGTCGAGTTTCTGGATATGGCTCAACGAGGCACTGCCGGTACCGAAATCATCCAGGCCCACGCGGATGCCGCGCCGGCGGCATTCCTCGATGACGGTCTTGGCGCGGAAATGATCCATCGACGGACCGGTTTCGGTCACCTCGATCGCGAAACCCACATCCATCACGTCCGGGTAGGTCTCGAGTACGGCATCGATATCGGTGAAGAACGCCGGATGCAGCAGATGGCGGGTACTGATGTTGATCGAGACCGGGATCGAGACGCCCGCCCGCATCCAGGACTGGCAGCATTTCAAAGCCTCATCCAGCACATAGCGACCGATCGGCCGGGCCAGTTGGGGGTCATCCAGCACATGCATGAACTCGATCGGCTCGATCAATTCCTGTCCGGTGTCATCCAGGCGCAGCAGCGCCTCCATGCCGGCCACCCCGTTCAGGCCGGGCAAGCCATCGATATATACGATCGGCTGGAACAGCAGTTGCAGATGCGACTGTTGCAGCGCCTGCGCGACCCGTTCGTGCATTGCCTGCAGCCGCAATTGCTCCAGCTCCATCGCCGGCTCGTACAGCGAGCCCCGATCCTTGCCGTCTTCCTTTGCCGCATACATCGCCAGGTCGGCATGGCGAACCAGGCCTTCGGCGTCGGATGCGTCCAGCGGAAACAGGGTCCAGCCAATGCTGGCCGACAGATACAACTGCTCGCCCATCAGGTTGAACGGTGCCCGCAAGGCCTGCAGGATGCAGCGGCTGATGACGTCAAGCTGCTCCCGACTGTCGAGCCCCGGAATCACCAGCGCAAATTCATCGCCACCGAAGCGGGCCAGCACGTCCGCTTCGCGCAGCATGTCGAGGATGCGTGCCGAAGCTTCCGTCAGCACATGGTCGCCACCGCTGTGCCCGACCGTGTCATTGACGCTCTTGAAGCGATCGAGATCGAGCACGCCGACGGCCAGCAGCGAATGCTGCCTGGTGGCTTGCACCCGCGCGTGTTCCAGCAAGTCGAACAACAGGCGCCGATTCGGCAGACCCGTAACGACGTCGTAGAAGGCCAGTCGTTCGACCCGGACCTCATGCAATTTCTGTTCGGTGACATCGCGCTGATGCCACAACCGCCCCTGCGGCACGCCATCGATGGTGATCGGAATGAAGTCGCGCAGGAAAGTGCGGCCGCCCTTGATGGCGACCTCGTCGCCCCTCACCGCCTCGTTCCTGGCCAGAATGTCCTGGATCCGCTGCCACTCGCGGTCGGGATCTTCGAGGGTGGGCTTCAAGCGCTCGTAGATCGTGGCCGAAGCGAGATTTTCCAGTTCGGAAGGGGCCTCGGGCAACCCGAAAAGTTCGCAGAACGCCTCGTTGACGAACTTAACGCGGTTGTCCTCGGACATCACCAGCACACCGGAGTACTGGTTCGACAGCACCGTCTGGAAATGCTGCAGGTTGAAGCGCAGATCCTGCTCGGCAGCAAAGCGTGCGGCACGCGCGCGCTGCATCTGGATGCCCAACCCCAACTCGGTCGCCATTTCCGAAAAAATCTGCAGCTCGACCGGAGCAAACACATCGGCTTCAGCCGCGGCGATGACGAACACACCGACCACGAGTCCTTCCACCAGCAGTGGAAGTGCCAGCAGCGCGCGCGGGCCCGACGGGTCGCCAGCAAACGGCCAGTCCGGGCGGCCTGACGATCGCGCATGTCTCAGATGGGGCTGGCACGCCAGTATCGCGATGACGGCTGCGTCATCGGCATGCATGGCGTCTTTCAGGTCCAGCGGAGACTCCCACTCGCGCTGCTCCGCCAGACCATCCCGTGCGTGCAAGCGCAGCGTTTGACCGCCATCGCCCTCCAGCAAGGCAATCCGGGTTGCCTGATAACCGCCCATCTGCCTCACAACCCGACAAGCATCTGTCAACAAAGTCTGCTCGTCATGGCTGTGCGTCACCACCTTCACCATCTCGCTGAGCAGGCGCAACGCGCGTCGCTGGCAAGCCTCCTCCTGCACCGATTGCAGCAGCAAGGTGCGCTGCTCGTGTACCTCCAGCCCCAGTCCGATGCTGGCAGCGGCTTGCTGCAGCAACTCGATCATGCGCGGCGAAAAGTAGCCGGGATGCGAGGACCGTATCACCAGCCCCGCGCACACTTCGCCAAATTTCATGATCGGCACGGCAACGACAGAAGCGATGCCATGCCGTACATACGCCGGACGGAACATTTCCAGGCCCGGCGTATGGCGGATATCGTTTTCCAGCTGCGGCACTCCTTGCCAGAACGACGGTTGCGCCACCGAGAACGGCATGTGCTCGGGATAGATATCCGCCATGCCTGGCGCAACTCGGGCAGGAGCAATCCGGTGAAACCATCCGGTGCCGTGATCGACCTCGCCCACCATCACCCGCAGGGCGCCGATCCGGCGCTCGAGCACCTCAATGACGGCCTCGTAGAGTGCGGGTGGGTCGAGCGAGCGAACCAGCAACTGACTGATGTCGAAAAGCGCCGCGTAGAAATGCTCGCTGGACGCGGCTTCCTGCGCTGGACTGGCATCTAACGAATTCAGATCCGGGTTGTTCATTCAGTTGATCAGCCGGGTAAACGGAGCCAGCGGCTTGCTTCGACGTCGCAGCTGGGTCGACAACCGGTTTCGATGATGTCGCGGTGACAGCTCAACCCCTGGCTGCACCCGCATCATCATTTCCCCCACGACAGAAACTAGCCCTGTCAATTGCGCTATGCAATACCGGCGCCCACGATGAAACGCAGTTCAGAGCGCGCACCAGCCCCAGTGGTCGAATATCCACACAGAGGGCAGATCCAATGCCAGCCTGGCGAAACGCGGAGCGGCAGCCGTACCAGCCAAAACCATCAGCTGATAAGCATCCTGATCGTGACTGTCGCGTTGGAGCGGAGCGTGCCGCCAGCGCCAGCTCTGTGCTCCCGCCGCACTGACCACGCTCAGCCGTAACCATGGCCGCAACCATCTCGATGGCCGCCATGGGAGGGTCGAAGAAGAAGCCGTCGGCATCGCCGATAGGTCGAGATAGCGTTCCGGCATGTCGGTCAGGCGACACAGGCGTTTGCTGCTCAAGGCCATCTGGCTGCGATGCGCTGCCAGCGCGTTGCGCTTGTTCGCTGTTTGCGCGGCCGAGCCATGGATTTCGATGAAACCGTTGTAATGCGCGTGGCCATGCACCAGATAGGCCAACAGTCGAGGCGGATCCGACTGCCCGGCCAACGCCAGCCGCACCAGGACATGCGCCGAGCCGTGGTCGGGATGACGGTCGTCCAGCGCCGGCAGCGCGACCAGGTCGGGACGAAACCGCTGGATTGCCGAAGCCAGCGCCGGTACCGCCTCAGCTGTCGCGTGCAGCAGCATGTCGGTGACCCCCATATCCGGCCAGCCCAGCGTCTGCAGCGCCGGTGTCGGCGCGCCAAGGCAGTGCAGTGCCTGCAGCAATTCCGAGTGCCGGCGCCGTCCCCAGCGCTGCCGATCGGCGGCGCCGATCCATACGCGCCGCTCCAGCCAGCGCTGCGGCCATGGATTGTTGTCGCCCGCCGTCAGCAGCAGGATGCGCACCTCGCCGCCCGCCGCCAGCACCTGCTGGATCAGCAGACCGGTGGCGATGGTTTCGTCGTCCGGATGCGGCGCCACCACCAGCAAGCGGGTCTGCGCGGAAAACGCCGGCAATCCGTTCGTCGGCATCGTCGGAGGCGGATTCGCGGCGAACTCGTTCAACGCCACTGCGCCAGCAGTTCCAGCAGCAGCAAGTCGCCACGCAATGGACCGCGCAAGCCCTCGCGGGTGCGGTTGACCGCGCCGTACCAGTGGCCCAGCGCTTCGACGTCCATGGCGCTGGCCAGGGGTCCGCCGCGCTCGGCCGAGCGCGCCTTGATCTCGTCGGCGGCAGCCTGGGCGGCGAACCACAACCGCTGCGCCGGCTCGTTGTCCAGCCAGCGTTTGACGACATCCAGCGGCTGGCCACGGCCCGCGGCGAGTGCGGCCAGGTCCTTGCGAACTTCCAGCCGGCGATCGAGCGCGCCCTCCTGCGCCCAGGCACGGGCCAGACCGGGATTGCCGCCGGCGGCATCGAGTGCGGTGGCCGCATCGCGCACACCTTCACTCTGCAGCCACGCCAATGCCTCGGCAGCAGCCGGCAGATGGAATTCGATACGCTGACAGCGACTGCGTATGGTTTGCGGCAAGCGCCATGGCGCATCGCCCAGCAAGATCAGCATGGTCTGCGTGGCAGGCTCCTCCAGCGTCTTCAGCAAGGCGTTGGCGGCGGCCGGATTCATCGCATCGGCCGGGTCGATGGTGGCGACCTGCCAGCCGCCGAACTGGCTGCGCATGGCCAGTCGCGCCGACAGTTCGCGGATCTGGTCGACCACGATCTCGCTGCGCATCACGCCATCCTTACGCAGGCCGAAGCTCAGCGGAATCACGTCCGGATGCGTGCCGGCGGCAACCAGCAGGCAACTACGGCAACGGCCGCACGGATCGCCGTCGGTGGATTCCGAGCACAACAAGCCCTGCACGAAACGCTGGGCGAACGCGCGCTTGCCCAAGCCCGCCGCGCCGCATAGCAACAAGGCATGCGGCAACGCATCGCGCTGGCGGCGTGCCTGCAGCCGCGCCCAGTGTTCGGCGTGCCAGGGCAAGAGGTTCATGCCGGCGAACCTCCCACCAGCACGGCCAGCGCACGTGTGGCCTCTTGCAGCACCGCCGCGGGCGACTGGCTGGCATCGATCACCCGGAAACGATCCGGCTCGGCCGCAGCGCGTTCGCGATAGCTCATGCGCACGCGTTCGAAAAAAGCATCGGCCTCGACCTCGATGCGGTCGGCGTCGCCGCGGCCGGCAGCGCGGGCACGTCCGGTCGCCACCGGCAGATCGAGCAGCAAGGTCAGGTCGGGTTTCACGCCAGCACAGGCCCAGCGTTCCAGCTCGGCAATGCGCGCGACAGGCTGGCCGCGGCCGCCGCCTTGATAAGCGTAGCTGGCATCGGCAAAGCGGTCGCACAGTACCCATTGCCCGGCGCTCAGGGCCGGCTCGATCAGCTCGCGCACGAGCTGCGCCCGCGAGGCGAACATCAGCAGCAACTCGGTTTCGGCAGCCAGCGCGCGCTGGGCCGGATCGAGCACGATCGCACGCACGGCCTCGCCGACGGCGGTGCCGCCAGGCTCGCGCGTCTGCACCAGCGCAATGCCGCTCTGTTCGATGTAGGCGCGCAGGCCGGCCAGCAAGGTGCTCTTGCCGGCGCCTTCGCCGCCTTCGAGGCTGATGAACTTTCCGCGCACCGCGCTCATTGGCAATGTTTCCGTTGATAGCAGTCGACGTGGCGATTGTGTTCCTCCAGCGTGCTGGAAAAAACGTGACCGCCATCGCCGCGGGCGACGAAATAAAGCGCGTCACCGGCGGCCGGATGCAGTGCCGCCTGCAGCGCCGCCTTGCCCGGCAGTGCAATCGGTGTCGGCGGCAGTCCGGGCCGGGTATAGGTGTTGTAAGGGGTATCGGTGGTGAGGTCGCTCTTGTGGATATTGCCGGCGTAGCTCGAGCCCATGCCGTAGATCACGCTGGGGTCGGTCTGCAGCAACATGTGATTCTGCAGGCGCCGCACGAACACGCCGGCGATCTGCGCGCGCTCGTCGGGGCGGCCGGTTTCCTTCTCCACGATCGAAGCGAGGATCAGCGCGTCGTACGGCGTTGCCAGCGGCAGATCCTTGGCACGCGACGGCCACAGCGTATCGAGCGTCTTTACCATGGCGCCATGCGCACGCCGGAGAATGTCCAGGTCGCTGTCACCTTTCACGTAGGCGTAGGTCTCCGGCAAGAAGCGTCCCTCGGGTGCCTCGCCGGGGGCGCCGATCTTCTGCATGATCGTTGCGTCGTCCAGGTTGACGCTGTCGTGGCCGAGCTTGTCGGCCTTGGTGAGCGCCTGGCGCAACTCGCCGAAAGTCCAGCCGTCGACGATGGTGAAATTGCGCTGCAACACCTTGCCGGCCGCCATGTTGGCGAGCAACTGGCGCGGGGTGATGCCTAGGTCCAGGGCGTACTCGCCGGCGTGCAGCTTGCCTGCCACGCGCATCTGCTCGGCCAGCAACCGCCAGTACCAGGTATTGGCCGTGCTCAGGTTGCGCTGGTGCAATTCGCCGACGATGTTCCTGAAGCTGGTGCCGCGGCCGACGTCGATGCTGTCGCCCTGCGCCGTCACGTTCAGCGGCGCGCGGCTGAAACGACTGAAGTCGTACCAGCCATAGGCCAGCGCAGCGGCCAGCACCAGCAGCATGATCAGCAACACACGTGGCCGCACGCGCCCACGCATCGATTTGTCACTCATCCGCCCTGCTCCATCGTAATCCCAGATCGCGCCAATGCTGTTGCAACTGGCGGGTTGTCCCGCCCACCGGATAATCCTGCTTGTCCAGTGAACGTACCGGCAGGATGCCGCGCACGCTCGAACTGAGAAAAACCTCGCTGGCCCCCAACAAGGCGTCCAGCGTCAGCGCACCGACCTGCGTTTGCGGGCAGGCCGCCAGCACTTCGGCACGGGCAACACCGGCCACGCCGCAGCGATCCAGCGCCGGGGTCAGCAGCATGCCGTCGACGACCGCAAACAGGTTGGCCATGGTCGCCGAAATCACCCTTCCATGACTATCGCACAGCACACCCTCGGCGATCGCCGGGTCGCTCCACTCGGCCCGCGCCAGCACTTGTTCCAGTCGATTGAGATGTTTCATGCCCGCCAGCAGCGGCTGTTCCGCCAGGCGGATATCGCATACGCGCATGCGAACGCCTTGCGCATATGCCGAATCTGCGACCTGCGGCGGGGCGAAAGCCGCCACCACGCGCATCGGCTGCGGCGCTGCCGGCAACGCGTAACCGCGCTCGCCGATACCCCGCGTCACGGTGATGCGTACCACCGAGTGCGGCATGTCGCGGGTGACTTCCAGGACCTCGGACCACAGCTGCATCGTATCGGGCGGCGGTATGCGCAGGCGCCCGCAGCTTTCGACCAGTCGCCGCATGTGGCGCGACCACAACGGCGCCACGGCATCGACGAGCCGGATGCTCTCGAACAAGCCATCGCCGTAAGCCAGGCCGCGATCCAATGCGGGCACCTGGTCAGCGGCCACGCCGTTGATCAGCATGCGCACGGCCATCAATCCGGCACTCCCAGCGCGCGCAATAGACCGCGGGCCTTGGCGCGGGTTTCATCCAGTTCACTCGCTGCCACTGAATCGGCAACGATGCCGGCACCGGCGCGCAGGCTGACTTCATGGCCGGTCAGGGTCAGGGTGCGGATCAGGATGTTCAAATCGAGGTCACCGTTGCGATCGAGATAACCCAGCGCGCCGGTGTACGCACCACGCGGCGCGTCTTCCAGTGCGGCAATGATTTCCATGCAACGCACCTTGGGACACCCGGTGATGGTGCCACCGGGGAAAGTGGCCGCGATCACTTCGCCAGGTGTCACCTCGGCACGCAGGTGGCCACGTACATTGGAGACAATGTGGTGAACGTGGGCGTAACTTTCCACCGCCATCAACTCATCGACCTCGACCGTGCCCGGCACGCAGACGCGGCCAAGATCGTTGCGCTCCAGGTCGATCAGCATCACATGCTCGGCGCGCTCCTTCGGATGCGCGCTCAATTCGCGGATGCGCGCCAGCTCGTCATCACCGGGCAACCGCGGCCGCGTACCGGCAATCGGCCGGGTCTGCGCCACGCCGCGGCGTACTTCGACCAGCCGCTCGGGCGATGAACTGACCACGGCCCATTCCGGTTGCTGCAGCAGGCCGGCAAACGGTGCCGGATTGGCCTGGCGCAGCACCGCGTACAGCGCCGCCGGCAGCGGTGGCTGCGCATAACGCGCCCGCCAGGCCCGCGACAGATTCACCTGAAAAATGTCGCCGGCGTACAGATGTTCGTGAATGCGCGTCACACCGTCCAGAAAACGCTGCGGCGCATCTTCTTCCCACGCTATCGGTGCAACCAGCGACGGAATCGATGGAGTTGTCGCGAGATCTCGCTCCAGCGCATCGAGTACGTGCTCATGGCCCGCCTCGGCAATCAGGATCGTGCAGTCGCGTGCGTGGTCGACGATCACCGCCGCCGGGCAGCGCACGGCGAGTGCCACCGGCAATGCCGCAGGCGCCCGCAGATTCAATTTCGGCTCGATCTCGCCGGCCAGTTCGTACGCCAGGAACAGTACCCAGCCGCCATGAAACGGCAGCTCATCGTCGTCCGGTTGCAATCGTTCGGCTTGCCAGGCCGCGTCCAGCGCATCGAGGAAACGTCCCGCGCGCAGGTTGCCCGCACCATCGCGGAGCCGGCCGTCCACGTGCAGCACGAGCCGGTCACCGGGAAACGCGAACAGAATGTCGTAACGCGACTGCGCGGTGCCGCGCACCACGCTTTCCAGCAGGCACGGATAGCGCTCCGGAAATGAAGCGGCCGGCGCGAGCAAGTCGCGCCGGCCTTTCAGGGTACGCTGCTGGCAGGTCACGCTCAGGCGCGACGGAATGCCAGCGTGCCGTTGGTGCCGCCGAAGCCGAACGAATTGGAGATCGCCACATCGAGCTTCGCCTCGCGCGCGGTATGCGGCACGAAGTCCAGATCGCAGCCTTCGCTTGGCTCGTCCAGGTTGATCGTCGGCGGCAACACCTGATCGCGCAGCGCCAGAATGGTGAAGATGGCTTCGACGCCGCCGGCCGCACCCAGCAGATGCCCGGTCGTCGACTTGGTCGAGCTCATCGCCAGCTTGTAGGCGTGATCGCCGAAGATCTTCTTCGCCGCCATCACCTCGCCCAGATCGCCGAGTGGCGTGGAGGTGCCATGCGCATTGACGTATTGCACATCGGTCGGCGCGACGTGGGCATCGTTCAACGCGCTCTGCATGCAGCGCGCCGCGCCCTCGCCACCCTCGCTCGGTGCGGTCATGTGGAACGCGTCACCGCTCATGCCGAAGCCGACCAGCTCGGCGTAGATCCGGGCGCCGCGCGCCTTGGCGTGTTCGTACTCTTCCAGCATCAGCACGCCGGCACCGTCGGACAGCACGAAGCCGTCGCGGTCCTTGTCCCACGGACGGCTGGCCTTGGTCGGGTCGTCGTTGCGGGTAGACATCGCCTTGGCCGAGCAGAAGCCGGCCATCGCGGTACCGGTGGTGGCGAACTCGGTGCCGCCGGCGATCATCGCATCGGCATCGCCGTACTGGATCATCCGCGCAGCCAGGCCGATGTTGTGGGTCGCCGTGGTGCATGCGGTGACACAGGCGATGTTCGGCCCTTTCAGCCCGAACATGATCGACAACTGGCCCGACACCATGTTGATGATCGAACTGGGCACGTAGAACGGCGAGACCCGGCGTGGCCCCTTGGCAGCCAGTTCCAGCGTGGTCGCCTCGATCGTGTACAGGCCGCCGATGCCGGCGCCGACCGCCACGCCGATGCGCGGCGCGTTTTCTTCGGTCACTTCCAATCCGGAATCGCGCAACGCCTGGGTGCCCGCCGCCACGCCGTAGTGGATGAACGGGTCCATCTTCTTGACGTCCTTGACCGGCATCCACTGCGCCGGATCGAAGCCGCTGACCTGACCGGCGATGCGCGTGGAATAAGCGGAGGTATCGAAATGGGTGACCGGGCCGATCCCGCTGACACCTTTGAGAACACGCTCCCAGGCGGTGGCGATATCGTTGCCGACCGGCGAGATGATGCCCATGCCGGTCACTACTACTCGACGCTTGCTCATGCTGTATTCCTTCGTGATTCCGCAAAACCACCGTCAGCGGGTACTTCGCGATACCGATCGCAGATACGTCATCCGCCGTGGCAGCGACGCATCCCGCACACCATACGGGGTCGGACGTTACAAAATGCAGAAACGAAAACTGCGCCAAGAAGGCGCAGCGTTCGATATTCCCACTTGGACAGACTGGCCAATGAAATGCCTGCCAGTCCGGCAGGGGGCATGCAATCCCGAATCGATCGGTGCCTGATCAATCCATTCCGTGCCAATCAATCCTTGGAGTGGGCCTTGATGTAATCCACGGCCTGCTGCACGGTGGTGATCTTCTCGGCGTCTTCGTCGGGAATCTCGGTCTCGAACTCTTCCTCGAGCGCCATCACCAGTTCCACCGTGTCCAGCGAGTCTGCGCCCAGATCGTCCACGAACGAAGCGTTCGCCGTGACTTCATCTTCCTTCACGCCCAACTGCTCGATGACGATTTTCTTGACGCGCTCTTCGATGGTGCTCATGTTGCCCATACCTCTCAAGGAGTAAATGTTTGTCTGTGCCGGCGTAATGCCCGCAAAAGGCCGGCGGCATTGTAGTGGCTAAACCGCCAAGCCGCCACGATTCGCCGGTGATACCAGGAAGCAGTCCATGGGGACCGACGCGAAAGCGCAATTGTCGCCTAAAACGAGCCCGCTGGCGACAACTGCTTCCACAAGCCTTACGCCATATACATGCCGCCGTTGACGTGCAGGGTTTCGCCGGTGATGTAGGCCGCCGCCGGCGAGGCCAGGAAACCCACCGCCTTGGCGATGTCGGCGACCTCACCGAGCCGGCCCAGCGCGATCTGGCCGAGCAGTGCCTGCTTCGACTCTTCCGGCAGCGAGCGGGTCATGTCGGTGTCGATGAAGCCCGGCGCCACCACGTTGACGGTGATGCCACGGCTACCGATCTCGCGCGCCAGCGACTTGGAGAACGCGATGATGCCGGCCTTGGCCGCAGCGTAGTTCGCCTGACCCGGGTTGCCGGTGAGGCCGATCACCGAGGCGATCGAGATGATGCGGCCCTTGCGCGCCTTCATCATGCCCCGCATCACTGCCTTGGAAGTTCGATAGACCGAGCTGAGGTTGGTATCGAGGATGATGTTCCAGTCTTCCTCGCGCATCCGCATCAGCAGCTGGTCGCGAGTGATGCCGGCGTTGTTGACCAGGATCGACACCGCACCGAATTCCTTGGCAATGCTGTCGACCAGTGCGTCGACGGCGGCACTGTCAGTGACATTCAGCATGCGGCCATGGCCACCGTGCGCAGCCAGCCGATCGCCGATCGCGCTGGCGCCGCTCTCGCTGGTCGCCGTGCCGATCACGGTGGCGCCCATTCCCGCCAATTCATCGGCGATGGCCGCACCGATGCCGCGGCTGGCGCCGGTGACCAGCGCGATTTCACCTTGCAGTGGGTTGCTCATCTGTAGAGGTTCCTGACATTCGAAAAAGGGAATCGTGCGTGCCGCGAAAGATCACACCCATTCGGCGCGTGCGGCATCCAGTTCTGCCGGCGCACCGATGGCGCGCGCCTCGAGAGCCTTGTCGATGCGCTTGACCAGGCCCGTCAGCACCTTGCCCGGACCGCATTCGGCGACCCGCGTGGCGCCACCGGCGGCCAGTGTCTGCACGCATTCGGTCCAACGTACGGGCAGATACAGCTGGCGCTGCAGCGCGCCGCGAATCTCTTCCACCGTGCCGTAACTGCGCGCCTCGGCGTTCTGCACTACCGGGATCGACGGCAACTGCCAGGCGATCGAGGCCATCCGTTCACCCAGCCGATCGGCGGCTTCGCGCATCAGCGCACAGTGCGACGGCACCGACACCGCCAGCCTGATGGCTTTCTTCACACCCAGCTCGGCAAGTCTCGCCAGCGCACGCTCGACCGCCTCGGCATTGCCGGCGATCACCAATTGGCCTGGCGAATTGAAGTTGGCCGGCGATACCACCTGTCCTTGCGCCACTTCCTCGCATACCGCAGCGATCTGCGCATCGTCGCCACCGAGGATCGCCGCCATCGCGCCGACGCCAGCTGGCACGGCCGCCTGCATCAGTCGGCCACGTTCGGCTACCAAGGCTGCCGCGTCATGCAGCGACAGCGCACCGGCGCAGACCAGCGCGCTGTATTCACCCAGGCTGTGACCGGACAACTGGGTCGGTTGCGCGCCACCGAGTTTCTGCCATACCCGCCACACCGCCACGCTGGCGGCGAGCAATGCCGGCTGGGTGTTTTCGGTGCGGTTGAGCTGCTCTTCCGGTCCCTGCGCGCTCAAGTTCCACAGATCGAGCCCGGCGCCTTGCGAGGCCTCTTCGAACGTCGCCTCCACTTCAGCATGCGCGGCGGCCAGTTCGGCCAGCATGCCGACCGACTGCGACCCCTGCCCGGGAAAAACGAAAGCGAGCGTAGCGGAAGTTGAACTCATGGATGCGCGAACCCCATAGGCGAAAGCCGCCATGGTGCCATGCATCGCCGCCCATACGCAGCTGTATTCGTTATTTTGCAGGCGGAAAAAACAAGACGCCGCCCGGAGGCGGCGTCCTCGAGAAACTTCGACCACCGCGACTCAGTAGCGCAGCAACGTCGAGGCCCAGGTGAAGCCGCCGCCGAACGCCTCCAGCAGCAGGTTCTGGCCGCGCTGCACCTTGCCCGAACGCACGGCGTAGTCGAGCGCCAGCGGCACCGAGCCGGACGAGGTGTTGGCATGCTTGTCGACCGTCACGATGACCCGCTCCATCGACATCTTCAGGCGCTTGGCGGTCGCTTCGATGATGCGCAAATTGGCCTGGTGCGGAATCAGCCAATCGATATCCGACTCGATCATGCCGGCCGCCTGCAGCGTTTCATCGACCAGCGAATCCAGCGTCTTCACCGCGACCTTGAACACCTCGCGACCGGACATCTTGATGCGCACGCCGTGATTGGGTTCGTCCTTGAAGCCGACCGACACGCCGACCGGGTTGTACAGCAGATGCTTGAAACCGCCGTCGGCATGCAGGCAGGTGGCATAGATGCCCGGTGCGCTTGAAGCCTCCAGCACTACCGCACCGGCGCCATCGCCGAACAGCACGCAGCTTTCGCGTTCGGTCCAGTCGACCATGCGGGTCAGCGTCTCGGCGCCGATCACCAGCACCTTCTTCGACTGGCCGCTCTTGATGAACTTGTCGGCGATGCCCAGTGCGTAGACGAAGCCCGAGCACGCCGCATTGACGTCGAACGCGGCACAACCATTCGCACCGAGCCGGTGCTGCACCAGGCAGGCCGTCGAGGGAAAGATGATGTCCGGCGTGGTGGTGCCGAGAACGATCAGATCGAGTTCGGAAGCCTTGACGCCGGCCGCTTCCAGCGCACGCTGCGCGGCAAGGAAAGCCAGATCGCCGGTGGTCTCGCCGTCGGCCGCGATGTGGCGCTGGCGGATACCGGTGCGGCTGTGGATCCATTCGTCACTGGTGTCGACGATCTTTTCCAGATCGGCGTTGGTGACCACACGCTCAGGCAAGGCGCTGCCGGTGGCGATGATGCGGGTGTAGATCTGAGACATTCAGCTATCCATCGACGAATACAGAGGATCGAGCGCCATGGGCGTCTGCGCAACAGCGCAACGTTACGTTCTGGCGCCACTAAACGCAAAACGGCGCGTCACCGCGCCGTCTCGCATGACCACATTCCGGGATCCCTCAGGATTCCGCGGAATCGATCAATCCTCGACCGCCACCGCACCCTTGGTGTCGATCACTTTCTTGCCGCGATAGTAGCCGTCCTTGGTGACGTGATGGCGCAGATGCACTTCGCCACTGGTCGGATCGGTGGACAGCTGCACGGTCTTCAGCGCGTCGTGCGAACGACGCATGCCGCGGGTGGACGGGGTACGGCGGCTCTTGGCAACTGCCATGGTAATTCTCCAACGGAAACTTGATGATCTGTTGCGGCATGACCCGGATCGGATGACCGGGTCGGTGGTTACTTCTTCAGTTCGCGCAGTACCGCGAACGGATTTTCGGAGCGCTCGTCACCGGTCGTATGGTCGGCCGGGTCGTAGCCTGTCACTTCGTCGGGCAGGCTGCTGTCCGGATTGATCGGAACCAGCGGCAGCACCAACAACAATTCGTCTTCAATCACATCCGCCGGATTCAATCGGCCATCCTCGGCCACCAGCAGCGGTTCGCAATCAGGCGGCAAGCCAGCCTCGTCGCGCTCCTGTTTGATCAGGCCAAGCCGGGTATTCACCTCGACCGGCAGTACAAACGGCTCCAGCGTGCGCTGACAGACCAGTGCCAGCGAAGCCTGAGCACGAACATCGACATAGCTGATGCCGAGGCTGTCGCGCCCGAAATCCAGCTCGAACTGCACCACCCCGTCCGCACTCGCCAACACCTCGCAAAGGCGTGACATGGCCGCGATGGGTAGCGTTCCCTCGAACGAACGCCGCGCCGAGACCATGCGCCAAGCGTCCACGGACTCTGGCAGTGTCACGGACATAATCGCGAAATGTTAGGTTCGAAGCCGCCCGAAGTCAACTGGCACGACGCCGGAACGGCATCAAAGTGCCTCGGAAGCCACCTATTTTGCCTGATCCGGCCCCAATGCGGCAGACTGAATCTCCCTGTCGCCCGAGCCGCTGCCCTTGAACCCCTATTTGACGCTCGGCACCACCGCGCTGCTGGTGCTGTTGATTGCCCTGCTGGGCGCGGTCTGGCTGCTGCGCCGACGCCAGGCACAACGCGGCGCCAGCCTGCGCGGCCTGCTTGACCTGGCCGACCGGCTCGAAGCGGACCTCAAGACCTGCCGATCCGGCCTGCAGCAGGCGCACGCGGTGATGTCGCTCAATCCCGACCTGCCCGCCGCCAGCGAACAGGACGCACAACATGCGATCGACGCCGGCCTGCGCGGCCTGTTGCAGCAACGCCTGTGGATCCGCGATCGCTCGCCGCAGGCCAGTCAGCGGGAGCTGGACGAGGCCGCCGCCTCGATGCGCAGCACCCGCGACCGCCTGCAACCCTTGCTGCAGGCGCTCACACAGGCCCAGAGTGACCTGAACAGCGCCATGCGCGAACACATCCGGCGCGATTCGGATACATGATGGCACCCCACCCCACGCCGCCCCGGATCGTACTGGGCTCGACCTCGCGCTACCGCGGCGAACTGTTGCGCCGGCTGATCGCGGATTTCGAGCAGTCGGCCCCTGGCACCGATGAGACCCCGTTGCCGGATGAAGTACCAGCGGAACGCGCCCTGCGGCTGGCCGTCACCAAGGCCGAAGCGGTGGCCGGCCGTTCGCGCGACGCGCTGGTGATCGGTTCCGACCAGGTCGCCGAACTCGACGGCATGATTCTCGACAAGCCCGGCACCGCCGAACGCGCCCGCGCCCAGCTCGCCGCCAGCTCAGGCCGCGAAGTGCACTTTCATACCGCGCTGTGCCTGCTCGATACCCGCGACGGGCGGCGGCATACCCATGTCGATCACACCCGCGTACTTTTTCGCGAACTGGGCCTGGCGGAGATCAACCGTTATATCGAACGCGAACAGCCGCTCGACTGTGCCGGCAGTTTCAAGTGCGAGGGCCTGGGCATCAGCTTGTTCGAGTCGATCGACAACCGTGATCCCAGCGCGCTGATCGGGTTGCCGCTGATCGCGCTGGCGCGGCTGCTGCGTGAAACAGGCATCGATCTGCCGTAGGGTTCGACGCACCGAACCATCGCTACACTGCTGCAGTCGTGTCCGCGTAGCACGCATGTCCCCCGTCCCCCGATCCAGCCCACTGCAGAAGAACCATGTCCGCCATCACCCAACCACATGAAGAACCTCTGCAGCAGCGTCTGGAAGCCGCGATGGCCCAGGTCAATCGCGTGCTGCTGGGCAAGCCGCGCCAGGTAAAACTCGCGTTCACCTGCCTGATCGCCGGCGGGCATCTGCTGCTGGAGGACGTTCCAGGGGTGGGCAAGACCACACTGGCGCACGCGCTGGCGGCCACTTTCGCACTGGAGTTCCAGCGCGTGCAGTTCACCAGCGACCTGCTGCCGTCGGACATCATCGGCGTCAGCGTGTACGAGCGCGAGACCGGCCAGTTCCGCTTCCATCCCGGGCCGATCTTCACCGGCCTGCTGCTGGCCGACGAGATCAACCGCGCCAGTCCGAAAACACAAAGCGCGCTGCTGGAAGCAATGGCCGAGGATCAGGTCACCATCGATGGCCAGACGCACGCGCTGGCGCAACCGTTCTTCGTCGTCGCCACGCAGAATCCGCTGGACCTCAACGGCACCTTCCCGCTACCCGATTCGCAGCTCGACCGCTTCATGCTGCGGCTGTCGCTGGACTACCCGGATGCCACCGCCGAACGCGCCCTGCTTACCGGCACCGATCGCCGCGACCTGTTGGCGCAACTGAATCCTCAACTCGATGGCAGTGCATTGATCGCGTTGCACCGGCGGGCACAGGCGCTCACCGCCAGCGCGGCCCTGCTCGATTATCTGCAGGCCTTGCTCGCCGCCAGCCGCCGCCATCCCGACATCCGCGTGGGCTTGTCGCCGCGTGCCGGCCTGGCCCTGCTGGGCGCGGCGCGCGCCTGGGCGCTGCTGTCCGGCCGCAACCATGTGTTGCCGGAAGACATCCAGGCGCTGTTCGTGCCGTTGGCTGCGCACCGCCTGCTGCCGGCGCGCGGCGCCAACGGCGATACGCTGGCGCGACAGCTGCTAGCCGAGGTAGCGGTGGATTGATGCGAGACCCCTTGCAGCGCTTCCAGCGATGGGCCGAACAACGGCTGCCGGCACTTACCCGGTTTCGCCGCCCCGAGAGCCTGCCGATCGAATTGCATCGGCGGCGCATCTACATCGTGCCCAGCGGTTTCGGCATCGGCTTCTCGATATTGCTGCTCGTGATGCTGGTCGGCGCGCTGAACTACGCCAACAACGCCGCGTTGCTGCTCACCTGCCTGCTTGGCGCAGCCAGCGCGGCCAGCATGCTGGTGGCATTTCGCAGTCTGGACGGTTTGCGCCTGAGCCACATCCGCGCCGGTCATGCCATCGCCGGCCAAGCCATCGAACTCACCCTGGCCTTCGACTCCAGCCGCCAGCGCAATGCCATCCGCCTCGACCTGAGCGGCGACACCGTCGCCTTCGCAATCGACGCCAACACCACCGCCCAGGTAAAGCTCACCTTGCCCACCGTGCAACGCGGCTGGCAACCGCTGCCGCGGTTGCGCCTGTGGAGTACCTGGCCGCTGGGCCTGTTTCGGGTGTGGAGCTGGCTGTATCCCGATCAATCGGTACTGGTGTGGCCGCGACCGGAAGTGGCCGGACCCTCGCCGCACGCGCCTGCCGATGATGCGCGCCACATGCGCCTGCATCGCGGCGACGAGCTGGCTGCACTGCGCGACTATCGGGCGGGCGATCCGCAACGGCACATCGCCTGGAAGGCCAGTGCCCGTCACGACCATCTGCTGGTGAAGGATTTCGAGCAGCCGCAGAGCCGTCCGCAATGGCAGTTGGATTGGCGCCAACTGAGTGCGCTGGACAACGAGGCACGCATTGCCCGCCTCGCGCGCTGGTTGAACGAAGCGCAAGCCCAACGTTGCAGTTACAGCCTGTGGTTGCCCGGCAACGAAATCGCCAGCAACAGCGGCCCGCTGCATTACGCGCGCTGCATGAGCGCGCTGGCGCAGTTGCCATGACGTCGCCTACGCCGCGCAGGAAAGCGGTCGAGCCACCGATCGACTCGCGTGCATTCGATCTGCTCAGCCTCACCATGGCCCTGGTATTGGGGTTGCACGCGCCGCATCTGCCCTGGTGGCTCAGCATGGCGCTGGCGCTGACGCTTGGCGGCCGCTGGTGGCAGCGGCGTCAGCGAGCCGGTCGCGTACCGCGCTGGCTCAAGCTGCCGCTGCTGGCCTTGCTGACGCTGGCGGTGATCGTCGAATACGGCAACATCTTCGGCCGTGAGCCGGGTAGCGCGCTGGCCGTCGGTCTGCTGATCCTGAAACTGCTGGAAACCGAGACCGCCCGTGACGCCCGCGTCGGCACCAGCTTCGCCTGCTTCGGGTTGATGACGGCGCTGTTGTTCGATCAGGGGCTGGTCGCCACCGTCGTGGTCGCGCTCGGCCTGCTGCCGGCACTGGCCACTTTGCGCTCACTGGAACCGGGACAAGCCCCCACCAGCCTGGCGCGCGGCTTGTTGCCCGGGCTGGCCTTGTCGGCGGCGGCGTTGCCGTTGGCACTGGCTGCGTTCCTGCTGGTGCCGCGGCTTAGCTCGCCGTTGTGGGGCGCGCCTTCGCCGGGACCCGCGCGCACCGGTCTCAGCGACAACATGTCGCCCGGCAACTTCACCGACCTGCTCACCGACGACCATCCGGCCATGCGGGTCAGTTTCGAAGGCGCACCGCCACCGCCAGACCTGCGTTACTTCCGTGCCTATGTGATGTGGAATTTCGACGGCCGCAGCTGGCGTTATCTCGATGCCCGGTACACCGGGCCACGGGAGCCGGCAACGCTCGAAGCCGACCGCTCGATCCACTACCAGATCAGCCTGCAACCTACCCATCAGCGCGTGCTCCCCACCTTGGACGTGCCGCTGCAGGCACCGGCGCAGGCCAGCCTGCAGGCTGACCGTGAAGTGCTGGTCGACAAGCCGGTGAATGATGAAGTCAGCTATTCCGCACGCTCCGCATTGCGTTACCGGCTGCAATCCACCCTGGACGACCGTTCGCGCCGTCTCGGCCTGCGCCTGCCTGCGGGTTTCAATCCGCGCACGCAGGCGCTGGCCACGCAATGGCGGCAGCGCTACGGCAGCGACGATGCCGCGATCGTGCAAGCCGCGCTGACCTTGTTTCACGATGGCGGCTTCCGCTACACCTTGGCACCGGCACCGCTGGGGCGCGATTCGGTGGACGACTTCCTGTTCGACACCCGCGAGGGTTTCTGCGAGCACTATTCGTCGGCGTTCACCGTGCTGATGCGCGCTGCCGGGATCCCGGCGCGGGTGGTCACCGGCTATCAGGGCGGCTACTGGAACAAGCTCGGCGAGTACCTGCTGGTTCGTTACTCCGATGCGCATGCGTGGAGCGAAGTGTGGCTGGCCGGCCGTGGCTGGGTCCGGATCGATCCCACGGGAGCGGTACGGCCGGAGCGGGTCTCGCTGGGAGCCGCCGCCGCCGCGGGCGATCAATTGTCCTGGTATCGCAACGACTGGCTGCAAGGTCTGCGCAATCACTGGGACATCGTCAACCGCTGGTGGGACCAAGGCGTTATCGGTTTTGACGCCTTGCGTCAGCGTGGCCTGCTGACGCCGTTTGGCATCCGCGATACCGATACCGCGACGTTGGGCATATTGCTGGCGGTCAGCAGTGTGCTGTTCATTGCGATCGGGCTGGCGTGGGCTTTGTTGCGGCGACGGCCACGCGATCCTTTGCGTGACGCGCTGCGCGAGTTGGAACGAAAACTTGCACGCATGGGTGTCGTTCGCGGGCTCGCCGAAGGCCCACAGCACTATCTGAGTCGGGCCGCGCGTGCGCTGCCCGGCCAACGCGACGAGCTTGCGAGGTTGATGAGCTGTTACCTGGAATTGCGTTACGCCCATGACGAACCACCGCCTGAATCATTGCGCATGTTTCAACGCACCGTGCAGGATTTTCGGGTCGTCAACGTGGTCAAATAAGAGCAGACGCGACGGCGCATGCCGTAGCCCAAGACGGAGATATCCCATGTCCCTGTACCGCCCCCTCACCCTCGCTGCGGCCCTCGCCTTGCTGGCTGGTTGCGCGACGATCCCCAAACCGCTGGAAGGCACCTATACCGATGTCTCCACTACCAGCGCCCAGCAAGGCGGCGCCGGCGGCACCCGCGTACGCTGGGGTGGCGAGATCATCAAGACCGAGCCGGGTCCGCAACAGACCTGTTTCTATCTGCTGTCGCGTCCGCTGGACAGTCAGGCGCGTCCGCAAGCCGGCAACGCCGGCGAAAACCAGGGTCGCTTTGTTGCCTGCCGCGACGGCTTCTACGACCCGGAAGTCTTCGTCCGAGGACGCGAGCTGACCGTAACCGGCACGCTGCACGGCACCGTGTCGCAGAAGGTCGGCGAGTTCGACTACGCCTACCCGCGCGTGGAAGCCGACGTGGTCTACCTGTGGCCGAAACGTCCGATCGTCGTGGATTACCCGCCCGGCTTCTACGACCCGTTCTGGGGCCCTGGCTTCGGCCCGTACTGGGGCGGTCCATGGGGCCCCGGATATTGGGGAGGCCCGCGACGGGTAATCATCGTGCGGCCGCCACCACCGGCGCCGAAGTAATATCCGTACAAAAAAACGCCGGCATCACGCCGGCGTTTTTTTGTACGGGATGGCGTATTCAGCCCGGCGGCCAATGCATGCGCCGGCCGGCCAGCAGATGCACGTGCAGATGAAATACCGTCTGTCCGCCATTCTCGTTGCAGTTGATCACCGTGCGATAACCCTGCTCGGCAAAACCTTCCTGCTTCGCGTAATCCGCGGTGGCCAGCAGCAGATGGCCAAGTAATTCCGCGTCACCCGCGGTCGCTTCGTTGAGTGTTGCCAGCGATCGCTTAGGTACGAACAGCACATGCACCGGTGCCTGCGGATTCAGATCGCGAAACGCCAGTACCTCGTCGTTCTCGTAGACGATGTCTGCCGGAATCTCGCGGCGGATGACCTTGCTGAAAATGGTATCGCTCATCGCCTGTTTCCTCTGCTGTTTCAATCAAGCAACCGGTCAATCAAGCAACTGGCGGCTGCCGAACGCATGCGCCAGAGTGCTGCGGTCGACGTACTCCAGTTCGCCACCAAGCGGCACACCATGCGCCAAGCGGGTCGGCCGCACGCCGCCGGCACGGGCCAGCTGGGCCAGATAATGCGCGGTCGCTTCGCCTTCCACCGTGGGATTGGTGGCGATGATCATTTCCTCGATCTCGCCTTCGCCCAGACGCTGGGTCAGCTGTGCCAGCCCCAGTTCTTCCGGCCCCAGCCCATCCAGCGGCGACAGCCGCCCCATCAGCACGAAATACTGGCCACGATAGCCGGTGGCTTGCTCGATCGCCGCCAGATCGGTCGGCGATTCGACTACGCACAACACCTGGCGATCGCGGCTGCTGCTGGCACACAACGAGCACAACGGCTCTTCGCTGAAATTGCGGCACTGGCTGCAATGGCCGATGCGCTGCATCGCCTGTTCCAGTGCGGCAGCCAGTTTCAGGCCACGCTCCCGCTCACGCTCCAGCAAATGGAAGGCCATTCGCTGCGCACTCTTGCCGCCCACGCCGGGCAGGCAGCGCAGGGCTTCGATCAGTTCGGCGAGAAGGGGGGAGCCGGATGACATGGATGATCCGAATAGGGAGTGAAGAGGAGTGAGGAGTGAGAGAAAAGCGGGGAGCGATAAGCTGATGCCCTCTCTCACTCTTCTTCACTCACTCCTGCTTTCAGAACGGCATCTTGAAACCGGCCGGAAGATTCAGCCCGGCGGTAACGCCGCCGAGCTTGTTCTTGCTGAGCTCGGCCACCTTGTTCACTGCATCGTTGACCGCGGCGGCGACCAGATCCTCGGCCATTTCCGGATCGTCGGCGAATGTCTGCCGGTCGATCTGCACGCGGCGCACTTCATGCGCGCCGGTCATCACCACACTGACCAGGCCACCGCCAGCACTGCCGGTGACTTCCAGCTTGGCGATTTCTTCCTGCGCACGCTTCATGTCTTCCTGCATGCGCTGAGCCTGCTGCATCAGCTGACCAATCTGTCCTCTCATCACACTGCTCCGGATTCGTTGTCAAAGGGTTTGACGGATTGCGGCACGACGCGGGCGCCGAACTCGCGCTTCATCGATTGAACCACCGGATCGTCGGCTATCGATTGCTCGGCTGCAGCCTGTGCCGAGTCACGCACCTGCGCCGCACGCGCCGCCGGGGTTTCCGCCGCCGCGTCACTCTGACTGTGATTGACGAAGCGCAGGCGAATGCGCTCGCCTAGCGCCTGCCCGATCCGTTCTTCCATCTGGCTGACCATCGGCTCCACCGCCAGGCTCATGTGAGCCGGCTGCAACGCGAGCACCAGGGTTTGTCCGTCGCGCTCGCGCAATACCGCGTTCTGCGCCAGCAGGCCGAACGGGCCGCGCAGACCGGCACGCTCGATCAAGCTTTCCCAGTTCGGCAGACCACTGGCATCCCGCGCCACCGGTGCTGCGGCGATCGCGGGACTTGATGCCGGTTCCGCACGCACTGGCGGCGCCGGATCGTGTCGGCGTTCTGTCGCAACAGCCGGGCGTGCCGTTGCGGCAGCGGCCTGTCGCGGTGAGGGTGGTGCCGGCACAGGGCTGCCCGCAGCCGGACGGTCCGCACGAGCGCTTGGTGCGCCATCGCCGGGCCGGAATGCCAGCATCCGCAGCAACGCCATCTCGAAGCCGGTGCGCGCATCCGGGGCCAGTGCCAGGTCGCGGCGGCCGGACGTGGCGATCTGGTAATACAGCTGCACGTCCTCCGGCGTCATCCGTTCGGCCAGGGTAGCCAGCGCGTTGTCGTCGTCACCGTCTTCGTCCGGCCGATAACCGGGAATCAGCTGGATCAGTTGCAATCGATGCAGCACGCTGGCGATATCGTCCAGCACGCCGCCGAAGTCCGGCGAGTACGAGGCGATCTGCGTGCATTCGGTCAGCAGGCGTTCGCCATCGCCGGAAGCCAGCGCATCGAGCACACCCAGCACCTGTCCGCGCGCCACGCTGCCAAGCATGGTGCGCACATCGTCTGCATGCAGCGCACCGCCACCGTAGGCAATCGCCTGGTCGAGCAGCGACAGGCCGTCACGCAGGGAGCCGTCCGCCGCACGGGCCAGCTCGCCGATCGCGCTGTCTTCGTAGGCAATGTTCTCGGCACCGAGAATGTGCCGCATCTGGCCGGATATCTGTTCCGGCAGCAACCGCTTCAGGTTGAACTTCAGGCAGCGCGACAGCACCGTCACGGGCAGCTTCTGCGGGTCGGTGGTGGCCAGCAGGAACTTTACGTGCGGCGGCGGCTCTTCCAGCGTCTTCAGCAACGCATTGAATGCGTTCTTCGACAGCATGTGCACCTCATCGACCAGGTACACCTTGAAGCGGCCGCGCGACGGTGCGTATTGCGCGTTCTCGATCACTTCGCGCACGTCGTCCACGCCGGTGTTGCTGGCCGCATCGATTTCCAGCAAGTCGACAAAGCGGCCTTCATCCACCGCCGTGCACACCGCGCACTCGCCGCAAGGGTCAGCCGATTGCCCACGCTCGCAATTCAGCGACTTGGCGAAGATGCGCGCGATCGTGGTCTTGCCGACGCCGCGGGTGCCGGTGAACAAGTAGGCATGATGCATGCGCCCGGTATCGAGCGCATTGGTGAGCGCGCGCACGACATGCTCCTGCCCGACCAGCTCGGCGAACTTGCGTGGGCGCCACTTGCGGGCGAGTACCTGATAGGACATGACTGACTACCTTGGGGCGAAGGTCGATTGTGCCAAGTCGCGGCAGGCAAGTCAGTAAAGCACGCCCCGAAAAGGCGGCGGCCCCGCCAGCCACACCCCGGCACCCGAATCATTCGCTACCGTTGCTTCCTTCCGGACCTGGCGGAGTTTGCGAACTATCGTCGCGGGGGGACCGACGGGGCCACCATAGACGTCGAGCGATGCTGACCGCAGTCGCTTGCTGATTTTTCACCGCGCCAGCCGAGACTGTCGCGTTGTTCAGAAATTGGCGGAGAGAGCGGGATTCGAACCCGCGATACGTTTTACCGTATACACACTTTCCAGGCGTGCTCCTTCAACCACTCGGACACCTCTCCACTTGTACCTGCAACTATGCGAACGACTTGAACGTGGGGGATTGTTCAGCTCATCCTGAGCTTCACCCCTCACTGCCGTTCGGGGCCAGCCTGCGGCTGTCCAAATTCGTTCCAGACGAATTTGTCGAACCCGCGATACGTTTTACCGTATACACACTTTCCAGGCGTGCTCCTTCAACCACTCGGACACCTCTCCGCATGGGTGAAACCGCCTTTGCCGGACAAGTGACACCCGGCAAAGAAGCGGAAGGATAACTGCAGGCCCCGATACAGGCAAGCAAATGGATACGCGGTTCAGCCTGCGTCAGCCCGTGGCTTGGCAGGAACGGGTAACGCGATGCGCTCGTTTGCGCTGGCGATGCGGTAGCCGCGCGCGGCCAGCGCGGCGCCGTCAGCCGCGCTGCCATAGTGGTACAGCAGCAATCGCGAACGCAGCGCGTCGGGATATTCACGCTCGATGTCGTCGATGCCGGTATGCGACGGGTTGCCGACCAGGCTGCAATCGTGCGCGATCACTTCGCTGCCGCCGGCGTAACGGGCAAGTGTCTCGGGGATCGGGCGGGTGTCGCCGGTGTAGACAAAGCTGGCGTCCAGCGCGAGGCCGTAGGACGTGCCCGGCACATGATGCCGCGTGGCGAACACGTCGAACCACAGGCCGTCGAGCCAGAAACCGCGCGTGCATGGCAACAACCGGAATGCTTCCCAGAAATTCACGCCGCCTTCGGCCAGCGCGCCAGGATAGTCGGCCGCCCTCGCCTGCAGCCACGGCAGCAAACCGGCATGCACGAACACTTTGGTGCTGCCGCGCAGGCGCTGGTCGAACCACAGCCTGATGAACAGCTGCTCCAGCCCGGCCACGTGGTCCATGTGCGTATGCGTGATGAACAGCGCGCGCGGCAATGTGCCGTACGCGGCCACGTAACGATCCAGCGTGTCCGGCCCGCAATCGATCAACAGCAGGGGTTCGTCGCCACGCTCGATTACCACGGCGGAAGAACCGAGCTCCACCGCATGCGCGGCGCCTACGCCGAGAAAGTGCAGATGCCAGTTCATGCGTCCAAGGTCCGCTGGTAACGATAAAGCAGGGGCTGCCAGATGGTTTCCTCGAATGCCGTCTCGCCCCGGCTGGCAGCGCCGAGCTTGCACAATGAGCGGCGCAAGCGCCGCAGATTGGCCTGCTGCCACCCGGTTGCCGGCGTGCGCACGCGACCGCGATCGAAGTCGATCAGATACAACTCGTCCGACGCCACCAGCACGTTGTGCGCATTCAGGTCCGCATGCCAGACACCGGCACGATGAAAGCGCGCGACCAATGCACCGACCTCCTCCGCCAGCTCGCCGTCCAGGCGCTCTGCAGCGAGACATTCAGCCAACGTCTGCGCGTCGGCAATACGCCGTGTGATCAGGTCGGCGCTATAGACCATGCCGCGTCGGCAATAGCGTGCAGCCACCACCGCAGGCCCCGGCAGGCCAAGCCGGGTGATCTCGGCCAGCAGACGGAATTCCTTGAAGGGACGGGTCCGATCCGCACCGGTCCACAAGTAGCGGTCGCCCATCAAGGCCGCGACCAGGCCGCCGCGACGATAGTGCCGCAACACGCATTCGCCCACCGGCGCCGCAACGATAGCCACGCCGCCGCGACCACCGGCCTGAGTACGCAGCGCGCCCTGCGCGCGCCAGTAATCCGGCGCAAACCAGCCGTGCCCGACTTGTGGCGACACCGCCGCGTCGAACAGAATCGCGCCTTCGGCATCCTTGTAGGTTCGTTCCTGCATCATCATGCCCGGTGACTGTCCTCGATTCTAACCCAGACCCCATGACCCCGAACCCGATGACTGCCGCCACCTCGATCTGCCTGCTGCGCACCTCCGCCATCGGCGACGTCACCCACGTGGTGCCGCTGGTGCGTACGCTGCAGCAGGCGTGGCCGCACGTCGCGCTGACGTGGATCGTGGGCAAGCTGGAGCGCAAGCTGGTCGGCGACCTGCCCGGCGTGGAGTTCGTCACGTTCGACAAGACAGCGGGATGGGCCGGCATGCGCGCCGTGCATGCGGCGCTGCGCGGGCAACGCTTCGATGCGTTGTTGCAGATGCAGGTGGCCATGCGTTCCAACCTGCTGAGCCTGGGTATCAAGGCCGACCGACGGATCGGCTACGACCGCGCACGAGCAAAGGATCTGCACGGCCTGGTCATCAACGAGCGCATTCCGGCGCGCAGCGGCGAGCACGTGCTGGATGCGATCGGCAGCTTCTGCGAACCGCTGGGACTGAAGCAGACGCAGGTGCACTGGAACATTCCGATTCCCGAGGAAGCACGCATCTGGGCCACCCAGCAACTGCCTGGCGACGTGCCGACACTGCTCGTCAGCCCCACCTCCAGCCACGCGCTGCGCAACTGGCGGCCGGAGCGCTACGCGGCCGTGATGGATCACGTTGCCGCACGAGGCTGGCGGGTGGTGCTGATCGGCGGCCCTTCCGCGGGCGAGCGCACGATGGCCGATGCCGTGCTGGCGGCCGGCCGGCACAAACCGCTCGACCTTACCGGCAAGGACACATTGAAGAAATTGATGGCCTTGTTCGGTCGTGCGCAACTGCTGCTGACACCCGATTCGGGCCCGATGCACATGGCCAATACAGTCGGCACCAAGGTGCTGGGCCTGCACGCGGCCAGCAATCCGGATCGCTCCGGCCCCTACTCCGATCGGCGCTGGTGCGTGAACAAGTACGACGAGGCGGCACGCAAGTATCTGGGCAAGCCGGCCAGCGAAATTCCCTGGGGCAGCAAGATCGAGAAGCCCGGCGTGATGGACTTGATCGATGTCAACGAAGTGATCGAGCGCTACGAAGCCGCAGCGCGCGACATGAAACTGTTGTAGAGAATTACACCGCCCGGTAATCCTGATACGACTTTTCCTCGACCAGCTGCGAGCCGAGCTTGAGGTTGATTTCGCGCTTGAACGCCGCACGCTCGTCGTTGCGAAAATATACCGCGCGCGCCAGCTCGATGAACTCCTGGTCGAACGCCTGCGCACGTTCTTTCAGACGGATCTTGTCCTCGATATCCCACAGCAATTCGTTCACCGCCAGCAGACGCGCTCGCTCGTCGGCGATGTCGGTGTGCGACGCCGCATCGTTGGCCCAGGTCGCGTTGAGCAGGTCCAGCTCGTTGCGCACATTGGCCAGCTTGGCCTCGTCACCGATGCGTCGCGACTTGATCTCAAGGATAGTGATCTTGTCGATCAGCTCGCCGTAGGAAACCGGGGTCTGGATCAGGCTCATGAACTTGTTTCCTTCAGGAATGATGGTCAGGCAGCGGAGCGAAAGGCGCCCTGCTGCACCAGAGCGCAGATCGTGCGCACATCGCCGTCCATCGCGCGGTCGCGATGCATGAAGGCGATGTGCCGGCGCAGTACCGCATGGGCATCGCGCACGCTGGTACCGGCATGGAAATCGCCTGCACCGGCCAACGCCGCTGTCAGTTGCTGCACTTCGGCGACGAACTGCGCGTAATGCGGCTGATCCGCGCGCGGCGCATTGCTGATCTTGGCGGCCAGCGCCCGCCAGCCGCCGCGACTGGCCAGCCGGCGCGCGGCGTTCAACATCGTCTGGCGATAATCCAGCGCTTGTGCCGCGGTATACAGCTCCAGCGCCAGCACGTGACTGAGATCCTCGGTCATTTCCAGCACGTGGCGCGCCTCGTTCGCCCCCATCGATACGTGATCTTCCGCATTCGCGCTGGTCGGCACCGAATACACGCTGGCCGGATGCGCGCGCGTGGCCAGGTCGTTGACCAGGGCCGCGGCGGTGTACTGCACGATCATGAAGCCGGAGTCGGTGCCGTCCTCGTTGCCGGTGAGGAACGCCGGCAAACCGTCATTCGTCGCCGGATCGACCAGCTTGTTGAGACGACGCTCGGAGATCGAGGCCAGTACCGGGATCGCCGCCTTTACGTAGCTCATCGCCAGCGCCAGCGGCATGCCGTGGAAATGACCGGCCGAGATCACCTGCTCCTCGATGAACTGCGCGTCGTCGTTGTCCGGGAAGATCAGCGGATTGTCGGTGACCGCGTTCAGTTCGATGTCGAACACCCGGCACGCCTGCGCCCAGGCATCGCGCACCGCGCCATGTACCTGCGGCATGCAGCGCAGGCTGTAGGCGTCCTGCGGCTGATGTTTCTTGCCACCCTTGAATGGCAGGAAGCGACTGTAGAACGCCTCGCGGCCATGCCGCTGGTTGGCCGGCACCCAGTCCCAGCCGATGTCGAAGCTGAGCGCCTGATCGTCCGGCTCGCTCCACGCCTCGGCACTCCACGCCTTGAAGCGCGGCACCAGGTGGTAGGGGATGTCGATCAAGGTGGATTCGGCCAGCAACTCGCGCACGTGCGCCGCGGTTTCGACCTGGCCCGGGTGCGGACGCAGCGCATGCACATCCGGCCGCAGCGCGCCGCTGCGGCCGGCGAACGCGTCCAGCGTCATCGACGCCGCCAGGTCGGCGGTATCCAGCAACTGCTCCAATGTATCCAGCGCCAGTACGCCCGTCGCCAGCATCTGTGCGGTGCCGTTGTTGAGCGCCAGGCCTTCCTTGAACGACAGCCGGATCGGCGCGAGACCCGCGCGTTTCAGCGCTTCCGCACCCGACAGCCGTTCGCCCTGGTAGAACGCTTCGCCGCCGCCGAGCAGCACGATCGCCAGATGCGACAGCGGTGCGAGATCGCCGCTGGCTCCGACCGACCCTTTCTCCGGCACCACCGGAACCACGCCGACGTTGAGCATCGCGGTCAATGCTTCGAGCGTGCTCACGCGAATACCGGAATGACCGCGCATCAGCGTATTGATGCGGATCAGCAGCATCGCCCGCACCACGTCCTCGCCGAACGGCTTACCCACGCACACGGCGTGGGTGATGATCAGGTTGTGCTGCAATTCTTCCAGCAGCGTGCCTTCGGGATTGTGGGGATTTCCTCCCGGCAATTCGTCGCGCAGACGATGCGCGCCCAGCAGCTTGTCGGCATTGCTGCCGAAGCCGGTGGTGACGCCATAGGTGGGCTCGCCGCAGCTGACCTTCTCGGCCAAGAAGTCGGCGGCACGCTGCACGCGCTTGAGCCCTGCAGGGTCCAGTGAAACTTTGTTGCCGTTGCGTGCCACCGCCACCAGCTGGGCGCGGGTGAGGCTATTGCCGTCGAGAACGATGGTGCCGAATTTGCTCACTGCTGCCTCACTGAAGAATGTCGTCTAGTCCCTGATCGCCGAGCCGCAGGCTTTCAGCCCATCGCCGCGGCCTGCTCCAACTCCACCCGCAAGGTCTTGATCAGTTCGCTGCGCGCCACCTCGAACTGGTCCTCGCGGCGCAAGTCCTTCACCGTCACCACGCCCTTGGCGATCTCGTCCTCGCCCAGCACGATCACGAAGCGGATGCCCGCACGGTCGGCATATTTGAACTGCTTGCCGAGCTTGCTGCCTTCCAGTACCACCTCGGTGGCGATGCCGGCGCCGCGCAACTCGCCGGCCAGCGCGAGATAAGCCGGCAGCTGCGCCGCGTCCATCTGGGTGACCAGCACATCGACGGTACTGGTCGCGGTGCTGATCAGACCGGCGTCGCGCAGCTGCCAGTAGAGGCGCGTGAGCCCGATCGAGATGCCGACGCCAGGCAGCTGCGACCTGGTGTATTGGCTGGCCAGGTTTTCGTAGCGTCCGCCCGAGCAGATCGAGCCGATCTGCGGGTGATCGTTCAAGGTCGTTTCGTAGACCGTGCCGGTGTAGTAATCGAGACCGCGTGCGATCGACAGGTTCAGCGCGACATGCGTCTCCGGCACGCCGAATGCGTGGATCAGGTCCAGCACTTCCTTCAGTTCCGCACGTCCCTGCTCCATCGCCGCCGGGCCGGCGCCCAGCGCATCGAGCTTGGCGTGGGCATCCTGCAGCGACGTCGAGCGCACCTGCACGAAGGCGAGGATCTTCTGCGCCACTTCGGCGCTCAGGCCGAACGTCTCGCCGGTGAGCGTGTCACGCACATAATCGGCGCCGCGCTTGTCCAGCTTGTCCACTTCGCGCAGCACCAGCATCTGCTGCTCGCCGTCGACAATGCCCAGGCTCTCGAAATAACCGCGCATCAGCTTGCGGTTGTTGAGGTGGATGGTGAAGGCGCCGATGTTGAGTTCGCGGAACACGCTGTAGATCACCGCCGGAATCTCCGCGTCGTAACGTACCGACAGCCCGTCCTTGCCGATCACGTCGATGTCGCACTGGTAGAACTCGCGGAAACGGCCGCGCTGCGCTCGCTCGCCGCGATACACCCGCTGCATCTGGTAGCGGCGGAACGGAAAGCTCAGTTCGCGCTCATGCTCAGCAACGTAGCGCGCCAGCGGTACGGTGAGATCGAAGCGCAGCGCCAGCTCGGGCATGCCCTCGTCGATCTTGCCGGCATTCAGCGCGCCGGTGGACTGCACGAAATACACCTGCCGTTCGGTCTCGCCGCCGGTCTTGGTCAGCAGCACGTCGGAGTATTCGATCACCGGCGTCTCGATCGGCAGGAAGCCGAAACGCTCGTAGTTGCGACGGATCACGTCGAGCATGCGCTGGAACGCGATCTGGTCGAGCGGCAGCAGCTCGAGCACGCCTGGCATGGTGCGGGCCGGGGTAAGCGCCATGAAATCCTCTACTGACGATGGGGAACATTCCGTCCGACGGTTGACCGCGCGACGGCAGCCGTCAAGATTAGCAGAATGCCATGCACCCTCTGCAGTCGTGCCGGCAACGCAATCCATCGAACCTGTTGCCAAGCCCCCGCGCGACGATTAAGATACGCGGCTTCCCACGGGGTGTAGCTCAGCCTGGTAGAGCGCTACGTTCGGGACGTAGAAGTCGCAGGTTCGAATCCTGTCTCCCCGACCAAAAATTCGATGGAAAGCCGGCTTTACGCCGGCTTTTTTATGCCTGCAAAACCGACAATTGCTTTTGTAGTAGCGGATTCGACCGCGACAGAGGCGAAAAGCCTTGCCCGCCAGCGGGCTCCTACAGTGCCGCGCGGCTTTCCAGCGCCAGCGCCGCGAGCCGATCGAGTTCTTCCTCGACGAAACCCGCTTCCAGCCTGGCCGGGCGATTGAACGGACCGCGCAAGCTGACACCCATGTATTCACGCAGCAGCGCGAAGAAGGTGTCGACCGGTTGAAGTCCGTCGCGCTCACAGCAATCCAGATACCAGCGGGTACCGGCAGCGACGTGGGCGACCTCCTCGCGCAGGATCACTTCGAGGATCGCCACTGTCTCGGTGTCGCCCAGATGGCGCAGACGCTCGATCATGCCGGGGGTCACGTCCAGCCCGCGCGCTTCCAGCACGCGCGGCACCAGCGCCATGCGTGCGGTGTCGTGGTGTGCGGTTTTCTCGGCCATCGCCCACAGGCCATCGTGCGCATCGAAGTCGCCGTAGGCGTGGCCGAGCTCGGCCAGCCGCCTCTGCAGCATCGCGAAGTGGCGCGCCTCATCGTTGGCGCAGCTGGCCCAGTCGTGGTAATACGCCTGCGGTTTGCCGCGATAGCGATATACCGCGTCCCAGGCCAGATTGATCGCGTTGAATTCGATATGCGCCACGGCGTGCACCAGGGCGGCACGCCCTTCGGCGCTGCCGAGCCCGCGTTGCGGCACCTGACGTGCGTTGACCAGTTTTGGTCTGCCGGGGCGCCCGGGTGCAGCAATCGGGTCGGGCAGCGGCGATGCAGGGTCCGGATGCAATTCGCCAGCCTGAAATGCCTGCCAGGTCGCATGCGTCAGGCGCAGCTTCTCGGCAGGATCGATAGCGTCCAGGCAGCGCTTGGCGGCGGCGTGAAGATCAGTCATGGCGTTTCGGTAGGAGCCCACCAGTGGGCTCCTACAGGGGTGGGGTTACACGACCCGGCGGGCGGCCTTGGCGTCGTCCGAGCGCAGCATCTGGATCTGCTCCAGATAGCGCTGATCGAGGCCGGTGACGTATTCGCCCGAAAAGCACGACGTGTCGAACTGCTTCAGGTTTTCGTTGCCGTCCTGCACCGCCCAGATCAGGTCCTTCAGATCCTGATAGATCAGCCAGTCGGCACCGAGCATCGTCTCGACTTCCTGCTCGGTATGGCCGGCGGCGACCAGCTCCGAGGTGGAGGGCATGTCGATGCCATAGACATTCGGATAGCGCACCGGCGGCGCGGCGGAAGCGAAGTAGACGTTCTTCGCACCGGCGTCGCGGGCCATCTGGATGATCTGCTTCGAGGTCGTGCCGCGCACGATCGAGTCATCCACCAGCAGCACGTTCTTCTTGCGGAATTCCAGCTCCACCGGATTGAGCTTGCGGCGCACCGATTTCACCCGTTCGCCCTGCCCCGGCATGATGAAAGTACGGCCGATGTAGCGGTTCTTGACGAAGCCCTCGCGAAACGGCACGCCGAGCGCGCCGGCCAGCGCGCTGGCGGCGGTGCGCGCGGTATCGGGAATCGGGATCACGGCGTCGATGCCGTGATTGGGCCGTTCGCGCAGGATCTTCTCGGCCAGCTTCTCGCCCATGCGCAGGCGCGCCTTGTATACCGAGACGTCCTCGATCATGGAGTCGGGCCGCGCCAGGTAGACGTATTCGAAGATGCATGGCGTGTGCAGTACGCGCTCGGCGCAGTGGCGGCTGTGCAACTTGCCCTGGTCGGTGATGATCACCGCCTCGCCCGGCATGACGTCGCGCACGCGCTTGAAGCCGAGCACGTCGAAGGCGACCGACTCGGACGCCACCGCATACTCGCGACCTTCCGGAGTGATCCGCTCGCCCAGCACCAGCGGACGGATGCCGTGCGGATCGCGGAATGCGATCAGGCCGTAACCGAGCACCAGTGCCACGCAGGCATAACCGCCGCGGGCGCGTGCATGCACGCCGGCGACTGCCTTGAAGATATGGTCCGGGGTCAGCTCCATCCGGTCCTGGATCTGCAGCTCGTGCGCCAGCACGTTCAGCAGCACCTCGGAGTCGGAATCGGTGTTGATGTGGCGCCGGTCGTCCTCGAACATCTCGCGACGCAGCACGTCGGTGTTCACCAGGTTGCCGTTGTGCGCGAATGCGATGCCGTACGGCGAGTTCACATAGAACGGCTGCGCTTCGGCGGAGCCTTCCGAGCCGGCCGTCGGATAACGGCAATGGCCGATGCCGATGCGCCCGCGCAGGCCGCTCATCGCGGTCTGGTTGAACACGTCGCGGACCAGACCGTTGCCCTTGTGCAGGCGCAGCCGCGAGCCATCCACCGTGGCGATGCCGGCCGCATCCTGGCCGCGATGCTGCAGCACCGTCAATCCGTCATAAAGCGCCGATGCCACTTCGGTGGTACCGACGATGCCGATGATTCCGCACATGGTGTGTTGCCTGCTTCAGGATGTTGCGTTTAGAAAGTCGTGCTCAGAAACTTTTCGGTCGCCCGGCTGCACTGGTGGCAGCCGCCGGCGCCACCTTGTGTTCCGAGGTCGTTGCCGGAGCGGGCCCCGCGCCCGATATGGGGGCAGGCAGCGATCTCGGCAAGCTGGGCAGATGATCGAGCACCGCCGATGGATTCAGGTGGTCGCGCACGCTGGGTGGCACCCGCTGCTCGAGCCAGGCCGCCACGTGCTGGAACTGCGGCAGCAGCGTCGACTGCTGCCACCACGGGTCTCGCGTGAACGCGGTAAAGCCAACCAGGAATACCAGCAGCGTCACCAGCAGCACGCCACGGGCAAAACCGAAAATCATACCGAGCAGGCGATCGGTGCCGGACAAGCCGGTGCTCTGGATCAGCTTGCCGATCACGAAACGCAGCAGCGCGCCGAGTATCAGCACCGTCACGAAGCAGATGCCGTAGCCGACGATGATTCGTGCCGACGGCAACTCGATGATGTGCTCGAAATGCGCCGCGACCACCGGCCCGAAGGTCCAGGCCACCCAGAACGCGACGATCCAGATCGCCAGCGCCAGCACTTCGGAAATGAGTCCCCGCCACAGCCCGATCAGGACCGAGATGGTGAGCACACCGATGATGATGTAGTCGGTCCAGTTCATCCGCTCACCTGTCCGGTTCGTATGCTGGCGCGTGCATGATGCTCAAGGCACCGAAACAACGTTGCCTTCGATGCCCAGCTTGGCCTTGATCTGGTCGTGCACGCGAAGTGCATCGGCACGCTGCGTCTGCGGACCCGCGCGCACACGCCATAGCTGCTTGCCTGCGGACTGCACCGTATCGACGAAGCCATCGAAACCGTTCGCGCGCAACTTGTCGCGCAGCGCATTCGCATCGGCCTGGCTGCTCATCGCGGCCAGTTGCACCGCCCAACCGCCGGCCCTGGCCGTCGCATGGGCTGCGGGTGCGGGTGCGGCTGAAGTGGCGTCGTCGCCGCTGGCATCCTGCTGCAACCGCGCCGGCACACCGGGAATCGACTGGGTGATTTTCAGGCGCGCCGCTTCGGCGGCAGCGCGCGTCTCGAACGGCCCCGCGATGACCAGAGTGCGCGGCTGGCCGCCCTGGGTGATCGAATGGCCCGCCACCGGATAGCCCAGCGCGCGCACGCGGCTCTCCAGACTCGCGGCGCCGGCCGCATTGGCGTAAGCGCTGAGGTTGACCGCGTAACTGCCATGTCCGACGGCGGGAGCGGCCGCCGCTGGCGTGGTCGCCGCAGTCTTGGGCACGACAGCCGCCGGCTGCGATTTGGTCGCGGGTGCGCTGGCGGCTGGCGTGGTGCGCATCGGGATCACCGCCTGGCCCGGCGACGTGCCCGAACCGGTGGTCACCGTCGTCGTCGCCGGCTTCTTGCCGGCCTCGGGGTCGGTCTCCACGTCGCGTGGACGATTCGAGCCGATGTTCACTGTGGCCAGCTGATCGCTCGATACGGGCGTGGCCGCGGCGGTCGGTGCCTTTGGCGCGGCGGCGGCGGCGGAGGCAGCGACAGCGGGCGTGCCGACGGGCGCATCCGGGTTCAGGCTCATCGTCTTGGTCTGCAGGTCGCGATCCGGCGCCGGCGGTATCGCCAGACTCACTGCCTGGTCCCCACCGGGAGCTGGCGGCGTGCTGGAGAAGAACATCGGCACGAACAGGATCAGCAAGGCAATCAGGACGGCAGCACCCAGCAGGCGTGTATTCAAGACTTCACTCCAAGGCGGCAAACGCGGCACGCAACGACGCGATTATACCTGTCTGCGCCGGATGCCCGGTCAGATGGCTCACGTGTTGCGTTCAGCGACGATCGCGCCAGCGACGAAAAACGAGCCGAACGCCAGAATGCGCTCCCCCGGCTGAGCTGTCGCACGGGCAGCGGCCAGCGCGGTCGCCACGTCGGCATGCGCATCGAAGACCGCCTGCGGCAAGGTCTGTTGCAGGATCCCGGCCAGCGCCTTCGCCGCCAGACCGCGGGGGGTCGCCTGGTCCAGCCCGGCCAGATGCCAGTGGTCGACGCGCGCACCGAGTGCGCCGATCACCCCGGCCACGTCCTTGTCGGCCAGCGCTCCGTACACCGCATGCACGCGTACGGCGGGCTGGCTATCCAGCCATTCAGCCAGCGCGCGGGCGGCCTGCGGGTTGTGGCCCACGTCCACGATCAACGCCGGATCACCGCCCAGCGACTGCAATCGCGCCGCCACACGCACCTCATGCAAGCCCGTGCTGACCGCGGCGAAGACATCCTTCGACGCGAAGGACAGGTCATCCGCCCACAATGCATGCAGCGCCGCGATCGCCGCCGCCGCATTGGCGAACTGCACCGGGGCCGCCAGTGCAGGATCGGGCAGCTCCATCGCCGTACCGTCGCGGTGTTGCCAGCGCCAGCCGTCGGCATGGCGTTCAACGTGAAAATCGACTCCCGCGCGCTCGACCCGTGCACCGCGTGCAGCCAGCGCGTCGAGCAGCCCTGCCGGCGGATCGAGTTCGCCCACGATCGCCGGTCGCCCGGCCCGGGCGATGCCTGCCTTTTCGCGGCCGATGCTGTCGCGGTCCAGCCCCAGCCAGTCCATGTGATCCATGTCCACCGTGGTGATGATCGCCACATCGGCGTCGATGATGTTGACGGCGTCCAGCCGCCCACCGAGCCCCACCTCCAGCACCGCCACGTCCAGTCCGGCACGCGCGAACAGGTCCAGCGCCGCCAGCGTGCCAAACTCGAAATAGGTCAACGGGACGGCATCGTCCGAAGGCGCGCCGCGCGCCGCCTCGATCCGCTCGAACGAGGCAATCAGCGCAGCGTCATCGGCATTCGCGCCATCGATCCGTATGCGCTCGTTGTAATCGACCAGGTGCGGCGAGGTGAACGCGCCGACACGCAAGCCGGCAGCGGTCAGCATCGCTTCGAGCAAGGCCACGGTGGAGCCCTTGCCGTTGGTGCCGCCCACCGTGATCACCCCACGCGCGGGAGCAGGCGCCCCCATCCGTTGCCACACTTCACGCACCCGGTCGAGGCCCAGCTCGATGCTGCGCACGTTGACGCGTTCCTGATACGTCAGCCATTCGGCGAGATTGCGGGTCATGCGATGACTTTGTGCGGGCGGATCGAACGGCATCCGCACGACAGCGCGGACAGGCAGGCGCAAAGTCTAAAGCATTGCTTCAGGCGAACAGATGGTGCAGCACGATTTGTTTGGCCCCGGCCTCACCCGCCTGTATCTGCCCCTACAGCGGCGCCTTGCGCAGCCGCAGCGCGTTGCTCACCACCGAAACCGAACTGAGGCTCATCGCCAGTGCCGCAATCATCGGCGACAGCGTGATGCCGAACCACGGATACAGCACGCCGGCCGCCAGCGGTACGCCGACCGCGTTGTAGATGAAGGCGAAGAACAGGTTTTGCCGGATATTGCGCACCGTCGCCCGCGACAGCGCATGCGCCCGCATGATCGCGTCCAGCTCGCCCCGCACCAGGGTCACCTGCGCGCTCTCCATCGCCACGTCGGTGCCATTGCCCATCGCAATGCCGATATCGGCTGCCGCCAGCGCGGGGGCGTCGTTGATGCCGTCGCCGGCCATGGCTACGCGGCGACCATCGGCGCGCAAAGCGTTCACCACAGCGGCCTTGTCCGCCGGAGACACATCCGCATGCACCTCGTCGATATCCAGCTCGCGTGCCACCGCCTGAGCGGTGGTCGGGTTGTCGCCCGTCAGCATCACGATGCGCAGGCCGGCTGCGTGCAGCGCCTTGAGCGCTGCCGGTGTACCCGGCTTGATCCGGTCGGCCACCGCCAGCAAGGCAGCCAGGGTGCCATCGACGGTCAGGAACATCACTGTGGCACCCTGCCCGCGCAGTTGTTCGGCGCGTACGCTGGCGGCATCTGCCATCGCGATGTGCAACTCCGCCATCAGCTTTGCATTACCCACCGCCACGGCGCTGCCATCGACGTTTGCGCTGACTCCACGACCGGTCAGCGACCGGAAATCCGTCGCGGTCAGCGTCGTCACGCCCTCCGCTTCCGCCGCCATGACAATCGCCCGCGCCAGCGGGTGTTCGCTAGCCCGCTCAAGCGCCGCAGCCATCGCCAGCAGGCGCTCGCGCGATCGACCATCCAAGCTGACCAGTTCGATCAATGCCGGCTTGCCCATGGTCAGCGTGCCGGTCTTGTCCACCACCAGTGTGTCGATCTCGCGCATGGCTTCGATCGCGCTGGCGTCCTTGAACAGCACACCGTTCTGCGCGCCACGTCCACTGGCCACCATGATCGAGATCGGCGTGGCCAGGCCCAGCGCACACGGACAGGCGATGATCAGCACCGACACCGCCGCGATCAGCGCGTGCGTCATCCGCGGCGCCGGCCCCAGCAATGCCCAGGCCGCGAATGCCAGCAATGCGATCACCACCACCGCCGGCACGAACCACGCAGCCACCCGATCGGCCACACGCTGCAGCGGTGCCTTGCTGCGCTGCGCCTGCGCCACCAGCGCGACGATCTGCGCCAGCATCGTCGCGCCGCCGACTTTCCGTGCGCGCATGATCAGCGCGCCGTCCTGGTTCACCGTGCCGCCGGTGAGCGCATCGCCTTTCGCCTTGGCCACCGGCATCGGCTCGCCGGTCAGCATCGACTCGTCGACATGGCTCTCGCCGTCCAGCACCACGCCATCGACCGGCACCTTCTCGCCGGGACGCACGCGCAGCACGTCGCCGACATGCACTTCGTCCAGCGGCACATCGGCTTCGCTGCCGTCCGCAGCTATCCGCCATGCGGTCTTCGGCGCCAGGCCGAGCAGCGCCTTCAGTGCCGCGCCGGTGCGCCGGCGCGCACGCAGCTCCAGAAAATCGCCCAGCGTGACCAGGGTGACGATCACCGCCGCCGACTCGAAATACACCGCGACCCGGCCATGCATGTCGAGGAAGCCGGGCGGGAATATCCCAGGCAACAGGAACGCCACCGCGCTATACAGCCACGCCACGCCGGTACCCAGCGCGATCAGCGTGTACATGTTCGGACGCCATGGCGTGAGCGAGCGCCAGCCGCGTGCGAAGAACGGTGCACCGCCCCACAGCACCACGATGCTGGCCAGCACCGCCTCGACCCAGCCCGCCGCTCCATCCCATGGCGCGGGCAGATGCCAGCCGAGCAGATGCGGCCCCATCGCCAGCACGAATACCGGCACGGTCAGCGCCAGCAGGGTCCAGAAACGCCTGGTCATCGAAGACAACTCGCCGCCATCGTCCTCGTCCAGCGTCGGCATCATCGGTTCCAGCGCCATGCCGCAGATCGGGCAATGACCAGGGCCGATCTGCTGGATCTCTGGATGCATCGGGCAGGTGTAGACGGTACCGGGCGGCACCGGCGGTGGCGCCGCGCGCTCTTCCAGATAAGCGGACGGAGCGGCCACGAACTTCTCCCGGCAACGCGCGGAGCAGAAGTAATACCTGCGGCCATCGTGCTCGGCGTGATGCTTCGCGGTCAGCGGATCCACCGTCATGCCGCACACCGGATCGACCGCGATGCCGGCCACCGGTTTGCCGCTGGCAGCGCAGCAGGAACCGTGCCCGTTCATGGCTTCACCTCGGCATCGTTCAAGGCGCGCAGGATCGGACATTCCTCCGGCTTGCCATGCCCCGGACACGACGCCACCAGCTGCGCCAGTCCGTCACGCACGCGCTGCAGTTCGGCGATGCGCTGCTCGATCGCCGCCAGCCGCTGCTGCGCGCGCTGCTTCACCGCCTTCACCCCGCGCTGGCGATCCGCCGACAGCGTCAGCAGCTCGCGGATCTCCTCCAGCGTGAAGCCCAGCTCCTTGGCCCGCCGGATGAAGCGCAACTGCGCCACCGTGCTGTCGCCATAACTGCGATAGCCCGAGGCACGCCGCTGCGGCTCGGGCAGCAGGCCCTCGCGCTCGTAATAACGGATCGTGTCGATCGCCACGCCGACGCGCTTGGCGACGGCACCGATGGTCAGGGGGGAGGTTTGCATGTTCATGCCGCCTACTCTAGACCATTGATCTAGGTCCAGAGTCAAGAGCCTGCGACATGAGGCCTCTTCATGGGAGCGTTCAGCCTTGCGGGCCCGTAGAGGTGGGGTTGCCTATGCCTTTTAGGGTGCCGGAACGGCCATGCCCATCCCGCTCACTGGGCGTATAGTCCGTCCCAGCAGCACGCAGGGGGGGGCGGGCTTTATTGGGACACTACGACAGTCTCGATGCATCAACCCGCAGTTGATCTGTTTCCTTAAACGACGTTTTGCACAGATTGCATCACTGCTTTCGCTTTTGGCCGGAAGGCCGTTCGCAAGCCTGTGACGCGTGAGTTGGCGGGTCCCGCTCGTGGCCTCAAGGAGATAGCCATGTTCGATCTAGCCGGGCAGCAGCTGAACGATCTATTGGAAGCCATGCCGGATGCGATTGTCATGGCTGACTCCGGCGGCCGGATTTTGTTCGCCAACTCGCAGGCCGAGCGTGTTTTCCGCTACGCGCGCGACGAGCTTGTCGGGCAATCCGTGGATATCCTGCTGCCCGAGCGGTACCGAAGAGCACATGCCGGTCACCGCAGCGGATTTTTTGCGCAGCCGCGCACCCGCGCGATGGGAGCAGACCTGGAACTGTACGGCCGCCGCAAGGACGGCGAAGAATTTCCGGTGGAAATCAGCCTCAGCCCCATCGTGATGGACGGGAGCACGATGGTCATGAGCGCCGTGCGCGACATCACCGTGCGCAAGCGCGCCGAGGAAAAATTCAGGGACCTGCTCGAGTCGGCGCCCGATGCCATGGTGATCGTCAATCGCCATGGTCTGATCGAACTGGCGAACTCGCAGGCAGTGTCCCTGTTCGGCTGGAAGCGCGAAGAGCTGCTTGGCCGGCCGATCGAGATCCTGGTGCCGATACGTTACCGCAACCGGCATCCCGACCACCGCGCGGGTTTCTTCGCGCAGCCGCGGGCCCGCAACATGGGAACCGGACTGGAACTCTTCGGCCTGCGCAAGGACGGCACCGAATTCCCTGTCGAGATCAGCCTGAGTCCGCTGCAGACCGAGAGCGGGCTGCTGATATCCAGCGCGATTCGCGACGTCACCGAACGCAAGCAGGTCGAAGCCTCGCTGCAGGAGGCGAACCGGCTGAAAAGCCAGTTCCTGGCCAACATGTCGCACGAGCTGCGTACGCCGCTGAACGGCATCATCGGCTTTTCGCAACTGCTGGCGGACGGCAAGGCCGGTCCGCTCGGAGACAAGCAGAAGGAGTTTCTGGGCGACATCCTCAACTGCGGCCAGCATTTGCTGCAATTGGTCAACAACCTGCTCGACCTTGCCAAGATCGAGGCGGGCCGCATGGAGTTGCAGGAGGAGGATTTCCCGCTGCCGCAGGCCATCGGCGAAGTCTGCGCGGTGCTCTCGCCACAGGCCGACGAGAAGCGGATTGCGGTGACCACGACCATCGCGCCGACGCTCGACCATGTCAGCCTCGACCGTCACAAGTTCAAGCAAATCCTGCTGAACCTGCTTTCCAACGCGGTCAAGTTCACCAACTCCGGAGGGCGCGTGGATATCGGCGCTGCACACCTTCCTGGCGGGGAATTGCAACTCCAGGTAACGGACACCGGCATCGGTATGGCGACCGAAGATCTGAGCCGCCTGTTCGTCGAATTTCAGCGGATCGAGCGCGGTGCTGCGAGCCGCCTCCAGGGTACCGGGCTAGGTCTTGCATTGACCCGGAAGTTGATCGAGATCCAGCACGGCACCATCACCGTGCAAAGCGAGCTCGGACGTGGCACCACAGTCACGGTGTTGCTGCCGGCTCAGGCGCAATTGGCATGAAGCAGCGCATCCTCATCATCGACGACAACCCCACCAACCTGAAACTGGCGTTGTGCGTACTCGAACTTGAGGGCTATCGGGTGGATCAGGCGGTCGACGCCGAGCAGGCGCTGGTCTTCCTTCGCGATACTGTCCCCGACCTCATCTTTATGGACATCTCGTTGCCCGGCATGGACGGCTTGACCCTCACGCGAAAACTCAAGGCCGAGGATCGCTTCAAGCATGTACCCATCGTCGCCCTCACCGCCTACGCGATGAAAGGTGACAAGGAGAACGCGCTGGATGCCGGCTGCGATGGTTACATCGCCAAGCCGATCGACACCCGCGCGTTTCCCGCGCAGGCTGCCGTCTACCTGCAGCGAGCCGGCTCCGGATGAAAATCCTGATCGTCGACGACGGGCCGACCAACCTCAAGCTGCTGCGTCTCCAACTGGAGGAGGCGGGGCACGAGGTGCTTGAGGCCGTCAACGGCATCGAAGCGCTCAAAATACTCGAGCGCGAGACGGTCGACGGCGTGGTGTCCGACATCCTCATGCCGCGCATGGATGGCTACCTGCTCAGCCTGGAGGTGAGGAAAGACAAGCGCTTCAGCCACCTCCCGCTGGTGCTCTACACCAGCACCTACAACTCGACCACCGATCGCGAACTGGCACGAAATGCAGGTGCCGATGCCTACATCTCGAAGCCAGCCCCTACTGACGTCATCATTGCCGCGCTGCAAGCGGCCATCAATATGCCGCGCAGTGCTGCCACTTCGTCGGCACCAGGCGAGATCGAGTCACCGATCCTTCGACAGTACAGCGAGACGCTGGTGCGCAAACTCGAGGACAAGAGCACCGAGCTCGAGCGCGCATGCCAGGGTCTGGCGCAGACGGAGGCGCGCCTGTCCGGCCTGATCGAGTCGGCGCTCGACGCGATCATCGCCTTCGACGAGCAACAGAAGATCATGCTTTTCAACGCGGCCGCCGAGACCATGTTCGGATGCGAGCGTGCGACGACCCTGCACAGTCCACTCGGTGAATTCTTCCCCCCACCGCTCTGTGACGCGCTGATCGGCGAGCCCGACCCAGGGCAGAGCGGGCCGCGCCTGCTGCATGCCCGGCGGCGGGACGGCAGCGAATTCACCATCGAAGCAACCGTCTCCAGCCAGGACAGCTCGCAAGGCCGGCTCTACACGATGTTCATCCGCGACATCACCGAACGCGACCGCATCGAGCGCGCCTTGCATGAGAGCGAGGAACGCTTCCGCAGCATCATCGAGGCAAGCCAGGACTGGATCTGGGAAGTCGACCGCGAAGGCCGACTGATCTACACCAACAACGCCGTGCAACATATGCTCGGCTATTCCGCCGACGAATTGCTGGGCCACAACGTGGCGATGCTGATCCACCCCGAGGACCGCGCCAGCGTCGTCGAACGCATCCCGTCCTTTCTCGAATACCCGCGGCCATGGCGGCGGCAGCCGCTGCGCTGGCGGCACCGCGATGGCGGGGTGCACATTCTGGAGAGCACGGCGAACCCGGTACTGGACGTCGATGGCCGTGCCATCGGTTACCGCGGCGCCAACCATGACGATACCGAACGCCTCGCCCAGGAAGCCAGGATCAACCGGCTCGTCCACATCCATGCGGTACTGAGCGCCATCGGCAACATCGTGGTGCGGGCGTCGGACCGCAGCGGACTGCTGCACAACGCCTGTCGTGTCGCCGTCGACCAGGGCGGATTCAAGGCGGCATGTATCGGCGAGGGCACCGCTGCCGGCACGCTGCGCGTAGCTGGGAGCTATGGCGACACGGCCATTCTGCAATCGGTCGCGCCGGACGATCCCATGCCCGTCAACGCACCTGGCCGCTATCATCAGCACCCCGGCATTCGGGCATTCCGGGAAAAGCACAAGATCGTCATTGGCGATTTCGCCATGGCGGATGTTCCCGCCGAGCTTCGCGAGGAAATGAAACAGGCCGGCGTCATGTCGGAGGTGGCCTTGCCCTTGGGGGGCGCCGAACCCTGGGGCGTCCTGACACTGTTCTCGGAATCCGTGCGCGACTACGACGAGGAGGAAATCGGCCTGCTCGAGCGGCTGGCGGAAGAAATCGATCACGCCGGTGATTTCATCGCCAAGAGCGAGCGACTGGAATATCTCGCCTACCACAACCCGGTGACCGGCCTGCCCAACCGGAGTGCGTTTCGCGAACAGGTGCAGTCCATGCTGGCCTGCGGCCCGGTGATCGTCTGCGTGCTGGATATCCGGCGCTTTGCCTACATCAACGACTCGCGCGGCCGCGCGTTCGGCGACCACTGCCTGGAACAGGTCGGCATACGCCTGCGCCGCATATTCGCCGCTACCGGTTTCGTGGCTCACCCCGAGGGCTGCACCTTCCTGCTCGCCTATCCCATCACCGACCGACTCAGCGCGGAGATAGAGCGTCTTCACGCGCAGCTGCGCAGGTTCGAGAACCAGGCTTTCACGATCTACGGCGAAGAGATCTACATCAACCCGCAGGGCGGCGTCGCCATCGCGCCGCAGCATGGCGACAACGGCGAAATACTCGAACGCAACGGGATGTCCGCGCTGGCAGAAGCCGAGCGGCGCGACGAACTGCTCTACGTGTTCAGCGAGAACCTGCAAGGCCGCGCCACCCGCCGGCTGAAACTTGAGCATGATCTGCGCCACGCTCTCGATCAAGGTGAGTTCGAACTGTTCTACCAGCCCAAGTTCCTTGCCGTCGACAACCGGCTGCTCGGCGCCGAGGCGCTGCTGCGCTGGCGCCGTCCAGGCGAAATGGTTCAGCCTGCCGAATTCATATCCGTGCTGGAAGAGACCGGGCTCATCGTGCCAGTGGGGCAATACGTGCTGCGTGATGCGCTGGCCCACGTCGTGGATTGGCGCGCCCGCTACCAACCCGGCCTGCGGATCGCGGTCAACGTGTCCGCGCGTGAACTGCGCTACAGCGGCTTTCTCGACCAGTACCGCGCGATTCTCGAGCCTCACCGCGCCGACCAGGGCATCGACATCGAGATCACCGAGAGCCTGCTGATGGACGATATCGAACACAACGTCCCGCTGCTCGAAAAGCTGCGCGAACTCGGCTGCCACATCTCCATCGACGACTTCGGCACCGGCTACTCGTCGCTCAATTACCTGACGCGCCTGCCTGCGGACGAGATCAAGATCGACCAGTCATTCGTCGCCACGCTGACGCAGAGTCCGGAGACCATGGGCATGATCACCAACATCATCAACCTGGCTCATTCGTTGTCGCTGCGCGTGGTCGCCGAGGGCGTCGAGACCGAAGAACAGGCCAAACTGCTGCGTCTGTTGCGCTGTGACATCCTGCAAGGCTATTTCCTCGGACGGCCGATGCCGGCCGACGTGTTCGAGGAAGTGTTGGCGAATTTGTCGGCGTGACCGGGATCGACAACATGGGGTCCAAGCCACGGTGGTCATCCCATCATTTACGCGACTGGCGGCTCTACCTACAGCAGCTTGCGGTACACGACGAACCCGGACTTCTCGGCAACCTTGTCATACAGCTGCATGGCCGTTGCATTCGTCTCGTGGGTCTGCCAATAGACACGTGGCGAACCCGCCTGCTCCGCGCGCTCGTAGACGGCATTGATCAGCGCGCGACCGACGCCTTTGCCCCGGGCCGCCTCGACCGCAAACAAATCCTGCATGTAGCAACTCGGGTGGAGCTGGATGGTGCTGCGATGGAACAGGAAGTGCGCCAGGCCAAGCAACTCGCCGGCACTCTCGGCAACAATTGCATGCACGGGTTCATAAGCGTCGAAGAAGCGTGACCAGGTCGTCTGCGTGATTTCGTCCGGCAGCGCAGTTGGCCCGCTTCGGCCGTAGAAGGCGTTGTAGCCATCCCACAGAACTTTCCAGGCTGGAAAGTCCTGGCGCCGCACTGTCCGTACCACCACTTGATGATTCAAAAGGACACCTCGGGTTCGCCCCGGGCGAGAAAACAGCCGGGGCGGGGTTGGATTATCTGCCGCAAGGACTCGACACTGACGCACGACATCATCAGGCCAGATCATCACCCCAGCGCATCTTCGGCCGCCACAAAACCGCCGGTCTGCCGCTTCCACAGCCGCGCATACAAACCCTCGTGCGCGATCAGTTCCGCGTGCGTGCCGGTTTCCACAATGTGGCCCTTGTCCAACACTACCAGCCGGTCCATCCGGGCGATCGTGGACAGGCGATGGGCGATGGCGATCACGGTCTTGCCCTGCATCAAGATATCGAGACTGTCCTGGATGGCGGCCTCGGCTTCGGAATCCAGCGCCGAGGTCGCTTCATCCAGAACCAGGATAGGCGCGTCCTTCAGCAGCACGCGGGCGATCGCGATGCGCTGGCGCTGGCCACCAGAAAGTTTTACGCCGCGCTCGCCGACCAGCGCGTCGTAGCCGGTGCGGCCTTCGCCGTCCACCAGTTGCGGAATGAATTCGTCGGCGCGCGCCTTGCGAACGGCGCCGAGAATCTGCGCTTCGCTGGCGTCGGGTTGGCCGTACAGCAGGTTGTCGCGGATCGAACGATGCAGCAGCGAGGTGTCCTGGGTCACCACGCCGATCTGCGAGCGCAGGCTTTCCTGGGTGACGTTCGCGATGTCCTGGCCGTCTATCGGTATGCGGCCGCCTTCGAGGTCGTACAGCCGCAGCAGCACATTAACCAGGGTCGACTTGCCCGCACCGGACGGGCCGACCACGCCGATCTTCTCGCCCGCGCGCACGGCCAGGTCGAGCCCGGCGATCACCCCACCCTGCTTGCCATAATGGAAATGGATGTGCTCGAAACGCACCGCGCCGTTGGTGACTTCCAGCGGCATTGAACCTTCGCGATCCTGCACCGCGCGCGGTTGCGAGATCGTGGTGATGCCGTCTTGCACGGTGCCGACGTCTTCGAAGATGCCGTTGACCACCCACATGATCCAGCCCGACATGTTGTTGATGCGGATCACCAGCCCGGTCGACAGCGCGATCGCGCCCACCGTCACCCTGCCCTCGCTCCACAGCCACAGCGCCAGCGCCGAGGTGCCCACGATCAGGAAGCCGTTGAGCGTGGTGATGCTGGCATCCATCGCGGTGGTGACGCGGGTCATCCGACGCAGCTTGTCGGTCTGCTCGGCCATGGCGTCGGCGACGTAGGCTTCCTCGCGATGGGTATGCGCAAACAGCTTCAGCGTCAGCACGTTGCTGTAGCCGTCGACAATACGGCCCATCAGTTTCGAGCGCGCCTCCGAAGCCTTCCAGGAGCGCTGTTTGACGCGCGGAATGAAAAAGCCGAGCAGGCCGACATACGCGAACACCCACACGACCAGCGGAGCAGCCAGCCAGAAATCCGCCTTGGCGAACAGCACGATCGCGCTGCCGGTATAGATGGTGACGTACCAGATCGCGTCGACGATCTGCACCGCCGAGGAGCGCAGCGAGGCGCCCGTCTGCATGATGCGGTTGGCGATGCGACCGGCGTAGTCGTTCTGGAAGAAGCCCAGGCTCTGGCGTATCACGTAGCGATGGTTCTGCCAGCGGATGCGGTTGGTCAGGCTGGGCACGATCGCCTGGTTCACCAGCAAATCGTGCAGGCTGCCCAGCACCGGTCGCGCGATCAACGCCACGAAGCCCATCCACAGCAGGCTGCGCCCGTGCTCGTGGAAGAACGTCGCACTCGGCGCGCCCTTGGCCATGTCGACGATGCTGCCGATGAAGCCGAACAGCGATACCTCCACGATCGCCACCGCAAAACCCACCACGATCGCCGCGGCGAACACCGGCCACACCTGGCGCAGGTAGAACGCGTAGAAGCGCCATACCGGCTTCGGCGGCATGCTGTCGACGGGATCCTTGAACGCGTCGATGAGGGATTCGAACCAGCGAAAGATCATGGGAATCGCAAGATGCAGAAGAACCGGTAACGTGCTTGCTGGCGAGCGGTTTCGCAAGGGCCGCACGCCATGGATGCCTGAAAGGCAGTGCGGCTCGCCATGCCCGACGGTATCACTGTTGCCGTGGTGCCCGCTGCTCGTGTCCGTTCTGGTGCAGCACCAGAGCAACGATACGGCCGCTGGCATCGCGTTCAAAATCCAGCCGCGCGTCGACTACGGTATAGAAGAAATGATCCGCCGCCGTGGCATAGACCGGATACGCGGCCTGCCCGGTCAACTGGGCGTAGAGCTGACCATGCTCAACCGTGATGGCGAACTCCACGCCAAGGGCCAAGGCGTAGCGGCCCACATAGCCGTGCAACACCGCCGGATCGAGCGGAACGCTGCGAGCGCCATCCAAGGCGGTCACGGTGTCCGTGCGCCGCGCGCGGCGATCGACGCCGCCTTGATGCAGGGTCAGCGCATCGATCTTGCCGGTGGCATCGCGTTCGAAATCGATGGTGATCGCCGCGACTTTGGCGAAAAAGGCATCGGGCGCGCTGGCGAAAATCGGAAACGCACCCTGCCCGACGGCCTGGGCGAACAGCTGGTCATCGCGACGCGACACGTTCAGCGCAAGGCCCGGCGCAATCATGTACTGGCCAACATAGGCATCGAGCTGTGCAGACGGCAGGGCGATCGCCTTATGCACCACCGGCAGCGGCGCGGACGGCAGCAAGGCCGCAAAGCCCAGCTCCTGCGGTGCGCCGGTGGCATTGGTCAGGATCACCGCGCCGCGCCGACCATCGCTGGTGAAGCCGATGAAGCTGCTGTAGCCGCCGGTTTCGCCGTTGTGCCAGACCACGTCGCCTTGCGGCGTGTGGTGGATCATCCAGGCCAGTCCGATGCGATCACGGTCGCCATCTTCCTTGCCGATGTCGCGCCGCGGCGTGTGGGTCAGCGCCATCGCGGCGTTCAACGATGTCTTCCGTTGGCCCATGCTGGCCAGCAGGTAAGGCAGCATGTCGGCACCGCTGCTGAGCAACGCACCAGCACCTCCCAGTGCACCAAGTTGCCAGTGCTTCGCCAGCTGTCCTCGTTCATCGTGACCCGGGGCGAGGCGCGCACGCAACGCAGGCGTCAGTTCGACACCGCTGGAGCGCATGCCCAACGGCGTCAGCACTTCGCGCTGCAGCAATTCGCCATACGTAAGGTGCGCATGTTGCGCCAAGGCATCGCCAAGCAGGCCGAAGCCGAGGTTGGAATATTCGTAGGCTGCACCGGGATCGCGCGGCAAGGCGTAGCCGGCGAGGAACGCCTTGAGCCGGTCGCGGCCGTAATCGGCGTAGGGATCGCCCAGGTCCGCCGGCCGCAGATTGCCCGGCAGGCGCGGCAGTCCGGAGTACTGCTCGGCCAGCAGACCCAGCGTGATCGGCTTGCCGTTGCGCGAAGGCATCCTGAACTCCGGCAGCAATGTGGCCACCGGCGTGTCCAGTGTGAATTCCGCCGCCAGCACCGATTGCGCCAGCAGCAGCGCGGTGAAGGTCTTGGTCACCGAACCGATCTCGAACACCGTGTCGCCGTCGGGCGCACGACCATCGGCCAGCTTGCCGAAACCGACGACCTGGCTGCGATCGCCATCCACCATGACGATGACCATCGCCGGGTAGACCCCGGCTTCGGTGTATTGCTGCGCCACTTTGGCGATGCGCGCGGGCAGCACCGCAGGATTGGCGGCGGCAACCGTGGACAAGACCATCGACAAGGCCGCGCCCAGCATCAGTCTCGTGGAGCTCTTCATCACGCCATCTCCATCTCGAAACACTACACGGTGGCTGCGATTCGCGCATGCGGATTCCAGCAGCCTGGGACATGAGTGTGTCCTGGATTGCCGCGTACTGGTTTTCACTGCTGACCATATAACCTCGCAGAGAGGCCATACGTCTGAGCGTCATCCTGGGCGGTTCAATACTGAACGCCAGCCTCGAAACTCCAGCGGCGTGATTGACCGCCCGCGGCCACGCTCCGATCATGGCCGGATGTCTACTCTGATCCGCTATCTCCTTATTCTGTTACTGGCGGTTTGCAGCGGCGGCGTTCTGGCGCAGGACACTCCGGAGGCCGCTGCACCGGCTGCGGCAGCACCAGCCCTCACGCCGGCGCAGACGCTGACCCAGCTGCGAGCCCAGCTCGACGACATCAAGGCCGCGGTGGATTCCAAGAAGACCGACGTGCCGCTGGGCGACTTGCGCAATCGTGCGCTGGACGTGCAGCAACAGGCCGAACAATTGGCATCCACATTGTCGCCGCAGTCGGCCGGGCTGCAGACGCGGCTCGACGTACTTGGCCCGCCGCCGGCCAAGGGCGCTCCGCCCGAGTCGCCGCAACTGAGTTCGCAGCGCAAAGAGCTGACCATGGCCAAGAATGATCTGGAAGGCCAGATCAAGCAGGCCAACTCGCTGGGCACCGAGGCCACTCAGCTGGCCGCTCACGTCGCCGAACTGCGGCGCGACCAGTTCCAGACCCAGCTCAGTTCGCGCACGGCGACACCGTTCAGCCGCACATTCTGGGCGGACCCGGCCAAAGCGTTTCCCGACGACATGCGGCGAGCGGAACAGCTGGGTAGCAATGCCTTGTTGATCGTGCAGCAGGCCTGGCAACCGCCCAATCGCGCGCCGTTCGTACTGTGCCTGATCACCTCTGTACTGCTGCTCAGCGTGGGGCGTTGGCTGATCGAGCGAGTGCTGGTGCGAGTGACGACCCAACATATGCCAACGGGCCGGCTGCGGCGCAGTGCGCTTGCCGTGGCGATGACGCTCGCCTACACGCTAGCGATCGGACTGGCTGCGCGCTCCGCCTACCTCGCGCTGAGCTGGAACGACCTGCTGGCTGATGATCTGGATGATCTGGCGAAGAAGCTGGTGCGGCTGGTGACTTTCGCCGCCTTCATGACCGGCCTCGGCCGCGCGATGCTCTCCAGCAAGCGTCCTTCCTGGCGCCTGTCCACCCTGTCCGACGATGCCGCGCATCGGCTGCGCGCATTCCCGGCGCTGCTCGGTGGCGCTGCCCTGTTGCGTGGCGTGGTCGAAAGCATCAACAACGCCATCGGCGCCAGCCTGGCGATCACTGTGACGACGCGCGCGCTGCTCGCCGTGTTGATCGCACTGCTGGTGGGCAGTGCGCTGATGCGGCTGGGCCAGTCGCGGCGCGCCACGCTGGCCGCGGGCGAACTGACGGCACAGCGGCCGGTCTGGGTGGGCCTGGTGGTCGCGGCGGCATTCGTCGGTGTCGGCATCGTGCTGCTGGGCGTGATCACGGGCTACATCGCCTTTGCGTTTTTTATCGCGGGGCAAATGTTGTGGGTGGGAGTGATCCTCACCGCGCTGTACTTGCTGATGTATCTGGTCGACGACATCTTCGACACCGTTTTCGACCCCAAGGGACGTAGCGGTACGCGCCTGCAAACCAGCTTCGGGCTCGCTTCCGGCGCGCTGGAACAGACCGGCACCTTATTGTCCGGCATAGCCCGGGCCATGCTGCTGATCCTGGCAGTGGCGATCGTGCTGGCGCCGTTTGGCGCAGGCCCGCAGGAGCTCGCCGGACGTGTGGGCACGCTGCTGTCGGGCGGCACGCTGGGCTCGCTCAATGTCGTGCCCGGCAATATCTTCGACGCCGTGCTGGTATTCGCGCTGGGCTTGCTCGTCTTGCGCGTGATCAAGCGCTGGCTGAGCGACCAGCTGCTGCCCAAGACCTCGCTCGACTCCGGCATGCAGAATTCGATGCTGACCCTGCTCGGCTATGTCGGCGGCGTGCTGGTGTTCGTGCTGGCGCTGCTCGCATTGAAGGTCGACCTGCAAGGTATCGCCTGGATGGCCAGCGCGCTTTCGGTCGGTATCGGCTTCGGCTTGCAGGCGATCGTGCAGAACTTCATCTCCGGCCTGATCCTGCTGGCCGAGAGGCCCGTGAAAGTGGGCGACTGGGTCGCCATCGGCGGCGTCGAGGGCGACATCCGCCGGATCAACGTGCGCGCCACTGAGATCCAGATGGCTGATCGCTCGACCATGATCGTGCCGAACTCGCAGTTCATCACCCAGAACGTGCGCAACGTGACCCTCGCCAACGCCCAGGGCCGCGTCAATATCAAGCTGTCGATGCCACTGGAGACCGATGCGGGCAAGGCGCGCGAGCTGATCCTGGAAGTGCTGCACGCACATCCGGACATCCTGAACATGCCGACGCCCAGCGTGCAGCTGGAAAATCTCGATGCCGGCTCGATGACTTTCAACTGCATCGCCTACGTCAACAGCCCGCGCGATGTCAGTGGCGTAAAGAGCGACCTGCTGTTCCAGATTCTCGAAAGCCTGCGCAATGCCAAGCTGCCGATGACGAGTCCGCAGAGTATGGTGCTGCGCCGGCTGCCGCCGATCGCCGAGAGCCACGACGATCGGGATTGATACGGCATCAGCAACATTCGTCGCCATGAACTTCGACCATGGAGCCAGCCTCATGTCCGCATCCAGCCAAACCGGCAGCACCATCATTCCCTGCCTACGCTACCGCGACGCGCATGCCGCGATCGCCTGGCTGTGCAAGGCATTCGGCTTCGAAAAGCATGCCGTGTATGAGAACGAACAAGGCGGCGTGGAGCATGCCCAGCTCACCTTCGGCAACGGCATGGTCATGGTCGGTGAAGTCCGCGACAACGAATTCGGTCGGCACATCGCCCAGCCTGACGAGATCGGTGGCCGCGAAACACAGTGCGCCTGCGTGATCGTCGCCAACTGCAAGTCGCACTACCAGCAGGCCAAGGCCGCCGGTGCAGTGATCGTCGACGACTATGCCGAAAAGGAATACGGCGGCGCCGGCTACAGTTGCCACGACCCGGAAGGCCATCTGTGGTACTTCGGCAGCTACGACCCGTGGCAGCCGAAACCGGGTTGATCCGCGCGTTGATCAGACAACAAGAGGCCGGCTTGCGCCGGCCTCTTGCATGACCAGATTGCATCAGCTGTTATGGCGTGCAGGCCTTGCCGTGCTCGGCATGGTTGCCCTTGGCCTTGGCATCGGCCTCACTCATGTACTCGCCGTGCTTGGTCTTGCCGTACCACTTGTCGCTCGGGCAGTGGTAGACCTTGCTCTTGTCGTTGACCCAGACCATGCCAGGGCCACCACCGGGCGCTGCCGCGGCGGCTGGCGCCGGCATGGCGTGGGACTTCATGGCGCTGTTCGAGGCTGGAGCAGCTGCGGCTGCGGCGGCCGGGGCAGCTGCTGGTGCGGCAGCGGCCGCGGCTGCCGGGGCGGCGGCGGCTGCGGCAGCCGGGGCGGCGGCATACCACTCTTTCACACCCTTGTGCCCCTTGCACGCCCCCTTCTTGGTGGCCTGGCTGGAGTAGCTACCGTCCTTGCACTGGCCGGTGGAACCGGCGGGTGCGGACGCCTGTTGTGCATAGACGGCCGGGACGGCCAGCAGACAAGCCAATGCAATGGCCATCAGATTTGACGATTTCATTCAGACTCCCTCCAACGTGAATTCGCGAAGACACTCCCAGGCACGCGCAACGACCGTGCCTGCAGCGCGACTATGCCGCAAAATCATGACCGCGATATATACGTGCGGCATGACATTCATCCGCCGGACGGCTGTTTCGAATGAACTTGCGAACCTCCCTGCTGGGCCACGCCCCACAGCCCCGCTGCCATGACACTGTTCGCACCACTACGGCGCCGTCGCGACCGGTTTCAACTTCGAATCCGGCCGTGCCACCGCATACATCTCCCAGCTGAATTGCTTGAGCAAACCCTGACGGTCCTTGCCCACGACATACAAATCGAAGTGGGTCCGATCAGGCAGGAAACGGAAGTCCGCTTTGGCGTGCAGGCCGTCGAGCACCGCCTTCAGCTTGTGCGCGGCGCCGTCCAGATAGAACGTGTCGGCGGTGCCGACGACCAGGTGAATCTTGCCGTCCAGGTCGGGTTTCAGCTGCGGCCATTCATGCTGCAGACGCCACGCGATGTCGTAATGGTCGCGCCAGTAATTGACTACCGCCGGGTCGACGGCACCGGTGGCACGGTCGAACATCGGCTCAGGCCGGCCATCCTCGCCACGCGGCGAGAACACCCATTCGAACGAGGCCAGCTGGCCGCCATACGGACCGAGCACGCGCTCCATCCTGGCAAACTGCTCGAACGTACCGAGCACCTTAGCGTGATCGCGCACCAGCGGATAAGCCGAGCCATCCGCCCGGCGATAGACGTTGGCGTTCGGCGCATACAGGTCGACGCCGGTGAAATCATGGAAGTCGCTGGGATCGGGCGAGGTCGACCAAGTGCCTCCGAAGATTTTCGGATAACGCGTCTGCAGCCACAGCGTGGCCCAGCCGCCCGAGGAATGGCCGTTGAGGAAACGGCCGTTGACCGTACCGTCCATGCGGTATTGGGATTCCAGGTGCGGAATCAGCTCGGTGGTGAGTGCCTGCCCCCACGGACCGTTGTTGACCGAGTCGGCGAACTCGTGCGTACCGGTCGGACTCGACTCGTCGAGAAACACCCAGATCATCGGCGGCATCTGCTGTTCCGCCATCGCGGCGTAAACCACCGTCGCGTTGGCGCTCAGTATCGTCGCATCGCCGCCGTAGCCGTGCGTGACATAGACCGTGGGATAACGCTGCGTGCTGTTCTCATAGCCAGGCGGCGTGAGCACCCAGCCGCGCATGGTGATCGGCCGGCCCCAGAACGCCCCAAGCCCGGGGCTGTTGAAGTCGATCGACTGCGCGTGTGCACGAGCCTCGTCAAGGTGGCGCATCGACAGCTCACTCATCGCTCCCTTGGGGAATTGCCACGGCTGGCGTGCAGGCACGGTGTCGACCAGCTCGAAGGTTGCCGGCGATGTCGTCGGCAGATGCACCGCCACCACCTTGCTCCGCAGGTCGCCGCCGCTGCGGCCGTGATAGTTGTAGTCGTGATTGACGTCGAGCACCGCCTGCAGCAGATAGTCGCCCGGCGGCAGCCGCGAAAAGGCGGACGGGAATACCATCTGGTCGGCATCGATGGCGACGGTCTGTCCCGGCGCCCAATCGTTGATCTCGCGTGCTGCCACGCTGGTTTCGGTGGCGCGGAACGGGTTGGCGTCCACCTCCTCCACCACGGCGCTCTTGCCGCCGGACGCAGCCTTGGCTGCCGCTTCGGCGGTCTTGGCGTCGATCGCGAACAGCAGCAGCCGGCCCGAGGTGGGTCGTGCCGCCGCCGTCGTACTCAGGCGCACATGAAAGAACTGATGGGTGATGCCGGGATCGGTGCGTGCCTGTGCCGCGCCGGCGAACAGTCCCAACGAGAGCAGAACAATGGCTGTGTGAAAGCGGTTGCGCATGATGACTCTCCCCTTGCCTCGGTCATGGCTGATATGGTGAGCCGCGCAGGAAATGCCCTGATGCGCGGCGGTGTATCAATCGTCCTGGGTGCCGCTCTTGTCGCCTTTCACCGGCGCAAGTCGCAAGTCCTGGAAGTCGAAACTGAAATCGGTCAGTGGCGAGATCGGCTCCATGCGCGCCTCGGTGATATGGCCGTCCATGTCCAGCGCGAACGTCACGAACGCATCGGCATTGAGCGAGCGGTCGTCCCAGCGCACGGTGAAGGTGTCGTTCTGCCACGGCGTCATGCTGCCGACCAGCTGCGCCGTCTTGGAGAAGCGCAGACGCAGCTTGCCGTTCTCGTGGCTGACGATGACGTCGCCGTACCACGGGTCGCGGTAGGTACCCGCGTATTTCGCCAGCGGCAATGAAGGTTTGCTGTTCTTGTTGCGTGCTGCCGCGTGCCTGGCATAGCTGTCGTCGGATTTCGCCTCGGCTTTCTTCACCGCCTTGTCGTAGATCGCGACCCAGTCTGTCTTCTGCGCCGGGTTGAGGTAGGCGTCCAGCGCGCGATAGGTCACCGCGTTGAACGCGGCGCCGGATTCGGCATTGGTCAGCACCACCACGCCCAGGTGCAGCTCCGGCACCAGGGTTACCCGCGAGACCATGCCCGGCCAGCCGCCGGTATGCCAGACCAGCCGCTGGTTGCGGTAGTCGGACAGGAACCAGCTCTCGCCGTAGCCGTAGAAGTGCGGCATCAGCGGAGCCAGTTCGGGAATCGGCGGTTTGCCGATCTTGATCGGCGTCAGCATGCTCCACATCTGGCTCTGGCTGTCCTCGGAGAACAGCCGCGCAGGCTTGCCGTCCACGCCGTTCACGGACAAGGCGCCACCGGCCAGCTGCACGTTCATCCACTTGGCGAGGTCATGCACGCTGGCGTAGATACCGCCGGCGCCTGGATCGTTGACCCAGGCCATCGGCGGCACCGGCTTGAGATCCTTGAAGTCCGACTTGGCGTGGCCCGTCGCCACGTCCATGCCAGGCTTGAGGTAGGTCATGTCGATCAGCGACTCGTCCATGCCGACCGGCTTGAAGATATGGTCGCGCACGTAGTCGGCGTAGCTCTGGCCGGAGGCCTGCTCGATAACCAGCGTGGCCACCGCGAACAAGATGTTGTCGTAGGCATAGCCGCTGCGGAAGCCGTTCTTGATCGGCACATTACGCAGCCGCTGCACGACCTCTTTCGTGGTGTAAGAGGTCGGTGGCCAGTACAGCAGGTCACCGGCGCCCAGCGAGAGGCCGCTGCGATGCGCCAGCAGGTCGCGGATGCGCATCTCATGCGTCACGTATGGATCGGACATGCGGAACCACGGCAGATGGTCGATCACCCGATCGTCCATTTTCAGTTTGCCCTGCTCGGCCAGCTGCTGCAGCGCCGCGGCGGTGAATGCCTTGGTGTTGGAGGCGATCGCGAACAGCGTGCGCGCATCGACCGGATCCGGTTTGCCGATCTCGCGCAAGCCGAAACCCTGCTCCATCACCACCTTGCCGTCCTTGACGATCGCCACCGCGATGCCCGGCACGTCGAAGGTCTTGCGCACGCTGTCGACGTAGGCGCCGAAATCCTGCAGCTGCGCCGGCAGCATCGGTTGCGCGGTGTCATGCGTCGACACTGGCGGCGGCGCGGCAGGTGTCTGCGCCAAGGCGGCGGAGGCGACCACGAACAAGGCGCAACAACCCGCCAGACGCGGAAAGAAGAATCGCTGGAACATCGCAGGCTCCCCAGTGGCAATTCCTCAACTATCGCGGCAAACCCGGCGCAAGACCAGCGCTGGAAGTCACGGGTTACCGCTCATCTGCATGGCTCGCCACAGCGAGCCGGGTCGGCAACGGCACCCGGCGCGGCTAACATGCATGGAACGACGCTCACCTGCACCGACTCATGGCTCATACACCTTCCGACCTGTTTGCCAGCACCGCAGGCGCCGACCAGGGCCCGGCCATCCGGGTCGGCATCGGCGGCTGGAACTACGCGCCATGGCGCAACAACTTCTATCCGGGCGGGCTGGTGCAGCGACGCGAGCTGGAATTCGCCAGCCGCCAGCTGCGCGCGATCGAGATCAACGGCACCTACTACGGCGCGCAGAAGGCAGCCACGTATGCAAAGTGGGCAGCGGAAACGCCGGAGGGTTTCGTGTTCTCGCTGAAAGCGCCGCGTTACATCACCGAAGGCAAGCGGCTGGCCGAGGTCGGCAAGGGCATCCAGGGTTTCGTGCAAGGCGGCCTTGCCGAAATGGACGACAGGCTTGGGCCTATCCTGTGGCAGCTGCCGCCGTCGCGGCCCTTCGATGCCGACGATCTCGCCGCCTTTCTCGAAGCGCTGCCGCGCACATTGAACGGCCAGCCGCTGCGCCACGTGCTGGAAGTGCGCCACCCCAGCTTCCTGAGCCCACGCTACGTGGAACTGGCGCGCGGGCATAGCGTGCCCACCGTGTTCACCGACTCACCCGACTATCCGTCGCTGGCCGACCTCACCGGCGACTTCACCTATGCGCGGTTGATGCGCAGCGCCGACGGGATCTCCACCGGCTATGCGCCGGATGAACTGGACCGCTGGGCCGCGCACGCGCGTAGCTGGGCATCGGGCAACGACATCGGCGGCCTGCCGCATGCCGCTGCGCTACAGCCTCAAGGTCAGCCGCGCGACGTGTTCGTCTTCTTCATCAGCGCCGCCAAACACCGCAACCCGGCGGCAGCGATGGCGCTGCAATCGCGGGTCGACAGCAACCACTGATCACCAGTCGCAGTTGTCATTCAACGGTTTATCGGCCGGCGCCGCAGCACTAAGCTCACTCCACCCGAACTCAGCGAGCCCACATGCGCCGACTCAATCCATTGATCCTGCTCGCTGCATTGGTGTTCGCCGTAGTGCTGTGGCAACAGCACACCACCGCGCCGACCAACACGACCGGCCCCACCACAGCGACCCAGGACGGAACGACCGCGTTGCCTGGATTCCTGCCGATGGAGGCACGCGCCACACTGGAGGCGATCGCCCGCGGCGGCCCGTTCGAACACAGCCAGGACGGTGTGGTGTTTGGCAACTACGAAGGCCTGCTGCCACAGCAGCCGCGCGGTTACTACCACGAGTACACGGTGGAAACGCCCGGTGCGCGAACCCGCGGCGCTCGACGCATCATCACCGGCGGTATGCCTCCGGTGGTCTGGTATTACACCGACGATCACTACCGCAGCTTTCGCCGCTTCGAGATGAACCGATGAGCGCGCACGGTTTCGACCTGGACCTGACCAAGCCGACGCAGAGTGGCGTGTATTTCGTCGGCGTCGATGATCTCGACCGCCTCGCCAGAGCCGCCGCCCGCGACGAACTGCGCGTATGCCGCATCGATCTGGCCGGCTGCCACGACAAGAACGAACTGCTGCGGCGACTCGCGGTGTCGTTGCAGTTGCCGCCCACGTTCGGGCACAACTGGGACGCGCTGGCCGACTGCCTGCGCGATCTCGGCTGGATGCCCGCTTGGGGCTACGTGCTGCTGTTCGAACACGTCGGCGAGTTGCGTCTGACCGCCGAAGCGGACTTCAATATCCTGCTCGGCATCCTCGACGACGCAGCCACCTTTGGCAACGATAACGACAGGCCGTGGTTTGCTTTTCTCGCGCTGCCCGACAGCGCATTCGACGACGGCCACGTGGCCGCCTGAAAAGCGTGTCACGCTTGGCTTCACTTTCTTTCACGGATTCCCATGCAAACCATCGATTTTGAACTGGAAGGCACTTACGTCGAACTCAACATGCTGTTGAAGCTGACCGGCCTGTGCGACAGCGGCGGCGCCGGCAAGGCCATCGTCGCCACCGGCGCGGTGAAAGTCGACGCCGTCACCGAGTTGCGCAAGACCTGCAAGATCCACGCGGGCCAGACGGTCACCATCGACGACGTGGAAATCCACGTGCTGGCGGATCCGGAAGCCTAGGCGCCGCCTAGGTCGGAAATTTGTCCGGCAGGTTGTCCAGCCGCTGATCGAGCTGCGGATGCGCTGGCAGCTCGAGGAGGAATTCCTGCTCGAGCACGCGACGTACCTCGGCGCCGTCACGCAGCACGTGCCGCTCGGGTTCGTGCCCCATGCGCCGTACGGTGAACTCGCGATTGCGCAAACTCAGTCGGCTATCCGATAGCGTGCGCGCGACATTCAGATGATTCACGAATTTCGAGTCCGGATGCGTCGACACATAGTGGTTGGCCACGACGTAATCGATCAGCGGCACCGGGCGCAGGTCGAAGCGATACAGCGACAGCCATTGTCCACGCACCAGCGATTGCATGCGCCAGTCGCCCTCCACCCGTACCAGCCGGAACGGTTCCAGTTGGGTCGCCTGTTCTATATCAGCCTGCAGCCACAACACTCCGACCAGGGTCTGTCCGCCGAAACCGACGTCGACCAGCCAGCTTTCGCCCGCCATCTCGACGCGCAGCAGCATGTGGCTCTGCGCCGTGATCGCGTCCTCGGGCTGTGTCCACAGCACGCGTGCGATCAGGCCCGACACGTCGAAACCGATCTCCCGCAACACGGCTTGCAGCAGCAGGTTCTGCTCGAAGCAGTAGCCGCCGCGCCCCTCGCGCACCAGCTTGCGCTCGAGTGCGGCCAGCTCCAGGCTTACCGGCAGGCCGAGCAGCGGATTGAGATTTTCGAACGGGATCGCCGCCACATGGGCGGTGACGATGGCCTGCAGAGTCGACATGTCGGGCACGAGCGCGCCCTCCCAGCCGATGCGCCGGAGATAGGCTTGCAGGTCGATGCTGTCGTGCATGGGCAGGTCTCGTCGAAATCAGGCGGATGATCTTAGCCGGCCGCGAACCCGGTTGCAGGTAACCGTTGCCGGCCCGACAGCGAAATATCGGATGGGAATGCCCGAATCGGTTGCGCTTGCATCCGCCACGATCGCTCCCACGTACGACACAAGCCCTATATCGCTTCACGCGTCCCCATCGCCAGCGAGGCCCGCCATGATCCGTCGCACCGTATTCCAAGCCCTTCCCCTCGCCGCTGCCCTGATGCTGGCTGGGTTGACCGCATGCAGACCGGCCGCTGCCGCGAGCGATGTCGTGAGGTTGCCTGCGCCAACCGTGGATGCCATGAAAGCCGCGCAAGGAGACGAGACTGCGGTCCTTGCCGGTGGCTGCTTCTGGGGTATCGAGGCCGTGTTCGAGCACGTCAAGGGCGTGCACAAGGTGGTCTCGGGCTATTCCGGCGGTAATGCGGACACGGCGAGCTATGAGCAGGTCAGCGATGGCGGCACCGGTCATGCCGAATCCGTGCGTATCCAGTTCGATCCGAAACAGGTCAGCTACGGCACTTTGCTGCAGGTGTTCTTCTCGGTCGCGCTCGACCCCACCGAACTCAATCGGCAAGGTCCGGACAGCGGCACGCAGTACCGCTCGGTGATCTTCTACGGCAACGACGATCAGAAGAAGATCGCCACCAGCTACATCGCGCAGCTGACCGGCGCGAAATCCTTCCCGGCACCGATCGTGACCCAGGTAGTGCCGCTGAGGGCGTTCTATCCGGCCGAGGCGTACCACCAGCATTACTTCAGCGAGCATCCGGACAACCCGTACATCGTCTACAACGACGCGCCGAAGGTGGCACACCTCAAACAGCTGTTTCCAGCCCTGTACCAGCCGGATCAGCAAGCCGTCGAGGTGCAGTTGCATTGAGTCGGGCCACTGCTTGACTTGCGTGCAGCGGCACGGCCCCCATCTCGGGACTTCCGCGCCGGTTGCGCGCTTGCCCTGACGATCTGCCCACGTGCCACCCCACGCCTCTCCACCCCACGGCTCGCCGCCACCCGCTGAATCGACCGAACTCACGCGTAGTTTCCTGGGCGTGTTCCGCTACAGCGGACGCGCGCTGGAGCTGGTGTGGAGCACCAGTCGCGCGCTGACGATCGCGCTGGCGCTGCTGACGCTCACCGCCGGCCTGCTGCCGGCCGGCGTGGCTTATGTCGGCGCACATATCGTCGATGCGGTGGTGAATGCCAGCCGGACCTGGACGGCCAGCGGCCATCCGTCGCTGCGACCGGTGTTCGAGTGGGTGGCTCTGGAAGGCCTGCTGGTGGCGGCGCTGGCCGGTACCCAGCGCGGGCTGTCGCTGTGCCAGTCGCTGCTGCGCGCGCAACTGGGGCAGCGCGTCAACGTAATGATCCTGGAGAAGGCGCTGACGCTGGAGCTGGCGCACTTCGAGGATTCCGAGTTTTACGACAAGCTCACCCGCGCCCGACGCGAAGCGTCGAGCCGGCCGCTGTCGCTGGTCACGCGCACGTTCGGGCTGGGCCAGAACGCGATCTCACTGATCAGCTACGGCACCTTGCTGTTCCATTTTTCGCCATGGGCGGTGGTCGTGCTGCTGCTGGCCGGGCTGCCATCGTTCCTTTCCGAGACCAAGTTCTCCGGCGATGCGTTCCGGCTGTTCCGCTGGCGTTCGCCGGAAACGCGCATGCAGCTGTATCTGGAAACCGTGCTGGCGCGCGAGGACCACGCCAAGGAAGTGAAGCTCTACGGCCTCGGCCCATTGCTGCTGGATCGCTATCGGGACATCTTCGACAAGCTCTACAGCGACGACCGCGACCTCACCGTCCGCCGCGAGAGCTGGGGCTTCGGGCTGGGTCTGCTCGGCACGATCACGCTGTACGGCGCCTATGCCTGGATCGCCGCGACCACAGTAGTTGGCCGCATCACGCTGGGCCAGATGACGATGTACCTGATGCTGTTCCGCCAGGGCCAGTCGGCAGTCTCGGCCATGCTGTCGGCAATCGGCGGCATGTACGAAGACAATCTCTATCTGTCGACCTTGTACGAATATCTGGAAACCCCGGTGCCGCCATCCAGCGGCATCGCGCAGCGCGGCGCGATGCCGGACGACGGCATCCGTTTCGAACAAGTCAGCTTCACCTACCCGGGCGCCGGCGAGCCGGCACTGCACGACATCAACCTGCATATCCGCCCCGGCGAATCGCTGGCCATGGTCGGCCAGAACGGTTCGGGCAAGACCACCTTGATCAAGCTGCTGACGCGGCTGTACTCGCCCGACAGCGGCCGCATCCTGCTCGACGGCACCGACTTGCGCGACTGGGACGAAAGCACCTTGCTGCAACGCATTGGCGTGATCTTCCAGGATTTCGCGCGCTACCAGATGCGTGTGGGCGAAAACGTCGGCGCCGGCGACGTCAGCCATTTCGAGGACGAAGCGCGCTGGCGCGAAGCCAGCGACAAGGGCATGGCCAGCGAGTTCATCGACGGCCTGCCGTCCGGCTTCAACACCCAGTTGGGCAAGTGGTTCCGCGAGGGGCGCGAACTGTCCGGCGGACAGTGGCAGAAGATCGCGCTCGCGCGCGCCTTCATGCGCTCGCGCGCAGATATCCTGGTACTGGACGAACCGACCGCCGCGATGGACGCCCAGGCCGAGGCGGACATCTTCGCGCACTTCCGCGAACTGGCCGGCAACCGCATCGCGATCCTCATCTCGCACCGCTTCTCCACTGTGCGCATGGCCGACCAGATCATCGTGATCCAGGACGGCCGCATCATCGAACACGGCAGCCACAGCCAGCTGATGGCGCTGGACGGCCACTATGCGCACCTGTTCTCGTTGCAGGCGCAGGGATACCGCTGATCGGCTTGACCCTGCCTGCCCGCGCGCCCCATGCTTCGCCGTCTTGAACCATCCGAAACACACGCATGAGCAGTCGCTACAACGCCGCCGATATTGAAGTCCTCTCCGGCCTGGATCCGGTCAAACGCCGCCCCGGCATGTACACCGACACCACCCGTCCGAACCATCTGGTACAGGAAGTGGTGGACAACTCGGTGGACGAGGCGCTGGCCGGTCACGCGAAAACCATCGAAGTGGTGCTGCACGACGACGGCTCGGTGGAAGTGAGCGATGACGGCCGCGGCATGCCGGTGGACATCCATCCGGAAGAAGGCGTCTCCGGCGTCGAGCTGATCATGACCCGGCTGCACGCGGGCGGAAAATTCAGCGGCAAGAACTACAACTTCTCCGGTGGCCTGCATGGCGTAGGCGTCTCGGTGGTCAATGCGTTGTCCGACCGCGTCGAGGTGACGATCCGCCGCGACGGATCCGAATATCAGATGGTATTCGCGCACGGCGACAAGATCAGTCCGCTGGAAGTGATCGGCAGCGTGCCGAAGAAGCGCAGCGGCACCACCTTGCGCTTCTGGCCGGAAGCCAAGTATTTCGATTCGCCGAAGATCTCGCTGCCGAAGCTCAAGCACCTGCTGCGCGCCAAGGCCGTGCTGTGCGCCGGCTTGAACGTGAAGCTCACCGACGAAGCCAGCGGCGAAATCTGCGAGTGGCATTACGAGGACGGCCTGCGCGACTACCTGCGCGGCGAACTCGACGGTACCGAAGCCTTGCCGAACGACTTGTTCGTGCACCACATGGCACGCGACGTGGAAGGTCTGGAAGTGGCGCTGGCCTGGTTGCCGGAGGGCGAACTGGTGCAGGAAAGCTACGTCAACCTGATTCCCACCGCGCAAGGCGGCACCCACGTCAACGGCTTGCGCACCGGCCTGACCACCGCGATCCGCGAGTTCTGCGAGATCCGCAACCTGCTGCCGCGCGGCGTCAAGCTGGCACCGGAAGATGTGTGGGAACGGCTGGCCTTCGTGCTGTCGGCCAAGCTGCAGGATCCGCAGTTCGCCGGCCAGACCAAGGAGCGGTTGTCCTCGCGCCAGACCGCCGGCATGGTCGAGAACGTCATCCACGATGCCTTCAGCCTGTGGCTCAACCAGAACGTGGACATGGGCGAGCGCATCGCCCAGCTGGCGATCGAACGGGCCAGCGCGCGCCTGAAGGCGGCCAAGCAGATCGTCCGCAAGAAGATCACCCAGGGCCCGCAACTGCCCGGCAAACTGGCCGATTGCACCGCCACCGACCTCACCCGCACCGAGCTGTTCCTGGTCGAGGGCGACTCTGCCGGCGGTAGCGCCAAGCAGGCGCGCGACAAGGAGTTCCAGGCGATCCTGCCGCTGCGCGGCAAGATCCTCAACACCTGGGAAGTCGAATCGACGTCGGTGCTGGCTTCGGAAGAAGTGCACAACCTCGCCGTCGCGATCGGTTGCGATCCCGGCAAGGACGATCTCTCCAGTCTGCGCTACGGCAAGGTCATCATCCTGGCCGACGCCGACTCCGACGGCCTGCACATCGCCACCTTGCTGGCGGCACTGTTCCTGCGGCATTTCCCGAAGCTGGTCAGCGAAGGCCATGTGTTCGTGGCGATGCCGCCGCTGTTCCGCGTCGACGTGGGCAAGCAGGTGTTCTACTGCCTCGACGAAAGCGAGAAGCAGGCGATGCTGCAGCGCATCGAGCGCGAGAAAATGAAAGGCGCGGTCAGCACCACCCGCTTCAAGGGCCTAGGCGAAATGAACCCGCCGCAGCTGCGCGAATCGACCATCCACCCGGATACGCGCCGGCTGGTGCAACTGACCATCGGCGACAATGACGGCACCGCCAGGCTGATGGACATGCTGCTGGCAAAGAAACGCGCCGGCGACCGCAAGGCATGGCTGGAAGAGAAAGGCGACCTGGCCACGCTGGAAGTCTGATCGCGCGCCGGCGGCTGTTTTTGTCGGGAACGCGGCGTTATGGTGTCCACTGGTTTTTCGAGAGCAACTCGCATGGCCTTGCTACCGCCGCTCGACCTCCAGCGCTGGATCGACGAACACCGCCATCTGCTGAAGCCGCCGGTCGGCAACAAATGCATCGTCGACGGCGACTTCATCATCATGATCGTCGGCGGCCCCAATGCACGCACCGACTACCACTACGACGAAGGCCCGGAGTTCTTCTACCAGCTCGAAGGCGAGATGGTGCTGAAGGTGCAGGACGACGGACAGGCACGCGACATCCCGATCCGGGCCGGCGAGATCTTCTACCTGCCGCCAGGGGTGCCGCATTCGCCGCAACGCATGCCGGCATCGATCGGGCTGGTCATCGAGCGCCGCCGCATGGCCGGCGAGAAGGATGGCTTGCTGTGGTTCTGCGAACGCTGCAACCACAAATTGTTCGAACAATATTTCGTGCTCGACAGCATCGAGCACGATTTCCCGCCGGTGTTCGATCGCTTCTACGGTTCGCGCGAGGCGCGTACATGCGACGCCTGCGGCCACCTCAATCCGGCGCCGGCGAAATACGGGTAGGAGCGCACCCCGTGCGCGATTGCTTTTTCCCGCATGCCATCAAGAGCATCGCGCACAGGGTGCGCTGCTATCCGTGCGAGAGCCACTTGCGCGCCATCCGACGCAGCGAGGGATCGAAGGCGGCGCCATCGGCAACTTCAGCCACCGAGCGCCATGCCAGTGCCTGGGATTCCTCGTTGATCGTGAAGCGGTCGTCCGCCCCGGCACGCACCACATAGCGCACGTCGTAGTGCCAATGCTCCGGCTCGTTGGCACGTGCCGGTATGCGATGCCGATCGATATCGAAAATGTCGCCTTCGACGCACAGATCGATCACGCCGGTTTCCTCCCGCGCCTCGCGCAACGCCACCCGCGCCAGATCGGTATCGCCATCGGCATGACCACCGGGCTGCAGCCAGCGGTCCAGCTTGCGGTGATGCATCAGCAGCACCCTTTCACCGTCTGCGCTGACCAGCCACGCCGAGCCGGTGAAATGCCCCGCCGAATGTGCGCGCTCGAACGCCGCCGGATGAGTATTCAGGAAATCGGTGAACACCGAAGCCACGTCGGCCTCTTCCGGAAGCTGGGTTACATAGGCCCGTAGACTGGCCAATACTCGCGAAACATCTGATTGCATGACTTGTGGCAGGGTGGCTTGGAAATGCCCATGATAGCTGCGTCGCAGCTTGTTCCCCTTCCCCCGCTCCGTTATGGTTGCGCGTCACCTCGACGCATGGCGTCGTACTCGCAGCAGTTTCAGGCGAGTGTGGCATTTGTTTTCAAGGGGAGTCACCAATGCTTTTCAAGCGCGTCAAGTCACTCGATCAGATTCTCGCCACCGCCGAAAAAAAGAGCCTCACGCGACAGCTCGGCCCCATCCAGCTCACCTTGCTCGGCATCGGAGCCATCATCGGCACCGGCATCTTCGTGCTGACCGCCGAAGCGGGCCAGAAAGCAGGCCCGGGCATGATGATTGCCTTCGTGATCGCCGCAGTGATCTGCGCGCTGGCCGCGCTGTCCTACGCCGAACTGGCCTCGATGGTGCCGGTCGCCGGCTCCGCCTATACCTATACCTACGGCGTGCTCGGCGAGGGCCTGGCCTGGGTTGTCGGTTGGGCGCTGGTACTGGAATACACGATCGCCGCCAGTACCGTCTGCGTCGGCTGGTCAGGCTATGTGAACGGCCTTCTTGCCCATGGCGGATTCGGGCTTCCTGAATTCCTGCGCACCGGCCCGATGGACGGCGGTACGTTCAACCTGCTCGCCTTCATGATCGGACTGGCGATCACCTTCCTGCTGGTGATCGGCACCTCGAAGTCGGCCAAGGTCAACGCTTTCCTGGTGCTGATCAAGGTCGCGGCACTGACCATATTCATTTTCGTGGCATTGCCCGCCGTGAAGGATCCGAACTTCAAGCCCTTCGTGCCCAATGGCTGGGGCAGTCCGATGGGTGGTATCGGCGTACTTGGCGCTGCTGCCTCGATCTTCTTCGCGTACGTCGGCTTCGATGCCGTGTCGACGGCAGCCGAGGAAACCAAAAATCCGAACCGCAACATCCCTATCGGCCTGATCGGGTCGCTGGGCGTTTGCACCATCTACTACCTGCTGGTGAGCTATGCCGCGGTTGGCTCAGTGGGCGCCCAGCCGATGCTCGGTGCGGACGGTCTTGCGCTGCAGCCGGGTACGCCCGCCATGGCCGCAGCCTGCCATGCCTCGCAGGCACTGGTCTGCAGCAAGGAAGCACTGGCTCACGTCATGCGCCTGCTCAATCACAACCAGTTGGGCAACCTGATCGGTTTCGCGGCGAGCATCGCCTTGCCTTCAGTCATCCTGACGATGACCTACGGTCAGACCCGAATCTTCTTCACCATGGCCCGCGACGGCCTGCTGCCGGCCTCGCTCGCGAAGATCCATCCGCGTTTCCACACGCCGCACGTGATCACGATCATCACCGGCACCTTCGTATCCCTGTTCGGCGCCATGTTTCCGGTGGGCGCGCTGGCCGACGTCACCAATTCAGGCACCCTTTTTGCCTTCATGATGGTGTCGCTCGGCGTGCTGATTCTTCGCGTGAAGCAGCCTGACCGTCCCCGCTCGTTCCGCACACCCTTCGCCTGGGTGATTTGCCCGCTCGCCATGCTTGGTTGCCTGCTGCTGTTCTTCAACCTCTCGCTCAAGACGATCGTCATCTTCTTCGCCTGGGCGGCCGTGGGCCTGGTGATCTACTACCTGTACGGCTACCGCAAGAGCCATCTGGCCAACGGCACCGAGCCAGACTGATCCAGCACTCATAGATAAACCGCAACATTGCCGGCACGGTGTCCACCGTGCCGGTGTCATATCCGGAATGCCCATGCTCAAGCAGTTGCTCGCCCGCAAGACCGATTTCTCGAACGTCGACGACGTGGACGGCCCGGGCCTGAAGCGAACGCTAGGCCCCTGGGGGCTTACGGCGCTGGGGATCGGTGCGGTGATCGGCGGCGGCATCTTTGTGATCACGGGCCAGGCGGCGGCCGAGCACGCGGGGCCGGCGATCATCCTTGCCTTCGTGATCGCGGCCATCTGCTGCAGTTTCACCGCCTTGTGCTATGCCGAATTCGCCACCTTGATCCCGATGTCGGGCAGTTCGTATTCCTACGCGTATGCGACGCTGGGCGAGCTGATGGCCTGGTTCATCGGCTGGAACATGGTGCTCGAATACGGCGTGTCCGCATCGGCGGTCGCGGTCAGCTGGACCGGCTATTTCGTCAGTCTGCTGGATCACGTCGGCATCCATCTGCCAACGGTGCTGACCAACGCACCGCTTGCCTATACCGACGGCCACCTGGTGACTACCGGCGCACTGTTCAACCTGCCCGCCGTCGGCATCGTGCTGGCGCTGACCTGGCTTTGCTACGTCGGCATCAGGGAGTCCAGCGGTGCGAATCTCGCCATGGTGATCCTCAAAGTCAGCCTGATCCTGATCGTGATCGTCGCCGGCTGGCACTACGTGAATCCGGATTACTGGCACCCGTTCATTCCGCCGAGCCAGGGGCCGGAGAAATACGGCTGGTCGGGCATCATGCGCGCGGCCACATTGGTGTTTTTTGCCTACATCGGGTTCGAAGCGACCTCGACCGCCGCACAGGAAGCCAAGAATCCCCAGCGCGACCTGCCGGTCGCCACGTTGGCCTCGTTGGCCATTTGCACCGTTCTGTACATCGGCATCGCCGCGGTCATCACGGGGCTGCTGCCTTTCGATCAGCTCGGTACGAGCGAGCCGGTCGTGACTGCCGTCAGGGCGCATCCCGAGCTCGGCTGGCTGCGCTGGGTAGTGGAAGTGGGCGCGCTGATCGGATTGTCGTCGGTAATCCTGGTCATGGTCATCGCACAACCGCGTATCTTCATGATCATGGGTCGCGACGGTCTGTTGCCCCCGGTATTTGCCAAAATTCATCCGCGCTATCACACGCCGCACATCAATACCGTCATCACCGGTGTGGGCATCGCGTTACTGGCGGCGGTGTTTCCGCTGGACGTACTCGGCGATCTCGTCTCGATGGGAACCTTGATCGCCTTCGTTGCCGTCTGCGCAGGCGTGTTGATCCTGCGCAAGACGCGGCCCGAGTTGCCGCGCACGTTCCGCGTACCCTGGGCACCGGTCACTTGCGTGCTCGGCGTACTCTGTTGCCTGGCGCTGTTGTATTGGGAGAACTGGTACCAGTGGCTGCTGCTCGGCGTCTGGACCGTGATCGGCATGACTATTTATTTTGGCTACGGACGTCGGCACAGCCGCCTGCGCCTGCTGGATGGATCAACCGCGACCCACTGAATTTCCGGCATATTCGTCGATACCCGTCGAATATCGGTAAATTTCCGCATTTACCGTCAAACAGCTCACATCTTCGGCAAATGGAACGCGGGTGACACTGCTCGCAATAAACTCGTTAAGTTGAACAGTAACTAATTGATATTACTTGACTTAACGAGTTTTTTGCGAGAGAAAATTGGCAGTCCATCATCCATTCGTCGATCTCGGGAGTATTATCCTCAGTCCGCGGGTTGATCACTTGGCAGTGGGCCCCGGATCGTGGCTCGGCGTGTCAGGTGGGTAAGCTCCTCAGCCTGATACGCCGGGCCGCACTTTTATCCGCCGTTCGCGCGGGCAACCCCTCCCTTTTGCAAGCACGCCGACACGCCGCCTCGGATACAGCGATTGCGCGCAACAAAAAGGCCGGCGATGCGCCGACCTTCTTGTTGCGCAAGCCGCGAATGTGGTTAGGCTTTCTTCGGCGTATGCGACACGCACCAGCCTTTCGCATTCACCGACTTGCCCGGGAACAGCTGGCATGGGCCTCGACCGGTCGGACCGCCGGTATAGAACTGGCAATTGACGCAATTGTCGCCGGCCTTGTGCTTCGCATCGGCCGTCTTGCTGGCATCTTCCACATAACCCAGAGCCTTGGCCGTCGGATCCGCTTCGGTCACCGGTGGCAGATCGGCCGCACGTGCAAAACGCGGCAGACCGCCAATGACGACAGCAGCCACTGTTGTGCCAGCAGCCACTTTGAGGAATCGGCGACGCGATTCGATATCTTGTTCGTTCGACATGGGCAAGCCTCCATCGGTATCTATCCAACGCACCTAGCGCCGGATTCGGGCCGATGGTACGCCTGTGAATGTACTTTTACCTGACTGGCGAGAATGGCTCTCATTCCAGCCAGGTACGCGTCCGCCGCATGATATAGTTGATGCTCATTTGGACGTCCAAACACCATGAGTCAAACTCTACCCGCCACGATTCCCGCCAGCCTGTTCGAGGCATGCGCTGACAGCATCGCGCACACGGCCCGTGAGCTGGCTGCCCTCGGCTGGACGCCGGCCACCAGCAGCAACTTCTCGATGCGGGTCGATGCAGAGCATGCGGCGATCACGGTCTCCGGCCGGCACAAGGGCCGCCTCGATCGCAACGACATCATGCTGGTCGACCTGGACGGGCATGCCGTCGGCACCGAGGCCAGACCCAGTGCCGAGACGGCGCTGCATACGCAGATCTATCGGCGCCGGCCGGAAGTGCGCGCCGTGCTTCACACCCATTCACGCACGCAAAGCGTAGCCTCGCGCTTGTTCGCCGGCGATGGCGTCATCCGCCTGCAGGGCTGGGAGTTGCAGAAGGCGATCACCGGATACCACACACACGAGAGCACACTGGAGATCCCGGTGTTTCCGAATACCCAGCACATGCCTGAACTGGTCGCCCAGGTCGATGCCTGGCTGGACGCGGGCAAGCCATTGCATGCGTATCTGATCGACGGCCATGGCATCTATACCTGGGGTCGCGACATGGCCGAGGCCCAGCGTCATCTGGAAGCGCTTGAGTTTCTGCTCGGTTGCGAGCTGGATCTGAAAAAACTGAGGGCATCATGAGCCGCCTGCGCATCTTCGACGAAACCCAGCCGCAATCGCCGCTGACGGAACATCACGAACACGCCGCGATTGCCCGTGAACTGGGTCAGGTTGGCGTACGCTTCGAGCAATGGGAAGCCAGCCAAGCTATCGTGCCCGGCGCCGGCCAGGACGAGGTGATCGCCGCTTACCGCAGCGACATCGACCGGCTGAAGAAAGAGAAAGGCTATCAGGCGGTCGACGTGATCAGCTTGACGCCCGATCATCCCGAGCGCGCCGCGCTGCGCCAGAAATTCCTCAGCGAACATACGCACAGCGAAGACGAAGTGCGCTTCTTTGTCGCCGGCTCCGGCCAGTTCACCCTGCACATCGCCGACAAGGTCTACGACATCTTGTGCGAACAAGGCGACCTGATCGGCGTGCCCGACGGTACCCGCCACTGGTTCGACATGAGCGAATCGCCCTATTTCGTGGCGATCCGGTTGTTCACCAACAAGGACGGCTGGGTCGCGCAATTCACCGGCGACGACATCGCCTTGCGCTTTCCCCGGATGCAGCCACGCCAGACCGCGACGCCATGATCGAAATCCGCGCCATCGTCACCGATATCGAGGGCACCACCAGCTCGATCAGCTTCGTCCGCGACGTGTTGTTTCCCTATGCCCGCAAGCGGCTGCCGGCTTTCATCGAAACCCATGGCGACCGGCCCGAAGTGCAGCACTGGCTGCATGAAACAGCCAAGGAGGCCGGCCTGGTCGAAGCCAGCCGCCAGGACATCGTCGAGTTGCTGCTGCAGTGGATCGATGAAGACCGCAAATCCACCGCGCTGAAAGCATTGCAGGGGATGATCTGGAAAGACGGCTACGCCGCCGGCGACTACCGCGCCCACCTGTACCCCGAAGTCGCTGCGCGGTTGCGCGACTGGCGCGCCGACGGACTGCGACTGTACGTCTACTCCTCGGGTTCGGTGCCGGCGCAGCAACTGTTCTTCCGCTACAGCGAGGCCGGCGATCTGACCCCGTTGTTTGCCGGCTACTTCGACACCGAAACCGGCCCCAAGCGCGAAACCGAATCCTACCGGCGTATCGCCGCGGCAATCGACGAGCAGCCGCGGCATATCCTTTTCCTGTCCGATATCGTGGAAGAGCTCGATGCGGCGCGGGCCGCCGGTTTCCATACTGGCTGGCTGATCCGGGAACCGTTGGCATGGCCGGTCGAGCCGCGTCACCGCGCCTTTCGCGATTTCGACGCGATCACCCTCTGAACGCAGGCGCGAATCCTCCATGCGCACCATCCTGACTGTCCTGCTCGCCTTTGCCGCCGGCATACTGACGATGCTGTTGTTGCCCGGCCGTGCCGGACTACCTTCGATCGCCAGCCAGCCCACGTCCTCCGCCCCTGCCCCGTCCGGCAGCAGCGTACCGAACGAAGCATCGACCGAAGCCCCTGCCAACAGCGGCGACGACTGGCCGAACGCCGGTCCGACCCCGGAGCAAGTGCTCTACGCACAGCCGCGGATGATCCGCGATGCACTGGCGCAGCTCACCCCTCGCGTCGCTGGCAAGCCGAACCTCTACCTGTTGGCGTTCGCCGGCGACAGCAGCGAGGACGTGTTCCGCAACGAAGCCGAGTACGCCGCGCAGCTGTTCGGTAAACGCTTCGGTGCCACTGCCCACAGCTTGGTGCTGGAAAACAATCCTGCCAGCCTCTCCAGCCACCCGCTGGCCAGCTGGAGCAATCTGGACGCCGCGCTCGAGGGCCTGGGCAAGGTGATGCAGCCGGATCAGGACATCTTGCTGCTCTACATCACCAGTCACGGCAGTGAGGATCACACCTTGCTGGTCGACATGGACCCGCTGCCGCTGGATCAGCTCGGCGCCGACGATCTCGCCGGTATCCTGGCCTTGCACAAATTCAAATGGAAAGTACTGGTGGTCAACGCCTGCTACTCCGGCGGCTTTGTGCCGCCGCTGCGCGGCCCCGGCACGCTGGTGCTCACCGCCGCCCGCGCCGACCGCAGCTCGTTCGGTTGCGGCAGCGATTCAGACATCACGTACTTCGGCAAGGCATGGCTGCTCGATGCACTGAACCGCACGCCGGATTTCATCGACGCGTTCAAGCAGGCCAGCGGCGAGATCAGCCAGTGGGAGCAGAAGGACAAGCTGACCTCGTCCGAACCGCAGATCGACATGGGCAGCGGCATCGCCGAGCAGCTCGCCTTGTGGCGCAAGGGGTTCACACCTGGGCCAAGAGTGGCATTCAAGCCGGCGGCACCGGCATCCGCCAGCAGTTCGGCGGTAACGCAGTGGTCGGGCCAAACGACGCGATAGCCGCGCCCGTGATGGCCCGTCGGCCATCCACCCAGCCCGTTGTGCGAAGCGATCCGGGCTCAACCAGGCTCGCTGTGTTTGATGTGGCGCTGGGCCAGCAATGTCGACACATCGCCCAACGACAAGCCACGCGCATGCAACACCACGGTGAGATGGAAGATCAGGTCCGCAGCCTCGCCCAGAAGTTGGGTATCGTTCTGCGTCACGGCAGCCAGCGCCGTCTCGACTCCCTCCTCGCCGACTTTCTGCGCCATCCGGCGCATCCCGCCGTCGAACAGCTTGGTGGTGTAGCTGCCCTCCGGGCGTTCGGCATGCCGCTGCGAGACCAGGGCATTGAGTACGGCGAGGAAACCGAGCGGCGGGTGCACGGATTCGCCGAAGCAGCTGGACGTGCCCAGATGGCAGGTCGGTCCACGTGGTTCGGCCTGCACCAGCAAGGTATCGGCATCGCAGTCGATGCGAATCGACTTCAGCGCCAGCACGTGGCCCGAGCTTTCGCCCTTGGTCCACAGTCGTTGCTTGCTGCGGCTGTAGAACGTCACCTGGCCGCTGGCCTGGGTCTGCGCCAGCGCTTCGGCATTCATGAAGCCGAGCATCAGCACCTCGCCGCTCCGCCAGTGCTGCACGATCGCCGGCAGCAGGCCGTCGCCCTTGGCCCAATCGAGGCGGCTGACATCGGTATTGGAATGGCTCATCGCGGGTTGTCCTTCGATACTCACAGGCGGATCGCTATGTCCTGTCCGCGCAGATAGTGTTTGAGGTCGGGAATGGAAATCGCGCCGGAGTGGAACACGCTGGCCGCCAGCGCACCATCGACATCGGCCTCGATGAATGCATCGCGGAAATGCTCCGGCGCTCCGGCGCCGCCGGAGGCGATCAGCGGCACCCGGCAAAGCGCGCGCGCCGCCGACAACTGCTCCAGATCGTAGCCGCGACGCACGCCATCGCTACCCATGCAGTTGAGCACGATCTCGCCGGCGCCGCGCTGCTGCGCCTCGACCATCCAGTCCAGCGCTCTGCGCGCCAGTGCCTGCGTCTTGCCGGGATCGCCGGTGTACTGACGCACGCGCCATTCGCCGTCCGCATCGCGCAGCGAGTCGATGCCGACCACGACGCATTGCACGCCGAAAGCACCGGCGAGCTCGTCGATCAATGCGGGCCGCTCCAGCGCCGGCGAGTTTACCGAGATCTTGTCCGCGCCCGCGTACAGCACGGCGCGCGCCTCGTCCACCGAACGGATGCCACCGGCGACGCAGAACGGAATGTCGATCACCCGCGCCACCCGCTCGACCCAGCCGCGATCCACGCTGCGCCCTTCCGGGCTGGCCGTGATGTCGTAGAACACCAGTTCGTCGGCGCCTTCGTCGCGGTAGCGCAGTGCGAGCTCGACGATCTCGCCCATCACCACGTGATCGCGGAAACGCACACCCTTGACCACCTTGCCGTCGCGTACGTCCAGGCAGGGGATGATTCGGCGGCTCAGCATGTCAGCGCCTCCTGCAGCGTGAAGCGCTCTTCCAGGAGCGCACGGCCGAGTATCACGCCCTGCGCACCGGCATCGCGCGCGGCACGAATATCGTCCAGCGAACGCACACCGCCGGAGGCCTGCACCGCCAGCTGCGGTACCTGCTCGGCGAGATGGCGATACAGCTCCAGATTGAAACCGGCCAGCATGCCGTCTCGGTCGATGTCGGTGCACAGCAGATGACGGGCACCTTGTGCGGCGTACCATGGCGCCAGTTCGTCCAGCGTGCGCGCCTCGACTTCGGTCCAGCCCGCACTGGGCAAGGCCCAGCGGCCGTCGATACGGCGCGTGTCGAGCGCGATGGTCAGCCGCTCGGCGCCGTACTTGGCCAGCCAGCCGGCGACCAGCTCGGGATCGCGGATCGCCACGCTGCCCAGCACCACGCGACGCACGCCTGCATCGAACAGACGCTGCAGATCAGCCTCCTCGCGCACGCCGCCGCCGGCCTGAATGTGCATGCCATCGGCCGCAATGGCGCGGATGACGGCCAGATTGTCGAGGTTGCCGGAACGGGCACCGTCCAGATCGACCAGATGCAGCCAGCGTGCGCCGGCAGCGGCATAGCGCTGCGCGAGTTCACGCGGCTCGGCGGCATAGGTGGTCTGCTGCGCGTAGTCGCCCTGCTTCAGGCGCACCACCTGGCCGCCGCGCAGATCGATCGCGGGAATCACTTCACAGTTCATAGCGCGAGAAAGTTCTGCAGGAGCTTCGCGCCGACGGCGGCGGAACGCTCGGGATGGAATTGCATGCCGTGGAAGTTGTCGCGGGCGATCACCGCCGAGAACGCCTCGCCGTAGTTGCTGGTGGCCAGGGTCCAGTCGCCCACCGGCACCGCATAGCTGTGCACGAAGTAGGCCTGGTCGTCATCGCCAAGCCCGGTCAGCAAGGGGTGCGGTTGTTTTGCGATCAGCCGATTCCAGCCCATGTGTGGTACGCGCAGGCCGGGCGCCTCGACGAAGCGATGCACCGGCGCCGGAATCAGCCCGAGGCATGTGGTATCAGCTTCCTCCGAGTGCGCACACAACAGCTGCATGCCCAGGCATACGCCGAGCACCGGTTGGGTCAGCGAACGCATCAGTTCGACCAGCCCCAGCTCGCGCAGCCGCGCCATGCCGGGACCGGCGGCGCCGACGCCGGGCAGGATCACCTTGTCCGCGGCACGAATCGTGGCGGCATCCGCGGTCAGTGCGGCATCCACGCCAAGCCGTTGCAGCGCGTAGCGCACCGAACCGATATTGGTGCCGCCGGCATCGACCAGTACGACGCTCATTACAGTGTTCCCTTGGTGCTGGGAAGCTCGCTGCCTTCGCGGCGAATCGCCTGGCGCAAGGTGCGCGCCACGACCTTGAAGCAAGCCTCGACCATATGGTGCGCGTTGTCGCCCTGCACGGTCAGCTGGAGATTCGCGCCCAGCGTCTCGCACAGCGAACGGAAGAAGTGCGGCACCAGTTCGGTCGGCACTTCGCCCACCCGCTCGCGCGGAAAGCTGCCCTCAAAAACGAAGTACGGGCGCCCGGACAGATCCAGCGCCGCGCTGGCCTGCGCTTCATCCATCGGCAAGGTGAAACCATAGCGGCCGATGCCGCGCTTGTCGCCTAGCGCCTGCTTCAACGCCTGCCCCAGCGCCAGCGCGCAGTCCTCGATGGTGTGGTGCTCGTCGATATGCGTGTCGCCATCGCAATTCAGCTCCAGCGCGAAACCGCCGTGCTTGCCGATCTGCTCCAGCATGTGATCGAAGAAACCCAGCCCGGTGTGCGCCTTCGGCTCGGCCACCTTGTCCAGATCCACGCTGACAGTGATGCGGGTTTCCTTGGTGTTGCGCACCACGGTTGCCGTACGCGGCGCATCCAGCAGCTGGTGTGCCAGTTCGTCCCAGCCGATGCCGAGCGGGCCGACGCGGCAACCGCGCACGCCGATGTTCGCGGCGAACTGCAGATCGGTCTCGCGGTCACCGACCATCGCCGATGCGGCACGGCTCCAGCTGTCGTCGGCGAGGTAATGACGCAACATGCCCACACCCGGCTTGCGCGTGTCTTTGCCCTCATGCGGGAAACTTCGATCGATCAGCACCTCGCGAAAGCGCACGCCCTGCGAGGCGAGAATGCGCATCAGCAATTCATGCGGACCGCTGAAGTGCAGCTCGGGGAAACTGTCGGTGCCAAGGCCATCCTGGTTCGTCACCATCACCAGCTCATAGCCGGCGGCGACGAAGCGCTGCAGTGCGGCGATCACGCCTGGCAACAACGCCAGCTTCTCGTAGCTGTCGATCTGCTCGTCGGCCGGCTCTTCGATCAGGCAGCCATCACGATCGACGAAGAGAATCTTGCGGCTCACTGCGACCTCCGGATCAATATATCTGTGGGAGCGACTTCAGTCGCGAATGGCATTGCCTCAACGCACGGCTTTCGCGACTGAAGTCGCTCCCACAACAACGCGTTCAGGCGCATGTGGCGGCCTCCTGCAGTACGGCGAGCACACGAGCATTCTCCTCCGGTGTACCGATGGTGATGCGCAGCGCGTCGCCGAGATGGGGGTAGCGGCGTATATCGCGCACCACGATGCCGGCGGCGAGCAGCTGTCGGTAAACCGCCGTCGCATCGTCGAAACGCACCGCAAGGAAATTCGCCTGCGACGGCAGCACCTCGCGCACGCCGGGCAGCCGGCGCAATGCGCCCTGCATCCGCTGCCGCTGCTCACGCACAATGGCGACGTGCTCGCGCGCGTTCGCCTGCCCCCAACCGGACAAGCCGATCAATGCCGCGTCCACGCACGGCAGCGGCAGCGGGTATGGCGGCATGATCCGTTTGAGCAGTGAAATCACCTCGGCATTCGCCAGCAAGCTGCCGATGCGCGCGCCGGCCAGAGCCCAGGCTTTCGACAAGGTGCGCAGTACGGCGAGGTTGTCATAACGGTCGATCAGATCAGTCACGCTGGCATCGCCAGCATCCGTGAATTCGACATAGGCTTCGTCCACCACCAGCAACGCGCGGCCGGCCAGCGCCTGCGCGAGTCGTTCGACACTCGCACGCGGTACCAGCTGGCCGGTGGGATTGTTCGGCGTGCAGATGAAGACCAGCTTCACCGCCGGCGTGACGGCGGCGAGTATGGCGTTCACGTCCAGCGTGAAATCAGACTTCAGCGCCACCTCGATCACGCCCGCATTCTGGATCCGTGCGCAGACCGCGTACATGCCGAAAGTCGGCGGCTGGATCAGGATCGCATCTTCGCCGGCGCGGCAGAACGCGCGCACCAGCAGATCGATCGCTTCGTCGCTGCCGCGGCCCACCAGCAGCTGCTCGCGGCGCACGCCATAGAGCGCGGCCAGCGCGTCGATCAAGGCCGCCGGCTGCGGGTCGGGATAGCGGTTGCAGCCGAGGCCGTCGTCGCCCACCGGCGCCCACGCCGACTCATTCGCATTGAGGAATACCTGGCCGCCGCTGGCCTCCATGCGCGCGGACGAATACGGCTGCATCGCGCGGATTTCCGGCCGGGCCAGATCGAGCACGCTCATGATTGTGTCTCCAATGCCGCCAGCCGCAAGGTCACGGCACGGCGATGGGCTTCCAGTTGTTCCGCCGCCGCCAGCGTCGCCGTGCACGGACCGATATGGCGCAGGCCCTCGGCGCTGACCTCCTGCACGGTGATCTGTTTCTGGTAGCTCGCTACCGATACGCCGCTATAGCTGCGCGCATAGCCGTAGGTGGGCAGCACATGATTGCTGCCGCTGCAGTAGTCGCCCACCGATTCGGGCGTCCATTGACCGAGGAAGACCGAACCGGCGCTGTCGATGCCATCCAGCAACGCTCGTGGCTCGGCTACCTGAAGGATCAGATGCTCGGGCGCGTAGCGATTGCTCACCGCGATCGCCTGGCTCAGCGAATCGACGGCGATCAACCGGCTTTGCGCCAGCGCCTTCTGCGCGATGGCCGCACGCGGCAGCTTGGCGCATTGCCGATCGACCTCGCGGGCCACCTGGTCCAGCAGTCCGGTGGACGAGCTCAACAGGATCACTTGCGAATCCGGCCCGTGCTCGGCCTGTGACAGCAGATCGGCCGCGACGAACACCGGGTTGGCATCGGCATCGGCGATCACCAGCACTTCGGACGGGCCAGCCGGCATGTCGATCGCTGCGCCATCCGGATCGGTGGACACTTGCAGCTTCGCCTCGGTGACCCAGGAGTTGCCGGGGCCGAACAGCTTGTCGCAGCGGGGCACGCTGGCCGTGCCATAAGCCATCGCCGCGATCGCCTGCGCGCCACCCAGCTTGAATACCTTGTGCACGCCGGTGAGGCGCGCGGCATACAGCACCGCTTCGTCGCAGCGGCCATCCGCGCGTGCCGGCGAACACAGCACCACCTCGCGGCAACCGGCGATCTGCGCCGGGACACCGAGCATCAGCGCGGTCGATGGCAGCGGTGCGCTGCCGGCCGGCACGTACAGGCCGACCCGGCTGATCGGCCGCAGCATCCGCTCCACCCGCACACCGGGCGCGGTGTCCACGCCTACCGGCTGCGGCGCGGCAGCGCGGTGGAACAACGCGATGCGTGCAGCCGCTTCGTGGATGGCCGCCTTAAGGACAGGATCTAGCGACACTTCGGCCGCAGCGAATTCGGCCTCATCCACCTCGATCACATCCAGCGTGCAGCGATCGTACTTCGCACTGAGCTCCCGCAGTGCGGTATCACCCCGTTCGCGCACGGCGGCGATGATTTGTCCGACACCATGACGAAGCTCCTCGGCACGCGACTGCGTGGGGCGCGCCAAGGCATCGCGCTGTGCGGTCTCGTCCAGTGCATTCCAGTCGATACGGTTCATGCGAATGTGCTCATGCCAACCTGCTCAAGCCAACATCTTCTCTACCGGCAACACGTACATCTCGCGTGCGCCGGCCTTCTTGATTTCTTCCAGTTGCCGCCAGCTCACCTCGCCGGCGCATAGCGCCTGCAGCATCAGCTGATCCGGTTGCCCAGCCACCGCCAGCAGCGTCGGCTGCGGCCCGCCCGGCAGCAGTCGGGTGACCGCCTCAAGCGTGGTCCGCGAGGTCTGCAGCAGCAGCAGGCGCGACTCGCGCACCTGGATCACACCGTCCAGCCGCTTCATCAGCAGCTCCAGCATGTCGCCGCGCTCATCCACCGGCAGGGTCAGCGGGCCTGCCAGCACCGCTTCGCTCTCCAGCAATACGTCGGTCTCGCGCAACTGATTCGCCACCAGCGTGCCGCCGCTCTGCACCAGATCGCAGATCGCGTCGGCCGTGCCCAGCTTCGGCGCAATCTCGACCGATCCGGCCAGCGTCACCACACCCGCGTTCACGCCATGCGTGCGCAGCCACTCGCCCAGCAGGCCGGGATAAGTGGTGGCTATGCGTCGGCCTTCCAGATGTTGCGGCAGCTGGTAATCCAGCTCCTGCGGCACCGCGATCGACAGCCGGCAACGGCCAAACCCGAGCGGACGCAGTTCGCTGAGTGGCGCAAGTTCACGCCCGGCGGTGAGCTGGAACTCGCTCAGCACGTTGCGTCCGACAATGCCGAGATCGCATACGCCTTGCGCGATGAGCCCGGGAATGTCGTCGTCACGCACCAGCAGCAGGTCGACCGGCTCGCCCTCACCGAAGCAGAACAGCTTGTCGCGGCTTTGCCGGAAGGTGAGGCCGCAACGGGTAAGCAGCTCCAGCGCCGGCTCGGTGAGCCGGCCGGATTTCTGCATCGCTATGCGCAAACGGTCGCGCGTCTTCATGCCTTCGCCTTCTTTGCTGCCTGCGACTGCCGACGCGCCGCCCGTGCTGCGGCGGCCAGGTAGCCGCCGTTGCCCTGATTGAGGTAGCGCGCCACGCGCCCAATGGTGGTGATGCTGACCGCGGTGCGCTCGTGGATTTCCCGATAGGCAATGCCCTCCAGCAGATATGGCACCACCCGCCAGCGATCCACCAGCACTTCCAGTTCGGCAGGCGTGCACAAGTCGCCCAGGAAGGCGCCCATCTCGTCGGCGTTCTTCAACGACAGCAAGGCCTCGCAAAGGCTCAGCTTGGCTGACTCGACGGGAGTTTCGGGATCCAGCGATCGACGCTTCATAATGTACTAATGCGTTAACACGATGGATCGAATCATACACAGCATCCGGGAGCGCCGCAAACCTGCAATAAAAAAAACCCCGCCGAAGCGGGGTTCTTGTCAGTCCAGCCTGGGCCGGAACCTGCTCAGGCCGATTTCTTCTTCGGCGCGGCTTTCTTGGCGGCAGCCGGCTTGGTCACGGTCGGCTTGGCGCCAACGACAGCCGGCGACACGGTATGCGCACGGGTATTGCCGTAGCTGCCGCGATAGGTCTTGCCGCGACGGGTCTTGCGATCGCCCTTACCCATGGGAACTCCTTGATTCGTGAGATGAATGATCGGACATCATAGCAGGTCGGCCTCTACCGCCATAGTCAGCCGTGATTGTGCCCGGCACAGCTCTTGGACTGATCCAGGCACTCGCCCGGATCGACCTGCACGGTCACGTGCTGGATGTCGAAGCGTTCCAGCAACATCTGCTTGATCGCCTGCAGCGCCCGTGCGCTATCGGCCGACTCATTCAGCTCGGCATGCAAAGTGGCCATGCGCGAACCTGAAGCCAGCTGCCACACATGCAGATGATGGATGTCGCGGATCGAGGCGTCGGCGCCACGAAGCGATGCCTCGACCTCGGCGCTGTCCATGCCGTCGGGCACGCCTTCCAGCAGGATGTGGGCGGACAGTCGCAGCAATCGCCATGCGCTGTTCAGGATCAGCAGCGCCACCAGCATCGACAGCACCGGATCAGCCCACAACCAACCGAACCAGTGAATCGCCAGCGCGGCCAACACCGCTCCCAGCGAGCCCAGCAGATCGCCCAGCACATGCAGGCTCGCACCGGCCAGATTGACGTCGTCGTGCGCATGTCCATGCAAGATACGCAGCACCAGCAGGTTCACCAGCAGGCCGATGACCGCCACTATCAGCATCACGCCGGACAGGATGGCCCCCGGATGCAGCAAGCGCATGACGGCTTCGTAGATGATCCAGCCGACCAGTACGAACTGGCTCAGCGCGTTGACGAAACCGATCAACACCTCGATCCGGCCATAGCCGTAGCTGCGTCGCGCGTCGGCCGGCCGGATCGCCATCCATGCGCCGACTAGCGCCAGCAGCAGGGCCAGCGCATCGACCATCATGTGGCCGGCATCCGCCAGCAAGGCCAGCGAGCCGGACCACGCGCCACCGACCACCTCGGCCACCATCATCACGGCGGTCAACACGAACGCGAACAGCAGCTTGCGACTACGCCTGCCGCTGGGACCGGCATGATCGTGTGCGTGAGGATGGTCGTGCTGATGGGTGTGGGCGATGCTCATGCGTACATGCTAGAAACAGCGGCTGCCGTTACACAATCACCGGCGGTCCGAACATGCCGCCCAGCGTGCGTCGCTCAGTGCGCGCATTGCGGACCATGTACATGGTCGTCCTGGTGGCGGCTGTCCCGGCGCAGGTTGACGAAATGCGCGCTGGCCAGCAGCAAGCCGCCGCAGGTCACCAACACGCTATGCAGGATGATCGAATAGTTTTCGGCGAAGGTGACACCGAGCAGCAGCAACGCCAGTCCCGGGCCCGCCAGCAACAACGGCAGCGGCTCCTGATGCCGGCGAAAGCCACGAACCAGGGCAAACAGCGCCAGCGTGCAGGCAAACAGCACGAAGCCGCGTTCGAAGCGGTGGTCGGCCAGAAACTCCAGACCCACGAGCGGCAACAGCACCAACACGAACGGCAGCAGCGCGCAGTGGATCGCGCACAGGAACGACGCCACCGCGCCGACGCGATCGGCAATACGCCACCAGCGGGTTTTGTTCGCCTGCTCGGAATCCATCAACCTGCCCTGGCGCCACCAAATGCGGTGACTCTGTACCCAGTGGCCGTCATGTTACTTTATAACACTGGCAGGCGCCACACCCGGAAAACCGGGACTCACGCCTTGCGGCAGTGCTTGCAGGTGCCGTGCACTTCCAGCGTCTGCGCTTGCGGTTTGAAGCCAAGCGCCCTGGCCTGCGCTTCGATCAGCTCGGCCACTCTCTCATCGCAGACTTCCTGCGCGCTGGAGCAGGTATCGCAGATCAGGAACGGCACCTGATGCGCTTCTGTCGGGTGATGGCAGGAGACGAAGGCATTGATCGATTCCAGCTTGTGGATGAAACCGTTCTCCAGCAGGAAGTCGAGTGCCCGGTAGACTGTCGGGGGCGCTGCATTGCCGTGCTTCTCGCGTAGTTGATCGAGCAGGTCATACGCCTTGACCGGTTTGTGCGCGGCCGCGATCAGTTCCAGCACCTCCTTGCGCAGCGGGGTCAGGCGCAGGCCGCGTTGCTCGCTGGCATGCTCCACCGCACGCACGAATCCCTTCGCATCATGATGATGCGGGTGATGCGCGTGCGGGCTGTGTGCGGCGTCGTTGCTCAAGGTGTCACCTCTACTGAAGATCATACACCGCCGCTTTGTGTCGACCCGGAAAGGCTCAATGTCGAAGCGGCGGCGGCTCGGCACGCGGCTTGGGCCGGGGCCTGGCAAGTATCACAATCCAGCCGATGGGTCCCAGTACGAGCGCCCAGACGATGCCTTCGCCCGTTCGACCACGCCACCAGCCAAGCAGCGCGCCGACGGCGATGAACAGCAGGTTCCACCAGAACATGGCGGCCCACGGCAGCATATTCAACAGGTTGACGAAGATCTGCCAGAACGCGCCCGGCGCATCGGGATCGACGCCCTGGGTGGCCCTGGCGATCAGTTCGTCCATGTCGAGCTCAGCACGTCATCGACATGGTAGGAGTATCAACCCTGCGCGAGGACGATCGCGGCATCGACACGCCTGAGCGCCTCGGCACGACCCGCCAGGTAGATCGTGTGCTCGATGGACGGCGACACTTGGGTGCCAGTCATCGCCACCCGCAGCGGCTGGGCGATCTTGCCCATGCCGAGTTCCAGCTTGGCGGCAACCTGCTCGATCACCTGATGGATAGCTTCAGGGTTCCACTCGCAGTCGGCCAGCAACGACTTGGCCGCATCGAGCACCGCCACCGCACTGTCGTTCTTCAGATGCTTGGCGACCGCCTTGTCGTCCCATTCGGTAATCGGCCCGTACCAGATCTTCGCGCGCTCGGCCATTTCCTTCAGCGTATGCACGCGGTCGCGCAGCGCCACGATCACGTCGACCGGAGCCGGGCCATGCGTGGTATCGATGCCTGCCCGTGCCAGATGCCATTCGAACTCCGCCGCCAACGATTGTGGTTCATCGGTCTTCAGATAATGCTGGTTGAGCCACGCCAGCTTCTCGGTGTCGAAGCGCGAGGCTGCCTTGTTCACGTCGGCGATGTCGAACAGCGCAATCATCTGCTCGCGCGAGAAGATCTCCTGATCGCCATGCGACCAGCCCAGCCGGACCAGGTAGTTCAGCAGCGCGTGCGGTACGAAGCCGTCGGCACGGTAGTCCATCACGCTTACCGCACTGGTGCGCTTGGACAGCTTCTTGCCTTCCTTGTCGAGGATCATCGGCAGATGCGCGAACTCCGGCACCTCGGCACCCAGCGCGTGATAGATGTTGATCTGCCGCGGCGTGTTGTTGACGTGGTCGTCGCCGCGGATCACCTCGGTGATGCCCATGTCGATGTCGTCGACCACCACCGCAAAGTTGTAGGTCGGCCAGCCGTCGGAGCGGAAGATCACCAGATCGTCCAGCTCGGCGTTCGCCCACTCGATCCGGCCCTTCACCTTGTCGTCGAACACCACTGAGCCTTCGCTTGGATTGCGGAAACGGATCACGCGATTCGGATCGTCGCGCAAGGGCTCGTTGCGATCGCGGTAGTAGCCGTTGTAGCGCGGCTTCTCGCCCTTCGCCATCGCAGCCTCGCGCATCGCTTCGATCTCGTCCTTGCTTTCATAGGCGTAATACGCCTTGCCGGCGGCAACCAGTTCGTCGGCTACCTGCTTGTATCGCTGCAGCCGCTGAGTCTGGTAGAACGGGCCTTCGTCGGCGTCGAGGCCGAGCCAGTGCATCGCATCGATGATGGCTTTCACCGCCTCGTCGGTCGAACGCTCGCGATCGGTATCCTCGATGCGCAAGATAAACTCGCCGCCGCGACGACGCGATTCCAGCCAGCAGTACAGCGCGGTGCGCGCGCCGCCGATGTGCAGGAAACCGGTAGGGCTGGGGGCAAAGCGGGTGCGGACAGTCATGGGAACTCAAAGGATGCGAAACGAAGCGATGGATTTTAGCCGATACAGGGACCCAAACCGCTGCCGCAGTCCGCACGTGCCTCGAAACATGCGCCGGGTGATGTTCGCCACGCTCATGCTGGGCATTGCTTTGCCCGCGCTGGCCGACAACCCGGGCTACGACCGTCCCGGCTATGGGTTCACGCCTGTCGTGCTCGGCGCCGGCAACATCACCTTCGAACAAGGACTACCGGACTGGAGCCGTAATCGGCAGGACGGCATCACCAGTTCGCAATACAGCGCCGACAGCTTGCTGCGTATCGGCATCGGCGGCCCGCTGGAGCTGCAGCTGGCCAGCTCGCCGTGGAACTCGCTGCGACAAAGCGGCGCCGGTAGCACCTTCAGCAGCCAGGGCCATGGCGACACCGTGCTGGGATTGAAGCTGGCGCTGCCTTCCTCGAACCAGGCCTTCAGCTGGGGTTTGCTGGGCAGCGTGGAATTCACCGATGGTGCGAAGGCATTCCGAGGTGCCCGGCGCCAATACCTGCTTGGTTCGCAGTTCAACCTGCTGGCAAGCGAGCGCAACTCGCTAGGTCTTTATCTCCAGGACGTACGCAGCGGCGGCGCCGATAGCACCCTCGTGGCGGTCAGCGACAACTACGCACTGAGCAAGACACTGACGCTGTATGCCGAAACCGCACGACTGCACGCGCCGGATCAGGGCAGCGGCACGTTGGCCGGTGCCGGGCTGGCGTGGATGATCACTCCGCGCGTGCAGTTGGACGCCGGCTTCGACCATCGACTGGGAGGAGCCGCTCCGCAATGGCAGGCCAACCTGGGCGCATCGGTTTATTTCGGGCGCTGAACGACGCGGACGTGACCCGAGGGCCGGCGATCACCTACCGCCGCCGCCCTGGGCGACGCTTGAGCTCACAAGGTATCCCCTGCACGCCCAGCCACTGCATACATCCGCATTAGGATTTATGTAGCCCGGATTCAGGGACAGGACGTGCGAACCCCATTCTTGCATCGACCCGCGTTGCATCGATCCGAGCTGCATGGGGCCGGCAGAAGAACGGTTTTCGCCAAATTCGATAGGTGGGGTCTGGTCCTGCTCCGCCGGCGCCTGTCGCAGCACGAATTTCACATCGATCAGCGGGTGATGACCTGCTTCAGCAGCTTGCCCGCGGTCGACCTGCGCCTGCTGCTGGGCCGGCGCAAAGGCGGCGTCAGCGGCCGAGGCACACAGCACGCTCAACGCAAGCAAATACAGAAAGTACTTCATAACCGCACTCCTGAATGAACCGTTTCCGCCACGGTCTACTTGACGTGGATGGTAATCCTCTTCGAGACCAAGGGGGGATCGAACGGCACATGATTCTCGTCGCCAAGCTCCAGCTGCAACGTATGCGTGCCGGGTTTCAGCTTCAACGTGGTTTCGGTCTGGCCACCACCGAAGTGCAGATGGTTGTCGTCCTTCGGAATCGGCTGACCGGCAGGCGGCAGCTCCTTCACGTCGACCAGCAGATGGTGGTGGCCCGTGTGTTCCTTGGCGACGCCGGCCGGCGCCACGCCCATGCCCTTGAGGCCGAAGCGCACGGTGAACTGCTGGCCGACGCTGGCGCCGTCGCTGGGCGAGATGATGTAGACCGCTGCATCGCTGGAGGCCTTGGTCGTCGGCAGAGCCGGCGCATCCGCAGCCATCACGGTGCCGACCAGTCCGGTCAGGACAAGCGCAAGCAGAATGCGTTTCATCGTTGACTCTCCATGGGGATGGAAGGCCAGTGTAAGCCGGTCTGCCCGGACAGGACACTCTTCAAGGCATCCCCTCGCGGACGACATCGTCACCGCGACGTCATCCACTCGCCACACCGGCGCAACGCCGACGGTCGAAGCTGTGCCAAGCCAGCACAGGTATCGTCATGCGCATCGGCATCATCAGCGAAACCTATCCTCCGGAAATCAACGGCGTCGCACTGACCGTGCACAGCCTTGCCACCGGCCTGGCCGCCCGCGGCCATCAGGTGGATCTGATCCGGCCACGTCAGCCGCAGCCACATCAGGACGAACCCGGCATCGACGTACTCAGCGTGCGCGGCGGTGCGTTGCCCCGCTATCCCGGTCTGCGTTTCGGCCTACCCGCCGGCCGCACGCTGCGTCAGCACTGGCGGCAGCAGCGCCCCGATGCGATCTACGTCGCTACCGAGGGACCGCTGGGCTGGTCAGCGGTGCGCACGGCTGCCCGACTGGGTATTCCGGTCAGCAGCGGCTTCCACACCCGTTTCGACAGCTACGCCGATCATTACGGCCTGGGCCTGCTCACGCCGCTGGTGCGCGGCTATCTGCGCCGCTTTCACCAGCGCGGTGCAGCCACGCTGGTGCCAACCGACGCTCTCGCACGCGAATTGCAGGCCATGGGCATCTGCAACGCTCGCCTGCTGCGCCGAGCGGTGGATACACAACTGTTCCACCCGAACCAGCGCGATGACAACCTGCGCGACGCCTGGGGCGTCGATACCGCCACCCCAGTGGTGCTGTATGTGGGACGCATCGCGCCGGAAAAGAATCTCGAACTGGCGGTACAAGCGTTCCGTGCGATTCAGCAACGGATCCCGAAGGCGCGTTACGTCTGGGTCGGCGATGGCCCGGCGCGTGCCGCGCTCGAAGCGGCCAATCCGGACTTCATCTTCGCCGGCATGCAGCGCGATGAAGCCCTGGCGCGGCACTACGCCAGCGCCGACCTGTTTCCGTTCCCCAGCCTCAGCGAAACCTTCGGCAATGTGATTCTCGAGGCGCTGGCCGCCGGCCTGCCGGTAGTGGCGTATGCCGAAGGTGCCGCACGCGAGCACCTGGTCGACGGCGTCAACGGATACTGCATCGAGTCGGGCAACGCACCGGCCTTCATCGACGCGGCCACCAGGCTGGCCAGCAACCCCGCCCTGATCCGGCACATGGGCCGTGCTGCCCATGTCGGTGTTGCGGGACTCTCCCCGGACGCAGTGATCCGCGATTTCGAAACCCTGTTGCGCGAAATGGCTGAGGAGAATCAACATGAACACCTTGCCACCGCTGCACACGCCTGAGCTGTCGATCGGTTCGCCACGTTTCGCGCTGGATCGCCGCGTCTGCCTGGCGGCAAACCGCTGGGGTGCGCGACGCGCCGTGGGTTTGTTCTTCGGCGCGATCAGCCGGCTCGGCGATGGCATGTTCTGGTATGCACTGATGGCCGTGCTGGCCGTCGTAGGTGGCCAGCACGGACTCGCTGCAGCTCTGCACATGGCGGCCACCGGACTCGTCGCACTGACGCTGTATCGCAGGCTGAAGCACTGGACGCATCGACCGCGTCCGTTCCGGGCCTGCCCCGGCGTGGTCGCCCACGTGCCGGCGCTGGACGAGTTCAGCTTTCCGTCCGGGCATACCTTGCAGGCGGTGAGCTTCACCATCGTCGCACTGGCGTGGTATCCGCAGCTCGCGCCGTTGCTGCTCAGTTTCACCGCGCTGGTGGCGGCCTCGCGGGTGATCCTGGGCCTGCATTATCCCAGCGATGTACTCGCCGCGATCCTCATCGGCAGCGGGCTGGGCGTCTCGTCGTTGTGGCTGCTGTCGCTGGTCAGCAGACTCGCATGAACCGGCGCAGTCGCTGAGCAGCATTTGCGCACGCCGTCACAAGCGCCTTTGCGGTCAGGCAGATAGCTTAGTTGTCCACAGGCTTTACCGCTTACGTTCCACAAACGCTGTGGATTACTTCGCGTCGGGCCGGCACACACTGCGCAAAATGTCGGCACGCCGTGCCAAGTGTCTGTCGACAAAAGGACTGAGCCGCGTTGTCCACAGGCTTTCATCGTGAACGTGCACAGATGCGGTGGACAACTCATGTCGCCGGAACAGACGACACCGATCCGGAGTGCGTCGTTGCCGACAAAAAAGCACCCATTTTTACGCCCGACTCGCCAACTCGCGCGTCAACCAATCGATAAATACGCGTACGCGCGGCGAGAGTTGCCGGCTATGGGGATAGAGCAGGGAAACAGGTGTTGGTGAGGGTGGAAATTCGGGGAGCACGTTGACAAGCGTGCCTGCGGCAAGATCGGCATCGACGTGATAGCGCGGCACCTGAATCAAACCAAGTCCCAGCCGTGCTGCCGCGACATAGGTTTCGGCGGATGCCACCGTGAGCGTCGCGGGCAGAACGACGTTTCGCAGCTCACCGTTGATCGAAAACTCAAGCGGCAACGTCATCCCGGTCGCTGATGACAGGAAACCAATCACATGGTGGGCTTGGAGATCGTCAACGCTGACGGGCATACCGTGGCGGGCGAGATAGTCCGGGCTCGCGCAGGTCACTTCTTCAAGTACCGCGACACGCCGTCCGACCATCGCGCTGTCTTTCAGATCACCCACACGCAGCACGCAATCCACGCCCTCGCGCACCAGATCGACGAGACGATCTCCCTCCCCCATATAAAGTTGCAGGTCCGGGTATTCCGTCAGAAACGCGGGCAGCCCCGGCAGCAAGAAATGGCGGGCCAACGTGCCATGGACATCCACACGCAGTTGCCCACGCGGTTTGGCGTTGCTGAAAACGGCCTCGGCGTCTTCGACCTCACCAAGAATGACGACGCAACGTTTGTAGAACGCTTCACCGTCCAGCGTGGATCGGACATGGCGCGTGGTCCGCTGCAACAGCCGCACGCCCAGCCGTTTCTCCAACTCCTTGATCGCCTGTGTGGCGGTCGAACGAGGCAGTTCGAGATCCTGGGCTGCCAGAGTAAAACTCTGCCGCTCCACGATTCGCGTGAATAGCCGCATGACATCCAGACGGTCCATCTGCGCCCGCCGATTGTTCGTTTATACAGAATAGAATTGGCAATTTTACACAGATTATTTACCGAAAACGAAATCATAGAGTTTCTCCACCCCGGCATGGTGCCGGCCCTGGAGACATTCCATGAGCACGCAGAATCAGAAAGTCGCCCTGGTCACAGGCGCATCCCGCGGTATCGGGGCTGCCATTGCGCAGCGACTGGCCCGCGACGGTTTTACCGTTATCGTCAACTACGCGGAAAGTGCGGAACCGGCCGAAGCCCTGGTCCGATCGATCCAGCAAGCCGGCGGCCAAGCATTGGCAGCGAAGGCGGACGTGAGCGACCCGACCGATGTCCGCCGCCTCTTCGATGCCGCGGAAACCGCCTTCGGCGGCGTGGATGTACTGGTTAACAACGCCGGCATCATGCAACTGGCGAACATGGCGGACGCGGAGGACGCCTCGTTCGATCGTCAGATCGCGGTGAACCTGAAAGGCACCTTCAACACGCTGCGCGAAGCCGCCACACGTCTGCGCAATGGCGGCCGCATCGTGAATTTCTCATCAAGCGTTGTCGGCCTGCTTCAACCCGGCTATGGCGTCTATGCCGCCACCAAAGCCGGCGTCGAGGCGATAACGGGTGTGTTCGCCAAGGAGCTGCGCGGACGCAGCATCACGGTCAACGCGATTGCGCCAGGCCCCACTGCCACGAATCTCTTCCTCAAGGGCAAGCCACAGGAAGTCGTTGATCGCCTCGCCAAGCTCGCTCCGCTGGAGCGTCTGGGCCAGCCCGAAGACATTGCCGACGCAGTCGCCTTCCTTGCCGGCCCCGACGCTGGCTGGATCAACGGCCAGGTGCTGCGCGCCAACGGCGGAATCATCTGAACCCCTCGTGCCGTGTCACCCATGCGGCGCTCACTTTTGAGAAAAGGAATCCCATCATGAAACAGGTCATCGTTGTCACCGGCGCCTCCAGTGGCTTTGGCGCCCTCACCGCCCGCGCGCTCGCCCAAGCCGGACATACGGTCTACGCCAGCATGCGTGAAACCACCGGCCGCAACGCGCCGCAAGTCGAAGAAGTGAAGAAGTACGCCAGAGAGCATGGTGTCGATCTGCGTGCCGTCGAGCTGGACGTTGCCAGCGAAGCATCGGCTGAAACGGGCATCCAGAAGATCCTTGCCGACAGCGGCCGTCTGGACGTCGTCATTCACAACGCCGGCCACATGTCGTTCGGACCCGCCGAGGCATTCACACCGGAGCAGTTTGCCCAGCTCTACGACATCAACGTGCTCAGCACGCAACGCGTCAACCGCGCTGCCTTGCCGCATATGCGCAAGCAGGGTCGTGGCTTGGTGGTGTGGGTATCGAGCAGCAGTGCACGTGGCGGTACGCCGCCTTATCTCTCGCCGTACTTCGCAGCGAAGGCGGCGATGGATTCGCTGGCCGTCAGCTACGCCAGCGAGCTTTCGCGCTGGGGTATCGAAACCTCGATCATCGTGCCGGGCGCCTTCACCAAGGGCACCAATCACTTCGCGCATTCGGGCTCACCAGCGGACAAGAATCGTGCCGCTGAATACGACAACGGCCCCTATGCCGGTATCCCGGAACAAGCCCTGAAAGGTCTCGCCGCGCTCGAACCCGCGGATGCCGACGCCACAACCGTTGCCGATGCTATCGTGAAGGTGGTCGGCATGCCGTTCCGCAAACGTCCATTCCGTACACATATCGATCCTTCCCAGGATGGCTGCGAAGTCGTCAATGGTGTCGCCGATCGTGTACGCGCGGAGATGTTCCGTCGCATCGGCCTGGAGGATCTGTTGCTGCCACAGCTGAGGCCGCAGCCTGCAAGCTGAAGCAATGCGATGCTTGTCGGATGTGGGGCGGCAAGGAGACCTTGCCGCCTTTTCATTCCAAAGAATGCATATCGGTATCAGCGCTGCGCAAAATGTCAGCACGCCGTGCCAAGTACCTGTCGACAAAAGGCCTGAGCGACGTTGTCCACAGGCTTTCATCGGACACGTGCACAACCGCTGTGGATAAAAGCCGGGATCGCGTTCCCATTGCACGCCGCCTACCCGCAACCTCTGGATGCCTGGTCACGGGAACCTCGACTGGCTTTAGCCTCGAACCTCAGACGAGCACTTGCCTCGTGCGCGCAAGAAACTGATGAATCTCCTGCTCCGTTTTTGTGTCGATCATGTACACAGGCCGCCGGCCATTGGGGCACGGTAGATGCGGCGTTGTACCGAAGAGGCGGCAGATAAGAGGACGTTCCCCGTAGACCTCGCAACCGTGCTGGCCCAGATGCGGACAGCTCAGCTCGGCCAGCGCGCTCGCGTGTTCGGCCTCGGTCTTGACGGGCAGCCTCGCCATTTCTTCCGACGACGCCGTCACCGGTCCGCAGCAATCGTGGCAACCGACGATGCAGGTGAAAGACGGGATGCGTCGGCGCAATTCATCAATTTTACGGTCATTGCGAGTCATGGCACTTCCGTACGAGCGTGGCGTAGTGGCAAGTCCCGAGGTCAGGGACGTGGGCGATCGAGGTGTCGCGTGATGTATACAAGACCGCGCAGGATGGCCAGCGGGCTGGGGGGACAACCGTTGACCACGGCATCGACAGGAATCACTTCGCTGATCGGACCGCGCACGGCATAGTTGGTATTGAATACCCCCCCGCACGCGCCGCAGTCCCCCACCGCGAGCACCCACTTGGGCTCGGGCATCGCTTCATAAGTCTGCCTGAGTGCGTCTTCCATGTTGACCGACACCGGCCCGGTGACCAGCAGCAGATCGGCATGCCGGGGACTGGCGACGAACCGGATGCCCGCACCTTCGAGGTTGTAGTACGGATTGCTCAGCGCGTGGATTTCGAGCTCGCAGCCGTTGCAGGAGCCGGCGTCGACATGGCGTATGCACAAGGCCCGCCCGAACACGGCATGCAGCTCGCGCTGGATCGCGGTCAGTTCGGTGTCCGTGTCCGGTGACGGCAGAGGTTCGCTCAAGCTGCCAACGCGGCGGATGCGTGAAAGGATATCGAACATGCCCGCTTACCCGTCGTGTCCGCTGTAGGAAAGATTGAATGACTTGTTGATGAGAGGAAAGTCGGGAACGATGTTGCCCAGAAGCGCGACTTCGATCAGCGGCCAGTTCTGCCACGAAGGGTCGTGCGGGTGGCAACGCCGGATGCGACCTTCCGGACCAGTCTCCAACGCCACCATCACCGGGCCGCGCCATCCTTCGATCAGACCGAGCCCCAGCTGACCGGCCGGCGCCATCGGTGGTTCGGCGCAGAGCTCGCCCTGCGGCAGCGTGTCCAGCAGTTGCCTACACAACCGCAGCGATTCCAGCGTTTCGTCAAAGCGCAGCTGGACGCGTGCTGCCACATCGCCTTCCGTGCGCGTCGCCAGCACGGGCGCCAGGTTGTCGTAGGGTGTCCACGGCTGATCGACACGAAGATCGCGGGCGATACCTGAGGCGCGTGCGGCCAGGCCGATAGCGCCCAGTGTCTGGGCCTGATCGGGCGTCAGACGGCCGGCGCCGAGAAAACGATCCTGCAAGCCCTCGTGGTTGGCATAGATGGAACGCAGTTCATGCACGGCCCGTTCGAGCATCGCGATTTTGTCGAGCAGGGTCGGTATCGCCCGCACCGACAGGTCGCAGGCCACTCCTCCGGGCACCACGAAATCGAACAGGTAGCGCTGACCAAACACCTCCGAGTTATGGCGAAGCAGCTGTTCTTTCAGGCTCGAGAACTGGGTCAGCCCGAATCCGAAGCCGGCGTCGTTGCCGATGGCGCCAAGATCGCCCAGATGATTGGCGATGCGTTCGCGTTCGAGCGCCAGGGCGCGCAATGCGACGGCACGCGGCGACAAGGTTGTGGCGGTGATGGACTCCAGCGCCGCGCAATAAGCCCAGCCAAAGGCTACCGTCGAATCCCCGCTGACCCGTGCCGCGAGACGATGCCCGTCGCGTTGGGCGAAGCTCTCAAAACGCTTGGCAACACCTTTGTGCGTGTAGCCCAGACGTTCTTCCAGGCGCAGTGCCTTCTCGCCTACCACGGAGATATGGAAACGCCCCGGCTCGATGACGCCGGCATGGACGGGGCCCACCGCCACCTCGTGCACGCCTTCGCCGATGACCGGCACGAACGGATACGGCACACTGACGATCGGGTAGGTTTGCGCCGAGCTGACATCGCGGCGCAGGGGAAACACTTTCTCCGGCCAGCCACCATGACGCAACCAGGGGCGCGTGTCGCCGCCGTCGGCCCGAATGCCGAGCAAGTCGTGGACCGCACGTTGCATGCGATCGGCCACCGGAAAACCCGGCACCAAAGAGGGGTATACCGCGCGCTCGGCGGGCATCGCGTGTTCGATCACGAGAACGCGATCAGGCAGTAGATAGGCCGCACGAATGCGAAAGCACCGGTCGACGTCACGATCGTCGCTGCCCCATAGCGACAACAGACTGGCGCCCGCCTCGCGCAGCGCGTCGGCCGCCGCCGTCCAGTGGTGGGCGTCGGCCAGCACGCGGCAGCCCGCCACGTTGGAGCGCAGCGGTACGGATTCAGAGTCGAGGAAGTCCGGCCACATACGATTCATCCGATCAGGTGTGCCGCCACGCGATACCATTCGGCGAGTGCGGGTGGCATGTACACGCCGAGCATCAGCACGATCGACAAATGGACAAACACAGGCACCAGCGCAGGCGAATGAGGCAACGGCCGCGCGTCGGTCTCGCCAAATACCATCGGCTGCACGTGGCCGAAGATTGCGGCGAACGCTACACCCAGGGCGGCCAGCAGGACTGGCGTGGCCCATGGGTGATCGCGCATCGCCGTGGTCAGAATCAGGTACTCGCTGGTGAACACGCCGAACGGCGGCATGCCGAGTATCGCCAGCGATCCCAGCATCAGCCCCCAGCCCACGGTGGGACTGACCACCAGCAAGCCGCGAATGCCCGCGATACGCTGCGTGCCCGCGATCTGCGATGCATGACCCGCGGCGAAAAAGATCGCCGACTTGGTCAACGAGTGCACGGTCATGTGCAGCAGCGCCGCAAAATTCGCCAGCGGACCACCCATGCCGAACGCGAACGTGATGATGCCCATGTGCTCGATCGAGGAATAGCCGAACAGACGCTTGATGTCGCGCTGGCGCCACAGGAAAAACGCGGCCAGCAACGTCGAGAGCAGGCCGAAACCCATCAGCATGCGTCCAGGCACCGCCGAATGCATCGCGCCGACGGCGAGAATCTTGCAGCGAACCACCGCATACATCGCCACGTTGAGCAGCAGCCCCGACAACACCGCCGAAACCGGCGTCGGGCCCTCGGCATGGGCATCGGGCAGCCAGTTGTGCAGAGGCGCGAGGCCCACCTTGGTGCCGTAGCCGACCAGCAGAAACACAAAAGCCAGTCCGATCACGGTGGGATCGAGCTGCTCCTTCACGGCATCGAGATGCGTCCACAGCAGGGCGCTCATCCCTGCCCCGCCCAGCAGATGCTCCGCCGCGAAATACAGCAGGATGGTGCCGAACAAGGCCAACGCGATACCGACGCCGCACAGGATGAAGTACTTCCACGCCGCCTCGATACTGGCGCGGGTGCGGTACAGCGACACCAGCAGCACCGTCGACAACGTCGCCGCTTCCATCGCGACCCACAGCAGTCCCATGTTGTTGGTCGACAATGCCACCAGCATGGCGGTCATGAACAGCTGGTACATGCTGTGATACAGCCGCAGGCGACGCGCGTTGAGGCGACCGTGATCTTCCTCGATGCGCATGTAGGGTCGGGAGAACACCGCCGTGGTGAAGCCGACCAGCGCGGTCAACGCGATCAGGAAAACATTGAACGGGTCGACGAAGAACTGCTCGTGGGCCACCGTCATCGGCCCTTCGCCGATGATCCGAAGAACCAGCGCGCCAGCAGCGATCAGCGTGGCGAAGCTGATGACGACGTTGAGTTCCGCGGCACGCTGTTGTGCGCCGACGAGCGCGAGCAGGATCGCGCCAACCGCGGGGATAGCCAGTACCAGCACGAGCTCCACGTCAGTCCTCCTTGAGTGCTTCGAGCTGATGCAGATCGAGGCTGTCGAACTGCTCGCGGATCTGGAAGAAGAAGATGCCGAAAATGAACACGCCGACCAGCAGATCCAGCGCGATGCCCAGTTCGATCACCATCGGCATGCCGTAGGTCGTGCTGGTGGCAGCGAAGAACAGGCCGTTTTCCATCGCCAGGAAGCCGATCACCTGGGTGACCGCCTTGTGCCGCGCGATCATCATCAGGAAGGCCAGCAGGATGACGGCCATGGCGATGCCCAGGGTCTGCCGGGTCACCGTGGTGGCCAGCGAACTGATCGGCTGGGCCAACCCGAACGCGAAGATCACCAGCCCCAGCCCCACCAGCATCAGGGTCGGAATATTCACCAGCGGATCGCTGTCGCCCTCGATACCCAGGCGACGCATGAGCCGCATCAGGATCCACGGCATCAGCCAGACTTTTTCCACCAGAGTCAACGCGGCGGAGTAGTACAGGTCCGGCAAGTGCGCACTGATCGCCACCAGCAGCGTCGATGCGGTCAGCACCGCGCCCTGCCACGCCAGCAGCACGATGAGGCTGCGCGTGCGCCGCTGCGCCAGCATGCCGAACGAGATCATCAGCAGGCCGGCGGCGAGGACATGCAGGAACTGGGTGGCGAGGGTCAGCGTAGGCATGATTCAGGACTGCAGCAGCAGATGGACGAGCAGACCCAGCACGGCGAGCAGGAATGCCATGCTCAGGAACTCCGGCGCGCGGAATATGCGCAACTTGGCGGAAACCGTCTCGATCACCGCCAGTACCGCGCCGGCGACGACCAGCTTGGCCGCCAGCCATGCAACGGCGAACAGCAACGCCAGCGGCCCGTTCGCATGCAACGCGATGCCCCACGGCACAAACAGCGCGAAACCGATGCAGGCGTAGTTGAACAGCTTCAGCCAGGACGCCCATTCCATGAGCGCCAGGTGGCGCGCCGAATACTCGAGCAGCATCGCCTCGTGGATCATCGTCACTTCGAGATGCGTCGCCGGATTGTCGATCGGTATGCGGGCGTTCTCCGCCAGCAGCACCATCACGAAAGCCACCCCGGCGAAGGCCAGACTCGGCTGCAGCATCAGCCCCTTGGTGTTCAAGATGTCTTCCACCACCGTCGGCAGCGCCGTGCTGCCGAACATCAGGAAGGCATTGAAAAGCACCATCAGCAACGCCGGCTCGGCGAGAAAGCCGATCATCATCTCGCGCCGCGCGCCCATGCTGCCGAACACCGTGCCGATATCCATCGCCGCCAGCGCCATGAACACGCGCGCCGTCGCAAACAGGCCGACCAGGGCGATCGCATCGGCCACGCGCGCCATCGGCAGATCCGTGGTCACCGAGGGAATGATCGCCGCCGCCATGGCCATCGTGCCGAACACGACGTAAGGCGTGGCGCGAAACAAGGGCGAGGCATACGTGGCCAGTGCCGCATCCTTGCGGAACAGCTTGCGCAGGCTGCGGTAGGGCTGTAGCAAGGGGGGCGCCGACCGATTCTGCAACCAGGCCCGGCATTGCGCGACCCAGCCCGCCAGTACGGGAGCCAGCGCAACGGCAAGCACCGCGCCACCCAACTGGCTGAGTAGCGCGAGCGCGTTCACAGGACGAATACCAGCAAGACCAGCAAGGTAAGAAAGCTGTACATCAAATAGACGGCCAGACGGCCACGCTGCAGCACGGAAACCGCATCGGCCAGCCAGCCGACGGCACGGGCCAGCGGCAGATAAAGCCCGTGCCAGCATCGGTCGTCGATCTGGATGCGGTAGCGGGGAGCGCGGTCATCCGGCGCAGGCAGTTCGCGCGCGATACGGAAGAACGGCCCGAACATGTGCCGGATCGGCTGGCCGAACCCTTCGGCGGTGTCCTGCATGCGCGGAGTCAGCGCGGGGTAGCCGCAATTCCATGGCGGCGTGCGGCGCACACGACCGTGATACATCCGCCGTACCAGCACGAACATCACCGCGATCGTGCCGGCCATGCCAAGCAGCAGCCACAAGCCGCTATAGGAAGCCTGCTCCCGTGCCACCGGGGCGATCCACCAGGGAGCGGGTCCGCGCTGGATCACTGTACCCACCAGCACCCGTGTCACGGCGGCAATGGCATTCAGCGCGACTTGCGGAAATACGCCGATGAGGATGCAGCCCAGAGCCAGCCAGCCCAGCCCCACGCGTTCGAGCCAGCCGGCATCATGAGCCTGCATCAATGACGGTTCGCGCGGCTGGCCCAGAAAGATCACGCCGTAGAACTTGACCATCACGTAGCCGGCCAGCGCGGCGGTCAACGCCACCACGGCGGCCCCTACCGGCACGATCATGTTGACGAACGCATGCGGAATAGATGGCGTCGACAGGAAGGCCTGCAGCAGCAGCCATTCGGAAACGAAACCGTTGAGTGGCGGCAACCCGGCGAGGGCCAGGGTGCCGATCAAGGCCAGGGTGGCAACCCAGGGCATCCGGCGGATCAGGCCGCCCAATTTGCCCAGACTGCGCTCGTGGGTGGCGTGGAGCACGGATCCCGTGGCGAGAAAGAGCAGGCTCTTGAACAGCGCGTGGTTCAACGCATGCAGCAACGCCGCCGTCAACGCCAGCGCTGCCAGCAAACGCATATCGAATGCATAGCTCAACAAGGCCAGACCGATGGCAGCGGCGATCAAGCCGATGTTCTCGATGGAAGAATAAGCCAGCAGCCGCTTCATGTCGGTCTGCACGGCGGCGAACACCGCGCCGAACAAGGCCGTGCCCAACCCCAGCACCAAGGTCAGCATGCCCCACCACCACGGGCCGCCATGGAGCAGATCGAAACTGACGCGCAGCAGGCCGTAGATCGCCACCTTCAGCATCAGGCCGCTCATCATGGCGGACACCGGCGATGGCGCCGCCGGATGAGCTTCGGGCAGCCACACATGCAAGGGCACCAGCCCCGCCTTGGCACCGAAACCGAACAACGCCAGCCCGAAGGCCACGCCGGCCCACACCGGGGAGAGCGTGGCGCCGCGCATCGCATCGAACGTCATCAGCCAGCTGCCGCCTTGCAACACGCCGAAACACAACAACAGCGCCAGCGCTCCCACATGCGCCATCAACAGATACAGAAAGCCGGCGCGCTGGATCTCAGGGATGCGGTGCTGCGTGGTCACCAGGAAATACGAGCTGAGCGCCATCGTCTCCCAAGCCACCATGAACAGGTAGGCATCGTCGGCCAGGATGACCATCGCCATGCTCGCCAGAAACGTGTGGTACTGCAGGCAGAGCAGGCCCGGCGAGGCGCCTTCGCCCGCACGGAAATAGCCGGCCGCGAACACCGAAATGCCGGCGCTGACGCTGCCAAGCAGCAGCAGGAAAAAACCGGAGAGCGCATCGAGGCGAATGTGAAACGGCAAGTCCGGCAATCCGAGCGGAAGGATCACCTGTTCCGCCACGAACCCGTCGGCGAGTGCGGAAAAACCCACGGCGGCGATGCCCATGGCGACAAGCGCACCGAGCGGAAACAAGGTGTACGCCACCCAGGTGATGCGGTGCGAGCGCACCAATCCGGCGAGGCCCAGCACCAGCCAGGCAAACACCAGACCGAGCAGGACCGGCACGTGCGTAGCGAAAAACGGATTCACCCCCGGCTCTCCACCACCTCGCTCGCCACCACGCTGATAGGGATAGCGGGAGGCGACGAAAGGCGGAGAGATGCGTCATTCATGATAATGTAATTACCATTGGAAACATCTTCAGTGTAAGACTGATGGAACTCGAATGTCACTAGAAAGTCGTACTGCGGATCAGGCCAGCCGTGGTGGCCCGATGGGCCTCCCTATGAAAGAAGAGCGCCTTTCGGAGGCGAAAGCTCATGACCACACTCGATAAGGTCGTGGAAGCTGGCAAGAAACAACCAGCGAAGGCCAGCCTGGCGGCGCCCGGCGCGACCAGCCCTCGCGGATCCCACGTCGCCAAGCGCGCGGTGAAAAAATCCCTTGCATCGGCCACGGCGGCAGCGACGGCCCTGAAACCCGAACAGATCGCTTTCCTTGGCGAGCATGCCGCTCACCACAAGGCCACGTCGGCGAAGGCATTTGTGCAGGTTCTGTTCTGGCCGACGCTCCCGGATGCGTGGTCACGCCTCACCAGCAGCTGTACGGCGCTGGTCGCGTTGCGTAAGGAAATGTTCTCGACTGGAGCGGCACCGGTTGCCCGATCATGGGTGCACGATGTGGCGCCCCAGTTGAACCTACCTTTCAGCCGCGACGCGAGCGCCGAAGAGAGCACGCTGGCAACCTTGATCACGCGGCTGCCCGCGCGCTTCATCGCTGCAGTCGTGGAACCCGATCGCGAAAAAAGCATGGCGTCGGATCTTGTCCTGTATCGACGATCCCTTTCCGGCTGCCTGTCGGCCTATGAAGCGTTTTTGAAGGACGCCCATGAACGTGCACGCGGCGTCTTGATTGCGGCTTCCCGCAAGGAAGATCAAGGCAAAAACCTGCTCGATGCCTTCAAGGACACGCGGGGCCGTCTTGACGATGACTCCCGCCTCGCCAACTTCGAGTTGCGGCTTTGGTCGGAGCACGTGCTTCCGCTGCCGCTGGAAATCGCCAACCTGGCCGCGGCCGCAATCAGCCGCTACCTGGAAGCGCCCAGTCAGGCCAATCCCATCTTCGACGCCGTAGCCTCCAAACTGGTGAATCCGCCTTCCTGCCTGGAGCCGCGCAAGCGCCGCTGAGGGTGACGGATATGCTGCCGAACATTTCCCTCCTTCGAGTCGAACCTGCATCAGGCCTTCAGCATCAGGCGTTCAGGAGCGGCGAAGGAAAACCGGCACATGAATAGTCTTTCCTATTAACCACGGAAGTCGCTTCCAGTGAAAAACGAATCCAAGCGCATGCCCATCGAGAATCGAACCGCCCGCCTGACCATCCTGATCGACCCCCGGAAGAAGGCGGTATTCGAACGCTTGTGCGCAGGAGAGGACGCGACGTCCTCACAAGTCGTACGCCGGCTGATCCGGGAATACATCGAACGCAAACAGGGACGTCCATGGCATCCGGAGGACGACCCCGAAGAAACAGCGACTCCGGGAATCACCCGCAGCCGTCCACGCTGATTTAGCCGGCACCCGCCCCAATCTGCGCCACTGCAAGATTCGGGTGGGACACGTTCACCGAATCAGCACCTGGTCTTCGTCGCCCAGCCGCACCGACCAGGCGCGCACGGAGTGCTCGGGCACCTCGATGCATTCGCCGGTGCGCAGATCGAAATGCTGCTTGTGGATCGGCGAGGCGACCACGATGCGCTCGCCCAGGCTGCCGATCAGCCCGCGCGAAAGTACCGCTGCACTTGCGATGGGATCGAAGTTGTCGATCGCGTAGAGGTCGCGCTGGCCGATCCGGAACACCGCCACTTGCTCGCCGTGGACAAGCGCACACACTCCGGTGTCGGGCACGATGTCCGCGAGTGAGCATACCCGGACCCAGCCTTGCTTCGCTGCGCGGTAACTCATGGCATCACTCCATTTCGACGGTCATCGGAATCCGCCCCAGACGAGTGCGTTTTTCCTCGATCGTGGCCGGACGGATCTGCTTGCGCTCGGGTACGAATGCGACGTTGCCGTCGGCCGCATCGCTGTTGATGAAGTGATGGAACCGGCGGCGTGTATGGGGGTCGCCGACCGCCTTTTTCCATTCGCATTCGTAGCTGTCCACCACCTGCTGCATCTCCGCTTCCAGTTCGGCAGCGATCCCCAGCGTGTCGTGCACGATCACGTCCTTGAGGTAATCCATGCCTCCTTCGAGGTTGTCGCGCCATACGCTGGTGCGTTGCAGACGATCGGCCGTGCGGATGTAGAACATCAGGAAGCGGTCGATGTACCTGATCAGGGTGGGCGTATCCAGATCGACGGCCAGCAACTCGGCGTGGCGCGGTTTCATGCCGCCGTTGCCGCACACGTAGAGGTTCCAGCCCTTCTCGGTGGCGATCACGCCGACGTCCTTGCTCTGCGCCTCCGCGCATTCGCGAGTGCAGCCGGATACCGCGAACTTCAACTTGTGCGGTGAGCGCAGGCCTTTGTAGCGGTCATCCAGGTCGACCGCCGCGCCTACCGAATCCTGCACGCCATAGCGGCACCAGGTGGATCCCACGCAGGATTTCACGGTGCGCACCGATTTGCCGTAGGCGTGACCCGATTCGAAACCGGCCGCGATCAATTCCTCCCAGATCGACGGAAGCTGTTCCAGCCGCGCGCCGAACATGTCCACCCGCTGGCCGCCGGTGATCTTGGTATACAAGCCGTACTTCCTGGCGATCTGGCCCACCGCGATCAGGCCTTCCGGAGTCACTTCGCCAGCGGGCATGCGTGGCACCACGGAATAGCTGCCGTCCTTCTGGATGTTCGCGAGGAAATAATCGTTCGAATCCTGCAGCGAGGCATGCTCCGCCTGCAGCACGAACTCGTTCCAGCACGAAGCGAAGATGCTCGCCGCCACAGGCTTGCAGATGTCGCAGCCCAGACCGCTACCGTGGCGCGCCAGCAGTTCGCCGAAGTGGCGGATACGCCCTACCCTGACCAGGTGATAGAGCTCCTGCCGCGTATAGGCGAAGTGCTCGCACAGATGGTTGTTCACTGCCAGGCCCTGGCGCTTCATCTCCGACTTCATGATCTGCGTGACCAGCGGCACGCAGCCGCCGCAACTGGTACCGGCTCTGGTGGCTGTTTTCAGCGCTACGATCGAGGTGGCACCGGCGCCTACTGCCTCGCACAGCTGGCTCTTGGACACATTGTTGCAGGAGCAGATCTGCGCCGAAGCGGGCAAGGCATCGACGCCCAGGCCCGGTTTGGGCTTGCCATCTGAAGAAGGCAGGATCAGGAACTCCGGCGCCTCGGGCAACTCGATGCCGTTGAGCATCATCTGCAGCAAGGTGCCGTATTCGGCGGCGTCGCCGACCAGCACGCCACCCAGCAGCTGCTTGCCGTCCCCGGACACCACCAGCTTCTTGTAGACCTGCCGGCGCTCGTCGCTGAACTGGTAGACGCGGCTGCCCGGCGTGTCGCCGTGGGCGTCGCCGATGCTCGCCACGTCCACGCCCATCAGCTTGAGCTTGGTGGACATGTCGGCGCCGGAGAACTCGGAAAGTCTGGACGTCTGTTTGCGCTCGAGCAGCGCACCGAGATGGGCCGCCACGATGCGCGCCATTTCGTAACCTGGGGCTACCAGGCCGAAAATCTTGCCGCGCCACAATGCGCATTCGCCGATCGCGTAGACGTCCCAGTCGCGGGTGCGGCAGTAATTGTCGATGCGGATGCCGCCGCGTTCGCCCACACCCAGTTCGCTTTGCCGGGCCAGTTCGTCGCGCGGGCGGATGCCTGCGGAGAACACGATGAGATCCGCTTCCAGGTGATCGCCATCGGCGAATTTCATGCGATGGCGCGCTGCCTCGCCGTCGACGATCTCCAGGGTGTTCTTCTGTGTGTGCACGACGACGCCGAGTTCCTCGATCTTCCGCCGCAGCATGCGTCCGCCGCCGTCGTCGACCTGCACTGTCATCAACCGCGGGGCAAATTCAACCACGTGCGTTTCCAGCCCCAGGTCATGCAGCGCCTTGGCACATTCCAGACCCAGCAAGCCACCGCCGACCACCACGCCGATTCTGGACTCCCTACCCCAGCGGGTCATCGCCTGCAGATCCTCGATCGTCCGATAGACCAGGCAAGCGGGCCGATCGTTGCCGGGGATGGCCGGCACGAACGGCGTGGAACCGGTAGCCAGCACCAGTTTGTCGTAAGAGATGATTTCGCCGTCAGCGCAGGTTATCTGCTTGAGCACGCGGTCGATGCGTGTGGCACGGACATCGAGTCGCAGCTGCAGGCCCGGTTGCTCGAAGAAACCGGGCGTCGCCAGCGAGAGGTCTTCCGCGCTCTTGCCGGCGAAGAATTCCGACAAGTGCACGCGGTCATAAGCCGGCCGCGGTTCTTCGCAGAGTACGGTGATCTCCAGGTCTGCATGCCGGGTGGCCATCAGCTCTTCCAGCAGCTTGTGGCCCACCATGCCGTTGCCGATTACAACAAGCTTCATAGCTGCCTCCCGTAGGTTCGCCGGTTCAATCGACCGCCAGCACGGCGGGCACGACGGGCATGCCGCGCGCGCCATGGTTTTGCCGCAAGGCTTCCTGATAGAGCTGCTCTTCGCGCGCCATATGCTCGCTGCTGAAGCGCACGGCCAGTGCGCATAGCGAACCGACGATGACGAAGCCGCCGAGCAGCATGAAGGTGTGTTGCACAGAGCCGGTGCTCTTCAGTACGAAGCCGGCCGCCACCGCACCCACATTGCCGCCCGCGCCGATGATGCCGGCCACCCCGCCCAGTGCCTGGCGATCGATGAACGGCACCAGCGCATAGGTGGCGCCGCAAGCCATGTGGATGAAAAGGCCGAAGGTGAGCATGGCGACCACCGCCAGCCCGGCACTCTGCATGCCGGAGAACCACAGCAATCCCAGTCCTTCGCCCAGCATCAGAATGCACAGCAGCCGCGTACGGGCGATCAGCCCGCGCCGCCGCGCCAGACGATCCGACACGATGCCGCCAAGCGCACGCGCGAACAACGCCAGCAGGCCGAAGCTTCCGGCCGCCAGCCCCGCGCTGCGCAAGTCCAGGCCGAAGCGATCCACGTAATAGCTGGCGGCCACTCCATGCACAAAGAGCTCGATGCCGAAACAACCGGCATAGGTCACGAACAGCAACCACACGCGGTAGTTGAGCATTGCCATGCGAAACACCGCCCAGCCGCCGCGCTTGCCGTTCTCGGGAGTGATGCCGCGCGCGCGCAGTTCGCGATAGTCGCCTTGCGGACAGTCCTGGGTGAACCTCCAGTACAAGCCACCCACGATCACCATCAACGTCCCTGGCACCAGCATCGCCACCCGCCAACTGGCAGCCTGCGACACTCCCACCGCCACCACCGCCACACATACCCAGGGCATCACCGACTGGGTAACCCCGCCGCCCGCGTTGCCCCAGCCGGCGCTGGCCGCGTTGGCCGTGCCAACCACGTTGGGGGCGAACATCACCGAGGTGTGGTACTGGGTAATCACGAAGCTGGCGCCGATCACGCCGATCGCCAGACGAAAGAACAGGAAGGCTTGGTAGCTATGGGCGAAGGCGATACCGAACACCGGAATCGATCCCGCCAACAACAACGCTGTATAGGTGCGGCGAGGACCATAGCGGTCGCACATCGGGCCGATCAGCAGGCGCCCCAGCACGGTGACGGCAACCGCAGCGATATTGATGTTGGCCAGCTGATCCTTGCTCAGGCCAAATTCGCCTTTGACCATCGGCATCAAGGGCGCCAACGCGAACCACCCAAAAAAGCAGACAAAGAAGGCCATCCAGCTCAAGTGGAAAGCACGCATCTGCGGCGTGCGGAGATTGAACAGATCGATCCGGGTGGCCTTGCCTTGCACGCACACCTCCAACACGCTTCGATGGGTCGCGGGGCATGCCGGCCGCAGGTAGCGCACGCCGGTATCGCGACATGTTGTGCAGTGCAAAACACATGCCACGAAGGCAAACGTATGGATTTCGGGCATCCAGCGAAAGCAGCCCGCACGTGACGCACTCGTTTACGCTCCGCAAGCGCTCAAGCCCGCGCGCATTAGCACCATTGCGGTGCACAAAATGGATCGAGCAGGTAGCGGAGCTGGTGGCGTCGACTCATACGGGCTCCGCACCGAACCACGACAAGCGCTGCGCGAGCGCAGCGACGTCGCCAAGGATCAACAAGGCCGGCGAGCGCACGGCATGCTGCGCGGCGCTCGCGACCAGGTTGGCCAGCGTTCCAGTGATGACGCGCTGATCCGCGCGCGAGCCATTTTCGATCAGCGCAAACGGCGTTTCCGGCGCACGACCGTGCTCGATCAAACCGGCCTGCAAGGTTCCCAGTTCGCCCACACCCATGTAGACCGCCAGCGTCTGACGCTCCTGTGCCATCGCAGCCCAATCCAGCGCATCCAGTGAATCGCGGCAGTGCGCCGTCATCAAACGCACCGCCTGCGCGTGCCGGCGATGCGTCAGCGGGATGCCCGCATAGGCCGCGCAAGCGAGCGCCGCGGTGATGCCCGGCACCACTTCGTAGGCGATCCCGTGCTGGCGAAGAAATTCCAGTTCCTCACCGCCGCGGCCGAACACGAAGGGGTCGCCGCCTTTCAGGCGCACGACCCGCTTGCCGCTTCCCGCGTACTCGAGCATCAGCCGGTGGATGTCGTCCTGCACGGTGTGATGACGACCGGACTCTTTGCCCACCGCGACGCGTACGGCATCGCGGCGCGCCAGTTCGAGCACCTCGTCGCTGACCAGGCGGTCATGCAGGATCACGTCGGCTTCGTTCAAGGCGCGCAAACCCCGCAGCGTGAGCAGCCCCGGATCGCCGGGGCCGGCACCCACCAGCACCACGGAGCCGCTGGCCATCTGCGACGGTTCGGCGAGCGCCCGTGCCGTCGCCTGTTCGGCCTGCCCGGATCGGCCTCGACGCAAGAGCGCGGCCACCGGTCCGGTGAACAGGGTTTCGTAGAAGCGCCGGCGCTGGCCCAGATCGGGATGGCGTGCCCGAATACGCTCACGCCAGCGTGCAGCGAGAGCGGTCAGCGGGCCCAGCGACGGGTCGAGCAATGCTTCCAGTCGTTCGCGTATCAAGCGCGCCAGCATCGGCGCGGCGCCGCCGCTGGAAATCGCGATGGTGAGCGGCGCACGATCGACCACCGCCGGCACGTGGAAACTCGACAACGTCGCGTCGTCGACGACATTCACGAAGATCCGTCGCTGTTCCGCCAGCATCGCCAGGCGCCGATTGAGCGCCTGATCGGACGTGGCAGCCACCAGCAACCAGATCGTGTCGAGCCAGCTCGCATCGAACTCGTCCTGCCGCAGCTCGATCCTTCCCTGCGCCGCCAGACTCTGCAACGCAGGCGTCGACGCATTCGCGGCCACGATCACCTGTGCTCCAGCCGCCAGCAGTGCGGCGACCTTGCGTTCGGCCACCACCCCGCCACCGACCACCAGGATGCGACGGCTCCCGAGATCGGCGAACATCGGATAGAGCTTCATGACTTTGCCGCCTTCATCGATGCATCGACGATAGCGGCGAAAATCAGGCGGTCATCACGGCTGCGTAACGCGCGTGCCGACCCTGCCATTACGGTTTGCTTGCTACGATGCCAGCACGGCACAGCCTTCGTGCGCATACCCGCTTTGACCGAAACGTTCCGATGCCCAAGCCTGTTGAAGTCATGCCTGCTGAGATCGGCTCCAGCCTCCGCGGCCGCCGCATTGCGGTGCCCGAGTCGCGCGAGCTCGATGTGTTCGCTACGCTGCTCGAACGTCGCGGCGCCGAAGTGTTGCGTTGCCCGTTGATCGATATCCGCGATGCGCCGGATCCGGCGCCGGTGCTGGACTGGCTGCGTCGTTTCTGCACGGAAGGCTGCGACGACCTGATCCTGTTCACCGGCGAAGGCTTGCGCCGCCTGCTCGATGCGCTCGAACGGCATGCACCCGAATTGCGCGCGGCATTCGTGAAGCGTCTCGGCGAAGTGCGCACGATCGCACGCGGCCCCAAGCCGGGCCGCGTGCTGCGCGAGCTGGGACTGAAGCCGGAGCTGATCGCCGAGCCGGCGACGACCGCTGGCGTGATCGCCCTGCTGCGAACATACCCGCTGCGCGGCCGCCGCATCGGTGTGCAGTTGTACGGCAGCGAACCGAATCTGCCGCTGATGGATTTCCTCGTCGCCGCCGGCGCGCACCCGCTGCCGGTGGCGCCCTACGTCTACGTCGATGGCGCAGCCGATGGCGAGGTGCTGGGGTTGATCGAACGCATGTTCCATGGCGATATCGATGCGATCGCCTTCACCAGCATGCAGCAGGTGACGCGGCTGTTCCGCGTGGCCACCGAACATGGTCGGGACGACCAGTTGCGCCAGGCATTGATGCGCACCATGGTGGCAGTGGTGGGCCCGTTGGTGGCCGAGCTTCTCGTGGCGCACGGCGTCGAGCCGCAGGTGATTCCGGGCGTCAGCTACTACTTGAAGCCGCTCACCCAGGCGCTGATCCGCCATCTTGGCGCCGCGCAGGATGAGCGACTCCGCTGAGAGGCGCCGGGGAAGATGCCGGTTCATGCGTTGGCCGCCGCGTGCACTTCGGTGATCAACTGCTTCAACTCCGGCACACAGGAACCGCAATTGCCACCGGCGTGCAGGCTTGCGGTGATCTGTGCCGGCGTCGTGAAACCTTGTGTGCGGATCGCCTCGCAAAGGGTGTTGCGTCCTACGCCGAAGCACGAACACACGATAGGGCCGGTATCGGCACCCGCTTCCAGCGGTTCGCCGACCAGCAGGCCGACGCGGTCGATGTCTTCCAGCCGTTCCTTGACGAACAGCCCGGACAACCACGCGCGCGACGGCAGATCCGGACGCGGCGAGAAAAACACGCAAGCTTCGACGCGGCCATCCACGACGTGTGCCGCACGATAAATCCTCGCCGACGGATCTTCGTATTCGAGCCAGTCCGCGTCGGCGTCGCCGGCGCCGAGACAGGCACGCGCCCATGCGCCGCACCCCGACGGCAACTCGCGAGCGGCGATCTCGTAGCGCAGGAAGCATTGGCCCTGGACAGACGTCCAGTAGGTCAGATCATCCGTCGCCAGTGGCCGGCGACTGAGCACAAAGCCATGCCAGCGAACCGGAAACGGTTCGACCCGTATCGGCGTGTGCTTGAACTCGGGTTCGCCGGAAATCGGATCAACCACAGGATTCACCACACTGCCGACCCGTGCATCCGACGCGAACTGATCGTTCCAGTGAATTGGCACGAACGCGTTGCCGGCCAGGATGCCTCCGCCGTGCTGCACGCGGGCCACCATCGTGCCCCAGCGCGAACTTATCCGCGCCAGTTCGCCGTCGCGCACGCCGCACAGCAAGGCGTCGCGTGGGTGCATGTCGATGAACGGCTCAGGAGTATGGACAGCGAGCCGGGGCGACTTGCCGGTGCGCGTCATGGTGTGCCATTGGTCGCGCACGCGTCCGGTATTGAGGATCAACGGATACTCGCGATCCGGCGCATGCACGGGCGCGCGAGCGGCGGTGGCGACGAAACGGGCGCGTCCGTCGGCATGCGCAAAGCGCGCTTCGGCGAACAGTCGGGCGGTCCCCTCACCTGCCGCGTGCACCGGCCATTGCACGGGTGCCAGCGCGTCGTAGGCCTGACGCTCCAGTCCGACCAGTCCACCGAGATCGAGTACGCGGCAGGCGGCCATCGGCGTGTCGTCACGTGGAGCGTGATTGCGGAACGCGGTGAGCCGCGCATGCTCGTCGAAAATTTCGTGCGGAGCCTCGAACGCGAAGCCACGGTCGAACCCCATGCGCTGCGCCACGTCGCACACGATGCGCCAGTCGGCGCGCGCCTCGCCCGGTGCCGGCAGAAAGGCGCGCTGGCGCGAAAGCCGCCGTTCGGAATTGGTGACCATGCCGTCCTTTTCGCCCCAGCCCAGCGCGGGCAGCAGTACGTGGGCGAAAGCGCCGGTGTCGGTTTGCGCGACGATGTCGGAGCTCACCACCAGCTCGCAGCGGGCCAGCGCGCGTTTGACCTGATCGGCATCGGGCAGGCTCACCACCGGATTGGTGGCCATGATCCATACCGCCTTCACCTTGCCCTGCTCGATCGCTTCGAACAAATCCACTGCTTTCAGCCCCGCACGCGCGGCGATATGCGGCGACTGCCAGAACGTCTGCACGATGTCGCGATGCACGGGATGGTCCAGTTCCATATGCGCCGCCAGCATGTTGGCCATGCCGCCCACCTCGCGCCCGCCCATCGCATTGGGTTGGCCGGTGATCGAGAACGGTCCCATGCCGGGCCTGCCGATGCGTCCGGTGAGCAGGTGGCAGTTGATAATGCTGTTGACCTTGTCGGTGCCGCTGGAAGCCTGGTTCACGCCTTGCGAAAACACGCTGACGGTTTTCTCGTGGCGGGCGAACAAGCGATAGAAGCTCAGCAGATCCGCCAGCTGCAGGCCGCAGATGCGCGCCACTTCGGCCGGATCGCCGGCATCCGATTCAGCCGTCGCCAGCGCTGCTTCGAAACCCTGGGTATGCCCGTCGACGAAGCCGGCATGCATTGCGCCGTGCCGGAACAGGAAGGCCAGCAAGCCGTTGAACAACCACACGTCGGTGCCAGACTTCAGCGGCAGATGCAGGTCGGCCAGTTCGCAGGTGGCAGTGTGGCGTGGATCGATCACCACGACCTGCAGCGAAGGCCGCGCCTCCTTGGCCCTGGCGATGCGCTGGTACACGATCGGATGGCACCACGCGGTGTTGGAGCCGATCAGCACGACCAGTTCGGCCTGCTCCAGATCCTCGTAACAGCCGGGTACCAGATCCTCGCCGAACGCACGCTTGTGCCCGGCTACCGCCGAAGACATGCACAGGCGCGAATTGGTGTCGATGTTGGCCGTGCCCAGCCAACCTTTGGCGAGCTTGTTGACGACGTAGTAGTCCTCGGTGAGCAACTGGCCGGATACATAGAAGGCCACCGCATCGGGGCCATGCGCATCGATCACGCGACGGAAGCCCTTAGCCACACGGTTCAGCGCTTCGTCCCAGCTCGCGCGACGCGGTGCGGCACCGGACTCGCGCAGCAGCGGATGCAGCAGGCGGCCATGCAGGTCGACGGTTTCGCCCAGCGCGGCGCCTTTCACGCACAGCCGGCCCAGATTGGAGCCATGCTGTGGATCGCCCTCCACATGGGTTGCACCAGCCGCATCGACGCGTGCCAGCACGCCGCAGCCTACGCCGCAATACGGGCAGGTGGTGGCCGTCGCGCTCATGCCACGGCCCGGGTTCGCCGCTCGTCCAGCGCCTGGCAATAGCTCTTGCCGAACAGCAGGCGGCTGCGAAATAGCGTGATGTCGGTGGCGTCGCAGATCAGCTCGAAGTACCAGGCGCCGTCCTGCACGTCGCCGTACAGCACTGCACCGATCACCCGGTTGTCCTTCAGCACCAGCCGCTTGTAGACGCCGCTTCGCGGATCGCGCAACACCAGATCCTCGGTACCCGCGCCACCCAGAAAATCGCCGGCCGAATACAGATCGATGCCGGTGACCTTGAGCTTCGTGGCAGTCTGCGTGGAGCGGTAGCGACGATGGCCGAAGCGGGCCAGATGCGATGCGCACACCCGCGCCTGTTCCCACACCGGCGCGACCAGGCCGAACGTGGCCCGACGGTGTTGCACGCACTCGCCGACCGCATAGACGCGGGGATCGAAGGTTTGCAGCGTGTCATCCACCACGATGCCGCGTTCGCAGTGCAGCCCGGCCGATCGGGCCAGCGCCGTGTCCGGGTGAACACCTACCGCCATCACCACCAGATCGGCATCGATGCGGTCGCCATCGGCCAGCACGACACCTTCGACCCGCTCGTTGCCATACAGCGCGACCGTTTCCGCATCCAGCCGCAAGGCCAGCCCGCGCGCGCGCAGGTTGCGCTCAAGCAGCCCGGCGGCATCGGCGTCGACCTGCTGGTTGAGCAGCACACGGCTGCGGTGAATCAGGGTCACCTGCATGCCTTGCCGCGACAGCCCGTTGGCCGCTTCGATACCCAGCAGTCCGCCGCCGATCACGACAGCGCGGTGATGCGAGCGGGCAGCGGCGAGCATCCGCTCGACATCATCGATGCCACGGAATCCGACAACGCCCGGTAACTCCTTCCCAGGCAGCGGCAGCACGATCGGCTGCGAGCCGGTGGCGATCAACAGCCGGTCGTAAGGCAGCTCGATACCGTGCCGCGAACGTACGCGCTTGCGGCGGCGATCGATCGCCACCACCGGATCGCCCGCGTGCAGCGCGATGCCATGTTCGGCATACCACGCCGGCGTGTTGAGCATGATCTCGTCGGCGCCCTTCTCGCCGCTGAGCAATTGCGACAGCAGGATGCGGTTGTAATTGCCGTAGGGCTCGGCGCCGAACACCGCGATGTCGTACAGATCCGGGGTGAGCTGCAACAGCTCTTCCACCGTGCGCATTCCCGCCATGCCATTGCCGATCACCACCAGCTTAGGCTTGCCGCGGGGCACCGCGCGTGCGCCGGCCACGCTCATCGAACCGGCACTTGGACGCCATCGCCCCACTGCGCAGAGTGCCCGAGCATCTCGATGCATTCGCCGATGCACAAGATCCCCCTATCCGCATGCCGTGCGGCCATCAGCTCCTTCCGCAGCTTGTGGCCCACCATGCCGTTGCCCATCACAACGAGCTTCATAGCCACCTCGACGCTTCAACATTGCCAAGACGCGCAGCCAGGTCTGCCGACAACAGGCAGCCTGGGTTGTGGTCTCCTCGCTATGGTGCGGAGCAATACTTGTGCCACTGCAGGAAACGGCCACAACCAGCCACTTGAACTGGAAAATCCCCTATTGCGAGGCCTTCCCTGCCCCAATAGAGAGCGAGCACGACCGCGTTAGCACCATTGCGGCGCACGATTGGATGGCCGCGGTGCGGCTTGATCTAGCTGGATCTGTAACGCTTCAGCAGTTTCGGGCTGAGCGCCAAACAACGGCAACCACGCGGCGCTGCCAGAGCCGCAGTGCCAGCAAACTCATACCGCCAAATTTGCTGCGCCGTGCTGGCAGCTGGCTTCTAAGGAGCCGTGTCACCGAAATACTCGTGTGCTCAGGACGGTACGACGTGAGGGAAATCCTCACTACTTCCAGTAGCGCACGTAGGCTCTCTTCAAGAGATAAAGCAGATGACCAGAGAAACCTCCGTCCTGTGCTTTGCGCATCGCGGTATTTTCGGCGTACATCATTCTGATGTGGCTGTCTCGCACCTCCAGGAGATGCTTGAGCTCAGCGACGTGGCTACGAGTCAGCGTCAATCCTTCCTGGTAGCAATCAGGAAGTTGTCGGTTCACGTAGTACGTGGTGTGGCGTGGTGCCGTGTCATCGGCCGGACGGTCTTTCGTATAGAAGTACAACGCGATCGAGCGGCGTGAGATATCTGCATGTTCGTCGGGTAGCCGGATCGCATCGAAGCCATGCCAGGATTTTTCGGATGTCTCGAAAATGACACAACGATTGAAGGCCGGGCCCACCGCGCGCGACGGCCGATTGTCGGCATAAGGATCCCGGAAGATTTCCAGACAACCGCCCCACGAATCATCCCATGTCGGATTCAGGTAGATGATGAGGTTGAGGCGCCGGTGCCATTTTTCGCTGGGGTGATAATTGAAGTCGACGTGAGGATCCAGGCTCATGCCGTTGCGGTTTTCATGCGTACCGCCGCCCAGATACCACGGATCGTAGATCAAGCCTTCGATGCCGGTGAGCTCACCAACGGCCTTGAGGAATTCGGGGCTCTTGATCGCGTCGTCTAGGCGCTCGTAAGCGGGACCACATTGACGGATTTTAGCCAGAGTGGATTTGCCACCTGGTTCACCATCGTCGCCGATAAAGTTGCCGCGCTCGAAGGATGGAAATGCGTCGAATAACGACTGGGCGAACGTGTTATCGAGGAAGTCCTCGATAACTATGTGCGGGAAGGGTGGAGTCGTAGTGAATTCATTGCGGTACTGCTCAGCATGGGCCAGTACCGCGGGATTGATGATCTTGAGACCTGAGGCGCTATCCATGAGGGGTCGTGTTCGGTGGCGAAAGTCGATTGTACCGAGTTTGGTTCAAGCTGACCCCGGCGCGGGAATGATGCGCCCTACGCTGCACTGCTTGGGTCGCCACTGCTGCTATAACTGCCGCGGACGATTCTTTTCATGTTCGAAGCTAAACGGACCATCGTTTGCGCGGTAGCTGGTGCAGGTATCGCGACAGGTTGTAAATCAGAAGAACTCATACTCCACCTGGGCCAGCCACGTCCGCCGGGGTGCCGCGGCATTGATGCCTAGCACCACGCCGAAACGGTATTCGAGGCTGCTGGTGGTGCCGGGGACATGCCATTCGCCGGCGACAATGGGACCGGCTTGATACGCACGATCGGCGGGCCGCGCGTAGGCCTCGATGCCGGGGCGGAAAGCAGCGGAAACCGCATAGGTGCCCGAGTAGCTGTAGCGAAACTCGTACTTGCCGCCGGCACCCGCGCCAACCTCTTTTTCCCAGATGGCGTTCAAGCGGTGGGTGAACCGTCCCGCTGTTTTCTCGACCAGTGGGCCAAACTCGACGGCGTCGGGTTTGTCGGCGACGATCTGGTGCTCGTACGAGGCCAGAAAACCGAAGTCGGCCCAATATTCACCCGGCTGGGTGAATTGGAATGTGTTCTCGAATTCGTAGCCCAGCAGGCGCCCGCTGCCTCCGGGTTCCTTCTCGTGCCGCGCGAGATATATCTCCGGTTTCCACCAATCGGTGAATGTGTGGGAAACCGATAGTTCGGCTGCGTTGCCGCCGTTGAAGTCGGCGCGTGGATCGCCATAGCTGTAACCGCGCAGTTCGATCTCCGACTGGGTGGCGAGAACGTGCGGCGAGTAAACGATGAAGTCGTCGGCATGGACCATGCTCGTGACGAGCAGGAGGATCGCTCCCACACCCAGGGCGAGTGAAGGAAATTTTCGAGAGGATGGATACACCGGATGATTCCTGGGGTGATGATTCAACACACACGCTCCCGTCCCGCGGCGACTGTCGGGGATACGCGCGAGCAACAACAGAGATGGGTTAGCGCAACGACTCGGAAGCTGGATCCGTGGGTAGCGAACGTGTCCTTGCTGACGGTGATGGCGATGTTCGGCCCAGTCGCTGCATGCCGACTATCAGCAGCAGCAACGTGGTCGCGTAGAAAACCAACTGGATGCCCGCCGGGCTGGCGTCATAGCCGATGAGGATGCCCAGCGTCTGGCCCGCCAGCGAGCCGTTGGACAATAGCCAGGAGGTGTCCCAAAGCTGAGCGCCCCAGGAAGGCAGCAGATCGCCCTGCACCAGGAAACGGGCGGCAGTGGAAGCCAGTCCCGATGCCAGCAACACCAGCATTCCGTTGGTGACGGTGAAGAAATGTTTCATCGGGATGCGCAGCAGACCGAAATACAGCGCGAAGCCGAGCAGTGCACCGCTGCCGACGCCCAGCGCGATACCACCCGCCAGCCCGACCGCGCCGATACCGCCGATGGCCATGCCATAGAGGAACAACACGATCTCGGAACCTTCGCGCAGCACCGCGATCGCCACTACCGCCAGCAATAGCGTCAGCGAACTGGCGCCTGTCCTGACGGCACTGCCGACGGCGCCCATGTGCTGCGCCAGTTCGCGACCGTGTTTGGACATCCACACCACGTGCCAACCGATCATCACGACTGCGGACAGCAGTACGCAGGCGTTGAAGATCTCCTGGCCGGAGCCGCTGGCAAGGCGAGCGATAAGAGAGGCGCCCATCGCCACCAGCAAGGCGCCGGCGATACCGAGTCCGATGCCGGCAGTGACGAACCATCCCCGTCGCGTCACACCGCGTGTGGCAGCACAGACAATGGAGACGATCAATGCCGCCTCCATCACTTCACGAAACACCAGCAAGGCTACGCCAAGCATCGCGTCACTCCACGATCAGCCGGCCCTTGGCCGTGGCTTGGTGAAAGTCGCCGAAAAATCCGTAGTTGCCGGCGCGCAACGGGCCGACGTAAACGGTGATGCTGCTGTTCGGCAGCACGATTTTTTCGCGATTGAAATCCGTGCTCTCAAACTCTTCCGGCGTGGCGTCTTCGTTGCGCACGATGATCTTGAACTTGGTGCCCGCCGGCACTTTGAGCTCGCTGGGCTGATAGACGTGATTCTTGACGACCAGCGTGAACTCCGGCAGATCATTGGCGATCGCAGGGCTGCCGGCGAGAGCCAGCAATATCGGGGCGGCGACGAAGAAAGGCTTCTTCATGGGAAGGATCTCGCAAAGAGTGAGTAAATGATAACTATTACCATTTGACGTGTCAAAGCGTGCCTTTGACCGGGAGCCAGATCGCTGCGGCAAGTAGAGACTCTCGTCCGCGCTCGGCGACTCCCTAATTCCTGCAACGCCCACTTCACGGTATCCGACATCTTGCTGCCGTACGCCGGCAACACCGCTGCTGCACGCGAAAAGGCACATCGGCACGCGCTCATCCAGATGGCTTCAGCTGTGCAGAAGCCATACCCCCTGCGACAACGTGTCATCCGCTTACTTCATCGCGCCTGATCCAGATCAGCCGGGTCGCACGACAAGTGCCTAGCATCTGCCGCGCCCCCTTTAACCAGGAATGATCATGAGTGCGACCACTCTCCCTACAGGCCTGGTTGGCCCGCAGGATCGAACCAGCAAGGTACTTATCTGGGTACTTCTCTTCGTTACTGCAGCCTGCTTGCTGGGAATGGCCGTAGCAACCCGCAGCACCTACCAGCAAGTCGCTCCGCTGCCTCGACAGATGGCCACCGGCGATGGTGCGCCGGTCATGGAATACGCCGATATCGTGGAAGGCAAGTCGGGCTTCCAGAAAGCCGACCTGATGGATTACGGCAGCCTGTACGGCATGGGCTCCGCCTTCGGCGAAGACTATACCGCCGAGTACCTGGTGCAGCTGGCGAAGGAGGTGCAGAACAACCTCGCCACCGCGCGCTATGGCAGACCATTCGATGCCATCGACGCCGATCAGCAGGCTGGCATCACTCAGGAGATGCGCCGGCAGTTGCAAGGCATCGACCTGAGCCAGCAGCGGGTCGTCCTTCCGGATGCGGTGGCCAAAGCCATCGGTACACTGCGTCCACGCATCGCCGCATCGCTGCTCACCGATGACTTCAGCAAGGGCTACACGGGCGCGCGGGCGCTGAACCCGGCCAGCGCCCGCCAGACGGCGAGTTTTCTGCTCTATTCATCGTTGACCACGGTCGCGCGTCGTCCTGGCAAAGACTATTCATGGACGACCAACTGGCCCGCCGAGCCACTGGTCGGCAATGCCCCCACCTCGGCGACTTTCGTATGGACATGGGCCTCCTTCACGATGGTGTTCTTCGCCATCGGCGCGGTGCTGGTGATCTTTCGCCTATGGATCGAGCCCAAGGCAGCCAACGAGACCTTCGAACCGACCTTGCACAACTTCGCCGCACCCACGCCGAGCCAGAAGGCGCTTTGGAAATACTTTCTGGTCGTCGCAGGCGTGTTGTTGATACAGATCCTGGTCGGCTCGGTCATGGCGCACTACTACACCGATCGCGTCAGCTTCTACGGCTTCAATGTCGGCAAATGGCTGCCGTACGCGTTCCTGCGCAGCGTGCATCTGCAAGCCCCGATCATCTGGATCGGGGTCAGCTGGATCGGCGCCGGATTGTTTCTGGCGCCGCTGATCGGCAAGCGCGAGCCCAAGGGACAGCGGCTTCTGGTCAACCTGATCTTCTGGGTGCTGGTAACGATCGTGGGAGGAGCGCTGGTCGGCGACTATCTCGGCATCATGGGTCTGGTGGACGAGCACTGGTTCTGGTTCGGCAATCAAGGCCTGTCCTACCTGGAGCTGGGCCGTTTCTGGCAGATACTGTTCTTCGTCGGCCTGGCCGTGTGGTGCATCGTATTGCTGCGCGCTTTCTTGCCCACTCTGAAATCGTTGTCCAGGCAAAGCGGCGGCTCGCTATACGGGCTGTTCCGCATCGAACACCTGCTGTGGATCAGCACGCTGACAGTCGCGCTGTTCTATGTATTCGGCATGATCCCGCTGGGCTCACCCAACCCCTCGTTCTCGATCACCGATTTCTGGCGCTGGTGGGTGGTGCATTTGTGGGTTGAACTCGCCTTCGAGCTGTTCACCGCTGCGGTCACCGGCTACTTCCTGATGGCACTGGGCCTGGTGTCGCGGCAGATGGTGGAGCGTGCGGTGCTGTTCGAATGGATACTCATCGTCGTCGGCGGCGTGCTCGGCACCGGTCATCATCTGTACTGGGCTGGTGAACCCGGGCTATGGGTCGGCGTGGGCAGCATGTTCTCTTTCATCGAAGTGTTGCCACTGGTTCTGCTGGTGCTGGAAGCGGTCGATCAACAACGTCACATCCAGCAGAAAAAGGACTTCCCGTACAAGCTCGCCTACCTTTACATCCTGGGTGCGGCCTTCTGGAACTTCGTCGGCGCCGGCGTATTTGGTGGCGGCACGTTGAATGCCCCACTGGTGAACTATTACGAGCATGGCACTTTCCTCACCCTCAACCATGCGCATACCTCGATGTTCGGCGCTTTCGGGCTACTGGCCATCGGCCTGCTTTACATGGTCCTGCGCTACCTCAACGGCGACCGGCCGTGGAGCGATCGGGCCGGGGTGTGGGCGTTCTGGCTCTACAACATCGGCGTGGTGATGTGGATCGCGCTGAACTTCTATCCGATCGGCTGGCCCCAGCTGGAGGCGGTCTACACTCACGGCTACGCCTATGCGCGCAGCATGCAGTTCTACAACACCACGACGTTCTGGCAGTGGATGCGCATGCCGGGTGACGTCGTGTTCGCGCTTGGCGCACTGTTGATGGCTTGGGATTTTGTGGCCAAGATGTGGATGCAAAGAATCACTTCGACGACTGCCGCCGCACGCGGCTCGAAAAGGCATCGCTAGGGACGCTCTGATTAACCTCTATTTTCGTCATTCCCGCGAAAGCGGGAACCCCGTGTCTTTCATGTAACGTTGATACACAAAGGCACTGGGTCCCGGATATCGCTTCGCGATTCCGGGATGACGAGCAAAATCAGAGCATCGCTAGTTCCGTCGGAAAATGGTGCATAAAGAAGAGCCCGCAACGGCGGGCTCTTCTTTTCTGGCCACCCGCGACGGGAGGGCTCAGCCGCTATCAGAGGGACTGCAGGTAGGTCGCCACGTTCTTCATCTCTTCCGGCGTGAGGTTCTTGATGATGCCGTGCATGACCGGGGAATTGCGCAGGTTGCGCTGGATCACCGTCAGCTGGCGCACGATGTAGGCTTCGTGCTGATCGGCCAGCCGCGGAAAGATGCCGTTGCCCTCGGCATGCGCGCCATGGCAGGTGGCACACGCCACCACTTGCCCGGGAATGCCCTGCTCGAAGATTTTCTTGCCGGCCGCCATCGCCGCCGGATCGCCCGGAATGCCCTTGGGATGTGGCTGACTGGCAAAGTATCGCGCCAGCGATTCGGCGGTGGCGTCATCGATCAGGGTGGTCATGCCCAGCATGTAATCGTGCGCTTCCTGTTCGTTGCGCGCGCCGCTCTTGAACGCCTTGATCTGAGCCGACACGTACGCTTGCTGTTGTCCGGCCAGTCGCGGAAAGGTAGGCGACTGGCTGTCGCCGCCAGGTCCGTGACAACTGGAACAGACCTGGGTGGCCAGCTTGATCGCCGCGTCGTCGCTGGCGGACGTGGCGCCGCTGGCCGCGAAGGCCGTGCCGTCCAGTGCGGCGAACAGGCAGGCGAGTGTGGCAAGACCGACTCTGATGCGCTTCATGTGGCGTCCTCCCGAGGACGGTGATGGTGCGGTGACGAACATCTCAGTACACCAGCCAGATGTTGGCAAACAGCGTGTTGTTGTCGCTCGCCGGGCGCCCCGACCCATCGTAGTTGCGCCGCGATCCGTTGAACTTGCTGTAGCCGTAGTACTGCAGCATCAGGCGCACGTTCTGTTGCGGCAGATAATCCAGCTCAAGGATGTAGCCCTGGGTGTCCGGGCGGCCGTTGACACTGCCACCCACCGAGCCGGGGGCGTAGAGGCCCGCGTCCGCGGTGCCGTGGGTCCTGACCACCGACAAGGTGGCGCCGTACTTGCGGTCGAAATAATAAGTGCCCTTCAGCTTGTCGGTGATCAGCGTGTCGTGCGCGTTGGCCGGCGCGGGACCCGCACCGATCGGCGCTCCGGCCAAGGTGGCTGGATAGCTCGCCCGATAGTCCTGATTCTCGTGAATATGGGTGTACTGGAAGGTGTAGGTGTGGTCCTGGCTGATGTGCTGGAACTGCGCGTCGACCGCAATGTCGGTGAAGCGATCGGTATCGGTATACGGCAGCGTGTTGTCCGGATACACCCGGAAGTGGCCGCCATAGGCACCCACCATCAGCGAGTCGGCGCCCCACTCGCGGTTCCAGGCCACCCGCCAGTAGGGATCGACCCCGCTGAGCCGATGGACACCGCCGGGCGTCTGGGTGTCGGTGCCGGCGCGCAGCGGTGCGAAGAAACCGTCGGCGGTCTGGTAACCGGACAGCTCGACGTAGACGGTGCGATTCCAGTACACATAGCCGCCCACCCCTGCCACTTGCTGGCCGAGCTGGCCGTCGAGCATGGTGGCTGCCGCGGCGCCAATGCCATTCGGTGGCGTAGTAAACGGGAAGCCGAACGCCGGCGTGCTGTTCCACACGTCCTGCACGGTCGGGTTGTTGTTGACGGTGAGCCCATACAGCCAGCGCATGTCGGTGTTGTCGGTGTTTTCCGAACGGCCCACCACACGCAGATCGGTGTTGTCGATGCCGCTGTGACCGACATCGCCGTTGCCGGCCAGGTTGTTGTAGGTCCACTGGATCCAGCCGCCGATGTTGTCGGTGATCTTGCCGCCGGCAAACACGCTGGCGGCGGAGAGCACCGGCTTGTCGGTCTTGGGCACGATCTTCTGGCCCTGGTCGTCGCGGTTGTTGCGCACGTGGGTAACCCCGAACTGCGCCATCAGAGCCAGCGGCAGCGCCTGCCGCGTGCCGATGGTGTAGCCGCTCAACTTGAACATGCGCCCGTACGGTGTCAGTTCGGGAAAGCTCACGTGGCAAGCCACGCAGGCCTGGCCGGTCTGCCGGGCGAACGCCGGGATGGCGCGCGCAGGGTTGATCAGACCGAACCAGCCCAATACGCCCAGGCAGACCAGCAAGCGACCGACGCCCATGGATTTGATGTTCATTCTTTTGTCCCCTTGAGTAACGACAACGGTCCGGCCTGCCCTGTGTCACCCGCGGCCGCATCGGGCCGTCGCACCGCCGCAGCGCTATCCGCGCGTGCGACCACTTCCTGCCAGGCTCTCATCTGCCACTCCCCTACTGGATGCCGACGTGGTCAGCTTTGCGCCAACCGCCCCGCGCCGAATTGATCACGATCAATCCGGCGGCAGATCCCGCCGCACCGAGGGCGCAAAATCCAGGACGTGCGCCTGCCGCCGGTGACTCCTTTTCGCCACCTCATCCGTCTTGGCTCTCACACAGCAACGGAGCGAACCGGATGAGAGACAAGAATGTACTGGTGACAGGAGCCAATCGCGGCATAGGACGGGCACTGGTCGAGGAAGCTCTGAAGAGAGGCGCGAAGCGGGTCTACGCCTGCACGCGCCAGCCCTTGGTCCACGCAGATAAACGCGTCACGCCCCTGATCCTGGACGTGACCAATGCGGCACATATCCAGCGCGCTGTCGAGAGCGTCGAATCTCTCGATATCCTCATCAATAACGCCGGCTTGGCGCTTTATGACGACTTGAGCGATCGCGCCGTGCTCGAGCAGCACCTCGCCGTCAATCTCTTCGGCACGTATGGCGTGACCCAGGCGTTCCTGCCATTGCTGACGCGTTCCCGGGGAACCATCGTCAACATTCTTTCGGTAGCGACTTTTGCCGCCTTGCCGATCATTCCGTCCTACTCGATCTCGAAGGCGGCCGCGTTCTCTCTATCGCAATCGCTGCGCGCTCTTCTGGCCGGACGCGGCGTGAGAGTCCATGCCGTCCTGGCGGGCCCGGTGGACACGGACATGTCCCGAGACCTCGACATACCGAAGGCCTCTCCGCAGTCCGTTGCGCGCGGCATCTTCGACGGGGTCGGCAAAGGGGAGGAGGACATCTTTCCGGATCCCGTGTCGGAATCCATGGCGGAGAGCTGGCGCAGCGGCGCGGCCAAGGCACTCGAACGCCAGTTCGCCATGCTCGTACAGGCAGCGCCTGCCGAGGCCTGAGCGAAAAGCCCGAGGCGCGGCAGATAAGTGTCAGGTCGCACCATGAACTGACTCCTTTCCCGCGCCCCAATCGTCTTGGCTATAACCTTAAAGACACCGGAGAAGCACCGATGAGCCTCAAAGATAAGCATGTCGTCGTTACCGGCGGAAGCCGCGGCCTTGGCCTGGGACTGGTCGAGGCGCTGGTGGCGCATGGCGCCAAGGTGACAGTCGTCGCCCGCGGCGCCGATGCGCTCGAGTCCGTCCGCGCCCGGCTGGGCGTCGCCACGATATCCGCCGACGTCACCGACGAGAGCGCCGCCCACCGCATCTTGACCCAGGTCCACCCGGACATCCTGGTGCTCAATGCCGGCGCAAAACCGCCGATGGGCCGATTGGACCAAGTGAGCTGGGCGGACTTCACTGTGCCCTGGGAGCACGACGTCAAGGCCGGGTTGTATTGGTTGCAGGCCGCGCTCAATCTGCCGCTCAAGCCGGGAAGCCGCGTGCTCGTGGTATCGAGCGGCGCGGCCGTCAGCGGATCGCCCATGTCGGGCGGTTATGGCGGCGCCAAGCGTATGCTCTGGTTCATGGCCAAGTATGCCAACGGCATTGCCGCACAGAAGAACCTCGGGATCAGCTTCCAGGCGGTCGCACCGCTGCAGATGGTCGCCGGCACCGGGATCGGTGACATGGCCTCCAGCGCCTACGCGAGCGCCATGGGCATCACGCCCGAAGCGTTCCTGACCCGCTTCGGCACACCGATGCCGCCTCGGGAGTTCGGCGAGAAGGTGGTTTCCGTGCTGGACGATCCGACATATGCCGACGGCCTCGCCTTCGGACTCAATGGCGACGCAGGCGTCACCATCCTGGAGGAAGCAGCGGCTTGAGCACCGGGCACCCCACGCCGGAAAGCGATCGCCGGGCAGCACTCCTCGCCGTGGCCGATCAGCTGCGGCCCGAGCTGCACCGCTATTGCGCGCGTCTCATGGGATCGGTCATCGAGGGCGAGGACGTCGTGCAGGACACGCTGGTCCGGGCTCTCATGGCCTTGCAAGATATGGAGGAGACGCCGCCGCTGCGCCCCTGGCTGTTCCGCATCGCCCACAACCGCGCCCTCGATCTGCTGCGCAACCGGGCGGTGCGCATGGCCGAACCGATCGACGCTGTGCCGGACGCCGGCGACCCAGCAAACCCCGACCCCGCGGAGATGCTGATGCGCCAACAAGCGGTGAACACCGCGGTGTCGCGCTTTGTGGAGCTCCCCGTCCTCCAGCGCAGCGTCGTCATCCTGAAAGACGTGCTCGACGAATCGCTGATCGAGATCGGCACCCTGCTCGACCTCACCGTCGATGCCGTGAAAGGTCACCTGGCGCGTGGCCGCGCACGTCTTCGGGATATCAATGCGCAAGCCGGCCCACTCCCTGACGCGCGGCCGGCATCCGCCGCGGTGGCGCGTTATGTCGCGCTCTTCAACCAGCGAAACTGGGATGGCCTGCGGGCGCTACTCGCTGACGACGTGAAACTCGTTCAGTCCAATTACCCGCTTCGCACCGGCTCCGCGGACGTCGGTTTGTTCTTCACCCTCTATGCCACGATGGATGGCGTATGGCTGGCCCCAGCCTGGCTCGAAGGGCGGGAAGTGATCGCGGTCTTCGAAGACCGCGCCGATACCAAGCCCAGCTACGTGATGTGGCTCGAGTGGCGCGACGGCCGGATCAGCTTCATCCGCGATTACCGTTATGTCCGCTACGTCACCGGCGAGGCTGAGCTGCTGCTGACGCCGGACGTCACGCTTTCGGTCGACGACGCCACGCACTGACGACGACCACCGCTTCCACGTCGCCGAGCTTCGATCAGCGGAGGAAACCTGCGTGCTGGTCCGCGCGCCCTCAAGGGGCCAAGGGGCCTCGAAAAACTGGCTATTACTCGTCATCCCAGCGAAAGCTGGGATCCAGCGTCCTTGGGGTTTCAAGGAATTAGAGTCACTGGGTCCCAGCTTTCGCTGGGATGACGGTCCAAAATCACCGGTTTTTCGAGCCCCCCCCTTAAGGGAAACTCACCACATCATTCCCGTCTGGCCACTCGCCCACGCGTGTCGCGCCCTTGCCATCGACCATAGGCACCCATGGGGAGCCGAGTTTCGAGATGTCGTCGTAATGGCCCAGCTTCCGATAGCTGCGAATCTCGAACGGCCGGCCCTCTGCGCCTAGCGGCGTACTGCCGTCGGCCACATGAAAATGCAGGTGAGGCCCGGTGGATTCGCCGGAGAAACCCAGCGCGCCGATGACCTCGCCCGTCCTGACCTTGTCGCCCGCAGCCACACGCACGCTGCCTTTCTTCAGGTGTTCGTAGAAGGCATAGCGGCCGTCGGGAAGCCGCAGGGCGACGTAGTTGCCGGCATCCTCGTCCGCTGGAGGCGTCGTTCGCGCCGAGATGCGCGAAGCCTCGTCCATGCCGTCATGTACCGCCGCGACGGTCGCGTCGGCCACCGCCAGCACATCATCCCCATAGCCGAAAGCATCGCCGACAAGGTCGGGGTCGCCCGCGGTCATGCGGCCCTTGTCGTCCACCTTGACGAAGTCGATGGCAAACCGGCCCGGCAATCTGGCATGACCTGACCGGGTGTAGAACACACGTCGGTGTCCGCGCGGCCAGGCAGGGCTATGTATGGCCACCCACGGTCCACCGCGCAACGGCGGCGCGATCAGCGAGGGCTTCGTGCTGTCCACCGCGAGCTCATCGCTCCACTGCGTCAGCGCCTTGTTGTTGCCTGCGGTTGTGTAACTGAAGCGATGCCGGAACTCGTGCGGAACCTGCGGCTCAGGCACGACGATGTCCAGAAACAGCACCGCTTGCTGACCCGGCGCGATCAAGACGGGATCGGCTTTGGTGTGCCCGATGGTATTCACCGGGGCCAGATCGGCGGCCAGCACCGCTCCGGAGAGATCGGCAAGTGGGGTCTCGTTCGGTCCGCCAAGCACCGTGGCACGCGTGAGCCTGAGCTCGCTACGGGACGTGTTGGTGAAGTGCAGCTCGTAGCTGACCTGCCAGCGGCCATCAACGCGCACGGCCATCGGCTGGACCGGTGCATCGATGGCGAAATCGTGGCGAGCCGGAGCCTCCCTGGCATATGAACTACCGATCATCAGGAGGGCAACGCAGAAGGCGGGTATGGCGAGTCGTCGGATCAAGGCAGGGGTCCCATGGGCTGGATTCGGATTACAACCGGATCGCACCGCGTTGGCTAGCGATGCAACTGGCCTTACAATGCGTTTCCCGCGGAGGGATGGCCGAGCGGTTTAAGGCAACAGTCTTGAAAACTGTCGTACGTTAACGCGTACCGTGGGTTCGAATCCCACTCCCTCCGCCACCTTCCCTACGAACAGTGCGGTCCAGCCAGTTCGTCCCCCCTGTTTAAGGAACGACCTGGCCCCCAGCGATCACTGCTGTACTACAACGAGTGATGCACCAGGAAAGGACCACGGACTAGACTAGTTGCCCGTCTTCGAATGAAGCCTGCGGCCTATGGCGTCGACATTGTTGGGGCTGGAACTTGCTGAGGTGGCGTCCAGGCAGGCGCACGAAGTGCGTCGGGCGCTGGAAAAGAAGCGGGATCGTCACGTGGCCGTGCACGAGGCCCGCAAGGCGATACGAAGGCTTCGGGGTACGCTGGATTTGGGCCGGGAGGTTTTCGGCGCGAAGTTCGACGCGATCGATAGATCGCTGGATCGATTGGCCGACGGCCTGTCTCCGCTTCGTGACGCTCAGGTGGTGGCGGAGACGGCGTCCAAGCTGGCTAACGACCACCAGCCGTACTGGAAAAAAGTAGCCGATCAGCTGAGGCATCGCCGCGACCTTTTGCTTGACGCTGCGTTGTCCCGCGATCCGGATTTTTCGAAACGGCGCGCCAGGATGAGCCGGATGACATTGGCGATAACAGACCTTCCGTGGGCGGACCTGACGAAGAAGGTGGTGCACCACTCCGTCCTGAGCAGCTTGAAGCGCCTGGAGAAGGCGAAAGCGGCGGCGCAGGCAGAAGGTTCGTCAGCTCGCCTTCATCGTTGGCGCAAGCGCGTACGCCGTCTTCGGCTACAACTGGAAACGTTGAATGGGGTTGAGGCGTCGGCTGGCTGGAAAAGTCTCGAAGCCGTCAAGCGCAAAGTGAAGTCAACGCGTTCGCTGCGTCGTCTGGGGGACAAACTCGGCTGGCGACAGGATTTGCAGGTGCTTCGCTCAAGCATCCGCCGCATCGGAAACCCGGCGCTGGCGAAACAGCTTCGCCGCGGAATCGATCATGAGATCGGGCGCATAAAATGGTGAGTTCGTCCGCCCATTTGCGCTGACGGCGCAGCGGGTCCGTCGGTCAGGAACCCTGCGGCGGACGAACGTCGGCGCTCTTCTTCGACAGCGCGACCAGGCAGCCCACCAGGATCGCGATCGGGATCAATGCACCGATCAGCGGAAATAGCAGCACGGGTTCGCGTATCACCATGGGCACGATCTGGGTGGCGGTGGCGAAGCCGATCACCCACAGGCGCCAGCGGCGGCTGTGGCGGCCGAACCAGAAGCTGGCGAGAACCAACAGCACGGCGACGATGGAGAGCACAAGGTCGATGGTCGGCAGTTGCCACACGGTGGCGAAGCCTAATCGGGTGCCGATGAAGGAGATCAACACCAGCAGCAGGAAGTAGCTGGTGTAGAACTCCACCTTGTCCCATCTCCCGCGAACGGGCGCCGGCGCGTTCATGCGATGCGGTCCAGCCCAGCCATGTACGGACGCAGCGCTTCGGGCACGGTGATCGAGCCGTCGGCGTTCTGGTAGTTCTCCATCACCGCGATCAGCGTGCGGCCGATGGCGAGGCCGGAGCCGTTCAAGGTGTGCACCAGTTCGGGCTTGCCGGTGTCGGCGTTGCGCACGCGGGCCTGCAGGCGGCGCGCCTGGAAGTCCTCGCAATTGGAGCAGCTGGAGATTTCGCGGTAGGTCTGCTGACTGGGCAGCCACACTTCCAGATCGTAGGTTTTGGCTGCACTGAAGCCCATGTCGCCGGTGCACAGCAGCAGCTTGCGGTACGGCAGGCCGAGTTTCTGCAGCACCTTCTCGGCGTGGCCGACCATTTCTTCGAGCTGGGCGTAGGAGTCGGCGGCGCGCGCGACCTGCACCATCTCGACCTTCTCGAACTGGTGCTGGCGGATCATGCCGCGCGTGTCGCGGCCGTAGCTGCCGGCCTCGGCGCGGAAGCACAGCGAGTGCGCGGTGAAGCGCAGCGGCAGCGCGTCGGCTTCCTGGATGGTGTCGCGCACCAGGTTGGTCAGCGAGACTTCGGCCGTGGGAATCAGGTAGCGCTTCGTGTCGCCGACCTGGGTGGCGAACAGGTCTTCTTCGAACTTCGGCAGCTGGCCGGTGCCCTGCATGCTGTCGGCGTTGACGATCACCGGCACATTGTATTCGAGGTAGCCGTGCTCGCCGGTGTGCAAGTCGAGCATGAACTGGCCGAGCGCGCGATGCAGGCGTGCGAGTTGGCCACGCAACACGGTGAAACGTGCACCGGACAGCTTGGCGCCGGCGTCGCCGTCGAGCCAGCCGTGACGCTCGCCCAGCTCGACGTGATCCTTGACCTCGAACTCGAACGTAGGCGGCGTGCCCCAGCGGCTGATCTCGACGTTGTCGCTTTCGTCCTTGCCGATCGGCACCGACTCGTGCGGGATGTTCGGAATCAGCAGCGCGATGTCGGAAAGCTTCGCCTGCGTCTCGGCCAGTGCCTGCTCGTTGGCCTTGAGCTTGTCGCCGATGCCGGCGACTTCGGCCATCAGCGCGGCGACGTCTTCGCCCTTCGCCTTGGCCTGCCCGATCGACTTGGAGCGCGTGTTGCGCAGGTTCTGCAGCTCCTGCGTCTCCATCGCCAGCTGCTTGCGCGAACTTTCCAGCGCCTCCATCGCGGAGACGTCGAGTGCGTGGCCCCGGGTTTCCTTGAGGCGCGCAGCAGTTTCGGTCAGGCGCGAACGCAGCAGTGCGGGATCCAGCATGATCGAGTCCAGAGAAGGCTTGAACCCTGAATTATCGCTGCCCGGTGGCAATCGTCGCAATGCGAATCACATTTCGCATGGGGACTTCGCCCATCCCCAGCCCTCTCCTGCTGTACGCAGGAGAGGGAGCATGAAGCATCAGCTCGCCAGCTTGCGCTCGCTGCGGCCCAACCACCAGGCCATCGCGGCGCCGGCGATCAGCCAGCCGATCAGTTGCTCGATCAGCGCAGCCCAGGTGAAGTCGAGCGGAAAGCGGTACCAGTTCCAGTACGGCACCATGGTGCCCAGCCAGGCGAATGCCACGGCCGCGGCCGCCACGGCGAGGCGGCGCCGGAAGCCCAGCCCGGCCAGCCCCATCACAAAGGCCAGCGCCAGCCCGCTCAAGGTATCCGACGCCCATTGACGTCCGATCTGCGGTCCCATCCTGGTCATGTCCTCGCCCTGCGGCAGGTAGACCACCCAGGCGTAAGGCGACCGTATGGCTTTTTGCCGGTAGGCGATGACCTCTGCCGCATCGCCCATTTTCTTCGGATCCAGCGACGGCAGGATGTAGACGCCCGGCTGTTCGCCCAGACCCTCATGCAGGCTGCTGAGCACCACATTTTCATTGGCCGGCGGCTTGATGCCGACATTGCCCAGTCCCAGCGCCATATGGGCCAGGACACCCCACACGAACATCAGGATGCCGCCGATGAGACCCGCTACCAGTACGCGCATGATTCGCCCTCCCCGGTTGGTGACCCGAATCTATGCCCGATGCGCCGGCCTCGGCAAGGTTATGCGCAGCAGCGCGATGTCACCCGACACCTTGTCTGTGCCGACTCACGGCCGTCGCGAGGATGACGGCAGAGGCGAGCCAAAGGAGCACGAGGCTAGCCGGACTCATGGTCATTCCCAGCACGCGCGATTGGTGCGCGGGTGATCTGTGCGGAAACCACCTTCCACTCATCGTCGCTGCGGACATAGACGTCGATGTAGCGACTGATGCCGCGCATGCCGGTCTTCTTCGTCCACGAACCCAGTGCGCGTACCAGTGCGACGTCTCCGTAGAACTTCACGTCGACATCGACCAGCTTGTACTCCTCAAGGTCCGAGCAGCCTCGGGCGGTCAGCCGCAGGAACGCATTCTTGTCGAGCATCGAGGCATCCGATTCGATGCAGACGAACTCATCGGCGAGATGCATCCGATACCAGTCGACGTCGCCAGCCAGCGAGGCTGCCACGTATTTCTCGTTCATTCGTTGCAAGTGTTGTTCGTGATGCATGGCCATGGCTTTCCCCGCTGGCGCTGATGGCGATGCCCATCCGTTGCGGATAGGCATCGCCGCACTGCCGCGATTATTTGACGGCGCCGAAATCGGACGCCTTCAGGCCTATGCGCTGCAGGAGTTTCGTCCGCAGCTTCGCCGGCAACGGAACGCCCTGGATGGCAGCATTAGTACTTGCTGCAACATTCCTGCTCAGGCCATAGCCGGGGGTCGCCACGAAACTGAGAACCTCACCGGAAGCGTCGACTGCCTCGCCGGTGATCACTCCTTCGTCATTGATGTCGCTGGCCTGGATGAGCTGATCGCGATAACCCGTTGCAACCAGCTCGTTGAGATTGGCCATCACGCCGTTCTGCCACAGGAATGCCTGGCAACTCGCGAACCCGGCCATGCAGGACAAGCCGACCACCTGACCTAGCTTGTTGATGCCAAGCGCCTGGCTCTGCGCACCGGCACCTTGTCCTGGCAGCGTGCCCAGATCTTGCATACCGCCGCTCTGGGTCCACAGAAACGCATGCGCCAGAAGCCCGCGGCCAGTCTGCACATTGGCGAACCCGACCACCGCGCCGTTGCGGTTGATCGCCATCGGAGTGTTCCAGGCCGCCCCGCCAATATTGCCCATATACGTCGGCTGGCCGTGTTGCCAGATCACCGCGTGGATGGCGCTCAACCCGCCGACCGCGTTCGAGCAGATGCCCGAAATGCCGACGACCTGGCCTTGATCGTTGATGGCGGTGGCCGCTGAAACCGTGTCCACCGTGGTTTCGCCAGGGAGTGGCGGCAGCGGCGGCAGTTCCTCTATCTGGTCTTTGCCCGGCCCCCAGACCACCGCGCGGAACTGCAGCACCTGCGGCGGATTGCAGGTCGAATCGTGTACGGTGTTCTCGGCCCAACCGACTGTCTGGCCCAGGTTGTTCGTTCCGGTGGCGAAACTGTTGTAGCCACCCAGCGTGGGCAGCGCGCGCAATTTGCCCCAGTCGGAAACGAAGCCGGCGCAGTTATGCAAGGTCGCTGCCCCGGGGAAAAAAGCCGAACAGCTCCAGGCCTCGCCCAAAGGGTTCACGTCGGCGGTTTCCGCCATGCCGGAGATCACGCCAAGGCTGTTCTTCACCGGCCATTGAATGCTGCTGTTGGCGCCGCCCAGAGTGCCCAGGTCGAACCGCGACCCGAACAGCCACACCGTGGCGTGCGTGGTTTTGTCGCCGGGTTGATTGGCATTGCCGCCGATGATGCCGAGGTTGTCGATGCTGTTGCCGGAACTGAAAGTTCCACCCGCCGACGGCAGGTTGTAGACGGAATAACCGGGACCGCCCGATGCCGCCAGGGCTTGCGCGACTGCGCCGCTGCCGGCCAGCGTGGCGATCAGGATTGCATACGGAATCTTGCGCATGACGTACTCCCTCGTGATGTGGACTTCGAGATTGAGCTCGCCTGGAACGCATCGAAAGCGCCACTTTTGCGATGGGAGCTAGTCCGGTCGGTCGCCGCCGCGGATAGTCGTTACAATCGCGCCATGCGCCGATGGGAGCTGCCTATCGTGTTGGACCCCACGCGGGAACAGCCACTGTTCCTGCAGCTTGCTGGCGCCATCGCCGACGACATCCGGCGCGGCCGGCTCAAGCCCGGCGATGCACTGCCGGGTTCGCGCGAACTGGCCGAATGCCTGGGCATCAATCGCAACACCGTGGTCGCCGGTTATGGCGAGTTGGCGGCCGAAGGGTTGATCCATACACGTATCGGCGGAGGCACCTTCGTCGCCGATTCGGTGAACGTACCGTTCGCTCCGCATGCGCCGTCGGCGGAATACCCGGCACGCCCGACATACCGGCTCATGCCACCCGTGTATCAGTTGCCGCCCATCGGCGCGCCGGCGCCAGGTGCATTGAACATCTGCAACGGCATGCCCGATGTGCGTCTGTTTCCAGCAGCGGCAATGGCGCGTGCGTTCCGCCGCGCCATCGGCCAGCGTGGTCGTGCCTTGTTGACCTATGCCGATCCCTGCGGCCACCCGCGCCTGCGCAAGGAACTGGCGGCCATGTTGGCGAGCACGCGCGCGCTACCGGTGACGCCAAACAATCTCATGATCACGCGCAGCATCGAACAGGCCATCGACCTGGTCGCGCGCATGCTGTTGCAGCCGGGCGATGTGGTGGTCGTCGAGGCTTTCGGCTATCCGCCGGCGTGGAGCGTGCTGAAGCTCGCCGGTGCGCGACTGATGCCTTTGCCGCTGGACGATGACGGGCTCGACATCAGCGCGCTGGAGGCCTTGCTGGCGCAGCAGCAGGTGCGCGCCGTGTTCCTGACGCCGCATCACCAGTTCCCGACCACCGTCGTCATGTCACATGCGAAACGGTTGCGGTTGGCTGAGCTCGCCTTGCGGCACGGCTTTGCGATCATCGAGGACGATTACGACCACGAATTCCATTACGCCGGCAAGCCTGTCCTGCCGATTGCCTCGGGCGCGGGCCGCGCCAACGTGATCTATATCGGCTCGCTGTCCAACCTGCTGGCACCAGGAATAAGTTCCGGCTTCGTGATTGCGCCAGCACCGGTGTTCGAACGGCTGGCAAGTCTGCGCGCAGCGAGCGATGCCCAGGGCGATGCGGCGATGGAATGTGCGATTGCCGAACTTTTCGAAGATGGTGAATTGCTGCGCCATGTAAGACGGATGCGGCGCATCTACGCTGCCCGGCGCGATGCCCTGGCGGCATCGCTGGTGCGCCACCTCGGCAGCGCCGTCACGTTCCGCACCCCCGCCGGCGGCACGGGGCTATGGCTGCGTGTCGACGATGCGATCGACGTGGCTGCCTGGTCCGTTGCCGGTGACCTCGAAGGTGTGCAGTTCTTCGGTGCCGGACGCTATGAATTCTTCCAGCGCGAGCAACCGTTCATGCGACTGGGCTTCAGCTATCACGATGAAGCCGAACTGGACGAGGCGGTGCGGCGCATGGCGCGTGCGCTCGCACAGTCGCGAAGCAGTGCTGTCCGACCGGCGCGCAAGACGACCACACCGCAGGCCACCCAAACCGCCTCGCACGGGTAGCACGGCAAACGCGCCATGATTATTTGCCGCGCGCCTTCTCGCGAGCGGCGCGCAGTGCCAGCAGCTTCTCGCGCAACTGCAATTCAAGGCCACGCTCGACCGGTTCGTAGAACACGCTGCCGGCAAGTGCGTCGGGCAGGCATTGCTGGTCCAGCGCGATGCCGCCTTCGGCATCGTGGTCGTATTGATAGCCCTTACCGTAACCGAGGCCTTTCATCAATGTCGTCGGTGCGTTGCGCAAGTGCATCGGCACTTCCAGCGTGCCGCCGTCGCGCACCGCGGCGCGGGCCTTGTTGTAGGCCATGTACGCGGCGTTGCTCTTGGGCGAGATCGCCAGCCAGATCGCCAGCTGGGCCAGGCCCAACTCGCCTTCCGGGCTGCCCAGGCGTTCATAGGTATCCCACGCGTCCAGCGCCATGCGCCAGGCGCGGGGCTCGGCGAGGCCGACGTCCTCCACCGCCATGCGGGTCATCCGCCGCGCCAGGTACAGCGGATCGACGCCGCCGTCGAGCATGCGGCACAGCCAGTACACGGCGGCATCGGGATCGGACGAGCGCACGGATTTATGCAGCGCCGAGATCTGGTCGTAGAACTGCTCGCCCTGCTTGTCGAAACGGCGCGTTCGGTCGGCCAGCACCTGGGCCAACGTGACCTCGTCGATACGCCGGTCTTCGGCCAGCTCGGCGGCGATTTCCAGCAAGGTCAGCGCACGGCGCACGTCGCCGTCGGCGGCCTGGGCGATCGACTCCAGCGATTCGTCACCCACCTGCAGTTGCAACTCGCCGAGGCCGCGCTCGCTGTCGGTCAGCGCGCGCTTGAGCGCGGCAATGATGTCGTCGGTCGAGATCGGCTCCAGCACGTGTACGCGGCAGCGCGACAGCAGCGCGGAATTCAGTTCGAACGACGGGTTCTCGGTGGTGGCGCCGATGAAGATGATCACACCGCGTTCGATGTGCGGCAGGAACGCATCCTGCTGGGTCTTGTTGAAGCGGTGCACCTCGTCGACAAACAGCACGGTGCGCCGTCCCTGGGCGAAGTTCACCTCGGCTTCGGCCAGCGCCTTGCGCACATCCGGCAACCCGGACAGCACCGCGGAGATCGCTCGGAAATCCGCGTCGGCATAACGCGCCACCAGCAGCGCCAGCGTGGTCTTGCCGCAACCGGGCGGCCCCCACAGCACCATCGAGTGGATCTTGCCGGCCTCCAGCGCGCGGCGCAGCGCCTTGTCCGGGCCGACCAGCCGCTGCTGGCCCACGATCTCGTCGAGGCTGCGCGGGCGCATGCGTTCGGCCAGCGGCTTGAGCGCGTCGGGTTCGGCGAACAGGCCGGGCATGGACGTCGGGATGGAACGTGGCATGACGGGCATGATACGGCATGCCCGGGGACGCCCTAGCCGCCCTGACATCGGGATGACGCGGATTGCCGCTATGATGGCCCCACGCTGCGGCTTTGATCCGTAGCGCACCGCTGGGGGGGGCCAGAACGCAAGTGAAGGTGAGGACGCAGATTCCTTCCGGAAGAAGGAAGGATGGTGGTGACAGGTCGCACCTGCACACGTCAACCCGGCATGTCGGACAACGCATTAATTCGTTGCGTTACCGGGGCCGCCGTAGTCTCCTGAGGCTCGTCGGGTTGGTTCTGCTGTTTTTCCTGTGTGGTTCCGCCAGTGCGGGCAGCGACCCGTGGGCGCCATTCGATGCGCCCTGGTTCGACCGGCCCGGCACCGCCGAAGGGCTGCCGCAATCGATCATCACCTCGGTTGCGCAAGATCGGGGCGGCCTGATCTGGGTCGGCAGCATGGTGGGCCTGGCGCGCTACGACGGCTATCGCACGCAGGCATTCGACACCCGCAACGGCAACAACCCGGGGTTGCCCGACGCCTATGTGCGCAGCCTGCTCGCCCTGCCCGACGGCGGCCTGCTGATAGGCACCAACGCGGGCGGACTGGCACGCTTCGACCCGGCAACCAATCGGTTCCGCAACTACCCGATAGGCGCGAGCGGCACCTCGGACAGAAAGATCTACGACCTCGCCGATGATCATGCCGGTGGCGTGTGGATCGCCACCGATTCGGGACTGGATCACCTCGATCTGCGCACCGACACGATTACTCAGCTGCATACCGGCGGCGGCACCGAGCGACGCAATTTCAGCGTAATGCAGGATCGCGCCGGCAATCTGTGGCTGGGCAACAACAAGGGACTGTTCGTGCGCCGCGCCGGTTCGACGACATTCGAGCAGCCGAAGCATCCGGCCGGTGCCGTGGCCAGCGTGCTGGGCAATCAGATCTGGACCATCCACGAGGATCGTGCCGGCAGGCTGTGGGCAGGCAGCGGACAAGCCGGTGCGGCCTATCGCGATACCGACGGCCAGTGGCACGCGGTGCCGGGCTTCAGCGGCTATAGGAACGGCGCCCAGCAATCCACGGTGCGCGGCTTTCTTCAGGTCGCGCCGGACACGATATGGATCGCCACCGATGGCAGCGGCGTGCTCGCGTACACCGTGGGCGACACCCAACTGCGCCAGATCAAGCACGATGCGGCGATCGCCTCCACCCTGCCGGGCGACTCGGTGCGCGCGCTGCTGCTGGACCGTTCGGGCAACATCTGGGTCGCCACCGATCTCGGCCTCGCCCGCACCCATCCCAACGCGCGCCTGGCCTTCTCGCTGCTGCCTTCACCGCTGGAACAGAACACGCTCAGCGACACCAGCGTGCGCGGCATCTACGTCGACACACGCGACCGCATCTGGCTTGGCCTGGGCTCGGGCCGGATCGACATGATCGATCTCAAGGCCGGCCGCATGAGCCATCTGCAGCTGGACGGCAACCAGATCCACCGCGACGTGCAGACCTTCGTCGAAGCAGCGGACGGTTCGATCCTGGTCGGTACGCAAGGGCTGGCCCGGATCGAGCCCGATGCGCTGGCGATCCGGCCGCTGGCGCTGCCGGCGCTGGAAAACAAGCCGGTGCTCAGTCTGCAACGGGACGGTTCGCGCATCCTTATCGGCACCTATGACGGCTTGTATCGCTACGACACGCGCAGCGGGGCGCTCGATCATGTCGGTCACGAAGCGGGTGATCCGAACAGCCTCAGCAGCGACACGGTACGCGCGATCGCCCGCGTGGGCGACAGCTGGTGGTATGGCACCACCCGCGGCATCAGCATTGCGGACAGCACGCCGGACCACAGCACGCTGGACCCTCACGGCTTCGAGAACCTCACCCACCATCGCGACGACCCGTCCAGTCTGCCGCAGAACTATGTCAGCTCGATCATGCTGGACCCGCAGCAGCGATTGTGGGTCAGTACCTTCGGCGGGCTGGGAGTGATCGATCACTATTCGCCCGGAGGGCCTTATCGCTTCCGCACCCTCGGCGTCGCGCAAGGCTTGGCAGACGACAAGATCAGCGGCATGCAGGACGACGATCGCGGCAACCTGTGGATCAGCACTTCCATCGGCGTATCGATGATCGACAGCGACATGCGGAGCGTGCACAACCTCGGCCCGCGCGATGGCCTGCACATCCGCAGTTACATCTATGCGGCTGCCGCGCGGGCGCCAGATGGCGAACTGCTGTTCGGGGGCCTGGGCGGATTGACCGTGATCCGGCCGCAATGGCAGGCGCCGGCGACCGCTGCGGCGCCGCTGACGATCACCCATGCCATCGTCAACGGCAGCGAGATGCCGTTTGGGGAAATTCCCCGTGATGGGCAGACCCTCGAGCTGGATTCGCGCAGCCGGAACCTGCGACTGGACTTTGCCCTGCTCGACTACCAGGCGCCGCTGGAAACCTCCTACAGCTACCGCATGGAAGGCCTCGACGACGACTGGACCGAGATCCCCAGGGGCAGCCTGCCCAGCGCCATCTACACCAACCTGCCCCACGGCGACTATCGTCTGCATCTGCGCGCGGCGACCCATGGCATGCAGCCCCAGACCGTCGAAACCCGTGTCGGCATCACGGTCAAACCACGCTGGTACGAAACCGCGATCAGCCGGCTGATTGCCGTACTGCTGCTGATCGGGCTGATGGTCATGCTGGTCAATCTGCGCACGCTCTATCTCCGCCGCCAGGCCGCGCAGCTGCAGCGGCAGATCGACGAACACACGCGCGACCTGCTCGCCGCCAACCAGCGTCTCGATGAACTGGCCAGCACCGATGGACTGACCGGCGTCTACAACCGGCGCCGTTTTCTGGAGCTGGCCGGGGTCGTGCGCGAACAGGCGCAGGGACGCCCGGTGTGCATCGCGCTGTTCGACCTCGATCGCTTCAAGCGTATCAATGACACTCACGGTCACCTGGCCGGCGATACGGTGATCCGCTGCGCGATCGAGGTCATAAAGCGGCACTGCCGGCAAGGCGACTTGGTCGGGCGCTACGGCGGCGAGGAATTCGTGCTGTGCCTGCCCGACACCAGCCTGCAACATGCCCAGGAAACCACCGAGCGCATCTGCGCGGCGCTGGCCGGCACCACGGTAATCCACGACGGGCGCCCGATTCCGGTGACCGTCAGCATCGGCATCGCCGCGCTGCGTCCGGGTGAATCGATCGAACAATGGCTGTCGCGTGCCGACAAGGCGCTGTACGAGGCCAAGAACAATGGTCGCAACCGTTGCGCCACGGCGGTCTGAAGCACGCCGCCGTCAGCTCGTAGCGACACCGTCTTGCGGGATCAGTCCTTCAGCGGCTGAGTGGTGATTACCGGCACGTCGCCGATCACGTCGGCGCCCTTCGGCGGCACGAAATTGAAGGCGGACGCCGGAATCGGCGCATTGCGCTGCCAGCCGGAGAAACGGATGTCGGTGGTGGAGCCGAGCTGGTCGCGGAACGTCATGCGCGCCAGGCCGTTCGCGTCGAATCCGAGATCGGCATAGTCGAACTGCGGATCCTTGGCGGTGGAGGTGAGCCGCAACCAGACCAGCCCGTCGTGCTCGCCCTGCTCGGCGACCTTGAAGTTCCTGTCCAGCTGCTTGACGTCGGTCAGCACGGTGAGCGGGCTGTGCGCCTCTTCGGTGCTCTGCACGCGTACGGTGACCTGCTCCAGCTCCGGGTCGTACATCCATACCCGGCTGCCGTCGGCCACGATGGTCTGTTTGTACGGCGCCAGCGTATCCCAGCGGAATTGGCGCGGAGCTTCCAGCGCCAGCGTGCCGGAACTGGACTTGGTGCTGTGGCCGTTGATGTCGGTCAGCGACTGGGTGAACTGCCCGGTGAGCGAATGCAGGCCGGCGGCGAAGGCATCCAGCCGCGTGCGCGCCGCACCGTTGGCGGCCTGCGCCACGGTGCCTAGCGACAACATCAGCACAACTGCGGTGACGGCAAGCACGAAGCGTTTCATCGGATTCCCTGTAGATGGAGATGGCGTGGCGATGGGTACGAAGTGTGGCCCGCGCTGGCTTAACCGAACCATTTACCGTCAATTTTTGGGCGGCGGTGGCGCCAGCACTTCGCGGTTGCCGTTGTGCTGCGGGGCACTGACGACGCCGTCCTGTTCCATCTGCTCGACCAGCCGCGCGGCGCGGTTGTAGCCGATGCGCAGGTGGCGCTGCACGCCGGAGATCGAGGCGCGGCGCGTCTGTGTGACGATCGCTACCGCCTTGTCGTACAACTGGGTGTCGGCATCGCCGCCACCTTCCTCGCCATCCTGCGGCAGGCCGGAGTCGTTGATGTACTTGCCGTCGCTGGTGGCCTGCACTTCCTCGAGCACGCCCTCGATGTATTGCGGCGCGCCCTGCGATTTCAGCCAGGCGACCACGTGATGTACCTCGTGATCGTCGACGAAGGCGCCATGCACGCGCTCCGGCGTGGCGGTGCCAGGCGGCAGATAGAGCATGTCGCCATGGCCGAGCAACGCCTCGGCGCCGGATTGATCGAGAATCGTGCGCGAATCGATCTTGCTGGACACCTGGAACGCGATGCGGGTCGGGATATTCGCCTTGATCAGGCCGGTGATCACGTCGACCGACGGGCGCTGCGTGGCCAGGATCAGATGCACGCCGGCGGCACGCGCCTTCTGCGCGAGCCGGGCGATCAGCTCCTCCACTTTCTTGCCCACGATCATCATCATGTCGGCGAATTCGTCGATGATGATCACGATGTACGGCAGCGGCTCCAGCGGCTCGGCCGCCAGGTTCGGCATCTCCGGATTCGGCCGGAACAGCGGATCGAGCAAGGGCTGTCCGGCGTTCTCGGCGTCCTTCACCTTCTTGTTGAAGCCGCCCAGATTGCGCACGCCGACCGCGGCCATCAGCTTGTAGCGGCGCTCCATCTCGGCCACGCACCAGCGCAGCGCGTTGGCGGCTTCCTTCATGTCGGTGACCACCGGCGCCAGCAGGTGCGGGATGCCTTCGTAGACCGAAAGCTCCAGCATCTTCGGATCGATCATGATCATCCGCACGTCTTTCGCGCTGGCCTTGTACAGCAGGCTCAGCACCATCGCGTTGACCGCCACCGACTTGCCTGAACCGGTAGTGCCGGCCACCAGCAGATGCGGCATCTTGGCCAGGTCGACCACCACCGGCCTGCCGCCGATGTCCTTGCCCAGCGCCAGCGCCAGCGGCGACTTCAGCTGGTCGTACTTGTCCGAGCGCAGAATCTCCGACAGGTACACGATCTGCTTGTGGGTATTCGGAATTTCCAGTCCGATCACGTTTTTGCCGGGGATCACGTCGACCACGCGCACACTGACCACCGACAGGCCGCGGGCGATGTCCTTGTCCAGGCTCGACACCTGCGAACCGCGCACACCGGCCGCCGGTTCCATCTCGAAGCGGGTGATCACCGGGCCCGGATAGGCGCCGACCACCTTGGCGTCGATCTTGAAATCCTTCAGCTTGAACTCGACCTGGCGCGAGAGCACTTCGAGGGTTTCCTCGGAATAGCCCGGCCCCTGGAGCGGCGCCTCGTCCAGCAGCGACAGCGGCGGCAGCTCGCCCGGCGTGGAGGCACCGACGAACAGCGGAATCTGCGTTTCGAGTTTGGCCCGCTCGCTCTTGGTCACCGGCGCGGGCGCGGGCTCGATGCGTACCGGTTCGCGCTTGGCCTGCTTCACCGCATCGGCCTTCTTGACCACCTCGCGCTCGTTGCGAGCCTGCCGCGCGGCCATCGCCTGCGGCGCCTGGCGCAGCTTGCCGCGGGCCCAGCCCACCAGTTGCAATACGCCCTGCCCGGTCCAGTCCATCACCTTGAACCATGACAGCCCGGTCGCCAGCGTCACCGCGATCAGAAACAGCGCAAGCAACAGCAGCGGCGCACCCTTGGCGCCGAACGCACTGAGCAAGGCATCGCCGACCCAGACACCGATGATGCCGCCGACGCCTTGCGGCAGCACCGGATCGTCATGGAAATTGAGGTACAGCAGCGCGGGGCCGGTGATGAAGAAAAACACGAAGCCAATCAGGCGCAGCGCCGGCTCCCACGGATGCACCGACTGCTCGCCGCGCTGGCGCAGCACCTGCACGCCGAGCAACAGCAGCAGCAGCGGGAAACAGTAGGCCACCAGGCCGAAGATCCAGCGCAGCAGGTCGGCGACGTAGGCGCCCACCGTGCCGCCGAAATTGCGCGCATGCTCCAGCTGGCCGGCGTTCGTCCAGCTGGGGTCATGGGCGTTGTAACTGAACAGGCACACCAGCAGATACAACGCCAGCGGCAGCAATAGCAGAGCGCCGGCTTCACGCAGCCGGCGCTTCAGCTCCTCGCTGAGGCCTTCCTTCGGTTGTGGTTTGACGTTCGCGCTTCGCGCCACCTTGGAGGGCTTCCCTTTTTTGGACTGGTTAGTTCCAGACAGGGTCAGAGCATACCTTGCAACGCCGGATGTACCAGCTTGCCGCCGTCGATATTGATGCCGCCGCTCAACGGAGCGAACTCGCGCCACTCGTTACCGGCGGCCAGACGCTGCACGTACGGCAGGATCGCGGCGGATATCGCCACCGACGAGGTCTGCGGCACGGCGCCGGGCATGTTGGTGACGCAGAAGTGGGTGACGCCATGCACGTCGTAGGTCGGCTCCTTCCAGGTGGTCGGCTTCGAGGTCTCGAAGCAGCCGCCCTGGTCGATCGCGATGTCCACCAGCACGCTGCCCGGCTCCATCGTCTTGACCATGGCTTCGGTGACCACCCGTGGCGCCTTGGCGCTGGGCACCAGCACCGCGCCGACCACGATATCGGCGTCACGCACTTCTTCGGCCACGGACGACTCGTAGGCGTAAAGCGCGGTGACGTTCGGGCCCATCGCCATCATCTCGGCGAGGCGATCCTGGCGCTTGTCGAACACCACCACGTTGGCGCCCGCAGCGGCGGCCAGCGAGGCGGCGGCACCACCGGCGGCGCCGGCACCGAGCACGACGACCTTGCCGCGCGGAGTGGAGGCCATGCCGCCCAGCAGCTTGCCTTTGCCGCCCTGCGGGCGATGCAGCAAGGTGGTGCCGATCTGGGTCGCGATACGGCCGGCGATCACCGACATCGGCAACAGTAGCGGCAGCACACCGTTCTCTTCCACCGACTCGAACGCGATGCCGGTCAGGCCGATGTCGAGCAGACTCCGGGTCAGTGCCGGTTCGGCGGCCAGATGCAGGTAGCAGAACAGCAGGTGATGCTTCTTCAGCAGCGCCAGGTCGCCGGCCACCGGCTCTTTCACCTTGACGATCAGCTCGCCAGCCTCGTACAGGGCCGCAGCATCGGGCACGATCTTGATGCCTTCCTTGATATAGGCCTCGTCGGCAAAGCCGCTCTTCAGACCCGCACCAGCCTGGATGAACACTTCATGGCCACGGCGCACCAGATCGGCGGCGGCGGCGGGAACGAGGGCAACACGACCTTCGAGGGTCTTGGTTTCGGAGGGGATACCGATACGCATGGAGAAAGAATCCTGTGGGAGCACGTTGTAAATCCATCGCATTGACGCCGCGGTGGGTCATTGAATCTGTCGCCTACCTTGAATCGGCCGGGTGTATTCCCCATCCTTGCGGATTCGTGGCCTCTTGCTCGCCCACTTTGTCGCCGACTTTCCCCGGATGAGGAAACCATCGGCGCAGTGGCAGCGAATAAGGGTCCAGGCCATCAGTAAACTCAAGGATTATAACAACCATGAGCACCACCAAACACGTCCGCCTGCTGATCCTAGGCTCAGGCCCGGCCGGCTATACCGCGGCAGTTTATGCCGCGCGCGCCAACCTCAAGCCGACCATGATCACCGGCCTGCAGCAGGGCGGCCAGCTGATGACCACTACCGACGTGGACAACTGGCCAGGCGACGTCGAAGGCCTGCAGGGCCCGGCACTGATGCAGCGCATGGCCGAACATGCCGAACGCTTCCACACCGAGATGATCTTCGATCACATCCACACCGCGGATCTGAAGCAGCGCCCGTTCCGGCTCAAGGGCGATTCCGGCGAGTACACCGCCGACGCGCTCATCATCACGACCGGCGCCACCGCCAAATATCTGGGCATCGCCAGCGAAGAAAAGTACAAGGGCAAGGGCGTCTCCGCCTGCGCCACCTGCGACGGCTTCTTCTTCCGTGACCAGGACGTGGTGGTGATCGGCGGCGGCAATACTGCGGTCGAGGAAGCGCTGTACCTGGCCAATATCGGCCGCAAGGTCTACCTGGTGCACCGCCGCGACAAGCTGCGCGCCGAGAAGATCATGCAGGACAAGCTGTTCGAGAAGGCCGCCGCCGGCAAGATCGAGCTGGTCTGGAACCACAGCATCGACGAAGTGCTCGGCGACGAGACCGGTGTCACTGGCGTGCGCGTGAAAGACGTCAACTCCGGGGTCACCCGCGACATCGCCGCCACCGGCTTCTTCGTGGCGATCGGCCATACCCCGAACACCGGCATCTTCGAAGGCCAGCTCGACATGCACGACGGCTACATCAAGATCCATAGCGGGCAGAGCGGCATGGCCACGATGACCTCGGTGCCGGGCGTGTTCGCCGCCGGCGACGTCGCCGACCACGTGTATCGCCAGGCGGTGACTTCGGCCGGCTTCGGCTGCATGGCCGCACTGGACGCCGAACGCTGGCTGGATCAGCAGACCCCGGCCGGCTGATATTGTTTGTAGGAGCCCGCTCGCGGGCGATGCTTTTGCTCTGATCTCCCTACCCAATCAGACATCAAAGCAAAAGCATCGCCCGCGAGCGGACTCCTACAACAACGGTTGGGCCGATTCCGCCATGCATGACATCCGCTTCCACGCCGCGATCACCGAACTGCCCGCCGCGGAGTGGGACGCACTATGCGCCGACGCGAACCCGTTCGTGTCGCACGCTTTCCTGGCCGCACTGGAACGCGGCGGCTGCATCCGCCCCGACTGGGGCTGGCAGGCGCACCATCTGAGCCTTCATGAAAACGGCCGGCTGCTCGCGGCCGCGCCGCTATATCTGAAGGGCAATTCGCACGGCGAGTTCGTGTTCGACTGGAGCTGGGCCAGCGCCTGGGAACGCGCCGGCGGCGAGTACTATCCCAAGCTGCTCTGCGGCGTGCCCTACTCGCCGGTGCCCGGCCCGCGATTGCTGGCCGGCCATGACGAGCGCACGCCGATGCTGCAGCGGGCGCTGGTCGAGGCGATGCGCAGCGAAGCCGACCGGATGGGGTTGTCGTCGGTGCACGTGAATTTCCTGCAGGAAACCGAACTCGCCGCGTTCGGCCAAGGTCATTCGAACCCGCACTGGCTTGCGCGCTCGGATGTGCAGTTCCACTGGCACAACCACGGTTACCGCCACTTTCCTGCTTTTCTCGCCACGCTCAATCACAAGAAGCGCAAGAACATCCTGCGCGAACGCAGCCAGGTTGCCGCCAGCGGCGTGACCATCGAATGGCGCAGCGGCGACACACTGAGCAGCGACGAATGGCGGCAGGTGCACGCGCTGTACGAAACCACGTTCGACATGAAGGGCAACCATGCGGCGTTGACCGCGGCGTTCTTCCGTCAACTCGGCGAGCTGGGTGGGACCGCCCAGCTCGCACTGGCGCGCCAGGACGAAACCATCGTCGCGATGGCGTTGTTCATCCAGAGCAACAAGGTGCTGTACGGACGCTACTGGGGCGCGTCTGTGGACCTACCCGGCCTGCATTTCGAGTTGTGCTATTACCGCGGCATCGAGCATGCGATCGCCCACCAATTGACCCGCTTCGAACCCGGCGCGCAAGGCGAGCACAAGCTGGCGCGCGGCTTCCTGCCGGTGCGCACGCACTCGCGGCACTACCTGGCGAACCCGGATTTCCGCGCCGCCGTGGCAGCGGCGCTGGCCAGCGAAGCGCAAGCGGTCGACGCTTATGTCGACGAGCTGCAGAGCCACAGCCCGTACGCCAATCAGGGCCGGACCGAGCACAGCCACGCTGATCACAGCCGCACCGGTCCATGATCCGCCTGCCGCTACTGGGTCCCGACGCATGGGATCGCTTTCCCGACCCTCGCGGCGCGCTGACCGAGCCGAACGGCTTGCTGGCGTTCGGCGGCGATCTGTCGCCACAGCGTCTGCTCGCCGCTTATACCCACGGCATCTTTCCATGGTTCGGCGAGGGCGAACCCATCCTGTGGTGGTCGCCCGATCCGCGTTGCGTGTTTCGTACCGAAGCGGTGCGGATCAACCGCAGCCTGCGCCGCCAGCTGGCCGGCCGGCATTGGCGGCTGACCGTCGATCACTCTTTCGACGCAGTCATCCGCGCCTGCGCCGCGCCGCGCACCAACGAGTCGGGCACCTGGCTGGTGCCGGCGATGATCGATGCCTATGTGCAATTGCATCGGCAAGGTCACGCGCACAGCGTGGAAGTCTGGGATGGCGAGCGGCTGGTGGGCGGCATCTACGGCGTCGCGGTCGGCCGGCTGTTCTGCGGCGAATCGATGTTCAGCGCCGAAAGCGGCGGCTCCAAGCTTGCGCTGGCCGCGCTTGCCCGGCTGCTGCACGACATGGATTTTCCGCTGATCGATGCGCAGGTCAGCAACGCACATACGCTGGGCCTTGGCGCGATCGAGATACCGCGCGTGCAGTTTCTGCAACAAGTCGCCGAGCTCGGCCAGCGCGCCGGACTCGTCGGCAGCTGGAGCGTGTTCACGCCACGCTTGATTCAGCCTTGCGCGTCCGATTGACGGCCGTCGGCTTCAGTCGGCCGCAGCGCGGCCTAGCGCCTTGATGTCGTCGTAGTGATCCAGGAACAGCGCCACCAGATCCGGATCGAGCTGGCTGCCCGCGACCTGGCGCAAATAATCCAGCACGTCGGGTTCCGGCCAAGCCGGCTTGTAGACCCGCGCCGAGATCAGCGCATCCCATACATCGACTACGCTGAAGATCCGCGCCGCCAACGGAATTTCTTCACCGCGCAGACCTTGCGGATAGCCGGCGCCATCCCAGCGCTCATGATGAGCGTGCGGAATATCACCGGCCTCGCGCAGAAAATCGACACGCTGCAACAGTTCGTAGCCGAGTTTCGGATGCTGGCGCATCACCGCCATCTCTTCGTCGTCCAGTTTGCCGGGCTTGATCAGTATCGAATCCGGCAACGCCAGCTTGCCGATGTCATGCAACAAGGCACCGAACGTGAGATGACGCAGCGCCTCGCCATGCACGCCTGCCCGCTGGGCCAGGCCTGCGGACATACGCATCACCCGGTCGGAATGGTCACCGGTTTCCCGGTGGCGGATGTCCATCGCCGACACCAGCACGCGCAGCGCCTGACTGTGGCCTTCGCGCAAGGTGTGGTTGGCCATCTGCAAGCGGCGCAGGTCGCGGCCGATCATCCAATACAGCAGCGCCCCGGTGACCAGCACGAACAGCCCGCCCTTGATGCTCTGCAGGAATGTAAGCTGGGCCTGGCCACGCGCCATCGCGTTCAGTGCGCGATCGGAAAACCAGATCCACAGCGCAGACAGCAACACATAGGAAGAGGCCGTGCGGAATTGGGGGCTGATCGTCAAGACAAGACTCCGGCGGGAACGTCCCGTGCACGACATGCGCGCCTGGCATCCTGCGTGCAAGGGGCAGTGTGAAGCACGGACCGGCGTGACTGTGTGACAGAAACCTCAGCCGGCCCGCGCCGCGTACTTGCGCGCCACGTAATCGTCCAGGATGCCGACAAACTCATTGGCAATATTGTCGCCACGCAAGGTCATCGCCTTCTCGCCGTCGATGAATACCGGCGCCGCCGGCGCCTCGCCATTGCCGGGCAGCGAAATACCGATATTGGCGTGTTTGGATTCGCCCGGCCCGTTGACGATGCAGCCCATCACCGCCAGCGTGAGGTTCTCCACGCCGTCGTACTTGATGCGCCAGACGGGCATCTGCTCGCGCACGTGTTCCTGCACGGTCTTCGCCAGTTCCTGGAAGAACTCGCTGGTGGTGCGGCCGCAACCGGGGCATGCGGTGACCAGCGGCGTGAACGAGCGCAGGCCCATGGTCTGCAGCAGTTCCTGCGCCACGATCACTTCGCCGGTGCGCGAGGCGCCCGGCTCTGGCGTGAGCGAGATGCGGATGGTGTCGCCGATGCCCTCCTGCAACAGCACCGCCAGTGCGGCACTGGATGCGGTGATGCCCTTGGAACCCATGCCCGCCTCGGTGAGACCCAGATGCAAGGCGTAGTCGCAGCGCGCGGCGAGGTCGCGATATACCGCGATCAGCTCCTGCACACCGGAGACTTTGCACGACAGGATGATGCGATCGCGCGCCAGCCCGATCTTCTCGGCCAGCGCAGCCGAATCCAGCGCCGAGCGGATCAGCGCCTCGCGCGCCACGTGCGAGGCATCCCAGGGATCGGCGCGCTGCGCATTCTGGTCCATCAGCGCGGTGACCATGCTCTGGTCCAGCGATCCCCAGTTCGCGCCTATGCGTACCGGCTTGCCGTAGCGCAACGCCATCTCGATGATCGCGCCGAACTGGCTGTCTTTCTTCTTGCCGAAACCCACGTTGCCGGGATTGATGCGGTACTTCGCCAGCGCCTCGGCGCAGGCCGGCTCGCGCTCCAGCAGCTGGTGGCCGTTGTAATGGAAGTCGCCGATGATCGGCACGTCCACGCCCATCATCGCCAGTCGCTCGGCAATGCGCGGCACGGCGGCGGCTGCTGCCGGGGTGTTTACCGTGATGCGCACCAGTTCGGAGCCGGCACGGGCCAGCTCGGCGATCTGCCTGGCGGTGCTGGCCGGGTCTTCGGTGTCGGTGTTGGTCATCGACTGCACCACCACCGGCGCACCACCGCCCACGCGTATCTTGCCGATCTGCACGGCTACGCTGGGCCGGCGTAGCGCCGGTTCGGCCGGGCGCGGTTTCTGCGAAGCAAGCTCACTCATGGAATCAACCGGAAAACAGGTCGCGACGGTGCGCGACGACACCGCCAAGGATACCCGATCGAGCTTACACGCCTGTGGCAAATCGGCGCAGCTCCAGTCCAAAAGCCGATGAGAAGCGACCGTCGCCGACCTGCCCCACCAGCGCCAGGGCGGCGGCGAGGGGTAGCATCGATGCCCGGTGACGCGACGGGGCACGCGACACTGACCGGGCGAATTGCCGCAGCGAATTGATCGTAGTCAAGGCGGCGCATCATGCTTGAACCAATAATGCTGGGATTGATTGGGAAAACCGCATGCCGAATACCGAGTACTACAACGACAAGGTCGTCCGCCAGTTCCTGCTGGCTGCGGCCGTCTGGGGCATCATCGGCATGTCGGTCGGCGTGTACATCGCCGCCGAGCTGATGTGGCCCGCGCTCAACTTCGACCTGCCGTGGATCACCTTCAGCCGGCTGCGCCCCGATCACACGTTCGGCGTGATCTTCGCGTTCGGCGGCTCGGCGCTGATGGGCACCTGCTATTACGTCGTGCAGCGCACCGGCCACGCGCGGCTGGCGCTGGGCAAGCTGGCCGGCTTCACGTTCTGGGGCTGGCAGCTGATCTGCGTGCTGGCCATGGTGTCGATGCCGCTGGGCCTGACTACCAGCAAGGAATACGCCGAGCCGGAATGGTGGATCGCCCTGTTGACCGCCGTGGTGTGGGTGAGCTTCGGCACGGTGTTCTTCGCCAGCCTCGCGCGGCGGCGCATCAAGCACATCTACGTGGCGAACTGGTACTACGGCGCATTCATCATCGCCGTGGGCCTGCTGCACATCGTCAATCACTTGTCGCTGCCAGTGTCGTGGACGAAGTCGTACCCGATTTATTCGGGTGTGGTCGATGCGATGGTGGAATGGTGGTACGGCCACAACGCGGTGGCGTTCTTTCTCACCGCCGGCTTCCTCGGCATGATGTATTACTTCGTGCCGCGGCAGGCGCAGCAGCCGCTGTGGAGCTACCGCTTCTCGATAGTCAATTTCTGGGCGCTGATTTCGGTCTACATGTGGGCCGGCGCGCACCACCTGATGTACACCGCACTGCCGGACTGGGTGCAGTCGGTCGGCATGGCCTTCTCGCTGGTGTTGCTGATGCCCAGCCTGGGCTCGGCGGCGAACGGTCTGCTCACCTTCAACGGCTCGTGGTGGCGGCTCAAGATCGATCCGGCCGCCAAGTTCATGGTGATGTCGCTGGTGTTCTACGCGGCAGCCACCTTCGAAGGCTCGATGATGGCGGTGAAGACGGTGAACTCACTGTCGCACTACACCGACTGGACGATCGCCCACGTGCATTCCGGCTCGCTAGGCTGGGTCGCGATGATCACCATCGGCTCGCTGTACGCCATGGCGCCGCGCGCGCTGGGCCGCCCGGAAATGTACTCGCGCATGGCGATGGAGTGGCATTTCTGGCTGCACATGGCGGGCACCCTGCTCTATGTGGGTTCGATGTGGACCGCCGGCGTCACCGAGGGTCTGATGTGGCGCGCCACCCAGCCCGACGGCGCGCTCACCTACGGCTTCCTCGACAGCCTGATCGCGATCAAGCCGATGTACCTGATCCGCTGGCTGGGCGGCGTGTGCATCCTCTCGGGCATGTGGGTGATGGCGTGGAACCTCTGGTACACCGCGGCGGATGCGCGGGCGCGGCTGATCAAGCCGATTCCCGTGCCGATCCCGGAACCGGTACCGCATCAGGTACCCGCTCCGCTGCCCGCCGCCGGTTAAGGACGACATCATGGCCTACAAGCATTTCGAAGCGATCGAGAAACACGCCGGCCTGCTCGGCATCCTGATCGCGGTCATGGTCTCGCTGGGCGGGCTGGCCGAGATCACCCCGCTGTTCATGGAAGCGCATTCGCTGAAGGCGCCGCCAGGCGTGCATCCCTACGATCCGTTGCGGCTGATCGGCAAGGACGTCTATGTGCGCGAGGGCTGCTACCTGTGCCACTCGCAGATGATTCGCGCACTGCGTTTCGAGACCCAGCGCTACGGTCACTTCTCGACCACCGCCGAATCGGTCTACGACCGCCCGTTCCAGTGGGGCTCCAAGCGCACCGGGCCGGATCTTGCCCGCGTCGGCGGCAAGTACTCCGACGACTGGCATCGCATGCATCTGATGAATCCGCGCCAGGTCGCGCCGCAATCGAACATGCCCGGCTATCCCTGGCTGGCGCACGACACGATCGACGCCGCCGATGTGCAGGCGCGCATGCGCACGCTGCGCCGGCTGGGCGATCCGTATACAGACGCCGATATCGCCGCAGCGCCCGCCGCGTTGGCAGGCAAGACGGAAATGGACGCACTGATCGCCTACCTGCAAGGCCTGGGCATCCGCAACGAACCCACTGCGACAGCCGGCACGCCTACCACTCCGGACGATGCCCCGGCCGGCACCGGAGGCGCGCCATGACGCCGATGAATCCGATCTGGGGTTACATCGCCGGTGGATTCATCCTGCTGATGATGTTCAGCTTCATCGGTATCTGGATCTGGGCGTGGCGCAAACGGCACAAGCCCGCCTTCAACCGCATGGCGCGGCTGCCGCTGGAAGACGAGTTCGATACGGAAGTAGACACGAAGGAGAATCGCCCATGAGCAGCGGGTGGTCGTTATGGGTGATGTTCCTGGTGGTGCTCAATATGGGCATCACGTTGTTCCTGTTCCTGTGGGGACCGCGCGCGAAAATCCCCACCTTGCCCGACGGTACCAGCGGCCACGTGTGGGCCCACGGCGTGCTGCGGGAGGGTGTGCGCAAGCTGCCGCTCTGGTGGCTGCTGTTCTCGGCCAGCATGTTCGTGATCGCGTTCTTCTATCTGTATCTGTTTCCCGGCTTCGGCAATCACAAAGGTGCGCTGGGCTGGACTTCGCACGGCGAACTGGCCAAGGCGGTCGCCGCGAACGAGGAGAAGCTCGATCCGTTGATGGCGCGCTTTCGGCTGTATCCGGTCGAGCAACTGGCCGCCGATCCGCAAGCCCTGCAGATGGGCAAGGTCCTGTTCCAGGACAGCTGTGCCGCCTGCCATCAGCGCAGCGGCAAGGGCAATATGGTGCTCGGCGCACCCGATCTCACCGACAACGACTGGCTATATGGCGGCAGCGGCAAGGACATCGTCACGTCGATCCACGACGGCCGTGCCGGCGTGATGCCCCCGTGGGCCAGCCTGGGCGAAGACAACGTCGACAACCTTGTGCAGTACGTGCTGAGCCTGTCCGGCTCGCCGCACGACGAGGCCAAGGCCGCTGCCGGCAAGCCATTGTTCGCCACCTGCGCGGCCTGCCACGGCGCCGACGGCAAGGGCAACCAAGCGGTCGGCGCGCCGAACCTCACCGATCACATCTGGTTGCATGGCGGCACCGTGGCGGATATCCGCAAGACCATTCACGACGGTCGCCAAGGCCATATGCCGGTGTGGAGCCCGCGGCTGACCGAAGACCAGATCCGCATCGTTGCCGCTTATGTCTATCACCTGTCGCATCCGGCCGATGCCAGCAGCCAATGACATCGCCGCCCGCACCGCATCGGCCTGGTATCGCCAGCCGGTGCTGTGGCTGGGCATCGCGGTCTTCTTCGCGTCGATGGCCGGTTGCGTGTGGTTGATCGTGCTCGGTGTGCGCCACGCCGACACGCCGCTGGATACCTCGCATACGGTCTTCGGCGTTCCGGTCGGCGCACACAGCAGTCCGCAGCGCCCTCCAGCCGACCCGCCACGATGAGCATCTACGCGGCCAGCACCTATGCCGCTGGCACCTATGCGGCCGGCACCTATGCGGCATGGGGCCATCCACAACTCGCGGCGCAGGTATTGCGCAGCCGCCGCGACGGATGCAGCGAGATCGCCTTGCGCGTCGAATCGCTGCATGACCCGCGTCAGCTGCTGTGGCTGGAGCAGCGGATTCGCGCCCTGCCCGGCGTGAGGCGTGTCGCCATCGATCGCCCGGCCCGGCGCGTGCGGGTGGTGTGGGATACGCAGCGCACGTCGCTGCCGAGCCTGCTGGACAACTTCGCCGCCGCGCACTGCCCGGCGCAGCCACTGCAGCACGACAGCATCGACGATGCCCGCTCGCACGAACAACACGACGCGCTGAAGCGGCTGCTGGTCGCCGGCATGTGCGCGATGCAGGTGATGACGTACGCGTTCGTGATCTATATCGGCGTGGTCGATTTCGTCGACTTCAGCACGCGCAACCTGTTCCGCTGGCTCGGCTTGATCACCACCGTGCCCGTGGTGTTCTACTCGGCACAGCCATTTTTCGCCGGCGCCGTGCGCGAACTGCGCGAACGCCGGCTTGGGATCAACCTGCCGGTGGCGCTGGCGGTGGCGCTGGTGTTTCTCGCCAGCGTGTTCAACACGCTGCGCGGCAGCGGCGAGATCTATTTCGATTCGGTGAGCATGTTCGTGTTCCTGTTGCTCGGCGGTCGCTATCTGGAACTGCGCTCGCGCCATCGCAGCGGTGCGCTGGGCGACGCGGTGATCGATGCGTCGCCCCTGCTGGCCGAACGCCGACGCGCCGACGGCGAGCTGGAAACGGTCGCCGCGATCGGCTTGCTGCCCGGCGACCTGGTGCATATCGCCGAGGGCGGCACCGTGCCTGCGGACGGCGTGCTGGAAAGCGCGCGCGTGCAAGTGGACGAGGCGCTGCTGTCTGGCGAATCCCGCCCGCTAAGCCGCGTACGTGGTGAGCGGCTGATCGCCGGCAGCGTGCTGCTGTCCGGTCCGGCCGAGCTGCGCGTGGAGCATGGCGGCGCATCCACCACCGTGGCGCGCCTGGGCGCGCTGGCCACGCGTGCCCGACAGGCCCGCAACCTGCTCGGCGGCAGCGATCGCGAAATCGGCCGATTCGTCGGTCGCGTATTGCTGCTGACGGCGCTCACCGCCTTGGGCTGGCTGCTGGTCGATCCCGCGCGCGCGTTCGAGGCGGCGGTGGCGGTGCTGGTGGTGGCCTGCCCCTGCGCGTTCGCGCTGACCCGTCCGGCCACGCTGACCCGCGCGCTCGGCGTGCTGGCCGGTCGCGGCGTGCTGGTCACCGACGGTGCCGCACTGGCCACGCTGGCGCAGGTCGACTACGCGCTGTTCGACAAGACCGGCACGCTCAGCGTGCCGCAGCTGGACCGACGCGCCGTCGAACCCCTGCGCGGCGACACGCCCGACCGCGTGCTGCAGCTGGCTGCCGCACTGGCCCACGAAAGCTCGCATCCGCTGGCCCGCGCCCTCGCCGATGCCGCCCGCCAGCATGCACTGCCGTTGCGTGCGCAGTCGGTGCAGGTCAGCGCCGGTGCCGGCATCAGCGGCGAAGTCGATGGTCGCTCGCTGCGCCTGGGTCGTGCCGATTTCGCACTCGCTCCCAGTGGCCAGTCCCTGCCGGACAACACGGCAGGCGCGCTGCTGCTGGCCGACGCGCAAGGCGCCATCGCAGCGTTCCATCTGGACGAACAACCTCGCGCCGATGCTCGCCGCGTACTCGACGCGCTGCGCGCCGACGGCATCATGCCGACTATCGCCAGCGGCGACGATGAGGCTCGCGTAGCTGCTCTATCCAGCCGCCTCGGCATCGACGACTGGCATGCTCGTCAGTCGCCAGCCGACAAGCTCCAACGGCTGCAGGCTGCGCGTCGCGACGGCCACCTCACGCTGGCTGTCGGCGACGGCAGCAACGACGCGCCACTGCTGGCCGGCGCCGACGTCTCCGCGGCGCTGACCTCCGGCACCGAACTGGCGCAGGCGCACGCCGACCTGTTGTTGCTCGATGGACGTCTGGACGGTCTGATCGATGCCCGCGCGATCGCCCGCCAGGTACAGCGGGTGATGGCGCAGAGCCGACGCTGGTCGTTGCTGTACAACCTGTGCGCCGTGCCGTTTGCCGCGTTTGGTTTCGTGCCGCCATGGCTGGCCGGCATCGGCATGTCGCTGAGCTCGCTGGTAGTGGTGCTGAACGCGCTGCGGGTCGGTCGCGATGAGGCATCCGAACGGTCAGATCCGGCCGGCCCTGCGGAACGTACGCGCGAGCTGCGCGCATGAACATTCTGCTGATGCTGATTCCAGTCACTGTGCTGCTGTTGCTGGTCGCGGTGGCGCTGTTCTTCTGGGCCGTCAACCACCAGCAGTTCGACGACCTGGACAGCCCCGCGATCCTGCCGCTGATGGATGATCCACCGGCGGAAGAGTCCGCCCCGAAGCCCCCCGAAGAAACCGCCCCACCCACGCAGGACATCGTGTAGGTCGTCGCGTACGTAGGAGCCCGCTTGCGGGCGATGCTCTTGGCTCTTGGGTTGATTGATTTGAAGCAGAGAGCTTTCACCCTCCTGCGGAGGGCGAGTTACTTCTCTTTTGCTTGTCCAAAAGAGAAGTAACCAAGAGAAAACGACACCCCGCTTACGCGCTTGCCGGGCCTCCTGCCCGGCAAGTCCGCGGGTGGGTTACGGGGTTTGTCGACAGCACATCCTGTGCTGACGCCAAACTGGTCGGCATCCCTGCCGACCACCCTTCGGGCTTTTCCTCCACCCACCCGCCGCTTCAGAGGGGCCCCGGGTAGAGCAGCGGGCCATCGTGGCCCGCACTTTTCAGAAGAGCCAGAGCAACAGCAGAGCGACGCTTTGCTTCGGCTTTTCACCGAGTGCGGGCCACGATGGCCCGCTGCTCTACCCGGGGCCCCTGTGCGGCGGTGAGACGGGGTCGACAGGCCCGCAGGGGCATCGGCAAGGATGCCGATGCCTTTTCGCCAGGGCAGGATGCCCTGTCGAAAAGCCCGACCCCGGCTCACGGACTTGCCGCCCACGGATGGGCGGCAAGCGCCAAGCGGGGTGGCCTTCTCTTTTGGTTACTTTTCTCTTGGCCACACAAGAGAAAAGTGACTCGGGCGCCAGAGGCGCACGAAAGCTCTTCGCTTCAAATCAATCAACCCAAGAGCCAAGAGCATCGCCCACAAGCGGCCCCCTACATTTGCTTGCGGCGCAGCGCTGCCTGCAACAAGCGGCGCTGCAGACGATCGGCCAGCTTGACCGGATGAGCCAGCCCCATCCGCGCCAGCGCCTCGGCCTCATCAGCGGCCACCGCACCATGTCGACAGACGGCACGCAGCAACCGCCATCGGCCGCGCCAGTGGCTGCTGCAGGCTTTCAACCAGTTCAGCGCCGGCAGCAGGCGCTGCTCGACTTCGGTGAAGTCGCTGCCGAACGGAAACTGCGGCAGCAAGCCTTTCTGCTGGAACGGCGCCAGCGCCTCGTGCAGGTAGCGCGGAGAATGCCGACGCCAGGCTTCCAGTATCACGAAGTCCGCGGCCAGCTTGCGGTGTGCCTTCGCCTCCGCGCACAGCGCATCGAGAAAACGCGCGTCGCTGATCGACAGCATCGCCTCGACACACTCGCTGTCGCTCTTGCCGCGCAGGTCGGCCACGCCGTATTCCGTCACGTAGATGTCGCGCAGGTGGCGCGGGATGGTGGTCTGGCCGTAATTCCAGCGAATGTTGCTTTCGATCCCGCCACGCACCTGCCGCGTCGCGCGCAGCAGCAGCACCGAGCGGCCTTCCGGCAGTTCGTGCGCCATAGCCACGAAGTTGTACTGGCCGCCGACACCGCTGACCACGCCGCCATCGTCCAGCGTGTCGGACACCGCGGCGCCGAGCAGGGTCGCCATCATGCATGTGTTGAAGAAGCGCGCGCCGCGCCGCTGCAGCGTCGCCAGCACCTGGTGATCGCCGTACAGATGGTTGACGTTGGAGACCGGACCCATGTCGATCGCATCCGGATCGACCGCTTCGGTGGCGTCGAGCCATGCGTACAGTTCGCGCGAACCGAGAAAGAACGCGCCACGCAGATAATGTCCGCCCGGCACGTCGGCGGCCAGCCGACCGGCGGCCGAAGCACGCTCCAGCGCGAGATTGTCCCAGCTGCGCCGCTTCAGGATGCCGGCGCGCTGCAAGTGCATGAAGCCGTCCATCACCATCTCGCTGGCGCCATACAAGCCGGCCTGGAACGCAGCCAGGCCGCCCAGCCATCCGGCCAGCGCATGCGTGGCGCCGCGCCGGTCCAGCGCCACCAGCGCGCGTCGCCATACGGTGTTGTCCTGCTGGCGCAGCAGCAGCGCCTTGACCAGCGCGTCGGACAACGCGCCGATGCCGATCTGCAGGCAGCCGCCATCCCTGACCAGCGCACTGGCATGCAAGCCCAGCGCGTACTCGGCCAGGTCGACCGGCTGCCGCGGCAATGCGAACAGTAGCGGCGAAGTTTCCGGGCGCAGCTCCACGTCGAAATAGTCTTCGGCCACTTCGGCTTCGCCGCTCAGATACGGCAGGTCCGGATGCACCACCGCCACGCACAGCGGCCGCGGCTTGCCGGCGTCCTGTACCTGGCGCATGAAATCCAGAGTCAGGTCCGGATTGCACGACAAGCTGTAGCGCGCCCCGTCCGGCCCCTCGCGACGCGCCACCAGTTGCACCAGCAGGTTGATGTCCTGCACCACCAGATCGCGGGCGACGTGGGTGTAGTTCTGGCTGATATAGCTGCGCTGCGCACAGCCCGAATGCAGCAGCGCGCCGGACTGCAGGTAGAACTCATGCACTTCGACGTTCGAGGGCAACGCTCCGCGCGCCTGATCCAGCGCGTACTGCGGATCGACCTGATCGGCACCGAAGTGGCGCTCCAGGAACGGCCCGAGAAATCTTTGCTCCAGTCCCGGCGCCGGCTGCGGCCGGGTCAGCGACAGCGCGGTGTACAGACGCATGGACCGGATCGGATCGGCCGCGGTGTTCCGGTACAGCGCGTTGAGCAGTCCATGCGGCTTGCCCAGGCCCAGCGGCGCGGCAATGCGCAGATCCGCCCCCAGTTCGTCGGCGAGGTAGCGCGCGCATGCATCGGTATCGGTGTAGCGGTGCTCGATCTGCATGCACTGGATCATGCCAGAAGCTTGCCAACGACAACGCCGATACGGGTCATCGCCTAAACTCGACGCATGCCCATGCCACCGATCCATGCCACGCCGATCCGCCTGCTGGCGGAACAGGCGCTGAGCCGCACCGCCGGCGCGCCCTTGCTCAACGGTAATGCGGTGGAACTGCTGATCGACGCCTCCGCGCACTACGACGCCTGGCTGGCGGCGATCCGGGGTGCACGACAGCGAGTGCTGCTGGAGAACTACATCATCCGCAACGACGAGGTCGGCGTTGCGTTCCGCGATGCCCTGGTCGAGCGTGCGCGAAACGGCGTGTTTGTCGCTGTAGTGGTGGATTGGGTCGGTTGTCTGGGCCAGTCGCGCCATTCCTTCTGGGCGCCATTGCGCGCGGCCGGCGGCGAGGTGCGCGTGTTCAATCCGCCGCAGCTGGGGCAACCGTTCGGCTGGATCAGCCGCGATCATCGCAAGCTTTTGGTGGTCGACGGCGTGCACGGCTTCCTGTCAGGCGTATGCATCAGTGCGAAATGGCTGGGTGATCCGGCGCGCAATGTGCCGCCGTGGCGCGACACCGGTGTGGCGCTGCGCGGTCCCGTCGTGGCGGAGCTGGAGGCGACATTCGCGCAAAGCTGGCGTGAAACCGGTGCCGCGCTGCGGCAGTTTGTGCCCCTGCCGGAACCCGCCGCGGCCGTCGGCGATATCTCCCTGCGATTGATTGCCACCCAGCCGGCTACGGCCGGCATGTACCGGCTCGATCAGTTGATCGCGTCGATGGCGCGCAAGACGTTGTGGCTGACCGACGCTTATTTCGTGGGCCTCACGCCCTACGTGCAGGCACTGGTAGCGGCCGCGCGCGATGGCGTGGACGTGCGCCTGCTGGTGCCCGGCAGCAGCGACATCCCCGCGGTGGCCAGCATGTCGCGTTCGGGCTACCGGCCGTTGCTGAAAGCTGGCATCCGGGTGTTCGAGTGGAATGGCTCGATGCTGCACGCCAAGACCGCCGTCGCTGACGGGCAATGGGCACGGGTCGGTTCGTCCAACCTCAACATCGCCAGCTGGTTGAGCAATCGCGAGCTCGATGTGGCGGTCGAAGACGCCGACTTCGCCGACCAGCTCGCCGCGCAGTACGAACGCGATCTGGGCAACGCCACTGAAATCGTGCTGGCGGCGCCTCGCCGCCGTGGCAGCAGCGAGCGCGTACGCAGCAGCGAAACCCGACCGCGGATACCGCACGGCGGCGGCAGTTCCGGCCGCGCCGCCGCCGGTGCCTTGCGCATCGCCAACAGTGTCGGCGCCGCATTGACCAATCGTCGCGTGCTGGGCGACAGCTCCAGCGGCCCGCTGCTCGTCGGCACGCTGGCGCTGCTCACGCTGGCGGTCGTCGCGATCCTGTGGCCGGCCTGGGTGGGTTGGCCGCTGGGGGTGATGTGCGGCTGGTTCGCACTCAATCTCGGCATCCGTGCCTGGCGTCTGCGCGGGCAACGCGCAAACGATGGCGATTGAACGTCGCCAACTTTGCTTGAAGTGCTTCTTGCATTCCCTACCTCAAGCAGATGTTTTTTCACGACTTGATACGTTCGCCATGCTAGGCTCGCTCCCCTTATGCATGCGCCGTTCGACGACACGCCACGCCACGTTCTGACCCCCAGCTCGCTCAACCGGCTGGTGCGCGATCTGCTGGGCGACGCGCTGCCGCAGGTATGGATCGAAGGCGAGCTGTCGAACGTGGCGAAGCCCGCCTCCGGCCATCTGTACTTCACCTTGAAGGACAGCAGCGCCCAGGTGCGCTGTGCGATGTTCAAGCTGAAGGCATCCGCGCTGCGCTTCCGTCCGATCGACGGCATGCAGGTTCTGTTGCGCGCCAAGGTCGGCCTGTACGAGCCGCGCGGCGAATTCCAGCTGGTCGCCGAATACATGGAGCCCGCCGGCGAGGGCGCGCTGCAACGCGAGTTCGAGCAGCTCAAGGCACGGCTCAATGCCGAAGGCCTGTTCGAGCCCGGCCGCAAGCGCACCCTGCCCCGTTACGCGCGTCGCATCGGCGTGATCACCTCGGCCACCGGGGCCGCCGTGCGCGACGTGCTGAGCGTACTGGCACGACGCTGGCCGCTGGCCGATGTCGAAGTGCTGCCGGTGCCAGTGCAGGGCCGCGAGGCGCCGCCGGCGATCGTCGCGATGCTCAACAAGGCGTCCATCAGCGGCCGCTACGACGTGCTGCTGCTGACCCGCGGCGGCGGCTCGCTGGAAGACTTGTGGGCGTTCAACGACGAAGCGGTGGCGCGGGCGATCCACGCCAGCGCCGTGCCGGTGGTCTCCGCGGTCGGCCACGAGATCGACTTCAGCATTGCCGACTTCGTCGCCGACCTGCGTGCACCGACGCCATCCGCCGCAGCCGAACTGCTGGTGCCCGATGCGGTAGCGGTCGACCGTCACCTGCAGCAGTTGCAGCAGCGCATGCTGACCTTGCAACAGCGGCAGCTGCAGGCGCATGCGCAACGCGTCGATCATCTGCTGGCGCGCCTGCAGACGCAGCGACCGCAGGCGCGCTTGCAACGTGACCGAGAGCGGCTGCTGCATCTGCAGCGCCGCCTCACCGCAGTGCTGCGCGAACAGAGTCAGCTTCGTCACGTCCGACTGGAGCGGTTGCACGCGCGCCTGATGGCACAGCATCCGCGCGCCCGGCTGCCGTTGCTGGCACGCCGGCTGGCCGAACAGGATCAGCGCCTGCGCCGCGCCCTCGCACACGTCCTGGAACGCCGGCAGACCCGCCTGCGCCATGCCGGTCACGCGCTGCATGCGGTAAGCCCGCTGGCCACGCTGGAACGCGGCTACGCCATCCTGCTCGATGTCGAGGGCAAGGTCGTGCGCTCGGTCAGGGACGCAGCGATCGACATGAAGCTGCGCGCGCGTCTCGCCGATGGCGAACTCGCCTTGCGTGTCGACGCGAATGGAAGCGAGTCACCCCGAGACTGAGAGACCAGGCTGGGCGGAACAGCGCTTCGAATCAGGCAGCCTCCGAGAGCCGACACCCGCGCGTTACAATCTCCCTAGCAACCCTGCCTGTCTTTCTTTCATCACCATGCGCAATCCTCTGCAAGAACAACTGCTCAAGGCCGGACTGGTCAACAAGGCCAAGGCGGCGCAAGTGGTGCGCGAGCAGGCGAAACAGCGCAAGGGCAAGGCACCGGCGCCGCCGGGTGTCGAGCAGGTGGATGCACAGCGGTTGCAGGCCGAGAAAGCGGAGCGGGATCGCGCGCTGGCCGCCGAGCGCAACGCGCAGCTGCGTGCAAACGAGCAGCATGCGCAGGTTCGGCAGATCGTCGAAGCACACAAGGTCAAGCGCGAGGGCGAGATTGCCTATCGCTTCACCGACGGCGACACGATCCGCGACGTACTGGTCAACCAGGCGCTGCGCGCACAACTGGCCAGCGGCACGCTGGTGATCGTGCGTCACGACCAGGGCTATGAGCTGTTGCCGCGCGTCGCGGCCGACAAGGTCTACGAACGCGACGCGGCCATGATCGTGCTCGATCACGGCCGCGCAAAAACCGGCAGCGGCAACGACGCGGACGACGAGTACTACAAGCAGTTCGAAGTGCCGGACGACCTGATCTGGTAGCGCATCAACGCTTCAGTTCCAGCAAGTCCCAGCCATTGCCGTACAGATCATCGAACACGGCGACCGTGCCATAGGCCTCGTACCGCGGTTCCTCGCGGAAGTGCACGCCCTGGGCGCGCATGCGCTGCCAGTCGCGCTGGAAGTCGTCGGTATTGAGCAACAGGAATACACGACCGCCGGTCTGGTTGCCGATGCGCGAGGCCTGCTCGTCGCCTTTCGCCTTGGCCAGCAGCAGGCGGGTTTCGCTCGAGCCGGGCGGCGCCAGCAAAACCCAACGCTTGCCGTCGCCCATGTCGGTGTCCTCGATCAATTCGAAGCCAAGTGCGCGGGTATACCAGGCGATCGCCTCGTCATAGTCCGCCACCAGCAACGCCAGCGCGCCGAGATGCTGTTTCATTTTTTATCCGTCTTAAGTGTCGGCAGCGGACCGAGCTCCGCCTGCGATTTCCTGGTCAGTTTCGCGCGCACCAGCGTGTACGCGTCGAGGATGAACGCCGCCAGCTCGGCCGTGGCGAAACGCGACGGCTCGATGACCGAGATCCAGTGTGCGCGTGCCAGGTACGGCGCCGGAATCACGCCTGGTTGATCGGTGAGTTCCAGGAAACGGTCGTCGGCCACCTTGAACGACAGTCGGCCGCCCTCGCTGCCGTCCGACGGCATCACCGCGAACATCTTGCCACCGACGCTGAACACCGCGTCGATACCCCACTTGGTATCACGCGTGACGCCGGGCCAATGACGGCACAGCGCGTTCAGTTGAGCGACAGTGAGGCCGCTGGCTTGTTTGCGGCTCATGCCGTGCTCCGTGGGATTCGGCTCGTATTCTGCGGTGTGCCGCCGCTGCTGTCCGCCGATTTGGCGGCATCCCGTGCTGCAACACGATTTACATCGGTAGGGACATCATGCCGCAGCTAGTCATACGGTTCGTTATTGCAAATTCATGTTGCATTGCACACAATACGCAAAAGTACGGACGTCCCATGATTCCCGCCATCGACTTCTACGCCCCTTCCCGATTCGCCCCGTTGCCGCCGCGCAGCAGCGAGCGTTTTGCCCGCCCCCGCGTGGCGCCGTCGGCCCATGGCGAACAGGTACGTACGCAGGACGATCGCGAGTTGCTGCTGCGCGCGATCGAGCCCGGTGACGTGGCCGCGATGCAACGCTGCTTCAGCCGACTGTCGCCGGAAGATATCCGGCGCCGCTTTCTGCACGCCATGTCCGAACTGCCTGCGCCGATGGCACAGCGGATGTGCCGGATCGATCCGGCATTCGAGACCGCTTATGTATTGATGGATGAGTCGGTGCAGCCGGCGGAGATGCGCGGTGTAGGCCGGATCTACGTCGACGCAGCTACCGACGCGGCCGAGTTTTCGGTGCTGGTAGAACATGACTGGTGCCGTCTCGGCCTCGGCGCCCTGTTGATGCAGCGGCTGGTCGACGACAGCCGTCGTCGCCGCCTCGCCGAGCTGTGGGGTTACGTATTGCAAGAGAACCGTCCGATGCTGGACCTGTGCCACGAGCTGGGCTTCACCCAGCGGATGGTGCCGGACGAACCAGGCACTGCGCTGATCACGCTGAAGCTCTGATCGCGCCACTTGTACACAAACAGCCCCGGCCCGCCGGGGCTGTCGCGTTACACTTGCCCGCTTTCCCCGGCGCGGCTCGATGGCGGCGCCCTGAACACGCGTCCCTATGTCCAGCCTGATCAAGCACCCGCCCCTGCCCACCACCCCCAAGCAACGCCGCTACTGGACGCCACCCCACGGCTCCGCGCGGGCACTGCTGATCGCGGAAGCGGCACGCACCCACGACGGCTTGCTGGTGGCGGTGACCCGCGATACCCAGCGTGCACAGGCGCTGGAAGCCGAGCTGAACATCTTCGGCGGCGGCCTGCCCGTGCTGCATTTCCCGGACTGGGAAACGCTGCCCTACGACGTGTTCAGTCCGCATCCGGAAATCGTCTCGCAGCGTATCGCCACGCTGTATCAGTTGCCCAATGTGAAACGCGGCGTGCTGGTGGTGCCGGTGGCGACGCTGATGCAACGGATCGCGCCGCGCGCGCACATCACCGGTTCCGGGCTGGTGCTGGCCAGGCGCCAGAAGCTGGATCTTCTCGCCGAACAACGCCGGCTTGAGGCCTCCGGCTATCGCCATGTGCCGCAGGTGGCCGAGCCGGGCGACTTTGCGGTGCGCGGTGCGTTGCTCGACATTTTTCCGATGGGCACCGCCGAGCCGTATCGCATCGAACTGTTCGACGACGAAGTGGAATCGATCCGCAGCTTCGATCCGGAAACCCAGCGCTCGCAGCAGCAGGTGGAGAAGATCGAGTTGCTGCCCGCACGTGAGTTCCCGCTCACCGACGAGGCCGCGAAAGAGTTTCGCGGCAACCTGCGCGAGCGCTTCCCGATCGACGTGCGCCGCTGTCCGTTGTATCAGGATATGAAGGAAGGCGTGACGCCAGGCGGCATCGAGTATTACCTGCCGCTGTTCTTCCGGCAGACCGCTACGCTGTTCGACTACCTCGCCGACAATGCGCTGTTCGTACTCGGCGAGGGTGCCGGCGATGCAGCCGACCAGTTCTGGACGCAGACCGCCGAACGCTACGACCAGCGCGCGCACGACATCGAACGTCCGGTGCTGCCGCCGGCCGAGCTGTATCTGCCGCCCGAACAATTGCGCGAACAACTCAACAAACGGTTGCGCGTGGAAGTCGTCGACGCCGGCCATGAGCACGCTGTCGCCGCCGGCACCCAGCCCGCGCCGGAGTTGCCGCTCAACCGCAAGGGCGAGGAGCCGGGTACGTCGCTGCGGCATTTCCTGTCCAGCTATCCGGGGCGGGTGCTGATCACCGCCGACTCGGCGGGTCGGCGCGAGGCACTGATCGAAACGCTGGCCGGTGGCGGGATGAAACCGGACAACGTGGATGGCTGGACCGCTTTCCTCGCTACGGATGCGCAACGCTTCGCCATCACCATCGCAGGACTCGAGCAAGGCTTCGCACTCACCAAACCGGCGATCACCGTGCTCACCGAGCGCGAGCTCTACGGCGAGCGCGTGCGCAGCGAACGCGACCGCAAGCGTCGTCGCGGCACCGCGCGCGATCCGGAAGCGATCATCCGCGATCTCACCGAGCTCACCCTCGGTGCGCCGATCGTGCATGTCGATCACGGCGTGGGCCGCTACCAGGGCCTGGTCTCGATGGATGTGGGCGGCATGGATGGCGAGTTCCTCGTCATCGAATACGCCAAGGGCGACAAGCTGTATGTGCCGGTGGCGCAGCTCGGCCTGGTCAGCCGCTACTCCGGCACCGCGCCGGAACTGGCACCGCTGCATTCGCTGGGCGGCGACGCATGGGAACGTGCACGCAAGAAGGCCGCGGAAAAGGTGCGCGACGTCGCCGCCGAACTGCTGGCGATCTATGCGCAGCGTCAGGCGCGCGGCGGCGAGTCGATGCCGATCGATCGCCAATTGGTAGAGGAATTCGGCAGCACTTTCCCGTTCGAGGAAACACCCGACCAGGAAACCGCGATCGAAGCCGTGCTCGCCGACCTAGCCGCGCCGCGCGCGATGGACCGGGTGATCTGCGGCGATGTCGGCTTCGGCAAGACCGAGGTCGCGCTGCGCGCCGCATTCGCCACCGCCACCGCGGGCAAGCAGGTCGCCGTGCTGGTGCCGACCACCTTGCTGGCCCAGCAGCATTACCGCAATTTCGCCGATCGCTTCGCCGACTGGCCGGTGCGTGTCGACGTGCTGTCGCGCTTCAAGTCGGCCAAGGAAGTGAACGAGGCGCTGAAACGGCTCGCCGACGGCCAGATCGACGTGATCGTGGGCACCCACAAGCTGCTGCAGCCGGATATCAAGTTCAAGAACCTCGGCCTGGTCATCGTCGACGAGGAACAGCGCTTCGGCGTGCGCCAGAAGGAGCAGCTGAAGAAGCTGCGCGCCGAAGTGGATCTGCTGACCATGACCGCCACGCCGATCCCGCGCACGCTGAACATGGCGATGGCCGGCCTGCGCGATCTCTCGCTGATCGCCACACCGCCGGCGCATCGCTCGGCCGTGCGAACGTTCATTTCCGCCTGGGATCCGGCGACGATCCGCGAAGCCTTGCAGCGCGAACTGTCGCGCGGCGGCCAGGTGTACTTCCTGCACAACGAGGTGCAGAGCATCGAGCGCACCGTCCGCGAACTGGAGGAGCTGGTGCCCGAGGCGCGCATCCGCATCGCCCATGGCCAGATGCCGGAGCGCGAGCTGGAGGGCGTGATGGCGGATTTCCACCGCCAGCGTTTCAACGTGCTGGTATGCACGACAATCATCGAAACCGGCATCGACATCCCGACCGCCAACACCATCATCATCAACCGCGCCGACCGTTTCGGACTGGCGCAGCTGCATCAGCTGCGCGGCCGCGTGGGGCGCTCGCATCACCGCGCCTACGCTTATCTCGTCGTACCCGACCGCAAGTCGATCACCGCCGATGCACAGAAGCGCCTGGAAGCGCTCGCGTCGCTGGAAGAACTCGGCGCCGGCTTCACCCTGGCCACGCACGACCTGGAAATCCGCGGCGCGGGCGAACTGCTGGGCGACGAGCAGTCCGGCCAGATCCAGGAGATCGGTTTCGGCCTGTACACCGAACTGCTGGATCGTGCGGTGCGCGCACTGAAGTCGGGCAAGATCCCGGACTTCGACCTCAGCACCGAACACGAGACCGAGGTCGAACTGCACCTGCCTGCGCTGATCCCCGACGACTACCTGCCCGACGTGCACGCGCGCCTGACCTTGTACAAGCGCATCGCCAGCGCGCGCAGCGAAGACGACTTGCGCGACCTGCAGGTGGAAATGATCGACAGGTTCGGCTTGCTGCCGGACAGCGCCAAGCACCTGTTCGCCGTGGCCGGGCTGAAGCTGATGGCCACCCCGCTCGGCATCCGCAAACTCGACTTCGGTGCCAACGGCGGCCGCATCGTGTTCCGCGCGAGTTACCAGGGAAATCCGCCCGACGTCGATCCGATGCTGATCATCAAGCTGATCCAGCAGCTGCCGCGCGTCTATAAGCTCGATGGTCAGGACAAGTTGAAGATCACACTGGATCTTCCCGGCGCGACCGAGCGTATCCGCAGCGCGCAGGAAGTGCTGATACTGCTGGGTGCTCGCCGGCCTGGCTGAGCCAACCGGCAGAGCCCGGCGCAAGTGACCTTCCACGTCCGGATCGAACCGTTCAGGGGCCGCAACAAGCGACTGGCCGCCCCTATCATCGGATGCCGTGCCAGCTTCACGAGTGAGCAAGGCCGGGGCTCCGGGTCGTGCGCATCGACGCTGGCACGTCGCATGCTTGACATGTTCACAAGAGATGTGCAAGTTCGGATGTTGCCGTCCGGCCCGGCACGGAGCCCCTGGCTCGATGCCGCGCGGGCACCACACCGTTCGCTCGTGAATACGGCCGATCCGGCAAAAAGTACGCGTCATTCGCGATCTCGAACGAGATTGACAGAGCGGAGAGATGCAGATGAGGAAGCTGATCACATTACCGGGATCGGATCGCCGTTGGCGGTCATGGCCCGGTCTTGTGCTCAGCCTGCTATGGCTGGGTCTGGGTGCAGCCCATGCGGCTACTCCGTTGAACGGCGCCTGGCGCGAAGTCCGCACCAATGACACAGCGCAAGTCGTGCTCGCCGAATACCGCGCAGGCCAGCTGAAGAGTTTCGACCCCTCCCTGTTGCAGCGCTTTCCGCGCAGCACCGCCGGCAGCTGGGTGGTCATCGCATCACAGCCGCCCTGGGACAATGGCGAACGGGTGCTGACGATCTACCCGCCTCCGCTGAGCACGGCCACCGTCTTCGCCAACGGTGGCGAAACGCAGCCGGTGGCGCTGGCGCTGGATGACTTCAGTGCAGCGGCCCACGGCCACGGCCGGCTGGCCTGGCGGGTCCCGGCCGACCTGCCCGCGTCGGCACCGATCCTGCTCCGGTTCGAACCGTCCCCGACGCTGAGTGCGCCGGTGCGATTCCAGTTGCAGTCCTGGAACGAGTATCTCCAGCAGGATGCGCAGTGGCTGGTATTCGCCGGCGCCTGCTTCGCGGTGATGCTGGCGATGGTGCTGATGGCACTGTGCTTCGCGTTGATGCTGCGCGACGTCACCTATGCGTGGTACGCCGGTTACATCTTCTGCTACATGCTCATTCAGGGCATCCAGACCGGCTTCCTGTTCCACCCGCTGGAATGGAGCTGGCTGTCCGGCATGGCACCGCTGGCCGGGCCGGCGGCCGTGGCGCTGTCGGTGGCGTTTGCTTCGTTGTTCATGATGCGGTTCTGCGAACTGCAGCGTTACGCGCCGCTGCTGCGGGTGCCGATCGTGGCGCTGGCGGTCGGCATGATCCAGCTGGTCTTGATGCGCTGCAGCCATATCGCATTGCTGGTCGACGTGGCGCAAATCCTGCTCAATCCGCTGCTGATGATCGGAGCGGCGTTGCTGCTGGTCGCCGCCATCGTCGCCGCTGCGCGCGGTTCGCGCCAGGCGTGGTTTTTCCTGGCCGGCTGGACGCCGCTGTTGCTGCTTACTGCGATGACCAGCGCACAGGTCAACGGCGCGCTGCCGCAACTGGACTGGCTCAATGATGCGAGCCTGGCTGGCGGCGCGTTCGAGGCGATCGTGTTGTCGCTTGGCCTCGCCGATCGTGCACTCGGACTGCGCCATGACCGCGACATCGTGCGGGCGCTGGCCGATCATGACGCGCTCACCAACGTGCTCAACCGCCGCGCCTGGACCGAACGCGCCAGCGCCTTGCTGACAAACGGGCCGCCGCGGCCGATCGCGTTGCTGTTTCTCGATCTGGATCATTTCAAGCTGCTGAACGATCGTCAGGGACACAACGCCGGCGACCGCGCGCTGGTCGCTGTGGCGCAGGCACTGGCTACCGAGTTGCGGCCATCCGATCTGCTCGGTCGTTACGGTGGCGAGGAGTTTGTCGCCCTGCTCGATGGCACTACGCCGCAGCAGGCCATGCCGGTGGCGACCCGCCTGTGCCGGCGCGTGCATCGAATGGAAATTCCGTCCGGTGACGAATCGATGCTGCTCAGCATCAGCATCGGCGTCGCCATCTACCGGGATGGCGACGATGTGGAGTCGCTGGTCGAACGCGCCGACCAGGCCATGTACGAGGCCAAGCTCAGCGGCCGCAACCGGGTTTGCCTGCACGCCGACACCGTGCCGCCGAACGCGCCTCCCGGCCCACGGCTGCACATCGTGAAAAAGCGGGAGTAGCGACTCAGCGCTTCGCCAGCTCCCGCGCCGCAGCCACCACGTCGGCTTCACCCGGCAATACCAGCAAGGCCGCACCGGCCAGCGGCGTGAACGTATCCGCGCCGACCACGCGCCGCATCGGCGTAGCGCCACAGCCGCCTTCCACGATGGCGGTGACCACGCCTTCGCCCACGCCGGCACTCTTGCGCCCTTCGTCCAGCACCAGGATGCGCTTGGCGCTCTTTGCCTGCGCCGCGATGAAGGCATCGTTGAGCGGCGCCAGCCAGCGCAGGTCGACCACGCGCACCTGCCAGTCCAGCTCCTGCTCGATCGTGCGGGCGGCACGCAAAGCCATAGGCACGCCATTGCCGAAGGTAAAGATCACCAGGTCGTTCGCCGCCGCGTTGTAGATCCGCCCCTCGCCCAGAGTCATCGCCTGATCCGGTGCCGGATAGTCGTACTGCCACAGACCATCGCCGGCTTCGTACAGATCCTTGGTCATGTACAAGGCGATGGGTTCGAGGAACGCGCACACGCGGCCGTCGACCTTGGCCAGCGCCATCATCGTGCGCAGCATCATCGCCGCATCGTCGCCGCGGCTGGCGCAGCCGACCACCAGGCCGGGAATGTCGCGCAGCGCGGTGATCGAGTTGTCGTTGTGGAAGTGACCGCCGAAACCCTTCTGGTAGCCGAGCGAGGCAACGCGCATCACCATCGGATTGCGGTACTGGTCGTTGGAAAAGAACTGCAGCGACGCCGCCTCGCCGCGGATCTGGTCGCAGGCGTTGTGGAAATACGCCAGGTACTGGATCTCCGGCATCGGCAGCATGCCCATGTTGGCGTAGCCCTGGGCCAGGCCGAGGATCATCGTCTCGTCCAGCAGCGTGTTGAACACGCGGCTGCCCTTGAAGATCTTGTTGAGACCCTTGGTGACGGTGTACACGCCGCCCTTCTGCGCCACGTCCTCGCCAAACAGCAGCGCCTGCGGATACTTCGCCAGCAAGTCGTGCAAGGCCTGGCCGATCTGGATCGCCAGGTGCCGCGGCGGCAGTTTCTCCGGCAGCTTTTCCTCGCCGCCGAATACGGCGAGACGCTTCTCGGCATAGTCCGAGCGCGTGGCTTCAGCTTGCACCGCAGCCGGCGTATAGGGCGCCAGCGGCTTCATCACGTCGGCAAGCGAGGTCAGCCGATGCCGCGAATCCGCATCCTCGGCGGCGGCGAAGCAGCGCCTGCGAGTGGCCTCGTAAAGATTCAGCAATGCGTCCTTCGAGTACAGGCCGGACTCCAGCGCGATGCCGGCCGAGCGCAGCAACGGGTCGGCTGCCTCGACCGCGAACAGCTCCTCGACGCTGCGCCATTCGATCTCGAAATCGGTGCCGGCATGACCCATCACGCGAGTGGTCTTCAGATGCAGGAAGGTCGGCCGGCGCGTACTGCGGCAATGTTCCACCGCACGCTGCACCTGCGCGTAGCCTTCGGCCAGATCGAGTCCGTCGGCAAAGAAATAATCGAGGTTGGAACGATGCTGGAAGTTGCTGGCGACCCAGCCGGCCGGCGTCTTCACCGAGATGCCGATGCCGTTGTCCTCGCACACGAACAACACGGGTGCGGGCAGCTTCTGGTAAGCCGTCCATGCCGCTGCGTTGAACGCGGTCTGCGCGGTGGCGTGGTTGCTCGATGCATCGCCGAACGAGCAGATCGTGATGCTGTCGTCCGGAATCGGCAGTTGATGACCGATGCGGCGCGCCTGTTCGATCGCCACCGCCGTGCCCAGCGCCTTGGGCAGGTGCGAAGCGATCGTGGACGTCTGCGGCAACACCCACAACGGTTTGCTGCCCCATACCTTGTGGCGGCCACCGGAGGCCGGATCGTCCTTGCTGGCGGCGAAGCTCAACGCCGAATCCGTTACCGGGTCCATGCCCGGCAATTTGCGGAAACGCTCGGCCATGAAGCCACCGGAGCGGTAATGCAGAAACGCCGGATCGGTATGCCGGGTCAGCCGCGCCACCATCGCGTTGCCTTCATGGCCCGACGAGCCGATCGTGTAGAACACCTTGTTCTGCACGCGCAGCACGCGCGCCATCAGGTCGAGATGGCGCGAGATCAGCTGCGATTCGAGCAGCTCGCGAAAACCGCGTGCATCGAGCGCACTGCCCGGCAATACCGCCTCGCTGTCGCGCGGCGCGGCGCGCACCTCGCCCTGCCACAACTGCACGAACTCGATGAAATTCTGATCGACGATCTCGGCGCGATTGAAACCCTTGTGGCGGGCGCTGATGGCAAACGGCATGGACATGATGGCTATCGCTTGAATGAATGAGGAGTACGACGTTTTCTGTAGGAGCGACTTCAGTCGCGATCACTCTTGCCTCAAGTGATCACGGCCTCTCCTTGTGCAATGACTTCAGCAGCGCCGCACGCCGACTATCCTTGGGCCGCCCGAAACGTTCCAGCAGGTGGATCTGCTCCTCTACGGCGGGAATCGGCACGCGCAAACCGGCGACGTCCACGGCAATGATTTCCCCGATCCTCACCGGCTCCCAGCCGGCGCCGCCGGATACTTCGAGTCCACCCATGATTTCCACGGCCAGTCCCGGGAAAACGAAGCGTGCGAAGCGCGAGCGGAAGCGTTCGGCGCCGGCCGATGCCATGGTCGTCTCCAGTCGCTCCCGCCAGCGGTCTATCAGCGTTTCCGCATCGCGGGCACTGGTCAGCACGTCGAGATCGGCTACCGTCACCTTCGCCCCGATCAGCCACGCGGCGCCACTACCGATCAGGGTCCACGGATCACGGCAGTAGCGATGCAGATCCGGCACGCTCGCGGCGAGTACCTCGCGCAATGCCGCCGCCGTGTCGATGTCGGCGGATGCATTCATGATTGTGCGCGGCGCTTGCGCCATTGTTCGCGCGTCTGCGCCCAGATGTCGTTCGGCGAATCCTCGTACGGCGCCGGCAGCTTGCCGGGGCCGCGGCAGGTCGAGCCGAGTCGCTTGGCCAGCATCTGCGAAGCGTGGTTGTCCGGATGGATCGAATGGATCATCTCGCTCCAACCCAGCCGATCGAATGCCCAGTCGATCGCCGCGATGCAGCCTTCCAGCGCGTAGCCCTTGCCCCAGGCGGCGCGCGCCAGCCCCCAGCCCACCTCGGTACCGGGCCAGTCGACCGGATGCCAAGGCCCGAGCCGGCCTATCCATTCCCCGCTGCTTTTCTCTATCACCGAGAACATCGCGAAACCCTGGATCGACCAGGCACCCGCCAGGGTCAGGAAGCCGCGCCAGGCGGCGGCGCGCGATTGCTGGCCGCCGATGAACTGTGCCGCCTGGGCATCGGCCATGTTGGCCGCATAGGCATCGAAATCCTCCGCCCGGGGTGGACGCAGGATCAGCCGCTCGGTTTCGATGCGCAGCGAATCGGAATCCATGTGCCGCCGCCCCGTTTCAGAATGCGTTGATGCCAGTCAGCTCGCGGCCGACCACCAGCTCGTGCACGGTCTCGGTGCCTTCATAGGTGATCACCGATTCCAGATTCAGCGCGTGACGGATCGCACCGTGTTCCGTGGTGATGCCGGCACCGCCGAGGATGTCGCGGCACTGGCGCGCGATGTCGATCGCCATGCGGCAGTTGTTCCACTTGGCCAGCGACACCTGGGTGGGCTGCATCTTGCCGGCGTCCTTCAGGCGACCGAGCTGCAGCGACAGCAGCTGCGCGGTGGTGATGCGGCGCGCCATGTCGGCCAGCTTCAGCTGCACCGCCTGATTGGAGGCCAGCGGGCGGTCGAACAGGATGCGCTCCTTCGTATAGTCCAGCACTTCCTTCAAGCACGCCTGCGCGGCGCCGATCGGTCCCCAGGTGATGCCGTAGCGGGCCTGGGTGAGGCAACCCAGCGGCCCCTTCAGACCCTTCACGTTGGGCAGCCGCGCACTGTCCGGCACGCGCACGTTGTCGAAGAACAGCGCCGAGGTGACCGAGGCGCGCAGGCTCATCTTCTTGTGGATTTCCTGCGCCTTGAAGCCGGCCGTATCGGTGGGCACGACGAAGCCCTGGATGCCGTCCTCGGTCTGCGCCCACACGATCGCGATGTGCGCGAGGTTGCCGTTGGTGATCCACATCTTGGCGCCGTTGATGATCCAGTCGCCACCGTCCTTTTTCGCGTGCGTCTTCATGTTGGCCGGATCGGAACCGCCGTGCGGCTCGGTCAGGCCGAAGCAGCCGATCACTTCGCCGGCCGACATCCGCGGCAGGTACTGCCGCTTCTGTTCCTCGCTGCCGTAGGCAAAGATCGGATACATGCACAGCGAGCTCTGCACCGAGGCGAAGCTGCGCAGGCCGGAATCGCCGCGCTCCAGCTCCTGGCAGATCAGGCCGTAGCTGACCCCATTCATGCCGGCGCCGCCGTATTCCTCGGGAATGGTTGCGCCGAGCAGGCCGAGAGCGGCGATCTCCGGGATCAACTCCCTCGGGAAACGGGCCTGATCGAAGCAGTCGCCGATGATCGGCAGCACTCGCTCGTCGACGAAGCGGCCGACGGTGTCCTGCACCATGCGTTCCTCGTCGGTGAGCAGCGAGCGGACATCGTACAGATCGAGCGGATTCAGACTGACAGCCATGGAAGCTCCGGAGACGGGCGCGTAAAACCGTTATTGTAGCGCGGGACCCGGTGGCATAAAGGCGACCGCCCCCAGGCCGGACGCGGCATGCCGATCTCCTCTGGCCGTCACCCTCCTCCCCCCAAAAGCGGAAATCCATGTTCAAAGGTGTCTTGCTCGGTTTCATGGCATTCGCGGCCTATGCCCTGAGCGACGCGTTCGTGAAATCACTGCGGGGCTCGCTGCCGGCATACGAAGCCGTGTTCTTCGGCGCAGCGCTGGGCCTGACCGCGCTGCCTTTCATCAAGGCGCGCGGCGACCGCTGGCGCGAGGTGCTGGTCGCGCAACGTCGCGGCCTGTATCTGGTGCGTGCCATTGCCGGCGCGGTGGGCAGCGTTGCCGCCGTGATCGCCTTCACGGCGCTGCCGATGGCGGAGGCTTTCGCGCTGATTTTCCTTTTGCCGATCTTCGTCACCATGCTGTCCGTGCTGGTGCTCAAGGAGCACGTCGGGTGGCGCCGCTGGTCGGCGGTGGTCGCCGGCTTCATCGGCGTGCTGGTGGTGCTGCGGCCCGGCTTTCGCGCACTCGGTATCGGCCACCTCGCCGCCATCATCTGCGGCCTCGCCGGCGCGATCTCGATGATCGCCTTGCGTCTGGCCGGGTCGCACGAGAAACGCCTCACCTTGTATAGCGCCGGCATGGTCGGCTCGACGCTGCTCACCGGGGTGCTGATGCTTTCCCGTTTCCGCTGGCCGGACCTGCACCAGTGGCTGCTCCTGCTCGGCTACGGCCTGCTCGCGGCGCTCGCCGCCGTGTTGTTGATGCTGGCCACGCAGAAAGCGCCCGCCAACCACGTCGCGCCCACCCAGTACAGCCAGATGTTGTGGGCAGTACTGCTCGGCTATGTGCTGTTCCACGATGAACTGGACTGGCCGATGGCCGTCGGCATCGCGATCATTCTCGGTGCCGGGATGTTCACCTTCGTGCGCGAAGAGAAGGTCACGCGCTGGTGGAAGCGCATGCGTATGGTGTGACGGCAGGCCTGCACGACGATTCGTCGAATACATCGGTCCGCATTTAAGGCGCCATGAAGAAACATGGCCACCCGAAGGAGGCCATGTTTCTCGTCACGCATCGACAGCCGTCCAGCCTGCGCGGCTGGACGGCACGTCTCGCTTACTGGCAGGTCGGGAACTTGAACGACCCGATGCGCGTGTTCCAGTTGAATGAGCCGGTGTTCTTCAGATACTCGGTGGTGTACCAGAACGTGCAGTCGTCGACTGGATCGACGGTCATGGCACTGTAATCGCCCCAACGCGCCAGGTTATTGCCGCTCTGCGAACCGAGCCCTTCGATGATGCTGCTCTCGGACTGCATCGTGCTCAGCGCGTCGGTTGCCAGACGACCGGTGTAGCGGATCGCCGGATGGAGCGCACTGCTGGATACGCTGTAGCCAAGCGCCATGTCGCCCACCTTGTCCATCGCCACCGAACCCATCCAGCGATAGCTGGTGTCCGGCGTGAAGGTGGACTGCTGGTACACCGTCGGCGTGCCGCCGGGGCTGCGGATCTCGTACCAGCGCACCCCGCTGTACGGGTTCTTGTGCGTGGTGCCGACCTTGACCGAATGGGTGACCACCAGCGATTCATGGTTGGTGAAATTGCGATAGGCCAGGCGGAACATGAGGCGGTCGGCCAGCGAATCGAGCTTCTGGCTGACGCCGGACTGCGGAATGCAGGTACCGCCGCCGCAGGCTGCGGCGAACGAGGCCACCGGGATGTTGAGCGGACCTGTCAGCGTGGTGTTGGCGGTGTTGGCCCAGTCGACATGGAACTTCCACAGGTTCAGCGAGCTCGCGCCGAAGTTCATCAGATAGTTCGGCGAGCCGGCCGGCGGCGCGGTGGCGCCGTCGAGGTCCGCCGGCAGCACGCCGCCGTAACTCGAAGACAACTGGAAGCACTGCTGCGTGGCCGCTGCGCCGCTCAACATCGCGTTGCGGTCGTAGGCGCACAGCTTCGCGCCGGCGAACGTATTGCCGTTGAACATGTTGAACGTTTCGTAATAAGCATCCGGCCAGACGCCCATCTTCGGGTAGTCCGGGAAGATGCTGCCGTACGGGAACGCATAGCGGTAGTAGGCACCGGTGGCATCGCTGGTCGCCGATACCGCCACGCACTGGTAGTACGGCGCAGCGGTCACCGCGAACTGGGCGACGATCCAGCGGCCGGCCGCCTTGTCGTAGACCACGGTGGCATCGCCATCGTTGTCGGCTTCGCAGGGACCGCCGAAGCCGGACCACAACGTGTTGGTCGCCACCGGACCGTAAGTCACCGCCTTGGTCGACTTGTCGAATACGGCAAACGCGCTGTTGACGATCTGCACGTACTGGGTCGCACCGACGGCGCCGTTGGTATCCGGTGGAGCGCTGTTGACGGTGAACGTGCCCTGCGGCCCGCTGAAGCCCTGGCCCACGCCGTCGAAACCGGCGCCAAGCGAGGGAGCGAAGCTGCCCGTACCGGAACCCTGCACGGCCCCATCGGTCTGGTTACCCGGACCATCCAGGAACGGCAGCGGGTGGGCCGGATGCGCGTGCGAGTTCTTGACGAAATCGTCCGGTCGCGGCATCACGCCGCGCAACGAGTGCAATGTGTCGTGCTGTACGGCCGGAGTGACCTCGGGCCCGGTGGTGGTATCGGTGGCATTCACGCTGCTGGCAGCAGCGAGGCCGATGGCGACACACAGCGCAAGGCTGAGGCCGTTGGCTTTGGGCAATGGCATGTATTTCCCCTCCAGAAAGGTCGTTGAACTTTCTCGAACCGGGTGTACATACGACGAGCCAGTTCCTGTCGCTACCGGATCGCAATGTTCACCGGGGTGCCTCTCCGCATCGCAACACGCCTTGTCGCGACTCCCCCCGGAGAGTGCCTAAGCATATGAGTCAACGACGTTTTCGGCAAATTTTTTAGTTCGTTGCCATTTCACGCGGACGTCACGGAGCACCGCATATCGGCGCGGAACAACGACCTGGACGAGGTCGACGGACCGATCGCCCATCGTTGCGTCGCGATCATCCCTCGGTCATTGCGTGCAACCGGGCCGCGCAGATCCTGAGTTCCGTGCGCAGGCCTGCTGGCGTGCGGATCTCGAAGTCGAACGGGAGGCCGGCGAGCTGTCGCGCGAACCAGGCCAGATCATCGGCACCGGTGCGCAGAAGCACCCCGTCCTGCGTGGGCTCCAGCAAACCGAACGCAAGCGAAAACGCGCGGCGCGCCGTCTGCAGGTCCGTGCGCAGCAGTACCTCGATCGCATTCGCGTGCGGAATCGCCGCGATGCCGCGCACCAGCTGATCCAGCGGGTCGAAGCCGGCTGGCCTGCGGAATGGCCGATCGAGCTGGTTCACCTTGCCGATGCGATCCAGCCGGAATGTGCGCAGGCCGTGACGCAGATGGCACATCCCCACTGCGTACCAGGCACCTGCCCGGTAGGCGAGTCCGTACGGATCGAACTCGCGGTCGGTGCGCACGCCCTGGGCCGATTCGTAACTCATACTCACACGCCGCTCTGCCTGCGCCGCACCGGTCAGTGCAATCAGCGCCGCATTGCTGTCCGGCGTGCTGGCGGAAGGCAGCAGGTCGACCTTGACCGTATCGGCGATCGCGCCTACGTGCCGCTTCAAACTGTCAGGCATCACGCGGGCGAGCTTGGCCTGCGCGCTTTCCACCGCCGGTGCGGCCTCGGCCAGGCCCAGACCACGCGCCGCCACCATGCCCACCGACAGCGCTACCGCCTCATCGTTGGTGAACATCATCGGCGGCAGCTTGAATCCGGCGACCAACATGTAGGCGCCGTGGCGGCCGCGCTCGGCCGTCAGCGGAATGCCGAGGTCTTCCAGCATCACGATGTAGCGCCGCAGCGTGCGCACATCGACGCCAACCCGCCGCGCCAGCTCCGGACCGCTCATACGGCCGTGGCTTTGCAGCAGCTCGAGTACAGCCAGTACGCGTGTAGTGGGCCGGGCCATGGTCACGATTGTACTGGCCAATCAGGGCGAAATTTGACCTGTATGGGTCTTAACGTGTCCGGCACACCATCCGACAGTCCTGGGGATCTCTCGTGAAGCCTTTCGAACGACTGATATGCGGCATCGTCCTGCTCGGCGCATTCGGTGCGGCGAGTTCAATACACGGCAAACCCACCAGCGGAACCATCACCATGGAAAGCGTGCAGCACCTGCGGGACTACCAGGCCATCGAATTTCGCCGCTACGTCACGAGCCAAGGCGAGCGGTCGCACTTCGTCAAATATTTCGACACGTATTTTCCCGAAGCCCTCGAGCAACTCGGTGCGATGGTGTTCGGGCAATTCATGGAGCGGGACCATCCCGATCGCTTCACCTGGCTGCGCGGCTTCCGCGACATCAATGCACGTCCCGTCGTCAACGCGGCTTTCTATTACGGGCCGTTGTGGAAGGAGCATAGGGTCAAGGTCAACGCGATCCTGCCGGATAGCGACAATGTGATGCTGCTGCGGCCGCTGCATGCCGACCAGGGCGTCAAGGTGCTGCCGGCGGTCGATCCGGTGACCGAAGAACACAGTGCGCAAGGCATCGTGGTGGCGCAGATTTTCGCGGTGAAGAAAGGCAGCGAGGACGCGTTTGCGCATCAGGCAGAGGCCGCATTTTCCGCCTACCGCGTCGACGGCGTGCATCCGGCCGGCGTGCTGGTGACGCTGGATGTGCCGAACAACTTTCCGCAGCTGCCGATACGCACGGACGGCCCATTCCTGATCTGGCTCGGTGTGGTCAAGGACGACGCCACGCTGGACAGGCGGCTCGCGCCGCTCCTGACATCGGCGGAAAAATCGCTGGCGGACTCCGGCCTGTTGCGTGGCGCGCCCGAACGCGTGGTGATGGACCCGACCCCACGTTCGCGCCTGCGCTGGCTGTCCGACACGGCCGCCGGGATAACGCCATGAACCACTACGAACAACTATGGCTGTTCTTCGTCCTGGTCTTCGGCATCGTGGTGCTGCCGGGCCTGGACATGGCCTTCGTCATGGGCAGCGCACTGGCCGGCGGGCGCAGCCGCGGCTTCGCCGCCGTGGCTGGAATCATCGCGGGCGGGATCTGCCATGTGCTGATGACGGCGCTGGGCATCAGCGTGCTGATCAAGCTGGTCCCTGGCGCCTTCAACGCCTTGCTGCTGGCCGGAGCGCTGTACATCGGCTGGATCGGCATGTCGCTGATGCGCAGCGAATCCTCGTTTGGCCTGCACCCGGACACCAGGCTGCGCTCGCGTGCGGCGACCTTTCGGCAAGGCATGCTGACCAGCCTGCTCAACCCCAAAGCCTATCTGTTCATGCTGGCGATCTTCCCGCAGTTCCTGCGCCCGGACTACGGCCTGATCTGGCTGCAGGCCCTGGTCATGTGGCTGATCATCGCGCTCAACCAGTTGTGCGTTTATGGGGGCGTGGCCTTGATGGCCGATCGCGCGCGACGATGGCTGCACGGCAAGCCTGCCGCCGGGATAATGGCAACGCGCTGCGTGGGCGCCTTGCTGATCGCGGCGGCGATGTTCACCGGATTCGAGGGTTGGCGCGGCCTGCATTAGGGGCGCCCTAAGTCCATCGCGCCGTACAGGCACGAATGGCGACCGGCATGTTTCGCCGGCCGTCTAAACGTTCCATGCCGTGCTGCAGCCATGCTGGTGGCCCCACCCACAACGAGCCGCAAACATGTCGGGACTACTGGCGCTTGGACTGATCTCCGCGCTTTCCGCTAGCACCATCACCCTGCCCGCTCCGCATGCTCCCGGGCAGCGGCTCGCCCTGCACTGCATCGCGCCGGCGCACGCCAACGGCCGCAGCGTGCTGTTCGTGCACGGCGCCAGCTTCCCGACCATGCTGGCGTTCGGATTCGAATTCGCGCCCGGAGACTCGTGGATGAGCCACATGGCACAGCAGGGTTTTCTCGTCTGCGGCCTGGACTTCCTGGGATTCGGCGCATCCAGTCGCCCCGCAGCGATGGCACGGCCTGCCCAAGCTGCCGCCCCGGTGACCAGGGCGACCGAGGCCGCGCAGGAAATCGCCGTAGCCGTCGACTATCTGCGACAAACCCGCCGCATGAGCCACGTCCACCTGGTCGCCCACTCCTGGGGCACCATCCCCGCGGCCACTTTCACCGCGGAACATCCCGGCGGGCTGGCCTCGCTCACCTTGTTCGGCCCCGTCGTGGCGAAGGCGGGTGCGTCGGCTGAGGCCCTCCCCGGCGCTTGGTGGACCATCACGGCCGAAGCGCGCTACCAGCAATTGCGTTTCAAGAACGTCCTGCCCGTAGGCTTGACGTTGCTGGAACCGGCCGTGGCGCAGAGATGGGCTACCGCCTTCGATGCGTCGGTGCCCCACATCGGCGGAGACGCGCCGGGCGAGCTGCGCATTCCGGCCGGTCCGACGGTGGATATCGACGCGGTGACGGCTACCGGCATCTATCCCTACGACCCGGCGGCCATCAAGGTTCCGGTCTTCGTGGTGTACGGCGATTACGACCGCGTGACGGATGATGCCGGAGCGGCCGCCTTGCTGGCGAAGTTCAGCAACAGCCCGCTGAAGTGGCGCATGCGCATCGACCACGGCACTCACGTGATGCACTTGGAGCGCAACCGCCATTCGCTGTATCAAAGCGTGGACGCCTTCATCCTCGCGGCCGAGGCGCAGCAGCGATGATCGCCGTGATCTTCGAACTCACCCCAGCCGACGGGCACCGCCAGGAATACCTCGACATCGCCGCTCAGCTGCGCCCCTTGCTGGATGGCATCGACGGCTTCATTTCGATCGAACGCTTCGAGAGCCTGACGACGCCCGGAAAAATCCTTTCGCTGTCGTTCTGGCGCGATGAAGATGCGGTGGCGCAATGGCGGAACATCGAGCGGCACCGGATCGCCCAGGCTCGCGGCCGTGCCACCGTCTTCGACGATTACCGGTTGCGCGTGGCCAGCGTGATCCGCGACTACGGCATGCACGAACGCGAACAGGCCCCCGCGGACAGCCGGCTTTTCCACGCCTGAAACCAGGCAAACCTCAGCGGTTGCTGACTCCGTGCGGCACATGGCCCGTGGCCACGTGCTTGCGCGCCGACTCCACATTGGCCGGCGAGTCGTCGAAAAAGATATCGGCGCCGAACGCGTCGAGAAACGGGCCTTTGTCGCGACCGCCGAGGAACAGCGCCTCGTCGATGCGTACGCCCCACTTGCGCAAGGTAAGGATCACCCGCTTGTGCGCAGGTGCGGAACGCGCGGTGACCAGCGCGGTGCGGATCGGCGAATTCTCGGCCGGGAATGCCGCCTGCAGGCGATGCAACGCGGTGAGAAAGCCGCGGAACGGACCGACCGACAGCGGTTCGGCGGCATGCTCGCTTTCGCTGCGATGAAACGCTTCCAGGCCTTCTTCGCGCGATACGCGTTCGCCTTCGTCGCCGAAGATCACGGCGTCGCCGTCGAAAGCGATTCGCAGCTGCTCGCTGGCACGCGGTGCCGCGGTGCTGGGCAGGATGGTCGCGGATGCCACGCCGGCGGCCAGCGCCCGTCCGACATCTTCGGCGTTGGCCGAAAGGAACAGATCGGCCTTGAACGGTGCGATGTAATCGGAGGTCGGCGCGCCGCTGGTGAACGCGGCGCGGCTGATTTGCAAGCCGTAGTGCTGGATCGCGTTGAAGATGCGCAAGCCGGTGTCCCCGGAGTTGCGCGAAAGCAGGATCACCTCGACCGGCGGCACGTCGCCGGCCAGCTTGTTGAGACCGAGCAGCTTCTGCACCAGCGGAAACGCCACGCCGGGTTTCAGTATCTCGTTCTCGTGTTCGATCTGGAACGAGCGGTAGGCATCCAGCCCTTCGCGTTCGAACAACGCATGACTATCACCCAGATCAAACAGTGCGCGTGAGGAAATCGCGACGACCAGCCGCTGGTCGCTGGCCGAGTCGGGGGCATGTACGGTTGGCTTGGTCATGACGCGAATCTAGCGCATAGAGCGAGGAATGAGTGAAGAGGAGTGAGAAACGAGAGAGGCCTCTCTCCACTCACTCCTCTCCACTCACTTCTGAATTTTTTCATTCTGCCGCGAACTGCTCGTCGAGGATGCGCTGTTCGAGGTTGTGTTCCGGATCGAACAACAGGCGCACCCCCTGCCCGCCGGACTGCCTGATCGACACCGTGCGCACGTCGCGCACCTCGTGGAAATCGGCGGTGGCACTGACCGGGCGCTTGGCCGGATCGAGCACACGCAGGAGCACTTCCGTGCGATGCGGCAGGATTGCGCCGCGCCAGCGGCGCGGGCGGAACGGGCTGATCGGGGTGAGTGCCAGCACATTCGCATCCAGCGGCAGGATGGGGCCGTGCGCGGACAGGTTGTAAGCGGTGGAACCGGCCGGGGTGGAGACGAGGATGCCATCGCAGATCAATGTCGCCAGTTTCACGATGTCGTTGAGTTGCACTTCCAGGTGTGCGGCCTGATTGCTCTGGCGCAACAGCGAAACTTCGTTGAACGCCAACGCCGAGTGTTCATTGCCTGCCGCATCGGTGACCTGCATCTGCAGCGGGAACAGCGAGGCCGTATGCGTGCGCGCGATTCGCTCCGGCAAGCCGTCGAGCTTGTGCTTGTTCATCAGGAACCCGACCCGGCCCAGCTTCATGCCATAGACCGGCACTTCCAGTTCGCGGTAGGCATGCAAGGTGCGCAGCATGAAACCGTCGCCACCCAGCGCCACGATCAGCTCGGCTTTTTCGGGCGGCACATCGCCGTAACGATCGACCAGTTTGCGCCGCGCCTGCTGGGCGACGCTGGTATCGCTGGCGACGAAGGCAAGGCGCATGGGCATCGGCACGTAGTGGCGGTCGCACGAGCTTACCGTAGGAGCCCGCTGGCGGGCGATGCTCCTGCTTGTTGTTTCTGCATTCGGAGCAAAAAGCTTTCGTCCTCCTGCGGAGGGCGAGTTACTTCTCTTTTGCTTGTCCAAAAGAGAAGTAACCAAGAGAAAACGACACCCCGCTTACGCGCTTGCCGGGCTTCCTGCCCGGCAAGTCCGCGGGTGGGTTGCGGGGTTTGTCGACAGGGCATCCTGCCCTGACGCCAAACTGGTTCGCATCCTTGCGAACCACCCTGCGGGCTGTTCCTCCACCCACCCGCCGCTTCAGAGGGGCCCCGGGTAAAGCAACGCGCCTCCTGCGCGTACTTTTCAGAGGAGCCAGAGCAATAGCAGAGCGACGCTTCGCTCTAGCTTTTCACCGAGTGCGGGCCAGGATGGCCCGCTGCTCTACCCGGGGCCCCTGTGCGGCGGTGAGACGGGTCGATAGGCCGCGAAGCGGGAGTCGACAAGGATGTCGACTCCTTTTCGCCAGGGCAGGAGCCCTGTCGAAAAGCCCGGCCCCGGCTCACGAACTTGCCGGGCAGGAGCCCGGCAAGCGCCAAGCGGGGTGGCCTTTCTCTTTGGTTAGCTTTCTCTTTGGCCACACAAAGAGAAAGTGACTCGGGCGCCAGAGGCGCACGAAAGCTCTTCGCTTCAAATCAATCGACCCAGAGCAAAAGCATCGCCCGCCAGCGGGCTCCTACAAATGCTGCATGCTGGAACGCCCGGTGACCTTGCAGGCACCGGGCGTTCTGAACCACATGACGGCGGGAGGCGGCTCAGCCCACCGGCACCTGCGCCAGCTGGGCCAGCCGGCGTACCGCGACCGAAGCGATCGGGTAGTCCGCGTTCTGAGTGAGGATTTCCGCCAGCATGCTGCGGGTGTACTGCAACGAGGGATCGTCGCGCTGCAGCCAAGCCTGTACCGGCGAGACGTCCTTGCGCGCACCGGTCAGGCTCAGCACCTGCAGCGCCAATGCGCGATGCTGGTGGTTGAGCTCGTCCAGCAGCGAGCCGCGTGCCTGCGCATGCCAATGGCCTTCGACCGGCAACGCCTCGATCTGGTCGCGCAGCCATTCCAGGTCCAGCGCCTCGCCCAGTTCGAAGAACACGCCAGCCACCTTCTCCATCGGCTGACCGCTCTGCTGCGCCACCTCGGCCATGTCCAGCGCGGCTCGCAGCTCCGGCATGCGGGCCAGCCGCAGCGCCAGATCGGCGGGCAGGCCCAGGCCTTCCCATTTCTCCTGGGTGCATGAGAAATCGCCTTTGCCGGTCGGCGTCAGCACCTCCGGCAACGCCTTGCGCAGGGCCGACACGCTGTCCTGATAACGCTCGACATTGGCGGCGATATCCAGCGAACCGCCCGGACGATTCAGCAGCCAGCGGGTCAGGTGGCGCAGCAGCGACCAGATCTGCTTGATCGCGTCGATCTGGGTGTCCTCGGCGACCTGGCTGTCGAGTGCTTCGATCTGCGCCCACAGTTCACGCGCCTCGATGATTTCGCGCGCCGCGGTGTACGCCTTGGCGATCGCGGCCGGACGCTGGCCGGTGTCCTCCTGCATGCGCATCATGAAGGTGGCGCCCATGCGGTTGATCGTCGAGTTGGTCACCGCGGTGGCGATGATCTCGCGCTTCAGGCGATGGCGCTGCATGTGCTCGGCATACTTCACGTGCAACGGCTCGGGGAAGTAGCGCATCAGTTCCTTGGACAGGTACGGATCTTCCGGCACGTCGGAATCGAGCATCTGCTGGAACAGGCGGATCTTGTCGTACGACAGCAGCACCGCGAGCTCGGGCCGGGTCAGGCCCAAGCCGCGGCTCTTGCGCTCGGTCAGCTCGGCGTCGGACGGCAGGTTCTCGACCTGGCGATCCAGCGTGCCCTCGGCTTCCAGCGTGCGGATGAAATGCGCCATCGAACCGAGACGGCTCACCGACTGGTGCTCCATCAAGGTGATCGCCTGGTTTTGCCGATAGTTGTCCCACAACACCAGCTGGCCGACCTCGTCGGTCATCGCGGCGAGCTGCGCGTTGCGCGCATCGAAGCTCAGCTCGCCGCGCTGGACCGCGTCATTGAGCAGGATCTTGATGTTCACCTCGTGATCGGAGGTATCTACGCCAGCGGAGTTGTCGATGAAGTCGGTGTTGAGAAGCACGCCATGCTGCGCCGCCTCGATGCGGCCCTTCTGGGTCATGCCCAGGTTGCCGCCCTCGCCCACGATCTTGCAGCGTAGCTCGCCACCGTTGACGCGCAGCGCGTTATTGGCGCGGTCGCCGACATCGGCATGCGTCTCCGCGGACGACTTCACGTAGGTACCGATGCCGCCGTTCCACAGCAGGTCGACCGGCGCCTTGAGGATCGCGCTGAGCAGATCGGCCGGCGCCAGCTGCGTCACGTCGGGCTTGAGTCCCAGCACCGCACGCACTTCCGGCGAGACCGGGATCGATTTGGCGCTGCGCGGGTAAATGCCACCACCAGCGGAAATCAGCGACTTGTCGTAATCGTCCCAGCTCGAACGCGGCAGCTTGAACATGCGCTGGCGCTCGGCGAACGAGCGCGCGGTATCCGGATTCGGATCGAGGAATACATGACGATGATCGAACGCCGCCAGCAAGCGGGTGTGCTCGGACAGCAGCATGCCGTTGCCGAACACGTCGCCGGACATGTCGCCGATGCCGACGCAAGTGAAATCCTGCGTCTGGCAATCGCGGTTGAGCGAACGGAAGTGGCGCTTGACCGATTCCCACGCACCCTTCGCGGTGATGCCCATGCCCTTGTGGTCGTAACCGTTAGAGCCGCCCGAGGCGAAAGCGTCGCCGAGCCAATAGTCGTGTTCGATCGAGATCGCGTTGGCGATGTCGGAGAACGTGGCGGTGCCCTTGTCGGCTGCCACCACCAGGTAGGGATCGTCCGCATCGTGACGCACCACGTCGTGCGGGTTCACCACCTTGCCTTCGATCAGGTTGTCGGTGATGTCGAGCAGGCCGTTGATGAACAGGCGGTAGCAGGCGATGCCTTCGGCCAGCTGGGCGTCGCGGTCGCCGCCCGCTGGCGGTTTCTTGACGAAGAAGCCGCCCTTGGAACCGACCGGGACGATCACTGTGTTCTTCACCATCTGCGCCTTGACCAGGCCCAGCACTTCGGTACGGAAATCCTCGCGCCGGTCCGACCAGCGCAGGCCGCCGCGCGCCACCGCGCCGAAGCGCAGGTGGATGCCCTCGACGCGCGGCGCGCATACCCAGATCTCGCGATACGGTACCGGCTTGGGCAGCTCGGGTATCTTGTGCGAGTCGAGCTTGTAGCTGATGTAGTCGCGATACGCGCCGTTCCACTGCTGGAAGAAGCTGGTGCGCAAGGTGCCGCGGATCAGCCCCACGAAGCTGCGCAGGATGCGGTCCTCGTCGAGACTGGCGACGTTCTCCAGCAGCACGGCGATCGCGCTTTCGACGATCTGGATCTGCTCGTCGCGCGGCTTGGACAACGCCGCGCTCAAGCCATCGATCAGCGCCGGATGCGCGGCCTGCACGTTGGCCGGAATCAGCGCCTGCATCTCGGTCGTGAGAGTGGCGCCGGCGGCCTTCAGCTCGTCGGCGGAGAGCGCCTCGCGGCGCGGGTCGAACTTGGCCAGAAACAGTTCCACCAGCAGGCCGGCGACCGCCGGATAGCGGTTGAGCGTGTCTTCCATGTATGCCTGCGAGAACGTGGCAGCGGTCTGCAACAGGTATTTGCAATAGCCCCGCAGCACCGCCACCTGGCGCCAGCTGAGCTTGGCGCCCAGCACCAGCCGGTTGAAACCGTCGTTCTCGGCATTGCCGCGCCAGATCTGCTCGAACGCATTCTCGAATAGCGTACCGACCTGCTCGACGCCGAAGGTCAGCTTGCCGACCGGCTGCACTTCGAAATCCTGGATCGACCGCGGCGCATCGCCGGGAATGTCGTAGACATGCTCGGTGAGCACGCGCAGGCCCAGGTTCTCCAGCTGCGGCAACACTTCGGACAAGGCGATGTCGCCGCCCGAGCGGTACACCTTGAAGCGCAGCGATTCCGGCGCCTTCGGCGGGTGATAGAACGACATCCGCAACGCGTTGTCGCCTTCCAGCAGCGACAGCTGATACACGTCCTCGGCGGCTACCGCCGGGCTCACCTCTTCCACATACCCGGCCGGCAGCGCCTTCGCGAAACGGTTGGCCAGCACCACGCCTTCATGGTCGCCGCGCTGCTGCACCAGCGCATCGCGCACCTCGTCGTGCCAGTTGCGCACGATGCTGGCGACGCCTCGTTCGAGCTCCGCCAGGTCGTAGACGGGCTGGTCGCCGATCTTCGGGCGCACCACGATGGTCAGCCGAGCCAGCGTGGCCTCGCCCATCTGCACCGACGAGTCGCTCTGCTCGGCGTGCAGTGCCGTACCCAGCAGGTTCTCGATGCGCTCGCGCACCGAGGTATTGAAGCGGTCGCGCGGCACGAACACCATGCAGCTGAAGAAGCGGCCATAGCGATCGCGCCGCATGAACAGCCGCGTATGAGCGCGCTGGCGCAGTTCGAGTATGCCCATCGCGGTGGCGAACAATTCGTCCTCGCTGCTCTGCAGCAGCTCTTCGCGCGGCAGCGTTTCCAGCGTGTGGCGCAGCGATTTGCCGGAATACGAGTCGCGCTTGAGCCCCGAGCGCGCCAGCACCGCTTCGACCTTGTGGCGCACCAGTGGCACGTCCTGCGGGCGCGCCATATAGGCATTGGACGAGAACAGGCCGAGAAAACGCTGCTCGGCCACTGCGCGGCCGTCCGCGCCGAACTGCAGCACGCCGATGTAATCCATGTAGCCGGTGCGGTGCACGTGCGAACGCGCATTGGTCTTGGTCAGGATGATCGCGTCGGTCGAACCGGATTGCGGCAGCTCACTGGCAGCCAGGGTGCGCAGCGAGCGCGGCGCCAGCGAGCGCTCACGTCCGCGCAGAATGCCCAGACCCGAAGACTCGACCGCACGGAGCACGCGATCGCCATCGGCGTCGGTGACTTCGTACTCGCGATAGCCGAGAAAGGTGAAGTTGTCGTCGGCAAGCCAGCGCATGAACTCGCTGGCTTCCTGCACCGACGCAGCATCCAGCGGCAACTGGCGCCGCGGCAATTCGTTGGCGACTTCCAGCGCTTTGTTGCGGATCGCAGCCCAGTCGTTCACGGCCAGCCGCACGTCTTCCAGCGCAGCCTCGATCTGCGCTTTCAGCTGCGCCTGCTCGGCAGCGTCGGCGACCCGATCGATCTCGAAGTGCATGATGGATTCGGGCGCGCCGGCCTCGTCGCTGAGGCTTTGCAGCTGACCGGACGCATCGCGCACCACCTTCAGTACCGGATGGATCACCGCATGAATCTGCAACCGGTTCGATACGATCATGCTGACCGTGTCGACCAGGAACGGCATGTCGTCGGTGACTATCTGCAGCAGGCTGCGGCCGGCATGGACGTCGGCCGGACTCAGCACGCGCACGGTGGCACGCGCGGCCTGGCGTTGCTGCATGAACTCCAGCAGGCTGCCGACCAGCGCCGCCCATTGCACCGTCGTATGCAAGGTGACATCGCTGGCCCCGACGCGGGCGAAAAACGCCCGGCAAAAAACTTGCGCCTCATTCAGTCGCTGGGGCGACAAACCGCCCTTTTCCAGCTCTGCAAGCACTACCGACGGAAGGGAGGAATCGTTCGCCGCATGGGTCGCATTCATGGCATCTGCTAGTCAGTGGAGACAAGATTTGAGAATGGGGAGAAAAAGCCTTGAAAGGATACGCTGCGTGACAAGGCGAATCCACCCGCGCAGCGCGGTTCGCACCATGCCCGCCCGGATGGATCGGGCGAATCGTGATGTCTCTCGCGGATCACGAGACAGGTCATCGACGTGCTCAAGCGGGCATGCTTCGCGACGTCTTCGGCACATCGTCACCATCGCGATGACACCCACGCGCTCGGCGTCTTCATCGCCGGAAACCGCTCCGACGCAGCATCGGAAAAATGCGTTCGACGCGTTTGCTCACAGCTTCAGCACGCATGTCAACGGTGGATTCCTGCCTCCGATAAAATGTAAACTGACCGGTATAGCCTGATGGTCGAGACGACTAACAGCGTGCTTTGCATGACGGCACCGACATCGCGTCCCACAGGTTTCACGATCCGACCAAACCTATGACACGGGACACCACGGTCGCGATGCGGTATCTGTTCCCTGATTTGCCGTAGCGCTTCCCGTCCCCTCCCCATATTCCCCCGATCAAGCAAGTTCTGGAGCTCCCATGAAGTCCTCATTACTGCGCACGCCGTCGTTGTGCCTGAGCCTGCTGGTGCTGGCTGCCTGCGGCAAGGTGCAAGGTCCGCCGCAGATGCCGCCGCCGGAAGTGGGCGTGATCACCGCACAACCGCAAAATTCGCCGCTGACGCGCGATCTGGTCGGTCGGCTGTCGTCGTATCGCAGTGCCGACGTGCGTGCCCGCGTACCGGGCGTGCTGCTCAAGCGCAATTACGACGAAGGCACCGACGTGAAGAAGGGCCAGTTATTGTTCCAGATCGATCCAGCCCCTTTGAAGGCCACGCTGGCCGCCAGTTCGGCCGCGCTGGCGCAGGCGCAGGCGACTTACACCAATGACAAGATTGCCGCGCAGCGCGTGCGCGAACTGGCACCCAAGGGTTACGTGTCCAAGTCGGACCTGGACAATGCGCTGGCCGCCGAACGCACCTCGGCCGCCGCGGTCCAGGCGGCCCAGGCCAATGTGCAGAGCGCCCGCATCAACCTGGGCTATGCCGACGTGACCGCGCCGATCGATGGCCGTGCCGGCCAGCAGCAGGTCACCGAAGGCGCGCTGGTCGGCAGCGGCGAAGCGACCTTGCTCACCACCATCGACCAGATCGACCCGCTCTACGTGAACTTCACCATGAGCGTGGCGTCGATGGAGCAGATGCGCCGCGCGCAGAGCAGCGGCAACGTCACTCTCGCCGAACCGGACAAGGCCAGTGTGCAGGTCACCCTGCCCGACGGCAGCGCGTACGGCGAGCCGGGTGTGTTGAATTTCTCCGATACCACGGTCAACCCGGCTACCGGCTCGGTCAACCTGCGCGCGACGATTCCGAATCCGAAGCACAGCTTGTTGCCCGGCATGTATGTGACCTTGAAAGCCAACCTCGGCCAGCAGAACAAAGTGTTCCTGGTCCCGCAGCAGTCGGTGCAGCGCGACACCGTGGGCGCCTATGTGATGACCGTCGGCACTGACGGCAAGGTGGCGCGCAAGGACGTCACCACGGCCGACATGATCGGTGGCAACTGGGTGGTTACCGACGGCCTCGCCGCTGGCGATCGGGTGGTGGTGTCGGGCATCCAGAACGTGAAGGCCGGCACGCCGGCCAAGGCCAGCCCCTGGCATGCCGCGCCCGTCGGCGGATCGTCCTCGGCGAATGCCCCGGGCGCTTCCGCAAGCCCCTCCTCTGGCGGCAAGTAACGGAGCCCAGACCATGCCGAGTTTCTTCATCGATCGCCCGATCTTCGCCTGGGTGGTCGCCATCCTGATCTCGCTGGGTGGCGTACTGGCCATCCTCAACCTGGGCGTGGAGTCGTATCCGACGATCGCCCCGCCGTCGGTGACGGTGTCCGCCAGCTATCCCGGCGCCAGCGCCGACACCACCGAAAAAACCGTCACCCAGGTGATCGAGCAGCAGCTCACCGGCATCGACCATCTGCTGTACTTCAACTCGTCCTCCAGCTCCAACGGCCGCGCCAGCATCACGCTGACCTTCGAGAACGGCACCAATCCCGACATCGCCCAGGTGCAGGTGCAGAACAAGGTCGCCCTGGCCACGCCGCGCCTGCCGTCCGATGTGACCCAGCAAGGCGTGGTGGTGGCCAAGGCCAACGCCGGATTCCTGATGGTGGTGGCGCTGAAATCGGACAACCCGGGCATCGACCGCGACCGCCTCAACGACATCGTCGGCTCGCAGGTGCTCGATCAGATCTCGCGCGTGCCCGGCGTCGGCAGCACCCAGCAGTTCGGTGCCGAATACGCGATGCGGATCTGGTTGAACCCGGACAAGCTGCAAGGTTACGGATTATCGGCCAGCCAGGTGCTGGCCGCGATCCGGGCGCAGAACGTGCAGTTCGCCGCTGGTTCGATGGGCGCCGATCCGGCCCCGGCCGGCCAGGCCTTCAGCGCCACCGTGTCGACCGAGGGCCGCTTCACCACACCCGCACAGTTCGCCGGCATCATCCTGCGCGCGAATGCGGACGGTACCACCGTCACCCTCGGCGACGTGGCGCGGACCAGCTTCGGTCCGAACAACTACGGCTTCGATACCCAGTGGGACGGCAAACCGATCGGCGCATTCGCGATCCAGCTGCTGCCCGGCGCGAATGCGCTGGACGTGGCCACGGCGGTGCGCAGCAAGATGGACGAACTGGCGCCCAGCTTTCCGCAGGGCGTGAGCTGGTTCAGCCCGTACGACAGCACCAGTTTCGTCAAGATCTCGATCAGCGAAGTGGTGCACACGCTGGTCGAGGCGATCATCCTGGTGTTCCTGGTGATGCTGCTGTTCCTGCAGAACATCCGCGCCACCATCATCCCGACCCTGGTGATTCCGGTCGCCCTGCTCGGTACGTTCCTGGGCATGCTGGTGCTCGGCTTCACCATCAACCAGCTGACCTTGTTCGGCATGGTGCTGGCGATCGGCATCGTGGTGGATGACGCGATCGTGGTGATCGAGAACGTCGAACGCATCATGACCGAGGAAAATCTGTCGCCGAAGGAGGCCACCCGCAAGGCGATGGGGCAGATCACCGGTGCGGTGGTGGCGATCACCGTGGTACTGGCGGCGGTATTCGTGCCGTCGTCGCTGCAACCCGGCGCCACCGGCGTGATCTACAAGCAGTTCGCGTTGACCATTGCGGTGTCGATGGGTTTCTCGGCGTTCCTCGCGCTGTCGTTCACGCCGGCGCTGTGCGCCAGCTTCCTGCAGCCGGAGCACGGCAAGAAAAAGAACATCCTGTTCCGCAAGTTCAACGAGCTCTTCACCTGGACCACGCATACCTATACCGGCCACATCGGCAGTGCCGTACGCCATGCACCGCGCTGGATGCTGGCCTTCGTGCTGATCGCGACGCTCGGTGGTTTCCTGTTCACGCGCCTGCCCGGCAGCTTCCTGCCGGAAGAAGACCAGGGTTATGCGCTGTCGGTGATCCAGTTGCCTCCAGGTGCCACCAAACAGCGCACCAGCGCCGTGATGGCCCAGATGCGCGACATCCTCCGCAAGGACAGCGCGGTGGAAGGCGTGCTGCAGGTCACCGGCTTCAGCTTCATCGGCTCGGGCGAGAATGCCGGCATGGCCTTCATCAAGCTCAAGGACTGGGCCGAGCGTGACGTGACCGCCGCGCAGTTCATCCAGCGCGCGAACGGCGAGATGCAGCAGGTGCACGACGCACGCATCTTCGTGGCCAACATCCCCACGGTGCAGGGGCTGGGTCAGTTCGGCGGTTTCGACATGTATCTGCAGGACCGTGGCGGTGCCGGCCGCGACGCACTCACCCAGGCACGCAACACACTGCTGGGCAAGGCTGGCCAGAATACGCTGCTGACCGGCGTACGCCCGAACTCGCTGGAAGATTCGCCGCAGGTGCATCTCGACGTGGATCGTGTGCAAGCGCAGGCGATGGGTCTGCAGGTCGGTGACATCTACAACGCGATCGGCCTGATGCTAGCCCCCATCTACGTCAACGACTTCACCTACGGCGGCCGCGTCAAACGCGTCATCATGCAAGCCGATGCACCTTACCGGTTGGGCCCGGAGGCCTTGCAGCACATCTTCACGCCCGCTCCCTTGGCCAGCGGCAGCACGACGCCGCAGATGATCCCGCTGTCCAACGTGGTGCGCACTAGCTGGAACGTCGCTTCGCCGTCGCTGACCCGCTACAACGGCTACTCGGCGGTCGAAATCGTCGGCTCGCCGGCGCTGGGACACGCCTCGGGCGAAGCAATGAGCCAGATGGAAAAGATCGTCACCAATGACTTGCCGAAAGGTTTCGGTTTCGACTGGACCGGCCAGTCCTATCAGGAAATCCTTTCCGGCAATGCCGCCACGCTGCTGATGGTGCTGTCGATCGTGATCGTGTTCCTGGCTTTGGCGGCGCTCTACGAGAGCTGGTCGATTCCGGTCTCGGTGCTGCTGGTGGTGCCGCTGGGCCTGCTCGGCACGGTGGTGTTCACCTTGCTGCGCGGCCTGCCCGACGACATCTACTTCAAGATCGGCCTGATCACGGTGATCGGCCTGGCCGCCAAGAACGCGATCCTGATCGTTGAGTTCGCCGTGACCGAGCAGAAGGCCGGACGCACTTTGCGCGATGCCACGGTCGATGCAGCTCGACTGCGGTTGCGGCCGATCCTGATGACCTCGCTGGCCTTCATCCTCGGCGTGTTCCCGCTATTCATCTCCAGCGGCGCCGGCGCCAATGCGCGCCATGCAATCGGCACCGGCGTGATCGGCGGCATGCTGTTCGCCACCTTCCTCGGCGTGCTGCTGATCCCGGTGTTCTACGTGGTGGTGCGGCGCCTGCTCGGCGACAAGATGGACGGCGATGTACCGCCGGCCGCGCAAAGCCGCAACGGCATGCAGTCGTTCGATTCGGATCCGCGCCGCGGAGCGTGAAAAAGCAGAAGTGAGTGGAGAGGAGTGAGAAAAGAGAGAAGGCACGCTCCCCTCCACTTCCCTGTGCGACATAAGCAAAAGGCCCCGACGCAAGTCGGGGCCTTTATGTTTTGCTTCACGCTGATGAAGAGGTTCGACGTGCGAGCTGTCTCTCGTTTCTCACTCCTCTCCACTCACTCCTGCTTCTCAGCGTAAACCGGTCTCCGCACGCGCGATAACCAGGCGCTGAATCTCGCTGGTACCTTCGTAGATCTCGGTGATCTTGGCATCGCGGAAGTAGCGCTCCAACGGCATCTCCTTCGAATAGCCCATGCCGCCGTGGATCTGCACGGCCTGGTGGCTGATCCACATCGCCGCTTCCGACGCCGTGAGCTTGGCCACCGCCGCCTCGGTGCCGAAGCGGCCGCCGTGCTTTTCGGTTTCGCCCTTGGTCCACGCAGCGCGCAAGGTCAGCAGGGTCGCCGCATCCAGCTTGCACTTCATGTCGGCGATCTTCGACTGGGTCATCTGGAAGGTGCCGATCGGCGCGCCAAACGCCTTGCGATCGCGCGACCACTGCAGCGTAGCCTCGTACGCGGCGCGGGCGATGCCCACCGCCTGCGAGGCGATACCGATGCGGCCGGCGTCGAGCACGCCCATCGCGATCGAGAAACCCTTGCCTTCCGCGCCCAGCAGGTTTTCCTTCGGCAACACGTATTCGGTGAACTCGATTTCGCAGGTGGCCGAAGCGCGGATGCCCAGCTTCGGCTCGATCTTGCCCGTGTGGAAGCCCGGGAGCTGGGTGTCGACGATGAAGGCCGACACGCCCTTGGCGCCGATGCCCGGCGTAGTGATGGCGAACAGGATGATGTAGCGCGCCACCGGGCCGGAGGTGATCCAGCTCTTCTTGCCGTTGATCACCCAGTCGCCGTCCGCGTTCTTGCTGGCACGGGTATGCATGGCCGAAGCGTCGGAGCCGGACTGCGGTTCGGTCAGCGCATACGCGCCGATCGCTTCGCCGGTCGCGATCGCGCGCACGTACTTCTGCTTCTGCTCCTCGTTGCCATGCTTGAGGATGCCGTTGCAGAACAGCGAGTTGTTCACCGACATGATGGTCGCGGTGGCCGCATCGGCCGCGGCGATCTCGATCATCGCCAGCACGTAGGCGATCGGATCCATGCCGGCGCCGCCGTACTCGTGCGGCACTTCGATGCCCATCAGGCCGAGCTGGCCCATCTCGCGGATGTTGTCCAGCGGAAACTCGCCCCTGGCGTCCAGTTCCGCCGCCACCGGCATGATGCGCTTCTGCGCGAAATCGCGGGCGATCGACTGGATCGACAGCTGGTCTTCGGTGAAACGGAAATCCACGGGATGCTCCTGAAGGCAATCAAGCCGGTAATTTTAGCGGGAAATGGCGCGCAGGCTTGCCGGTGCGCGCTTGACGTGCCGCAAAGGCCGGCCTAGCCTATACATCTTTGTATCGCGATACAGGGATAACCAATGGATCTGGCCACCGCCTCCAGCGTACTCCGGCTGCTGGCCGACCCTACCCGGGTGCGCCTGCTGGCGCTGCTCGAACACGAAGAACTCACCGTGGCCGAGCTTGCCGCGGTGCTGCATCTGGCGCAGCCGCGCGTGTCCACGCACCTGGCCAAGCTGAAGGAAGCCGGTCTGGTGCGCGACCGCCGCGCCGGCGTGTCGGCTTATTACCGCGCCAACAACGAGGGCGACGCCGCCCAGCACAGCCTGCTCGGCTCGCTACGCGAGAGCATCGACGACGCCTTGCTGCGCGAGGACAGCGCACGCCTGCCCGGCGTGCTGGCGAACCGCGCGCGCGAAGAAGGCTGGGCCGATACCGTAGCCGGCGACATGGAGCGCCACTATTCGCCCGGCCGCACCTGGGAGACGCTGGCGCGATCGCTGCTGCAATTGCTGGGCACCGGCGACGTGCTGGATATCGCCTCCGGCGACGGCATCACCGCCGAGCTGCTGGCCCCACACGCGCACTCCATCGTCTGCGTCGATTCAAGCGATCGCGTGGTCGAGGCCGCGACCAAGCGGCTCAAGTCGTTCGCCAACGTGCAGGTGCGTCAGGGCGACATGCATGCATTGGACCTGGGCGAGCAGCGTTTCGACCTGGTGCTGATGCTGCACGCGCTGACCTACGCCGAGCATCCGGCGAAGGCCGTGGCCGAAGCCGCGCGACTGCTGCGCCCCGGTGGCCGCCTGCTCGCGGTGACGCTGGGCAAGCACGACCATCGTGCCGTGGTGGAACCGTTCGATCATCGCAATCTCGGCTTCAGCGGCGAACAGCTCGACGGCTACGCGCGTACCGCCGGCCTCGACGTATTGAGTTGCAACCGGCTCAGCCGCGAACGCAAGGCGCCGCATTTCGAAGTGATCAGCCTGCTGGCGCGCAAGCCTGCTTGAACGCCGCTCTCCCCACGGAGAGATGCTTAACCGAAGGAAGTGAAATGAGTACCCTGCCCTGGCTCCACCCCGAACGCGTCGCCCTGCTGGAACAGGCGCTGCATCGGCGCATCCTGATCCTCGACGGTGGCATGGGCACCATGCTGCAGGCGCATGAGCTGGACGAAGGTGGTTTTCGCGGCGAGCGCTTCGAGCATGGCCACGACGGCCATGCGCAGACCCACGACAACCATGCCCACCCCGGCGGCTGCGACCTCAAGGGCAACAACGACCTGCTCACGCTGACCAAGCCGGAGATCATCCGCGGCGTGCACGATGCTTACCTGGAAGCCGGCGCCGACCTGATCGAGACCAACACGTTCAACTCGACCCGGATCAGCCAGGCCGACTACCAGCTGCAGCATCTGGCGCACGAGTTGAACCTGGAAGGCGCCCGCCTCGCCCGCGCCGCCTGCGACGCGATGACCGCAAAAACTCCGCACCAGCCGCGCTTCGTGATCGGCGTGCTCGGCCCGACCAGCCGCACCGCCTCGCTGTCGCCGGACGTCAACGACCCGGGTTTCCGCAATGTCACGTTCGAGGAGCTGGCGGAGAACTACACCGAATCCGCCAACGGCCTGATCGACGGCGGCGCCGACGTAATCATGGTCGAGACGATCTTCGACACCTTGAATGCCAAGGCCGCACTGTTCGCGCTGAGCGAGCTGTTCCACCAGCGCGGCGCACGGATGCCGGTGATGATCTCCGGCACCATCACCGACCGTTCCGGGCGCACGTTGTCGGGGCAGACCGCCGAGGCGTTCTATTACTCGGTGCGCCATGCGCGGCCGTTGTCGGTGGGTTTCAACTGCGCGCTCGGCGCCGACGATCTGCGTCCGCATATCCAGACGCTGTCGAACCTCGCCGAGAGTTATGTCAGCACCCATCCGAACGCCGGCCTGCCGAATGCGTTCGGCGAATACGACGAGACGCCCGAGCACATGGCCGAGGTGATCAAGGGCTTTGCCCGCGACGGCCTGCTGAACCTGGTCGGTGGTTGCTGCGGTACCACACCGGCACATATCAAGGCGATCGCCGAGGCAGTTCGCCATTTCGCACCGCGTGCGTTGCCATCCGCCGATCAAGCGGAGGCTGCATAACATGGCACGCCACACGCGTCTGTCCGGCCTCGAACCGCTGGTCATCACGCCCGATCTGCTGTTCATCAACGTCGGTGAACGCACCAATGTCACCGGCTCGGCGCAGTTCAAGAAACTGATCAAGGAAGACCGCTACGACGAAGCCGTCGAAGTCGCCCGCCAGCAGGTCGCCAATGGCGCGCAGGTCATCGACATCAACATGGACGAGGGCTTGATCGACTCCGAGGCGGCGATGACCCGCTTCATCAACCTGATCTCGTCCGAACCCGATATCGCCCGCGTGCCGTTCATGATCGACTCGTCCAAGTGGACGGTGATCGAGGCCGGCCTGCGCTGCCTGCAAGGCAAGGGCATCGTCAACTCGATCTCGATGAAGGAAGGCGAAGCCGCGTTCCTCGAGCAGGCGCGCAAGGTGCAGCAATACGGCGCCGCCGCCGTGGTCATGGCGTTCGACGAACAAGGCCAGGCGGATACCTGCGAACGCAAAGTGGAAATCTGCTCGCGCGCGTACGAGTTGCTGACGGAGAAACTCGACTTCCTGCCTGAAGACATCATCTTCGACCCCAACATCTTCGCGATCGCGACCGGCATCGAGGAACACAACAACTACGCGGTGGATTTCATCGAAGCCACCCGCGAGCTGAAAAAGCGCTTTCCCGACTGCCACATCTCCGGCGGCGTCTCCAACGTGTCGTTCTCGTTCCGCGGCAACAACATCGTGCGCGAGGCGATCCACTCGGTATTCCTGTACCACGCGATCCGCGCCGGCATGGACATGGGCATCGTCAACGCAGGCGCGCTGACGATCATGGACGATATCGACCCGCCGCTGCGCGAGCGCGTCGAGGACGTGGTGCTGAATCGCCGCGACGATGCCACCGAGCGCCTGCTGGAGATCGCCGACAACTACAAGGGCAAGCGCGGCGAAGCGGTGGTCGAAACGCTGGCCTGGCGCGAGAAGCCCGTGCGCGAACGACTCAGCCACGCGCTGGTGCATGGCATCGACCAGTATGTGGTCGAGGACACCGAAGAGGCACGCCAGCTGTCGACGCGCCCGCTAGACGTGATCGAAGGCCCGCTGATGGACGGCATGAATGTGGTCGGCGATCTGTTCGGCGCCGGCAAGATGTTCCTGCCGCAGGTGGTGAAATCCGCCCGCGTGATGAAGAAGGCGGTGGCCTACCTGCTGCCGTACATCGAGGCGGAAAAGCTGCGCACCGGCGACACCGGCAAGAACAACGGCAAGATCATCATGGCCACGGTCAAGGGCGATGTGCACGACATCGGCAAGAACATCGTCGGCGTGGTGCTCCGCTGCAACAACTTCGAGGTGATCGACCTGGGCGTGATGGTGCCGGCACAGAAGATCCTGGAAACCGCGATCGCCGAGAAGGCCGACATGATCGGCCTGTCCGGCCTGATCACGCCGTCGCTGGAGGAAATGAGCCAGGTCGCGCGCGAGATGCAGCGGCAGGACTTTCATATCCCGCTGCTGATCGGCGGCGCCACCACGTCGCGCGCGCACACCGCGCTGAAGATCGAGCCGCACTACAAGGCCGGCACGGTGTGGGTGAAGGACGCCTCGCGTGCGGTCGGCGTGGCGCAATCGCTGGTCAGCAAGGATCTGGTCGAGGATTTCCTCGCCAAGGTGCGCGCCGACTACGCCGACGTGCGCGAACGTCATCGCAACCGTGGTCCCGGCAAGCAACTGGTGCCGCTGGAGAAAGCCCGTGCGCAACGCTTCCGCTGCGACTGGGCCGCCTACGAGCCGCCGCAGCCGAACCAGCCCGGCGTCACCGTATTCGACGATTACGACCTCGCCACGATCCGCCCCTACATCGACTGGACACCGTTCTTCCAGGCGTGGGAACTGGCCGGCCACTACCCGGCCATCCTCACCGACGAAGTCGTCGGCACCCAGGCCAGCGAGCTGTTCCGCGATGCCCAGACCATGCTGGACAAGGTCATTGCCGAGAAGTGGTTGACCGCCCGCGCCGTGATCGGCCTGTGGCCGGCGGCCAATGTCGGCGACGACGTGGAGGTATATACCGATACCGCCCGCACGGAACGGCTCGCCGTACTGCACAGCCTGCGCCAGCAAGCCGATAAGCCGATCGAACGGCCGAACCTGTGTCTCGCCGATTTCGTCACGCCCAGCGAGTTCGGCAAGCCCGACTGGATCGGCGGCTTCGCGGTCACCGCCGGCATCGGCATCGAGGAGCACCTGGCCCGCTTCCAAGCCGACTACGACGACTACTCCTCGATCATTCTCAAGGCTTTGGCCGACCGCCTCGCCGAGGCGTTCGCCGAACACATGCACGAACGCGTGCGCCGCGAGCTCTGGGGCTTCGTGCCGGACGAAGTGCTGGGCAACGACGAGCTGATCGCCGAAAAATACCGCGGTATCCGCCCTGCGCCCGGCTATCCCGCCTGCCCCGACCACACCGAGAAAACCACCTTGTTCGCCCTGCTCGACGCCACCCGCAACACCGGCATCGAACTCACCGAGGGTTTCTCGATGTACCCCGCCGCGGCCGTCTCCGGTTGGTACTACTCGCATCCGGACAGCCAGTACTTCGTGGTTGGCCGACTCGGCAAGGAACAGGTCGAGGACTACGCCAGACGCAAGGGCTGGACCCTGGCCGAAGCCGAACGTTGGCTGGCGTCCAACCTCGACTACGAGCCTGAATAACCGCGCATAAAACCCGTACGCACAAACCCTGTAGGAGCCCGCTGGCGGACGATGCCCTGGTTCTGATGGTTGGACAGATTCAGAGCAGCAACATCGCCCACCAGCGGGCTCCTACAATCATCTGCTCACGCAATCGTGTCGCCGGTGACGCTGTTCTTGTGATGGCGCAGATGCACGATCAGGTTGTAGACCGAGACGAAGGCCGGAAAGAAATTCGAGATGATGCCCACCGAATCGTTCTTGCCGACGGTGAAATAAGCCAACAACAATGCACTGCCCAGCACCGACAGCCACCAGAACGACAGTGGCATCACCACCCGCTTATGCTTGCGCGTGTAGTACAGCTGCACGAACCAGCGGCTGGTGAACATCACCGAGCCGAGCAGGCCCACGATCTTCCACGGTGTCAGCTGGAAATTCTGCAGCGCATGCAGGATGTGGGCGAATTGGGTGCTGAGAAAGTCCATGGTCGGGCGCTTTGGCGTTAGAAGAGCGGCGAGTTTACAACCCTTCACACGCACCACCATCCGCCAGCTGGCGACCCGTCGGTGCGCCCTGCCCATAGGGGCAAGCCCGTGTCAGCCATTGACCCGCCCCGCTTCTCCCCCTAGAATCTCGCGCTCACGGCGGGCGGTTAGCTCAGCGGTAGAGCACTGCCTTCACACGGCAGGTGTCACAAGTTCGATCCTTGTACCGCCCACCAACGACATACCAAGTCAGAAGCCATCCTCAGGGGTGGCTTCTTTCTTTTGCGTCTGAACAACGTTCACGCATGCCCCCTTCGTGCGCACGCCATGCATCCAGCCGGAAGCAAAAGCCGGCCTAGGACTTGGCCCGATCCGGTACGCCGAACAAAGGTGCCACGCGTCGAGGGTCAGCGTTCCCCGCAATCGTCGTGACGAGGTTGTTGCCGATGTTCAGGCATTGGTCCGCGATCGCTGCCACGCCGGCTCGGTGCGACACCACGATCAGGATCGTCTGCGGAAGGCGGCGCTTCAGCGCCGTGAGAACCATGATCTCGGAGGCGGCATCAAGCGCGCTGGTCGCCTCGTCCAGCAAGGCGAGGAAAGGCTGCCGCAGGATGACCTGGGCCAGCAGCAGCCGCTGCAACTCGCCGCCGGAAAGCCGACTCGAAGAGCTGTGCAGTGTCGTGTCGAGTCCGTGTTGCGACCCGGCCAGCCGCTTGTCCAGGCCGACGTCGGCCAGCACGCTTTGCAACATCTCATCCGTGGCTTCGGGCGCGGCCCACAACAGGCACTCGCGTACCGAATGCTGCCAGGGCCGGATATTCTGGCTGACGTAGGCGCCGTGCCGCACGAGCTCGCGGTACTCGTCAAAACTGATAGATCGCTCGCCTGCGCGTGCCGCAAAAGCCTCGGGCGTCATCATGCCCGCCAGAACATCGACCAGGCTGCTCTTGCCGATGCCGGAGTCACCGGAAACCAAGGTCAGCTCACCGGGCACCAGAACCAGGTCGCCGACATCGAGACCGCAGGCTGGCGGCATCAGCCGCATCCGCTCGATATGCAGCGCACCGCCAGAAATCGCTGCGTGCGATGGTTCCGCGGATGACCGGGCCGAATCCAGTTGCATGTAGCGCTGCCACAGTTCGAAGGCCGGCGCGGCCGAACGCAGCTGCTGAAAACTTTGCCGGGTCGACATCAGATAAGGCAGCAGGCGCCCTAGCAACAGGCACACCGCAATCAGCGACGACTGGTCGATGCCGCGCCAGCGATGGGCGAGCACGAACAGCGCCGCGATCCCCGCCGCCGCCAGCAGCTCCAGCATCAGCCGTCCGGAAGCCACCAGCTCCAGTTGACGCCGGTAGCCGTGGCACAGCCGGGCGGAAATGGCGGCGTAACTGGCTTTCTCCACGTCCTCTTTCTCGAACGAGCGGATATGGCGCAGGCGCCGAGGAAAATCTTCGCTATGCCAGAACAGTCGCGTCATGTCCGCGACGTACTGGCGAGCGACCAGCGATTGCTCACGCCCATAGGCACGTGACGCCAGCAGTCCAAGACCTGCGAGCAGCGGCGCCGCCAGCATCAAGGGTGGCGATACCCAGAACGCGAAACCGAGACTGACGGCAGCAGTGACGCCGGCGATCAGCAATTGCTGCAGGGCGTTGAAACCCTGCACGATGAGCTCGACGGTATGGATGAGGACATTGGCGATTTCCGCGGACGTCGAATTCGCCAGCGACCTCAACGGAGCGTCGACCAGGCGCGCATGCACCCGGCGGCGCAGGCTCATGCCGTAACGACCTACCAGGCGCGCTCCCAAGCGTGCTGCCTGCCAACGCAACAGAGCGAAGGCAACCATCGCGGCGGCGAAGATGGCCGCCTGCATTTCGACGCTGCGGCCTGCGTCGAACAGCACACTGCCAAACGGCAGCGTGTGCCCCGGCTGCACCAGCGGCACCAGTAGCACCGTCGCGAGACTGCCGGAAAACGCTACTGCAAGCGACAGCACCACATACAGCGCCGTTTCGGCCAGCTCGACGCGCGTAAGCGTGCGCACCAGCGAACGCAGCAGATCGTGGGTTCGATCAGGCGCTGGCGACGGCTCGCCCGACATCTTCACGGACTCGCGTTGCTGGCCGGCAGCATGGGCCGCGGCTTCGATGACACGTCATGGCGATTCAGAACGGCGTTACTCCCGGGCCGGATTTCCCATGCCGGTAAGTGCGGCCGGCACAGGAAAAGGTTGCGCGACGCTGCGCAGCTTCGCCCGCTCCCCGGAGCGAAGCAGGCCCGGGGACACGGAGCACCGGGTTACGGCGTCTTGCCTTCCTTCAGGCCTTGCACGATGGCCAACGACCGTTTTACATGCTCGTCCGGGCGAAGATGATCCGACTCCGAGGAAAGCGTAGCGACGATCTTGCCGTTGCTGGCGATGACGAAGGTCGTGCGCGGGATAAAGGCATGGTCGATCGCCACACCACGCACATCGTTCATGCCCGGCTGTGCTGCGACGGCTTTCAGATCATAGGAGAGCGCGACCTTGACGTCGGCATCGGAGGCTACCGGAAACTTGCCGGCGCAGTACTTCGGGTCCGATGAAAAGGCATTGAGTCGCTCGATGCTGTCGGCCGACACACCGATGATGGTCGCGCCTGCCGCATCGAATTTGTCCCGATTGACCGCAAAAGTGTGCGCTTCGAGATCGCAGCCTCCTGTATAGGCCGAGGGGTAGAAGTACACCACCACGGGCCCTTTCTTGAGGGCATCGGCAAGAGAGAAAGTGAAACCCTTACCTGCCAGGCTTGCCTTGGCCGTGAATACGGGGGCCGCGACACCTGGTCCGAGTGCGGCAAAAGCCGGCACCGCCGAAGCCAGCGCCACCAGCGCACCCAGTGCGATCGATCCTGCAAGACGCTTTTTCATTTTCTGTGACCCTCATGGAAGAGCATCGACCCGGCATGGAATACATCCGTGCTTCGGTCCGCTGCCCGTTTGACGTTGAACTGCCCCGGATTTTCCGGGGATCCCGACACTTGCGAAATCATGGAGCGCCCACGAAAAATGTAAAGCGCCGGCGACCACGCCACTGGCTCCGATGCTCCCGGCTTATTCGCCGCAGACATGCCCAGCGTTACCTGCCCGATACAGTGCAGCCCTGTGACGTGGCGACCGACCAGCCACATCAGTCGAGAAGCCGGCGCAGCGCGTCGACGGAATCCCGTGGGTGACGCCCGCGGCACAACTGGTAGGCACCCGCCAGCATCAGCCGCTGCTCGAAGCGATGCCAGCCCGGCTGCGTGGTCGCATACGACTGACTGGCAGACAGCCGTGCGGCGAATTCGTCGCCGGAGACGGGACTCAACAGAACATCGGGATCGTCGGCCGCCTGCCTGGAAACAAACACCACGCCGACCAGTTCCAGGGGACCGGCCGCGAGCCCGCCATGGTGCTGTCGCAAATCGGCCTCGAACTTCTCCACACCGCTGCGGCGACGGATGATGGGAGCCTGGCTGATCCAGCGCCGGGTTTCATCGTCGTCGACGAAATGCAGCGCATCGGGCCGCACGTGCAGGTAATTGGCGACGCCGGTGGCGAGCAGGCTTTCGGGCTGCACGAAGACCGCGTCCTCGGCGAGAAAGTCCAGACCTTGCAACAGGCTTTGCAGGACCAGAGTCGATTTGCCTGAGCCGCTGGCCCCCAGCAACAAGATGCCGCGCCCCTGCCTGCCGATGCAGGCGCCATGCAACGGGATCAGGCCCAGTCCGCGCGTCGCCAGGGTGAAGACGGCAAATTCGATGAGTTCATAGCGCAGATGGTAAGGGTGGCTGAGCATGTCCTCCGAAGCCACCACCAGGGCCCGGTGCTGCTCCGGCGCAAGGACCACGTAGTTCGAGGCATCCATGACGCCGCAAAGCAGGCCGGCACCCGACTGGGTCTGCACGGGCGGCGGTTCGGCGACACACGGCGATGCCTGACGGGGCACGAGGCGCAGCTCGACGCGGAACTCCGGCACGGCCATCGGCAGCCGGTGCGGCGGCAGTCCGGCATAGGCGACCTCGACCAGATGCAGCAGCGCCTCGCTGCTGCTTTCGAACCGAAAGCGTCCGCCCAAGATATCCCTGCACACGGAAAAATGATGGCCGGACTGCTCGCAAAAGGGGTCCGCACCGGCGTTTTGAACGCCCGCGCCATCGTCTTCGATCAAAAGTTTCAGCCGTCTTGATGGCACAGCATACGCCGCAGGAATCCCCGTAGGTTGGCCCGTGGGTGCGGTCCAGACAGGAAAAGGTTGCGTCGACTCATCCCGGACAAACGTTCGCGGCGCAGGCGATTCGGAGAATCTGTCGGATGTCGCTGCAGCGCGTCGACAGGCACCTGCGGACGGCTCCCGCGCCGTACGACATCCAAATATTTTGCCGCAGGAGGCAACCGAAGATGCGTGCCGTGGCACTCACGCCCCGGCAGCATGGAATGTCGGAGTCGGCACGCCGGCAATACCGACGCCGATGCGCTGCCGCTTGTCTCCACGGCTTACGAGGCCTCTTCGAGATGCTTAAGATTCAGGTCGGCCACTCCTATTTTCTGAGTTACGACCCGAAACAGTGGGAGCGCGGCAAGCCCTATCCGCCGCTGGCCACCATCCAGATTGCGGCGCTCCTGAGGCAGATGGGGCATGAGGTCGCACTGTTCGACGCGATGCTTGCCGACGGCGTCGAGGACTATCAAGCGTCGCTGCAGGCCGCACGACCGGACGTGGTGGTCATCTACGAGGACAACTTCAACTACCTGACCAAGATGTGCCTGGGCCGCATGCGCGAAGCGGCCTGCCAGATGATCGCCGAGGCACGCGCCGGCGGCGCGCGCGTGATCGTCGCGGGCTCCGACGCTTCCGACCACCCGGATGCCTTTCTCGCGGCAGGCGCCGATGCCGTGCTGATCGGCGAAGGCATTGCGGCGCTGGTCGCATTGATCGGACGGCTGGAACGGGATTCGAATATCGACGCGCAGGACTGGGTATCCGGCATCGCCGGCGTCGCCACGACAATGAACGGGCAAACGCAACTGACCCGAGTCGGCGTGATGCCGCCGGATCCACGGACGATGGGCCGCCCTGCCTGGGATCTGGTCGACATCGAACGCTATCGGACGATGTGGCATGAGCGGCACGGCTATTTCAGCCTCAACATGGCGGCGTCGCGAGGCTGCCCGTTCCGCTGCAACTGGTGCGCCAAACCGATCTGGGGCAACCACTACAACCAGCGCAGTGCCGAAGACGTCGCGGCCGAGATGACCTACCTGAAGCAGATGTTCAAGCCCGATCACATCTGGCTGGCGGACGACATCTTCGGCTTCCACGTCGACTGGGTGACGGAGTTCGGTGCGCACCTTCGCGCCGCCGACGGGCCGATCCCGTTCACCATCCAGACCCGCGCCGACCTGATCAGCGAGCGGATGGCCACCGCCCTGGAACACGCCGGATGCGCGGAGGCCTGGCTTGGCGCGGAGAGCGGCAGCCAGCGCGTGCTGGACGCGATGAACAAGGGCACCAAAGTCGCGGACCTTATCGCGGCCCGCGCGCGGCTGGGCGAGCACGGCATCCGCGTGGGCTTCTTCATCCAGCTGGGCTATCTGGGCGAGCAGCTGGCCGATCTGCTGGCGACTCGCGAACTGATCGCGCAAGCCGTTCCGGATGACATCGGCGTCAGCGTTTCCTATCCGCTGCCGGGCACGAAATTCTACGAACAGGTCAAGACGCAGCTTGGCGCGAAGACGCATTGGCAGGACAGCGGCGACCTGGCCATGATGTTCCGCGGCGCCTACGACTCGGACTTCTACCGTCACGTGCGGGATCTGCTGCACGAGCAGGTCACGCTGCAGCAATCGAAGGCTGCCGAATCGTCGGCGCATCACAGCGAAGTCGCTGCGGCGCTCGATGCGCGATGGGATGCGCTGATCGCCAACGAACATGCGCATCGCAACGAAGACGCGACCACGTTGCCACCTGCGACCACCCCAGCCAATGTAGCGACGGCCCGCCATGTTGCCACCGCTCAAAATCGTTAAGGCCGGCTTGCGCCGCACTACCGAAGCGCTGGCGGTGGAACTGGCGCTGGGGCGGCCGGGGGGATCGACGCCGGAATGGAGCGATCTCGAATGGCAGCTGGCATCGGCCGCCGCCGCCGCACACGGCGTGTCGCCGTTGCTGAGCCGATTTTCCACCTGGCAGAACCCGGAGTGGCAGTTGTTTCTCGCGAGTCAGCACGAGCATGTCGAGCTTCGCCATCGACGCATTGCGTCGCTGCTGAAGCGCATCGACGCCGGTGCACGCGCCGCCGGGCTGGCCATCGTTCCGCTGAAGGGTTCCGCATTGCACGCTCTGGGAGTTTACGCGCCGGGCGACCGGCCGATGGCCGACATCGATCTGCTGGTTCGCGAAAACGATGCCGAGCCCGCGATCAAGCTGCTGCTGGGACTCGGCTATGTGGAGTCGTTCGCGCAGTGGAAGCATCGGGTCTTCAAGCCGGCAGAGGGCGCGCCCGTCGCGGGTCTCGGCGAGCACCGCGACACGCCGGTCAATATCGAGTTGCACACCCGCATCCAGGAACGGCTGCCGGTCTCCACCGTCGACATCACCGAACGGATCTATCCGCGGGAGCCGCGACCGGGTTTGAATGACTACCCGTCCACCGGCGCCTTGATGAATCATCTGCTGCTGCATACCGCAGGCAACATCTGCAACCGCAGCCTGCGACTGCTGCACCTGCATGACATCTCGTTGCTGGCGACGCGCATGGTCGCCAGCGACTGGGACGTCTTGTGGGACGAGCATGCAACTGCTCCCCCTTGGTGGGCGCTGCCGCCGCTGCGCCTGCTTGCGCGCTATTACAGGAATGCCGTTCCCGAAGCTGTGTTCGAGCGGATCGAGCGCGACTGCCCTCCCCTGTTGCGGACCATGTCGCACCGCCAGACCCTGACCCAACTTTCGTGTTCCGAACTGTGGCTTCACGCACTCTCCGGCATCGAATGGTCCCGCTCCGTCCGCGAAGCCGGGCGCTACGTCAGGAATCGTGTCAGGCCGTCGAAAGAAGCCATCCAGGAACGCGCCGACATGGTGCGGACGCAGTTGTGGCTGCAGGGACAAAGCTGGGTCAAACAGAACCAGGGCCGACGCATCCTGACCTTGCTCACCCGACAGGTTCCGCGGATGGACACTTTGTACGTGGTGCGCGCGGCGTTGGAAGTTCCGGCTTCCGCGACTTAGCACCCGCCGGCAAATAATTCGGCACGCATCGGGAGAGAGACGGGCGATGGGCGCGCAGCACACTGGCATGGCCGCCGACAATTTATCGCTGTCAGGCATCCGGCTGCGGTGCCCTCGGTGCGGAACCGGTATCGACGCCGTGGATTGCCCGGCTTGCAAGTTCTCCATCGTGATCAACGACGGTATCGCCCATGCGCTGCCGCCGGAGTCGATCGCGCACCATGCCCGCTTCATGGAGGATTACGAGCGGATAAGAGAGTCGGAAGGCCGCGGCAGCGAAAGCGAAGACTTCTATCTCGAACTCCCCTACCGGGATACGTCGGGAAGGCACCGCGAGCAGTGGCAAATCAGGGCCCGCAGCTACGATTACCTCGTTCGACATCTGCTGGATGGCACCGATCGCGGCAGCCGGATTCTGGACCTCGGTGCGGGCAATGGCTGGATGAGCTTTCGCCTGGCGCTGGCAGGGTATCGGCCTTATGCGGTGGATCTGCTGGCCAATGATCACGACGGACTGGGGGCTGCCCGGCATTATCAGACGCGCCTGCCGAACCTCTTTCCGCGTTTCCAGGCTGAGATTCGCCGTCTTCCCTTCGCGGACGGACAGTTCGACGCGGCCATATTCAATGCTTCCTTTCACTACGCCGAAGACTACGAGGCAAGCCTGCGCGAAGCGATGCGCTGTGTGAGAGCGGGCGGCGTGGTGATCATCAGCGATACGCCGTGGTACGCACGGGAGGAAAGCGGAAAGCAGATGCTCGCCGAGCGTCGCGCGGCTTTCCAGCGAACTCATGGCGTAGCTGCCGATTCCATCGCCGCTCTTGGATACCTTACCGACAAACGTTTGCGCAGGATGGAAGACGCGCTATCGATCCATTGGGACGTGCATCGTCCGTGGTATGGGCTGAGATGGGCCATGCGCCCTCTTGTGGCGACATTACGTGGCCGGCGAGAACCTTCGAAGTTTCGACTGTACGTCGCTCGCAAAGGCGCGTGATCGCGGTGAAGGCAGCGAAATGAAGCGTGCCTTTACCTGATCAGCATCTTCAGATGGATACCGGAAAATTGTGCAGTTGAGTAATGACCCGACACCGGGGATTCGGTGGTAGAACATCAGACAGCGAGTCTGTCAGCAAGGTGGTCGACGACGTGCATACCGGAGAGCAGTACCACAAATTCATTCTGGCCTCGCCGCGGGACCGGGTGGTGCGCGACAGGTTTCAGAAGATGGCGCTGGATCTTTTGCCCGCGGGAGCAGACGTGCTCGATTTTGGTGCTGGAACCGGCATCGATGCAAAGGCCTATGCCGCTAGCGGACACCCGACTTTCGTGTATGAACCTGCGGAAGCGATGCGCGAGTATCTGCTGCAGTACTGCCGCGACGAAATCGCCCGCGGAACCCTGATCGCGGTGGCGTCGCCGCTCACCTGCAAGGTGCAGGCAGTCACGGCGAACTTTGCGGTCCTGAATCATTTCGCGGATCACGCATTGCTGTTTGAAGAGTTGTCGCAAGTGGTCCACCAGGGCGGTTTTGTCCTGGCCAACATGCTCAATCCCTATTACCTCGGCGATGCGCGTTACGGCTGGTGGCGGGCGAACGTCATGAATCTTGTGCGCCGTGGTCATTACGCCATCGTCAGCGAAAGCAGCATCCATCGCTTCGCGCCACGTGTCGTGGTGCGAGCGGCAGCACCGTATTTCCGGCTGGAACGCCTCATTCCGCGTGGCTTCGGATGGGCTACCGATCTCTACATGTTTTTGCTATTTCGGCGGATCTGAGATGTGGAAGAATTTGATAAGGCCGTACGTGCGTCCACTGCCGCAATGGTCCACGGTTGCCGTGGCTCCCCCGCAGCAGGCGGTCACCGCCACCTTGCATTGGGATGGCAAATCGGAAGATGTCACGGCGGATCACACCGTGGCTTCGCTCGTGCCACTCGTGATCGCGACCAGTCTCGATGCTGGCCAACATCCTGTACTCGAGTATCGCGATAGTGCTACGGGAAGGCTTCTCGGCGTTTTGCATCTGGTGAAGACGGCGTCCATCGCCACCGAAAAGACATCGCTCACGCTCTACGACGTCGCGGCGGGCGAACACCGCTGTCTCGGCTGGCCGCTGCGCCCGTGGAACGCGTGGCTGCAGAACCGCCTCATGCTGAAAAATCGCTCGCCGCACCACTTCGCTCCGGAGCCTGTCGCGGTACAGCAGCTCATGATCGCCTATCTATGTCCGCGACCGGTCGTCCTGGTCTCCGTCGACACGCCAGACCACCGAAATATCTTTCCGATGGATTTGATCGGCCCGCTGGAACGAAGCGGATTTTTTTCGTTGGCGCTACGGAGCACCAATGTGTCCCTACCGGTCATGCGCGAAACGCGCCGGGTCGCACTGTCCGACATGCCGGCGACAATGAAGGAGGTGGTTTACAAACTTGCCGAGCATCACCGGCAGCCGCTCAAGGACTGGACTGCGCTTCCGTTTCTTGTTCGACCATCGCAGACATTCGAGATTCCGGTGGTGACGGCGGCCCTGCGTATCCAGGAGCTTGCCATCGAGCACAGCCAGGAGATCGGTTCGCACGTTTTTTTCCTGTGTCGTGTCGTCTCCGAAGAAAATCTTGCCGAGAGTGACCAACTGCATCACACGGCAGGCTTTCATCAGGCTTATCGCCGCAGGCGAGGAACGCCGTTTGCGGAAATGTAATGCTCCGGTTCATCACCGACTTCACTGCAGAACAGACTTGGCTGGCAAGGGGCACTATGCGCGAGCGGAATCACGCGGATCATCGACGACGGAAGCCATGAACGAGCGCTCGATTGGAGGAACGCCGGTGGTTTCGGTCGTCCTGCCGACCTACAACCGATTGCCGCTGCTGCGCCAGGCTATTGCATCGGTAGTCGGACAAACATTCGGCGACTGGGAGCTCATCGTCGCAGACGACGGTTCCACCGACGACACGCGTGGTTATCTCGAAGCGATCGATGATCCACGCGTCCGGCCACTCTGGATGGAGCACCGCGGCGATCTCACTTCAGCACGCAGCGCCGGCCTCAAGCACGCGCGCAGCGAGTGGGTGGCATTTCTTGATTCGGACGACTTGTGGCTGCCCGGAAAACTGGAATTGCAACTGCATCGGCTCGCCGCGCAGCCTGAATGCAGGTGGAGCTACACGGGATACTCGCTGATTGACACGGAAGGGACCTCGCTGCCGGAGCGGTCGGACCTTCTGCCTCGGCCGATTTCCGGGTACATCCTCGAACCATTGCTTCGGTTAGATGTCTCGACACCGGTCCCGACCATGCTCGTGCAGCGATCGCTGATCGAGGAGATCGGCGGGTTCGACGAAACCATCCCCATCCATTCCGACTACGACTTCGCGCTGCGACTCGCTGCACGTAGCGAAGTCCTCGCGTTACCCGATATCTTGACTCTGGTTCGCGAGCACCCGGACAGAACCACCGCGCGCTTGCGCCTCGCGGAACTTTACGCCGATCAGGAGCGCGTATTCCGCAAAGCCGCGGCGGCCACGGCGGACCGGAAAATACAGGTGCTGTGCCTGCACCAGTGCGCGATGCAACTGGCGGGACAGGCGGCGGCATTGTCGCGGGAAAGGTCACACGGAGCCGCGTTCGCGGCACTGGTCCGCGCCGGTCGCATCGCACCCTTCAAAGGAGCGGTCTGGAGAACTGCAGTGGGATGCGCATTGCGGGCGTTGGGAGTGTTCACATAAAGACGTGAATCACGATCAGGCTGGGTGCCGCATCGCCGCCCGGTGCAACGCACCGGCAGGCGTGTGGATCATGCGGGGCGATATGCTGGCGCCGCCCTTCGCGGACGACACGTTCGACCTAGTGGGTCGTCAATGCCTGCCAGTCGGGTTCGACATGCTCGCTTCACCGTGCCGCGAGAGAGGTGTGCTGAGGATACAAAGCCTGGAACGCCTGAACGGTGCAATCGGCGTCCTCCAGCATCGCGCGACGCTGCGCTGCCCTGGCCAGTCGGAGCCGCAGTTCCTCATCGGCAAGCATTCGATGGATGGCGTTCGCCAATGCATCCCAGTCTCTGACGGGCACGGCCAGAGCCGCCGAAGGCGACCACTCCGCGAAATGCCCGACCGCGGTACCGACCGCAGGCACGCCTGCGACCGCGGCTTCCAGCAGAACCAGCGGGCCAGCCTCGTGCAACGAGGACATCACCAGTAGATCGGCCGACTCCATGATCGGGCGCAATTCGCGCTGTGTCTTGAATCCATGAAACCGCACATGGTGTTCCAGTCCAAGCTGGCGAGCCAGCCGTTGCATCTCGCCCTGCAACGTGTCCTCGCCGACGATGTCCATCTCAAAATCCAGCCCCATGTCGACCAGGGCTGCCAGCGCCCGCAGCAGCGTCGGCTGATCCTTGACGCGGTTGAGGCTGGCGACGTGGAGCAGCCGTGCCTGCTTGGCACTTCGTTCGCGCGGCGCAAGCGGTGGCCATGCCCGCAGATCGACACCCAGCGGCACGCGCTGCGCCTCGACGCCGAGCGCCTGAAGCGAATCGATGATCGGCGCACTGGCCGCCGTGATGACATCGGCACCGCGCAGCACTACTGCCTCGCGCAGTCGCCCTTTCCATTTCCGTCGCCCGCCGTAATCGATCTCGTGCAACGCCACCAGCTCGCCGCCGGCGACATGCACCAGGCTCGGCAGCCGCAGCAGCTTTGCCGCGGCGACAGCGACCAGGCTGCAGGAACCGGAGAAGATGGCATGGACCAGATCGAACGGTGCGCGACGATGCTCGGTGCGGATCGTCGCTATCGCGCGCAGCCGGGTCCAGCCGTGGCCGATGTTGTGCACGGTGGCGCCCGCTAGCTGCCAGCGGTCTGCTGCCGCTTCCTGGTGCAGCGCGAAGACATGCACTTCGTGCTTCCGCGCCAGCCGCTCGATCAGCGCCAGCAGCACCGGGATCACGCGAAACTCGCCGGTGCGATCCACACCGCCTGGGACCACCAGCGCGAGCTTCACGATACCTTCCGCCGCCGGTCGTCGCGGACCTGCGCATACGCGTCAGCCCACTGGCGGCCAACGGCTGCGAACGACAGCTTGGCGTCGAAGTGCGCACGCACCTGCGTCGACGACAGCCGGCTGGCCGCGGCATCGACCAGCGCCTCGGCCAGCCGCTCCGCGTCGCCGCACGGCCACAAGCGGCCGACACGACTGTCGCCGATCAGCGCGCGGAAAGATGGGATATCCGTGACCACCGGCGTTACGCCGCAAGCCAGCGCCTCCAGCACGACGTAGCCGCAGCTCTCGGCGACGCTGCCCGAGACGAACAGGTCCGCAGCGCGCATCAGTGTCTCGACGCGCGCATGCGTAACTTTGCCCAGCAGGTGCACGCGCCCGGCGAGCTGCGGATCGCGCGCGATGCGAGCTCGCACCTCGTCGAGCAGCGGCGCGCTGCCGAAGGCACACCACAGCTGCGTGCCAGGCAGGTGCAGCGCCGCCCGGGCCACGCCGTCGAGCACGGTCATCGGCTCTTTGCCGGGGCTGAGATGCCCCACCCACAATACGCAGGGATCGCCGTGAAGCCCCGTCTCCGCGCGGGCATCGGCGCGACTGCCCGCGGTGAAGCGACTGCTGGATTCGGGAATCGCAAAGAGCCGCGCGTGCGGCCCGAACAAACCTGCATGGGTGAACGGTCGCGCCAGCTCGGGTGCGGTGAAGGCGACACCGGAAATGGCCGCGTACCAGCGCCGCCACTGCGGCCGTCGCCACCAGCGCGGCGGCCGGTCGGCGTGGTCCTGGGCAAGAATCGGCAACTGTGGCAGGCATTGCGAGACGGCGAAGGCATCTTCGATAAAGCCCAGGCCATGCGCATGCACCACGTCGGCCTTGATGTCGGCGAGCAGGCTGGCGAAACGGCGGCCCCGGTTCTTCGCCACTTCCAATCCTCTGATATCGATGAAGTGGTAGTCGATGCCGTTGCGCGTAATCAGGTCTTCGCGCGCCGCCGCCTGGATCACCGAAACCCGGGTTCCGGAACTGGCCGCCACCTCCGCGATGTCCACCAGCGAGTGCCATTGCTCGAGAACCTGCTCATGCGCGAGGCCTGCGGGTGCAGGAAGGAAGTTGATCTGCGCGACGTGCAAGGTCGCCATCGCTACGCTCCCGTGATTTGCGGCTTGCGCAGTTGCACGAACCGATTGGCGATGTCGAGTTCCCACGGATGGTCGTAGCGCCGGTGGCGATATCGCCACGACGCCATCGCGCTCAAGCTGCGCTTGGCCCAGCGGGGCGAGCGCATGTCCTGCACCGTGGGATAGCGGCAGCGCAGTACGGTGACGAAGTCGTAGATGCGCTGGCGCAGCTTGTCCGTAAGCCAGGGAGCATCGGCATGGCAGGCATAGTCCACCCAGCGACGCTGCGTCCACTCGTCCGGCGTGGAGGGAAAGACCACCGGATTCCCGTGAATGTCGAGCAATGGCGCGGAAGGATGCTTGCCGCGATCCTTTTCGTGCTTGCTGCCCTCCGGCAGCGGCGTGTAGATGTAGGTGATGATTTCCGAAGCCGGGTTGATACGCTTCAGCTCGCGGATGAACTCGAACGTCAGCTCGGTTTCCTCTTCGGTATTCACCGGCGGCGCGAGCATGAACGAGAACTCCGGAATGACACCATGGCGCTGGCACAGCTTGGCCACAGCCAGTGTCTGATCCGGACGCGTGCCCTTGCGGATTTCCTTGAGCATCGCGCCGCTTGGTGACTCGGCGCCTATATAAGCCATCCGCAGTTTGCTTTTCCGCACCAACTCCCAGGTGCTTTCGGAAAGCTTGAGCAGGGCATCGGCGCGCGCGAAGCACCACCAGGGCATTTCGAGCCTGGCCATGATCTCGAGCATCGGGATCATGTCCTGTTCGCGGTCGAAGAAGTTGTGATCGTAGAAAAGGATGGAGTCGGCACCCAGTTCGTACTTGAGGTAGCCCAGTTCGCGCTCCAGGCGTTCGGTCGGCGGCAGCGACGTCGCCCCGCCGAACATGGCGGCCACCCCGCAGAACGTGCAGCGGAAGCGGCATCCGATCGATGCCTGGTGCACGGCAGTACGGCGCCCGAGAAAGGTGCTCGCCAGGTACTTGTCCGGATCGCCCAGCTTTTCATAAGGCAGCACCAGCGCGGGATCGCCGCGCTGAAAGCTGCGATTGGGGTTGTGCACGATCTCGCCGTCGCGACGCCAGGACAAACCGCCGATCCTGGCCAACGCCTCGCGATCGCCACCACGGCCCAGCACCGAGACCAGCTCGGCCAGGCTTTCCTCGCCCTGCCCCCGCACCGCGTAGTCCACATAGGGCGCCGCCAGCGTGGTATCGGTATAGAGCGTGGGAAAGTAACCGCCCCAGATGATCGGCATCGACGGGTAATGCTGGCGAATCGCCTTGGACACGGCAATCGCCGGCGCCACCTGCGGGCCACCCATGATGCCGATGCCGACGGCGTCGTAGTGCTGTTTCTCTGCGGCCGCCAGGGTCGCGGCCACGAGATCCCGATCGATGTTGCCGTCCACGATGTGGCTGTCCCCGAAGCGATCCAGCGCCGCGGCCAGATTCAGCAGCGACAGCGGAAAGCGCGGACGCGTGGTAACGGTCGGGTTGACCAGCAGCGTACTGGGACGATGAGGCATGGGACGGTGAGTCATGGGACGTCTTCAGGTAGACATGGATCAGGCCAGGCGCCGCAGCTGGAACACCAGCGCGACGGGAACCTCCAGCGCCGTGCGGTCGAAGTGCGCGCTGTCGGGAATGCCGGTCGGATCGAGCATCGGCTCCACCACCTGCTCGATGCGCAACCCAAGCGTCTGGCAGGCCGCGTGCCAGTGGCTATAGAGGTGCTGCGTATGCCGCACGGCGTAATGCCGGTCGCCGGATTTGAAATCGCGCAGCCAACCCAGCGCATGCCCGATCGGATGCACGTCGCTGCACAACAGTGTGCCGCCGGGCCGGGTCACCCGGCGCAGCTCGGCCAGCGGCTGTTCCAGGTTCTCGAGATGCCCGATGACCAGACCGCAGATCGTCAGATTCGCCCACCCATCCGGCACCGGCAGCGCCGTCAGGCTGCCCTGTATGAGGTCGACTTCGGCGCCGGATTGGAACGTGGCCAGCTCGGAGCCCGCGCGCTCCAGCATCTGCGGCGAAATATCCACGCCGATAACCCGCGCCGCGCCGCGTCGCAGCGCATGCAACATGTAGCGTCCGCTACCGCAGCCGGCGTCGAGTACCGCCTGCCCCTGCAGCCCGGAGGGCATCAGCGCCAGCATGGCGCGCTCCTCGGCCTGCATGACCGGATTATGGGCATGCGCGGGATAACTGGATGCCCACAATGCATAAGCCTCTGCAGGCATGAGAATCGGGGGGCGCGACATCACTGGCATCGGGCCTCCATGATGAGATCGCGCTCATTCAGATCGGCGACCAGTTCGAGTCCGGGTTCGAGCGCGACCAGCGCCGGTTCGGCCAGCGGCTTGGCCAGCAGCTTCGGTTTGCCGTCCAATGTCACCGGCACCGCTTCCATGCCGGCGACCGCAAACCATTCGGCGAAATCCGGATCGGCGATACGGGGAACGCCATTGCGCGCCACGGCACGGATCTGGCTGCGCTCGATGCCCACCAGGCCGCACCTCTCATCGCCGCCGCGGTCCTCGACAATCACCAGATCCGCCGGCGCTCCCGACGCAAGGCTGCCACCGGCGGGCAGCCGCAGAATGCGTGCGGCCTGGGTCGTGACCAGCCCCAGCAGTTGCCTGGGATTGAGCTCGCGGCGAGCGGCGATGCCGCGCATTTCCTCGAGCAGATCGCGCGCGCCGCTGAGCCGCGAGTCGCTGCCCAGGGCAAGCCGGCCGGCCGCGCAAAGGCGCCGCGGATCCAGCGACTTCCCTAGCAAGGCGTGGTTGCTGCTGGGACACCAGACCACCGCCGCGCCGCTGGCGATCACCCGATCGATGTCCCGCTCGCGCAGGCCCACGCCATGGATCAGCACGCTGTTCGCGGCCAGGCATCCGAGCTGTTCGAGCTGGACCAACTCCGACTGCGCCGTCGCATCGGTACCCTCGGCCAGATGGATCAGCCAGGGCCGGTCGGTGGGCGTGGCGGCAAAGCTCTGCTGCGCCGGCGGCCCGTAACCGGGCCAGCCCAGCGCGTAACTCCAGCCGTAATCGCGCAGCAACGTGACTGGAAAATTCGTCGCGTCCAGCGCCGGATGCCAGGGATCGTGATGCACCACGCAGGTGGTGCCGGCAAGCAGATTCTTCAGCGCCCCGTGCTGCAGCCGCAATTCCTTCGGCACCTGCAGCGCGGCGATGACGGCGGGCTCCTCGAAATGGGCCTGAAACGCCGCAATCCAGGCGTAGCTGTTGGGAAAGGGCGCAGCGGCTTTCAGCGGCGGAACGGTGTTGACGTGCAGGTGCTCGTGCGCGTTGATCATGCCGGGAAAGATCAGATGGTCGCGCAGATCGACCCGGTACGCCCGCGCGGCCAGCGACGAGCCGATCCGCCCTGCCCGGATCGGCAGCGGTAAACGCGAGCTGGCTTCCGTCGTGACCGAGACCGCACGGCACAAGCTGACGTCCATCGCTGCCTGGAGAATGTCCATGAGCTCAGCGCCGCCGCATCACGATCAGGAAGTGGTCGCCCATGTCGCGCAGCAGCGGCGTGGCGCCCAGGCGGTCGTCGAGCCGGCCCAGCCGCTCGCACCAGCGGCGGCGACGGCGGTAGTAGTCCACCAGGTAAGGCGGCGGCATGAACAGGCTCAGCGCGCGATAGCTCTGCAGCGAAAAGTGTTCCGCGAAGGCACGGTAGAACTCGCGCGGCAGGTAGTAATAAGTCCAGATCGTGTGATGGTTCATCCCCACCGCGGTCGCGCCTCGCGCGGCGCGCACGCCGGCCCGCTTGAAGCGGCCCCGCAGCGCGTAATGCACCAGCTCCCATGGGCAGATTCGTCCCATTACCGAAAAAACCAAGGTGCCGCCGGGACGAAGCAGGCGCGCGCATTCGGCCGCGACGGCGCGAAGGTCCGGCGCGCAGTTCAACGGGCCGAAGTTCGAATAGATGCCATCGAACTCGCCTTCGAGCTGGTCGAGCTGCTGCACGCCGAGGTGCACCGCCGTTGCGCGGGACTGCAGCCCCGCAGCGGCGACGCGCGTCCGCGTACGCTCGACCATCTGTGGCGACCAGTCGGTGGCGACGACATGGAAACCGCGCCGCACGAACTCGACCGTGTCGATGCCGGTGCCGCAGCCCAGGTCGAGCAGGCGGGCGTCGGCCGGCACCTCGCTGTGCACGGTGTCCCACAAGGTCAGCCGCATGCGCTGGATCAGCTCGTTGTTGCCGCGCGGCCCGTCATAGTCGGCGGCGACGCTATCGAAGGCGCGCTGCGTTTCGAGCAGCTGCGCGTCGTCCAGGGGCGCATTCCGTGGGCGTTGACGAACGCTGGCGTCGGATACCGCCTGGCGCACGATTTCAAGCTTGGGTTGCCCACTCATATCGATCTCCGTTCCACCGGCAGACCGTCCATGATTCGCAACGGCATCCAGGGCGAACCTCCGGTCGATCCGTGGCATCAGCCTCGGCATTTTTCACTGATCTGCATCGTGAGTGCCTGTATTGGCCGTTTTGGTTGAATGCAGCCGGCCCATATGGATACGTGGCTTCCGGGCGAGCTGCATTTCCATGACCATGAGGGCGACAGCACTATCTGTGCACTCGGCGCCGCACAGCGTTTCTGGCCAAGGCGACCAATCCGCCCAGGAACCCCCCCAGCAAGATGCCAGCACCCCATATCAACACCAAATTCGGAGATGCCCTGTTTTTGGGAACATAGATGGAGCCCAGCAGCGATGTTTCGTACGTATACGTGGCACTGAGGCGATCGAGGAGATCGCTTCTGGCCAGCTGCAAGTTGCGAATCTCCGCGTTTTTGCTGGTCAGCAACACACTGGCGAGCAACGGGTTCTGGATGCTTTTGCTGCCCGTGTCGTCCTTGCTTCCGGGCGCGACGGCCTGCTGCAATCGATCCCGCTCGGCTTGCGCATTGCGCAAATCGGCCTGGATTTCTTCGAGCCGTGCGTTGGCCAGCTGCAACGGCGTCGTTTCGAGGTGCTGATGGATCGCCCGCAGCTGATTGACCGTCGCCAGGGCGAATTGACGGGCCTGTTGCGGCGAATACGCCCGCAAGGTCATCCGGATAAGTGGGCCGGCGTAAGGCAACGGATCCAGCTTGATGCTTTTGCGATAAAGGCCGGCTTCGGGTGAGTCAGGCGAAAAGCCGAGGCTGTTCATCACCTCGTTTTCGAAAGGCACCATTTGCAGGCGCTCGACAACCCTAGCCAACGACTCGGTCTTCGGATCCTGGCCCGACGGCACCTGCCCGACCTGCCCGATCTGGATCCAGGCGGTCGCCTCCCACTGGTTCTTTGCCCGATGCGCAAACGCATACGTACAGACCAGTGCCACGACCAGCACTGCCACAAACCATTTCCACTCGCGGGAGAATATCCGCCAGAGATCGATCAGATAGATTTCGTCTTGTTCCATGGTTCTGTACTCGCTGGAAAGATGGTGGAGACATGATTTACACGGCTGTCGCGGAGGCCTCTCCCTGCCCGTCGCCTATCGGTTTCTGCAACCTCCTGTTCGGCAGCCATGCGACGAGAACCTGCATGGAAAGACACAGGCCGATGAAACCGGCATTCGTCCACGTGAAGGCCTGTGGCGCGAAGGGCGACATCACGCACACGTAGGAAACACGCAGAAAAATCAGCAGGGAAAACAGCGGTACGGTCGGGCGAAGGCGCCGCACGCTCCACAGCAGCAAGCCGTACAGCACGAAGATGGCAGCCACCGCGCCAACCGGACCCAGCGCCATGAGGAACGGAAAGAACTCCGTACCCACGTTGATGGTCGGCGCGTCCAGCGGGATGTCCGTCCCGGCGGTCACGACGGATCCCTTCAGGGGAACCACCTGATTGATGAGAAAGTTGGCGTTGGAGTAATGCTTGGTCAGGATGGCGCTGAAGTTGTAGGGGCCGGCGCTGCCGTAAAGCAGCAGCCACTTGATGCCCAGCGGAGCAGCCCGGTACATGGCACTGAAAGGCAGCGTGATGTTTTCCAGTGGCCCGGATCGCAGGATGCCGAGGACCGAGAAAACGCTGCTGCCTGCGATCGCCAGAAAACCGACACTTTTCCACGGCAGCGGCCTTGCCTCGTCACGTCGCAACATGATGACGAGCGCAAACGAAAACACGCTAGCGAAGAGCCTGTTCCGGTCGATCACCAGCACCGGGAACAGAAAGCCGATGACGATGAGCATGTTGCGCAGCCACTTGCTCCTGGCACAGAGCAGCCCGATCGGCGGAAGCACCCAGCACATATCCGAAATGTGCCGGACATGTTCGCGGCCACCTTCCATCAAGGCATACGACGAGGGCTTGTCGAGCAGCGGAATCGGGAACAGCGTGAGATCAATCAGGCAGAAAAAAGCGATCAGCCCCGCAAAAGCCAGCGCGACGAACGAGTCGCGAGTACCGGCGTAATGACGCGCACGGAATCGCACGGGCTCGGGAATCCTTACGCCCGCATATACGTCGAACAACACGATGACCGATGCGCTCGCTGCCAGCAGAAGCAGGCCTCGCAGGTAATCGACGGAGAGATCGTAAGTAAGCCAGGTAAGCCCGCACGCAAGCAGGATCGGCAGCCCGAGATACGTCGAGGGAAGACACAGCAAGCGTTTCATGTCGCCTCCGCACCGTGGTTTGCGGAGGGGAACCTGACCTTCGACAGGATCATCAGCGATAGATACGCCAGCATGTGCAGCGCCAGCGCCCCCCACTGCCTCTGCAGGAACGAAATCTTGGCGCCGATGTAATGCGACTGCGCCCTGAGCAAAGTTCTGTAGGGTTCACCGAACAGACACGCCCGACGTATCGCGACCTGTCTCGACTCGACCAGGTTGATGACCCGGGTCGCCGCATGCCGCGTCTTGCTGAGGTTGCTGCTGTGAATGCGGTAGGCGCAGACGCTGACGTCGATGAAGCCAAGCGCATCACGGGCCGCCAGGCGAAGAAAGAGATCCCAGTCTTCGATGCGCAGGCCTTCGCTCCAGCGGTCGACGGTGTCCAGCGCGCTCCTTCTCATCAAGGCGACCGGACCGCCGATGGCCCACTGGCTGATGACGGCGCGGCGTATGCCGTCGTCCGACCGATAGAGGCTCTTGTCGGCGCCGTGAAGATCGCGCATGCCGCTGTCATGGAGTTTGTTCCCATCCTGATCGATGACGATCGAATCTCCGATCACCGCCCCCTTGTCCGGATGCGAGAGCAGGTAGCGGACCTGCGCAGCGAGACCTCCTGGCAACAGGTAGTCGTCGCTGGCGCCCGGACGCAGGAACTCTCCGCTCGCTCGCGCCACCAGTTCGTTCAAGGTCGCTGCGATGCCCCTGTTGTCCCGACGCACATACTCGATCGGAAGATCCATGCAATGCGTCGCCACCCAATCGGCGATCCTTTCGCCGGTTTTGTCGGTCGACCCATCGTCGATGATGATGAGCTCCTTGGCCGGATAAGGATCTTCCAGCACGCTATCCAGACAGCGCTGCACGAAACGCTCGTGGTTGAACGCGGGGATGAGCACGGAGACCAGCGGCATGGCCGCCGTGTCTTTCGATGCATCAAAGGCCGACATCACATCCCTCCCAGGTAGCGTCGTACCACCAGCACGTTGAACGCGAGATAGAGCAGATAGTTGATGGTGAACGCGTACATCGCGCCGACCAGGCCGAAGTGCGCGGTAAACACATAGACCAGCGCCAGATAGCTCGCGGCAAACACGAACTCGGATATCACGAACAGCCGTGTCATGGCCTTGGCCAGCATGACGTAGGAGAGAATGAAGGATGCGATCTTGACGACATCGCCCATCAGCTGCGGTCCGTACAATGCGTTGGCGGACGCGAAGTCCGCGCTGAACAGCAACCGTGTCACCCAGCCTCTCATGACATAGACCACGGCCGCCAGCGCGACGACCGCAGGCAGCAGGTAGCGGTAGGCGTTACGCAGTTCAAGCAACAGGGATGCGCGCTCGTGCGTCGATGCCAGCTTGGGCAGGTAGTAGATGTTGATGGCCGTGGTGAGGAACAGCAGGTAGGCGTCCGACACCTTGCTCACGGCCTGCCAGTAGCCGACCTGCTCCCAGCCGAACCGGACAGCGAGGTGATCGCGTACCGCTATATTGATCAAGGGCGGCAGCAAGGCGGAGCTGAGCGTCATCACCGAAAAGGCGGCGAGCCGCCGAGTCATTTCGCGATCGAAATGCATCCTCAGCATGCTGGGCTGGAAGTAGGGGCTTCGCCGCCACGCGGGCAAGCCGATGGCCAGGCACAGTACCTGGCCTGTGACCAGTGCCAGCAGCGCGCCGTACAGATGCAGCCAGCGCGACAGCCCGACCACCAGCACGATGCTGAGAGCCGACCCCAGCACCTGGATGAAAGCCAGCCGACGCACGTCCATGAAACCGTTGATCACGGCCAGAATGTAGTTGACCAGTGCGATGCCGAGCTGGGCCACGGCGAGTACGCGGATCAGGCTCGCGTAACCCGGATCGCCCAGCAGCCAGAGCGCGATCTGCCGACTGAACAGTAGCGTGACACCGCCCATCACGCAGGATGCGCAGAGCGCGTACCAGAGCGCAGCGGCTAGGAGGCGCGACAATTTCTGCGTATCGTGGCGGTACTCGGCGACGTATTTGACGATGCCGGCGCTGATGCCGCCACCGGCCAGCACGGCCAGCAACGACATGAGGCTCATGAACTGGCCCAGCTTGCCCACACCCACGGGCCCGGCAAACCAGGCCACCAGCTTGATCACGACCAGACCCGCAAGCAGCCGAGCAGCGGTAGCCAGGGTGGTATAGAAGCCGGTGCGTACGATGTTCATACCGGGCACTCAAACGCCTGGCAGGCTTCGATCACCCTGTCCGCGGCGTCCTCGCTCTGCGTCGGTCCCATCGGAAGACTCAGCACTTCATCGTGCAATCGTTCCGTCAACGGCAGATGAGAGTCCCGCAAGGCGGCATAGGCCGGCTGCCGGTGCGGCGGCACCGGATAGTGCACCTGGGTCTGTATGCCATGCGCTTGCAGATGCCGCTGCAAGGCATCGCGGTGAGCGCAGCGAACCACGAAAAGATGCCAGACGTGCTGTTCCTCCCGTGCCACCACCGGCAACTGGATATGCGCATGACGGATGCCCTCGCGATAGCGGCGTGCCACCCGGCGGCGCCACGCGATGTCCTCGTCGAGGTATTTCAGCTTTACCCGCAGCATGGCGGCCTGCATTTCGTCAAGCCGCGAATTGAGGCCCTGGAAAAGATGGTGGTACTTCACATCGGAACCGTAGTTGCGCAAGGCAGCGATCCGCTGCGCCAGCGCGGTATCGCCGGTCACCACGGCGCCACCATCGCCCAGTGCGCCAAGATTCTTGGTGGGAAAAAAACTGAAGGCCGCTGCATCGCCAAACGCACCGGCCTTGCGTCCGCCGCTGATCGCCCCGTGCGCCTGCGCCGCGTCTTCGATCAGCAGCAATTTGTGCCGTCGGGCCAACGCCGTCAAAGCCGACATATCTGCCAACTGGCCATACAGATGTACCGCCATGATGGCGCGTGTGCGTGGCCCGATGGCGGCCTCCACGCCAGCCGGATCCAGGTTGAACGTCGCCGGATCGGGCTCCACGGGAACCGGCACGAGCCTGTTTTCGGTAATGGCGAGAAAGCTGGCAATGAAGGTATTGCCCGGCACGATGACCTCGTCGCCTTCTTCGATGACACCGAGTTCCTTGTAACCGCGCAGGATCAGCGAAAGTGCATCGAGCCCGTTCCCCACCCCCACGGCGTGGCTCGCGCCGCAATACGCGGCGAACTCGCGCTCGAAGGACACCACTTCATCGCCGAGCACATACCAACCTGAATCGATAACCCGCGCAGCAGCAGCCTTCAGCTCGTCGGCGTATCGCGCGTTGACGTCCTTGAGGCTGAGGAACGGGATATCCATCGGAGTCGCCTCCATCGGAACGGTCTTCATCGGGTCGACTTTCATCACAGCCGCCACTCGTAAAAATCGTGCACGACAGCCCGCGCGCCGAAATATTCCTTCTGCGCGATCAGGCCGCCGTTGAGCACTCGCCCTTCCTGTTCGGTCGAAATGCCGAAGCTGAAATACGCCCTGTCCGTGTAGATGCCGACTATCAATTCTGCCAGCAGAAAACTGAGCGCATCCATGCGGCGTCCCTCCTCCGAGGCAGCCATGTACTGGGTGTGCACGACCCTGCCGAAATCATAGACAAGAACGCCCGCCAGCAAGACGTCCTCGCGGCGTGCCTCGTGCAACACGATCCGCTGCGGAAAACGCGCCTGCAGCATGCGTAGCTCCTGCAGGCTGTGGGTCGGCTGGGTATCGTGCTTGCCCAGCACTTCCGAAAGCAGCTCGTGAAAAGCCGCCGGATCGGCGCTGGCCTGCACTCGGAGGCCCGCCTTTCTTGCCTTGTCGATCGCGTGCCTACGCCCCTGCGTGAAGTGAAATGTTTCCCGCAACGGGATGACCGAGGAAAGATCGCGACGCTTCAGCCGCGCTCCCAGCCGATCCAGCGCATACAGATCCTCTTCGGCCGGATAGGCGTGAAACACATGCGGTACCGCCTTGTAGATGACGCTTTCCACGCCGAGCGCGCGATAGTGGTTGCCGATCTGCTCGAATACGGCAAGCGTCGATTCGGCGCGCAAGGCTTGCGTCGATATAAGTCCGGCATAGGTAAGGCCGCCGTGACTTGTCACCAGGTTATCGCGGATGTTCGCGGGAAAAACGGCCACGGCTTCGCCGTTCCGCTCGACGATCAATGACCGGTCGACGAAACGATCGGCGTGGTAATCCATGTAGCCGCGCCGATGCAGAAGATTGCCGTTGCGGGAATGCTCGACCAGCGCATCCCAGACGTTCGCGTCGGCCTGGGCGTAGGGCCTAACCGTGAACATCCGCACCACCGTCGAAGTGGGCGCTCTCGGCCTCAGCCACGCCGAATCCATCCACCCCCATGTCGTTGCCGTTGTAGAACATCAGCAGCTTGTCCCGCTGCGGGATCAGCGCGGGATAGCAGATGACCAGCGAATCCCAGCCGCTGGTGGACAGCGTCATGCCCAGTTCCTCGTCGCGGCGTTCCCAGCGGACGCCGTCATCGCTGTACGCAACCCCGGGAAAGTATTCGCCGCCGAGATTGCCCCGCGTGAAGTACATGACGTATTTGCCGCCGAGCCGATATACACGCGGCCGGCCGATGCGGTACTCGCTGCCGCGGGGCAGCAGGCAGACCTGATCTTCGCGCGGTATGGACCTCAGATCATCCGTCTCCACATAGCGAATGTGGTAACGCGGAAAGGGTTGGCCGCCGATAATTTCCCAGTCGTCGCCGACGGCATACCACAGGCGCCAGCGGCCGTTTTCGTGGATGACCGAGTGCACCGCGCCGATGGTGCTTCGGCCGGGCGCGCGACCCAGGATCGGTGTCTCCTGCACGCGCCGGAAATGGTCGCCGCCATCTGTGGAAACCGCCAGGCCGGTAAAGGCCAGGAACTTGGCCTTGGCCACGCGCTGAAAGCCGACATAGAACATGTGCAGGCCGCCCGGGGCATCGACGATATCGCCCAGGATCACGCCATTGTCGTCGAAGCAGCCGTCCCGACCGATGTCGAGTGCGGGCTCGGTACTGACGCGCATGATGGTCGCCGGATCGTCTGCCAGCACGTCGACGAAGCCGATGCGGCTGACGCCATCGGCATCGCGAAACCCCGCGTAGACGCGGATGCGGTCATCGCCGATGCGATATGGGGTCGGCGTAAGCGCCGAGTGACACATCCAGCCGCCCACGCCATGCCGCGCGGTTTCGAACACCAGCCCTTTCTTGGCCCATTCGGACATGTGCGCTTCAAAGCCTCACGTCGAGGCTGGACTTGCCGGGCACCGCACGGGCCGGCGACCCGACGTAGATCCGCCCCGGCTCCGTATCGCGCGTGACCAGCGCACCGGCGCCGATCACATTGTCCGGCGCAACTTTCACGTGATCGTTGAAAGTGGAGTTCACGCCGATGAAGCTGTTCTCGCCGATCTCGCAATAACCTGAAATGACCGCATGCGAGGCGACGAACACGTTGTCGCACACGACGGTGCGATGTCCCACGTGATTGCCGCTCCAGAGAATGCAGTTGTTGCCGATGCGCACGAAAGGCTGGATCACGTTGCCTTCGAAGATGAAGCTGTTCTCTCCCACTTCGGCATTGCGCCACACGAAGGCGCGCGTGCTGACATACGTGGCGAGTGGATAGCCCTTGCGCTTCACATCCTGGTAGAAACGCGTGCGCAGGCGATTGAGCTGGCTGGACGGAATAGCGACAAACACGTCGACGTCCGCCGGCGGGTAATGCGTTTCCAGCGTTTCGTAGGCCACCACGGGACGACCGGCCAGCACCGGTTGCGCGAGATATTCGCGTTCGACGCTGAAAGCCACCACGTCATAGTCGCTGTCGTATTCGAAGTATTCGCAGGCGATCTGCGCGAATTCGCCCGCGCCGACCAGGACTAGCGGCCTTGACATGCCACCATGTCCTCCGGGTATACGGAGCCGCCGACCTCGCGCAGAAAATCGGCGTAGTCGGTGATGTAATCGCTCTGGTCGTACAACTGGTCGGCCAGCACCATCAATACGCAATCCTCGCTGAAGTCGTACAGCTCGCGCCACACCATGCGACCGAGCATCAGGCCATGCGAGGGATCGTCGAGCACGACCTCGACGGGCCCGCTGCCGTCGTCAAGCAGAAAGGTGACGGAGCCACGCACCGCCACTGCCAGTTGATGAAGATGACGATGCGCGTGCCGGCCCCGGTGCACGTCGCTCTTCGTGGCGAATATGTAATACACGCGCCGTATCACGAAGGGTACGTTTCGATCCTCCTCCAGTGCGATGAGCATGCCGCTGTTGTCGCCGTGCTTCTGCAACTGGATTCGTTCGATTTCCATGTTCTGGACCCGGCTGTAAATTCATTGAAGACGACTCACTTGCTTGAGTGCCACTTGGCCGATGAAAGGTTGCTCGTCGTCCTGGCGGGTAAGCCGAAGGCGCCGACTTCTGTTTCGGAAGGCCGGATGCAACCTTTCAAAGCCCGGCAGGCACTCATGCCTGCAAAGCCACTCGCGGCCTGTATGTCGGGCAAAGCCGGCCGCCCATTAGGTATGTGGAGAACGGCTTGATGACGGCGGTGTGCAGAGGCATTCCGCAGAGGCATTTCGGGGATAGGATTGAAGAACAAAAACCCTGCCCAACGAGAGGGCACTGGCGGCAAACCCACTGGCCTGGATACCGGAAAAGCTTCATGGCCATTTGTCGCTATCGGCAAAACAGGCCAATCCCGCTATCAAAATGAAACACGCCGGCCTTGTCTGCCCCAAGGTCTGGACGATCTCGTTTCACACTTCGGCACCATCCCCAAATGACGTTACCTGATGGCCGCAGATCGACTAGTATCTGCCGTGCCATCACGCCCGGGATGGCAGGAACGCCGATGGTGCCAAACGGGCCATCCAAAGAATGAACCGTCGTACATGACGATTCTCTGGTTGGTGTTTGTTGGGTGCCTCACCCCGTGGCTTGCGAGTTTCCATGGAGTTAGGACCCAATGCGCCTAATTCGCTCATGACGGACTATCGCCTTTCTTGCGCAGCGATGGGGTGGCGTCATTGCCCTGCCCGCTCCCGGCCCAGTCATGCCATCCGACTTGGCGCGGCTATCCGCAAGGGCCTTGGCTTCGCTTTGCTTGCCATGGGCGCATGCCTCTCCCCGGCACTTCAGGCCCAATCGACGACCTTCAACGGCACCGTGGCACTCAGCTCGCAACTGGTCGACCGCGGCCAGGTGATTACCGGCGATACGCCCATCGTGCAAGGCGCCGCCGCCTGGACTTTCCCCACCGAGGGCGCGGCCTCCCAGACTCTTCCATCAGGTTGGTCGCTGGGCCTGTCGGGAAGTACGAAAGTACGCTCGCCTGGCCGCCTCGTGGAAGCCCTTGTCCAGGCATCCCGCTACTGGTCTCTTTCCAGCGACTGGCAGATGCAGCTGAGCCTGCTCTATTACAGATATCCCGGCATGACCGGATCGAAAGCCTTTGACCGAGCCGAAATGGGAGCCAGCTGGAGCTACCGGGACGTGCTGAGCTTCGGATTGTCGGCCATTCACGTCATCGGCGCGAAGAACCGGCAGCTGCGTGGTGCCGCCGACATCAATCTCCATTGGCCATTGACGCCGCACTTCTCTCTTTCCGCCGGTGCGGGCATCACCCAATCCCTCATGGCGCCCTACGTCCACCACCGTCACGTTTACGCGGACTCCGACGGCTACGAGTACGTCTACACGAGCCACTACTCGTACCCCGTCCCCGCAAACCACTACAGCTATGGCCACTTGGGTCTATTGTGGAGCAACGGGCCCTGGCGGATAGAACTCGACCGCATCGTAGCCGCGCCGGAAACACAGCAATGGGCCAAGCTGAACGCCTCGGCCTGGGTCGCGACGATTTCACGGTCCTTTTGACCCGGGAGCAACCTTTTCGCGTTGATACGGTACTTACGCAACGAACCAGCCATAGTCCAATGACCTCCATCGAGCCCATGAACGACGACGATATCGACGCTGACGTCACCGACCGCATGCTGCTTCAACGCATGTCGGCGGGTGATCGTGTCGCTCTGGGCGTGCTGTATCGCAGTTATCACGGCAGGTTGTGCCGTTTCCTTTCCCGGTTGACGCGGCGCCCCGATGTCATCGAGGAAGTCATCAACGACTGCATGTGGATCGCCTGGCAGAAAGCGGGCAACTTCCACGGCGATTCGCGCGTTTCGACGTGGCTCATGGGCATCGCCTATCGTTGTGGACTGAAGGCGCTGCGGCAACACGGCGACGAGCCGGTCGAAGGCGATACCATGTCGGAGCAACGCACCTCTGCCCATGACATGGATGATGAGGATCGCGAGTTGCGCGACTGGCTGAGCAAGGGGCTCGATCATTTATCCGTGGATCAACGCGTCGTGATCGAACTGGTTTATGGCGTGGGCCATACCTTGGACGATGTTGCCGTCATCATGCAGTGCCCCGTGGGCACCGTGAAGGCGCGCCTGTTCCACGCGCGGGTCAAGCTGCGCAACGTGCTTCCGGCGCTGGCTGGAGAATCGCCCAGGCATCAGGGGAACGTGCCATGACGTTCCTGAGACATTCCGGCGGGGACTGCGTCCGCGCATGGGACACGATGCCCTGGGTACTGCAGAACAGTGCCACGCAAGAGCAAGGCGAGTGGCTGGAGGATCATCTGGCGCACTGCGAATCGTGCCGGACGGAATTCGCGCAACAGAGTCGCTTGCGGCATGCCATGTCGCTGCCCACGGATATTTCGATCGACGCGAATGCCGGATTGAGGCGCTTGCTGGGTCGCCTTGATATGCCTGATGCTCAGGAAGCGCCTTATCGTTCACGGCCGCGGCATGGATTCAGCCGGGCGCTGGTTGCCGTGGTGCTAGTCCAGGCCCTCAGTATCGGCGTCCTTGGCGTGAAGTTGTGGTCGGCGAGCGGCAGCCCGCTGTATCGAACACTCAGCCAGGAGTCCGTGCCCGCGGCCCCCGGGACGATCCGTGTCGTGCCTGATGCGACCATGACGCTAGCCGACTGGAACGCGCTGCTTCACGCCCTCCGGTTGCAGGTCGTGGGTGGCCCCAACGATATGGGTGCCTATACGGTCGCACCAACGAACGCCACTTCGACAGCTCAGGCATTGCAGCAACTGCGCGCCACTCGAGGCATCCGCCTGGCAGAGCCCGTCGCTGTCAGCCCATGAAACACGGCTTCCTCATGCTTGTCGCATTCGCGGCGTTGAGCGCATGCGCGTCCTCGCGCCCCATGGCGCCCGCGGACAATCACGCCAATCCCAGCCGTGCATCGGTCGCCAGCGTGTCCTCCATGGACAGCCAGCGCGACATCGTGCTGGCTGTTGCCAACCCACTTGAGTCACCCTCCACGAACGCCGGCTCCAGTTTGCTGGGTTATCCCGCCTCAAGGTATTACGGCGCCGGCCAGCGCGCGGCCTCCACGCTGGCGGCGCTGAAGAAGAATTACGGATTGCGCGAGGTCACCGGCTGGCCGATCAAGGCCCTCGACGTGTACTGCGTCGTGTTCGAGCCACCTCCCGGCATGACCCAGGAGGCCTTGCTCAAAGCACTCGCCAAGGACGATAGAGTGCAACTCGCGCAACCGTTGCACGACTTTGCCGTCTATGCGGAGAAATCCGGGGACGCACGCCAGTACAACGACCCCTACGTCAATCTTCAACGCGGTTTCGTGGAAACCGATGCCGCCCTCGCGCACAACCTCAGTCAAGGCAACGAAGTCCATATCGCGATCGTCGATACAGGCGTCGACGTAACGCATCTCGATCTTCAGGGACGCATTCGCGATGTGCACAACCTGGTCGATGACGATGCGGCGGCGTTCGATCACGACAGCCACGGCACTGAAGTCGCGGGTGTCATCGCCGCAGACGCCGACAATCGCCAAGGGATTGTGGGGATGGCGCCCAAAGCCCTGCTCAGCGTCTACAAGGCATGCTGGTATTCGCCGACGCCGCATGCCGGCGCACACTGCAACTCCTTCACGCTGGCCAAAGCCCTGGCGGCGATCATCGATACGGATACCCGTATCATCAATCTGAGCTTGGGTGGGCCTGCCGATCCGCTGCTCAACAGGCTGTTAGCCCGGCTGCTCCTCCAGGGCCGTATCGTGATCGCCGCAATGCCGCCGGATGGGACCATCGATGGATTCCCCGCCAGTGCGCCGGGAGTCATTGTCGTTCGTGCCAGTGCGGCGGAGGCAGCCGCCTCTACCGGCGTTTTGAGCGCCGGCGTTCTGAGTGCTCCGGGAAACGACATTCTGACGACTCAGCCCGGCGGTGGATATGACTTCACCTCAGGGTCCTCCATGGCTGCCGCGCACGTGAGCGGCATTGCCGGTTTATTGCTGTATCTCGCACCGGGGCTGGACGCGCGCACAGTCCACGATCTTTTTCTACGGAGCAGCAAAGTCTCCAACGGAACGCTTCAAGTGAACGCCGCATCCGCGGTGGAAGCACTCAGCAGCACACAGAAGGCTACCCCCTCAGCCGATGATTCGCGTCGAATGACTCGGCCTGCCGGGCCATGATGCTTGCCGTTTTCCCTATCGCTGGGACGAAGGTGCCGTTTCATCCGCGCATGCGCGCGCGCGCGCCAGCAGCAGTTCGCGCTCGCGCTCGTTTTGCGTGAGACCGGCGGCCCGCTGGAACTCCGCGAGGGCCTCGCCAGGTCGGCCCAGCTTGACCAGCAAATCACCGCGCACGGTCGGCAGCAGGTGATAGTTCGCCAGAGCCGGTTCGGCGGCCAGCGCGTCGACGAGCTCAAGACCGGCGGCAGGACCGAGTGCCATGGCAACGGCTACCGCACGATTCAGCTCCACGATGGGAGAGGGAGCGACCTGCGCGAGCACCCCGTACAGCGCTGCGATGCGGCCCCAGTCCGTGTCTTCCGCTGCCAGTGCGCGTGCGTGACAGGCGGCGATCGCCGCTTGCAGCGCGTAAGGGCCGTTTGCGCCGCCAAGCTTTTCCGCATGTTCGAGTGCCACAAAGCCACGGCGTATCAGCAGCCGATCCCACTGCGCCCGGTTCTGCTCGAGCAGCAGGATCGGCTCCCCTTTGCCATTGATGCGGGCGCGCGAACGTGAGGCCTGGATTTCCATCAGCGCGACCAGGCCGTGTACCTCCGGTTCGCGTGGCGCAAGCCCGGCCAGCACGCGGCCGAGTCGCAACGCTTCCTCACACAATGCAGGCCGCATCCAGTCGCCGCCGGCAGTCGCCGAATAGCCTTCGTTGAACACGAGATAGATCACCTCGAGTACCGACGACAGGCGCGCCGCCAGCTCTTCGGCACGTGGCACCTCGAACGGCACCTCGGCCTTGGCCAGGCTGCGCTTGGCCCGCACGATGCGCTGCGCGATTGTCGGCTCCGGCACCAGAAAGGCACGTGCGATCTCCTCGGTGGTCAGCCCTCCGAGGAGACGCAAGGTAAGCGCCACACGCGCCTCGACCGACAACACCGGATGACAGGCGGTAAAGATCAGCCGCAGCAGATCGTCGCCGATCGGATCATCCAGAGCTGCCTCTACCTGCGACACCGCGTGCTCCTGTTCGCTCTCGAGCTCGTGCATCAGCTCCACATGCTTGCGCTCGAGCAGTTTGCTGCGGCGCAGGCGATCGATCGCGCGGCGCTTGGCGGTGGTCATCAGCCACGCGCCGGGATTGTCCGGCACGCCCGACTGCGGCCACTGCTCGAGTGCGATGACCAGCGCATCCTGCGCCAGCTCCTCGGCCAGTCCCACATCGCGCACCATGCGCGCGAGGCCGGCGATAAGCCGGGCTGATTCGATCCGCCAGACGGCATCGATGGTGCGGTGGGTATCGGTCACGCTCATGGTGGCCGATCACACCATCTGCCTCCCGCCGGCGCAAGAGCGAATCAGTTTCGAGCGGATCAGTTTTCCTCGGCCGCCGCCTTCAGGTTGGCCAGCCCGCGCTCGAAATCGCCGCCGACCAGCCTGTCCATGTTGAAGAACAAGTGCATGAGCTTCGCCAGGTAAGGGTTCGGGCCATGCATCGTCCACGTGACCAAGGTCGAACCGCCCCGCGAGGCCAACGTAAAATCGGCGATGTTGTGAGCTTCGAACGGTTTGATGAAATCCAGCTTGATCGTGGTTGCGGACGGCGACGACGCCATGATCTCCATGCGACCCTGGCCGACTTTGCTGTTGCCGTGCCACCCGTAGACGGCACCCAGGCCGCTTGCCGAGCCGCTGTAGCTGCGTTTGAGCGCAGGATCGAGCCTCTCCCACGGCGACCAGACGACCCACTGTCTGAAATCGTTGATGAGCGCGAGGATCCTTTCGGGTGGAGCCTTGATCGTCGCCGCACGCTCAACCTTGAACGTGCCGGGTCGGGTCGTTGCAAATGCAAGCACCAAGACGATCAGGACGACAACGACGATGAGGATGATCTTGAACATGAGCTGCTCCGATCAGTGCGTTGAAACGCCACGGCGCCACCGGCCGCCGAGGGTCCCCGGCGGCAGGAAGCGCATGGCTACTGGTCTTTTTCGCAATTGACCATCCACGGCACGCCGAACTTGTCGACCAACATGCCGAAACGCGCGGCCCAGAAGGTCTTTTCATAAGGCATCTGCACCGTGCCGCCTTCTTTGAGTGCATTGAAGATGCGCTCCCCTTCCGCCTTGGTGTCGACCTGGATCGACACCGAGCAGCCCTTGATGCCGTCGTAGGGACGGTCGGGCGGGCAGTCGGAAGCCATCAGCACCTGGTCGCCGATCTCCAGCCGCACATGGATGAGCAAGTCACGGGTTTCCGCCGGCATCTGCTCGCAGCCGGGCGCTTCGCCGAAGCGCATCATCGTCGTGATCTTGCCGCGCAGGCACTGCGCGTAGAACGTGAAAGCCGCTTCGGCGGTATCTCTGAATATGAGGTAGTTGGTCAGTTGCATGAGCATGCTCCGTTGGTTTTCCGGTGAGAGGCTGGATCCCGGCTCACGATTTGGCGGCGATCTGTGCCCGCAGGCGCTCTTCCTGCTCGCGCAGCTCGGGCGTGAATTCGGCGCCGAAATCCTCTGCCTCGAACACCTGGCGCAACTCGATCTCGGTGCCGCCATCGAACGGTGCGCGCTTGAGCCATTCGATCGCCTCGTCCTTCGACTTCACCTGCCACAGCCAGAAGCCAGCGATCAGTTCCTTGGTTTCGGCAAACGGCCCATCGGTCACCGTGCGCTGATGGCCGGAGAATTTCACCCGTACGCCCTTCGAGCTGGGTTGCAAGCCCTCGCCCACCAGCATGATGCCGGCCTTCACCAGCTCTTCGTTGAACTTGCCCATCTCGGTCAGCAACTGCTCGCTCGGCATCACACCGGCTTCCGAGTCCTTGTCCGCTTTCACTATCACCATGAATCGCATCGTCGTGTCTCCCAAGGATCGTGGGTTGGAAAAACTCCTGCTCTGACCAGACGACGAACGGGCCATCGCCAGATCGACATCTTCCGCGTCAATATCGGGAAATATTCTCAGGCTGTGGGACGCTGCCTCGGTATGCTGTGTCCATGGCGTCATCAGGGCAGGAAAGGATGAAGGAACACCCAGGCGGACTGATCGTCCATCGCGGCAGCCGCACCGAGCGGCTGGCCGACGCGCTGGCACAGCTGCTCGAGGCGCAGCGGCCGGCCAATCCGCTAGCCCGGCAAACGGTGGTGGTGGCGCATCCGGGCCTGCAGCGGTGGCTGCTCGGTCGTTTCGCGCAGCGCAGCGGCCCGCATGGCAGCCACGGCATCGCCGCCAACTACGAGATGATCCTGCCCTGGCAATGGTTCGAGCGCACCGCCCGCCGCGTGCTGGGCGACGAAGCCTTGATCGGCGGCGCGTATCGGCATGAGGTGCTGCGCTGGCGTTTGCTGATGGCGCTGCCGGCCCTGAAGGCATCGGAGGTCACCGCCTACCTGGCCGGCGACGATGCCGCACGGCGCGGCTTCCAGCTGGCCGAGCACCTGGCCGGCCTGTACACGCAATACCTGATCTATCGGCCGGACTGGATCCTGGACTGGGAGCAGCATCCCGGCCAGCACGGTCGCGACTGGCAGGCCGCGCTATGGCGGCAATTGCAGACCTCCATCAACCGTCCGCACCGCGCCCAGCGCAGCGCCGCACTGCTCGACGCACTGCGTACGGGACATGACTCGGCAAACGACGCTCCGCTGCATGTGTTCGGTGTCAGTCATCTGCCACCGGATGTACTCCAGGCGCTGCAGGCCACGGCCTTGCACGCGCCCGTGCATCTGTATTTTCCCGACCCGTGCCGCGAGCACTGGGTCTACCTGCGCAAGCAGCGCTTCCTGCTGACGCACGCCGACGATCCGCAGGCGCTGTATTACGAAGTCGGCCATCCGTTGCTGGTGGCTCTGGGTCGCATCGCGCAGGATTTCTGCCTCACCCTGGACGAATGCGACGCGATCGACGAGCGCGATCCGCTCGACGATGCCGAGCCGCTGCCCGGCGAAACCTCGCTGCTGGCACAACTGCAATCCAGCATCCGCTGCCTGCAGCCCGAACTGGTCGGCGCGACGCTGCGCGAGGAAGTCGCCGATGGCGCCAGCGCGGAAGAACTCCTGCCCGCTCTGCGCAACGATCCCAGCCTGCGCGTGCACGCCTGCCATACCCGTCTGCGCGAACTGGAAGTATTGAAGAACACCTTGCTGCGCTGCCTCGCCGACGATCCGATGCTGCAACATCGCGACATCGTGGTGATGGCACCGGACATCAGCGCATATGCGCCGTACCTCGCAGCGGTGTTCGGCGAGCCGGCGCAATACCGCAGCGATCCGCTGCACATCCCCTGGCATCTGGCCGACGTCGGACTGGCGCGCGCCCACCCTTTGATGAGCGCCTTTGCGCAAGTGCTGGATCTGGCGGAAAGCCGCTTCACGGTCAGCGAAGTACTGGATTTCCTCGATGTTCCGGCAGTGGCGCGGCGCTTCGCGATCGACACCAGCGGCCGCGATGCGCTGGAGCGCTGGCTGCGCCGCGCCCGCGTGGCATGGGGACTGGATGCTGCCATGAAGGCCGAAGTCGGCGCAGCGGCGGCCGACGCGAACTCGTGGCAGTTCGGCTTCGATCGGATGTACGCGGGGCTGATCGTCGGGCAGGACGACGACAGCGAACTGCCGGACGGTCACCTTCTAGATGGAATCCTGCCGCTGGATGGCGTCTCCGGCAGCGCCGTCGAGGCGCTGGGCCAGTTCGATCGCCTGCTGGGCGAACTGCGCCGGGCACGCAGCGAATTTGCCGGTGCGCGGCCGCTCGCTGCATGGAGCCAATGGCTGCTGGAACTGATCGACGCACTGTTCCTCGCCGACCCGCGCGACACCACCGAAAACAACGCGCTCGACACGCTGCGCCGACTCGCCGCCGGCCTCGGCAGCCAGGCCGCGGAAGTCGGCATCCAGACACCGCTGCCGTGGAGCGTGGTGCGCGAAGCCGTGCGCGGTGCGCTCGACGCGGTACCGGAGCGCCAGGCCTTCCTGCTCGGCGGGGTGACCTTCTGCGGACTGGTGCCGCAGCGGTCGATTCCGTTCCGCGTGGTCTGCCTGCTCGGCATGAACGAGGGTGAGTTCCCCCGTCCCGGCAACGACGCAGGCCTCAACAAGATTCTCAGCCAGCCGCGCCGCGGCGACCGCGACACCCGCAGCGAGGATCGCTACCTGTTTCTCGAAGCGATGATGTCGGCGCGCGATGTGCTGCACATCAGCTATGTCGGTGAAGGCGTGCATGACGGTAAGCCGCGCAATCCGGCCGCGCCGCTGGCCGAACTGCTGCAGTTTCTCGATGAGCAGCACACGATCGCCGACAACGAAGAAGCCGACCGCCCCTGGCGCATCCGCCACCCGTTGCAGCCGTTCGACGCGCGCTACTACGAGCGCGACGCGCACGGCCAGCCGAGACACGATCCCCGGCTGTTCTCATATGACCCTGCGTTCGTCGCTACGCCGTCCAGCACCCATGTGCCGCGCTTTCTCGGTGAAACCTTCGGCGCACCGAAGGCCGCCGCCTCGCCCGAAGGCGAAATCACACTCGGTGCCCTCAAACGCTACTGGCGCGATCCGGCCAAGGACGCGCTGCTGCGCGGTCACGGTATCAGTCTGCAGGCGCTCGACGACATCGGCTGGCCCGATCGCGAGCCGCTGGAAACCGGAGTCGACCGTATCGAACGGGTCGATCGCCGGCTGTTGTTCGAAACGCTGGCCGCCGGCCGCCGCGAGCTGCCCGCCGAACCGCCGGCATGGCTGGCGCGTTCCGGCATGCTGGCCGGCGGTGCCATCGGCGCCGAGACCTACGCGGAGCTGCGCGACTCGCTGCATGGCCTGCTCGACAAGGCACAGCCCTTGTTCGCCGACGGTATCGCCCGATCGCTGGCACAGGCGATCGACCTGGACCTCGGCGACGGATTGCGCCTGACCGGCGTGGTCGATCGGATCTTTCATGGCGCCGACGGCGGCTTGCTGCTGTTCGATGCGCAACCGGGCCGGGCCGCCGGCCTCAGGGAGATGTTGGCCTTCTACATCGACTGGGCCGCGCTGCGGCTGACCCATGCCGGCACCGTACACGGCGACTACCTGGAACCGACATCCAACAACCACAAGGCGCGCAGTTCGGGACTGCTCGATCCCATCCGTGCGCAGGATGCTGCCCAGCTTCGGCAAGGACTGCGCGGCCTGGTCGAAGGCTATCGATCCGCCGAGCAACAACCGCTGCTGTTCTTTCCACGCACTGCCCAAGCTTATGCCGCCAGCGAGCCCGAGGCGCGTCTCGGCAAAGCCGCAGCTGCATGGGCAGGCGACGATTTCAATGGCGGCGAGCGTGACTACGCGCCCGGCTATGTCGCCCTGCTGAGTCGCGGACTGGAGCTGTTCGACCTGGATAGTCCAGCACATCACGCTTTCGTCGCTGCCACCGAACTGGTCTGCACGGTGCTCGATCCGCAGCACACGATGCTGTTGAAAGCATCGGAGACATTCCGCCCATGACCGCCGTCGATACCGCAGCCCTACCCGCGCTCGACTGGCGCCGGATGCCGTTGCAAGGCCGCATCCTGATCGAAGCCAGTGCCGGTACCGGCAAGACCTGGAACATCGGCCTGATCTACCTGCGACTGCTGCTGGAACGCGACTTGCGGGTGGAACAAATCCTGGTGACCACCTTCACCGATGCCGCCGCGCAGGAGTTGCACGAGCGTTTGCGGCGGCGGCTGGTCGAAGCCGAAAGGCTGCTCGAATTCACTCCCATCGAGCGAGCCGGCGACAACTCGCTGGAAAGCTATCTGGCGATGCTCTGCCCCGACGCGGATAGCCGTCGTCACGCGTTGCGCAAGATCCAGCTGGCCCGCACCGATCTGGACCGCGCGCCGGTTTCGACCATCCACGCGCTGTGCCAGCGCATCCAACGCGACTACCCGCTGGAAAGCGGTGCCGCGTTCGCCAACGACAAGCTGTTCGACGAGCAGCAGCTGCAGCGCGAATGCGTGGAGGATTTCTGGCGCCGTCGCTATCTCGCCGGCGAGGTAGACCCGCGCGAGGCAGCGCTGCTGCTGAGGGATGGTCCGGAAGGCCTGCTGCGCGATCTGGGCGGTCTGGCGAACAGCACCGACGCACAGATCGAAGCCGGCGGCCTGGGCGGACTCGAACGCCAGATCGCGGTTTTGCGCACAGCGGCCACCATCGCCGAGTTGCAGCGACTGGCCGGCGACAAGTCGCTGTACGGCTCACGCAAGACGGCGCTGGCGAACCGGCTCAACAAAGTCGTCGCAGCACTCCGGGATGACGACGAAGAACAACTGGCGGCTGCACTCGACAAGACGTTCGAGCCGGACAACGTACTCGAACAGGAAGCCCCCGAAAGCGCCGGCACGCTGAACGACCATCCACTGATCCGGGCACTGCAGGCCCTGCGCCCGTTGCTGCAATCGCGCGCCGTCTTCACCCGCGGCGCCGTGCTGGCCGAGGCCGCGCAAGCCTGTCGCGAAGAGATGCCGCGACGCGCACGCCAGCGCCGCGTACTGACGTTCTCGATGCTGATCGACGCGGTCTACGAGAGGTTGTGTGGTGGCGATGCCAACGGCCAGCCGGCCGATGATGTGCTGGCCGACCGGTTGTTCGAGGCATTCCCGGTCGCATTGATCGATGAATTCCAGGATACCGACCAGCGCCAGTTCGCGATCTTCGACAGGATCTATCGCGGGCGCGGCACCCTGGTGATGATCGGCGACCCCAAGCAGGCCATCTACAGTTTCCGCGGCGGCGACATCGCCGCCTATCTGCGAGCCGGCGAACAGGCCGGCCAGCGTTTTTCGCTGGGTAGCAATCACCGCTCCGGCCGCGCGCTGGTCGAGGCCTTGAACGCCTGGTACGGCCAGACAGAAGGTGGCTTCGGCCACCCGCAGATCCGCTATCAGCAAGTCGTCGCCGCCGGCAAAGCCGACGACGAGCCCTACACCATCGACGGCGAACCTGCGGCTCAGCCACTGGTCATCCACCCATTCCGCGGCGATGCGAAAGACAAGGGCGGCAATCCGTTGAAGGCGCTCGGCGAGCTGGAAGCGCTGGCGCTGGACGACTGTGCCAACCGCATCGCCGAACTGCTCAACGATCCGCGACAACAGATCGGCGGCCAGCGCGTGACGCCTGGCGACATCGCCGTGCTGCTGTCGACCAACAACCAGATCATGGCGTTGCGCACGCGCCTGATCGCCCGCGGCGTGCCTTGCGTCGGCAGCGGTCGCGGCAACATCTTTGCCGGCGAAGTCGCCCGCGAGCTGGCGCTGGTCCTGTACGCCGTGCTGCATCCCGACGACGATCAGGCGGTGCGCGGCGCGCTGGCCACCTGCCTGCTCGGGGCAATGCTGGAGCAATTCAGCGCGTGGCAAGCCCGGCCGGCGGCGTTCGAGCGCGAGCTGGAACGCTTCGAGTCATGGCGCACCTTGGCGCGCACCCGCGGCGTGCTGGCGCTGATCGACTCTCTGCTGGCCGTACGCGCCACCGCGCTGCTGGCGCTGCCTGAAGGTGAGCGCGTGCTCACCGACCTGCGTCATCTGGGCGAGCTGCTGGCGGCGGAAGAAGGTTCGCGCCAAGGACTGGACGGCTTGTACGCATGGCTGCTCGACATGCGCCAGGAAGGCGGCGACGGCGATGCCGAGGCGGCCGACGAACGCCAGCTGCGCATCGAGAGCGATGCGCGCCGGGTGCAATTGCTTACCATCCATGCCAGCAAGGGACTGGAGTTTCCGATCGTGTTCCTGCCGCTGGTCTGGCGCATCGGCGATCGCACCGGTGTGCGCTCGCCGAAGCTGTTGCGCTATCACGACGCCAGCGGCCGGCGCTGCGTCGATCTGGGATCGATGGATTTCATCGAACATCGCGGCCGGCACTTCCGCGAAGAGCTCGAAGAACGCCTGCGCCTGCTCTACGTCGCACTGACCCGGGCGGTGCATGCGGTGCACGTGTACTGGGTGGATCGCGGTCCGCTGCCTGGCGGGGATGCGCTGGCGTGGGAGTGGGCGGCGATCGACCTGCTGATCCTGCAAGCGCAAAGGAAGCTGGGCCTTGCCGAAGGCGAAGCCTCGCTCGAGGCCATGGCCGAGGCACTCGGAGGCATCCGGTTGTCCGCACCCTTTGCTGACAACGTCATCCGCTATCAGGCACCGATCGAGGCGCCATCGCCGCGCGCCACACAGACCCCGTTGCCCGTTCCGCGGTCATTCCAGTGGCTGCACAGTTTCAGCGGGCTGACCCGCTATGCAGCCGCGGCAGTAGTGATCGACGACGGTGGTGCCGCTGATGAGACCGGTATGGCTGAGCCTGCCATTGCCGATGAACCCGTCGAAGCTGCCGAAGACACTCGCTTGCTGAGCTTGTATCCCTTGCGCGGTCCGCGCTTTGGCGATGCCGTGCATCAGGTACTGGAACTGGCCGGACCAGGCCCGGTATGGCCCGAGCAGCGCCAGCTGCTGCACAACCAACTCACCGCGCAAGCGGTCACGGCCAACAGCGAAGCGCTGGAGCGGGTCGGCAAGATGATCGATCGTGCACGCCAGGCCGATCTCGGCGATGGCTTGCGGCTAATCGATGTTTCCGCCGAGCATCGCATCGTCGAATTCGAGTTCCAGTTTCCCGTACAGCAGGTGCCGTTGGCACGGCTGCGCCAACTCTGCATTGCCCACGGCCAGCCCGACGCGGTGCCGGCCAGCCTCGACGCGATGACACTCAACGGCATGCTGACCGGTTTTGCCGACCTGATCGTCGCATGGGACGGCCGTTTCCACGTGCTCGACTACAAGACCAACTGGCTCGGTGCGCGGCTTCACGACTACCAAGGCAGTTCGCTCGACGCCGCGATGGCCGAACATCATTACCCATTGCAGGCACTGCTCTACACCGTGGCCCTGCATCGTTACCTGCGTCAGCGACTGGACGGCTATACGGCCGAACGCCAACTCGGCGATAGCTGGTACCTGTTTGCCCGTGCGCTGGGGCTGGCTCCTGGTCTCGGCGTGTGGCGTCATCGCTGGCCGGTAGCGCTGATCGAGGCGCTGGACGACGCATTCGCCGGTGTGCAGGAGGCTACGGCATGAATCGACCATTGCCGCCAACTGCACCAGCCGACGAGCGTGCGATCGACCAGACCCTGGCGCAATGGGTGTTCCAGCGCACGGGCTCGACCCTGCTCGCCACCGCCGTACGTGCGGTCAGCAACGCCGAAGGCCGCGGCCACTCCTGCGCGTGGCTGACCGACCCGTACACCGACGCCGGCTTCGACACCGAGGCGCTGGCGGCATTGCGCCAGCACGCATGGGTTGGCGATGGGGCGCACTTCAACCCGTTCGTGCTCGATGCACGGAACCGTTTTTATCTGTGGCGCAACTGGCAGCACGAAGCGAAGCTGGCCGCGGCGATCCTGCAGCGCTGCCAACAACGGACGCTGCCGATTCCTGCCGATACGCTGGCCGACGATGTGGATGTCCTGTTTGCGGGCATGCCGCCAGGGACCGCCGACTGGCAACGCGCCGCGGTAGCCGCCGTGCCTGGCGCACGCTTCTTCGTGCTCACCGGCGGTCCCGGCACCGGCAAGACCACGACGGTCGTGCGCATGCTGCTGATGCTGCTGCGTCATGCCCGCGCCTGCGGACTGCCGGCGCAGCCATCGATTGCGCTGGCTGCGCCCACCGGCAAGGCCGCACAGCGACTGGTGCAAGCCATCGCCAGGGGCAAGGCCGAGCTGCAGGTTTCGCTATCCCAGCGTGGGAGCGACTTCAGTCGCGATTCCCACACTCAGCCGAAGCTGTCGCGACTGAAGTCGCTCCCACAAGATCTCCCACTGGAAGATCGCGCACTGGATCTGCAGGAGCACCTACACCATATCCCGCACGCCGATGCGCGCACGCTGCACCGCCTGCTCGGCTATCGGCCGATGGACAACACCTTCAGCCACGGTCCACGCAACCCGCTGGCCGAAGATATCGTGGTAGTCGATGAAGCATCGATGGTGGATCTGGCCATGATGCGTCAGCTGCTGGAGGCACTGCGTCCCGATGCCGTACTGATACTGCTCGGCGATCCCGGCCAGCTCGCCTCGGTCGATGCCGGCTCGGTACTCGCCGACATCGTCGCCAGCGCGCCGCAGAACCAGTTGCCATCGGCCATGGCCGGACTGCTCGCGCCATGGCTGCAGAACGCGCCGGGGACGGCGACGGATGATACGGCGCTGGCCGGCCATGTGCTGACGCTCACCCACAGCTGGCGCGCCGGCAGCGGCCTGCAGCGCGGCATCGAGGCGTTGCGTGACACACCCGACCCGGCGTGGCTGGACACGCTGTTGAGAGAGCGCGCGGACGGCGACCTGCACCTGCGCCATTGCTCCAACCCACAGGCTCTGCGCGCCTGCGTCGACGGCTGGATCGATCGGCATGCCGAACTGCTGCAGACGCTGCTGACCTCGCCCATAGACGCCAGCGCCGCGCTGCAAAGCCTGCATCAGTTGCAGATCCTGTGCGCGCTGCGTGATGGCCCGTTCGGTGCGCACGGCCTCAACGAACTCATCGCGCGCCGGCTCGCCGCCCGTTTCGGCATCGACAGCGATCACGCCTGGTACCACGGCCGGCCGCTGATCATCACCCGCAACGACTACGCCCGCGGCCTGTTCAACGGCGACGTCGGTATCGCACTGCAAGGCGCGGAGGGACTGCGCGTGTGGTTCGAGCTCAGCGACCGCGACGGCAACGCCGGCCTGCGCAGCTTCTCGCCACGCGCCCTGCCCGCCCACGAAAGCGCCTGGGCCATCACCATCCACCGCAGCCAGGGCTCGGAATACCGCGACGTGGCCGTGGTGCTGCCACCGGACGAAGGCAACCGCGTACTCACCCGCGAACTGGTCTACACCGCCATCTCACGCGCGAGAAGCCACGCCGAGATCTGGGCCACCGACGAATCGCTGCGCACTGCCCTGGCGCGGCCGATTCAGCGTGAAGGTGGTTTGCGTGATCGACTGGTTTTCGGAAAAACGTGACTGACGATAATCAGCCGGGCCATATCCTCACCAGCATTGATCCAAAGTACCGGTACCGGATGCGGTGCGCTTGCCAGCTTGGTTCAGCGTGAGCGTGCCGCACAAGGTGTCCCTTTTCGCCTGTGCGCTCCCAGAAATGGGCACGGCCTGGATGGTGTAGGTTGAAACACTCGCCGCACCACTCGGGAAGCTATAACCATAGTCGTTGCCGGTTCGCTGAGGTGTCGCGCAATCCAGCCCCGCCAGAGTGAGCGAATTCTGGACAGGAGTGGTCTGCGTATCCTGGTCGTAACGCAGGTTGGTGGTGTAGTACCGCTCCATGTAGTTGGCGTACTCCGACAAGCACCCTTTCGCTGCAGTCCTGCGAGTCTTGGTGATGTAGCTGGTGTACGTGGGCAGCGCGATCGCCGCCAGGACGGCGATGATCGCCACCACAATCATCAATTCGACAAGGGTGAAGCCGGCGCTTCGCAACTGGTGTCCGCTGTAACGGGCCTGCCGGACTCCGCCCGGACAGCCGGCTGCCTGGAACGGCGGCTCCGCCATCATGTCATTGGCCATCGGCCTGCATGGATTCATTTCAACACTTCTCATGGGTTCACCAGTTCCTGCCAGGACACGCGCGTTGTGGCGCCAGTCGAACCCGAGGTGTTGAGGCTGGCGGTGGTGCCGTTGTCGAAGCTCGTCAGCATGTCGCCGCCCACGAAGATCGGGTTGTTGGGCAGCGAGCTGAAGCCCACGCCCGCCGCCGCCGCAGTCCCGGTCACGACCGTGCCATTGGACGACGTGTACGTGTACGTGACCATGCCACCACCACCAGCGCCCAGGAAGAAGCCGGCCGTCGGGTTGGTGCCGGTGAACGGATTGACCGCCATCACCCAGCCGCTGCCGGAGGGGTTGCAGATGTCAGTGACCACCGGGATGCGCGTGGTGCCCAGCAGCAGGTTGCCCTGGAACTGGTTGGGAGTGACCATGCGTTCACCCTGGGCAACCAGCGCGCCGTTGGTACCTGTCGGCGCCTCGAGGTTCATCCACCAGCCAAGCTTGCCGCTCATGTCGCTAGTTGTCGGCAAGGGCGTCACCACGCGCACGCCCAAGGTCGGCGGCGTGGCGCTGGGATTGCCGTCCTGCTCGTAGATGATCGAGCGCTGCACCAGGCTGCTGACCGTCGCATTCGAGGTCGGAGTGGACGAACCACCGGGTTGGGCGATCACGCCATACCAGCTCTCCACCTGATGATTGCTCAGATCCGAGGAGCTCAGGTACTGCCCGGTGCCGAAGAACAGCCAGACGTTGCTGGTCGTCGGATCACTACCCGCCAGCATGCCAGCCGTGATCGGCTGCGGAACGTTGGCCGTACCGTTACTGACCAGGGGGGTGGAGAAAACGACGGTGCCGGTCGCGCTCACACCACCCAGAGTGCTCGGATCGGTCTGATAATTGTTGCCTTGGGTTTTACCCAGCGGGAACCGCCACACCTGCCCATGCAGGTCGCCCGCATAGGCTTCCGTGCTGATGCCGTTGGTGGGGGTGTCCATCCAGGTCACCGGCGCGGCAAGGCCATTGCCGGTAGTAACGCCAGAGCGGCTGGTTGTCGTGTGCACACTTAGCGTGCCGGTGGCGATGTCGAACTCCAGCAACGCCGCCGTGCCGCTGGCACTGTTATAACCGTTGCCGATCAACACCTGCCAGTCGGAACTGGTGCCATCCTGCACCTTGGCGATCACCGGCTTGCCCACCATCTGGCCGATGTACGTACTGTTGCTGTCGCTTGTGTTGCCGTCGTTCGCAGAGCGCTCCCATAGCGGCGTGATACTGGCGGGATTGGTGATGTCCAACGCATACACGGCCTCGGCCGGGCCGCGGCCGGTGGTACCCACCAGGACGGTATGCCATGTCGAATTGAAGAAGGCGTCCGCAATGGTCAGCTCGCCGTCGTTGTAATACTGATGCGGCACGGTGGTCGAGCCGTAACTGCTGTTCGCCAGGTCGGCTAGGTTCGCGGTGATCACCGCGCCGGGCAGGTAGGCATAGACCTCGGCGCCAGTGCTGGCGTTGAACGCGTGCAGCATTCCGTCGTTGGCCGCCACGAACACCAGCGGCGTGCGGGTGGAGGCGGCGCTGGCCACGGGATTGCCGCTGCTGTTGGTCGTGCCCACCGCCCAAGTCTGGAACGAGTTGTCGGTTGTCGACGAGGTGGCGGTGATGCCGGTGAACGCCTGGTTCTCGAACTCGTTCGGATTCGGCGCGCCGGAATACACCGGCTGCGAATCCACAATATCGCCCAGCGGCGTGTCGCGGTCACGGTAGTTTCCGCTGTTCTTCTGCTCCAGCGTGTTGTCGCCGCGCAGGTAACTCACCATCGTCATCTGTGCGGCAGCGGTGCTGCCCAACGCCGTCAATTCGTTGTTGGACAAGACCGGCGGCGCACTGCTGCTGTTCTGGAAAGCCACGAAGGTCCCGCTGCCCGTGGTCGAAGCTGGCGGCACGTATGTCACGATGTTACGGTTGTCGTACGTGAGGACGCTGCTGTTGGTGCTGCTGACCGTGGCAATGGCAGTCAACGCCGTGGCGGCCGTCCAGGTGGGCGTGGTGCTGATCGCGCCCGTACTCGAATCGATCGCAAACGCCTTCAGGTCACCCTTCCACTTGGCTGTGTAGTAGTTCGCCTGGTAGGCGACCGTACCATTGGTAAGCTGGGTGGAGTTGGCCGCCAGGCTGGCGCCCGTACCCACGCGCTCGGAAGCACGCGTCAGGGCATCCGTCAGGCCACTGACAAACGTCGACGGGCTGGTAGCCGAATAGAAACCGCCATGACCGTTCACCGCCGCGTGGGCAAGATCGGCGATGTTGTTGATCGAGTTCGACGCAGGCGTAGGCCAACTGAAGTTGCTGAGAGTAAGGCCGCCGTTGGCCGCACTGAAGATATCGCTGATGGTGGGTGGCGAATCGCCGTTCGATGCCTTGCCAGCAATACCGCTCGGGGTAAAGCCCAAGCCCATGGTGAACGTGGTCATGTGCTGCCAGAACGCAGGGTCCTCCGTGCTGGGCGGCACTTCGTTGGGGAAAGGAGAAGTTGGCGTGTCGGGTTGCAGGTCGTTTTCCCAGTAATACATGGCTACATCGGCCAGGGAGGGACCCGATGACGCACTGCCACCGGAGTAAGGCGCTGCCGGCGAGCTGCCGGATACCTTCGGCCACGTCTGGCCATTCGGTCCGGTCACCGTTGGCCATGCGGCGCTACTGGCGCCACTCTCGGCCGACGACGAGTAACTGTCGTTCCAGAAACCATCCGTGGTCAAAATAGTGTAGGCCTGCCGGCAGGCAATATTGGAAGGTTGATTGGCCGTTCCGTAGTTGGGGTCGGTTGACATCGTCGTCCAAGGCTGCGATGTCTTGTAGTACCGGCCGACCTTATCCAACGCGCTGCGCAAAGGCGTGCCGTTGCCTGCGCTCTCACCAATGATCCAGTTCCAGAACGCCGCCTTCTGGGTCGTCCCGAACGGTTGCACTTCGGCCAAGAGATTATTGCTGTTGCCAGTGCCGTAGCCAGCAGAATCGTCGAATGGATACTGCGGCGATGGAATGCCGTCCGTAAAGTTGCCGTTGATCGAGCCGAAGCCCACCCGGAACGTCGGGTCCACTACGGAAAAAGCCACCATCAGACCGCTCTTGGCCATCAGGATGCGGGTGTGGTAGTAGGAGTACCAGTTGGCAACGTTCTTCTGCGTACTGGCCCTTTCGTCGCAGTTGCTTGATGTCATCCCGGCCGATGCTGCCAGCAGGCAGGTGCCGCTCAGGCCCACATAATGACTCGTGAAGCTGCCGTCCGTGTTTTTCACCGTATAGGTGAAGAATGAATACGTACTCGCTGTTCCCTGCGGCGTGCAAAGGTTCGCGGCCGGATCATAGGTGTCCGAACTGCTGTTGCAGGTCGGCGGCGTAGTCACCACTGGATTCGGCGTGCACAGAAAGGTTGTCGAACTGTAGGTGTCCGTGCCCTGGCAAGTAGGAGTCGCGGTTTTACTTTGGTTAGTGTTCTTAACACATTTGCCCGCATTCTTGCCGCTGGTTTGCAGTGTGTAATTGAAAGGGCAACTGGCAGGATAGGGCTGCTCCATGCATTGCCCATTGGTCTGGATCGAATATCCGGACGGGCAATTTGTCGGAGTATAGGGCGTGCCAGACGAAGCTACGGTAAACGATTGCGTATATCCGATGTTGCTCGAATTAGTGCCCTGTTGGCTCGTATCGGACGAACCATCGTAGGTCGTCAGATTCACGGTGCCGTTGCCCGTATGGAAACCGTCGATCCACGCCGCGGTAAAGGTCGCCGCGTTATAGAGGGTGCCATCAGCCTGGTTCGGCGGGGAGTAAGTGATATTCGGGTTGTAATAGAGGCCATTGACGCTGGAACTGGTCAATTCGCTCGCGGTAGGCGAACCTGGAGTCGCGCCGACATACCCATAGTCGGGCATGACGTCCCAGGCCATCGAACCCGAATCGTCGAGCATCAGAACCACGTTGGGCGGAATCGTAGGTTGCAGGGTCAGCGGCTGCTGGGCGACGGCAACAGCGGTGGCAGCAAGCGAAGGTGTATAGACGGCGCCCAGCAGCCAGACGCCCAGCATGGAAGCCAGCATCCTGCCGACAACATGTCCTAGACGACGGCGTGGTTGCAAAGTCTTGTTCATGACGGTTCCGCCCTGGAATGTGGCTGCATTGATCGACCGGTGGGCCGTAATTACGGGATTCGCTTGCACGATCAACCCTGCTTGACCACGGCCTGCAGGACCACCATCGCGCGGTCGCCCACCGTGGCAGGATCGCCGCTGCGGGCCGTGATGCGGTAGTACACCGTGGTACCGGAAGCGCCCTGCACACCGTAGTTGCGCGAATTAGCAGTCTGGCCAAAACCGGTGCTGGTCTTCTGGTCGACCCAGTTGCCCATGTTCTCCACCACGTATTGCGGTTGGCTTGCTGCGACCTTGCTGCGGGTGAAACCGCCCACCGCGGTGCCGGTGGCCACGGTGTGGATGCTGCCCGCGGGTAGGGTCGAATCGTTGAACGGGTTGGGCAGGCAGGTCACACCACCGGCCTGGCAGTTGTGCCAGATGATTCCGGGATTGGTGGGAATCAGCGCCGTGGCCGCACGGATCGCCGCCTCGGCGCTCTGGAACGCCACCTGACGGTCGTACAGGTTGGACGCCATCTTCTGCTGCATGATGGTACCGCGCACCGCGGCCAGCCCCACCAGGGTGATCACCACCAGCAGGAGCAGCGCCACCACCAGGGCAACACCACGCTGCGAGCGAGCGCCAGGCGAAAGGGGGCGGAAGCGATACGGACGGGAAACGGTCGGCGCTTTCATGTCATTGCACTCGGTTGCGCACGGTGGTGGTGGAAGTGAACACTCGGGTGATCGGCGCAGCGTTGTTGACGCTCGCGCGCTGGTTGGTGCTCTGCACAGTGAGCGTGACCTGCGCGGCATTGACTGTGGCCCAGTTGGTCACGCCAGTGGCGGTGCCAAACGCCGTGCCCGGAGGTTGCAGATAGCTGATCTGCATGTTGGTGACATTGCGCACCATTTCCTCCGGCGTGGCCGTGACCGTGCCGCTGCTGTTGACTGCATTCAGGCGATACAGCGACCTGCCTCCCCCTCCCACCGGATTGACGCCGATGTACCAGTCGACAGCGGTGAGCTTGGCCACCCGCGAATTGCCGGGAAAGGAGTAGGGATTGCCGCCCCCCCCATTGCAAGTGGTAGACGGAGTCGGGCCCGGATAACCCAAATCCTTCACGCAGTTGCCCGGGGTCACCCCGCTGCCGGAGTTATGTTGGACATCCACGTTGGCGTTATCGTAATTCGTGATCTGCAAGATGGTTGCATGGTCGAAATCGCAGACCATGATCAGGTCGCCCTTGTTCAACTCGGTCGTAGTGCCACTGATTTTGAAGTCCGCAGAACTTGGCGCGGGGGTCCACGAGACGGTCACACCCGTGCTAGCTGTGCTGATCACATGCACCGAACTGGTACCGGCCACCGGCGCACCGGCACCAGTGAGGCCTGTCAGCGCCGGATCAGTGCTGGCGTCATCGTAACCATGCAAGGCGTTGTTCCAGTCGGCGTACCAGAGGGTGGAGCTATTGAGCACGTTGGCGACGCGCCCGCTGCTGGTGTCGCAGCCGGTCAGGCCGGCGCCACGCAGGTCGCGTGCCAGCATCTCGAACGCGATGCGCGAACCGTCCTGCACGTCGCCCAGCGCTTCATTGGCGCGATAGGACTGCTGACCCGCCAGGAACACGCTGGTGACACCGGCGATCACGATCAGGCCCAGCAGCATCGCCACCATCAGCTCGATCAGGGTGAACCCGTGCGGGCGCGGCGCGGCGCGTTTCGCACGGTACCGTTGCTGGCGGTGGATCATGGGATACTCGCTCATAGCATGGCCTGGGTGACGATTTTCTGTTTGTTGGTGCCACCCACGCCGGCACGGCTGTCGTCGAACTGGACGGTGATGATGCAGTAAGCGGTGGTAGTACCGGCGGCCGCGTTGCAGAGGATGGTGCCGGTGGTGTTGGCGCTGGCCCCGAGGGTCTGTCCAAGCTCGCCGCACCACTGAACCAATTGGGCGCTGGCCAGCGCGGAAGCGCCCGCGGGGGCGGCGCAGGCATTGGCCGTAACCGCGCCGTCGTAACCGTGGTTCGCGGCATTGGAGAGATCGGCGCGCATCGCGTCGAGGATCGAATAGCTAGCGACGGTCACCATGCTGCGCGCCATCGCGCTGTTGTTGGTGGACAAGGACATGGCCTGCAACGCGGCGATGCCCAGGAACGCGATGGAAAGCACCAGCACGGCCACTAGCACCTCGATGAGGCCGGCGCCGGACTGGGCAGACGCAGGGATTGCTCGGTTCATCATGGGCAGGCTCTCGAGTCTGGAGCAGGGGCGGTCGCGAGGATCGAGCCGGCTACCATCGTGATCTTGCGATGATTGTTGTTGCTCATCTGGCTGGTGCAGATGTCCGCGACTGTACCGTTGTATGGAGCCGTGGCGGTGGCGGCATACGCCAGCCCCTGCCCGTTGAAGCGCAGCGCCTGCACATTGCCACTCAGCTGAATCGGCATGGTAATGCCAGTTATGCCGGCAAGCACCGTCGCAGCTGTGGCCGGGGAGCCGCCCACCAGCACATAGACCGCGCCGGTCTGTGTGGTGCACGCGTTGCCGAGTGTATCCGAGGTATTGACGCTGGCCGAGTTGCTGCACAGCTGGGTCTTGGCATTGCGCTTGACCGCTTCCATCCGCGCGGAATTGATCGCAAGGATGAGATCGTTTGATGTGGTGGTGAGCTTATTGGAAAGTATGATCGTCTTGAAGCTCGGCACGGCAATCATGATCAGCACCACCGCAATGGTGACGGTAATCATCAGCTCGACCATGGTGAAGCCACTAGCATGCCGCCGTGCCGCCACCGGCTTATGCCTTGATGCGACGGTTGCAATGGATCCGCACTCGAACAAGCGACTGCCGGTGTTTGCCGACTTCCGCACCTCGATCAACGAGACGCCTCGCTGACGCGACAAGACTTGCATGGAATTCTCCCCCCTATACCCCTGCACGCAGGGTACTCACCCGCCAGGTCCCGACCAGCCTCCAGCCGACGGGCGGTAGAAATTGCCCGACAAGCGGCCGGAAGCGACGCAGGAAAGGTGATCGTGGTCACGCGCAGCGGCCAAGGCAGAGAACGTGCTTTGCCGTGGATCGTTCGCAGCGGAGCGAGGAACGGTTTGGGAACCCCAAAAAAACAAAGGCCCGCGTTGGCGGGCCTTTGAAGTCTGGTGCCGGAAATAGGAATCGAACCTACGACCTACGCATTACGAATGCGCCGCTCTACCAACTGAGCTATTCCGGCAAAGAGCCGTGGATTTTACGGTGCGGGGCGTTGTGGCGCAAGCGCGGAGCCAGCTTCAGAAGCTGGCCGACGTGCTGCCACCGACGATGCGCAGCTCCTTCGGCAGGGCGAAGGTGATGTTCTCCGGTTCGCCATCGAGCTCGTGAACATCGCCCGCGCCCCACGATTGCAGGCAGGCGATCACGTCGCGCACGAGTTTCTCCGGCGCCGACGCACCCGCAGTGAGACCGATGCGGGTGACGCCGTCGAGCCAGCTGCGTTCGATGTGCTCGGCGCCGTCGATCAGGAACGAACGCACGCCCTGTTTCTCGGCCAGCTCGCGCAAGCGGTTGGAGTTGGAGCTGTTGACCGAGCCGACCACCAGCATCAGATCGACCGCGTCGGCGAGGCGGCGCACCGCGTCCTGGCGATTCTGTGTGGCGTAGCAGATGTCGTCCTTGCGCGGGCCTTCGATGTCGGAAAACTTGTTGCGCAAGGCTTCGATGATGGCCTTGGTGTCGTCTACCGACAACGTGGTCTGGGTGACATAGGACAGCAGGTGCGGAAACTTCGGCGTGAGGTTTTCCACGCATTCCAGCGACTCGACCAGCAGGATTTCACCGGCGTTGGCAGGATTCCACTGCCCCATAGTGCCTTCGACTTCCGGATGGCCGGCGTGGCCTATCAGTACCACGCTGCGACCGATCCGGCCTAACCGTGCGACTTCCATGTGCACCTTGGTGACCAGCGGACAGGTGGCGTCGAACACTTTGAGATGGCGCTGCTCGGCCTCTTCACGTACTGCCTGCGATACGCCGTGCGCGCTGAAGATCACCGTGGCGCCGTCCGGCACTTCGCGCAGCTCTTCGACGAACACCGCACCGTCGGCGCGCAGCTTGTCGACCACGTAACGGTTGTGCACCACTTCATGCCGCACATAGATCGGCGCACCCCACGATTCCAGCGCGCGCTCGACGATGGCGATGGCGCGATCGACGCCGGCACAGAATCCACGGGGGTTGGCGAGCAGGATGTCCATTGAATTCTCAGGAGTGAGTGGAGAGGGGCGAGAAATGAGTAAAGGCAGCCACTCGTTTCTCACGCCCGATCTTTCTCGTCCCCCAATTATCGCACGCTGTCCTTGGGCTTGCCGGCAAACAGGCCGAAGGCGATCAGCAGCACGGCACCCACCGTGATGCCGCAGTCGGCAAGGTTGAATACCGGATAGTTCCACTGACGGAAATACACGTGAATGAAATCGGTGACCTGCGCAGCATGCAGGCGATCGATCAAATTGCCGATGGCGCCACCGACGATCAGCGCCAGCGGCAAACCCGTGCGCCAATCACGCCGCGGCGTACGCGCCAGCCATCCCACCAGCACCGCGCTGATCACCAACGCCAGCAGCACGAAGAACCAGCGCTGCCAGCCGGCGCCATCGGCCAGGAAGCTGAAGGCGGCGCCACTGTTGAACGCCAACGTCCAGTTCAAAAAACCGGGAATCACGACATGCGAAACACCCATCGGCTGCAACGCCTGCACGGCCCACCATTTGCTGAGCTGGTCGAGCGCGATGACGGCGGTGGATAGCCATAGCCAGGGGAGTGCGTTGGGTTTGGGGGTCATAAGCACATCGGACAGATTTGTTTGATTACCCCCTCTCCCCTCGGGGGAGAGGGCTGGGGTGAGGGACCGGTCTTGCGGTAAAACGACGTCGAAGCAGGCTCTTGGAAAACACTTCTACGAGCACCCACCCCTCACCTCGATCCTCTCCCCAACGGGGAGAGGAAGCAAAGCATGATCAGAACCAGCGGCGATTCTCGCCGGTGCCTTCGATGTTGCTGATGCAGCGACCGCACAGCTCGGGATGTTCGGCATGCCGGCCGACATCGTCGCGGCGATGCCAGCAGCGCACGCACTTCGCCGCGTCGCTGACGGTAGCCGATACCCAGACATCGGCACCTTCCAGCTCGGTCAGCACCGCATCGGCCGGCTGGCCACCGGCCAGATCCAGGCGCAATTCCGACGTGATGAAGAAAAAGCGCAGCTCGTCCGCCGCCGGTGCATAGCGCGCCACGGTGGCAGCGTCGGCATGAATCGCCAGCTTCGCTTCCAGTGCCGCGCCAATCTGCTCGGCTTTGCGCATGCCTTCGAGTACGCGCGAGGCAGTGTCGCGGATCGCCAGCAGATCGGCCCAATAGCGCCGCTGCTCCGGTGAACTCTGCGTGGCAGCGAGTCCGTCGTACCAGGTTTCGAACAGCACGCTGTCGTCGCGCTCACCCGGCAACTGTTGCCAGATCTCCTCGGCGGTAAAGCTCAGCACCGGTGCCAGCCAACGCACCAGCGCCTCGGCGATACGGTACATCGCGCTCTGCGCGCTGCGCCGGCCACGGCTGTCGGTCGGCATGGTGTACAGCCGATCCTTGGTGATATCCAGGTACAACGCACCCAGCTCGTTGGTGCAGAAGTTCTGGATGCGCGCTACCACTTCCGGAAAGTCATAACGCTCATACGCGGCCAGCACAGCTTGCTGCACGTCATACGCCTGCTGGATCGCCCACTGGTCCAGCAGCAGGCTGTCTTCGACCGAAACCAGATGCTTTGCCGGATCGAAACCGTCCAGATTGCCGAGCAGGAACTTCGCGGTGTTGCGGATGCGCCGGTAGGTGTCGGAGACCCGCTTGAGGATCTCGTCGGAGACGGTCATTTCGTTGCGGTAGTCGGCCGAGGCCACCCACATGCGCAGCACGTCGGCACCCAGCGTATCCATCACCTTCTGCGGCGCGACCACGTTGCCCAGCGACTTGGACATCTTGCGGCCGTTCGCATCGACCGCGAAACCGTGCGTGAGCACCTCGTTGTAGGGTGCGCGGCCGTGAATCGCCGCCGAGGTCAGCAGCGACGACTGGAACCAGCCGCGATGCTGGTCGGAGCCTTCCAGATACATCACCTTGTAATGCGATGCCGTGCCCTGCTGCAGCTCCGGGCGCTGACCGATCACCGCAAAATGGGTGACGCCCGAATCGAACCAGACATCCAGCACGTCGGTGACTTTTTCGTAATCGTTCGCCTGATCGCCAAGCAGCTCGGCCGCATCCAGCGTGAACCATGCATCGATGCCGCCCTGCTCCACTTTCCGCGCGACCTGTTCCAGCAACGCCACGGAATCCGGGTGCGGCTCCTGCGTGGCCTTGTGCACGAACAGCGCGATCGGCACGCCCCAGGTGCGCTGGCGCGAGATACACCAGTCCGGGCGCCCCGCGACCATGCCGGCAATGCGCTCCTCACCCCAGCCCGGCACCCAGCGCACGCTCTTGATCGAAGTCAGCGCGGTCTCGCGCAGCGCCGCCTGTTCCATCGAGATGAACCACTGCGGCGTGGTGCGGTAGATCACCGGCGTCTTGTGGCGCCAGCAATTCGGATAGCTGTGCTCGATCTTCGCAAACGCCAGCAGCACCCCGCGCTGGCGCAGCAGGTCGACGATGGCGTCGTTGGCTTTCCAGATATGCATGCCGCCCAGTTCGAGCGGAACAGCGGCCGGCGTGTCGGCACGATACGTGCCACGCGGCTCGATGTAGTTGAGCAGGCCGATGCCGTACTCGCGCCCCACCACGAAATCCTCGACGCCGTGATCGGGCGAAGTGTGCACGGCGCCGGTGCCGTCCTCGGCGCTGACGTGCTCGCCGAGAATCACCGGCACTTCGCGCGGATAGAAGGGGTGATGCAGCTTCAGGCCTTCCAGCACCTTGCCCGACGCATGACCGAGCACCGTCGCCTGCTGCAAGCCATAACGCTGCGCCGCCTTGTCGACCAGCGCACTAGCGATCACCAGCAACACGCGCCTGCCGTCCCGCGACGGGCCTTCGATCAATGCATATTCCAGCTCGGCGCCCAGCGACACGGCCTGGCTTTCCGGCAGCGTCCATGGCGTGGTGGTCCAGATCGGAATGGCGACGATCTCATCGCCGGCGTCCACACCGAACTTCGCCGCCAATGCTTTCGCGTCGACCGCGTCGTAGGCCACGTCCACTGCCGGCGAGACCTTGTCGCCGTATTCGATCTCCGCCTCGGCCAGGGCCGAGGCGCAGTCGAAGCACCAGTACACCGGCTTGGCGCCGCGCACCACATGGCCGTTCGACACGATGCGCGCCAGTGCGCGCAGCATGTCGGCCTCGTAGCTGAAATCCATCGTGCGATAAGGCTGCTGCCAGTCGCCGAGCACGCCAAGCCGCTTGAAGTCGGTGCGCTGCGCGTCGACCTGCTCGGCGGCGTACTCGCGGCATTTCTGCCGGAATGCGGCGGCGTCGAGCTTGTCGCCCGGCTTGCCGAACTTCTTTTCCACCGCGATCTCGATCGGTAGGCCGTGGCAATCCCAGCCCGGCACGTACGGCGCGCGATGGCCGGCCAGCAGCTTGGACTTGACCACCATGTCCTTGAGGATCTTGTTGACCGCGTGACCGATATGGATCGAACCATTCGCGTACGGCGGGCCGTCGTGCAGCACGAACACGCTGTCGCGACCGGCGGTCTTCTGCTGGATCTGCGCGTAGCGGTCGACCCGTTCCCACTCGGCCAGCCAGCCCGGTTCGCGCTTCGGCAAATCGCCGCGCATCGGGAAGTCCGTCTGCGGCAGGTTGATCGTGCTCTTGTAGTCGTGGGTCATTGCGTGGATGCCATCACTAAAATGTTGCCGTCCGCCAGCAGGCGAACAAAGGGGTCAAAATTAAACGATACGCGCGCGCGCCGGAAGCCGGTTCACGCCTCGACCAGCCGCGGATTCATGCCCAGCAGCTCGCGCGCCTTGCGGGAATCCAGCGCCATCTGCGCCTTGAGCGCTTCCAGTCCGTCGAACTTCTGCTCGTCGCGCAGCTTGGCCACGAACTCCACCGCCATGCGCTGGCCGTACAGGTCGCCATCGAAATCGAACAGGTGTACTTCAAGCAGCGGCTGGACGACCTGGTTCACGGTCGGGCGCACACCGAGGCTGGCCACACCCGGCCAACTGCATTCGCACTCGCCCAGCCCCACTTTTACCGCGAAAATGCCGTGCACCGGGCTGATACGTTGCTGCAGGTGGATATTGGCGGTGGGATAGCCCAGCGTGCGGCCCAGTTGATTGCCATATTCGACCTTGCCTTCGATCACGAAGGGACGGCCCAGCAGCGGTTCGACGCCGGCAAATTCACCCGCGGCCAGCAGCGCGCGTACGCGGCTGGCCGAGACCCGCGCGCCATCGAGCAGCACCGGGGGCATCGTGCACGCGCCAAAACCCAGTTGCGCACCCATCCGCTCCAGCAGCGCGACATCGCCGCCGCGCTTGTGGCCGAAACGGAAATCGCCACCCACCCACACTTCGCGCGCCGCCAGCCGTTCGACCAGCACGCACCGCACGAAATCCTCCGCCGACATCGCGGTCAACGCCTGGTTGAAGCGCAGCAGCAAGGTGTGCTCCATGCCCGCAGCGGCGAAGCCGCGCAGCTTTTCGCGCACACTGGACAAGCGCGGCACCGGCTCGGCGGAAAAGAACGCGCGTGGCAGCGGCTCGAAGCTCACCACGGCCGGGTTGCAGCCGAGCGCCTGCGCACGCTCGCGCACCTGCGCCAGCAGCGCCTGATGCCCGCGATGCAGGCCATCGAACGCACCGACCGCAATCACGCCGCCGCGCGGCGCCAGGCAAGGGCCCGCAACATCCCTGGAAAGTCTCATCATCGGATGAGTATAACGGCCGCGCGGGCCGTGTTGAGGCTGGCCGCCAGTCTCAAGCGGCACGCAGGTCGCGTAACCGGAAACCGCCGGCAAACAGCACGCCGACGTAGGCCGCGCTGCCAGCCATCACCAGCACCAGCAAATGCCACAGCCGGGTCAGCCAGCGCACGTTGGACCAGTCCGGCCACAACCAGCGCCCCAGCAGCAGCACCGCTACCATCACCGTGCACGCCAGCGCCAGGCGCAGCAAATGGCGCGACCAACCCGGCTGGCGTTGATATACGCCGGATCTTTTCAGCCAGTGCCACAGCAGGTACAGGTTGACGTAAGAGGCCACCGCACTGGCCAGGCCCAGCGCCATATGCAGGCCGGGCAACTGCGCCAGACCATCCAGCCACGGCAATTGCTTCAGCCCAGCCGGTGCCCACAGCTCGAACAGCAGCACCAGGAACAGCACGTTCAGCAGCATGTTGGTGAGCATTGAGGCCACCCCGGCGCGTACCGGCGTACGCGTGTCCTGGCGCGCATAGAACGCCGGCAGCAGCACCTTCACCAGCGCGAACGCCGGCAACCCGAAACTCAGCGCGGTGATCGACAGCGTCGCCATGTCGGTGTCGTGCGCGGTCCAGTGGCCATGCTGGAACAGCGTGGCGACCAGCGGCTCGGCCAGCAGCATCAGCCCGAACATCGCCGGCACCGCGATCAGCAAAGTGACCCGCAGGCCCCAGTCCAGCGCGCGCGAAAATCCGGCCTTGTCGGTGGTGACGTGGTGGCGGGACAGCGACGGCAGGATCACCGTGCCCAGCGCTACCCCGAACACGCCCAGCGGCAATTCCAGAAAACGATCCGCCTGCGACAGCCAGCTCTGCGAGCCGACGATCAAGTACGAGGCGATCACCGTGTCGAACAGCAGGTTGATCTGCGCCACGGAGGAGCCGAACAAGGTCGGCACCATCAGCCGCATGATCTTCCGCACGTCCGGGTGACTCCAGCCCCAGCGCGGCAAGGTCAGCAGATCCAGCCCGCGCAACGCCGGCAACTGGAACAGCAGTTGCAGGATGCCGGCAACCAGGATCGCCCAGCCCATCGCCAGGATCGGCGTCTGCAGCCGCTTCGACAGCCACAGCGCGCCGGCGATCATGCACAGGTTGAGGATCACCGGCGTCAACGCCGGCAGACCGAAGCGATGGAAACTGTTCAGTGCGCCGCCGGACAACGCAGTCAGCGACACGAACAGCAGGAATGGAAAAGTCAGCCGCAGCAGCTCGACGGTGAGTTCGAACTTGCGCGGCTCGTCGATCGCGCCCGGCGAAAACAGAGTGGTCACCTGCGGCGCAAAAATGATCCCCAGTGCAGTGATCACCAGCAACACCCCACCCAACGTGCCCGATACCCGCGACATCAGGTTCTTCAGGTCCGCATGGCTGCCCTTTTCCTTCACCTCGGTGAAGACCGGCACGAACGCGGTGGAGAACGAGCCTTCGGCAAACAGCCGGCGCATGAAATTGGGAATGCGGAACGCCACCCAGAACGCGTCGGTGGCCCCGTTGGCGCCGAATGCGGCATTGATCGACATGTCGCGCACCAGGCCGAGCACCCGCGAGATCATCGTCATGCTGCTGAACGAGAGCAGCCCGCGGAACATGCTGGGGGACTTCATGTGGCTGTCGTTACCTTCTGGCCGGGCGTACGGGGCGCGTAGTTTGACAGCCGCCACAGGCAAGATGACAGCCCGCGATGTGGCAAAATGCCGACGTCGCGACCGCCCGGATTGACCTCGGACCCGCGGCGACCCGCCGGCCCCCGCCTAAATGATTGACGCAACGGCGAATCGACCGCATAATTGGCGTCTTTTTCCAACCCCTAACACTGCATTCCGGAGTTCTACCTTGGCCAACATCAAGTCCGCGAAGAAGCGCGCGCGCCAGTCCGAACAGCGCCGCCTGCGCAACATCAGCGCCCGCTCCATGGTCCGCACCGCCCTGAAGAAGGTCGTCAAGGCCATCGAGGCCAAGGACAAGGCCGGCGCCATCGCCGCGTTCACCGTCGCCCAGCCGGTGATGGATCGCTACGCTGCCCGCGGCCTGATCCACAAGAACAAGGCTGCCCGCCACAAGAGCCGCCTCAACGCGAAGATCCGCGAACTGGCGTAAGCCGGGGCGCGATTCGAGTTGCACGAAAAAACCGGCGCAAGCCGGTTTTTTTGTCCGCATTCTGTAGGTCGCATGTCACTGCCTGGTGCGGAACTCCAATGGCGCCGATCCCGTTCGTGCCGCGGCGGGCGGCTTCGCACCACAGGCGCCGCACGTGCTGCAGCCATCGCTGCAATTGCCGGTCGCCTGCTTCGGCTGCAGGCGTTGCCCCAAAGCACGCAGCCATGCGGCACGGCCGGAACGGCTGAAATGGATCGACGCCGCCGCCAGCCAGCGGTTGGTGAGCTTGGGCGCCAGCTTGCGGAACACGAGCAGCGCACTGGCCAGCACGATCAGGCCGATCACCATGTATTGCGCCAGCATGCCCGCGCTCATGTCAGCATCCTCGTCACCTGGTAGACGACGAACGACGCGGCGTAAGCCATGCCGAACATGTAGCCGAACGAGATCGCCACGTTGCGCCAGGAGTTGGTCTCGCGACGGATCACCGCCAGCGTGGACATGCACTGCGGCGCATACGCAAACCACACCAGCAGCGACAGCGCGCTGGCCAGCGAGATCTGCCCTGCCAGCGCATGACCCAGGCCGCCGGTCGCCTCGCCGCCAACCAGATAGACGGTGGCCAGCGCCGCCACCGCCGTCTCGCGCGCGGCGAACGCCGGGATCAGTGCCAGGCTGATCTGCCAGTTGAAGCCGATCGGCGCGAAGATGTACTGCAGCCCGCGCCCGATGTAGCCGGCGAAGCTGTAGTTGATGGCCGGCCCGGTCGCGCCAGCCGGCGGCGACGGGAAGGTGGAGATGAACCACATCAGCACGGTCAGCCCCAGGATCACGCCAGTCAGGCGTTTTAGGAAAATCGCGCCGCGCTCGTACAGGCCGATCGCCACGTCGCGCACTTTCGGCATCCGGTACGACGGCAGCTCCATCAGCAGCGCATGCTCGCTCTTGTCGCGGCGTAGATGCTTCATCACCCAGCCCACCGCCATCGCGCCGAGGATGCCCGCCAGATACAGCGCGAACAGCACGATGCCTTGCAGGTTGAACACGCCGAACACGTAACGCATCGGGATGAAGGCGCCGATCAGCAGCGCATACACCGGCAGGCGCGCCGAGCAGGTCATCAGCGGAGCGATCAGGATGGTGGCCAGACGGTCGCGCGGATCCTGGATGCTGCGCGTGCCCATGATACCGGGGATCGCGCAGGCAAAACTCGACAGCAGCGGGATGAACGAGCGCCCGGTCAACCCCACCGACAGCATCAGGCGATCGAGCAGGAACGCCGCGCGCGGCAGATAGCCGGACTCCTCCAGGGTGAGAATGAACAGGAACAGCACCAAGATAACCGGCAGGAAGCCCAGCACCGTGCCGAGGCCGCCGAACAGGCCATTGACCACCAGACTCTGCAACGGCCCGGCCGGCATCAGCGCAGCGACATGCTCGCCCATCCAGCCGAAGCCGCTGCCGATCAGATCGCTCACCGGCTTGCCCGCGGCATACACCGCCTGGAACACCAGGAACATCACCACGGCGAGAATCGCCAGCCCGAACACCGGATGCAGCGCCCAGCGATCGATGGCATCGTCGAGCGCCGCGGTGGCGCGCGGCATCGTCACCGTCGCGGTCAGGATATCGCGCACCTGCGCATGCAGGTCGGCACGGCTGGCAGCGTCGTCGGGTTCTACCGGCGCGGCTGTCGGCATTTCGCCGTCGACCCGTTCGATCAGCGCCCGCACGCCGCCACGCTTCACCGCAACGGTTTCCACCACCGGCACGCCAAGGCGGCGCTGCAGTTCCGGCACGTCGATGAGGATGCCGCGACGGCGCGCCGTATCCATCATGTTCAACGCCAGCACGATCGGCCGGCCAAGACGTTTCACTTCCAGCACGAAACGCAGGTGCAGGCGCAGGTTGGTGGCATCGGCGACGCAGATGATCAGATCCGGCGGCACCTCACCGGGGTAGTTGCCGGCACAGACGTCGCGGGTGATCTGCTCGTCCGGGCTGTTCGCCTCGAAGCTGTACGTGCCTGGCAAATCGAGGATTTGCAGCACACGGCCGGACGGCGCGGTGAAGCGGCCTTCCTTGCGCTCGACGGTGACGCCGGCGTAGTTCGCCACCTTCTGCCGGCCGCCGGTGAGCTGGTTGAACAGCGCCGTCTTGCCGCAGTTGGGGTTGCCGACCAGGGCGATGCGCAGGGTCGAGGCGCTCATGCCGCCACCTCGGCGCGTACACTGATCCGGGCCGCTTCGGCACGGCGCAGGGCAAAGCGGGTATAGCCGATCTGGATCAGCACCGGATCGCCGCCCATCGGCCCGATCGCCACGACCCGTACCGGTTCACCGTCCACGAAACCCAGGTCGCGCAGGCGTTGCGCAATCGGATCCGCCGCATGCGCATCGTGCACGCGGTCGACCACGGCGGAAGCACCTTTGGACAATTCGGACAGACGCACGGGCGGCTCTCAAATAAGAATTGTTCGCATTGTAGACCTTTGCCCGCCCCGCTGCATCAGGCCGCATGCCGGCGATGGGCAGCGTTTATCATGGCGCTATTTGCAGGGCCTACCGATGACCGACTCCATCCTGAGCGAACGCCGTGGCGCGGTGGCGTGGCTCACCTTGAACCGTCCGCAGATTCACAACGCGTTCGATGACGAGCTGATCGCCGCGCTCACCGACGCGCTGGCGCAGGCCGATGCCGATCCGGCCGTGCGCGCCGTGGTGCTGAGCGGCAATGGCAGCTGCTTCTCCGCCGGCGCCGATCTCAACTGGATGCGCGGCATGGCCAGCGCCAGCGAACAGGAAAACCGCGAAGACTCGTTGCGGCTGGCGCGGTTGATGCGCAACCTGCAGTTCCTGTCCAAACCCACCGTTGCGCGGGTCAACGGCGCCGCCTACGGTGGCGGCGTCGGCCTGGTCGCCTGCTGCGATATCGCGGTGGGTGTCGACACCGCCAAGTTCGCGCTGTCGGAAGTGAAGCTGGGCCTGGTGCCGGCGGTGATCTCACCGTACGTTGTCGCCGCGATCGGCTTGCGCGAGGCGCGTCGGCTGTTCATCACCGGCGAAGTGTTCGACGCCGCCGTCGCCGCCCGCATCGGATTGCTGCACGCCGTTGTGCCGCCCGCCGAACTGGACGAGGCGATCGAGCGCCAGTTGTACCTGCTGGCCAAAGCCGGCCCGCTGGCCCAATGCGAGGCGAAGCGGCTGGCCTTGCGCGTCGGCGGTGCCGACCCGGCGGAAGCCGAACGTATCGACGCAGCCAACGCCGAACTGATCGCCCGCCTGCGCGTTTCGGCGGAAGGTCAGCACGGCCTAAGTGCATTCCTCGACAAGCGCGCGCCGGCGTGGGTCGGCGGCGCCTGATGATTTCAGCCGGGAGCAACTCATGAGTGGACGCATCCTCAACCTGGACCAGATCGAACTGCAGTCGGTCGATTCCCGCATGACACCTACCGGCAGCAACGCGGATAGCTACGATATCCGCTGGGGCGAGATCGCCAGCCGGATCGGCGCGCGCAAGCTCGGCTACAACCTCACCGTGGTGGCGCCGGGCAAGCGCAATTGTCCGTTCCACAGCCATCGCGTGGAAGAAGAGATGTTCTTCATTCTCGAAGGCAGCGGCGAGCTGCGCTACGGCGACGCGCGCCATCCGCTGCGGGCCGGCGACATCGTCGCCTGCCCGCCCGGCGGCCCGGAAACCGCGCACCAGATCATCAACACCGGCAGCGTCGAGCTGCGCTATCTCGCCGTGGGCACCAATGAGGTCCCGGATATCTGCGAATACCCGGATTCCGGCAAATACCTCGTTTTCGACGACAGCCTTCGCGATGCAGACGGCAAGCCACGAAAATTCCGGGTGCTCGGAAGGGAGGCCCAATCGCTCGATTACTGGGACGGCGAATAGCCTCGACGCACGTCGCCATGCTGCGCCGCGCATCGGCGGCAACACCGCAATCTGCTAGTTTTACTGGCTTTGCATCGACACGAACGATTCCAGGGATCTGCATGTTCGAACGCGTACTGATAGCCAACCGCGGCGAGATCGCCTGTCGTGTGATACGCACCTGTCGCCGTCTGGGCATCCACACTATCGCGGTGTACTCGGAAGCCGATCGCGATGCTCAGCACGTGCGGCTGGCCGACGAAGCCTGGCCGATCGGCGGCCCGCGCCCTGCCGACTCATACCTGCGCGGCGACGTCATTCTCGAGGTGGGGAAAAAGACCGGCGCGCAGGCGATCCATCCCGGCTATGGCTTCCTGTCGGAGAACACCGGCTTCGCCCGCGCCTGCATGGATGCCGGCATCGCCTTCATTGGCCCGCGCCCGGAAAGCATCGACGCGATGGGTTCCAAGGCCGCCGCGAAGGCGTTGATGGAACAACACGCCGTGCCGCTGGTGCCCGGTTATCACGGCGAGAACCAGAACGGCGCCTTCCTCGCCGAACAGGCCGCGAAGACCGGCTTTCCGCTGATGATCAAGGCGGCCGCCGGCGGCGGCGGCAAGGGCATGCGCATCGTGCGCAACGCGGGCGAATTCGCCGACGCGCTCGCCTCCGCGCAACGCGAAGCAACCAGCTCGTTCGGCGATGCACGGGTGATCCTGGAACGCTACGTCGAGCATCCGCGGCATATCGAATTCCAGGTGTTCGGCGACACCCTTGGCAACGTGATCCATCTCAACGAGCGCGAATGCTCGGCCCAGCGCCGCTACCAGAAAGTGCTGGAGGAAACGCCCTCGCCCTTCCTCGACGCGTCGCGCCGCAAGGCCATGGGTGAAGCGGCCGTCGCCGCGGCGAAAGCGGTCGACTACGTCGGCGCCGGCACGGTGGAGTTCATCGTCGCTCAGAGCGGCGAGTTCTTCTTCATGGAGATGAACACCCGCCTGCAGGTCGAACATCCGGTCACCGAGCTGACGCTGGGACTGGACCTGGTCGAATGGCAGCTGCGAGTGGCCTCGGGCGAACCGCTGCCGTTGCGCCAGGAGCAAATCCACGCGCATGGCCATGCAATCGAAGTGCGCCTGTATGCGGAAGACCCGGACCAGAACTTCCTGCCCGGCTCCGGCAAGCTGCAGACGCTGCGTCTTCCCATACCGTCGCCACATGTACGCATCGACGGCGGCGTGATCGAAGGCGACACGGTGACGATCTTCTACGACCCGATGATCGCCAAGCTGATCGTGTTCGATGCCACCCGCGAGCAAGCCTTGCAGCGATTGCGCGAGGCGTTGGCCGCATGCGAAATCGTGGGCCCGAAATCGAATATCGGTTTTCTCGAGCGACTCGCCTGCCACCCGGCCGTGGTCGAGGGCCGCATCGACACCGGCTACCTGGACCGCCACCTGGAAGAATTCCTGGTCGGCGAGGTGGTGCCGACGGACCCGGTGCTGTTCGCCGCGGCTACCGCCGCCCTGCTCCACGACGAACTGAGCATCGGTGCCGTAGCCGCCGATCCGCATTCACCATGGGCCCGCGCCGACGCCTGGCGCATCGGCCATGCGGGCAAGCGGATCATTGCGTTGACCTTGCGCGAACAGCGTTACGACATCGAGGCCCATGGCCATGACGGCAGCTATGAGTTGCGCCGTGGCGAGGCGACGTGCGAAGTACGCGGTGCGCGCCTTCTTGACGACAACCTGAGCGCGCGCTTCGACGGGGAATCGCAACGCGTACCGCTACATGCCGATGCAGCCCACGTGCTGCTGCACGACGCCCACGGCCAGCGCTACAGCTTCGCCCGTGCTGCCGCGTTCGCGTGGGAGTCGAAGGACGCTGCCGGCGGCAACCAGGTCATCGCGCCGATGCCCGGCCGCATCGTACTGGTGAAAGCGAAAGCCGGCGATGTGGTCGAACACGGCCAGGAGCTGCTGGTGATGGAAGCCATGAAGATGGAACTGGCCTTGAAGGCGCCACGCGCCGGCACCATCGAGAGCGTGAACGCTGCGCAAGGCGAATTTGTCGAGGCGGATGCCGTGCTGGTGCGCTTCGAGGCATGATGCTCTAGCCCCTCTCCCAATCGGAGAGGGGTTGGGGTGAGGGTTCGGCCAGCGCGACACATTTGGGCAAGACCGAACCCTCATCCGCCCCTTCGGGGCACCTTCTCCCGCAGGGAGAAGGTAAATTTTTCCGGAGACATCGCATGACTTCTTCCAATCACGTCCGCATTGTCGAAGTCGGCGCACGAGACGGCCTGCAGAACGAAAAGACTCTGCTGCCGGCCGACGTGAAGATCGCGCTGATCGATCGCCTTTCTTCAACGGGTCTGCAAACCATCGAAGCGACCAGCTTCGTCAGCCCGAAGTGGGTGCCGCAGCTGGCCGACGCGGCCGAGGTGTTCCGCGGAATCCGCAAAGTACCCGGGGTGAGCTACCCGGTGCTGGTGCCGAACCTGCAGGGTTATCAGCGTGCCCGCGAAGTGGGTGCGACGGACATCGCCGTGTTCACTGCGGCGTCGGAAGCGTTCAACCGCAAGAACATCAACGCCTCGATCGACGAGTCGATCGAGCGCTTCATTCCGGTAATCGAACAGGCTAGGGCCGACCAGGTGAAAGTACGCGGCTACGTCTCGACCGTGCTGGGTTGCCCATACCAGGGCGAGGTGCCGGTCGCCGACGTGGTGCGCGTGGCGCGCCGGATGTACGAGCTGGGCTGCCACGAGATTTCCCTGGGCGACACCATCGGCGTGGGCACGCCGGCCAAGGCGCGGGCGATGCTGCACGCGGTGGCGCAGGAGGTGCCGATGGCGGCGCTGGCGGTGCATTTCCACGACACCTACGGCCAGGCGTTGGCGAATATCCTGACCTGTCTGGAAGAAGGTGTGCGCGTGGTGGACAGCTCGGTTTCCGGTACCGGTGGCTGCCCGTACGCGAAGGGCGCCACCGGCAACGTGGCCAGCGAAGACGTGGTCTACATGCTGCACGGCATGGGCATGAGCACCGGCGTCGACCTCGACCTGCTGGTGGCCACGGGCGCATGGTTGGCCGCACAACTGCACAAGGACACCGCCAGCCGGGTCACCCGCGCACGCACCGCGGCGGCCTGAGCGTCTCGCCGAAACCCGCCGGCGGTCGCTATCATCGGGCTTCGATCGATGCAGGGTGATGCGATGCGTACGAACTTGATGACGTGGTGTCGGAATACAGCGGCACTACTGCTCGTGCTATGTGCCCTGCCCACGCTGGCCGCGACGCCGAAAGGCGACTGGCTGCTGCTGCCCGAGCGCGTGTGGACCGGCGATGGCGATGCCGTGCATCGTGGCTGGGCGGTGCTGGTACACGACGGCGTGATCGCTGCCGCCGGCCCTGTCGCATCGGTGCACGCACCCGCCGGCACGCAGCGCGTCGAGCTGCCCGGCGCCACCCTCACGCCCGGGCTGATCGATCTGCACTCGCACCTGTTCCTGCATCCTTACAACGAAACGTTGTGGAACGACCAGGTACTGACCGAACCGCAGGACTACCGCACGCTGGAGGCCGCCGCCCATGCCAAGGCCACACTGATGGCCGGCTTCACCGCGCTGCGCGACCTCGGCACCGAGGGCGCCGGCTTTGCCGACGTGTCGATCCAGCGTGCGATCAACGAAGGACTGATCCCGGGGCCACGGATGTTCGTCGCCACCCGGGCCATCGTCGCCACCGCCAGCTACGGGCCGGGGCCGCGCAGCTTCCGTCCGGATCTCGACTTGCCGCAAGGGGCGCAGCCGGTCAGCGGCGCGGATGCGGCCATCGCCGCCGTGCGCGAGCAGGCCGCCCGCGGCGCCGACTGGATCAAGCTGTATGCGGACTATCGGGTGGGCACGGGCGGCGAAACCGCGCCCACCCTCAACCCGGCGGAACTGAAGGCCATCGTCGATACGGCGCACCAGATCGGCCGTCCGGTCGCAGCGCACGCGGCCAGCGATGCCGGCGTGCGCATGGCGGTCGAGGCCGGCGTGGACACCATCGAACACGGTTACGGCGCCAGTGAGGCGACCTTCCGCTTGCTCAAGCAAAAGGGTGTGGCCTATGAACCCACGCTCACCGCAGTCGACGCGACCTCGGAGTATTTCCAGCACTACGTGCCGGGCAAGTCCGAACCGACACCCGCCATGAAGGAGGCCGAGCGCGCGTTTCGTACCGCGCTGAAAGTCGGCGTCACCATCGGCAACGGCAGTGACGTGGGCGTGTTCGCGCACGGCACCAACTGGCGCGAGCCCGCGGCGATGGTGCGCGACGGCATGACGCCGGCGCAGGCGCTGCATGCGGCCACCGACGTGGCGGCGAAGATCCTGCGCCAGTCGCAACACTTCGGCCGCATCGCACCGGGCCTGGATGCCGACCTTGCCGCATTCACCGGCGATCCCAGCACGCAGATCGACGATCTCGCCCACCCGGTCTTCGTGATGAAGGACGGCATCTCCTACCGCAGCCCCGCAGCGACGCCATGAACGAGACATTCCATATCCGCCCGATCGAGCCGCGCGACAACATCGCGATGGCCGCGGTCATCCGCAGCGTGATGCCCGAGTTCGGCGCCGACGGCCCCGGCTTCGCGATTCATGATGCCGAGGTCGACACCATGTATGAAGCCTATGCGCAGCCACGTTCCAGCTACTTTGTGGTCGAGCGCGACGGCATGGTCATCGGCGGTGGCGGCGTCGCGCCGCTGGAGAATGCCGAGCCGGACGTGTGCGAATTGCGCAAGATGTATTTCCTGCCGCAGGCACGCGGCATCGGCGCCGGCAGCGCGATGATGCAGCGCTGCCTCGATGCGGCACGCGCGCACGGCTTCCGGCGCTGCTATCTGGAAACGCTGACCGGCATGGATGCGGCGCAAGCGCTGTACAAGCGCAGCGGCTTCACCGCGCTGTGCGCGCCGATGGGCGGCACCGGGCATTTCAGCTGCGACCGTTTCTTCATCCGCGAGCTGTGAGCAAGCCATGAACCGGCGCGATCCGCATATCGCCATCACTCAGGAACGGCAAGCCGTGCAGTTGGAAATACCTCACGTGCCGAAGGCGGACTTTCGATGATACGCATCGCCCGCGACGAAGACGCCGCCGCCATCCACGCAATCTACGCCCCTTCGATTGCCGACGGGGTAGCCACGTTCGAGACCGAGCTGCCCGGCGTGCCTGCGATGCGCGAACGCATCCAGGCCCGCCTGCGGCATTACCCCTGGCTGGTGTGGGAAGAAGGCGGTGAAGTACTGGCCTATGCCTATGCCGGGCGCTTTCGGGAACGCGCCGCCTACGACTGGATTGCGGAAACCTCGATCTATGTTCGCGGCGATGCACATCGTCGCGGCATCGCCCGCCGACTCTATGGCACGCTGCTGGACGCGATGCGATTGCAAGGCATCAACCAGGCCGTCGGCGTGATCACTCTGCCCGGAACGATCAGCGTGGCCATGCACGAAGCCATGGGTTTCAGCCCCGCCGGCGTGTGGCGCCAGTGCGGCTACAAGCTTGGCCAATGGTGGGACGTGGGCGTGTGGCAGAAGGAGTTGCAGCCCGCAGCGTCTCCGCCGCCCCCGGTGATACCTTTCCCGGACATGGCGGGAACGGCTGCACTACGGCGCTTGCTGGACAGCTCGACCGCTGCCCAGGATCCCTAAAAAACATCAGGCCCGCTTCAAGCGGGCCTGATGTTTTTACTCAGCTTGTGCTCAACAGAACGGTGAACGCAGAGCTTTCCACATCAGTGATTGGCGAGGATGCTCACGATCACGCCGGTGGCAATCGCGACCAGCAGGAAGTCCCCGTTGTCGCTGCGCACATAGCGATAGCCACGCGGCGGCTCACGCAGATTCTGACCACGCCAGTCGTCCACCACATAGGGACCGTCACGATACTCGGTCGGCACATAGCCACCTTGGCGGTACCAGCCTTCGTGACGACCGCGGTCGTACATACCGTGATAGCTGTGACCGCGGCCTTGATTGCCACGGCCCCGACCGTGATCGCCTCGATCCTGATCACCCCGGCCATGATCGCCTCGATCCTGATCGCGGCCCTGATGCTTCTGGTCGCCATAATCCTGCGGTTGCGCCACTGCGGCGGCAGCGGAAAACATCAACAGTGCGCCACAGACCACCCACATACTCCGCTGCTTGTTCATGAATCTTCACCTCTTGGAATGACGAGAACCGGGGAGCGGTTCTTGCCGCGACGCATTCGGAGAATTCCGAAGGGCTGGCGATCTCGAAAGATCGCCAGCCCTGTCAGCACTATCAGCGACGGGAACCCCTGGTCGCGTGAATGTTTCCGTGAAGTGGTTTCACATGCAGGTTTTCGGTATCAGTGCGAAAGCAGGATGTCCGCAATGACGCCGCTGGCGATCGCCACCAGCAGGAACTGGCCATCGTCGCCACGCACGTAGCGATAGCCGTACGGCGGCTGACGCAGGTGATAGACCTGCCAGTCCTCGACCTCGTAGCGGCGATCGCGGTATTCGACCGGAACGTACCCGCCACGCTTGTACCAGCCCTCGTGACGGCCGCGGTCGTGACTCACGTAATAGCCGCGGTGGTCGTCACGGTCATAGCGGACCTCGCGATCCCGGTCATGGCCACGGCCATGGTCGCCGCGATCGTCCCAGTCGCGGCCATGGCCATTGTCGTCACGATCATGCTTGTTGCCGTGATTGCCGTGGTTGCCGTTGCCGTGGCTGCCATGCCAGTCCTGGTCGTCCTGCTGACCGCGATCGTCATGCTGCGGCGACGGGCTGGCGGCCGCCGCGGTCGCAGCGCACAGCAGACCGCTGGCCAGAAGAATCAGGTACCTTTTCATGACATGTCTCCTTGGAAAATAGGGGGAACGCTGGCCGTGCTACACACCATCATGGCTCCCGTTGCTGAAGCCTAGCAAGCTTCCCTGAACGGCACCGGTCAAACGATCCGCCAGGCTGAACGCCACCTAGCGGCTACGAATGGGCGGCCCGGATCACGGCGGATCGGCAGCTCCGCTACTATGTGCGTTTTTCGGCACCCGGATACCTTCATGCAGTTGAATCAGGTCAAGGCAATCATCACCGGCGGAGCCTCCGGCCTCGGCCATGCGGTGGCGCAACATCTTGTCGCGCATGGCGGCAAGGTCGCCCTGTTCGACGTCAATGACGAGAAAGGCCACGCCGCCGCGAAGGAACTGGGCGACGCGGCGCGCTTCTTCCGCACCGATGTCACTTCCGAAGACGGCGTGAGCGCCAACGTGGCCGCCGCACGTGACGCGATGGACGGTCTCAATGTGCTGATCAACTGCGCCGGCATCCTCGGTGCCGGCCGCGTGCTGGGCAAGGAAGGCCCGATGCCGCTGGCGAACTTCGCCAGCACGGTGATGGTGAACCTGGTTGGCAGCTTCAACGTGGCCAAGGCCGCCGCCGCACTGATGCAGGACAACGAGGCAGGCGAGGACGGCGAGCGCGGCGTAATCATCAACACCGCCAGCGTCGCCGCCTACGAAGGCCAGATCGGCCAGGCCGCGTATTCCGCCTCCAAGGGCGGCGTGGTAGGCATGACCTTGCCGATGGCGCGCGAACTGGCCCGCTTCGGCATCCGTGTGGCGACGATCGCCCCGGGCATCTTCTGGACCCCGATGGTCGATGGCATGTCGGAAGCCGTGCAGCAGTCGCTGTCCGCCTCGATCCCGTTCCCGGCGCGCCTGGGCCAGCCGAACGAATACGCCAGCACTGTCGCCTTCATCCTCGGCAATCGCTACATCAACGGCGAAACCATTCGCCTCGATGGCGCGGTGCGGCTTCAACCTAAATAGCGAGGAGTGAGTGGGGAGGAGTGAGAAGCGAGAGAAATGCTTCGTACTCCCCGACACCGCTGCCGCCTTCTCTCACTACTCTCCACTGACTTATGAAAGCTTCCGACGTCAAGAAAGGCAATGTGGTCGAACACGACGGCACCGTCTATCAGGTGCGCGACATCGAGCGCAGCTCGCCCAGCGCGCGCGGCGGCAATGTCACCTTCCGTTTCACCCTGTATTCGATTCCCGGCGGACGCAAGTTCGACCTCAGCCTGCGTGCCGACGACGAGCTGCGCGAGATGGATCTGGTTCGTCGCGCCGCGAATTTCTCGTACATGGATGACGGCGCGTTCGTATTCATGGATGCCGAGGATTACACCCAGTACCCGCTCTCGCCCGAGCTGGTGGGAGACAATGCCGGCTACATCGTCGAAGGCATCGAGGGCTATTACGTGCAGCTGATCGACGATGCGCCGGTCGGCCTGCAGGTGCCGAGCAGCGTGATCCTGACCGTGGTCGACACCGCGCCGGAAATGAAGGGTTCCAGCGCCACCAAGCGCAACAAGCCGGCCAAGCTCAACACCGGCATCGAAGTGCAGGTGCCCGAGTACATCACCAACGATGAGAAAGTGTGGGTGAACACGCTCACCGGAGAGTTCGCCGGCCGGGCTTGAGGGCAGAATCGAGTGGAGAGGAGTGAGAAGTGAGAGAAAAGCAGTTCGAGACTGCCTCGCTTCTCGTCCCAAACAGGCATGGAGCATTGGATCAGGTGGCACGGTAACCTTGCCCGAGTCACGGCTCTTCTCTCACCTCTCACTCCTCTCCACTCACTCCTAGCCCACCCATGTCCTCCAGCGACTATTCGCTACGCGCCCATGCGATCGAAAGCCTGACCGTCATCAAGCGGCCGGACGTGCCGTGGCAGGTGGTCTTGCGCAATACCGCCGCGGTGGTGCTGCCGCTGGGTGTCGGTCTGGCCATGGGTTATCCGCAGATCGGACTGGGCGTGGCAGCCGGTGCGCTGGACACGATGTTTTCCGATCAGCCCGGACCGTATCGGCAGCGCCTGCGCCAACTGCTGTTGGCGTCACTGGCTGCGGGCGCTGCCGCGCTGGTGGGTTTTCTGATCGGCGGCCACTTGCTGCCGATCCTGATCGCCACGGCCGCCTGCGGATTCTTCGGCGGCCTGCTGGTGGTGTTCGGCATCGATACTGCGCGGGTCGGCATGACCAGCATGATCCTGCTGGTGATCACCGCCTCGACGCCGACATCGCTGCAAGGAGCACTCGGCGGCGCCGCGTTGATTTTCAGCGGCGGTCTGTTGCTTACCGTGTTCTCGCTGGCCGCGTGGCCACTGCAACGCTATTGGCCCGAACGACAGGCACTGACCAACGTGTACACCGGTCTTGCCGTGCTGGCCAGGCAACAATCGCATGACGACACCGATGTGCCGGCGTTGACCGAAGCGATGACCACGTTGCAGCAAACCCTGCTGGGCCGTCACCGCGCCCACGGTCGCGCGATGGAAGCGTTCGGCGTGCTGCTGGAGCTGGCCGAACGGATCCGGCTGGAGCTCACCGCGATGACCGAGCTGCACGCCGATCCGACCACCCACGCGATGTTCCGCGAGGACGCCGCACGCGTGCTGGCGGCGATTGCCGACGCACTGGCACAAGGTGAATCACCGGAGCAGGCCAGCCGCGCGCTCCAGACCTTGCGTGCCAGCGAACAGGCGCTGTTCGACAACGACAGCCCCGCCGGCGGCCTGGCCGCGCACATCCATGCCCTCGCCGGCCAGTTGGCCGCGGCGGTGCGCAACGCCGACTGGGCCGGCAGCCGCGGCGAACTGCGTGCCAGTGCCGAAGAAACCCGCCTGCCCAAGGCATTGCGCAGCGGCTCTACCTGGGCCACGTTGCGCGCCAACCTCACGCCGCGCTCGGTGGCATTCCGCCACGCCGTGCGCATGGCTGTCTGCCTCAGCGCCGCGTTGTGGATCTCGCGCCTGCTGCAGCTGCCACACGGCTACTGGCTGCCGATGACGGCGGCTATCGTGCTGCGGCCTGACTTCGCCGCCACCTTCAACTTCGGCCTGCTGCGCGTGCTCGGCACGGTGCTGGGGCTGGTGCTCACCACTGTGTTGTTGCACATCACGCCGAACGAGCCGTGGGCACACCTGGCCCTGATGGCGCTGCTGTGCATGGCGTTCCGTTACCTGGCCACCGCGCACTACGGCTTCGCGGTGGCGGCGCTGACCGGCACCGTGGTCATCCTGCTTTCGTTCGAGGGCGTCAATTCCGGTGCCGCCGTGTCGGACCGGGTGATCAATACCGCGCTCGGCTGCGGCATGGCCTTGCTCGCCTACGTGGCGTGGCCGACCTGGGAGCGCGGCCGCGCGCGCGCCGCGCTGGCGGTGATGCTGGATGCCTACGCCAGTTATTTGCGCGCCATGGCGCAACCCGGACAGGCGGGCGCCCAGCGCGACACCCGCACCGCAGCCCGCACCGCCCGCACCAACGCGCAGGCTTCGATCGACCGCATGCGCACGGAGCCGGCCACTCCGCCGGAACTGTTGGCGCTGGCCCGCGCCTTGTTCGCCAACGGCAACCGCCTGGCGCGCACCGCCATGACGCTGGAGGCGTTGCTCGACGACCTCGCCACACTGTCCACACAAGAGGAGATCAGCCGTTTCATCGAGCACTCCGCTGACGCCTTGCAGACGATTGCCGCGGCACTGCGCGAACAGCGAACGATGAGTCCCTTGCCGCCACTGCGCGCCATGCAGCGCACGCTGGTCGGCGTCACCCAGAACGCCGGAGATCGTGCCACCGCCGAGCTGCTGGCGCGGGTCACCGACCGGCTGGTGGACAATATCGATACGCTCGCCTACGTGGCGAACCGCAGCCGTCCGGAACCCGCTACTGCGACGGACCCGCGACCGGCCTAGGGATGCGGCGCAACGCGACGCAGCCGCGCGAAGGTTTTACACTGCGCGGATGCTCAAGATCGATACCCACGCGCACATCCTGCCCCGCGACTGGCCGAATCTGGCGACCAAGTACGGCGACGACCGCTTTCCGGTGATGACGCATACCGATGAGCGTCACCGCATCTACAAGGACAGCAAATTTTTCCGCGAGGTGTGGGATTCGGCGTTCGATCCGCAGACGCGCATCGACGACTATGCCCGTTTCGGTGTCGACGTGCAGGTGATCTCCACCGTGCCCGTACTGTTCTCGTACTGGGCGCCAGGCTATCAGGCGCTGGAGTTGCATCGCCATTTGAACGATCACATGGCCGGCATCTGCCGCGACTATCCACGTCACTACGCCGGCATCGGCACGGTGCCGCTGCAGGCACCGAAACTGGCGGTCCGCGAGCTGGAGCGCTGCATCGACGAACTGGGCCTGCAAGGCGTGCAGATCGGCTCGCACTGCGGCGACTGGAATCTGGATGCGCCGGAACTGTTCCCGTTCTTCGAGGCCGCCGCCGACCTCGGTGCGACGGTGCTGGTGCATCCGTGGGACATGATGGGCGCGGACAGCATGCCGAAGTACTGGATGCCATGGCTGGTCGGCATGCCGGCCGAACAGACCCGCGCCGCCTGCTGCCTCGCCTTCGGCGGCGTACTGGAACGGCTGCCGAAACTGCGTGTGATGCTGGCGCACGGCGGCGGCAGTTTTCCATCGACGATCGGCCGGATCGAGCACGGCTTCAAGATGCGTCCGGACCTGGTCGCCACCGACAACCCGCGCAACCCGCGCGAATACCTCAAGCGCTTCTATTTCGACTCCTGCGTGCACGACGACCGGGCGCTGCGTTATCTGCTGGATGTGACGGGCGTCGAGCAGGTGATGCTCGGCACAGACTATCCTTTCCCGCTGGGTGAACAGGAACCCGGCAGCGGCATCGAGGCACTGGGCCTGAACGACATCGAGCGTTCCCGGCTGTTCCACGGTACCGCGCTGGAATGGCTGGGCCTGCCCCGCCATCGTTTCGTCCCCGACGTCATCCCCAAGGAATCAGCATGAGTTTTCCGCGCAGCATCGTAACGATCGCGATCGCCCTGGCCGCCACCTTGCTGCTGGCCGGCAGCGTCCACGCCACCGACGTCAGCATGGCTGATGGCAGCGTCCATTTCAGCACGCCGGACAACTGGCTCGGCATCATGGAAACCCAGGGCGACCCCGAAGCAAAGGTGTTCCAGGTACCCGACCCCTCGCCCACCGGCAAGAACAGCCTCGCCCGTATCACCGTCACGGTGAAACTGGTCAACGACGTCAACAGCTTCAACCAATACAAGAGCGAGGCCACCGCGAAGGCGATGGCGCTGCCGGGCTACAAGGTTGCTGCATTGCCGCCGGGGCCGAACAGCTACACCTACACCGCGCAGGAAAACGCCACCGAATTCAGCTACACCGAACACTACTGGTTCAAGAGCGGCCACGCGATCCAGCTGCGCTGCGTGCGTCCCAGCCAGAGCCTGGCCGGCGCCGCGTGGAAGGCCGAATTCGATAAGGGTTGCGAGGCGATCGCGGCGCAATTGAAGTAAGCCCGGCTTCCACTCCGAAGAGATCGCCCGATGTCCGCAAGCTTTGAAGCCAACCTCGACTGGGCTCGTGCCCGGGACGCCGCCGACCCCCTGCGCGCGTTCCGTGACGAATTCCTGATCCCGCCGCACGAAGGCCACGACGGTCCGCCGTCAGACAGCCGGCCGTTAGACAGCCAGCCGTTAGACAGCGTGTACTTCTGCGGCAACTCGCTGGGCCTGCAGCCGCGCGCCGTACGCGACGCGGTCAATGCGGAACTCGATTACTGGGGTGAGCTGGGTGTGGAAGGCCACTTCAAGGGCCGCCTGCCGTGGATGGACTATCACGAGTTCGTGCGCGACGATCTCGCCGCCATAGTCGGTGCGCAGCCTTCCGAAGTGGTGGCAATGAACACCTTGGGCGTGAACCTGCACCTGATGATGGTGAGCTTCTATCGTCCCACGAAAGAGCGCCCGGCGATCCTGATCGAGGCTGGCGCATTTCCCACCGATCGCTACGCGGTGGAATCGCAGATCCGCTTCCACGGCTTCGATCCGGCCAGCGCGTTGATCGAGCTGCAGCCCGACGAACCGAACGGCACGACCTCGCCGGCCGCGATAGAACGCGCGCTGGCCGAACACGGCTCACGCGTCGCGCTGGTGATGCTGCCCGGCGTGCAATACCGCACCGGCCAGGCCTTCGACCTCAAGGCGATCACCGCGCTGGGACACAAACACGGTTGCATGGTCGGCTTCGACCTCGCCCATGCCGTGGGCAACCTGCCGTTGCAGTTGCACGATAGCGGCGCCGACTTCGCGATCTGGTGCAGCTACAAATATCTCAACAGCGGCCCCGGCGCAGTGGGTGGCGCGTTCGTGCACGAGCGTCATGCCAAGGCCGCACTGCCGCGCTTCGCCGGCTGGTGGGGCCACGACAAGACCACCCGCTTTCAGATGGGCCCCGAGTTTGTGCCCACGGCAGGCGCCGATGGCTGGCAATTGTCCAATCCGCCGATCCTGGCACTGGTGCCTTTGCGCGTGTCGTTGGAAATATTCCGCCGCGCCGGCATGACCGCGTTACGTGCGAAATCACTGCAACTCACCGGCTATCTGGAATGGCTGGTGCAGACGCAGCTGGCCGACGTGCTGCAGGTAGTCACGCCGACCGATCCGCAGCACCGCGGCGCCCAGCTGTCGATCCGCGTGATCGAAGGCCGTGACCGCGGCCGCGCATTGTTCGGGTACCTGATGGAGCACGGCATCATCGGCGACTGGCGCGAACCCGACGTGATCCGCATCTCGCCGGCGCCGCTGTACAACCGATTTGCGGATTGCCTGGCGTTTGCGGAGGCGGTGCGGGAGTGGAGTCGCGGCTGATTTGCCGACGTTCTGACCACTTATGTCAAAGTTTTACGTCTGGCTTTGCGGGTGTCTTACCTGCCCTTCCCCACGTACCACGAAGCGCTCCACCGTAAGCGCTTCGGCACCCATCGGGCCGTAGGCATGCAGGCGCGTGGTGGAGATACCGATCTCGGCACCGAGGCCCAGCTCGCCGCCGTCGCTGAAGCGCGAAGACGCGTTGACCATCACCACCGCTGAGCGGATCGCCTGCACGAAGCGTTGCGCGGCGGCTTCGTCGCGGGTGGCGATCACTTCGGTGTGGTCGGAGCCGTAGCGGTGGATGTGGGCAATGGCTTCGTCGAGATCATCGACCACGCGCACGGCGAGAATCAGGTCCAGGAATTCGGCCGCGTAGTCGTCGTCGCTGGCCGCATGCATGTCGGGCACCAGCGCGCGGCTGCGTTCGTCGCCGCGCCATTCAACGCCGCGTTCGCGCAACGCCAGCACCGCCTGCGGCAGGAACGTGCTGGCGATGTCCCGATGCACCAGCAGCGTCTCCAGCGCGTTGCACACGCCGGGGCGCGAGGTCTTGCCATCGATCAGCAGGTTCAGCGCGAGTGCGGGGTCGGCGGTGCAGTCCACATACAGATGGCAGACGCCCTTGTAATGCTTGATCACCGGCACGCGCGCGTGCTCGGCGACGAAGCGGATCAGGCCTTCGCCGCCGCGGGGAATGGCGAGATCGACGATGTCGCTGAGCTGCAGCAGTTCGATCATGGTCTCGCGACGCAGATCTTCGACCAGGGTCAACGCGGCAGTCGGCACGCCGTGCGCTTCCAGTGCCGACTTCAATGCGGCGGCAATCGCCGTATTGGAGTGGATCGCCTCGGAGCCACCACGCAGGATCACACCGTTGCCGGCCATGAGGCATAACGCGGCAGCGTCGGCGGTGACGTTGGGCCGCGCCTCGTAGATCATCGCGATGACACCGAGCGGAATGCGCACGCGTTCGATGGACAAGCCATTCGGCCGTGTCTCATGGCGCGTCACCACGCCAACCGGGTCAGGCAGTTCGGCCACTTCGCGCAACGCGCTGGCGATGCCGGCCACGCGCGTCTCGTCCAGCCGCAGGCGATCGAGCATCGCGCCCTGCACACCTTTCGCCGCAGCCTGCCGCATGTCCTCGGCATTCGCCTCCAGTACCGCGGTGGATTGTGTTTCCAGCGCTGCGGCCATATCGCGCAGCAAGGCGCGCTTGGCGTCGCTACCCAGTGCAGCGATGACCTGGGCGGCATCGCGACAAGCCAATGCCTGCTGTCGGATCGTGTTCATGCGCTGATCTCCTGGTCGGGCGCAACGGGATGGTCCATGGTGATGAGGTCGTCGCGATGTACCACCTCGGCGCCGTAGCTGTAACCGAGCACGGTGTCGATCTCGCGACTATGCCGTCCGGCCAACCGACGCACCTCGGCGGCGCCGTACTGGCTGAGACCGCGTGCGATGGCCTTGTCGGCGGCGTCGACGATCTCCACCAGGTCGCCGCGATGAAACTCGCCGTCGGCGCCGAGCACGCCGCCGGGCAGCAACGACACGCGGCCTCCGGCCAGCGCCCGCGCGGCGCCCGCGTCGACGCGGATGCAACCCGGCGCAGCGGGTGCGTGACGCAACCAGTATTTGCGCGCCTGCATGCGGCTGCTTGCGGCTGCGATCAAGGTGCCGCGCAGGCGGCCGTGCTGCAGCGCCCGCACGGTTGCCTCATCGCGGCCACTGAACAACGCACTGGGAATGCCGGCCGCGGATGCCTTGACCGCCGCTTCCAGCTTGGTCCGCATGCCGCCGGTACCCGCCGTGCTGCCGCTGCCGCCGGCCATCGCCAGGACTTGCGGCGTCAATGCGGCGACATGGGCAACCGGCACGGCATCGGGATCGCGACGCGGATCGGCGCTGTACAGCGCATCGACATCGGATGCGATCAGCAGCAGGTCGGCATCGACCAGCGCCGCGACGATCGCGGCGAGATTGTCGTTGTCGCCCAGCTTGAGCTCGTCCACCGCCACGGTGTCGTTCTCGTTGACCACGGGCAGCACGTCCAGCGCCAGCAGTTCGCGCAAGGTCGCGCGCGCATTGAGGTAGCGCCGCCGGTTGCGCAGGTCGTCATGCGTGAGCAGCACCTGCGCCACCGGTCGTGCGGACAGCGATTGCCACAGTGCAATCATCGGCGCCTGGCCCAGCGCGGCCAGCGCCTGCCGCGCGACCAGCGCATCGCCGGCCGGTTTGCGCTCGCGCAGCAGCGCACGGCCCGCCGCCACCGCGCCGGAGGACACCAGCACCACCTGCCGGCCAGCAGCATGGCTGGCAGCGATGAAGGCGGCCAGCGCCTCGGCATAACGCAGTGTGAGACCGCCGCCGTCCGCGGCCAGCAGGTTGCTGCCGACCTTCAGCACGGCGCGGCGCCACTGCGGCAACACTTGTTCGAGCAATCCCACATGCGCGTTCATGCCGGTTCCCTTCAACTGCCCAGTTGACCCAGTCGCTCGCGCAGTTCATCCAGCCGCAGATCGTTGCCAGCACCCGGCGAAACACGCGCGGCAAGGCTGCTTTCCGGCGTACGGCCCTGCCCCGCGGATGCTGCAGTTTCCGCTGCGGCACGATAAGCATCGCGGAACGGCACACCGGCGGCGGCCTGCTCGATCGCCACGTCGGTGGCATACATCGCCGGCTCGATCGCTGCACGCATCGCCGCTTCATTCCACTGCAGGCGCGCCAGCAGATCCGGCACCAGCTCCAGCGCGCTCAGACCGTGACGGCAGCCATGGAACAGCGAGCCCTTGGAAAACTGCAAGTCACGCTGGTAGCCCGATGGCAGCGACAGCAGTTGCTCGATCTCGGTACGCGCCGCGGCCACGCTGGCGTAGCTGGCACGCAGCAATTCCACTACGTCCGGATTGCGCTTGTTCGGCATGATCGAGCTGCCGGTGGTGTACTCCGGCGGCAGCTTCACGAAATCGAATTCCGCGGTGGTGAACAGCGACAGGTCCCACGCCATTCGACGCAGATCGAGCAACGCGCTGCCGATCGCTTCCAGCACCGCCATTTCGAACTTGCCGCGCGAGAGTTGCGCATAGATCGGCGACACCTGCATGCGCGAGAAGCCGAGCGCCTGCGTGGTGTGCTCGCGATCGAGCTTGAGATTCACGCCGTAGCCGGCCGCGCTACCCAGCGGATTGGCATCGATCCACATCGATGTCTGCTGCGCGCGCCATGCGTTGTCGATGAAACCTTCGGCGAAACCGGCAAACCACATCGCGGTGGACGACACCACGGCGCGTTGCAGATGCGTGTAGCCCGGTAACGGCAGCGCCGGCTGCGCGGCGCGGTCGAGACAGACCTGCGCGATCGCGCGGCAATGCACCTGCAGCGTGACGAGCTGTTCTTTCAGCCAAAGCCGGGTGGCCACCAGGATCTGATCATTGCGGCTGCGTCCGGTGTGCACGCGACGGCCGGCGTCGCCGAGGCGTTCGGTGAGCCGTGCCTCGATCGCGGAATGGCCGTCCTCGTAACGCTCGTCCAGCACGAATGCGCCGCTACGAAAATCCGCAGCCAGTACGTCCAGCTCACGCTTCAACGCCGCGGACTCGTCGGCACTGACCACACCGATATTCGCCAGCCCTTCCACATGCGCCTTGCTGGCGGTGATGTCGTGCAGGAAGAATTCGCGATCCAGCAATACATCGTCGCCGGCGAGGAACTTCATGATACGCGCGTCGATCTGCACGCCGGATTTTTGCCAGAGTGGCTGGGTCATGGTGTGTCCTCGGCTTGGCCGAGCGGAATGGCGGTGTATTCGTCCACTCCGATCGCGCGGTTGATGTTCTGCATCGCCTGCGTGGCGGCACCCTTCAACAGGTTGTCCAGCGTCGCCACGATCACCACCCGCTTGCCGTCGGCCGACAGCGCAAAGCCACCGATCTCGGCGTGGTGGCGATGGGCGATGCGGCTGACCCACGGCGCCTCGTCCGTCACGCTCACCAGTTTCTCGTGATCGTATGCCGCGTGAAAACGGGCAAGCACGTCCTCACGCGTCATCTTGCGCGACAGGTACAGATTGGTGGTGACGGTGAGCCCGCGGAAATGCGGTGCCACGTGCGGCATGAACTCCACGGGCACGCCGAGCCGGAACGATGCTTCCTTCTCATGCATGTGGCCGGTGAGCGCATACGGCATCAGGTTGTCGCGCAGCTTGTCCGGATCGTTCTTGTCCGACGGCGTGGTGCCGGCACCGGAGTAACCGGAGACACCAAAGCAGACTGGAGGTGCGGCCAGCAGATCTTTCAGTGGCGCGATCGACAGCTGCATCGCGGTGGCATAGCAGCCGGGATTGCTGATCCTCTTCTCGCCGCGCCACTTTTCGCGGGTCAGCTCGGGCAGGCCGTAATACCAGGTCGGGTCGAAACGGTAGTCTGCCGACAGATCGACGATCAGCGGATCGACGCCAGCTGCATCGAACGCCGCCACGCAAGCCGCCGCCTTGCCGTTGGGCAGCGCCAGGATCACCACGTCGGCGCCGAGCTTCGGCAGATCCTCATGCGCCGGTGCGCTGTAGCGCAGCTCGCCGCGGTACTCGGGCACATGCGCGTCGACGCGCTGGCCGTCCAGTTCGCGCGAGGAGACGAAAGCCAGCTCCAGCGCCGGATGCGCTGCGATCAAACGGATCAGCTCTGCGCCGGTATGCCCACGGGCGCCGACGATGCCGATACTCTTCCTGTTCGTGTTCATGCTTCAGTCCGTCAAGGTCGGCTGTCGCTGTGCGCAATGCGCCACGCAGCGAGCGATGGTGTCGAAGTCGTGGATGCCGTACCAGAACACCTTCCAGTGCGGCTGCTTGAGGCAGCCATCCGATTCGGCATAGTAGAAAGGATTGACCGGGTTGCCGTGGCGCGAGCGCCAGAACAGCTGCGGATTCTCCTCGCGCATCACCTGCCACACGGCACGCCCCAGACCCTCGCCCTGCGCATCGTCGAGCACGGCGAATTTGTCCAGATACGGCAAGCCGCCTTCTTCGGTGAGGATCATCGCGGTGCGATAGTTCTCGCTCACGTAGACGCGCAGCGGCTGGGTGCGTTCAAAATAATCCGGCACCAGCGTACGGCCGAAACTCGACTCGATCAGCGTGCGCATGCGTGCCAGATCGATACCTTTCCACGAGTCGAATGTCAGCACCTTCTCGCCGCGCCGCACCAGCGTGCCGGAACCCTTGTGGGTGAACAGCTCCTTGGCCAGCTCCGCCGGCCGGGTGATCGACACCGACGAGGTCAGCGGCAGGTCGGCCAGCAGGTCGGCGATCTGTTCGATCTTCAGGCGCATGCCGCCGTTGATCCACGGCTGCGTCATCAGGTGATCGAACTCGGTACTGAGATTGATCGAATCGATCACCTTGCCTTGCTCGTCGAGCAGGCCGCCGGTGCCGGTGAGGAACACGATCTTGTACGGTTGCAGCACGCGCACCAGCTCGTTGGCGGCGAAGTCGGCATTGATGTTGAGAATCTGCCCTTCGTCGGTTTCGCCGAGGCTGGCGATCACCGGGATGGAGCCGGCGCGCAGGCTGGCCTCGATCGGCGCCAGGTTGATGCTCGCCACCTTGCCGACCAGCCCGTAGGTATCGCGATCGAGATAGCTGGCCATGAACACGCCCGATGCCACCGAAGTGGCGCGCGTGTCCATCGACTGCAATGCCTCGACCAGCTTGAGGTTCTGCTGCTGGAACACGCGGCGCACGATGCCGAGCGCCTTGGGCGAGGTAACTCGCAGGCCATTGACGGTCTGCTTCTCGATGCCGGCCGCCGCCAGTTCCTCGTCCAGCTGCGGGCCGGCGCCATGCAGCACGATCGGAGTGAGCCCGACCTGCTGCAGGAAGGTCAGTGACGAAGCGAGGTCGGCCAACTCGTCGCGCAACACGGCGCCCCCCACCTTGACCACGGCAAAGCGCTTGGCGTCGATTTCGGAGAAGCGTTTGAGGTATTGCTGGATTTCCTTCGCGCTGCCCATGCTAGAGAGCAGGCGCACGATGGTCTTGCGAGTGTGCTTATGCGTTTCCACGTTCGACGATCCGGTAGATGGTTTCTGCGTACTGCTGCAATTGATCGAGTGCGATCCACTCGTCGGCGCTGTGCGCCTGGGCGATGTCGCCGGGGCCGTAGACGAAGGCGGTGTAGCCGGCGGCGGAGAACAGCGCGGCCTCGGTCCAGAAGTCCACCGCGTTGCCTACCGGGATACCGAGCTCGTCGGCAAGATCGCGCGCGGCGAGTCGGTTCGCCTCCGCATTGGCGGTATCGCCGGCCGGCAGCGAGGCGCCGCGGAACGTTTCGGAAAATTCCACCGGCTGCGGTTCCACCAGCGAACGGAAACGCTCCAGCAGTTGATCCGGATCCATCGTCGGCAGCGGGCGGCAGCCGAAACGCAGCTCGGCCGTCGGTGCGATCATGTTCGCCTTGATGCCGCCCTCGATGCGGCCGATATTGAAGCGCAGCCCGGTGAGCCCGCCGAAGCGTTCGTGCGATTGCGCCGCCACGAAATCCAGCGCCGCACCGCCCCAGCGCACGGCCTGATGCAGCGCGCTGTCACTGGGTTTCTGCTCGCCCGAAGCGTGGCCGGCATGACCGGCAAAACGCATCAGCACCGACTGGATGCCGCGGTGTGCCAGCACCGCTTCGGCCTTGGTCGGCTCGGCCACGATCACCGCTCGGTAATCAGGAGATGTGCCCAAAAAACCGGCGATACAGCGTGGATCGTTCGCTTCCTCGTCGGTGGACAGCAGCAGCGCCAGCGGACCGTCGGTGGCGTTCGCTACGGCAAGCAATGCCGCTGCCGCACCCTTGATGTCGCAGGCGCCCAGGCCGATCGCACTATCCGCGGTAACCCGCAATTCATGCGGATTCGCGCTCCAGTGCGGCGAATCCGGCACCGTATCCAGGTGCACGTTGAACAGGTATTTCGGCTGGCCGCGTACCGCATGCAAGGTCACCGCACCGGCGCCGTAGTCGGTCACCGTCACATCGAAACCGGGCAATTGCGCGCGCAGGTAATCGAAGATGCCGCCGGTACCGATCGAACGCGGCGGATTGCGCGTGTCGAAACCGACCAACGCCTTCAGGTGCTCCAGCGTGGCATCGAGCAAGGCACTCATCCGCGGTTGACCTCGGCCCACAGCGTGCTGCTCATGCCGAACAACTTGATGAAGCCTTCGGCTTCCTCCACACCCCAATCCGCCGATTGTGCGTAGGTCGCACCCTTGGCGTTGAGGATGTGCTTCGACTCGACCGCGACCGCGTTGACGATGCCGCCACTGGTCTCCAATGTCACCTCGCCATTGACGGTGGACTGGCTGGAGGCAAGAAAAGCTTCCAGATCGGTCTTCAGCGGATCGTGGAAAAAGCCCTCGTAGACCAGCTCCACCCACTTGCGGGCCACCTCGGGCTTGAAGCGGTTCTGCTGCTTGGACAACACAGCTTCTTCCAGCGCGCGATGCGCAGCGAGCAGCACGGTCAAGCCGGGCGCCTCGAAGATGATGCGGCCCTTCAGGCCGATCGTAGTGTCGCCGGTGTAGATGCCGCGGCCCACGCCGTACTGGGCGAACAGGCCGTTCAACTTGGCCAGCATCTTGTGGCCGGCGATCTTCTCGCCATCCAGCGTCACCGCCTCTCCCTTTACGAAACCGATCTTCACGCTCAGCGGTTTGGACGGCCATTCGGGGCGCGGCTTGCACCAGCCCATGGCGCCTTCGCCCGGCGCCTGCCAGCGATCGATCTCGCCGCCGGACATGGTTAGGCCGAGCAGGTTCTCGTTGATGGTGTAGGCCTGTTGCTTGGCGCGCACGCCGAAGCCGCGCTGTTCCAGATAGGCCTGCTCATAGGCGCGCGTCTGGGTGTGTTCCTTCTGGATCTCGCGGATCGGCGCTACGATCTCATAGTCGCCCAGCGCTTTCACGGTCAGGTCGAAACGCACCTGGTCGTTGCCCATGCCGGTGCAGCCGTGCGCTATGGCCTTGGTGCCCAGTTCCGCAGCGCGCTTGATGGCCGCGTCGACAATCAGGTAACGGTCGGAAACCAGCAACGGGTACTGGCCCTGGTAGCCCTCGCCCGCCTGCACGAACGGCTTGACGAAGCCTTCCCAGATCGCCGGGCCGCCGTCGACGGTGACGTGCGAGGCCACGCCCAGCTCGGCCGCGCGCTGCTCGATGAAGGCACGCTCTTCCGCATCCACGCCGCCGGTGTCGGCAAAGACGGTATGCACAGCCCAGCCGCGCTCTTTGAGGTAAGGCACACAGAAGCTGGTGTCGAGGCCGCCGGAAAACGCGAGAACGATGTCTTTGCTCATAGTTTGCAGATCCTTGAAATAAAATGATTAGACGGATGCGACCACGATGCGCGGTTCGCAGCGCACCGGAAAATTCACGGAATTGGCGATGAAGCAGGCGTGGTGGGCTTCCTCATGCGCGGTCGCGGCCTTGGCCGGGTCGCTGGCGGCGCTGATGGTCACCGTGGGATGCAGCACGACCTCGACGAAACGACCGCCATTGCCTTCGGTCGCCATCGTGCCTTCGGCGGCATCGGTATAGGTAGTCACCACGACGCCCGCCACCGTGGCCATATGCAGATAAGACAGCATGTGGCAGGTGGACAGCGCCGTGACCAGCATGTCTTCGGGATTGTGCCTAGCGGCATCGCCGCGAAACGTGGGGTCGGACGAGCCGACCAGGGTCGGCTTGCCAGCGATGCGGATCTCGTGGTCGCGGCTGTAGTTGCGATAGCCGTCCGTACCGGTACCCAGATTGCCGGTCCATTCCACGTCCACGCGGTAGTGATGCTGATGTGTCACAGGTTCGACTCCTCTTGTCGGGCCATCCATTCGGCCAGCTCGGTATCGCCATCGCCATCACGCTGGCGCAGGCCGGCGATCGCTCCCGCCCGATTGCGCGTGGGGTGGTTCTGGCTCAGCTTGAACTTGCCTTCGATGCGATCGATGGCGACCTCGAGACCCACGATGGCCCGCAGCAAATTCGCGATATGCTCTTCCGGCGCATCACCGACCTGCCACGGTTTCGGCTGGGTGGCCTCATGGTGATTGGTCAGTGTTTCCAGCAGACGACGCAGCCAGATCGCATCGTCGATCACCCGCAACCGGCCATGCACATGGACCACCGCATAGTTCCAGGTCGGCACCTCGCGCCCGGTCTCGTGCTTGCTCGGATACCAGTTCGGGCTGATATAGCCGTCCGGACCCTGGAAGATCAGCAGCACTTCGGCACCGTCCAGCTGCGCCAGCTCGTTGCCGCGGGCCACATGGCCATGCAATACGCCGTCGACCAGCTCGAACGGCAGGTGGTTGGCAGTCAACCCGGCAGCCGCGTGGGTCGCCAGCGTGGCGAACGGATACGCTCGGATCAGCCCGTGCAAGACATCGGCGCGGGTTTCCTCGAAGTGCTTCGGCGTATACATGAGTGCTCAGCCCTGGCCGATCAACGACGCCATCACCGCCTTCTGCACGTGCAGTCGGTTCTCGGCCTCGTCGATGGCGATGCAGGCGGGCGAATCCATCACCGCATCGGTGGCCTTGATGTTCCGGCGCAACGGCAGGCAGTGGCTGAACAAGCCGTGGTTGGTCAACGCCATCTTCGCCTCGTCGACGATGAAGTGCTTGTGCGCATCGCGGATCGGCTTCTCCTGCTCCCAGCGGCCGAAGAACGGCAGGGCTCCCCAGCTCTTGGCGTAGACCACGTCCGCGCCACGATAGGCCTCTTCGATATTGTGGCTGACCTTCAGCGAGCCACCGTTCGCCTTCGCATTCTGTTCGCCGAACGCCATGTAGCGCTCGTCCAGCACATAGTCCGGCGTGGGGCACAGCAAGGTCACGTCCATGCCCATCTTCGTCGCGATCAAGAGCGCCGAATTCGCCACTGCGGTGTTCAGCGGCTTCGGATGATAGGTCCAGGTCAACACGTATTTCTTGTTCTGCAGGTCGCCCAGGTGCTCCTTCATCGCCAGCGCATGGGCCAGCTCCTGGCAGGGGTGGGTGATCGTCTCCATGTTGATCACCGGCACCGTGGCGTACTGCGCGAACGCCTTGACCACCTTGTCCTGGCGATCCACCGCCCAGTCCTGGAATTTCGGGAACGCGCGCACCGCGATCAGGTCGACGTAGCGCGACAACACGCGCGCCACTTCGGCGATGTGCTCCTCGGTATCGCCGTCCATCACGCTACCCACGTCGAACTCGATCGGCCACGCATCCTTGCCCGGCGACAGCACGATCGCGTGCCCGCCCAGATGGAACGCACCCAGCTCGAAGCTGGTGCGCGTGCGCATCGAGGGATTGAAGAACATGAGCGCGATGGACTTGCCCGCCAGCTGCTGGCCGCGCGGCGAGCGCTTGAACGCGGCAGCCTGTTCCAGCAGTGCGTCGATCTCGGCGCGGCTGAAGTCCTGCGTTGTGATGAAATGGCGAAGGGTCATGTTGTGAGGCTCTTGGTGAAGAGTCAGGCCACGGATGGCCGGTTCGGGTTGTCACGGGTGGATCCGTGTGAAGTACATCTCCAGAAAACAAAAAACCCGGCACGATGGCCGGGTTTTGTCGTCAATGCACATGAAACGCGTGCGACTGCCTACCCGGCTGAATACCCATCCAGCGGTCGGCGCGCACGCGACGTCATGCCAGCAGCCGCGCGGGCGCTGGTGAGTACGGTGGCGGTATAGACGGCTGCGGACATGCAGATTCCAAGTGACGAGTACGGCGACGAATGCGCATCATGGCGACATTTCCGCTGCCGTGCAACAAAAAAATCGCCCCAGAAACGACATCGCCGCCCTGAGGCGGCGATGTCGGCAATGGCCGGGGTCCGATCAGTCGGCCGGATCGACCTGTACGCGCACGCGCAGCCGTTCGCCGGGATCGTAGTTCAGCCGCGAGGTGTAGACCTCGCCGCGATAGCGGTATTCCACGTCGTAGCCGATGATCCGGCGCTGCTCGCTCATCGAGCTGACCTCGCGGCACTGGGTCTGGGTGCTCTGGTAGTCACCACCATGGTCCGAAACCCGATTGCCGACTGCGCCACCCGCCACTGCACCCACCACCGTGGCGGCCGTGCGACCGTCGCCCTTGCCCACGGTGTGGCCGAGCACGCCGCCGATCACGGCGCCAAGCACCGTACCGGCAGCGCTGTTGCCGCCCTCGTGGCGCACCACCGGCTGGTCGTAGCATTCCTGCCGCGGCACTTCGGTGCGGGTAATGCCCTGCACCGGGTCCGCCCGCAATACGTCGGCCCAGCCGTAGTGGGCGTTGTCGTCGTTGTTCGGGGCGCGCGCGTCCTGCGCAAAAGCGCCGGGAGCCGCCAAGGCGAGCACCAGCGCGGAAAGCCATAAGCGGGTCATCGCGACCTCCCAGAAGGAAACATCCAAGCGCCTGTGCGCTTACTGGCACGCATTGCAACAAAATCACGCTGAATACACGCTTAGAATCGGCTTGGCGCCACCGCCCCACTTACACCTTGTTAAGATGCCGGGCTGGCCGCGCCCTGCCCGCGCGGCCCCACGCTGCGGATTTCACCCATGCCGATCTCGCTCTACAACAGTCTAACCCGCCGTACCGAGCCGTTCGCCCCGCTCGATCCCGAGCGCGTGACGATGTATCTGTGCGGCCCCACCGTCTACAACTACGTGCATATCGGCAATGCCCGCGGCCCGGTGGTGTTCGACGTGTTGGCCCGGCTGCTGCGCCGGCATTATCCGCAGGTGGTGTACGCCCGCAACATCACCGACGTCGACGACAAGATCAACGCCGCCGCCCAGGAGCAAGGCGTGCCGATCGGCACGATCACCGAGCGCTTCGCGCAGGCGTATCGCGACGACATGGCCGGACTGGGCGTGGCGCCGCCGGACATCGAGCCGCATGCCACGGCCCACATCGGCCCGATCATCAAGATGATCGAGGACCTGCTCGCCGGCGGCCATGCCTATGCCGCCGAAGGCCACGTACTGTTCGACGTCAGCTCGTTTCCCGCCTACGGCGAGCTGTCCGGCCGCGATACCGACGAGCTGATCGCCGGCTCGCGCGTCGAAGTGGCACCGTACAAGCGCAGCCCCGGCGATTTCGTGTTGTGGAAGCCGTCCACGCCGGATCTGCCCGGCTGGGACAGCCCGTGGGGCATCGGCCGGCCGGGCTGGCACATCGAATGCTCGGCGATGAGCGCGGCGCATCTCGGCGACACCATCGACATCCATGCCGGCGGTATCGACCTGCTGTTCCCGCACCACGAGAACGAGATCGCGCAATCCACCTGCGCGCACGGCGGCAAGGTGTTCGCACGCTGGTGGATGCACAACGGCATGCTGACCTTCGACGGCCGCAAGATGTCCAAGTCGCTGGGCAATGTGTTGCTGCTGCACGAACTGTTGAAGCTGCACCCGGCCGAAGCCCTGCGGCTACGGCTGCTGAGCGGCCATTACCGGCAGCCGCTGGATTGGTCCGAGGGCGCTATCGCGCAAGCGGTGAGCACGCTGGATGGCTGGTATCGCGTGTTGCGCGACCTCGCCGATATCGAACTGCCCGCCGGCGACTTGCCCGTACCCGCTGGGGTCGAGGCCGCCTTGTGCGACGACCTCAACACACCGCAGGCGTTGGCCGAGCTGTCCGTGCTGGCCGACGCCGCGCGCCAGTCCGGCACGGCCGCGGCGAAAGCCGCACTGCTAGGGGGCGGTGCCCTGCTCGGGCTGCTGCAGCAGGATGCGGAAGCATGGTTCAAGCGCGACAGCGGACAAGCCATTGATGCCGCGCATATCGATGCGCTGCTGGAAGAACGCCGCGCCGCCCGCGCCGCACGTGACTTCAGGCGCGCGGACGCAATTCGCGATGAGCTGGCCGCCATGAACATCGCCATCGAGGACGGCGCCCAGGGCACCCGCTGGAGTGTGCAGAAGAGCTGAGCAATGGCCGCCCGTGTTCGTGAATTCAGCTTGCAAGCGCGATAATGTGCGCATGAACAGCATTGCCACCACCAGCGCCGCGCAGGCACAGCAGGACATCACCGAGGAATTCGCATTCTTCGGTGACTGGACCGAGCGCTACCAGTACCTGATCGACCTCGGCAAGCAATTGCCGCCGTTTCCCGAGTCGGACAAGACCGAGCAATACCGTGTGCACGGCTGCCAGTCGATGGTGTGGCTGGTGCCCAGCGGCGATGCGTCGAACATGCACTTCGAGGCGGTCAGCGACTCGGCGATTGTCTCCGGACTGATCGCGTTGGTGTTGCGGGTGTACTCGGACCGCTCCGCGCAGGAGATCGTCGCCACCGAACCGCAGTTCATTGCCACGATCGGGCTGGCCAAGCACCTCTCGCCCACGCGCTCGAACGGGCTGGCCGCGATGCTGGCAAAACTGAAAGGCTACGCGGCGCAGGCACTGGCCTGAGTCGAACCAGCTTCCGCCACCCTTCGTCCTGAGAAAGCGAAGCCCCGCACGAGGCGGGGCTTCGGTATTCAACGAGAACTGTTGAACTCAGTCGCCCATCTGCTTCTGCAGATGCTCGCGACGTTCCTGAGCATCCAGCGACAGCGTGGCGATCGGACGCGCGTCGAGACGATCGATGCCGATTTCCTCGTCGGTCTCCTCGCAGAAACCGTAGCTGCCTTCCTCGATCCGGCGCAACGCCTTGTCGATCTTGGAAATCAGTTTACGGTACCGGTCGCGGGTACGCAGTTCCAGCGAGTTTTCGGTTTCGCGGGTGGCGCGCTCGGCTTCGTCGCCGACGTCACGAACTTCTTCGCGCAGGTTGTCCATGGTCTGGCGCGATTCTTCCACCAACTGGTCACGCCAGTCCCGCAGCTTGTTGCGGAAGTAAGCCAGGTGCTGCGGGTTCATGTACTCCTCGTTGCTGGAAGGGTGGTAGCCCTTGGGCAACACGATGGTACTGGTGGCCGGCAGCGCGTATCGCCCGTCTTCACGGGTGATGCCGTTATCGAGTTTTTTTGTAGCGAGTTTATTCATTGAGGACGACGAGTTTTTCTGACTTCTGGGAGAGGAGGCGTGATGCGCGGCAGCCGGGGCTGTTCGCGGTGTCACCATGGCGGTTGCACTCGCCACCTTGCCCTTGAAGAGGGTGCTGGCGGGTGACGGGGATACGCTGTTTGGAGCCGGAGCGGCCTTGACTGCCGGCGTGGCAACCGGCTTGGCCGCAACATGAACTGGCTTGACCGGTTTGTTGGCCGGTTTCGCTTCGTGCTTCACCGCGGCCTTGGATGGTGCGGCCGCTTTCTTGGCCACCGGCTTGGCGACGGGTTTCACGGCCGATTTCTTGACGGTGCCGCTCTTGACCTTGGTGTTCTTGACGGAGGCTTTCTTCGGCGCCGGCTTCTTGGCGACGACTTTCTTGGCGACAATCTTCTTCACGGCGGCTTTCTTGGCGACGACTTTCTTGGCCGGGGCGGCCTTCTTCGGTTGCGGCTTGGCGACGGCTTTCCTGGCCGCCGGCTTCGCGGCAGGTTTCTTGGCTGCGACCTTTTTGGCCACGACCTTCTTCGCCGCCTTGCCGACTGGCTTGCTCACGGTTTTCTTGGCAGGTGTCTTGGCGCTCTTCACGCTCCGCCCCTTTGTAGCAGCTACTGTCGGCTTGCCAGCCTTGGCGACTTGCGCCCTGGCCGGAGTCTTCCCTTTCTGTGCCTTGACGGCAGTCGAATTACGTGTCGTTTTCGCCATATCCCTTCACCGTTTTTGGCCGTGGCGGCCGGGTGTTATAGCCCATGTGTTCTACACCAGCAAGCTCGCTTCTGGAATACTTGTACCACTACATGCCGCAAGCCGCCCCGGCAACGTGAATGTCCTGACCCGATTGATACTGTGGTTGCTCCGTTTGTACAAGCGCTGGCTCAGCCCATTGCTTGGTCCGCGCTGCCGCTTCCACCCCAATTGCTCTGATTATGCACGGATTGCGGTCACGCGCTTCGGCCCGTGGCGCGGCAGCCTGCTGGCCGGCTGGCGGCTGCTACGCTGCCAGCCATTGTGCACCGGCGGCGAGGATCCGGTGCCCGAACACTTCCACTACCCCCGCTGCCGTTGCCAAGGAGATTCACCCGATGTCCACTGACTGGCTGATCAAGAACGCCGAACTCGTCAACGAAGGCCGTCGCTTCCACGCCGACCTGCGCGTGAAAAATGGCCGCATCGAGACGATCGCCGGCGATCTCGACAGCCGCCCCGGCGAGCAGGTGATGGACGCCAGCGGGCTATGGCTGTTGCCAGGCATGATCGATGACCAGGTGCACTTTCGTGAACCGGGCATGTCGCAGAAGGCCGATATCCGGCACGAATCCCGGGCCTGCGCCGCCGGCGGCGTCACCAGCTTCATGGATATGCCGAATACCCGTCCACCCACGCTCGACCGTGCTGCGCTGGAAGCAAAGTATGCCCATGCGGCGGAAGGCTCGGCCGTGAACTACGCCTATTACATGGGCGCCAGCAACGACAACCTGGAAGCGATCCGGGCGATCGACCCGCGCACCACACCCGGCGTGAAGGTATTCATGGGCGCGTCCACCGGCAACATGCTGGTCGACGACCCGGAAACCCTCGACGGCATCTTCCGCGACTGCCCCACTCCGATCATCACGCATTGTGAAGACACCCCGATGATCGATGCCCTGCATGCGCTCGCGCGCGAAAAGTACGGCGAGGACATCCCGGCCCGGGAGCATCCGCTGATCCGCTCGCGCGAGGCCTGCATCAAGTCGACCCGGCTGGCGATCTCGCTGGCGCAGAAGCACGGCACCCGGCTGCACGTGCTGCACATCTCCACCGCCGACGAACTGGCGCTGTTCCAGCCTGGCCCGCTGCGGCGCCAAGACGGTACGCGCAAGCAGATCACCGCCGAGACTTGCGTGCATTTTCTGCATTTCGACGATCGCGACTACGAGCGGCTGGGCTTTCTGATCAAGTGCAACCCGGCGATCAAGACCGCCGCCGATCGCGAAGCGATCACCCAGGCGCTGGCCGAAGGCCGCATCGACGTACTGGCCACTGACCATGCGCCACACCTGCTGGAAGAGAAGGCGCAGAAGTACGACAAGGCACCCTCGGGCCTGCCGCTGGTGCAATTCGTGCTGCAAGCCGCGCTGCAGCGCGTGTTCGAAGGGAAGCTGACACTGGAGCGTGTGGTCGAGGCGGTAGCCCACGCACCGGCCACCTTGTTCGACGTGAAAGAGCGCGGCTACCTGCGCGAAGGCTACGCCGCCGACCTGGTACTGGTCGATCCAAACAAACCGCACACGGTGACCCGCGCCGAAGTACTGTCCAAATGCGGCTGGTCGCCGTTCGAGGGCGAGACTTTCGCTAGCTCGATCGTCAGCACCTTCGTCAATGGGCAGCGGGTGTGGGATGGCACGACCGTGGACGACGGCGTACGCGGGCAGCGGTTGGCGTTTGATCGTTGATGCGGACGAAAGATCTTCGTTTCAAATCAATAAAACAAGCAGGGGGATCGCGACTGAAGTCGCTCCTACAAAAGCGCCCGCAAGATAGGTAACTTTCGGTGCACGCCTATCCCTCACCTTCATCCTCTTCCTCCCTCCATTAGGGAGAGGAAGAATGCGGTTACGGCGTCGAGCCGTAGCCTCCGGCCACGCCCTTGCTGGCATAAGCCACCGCGTCATGCGGGTGCAGGCTTTCCTGGTGCTCGACGCGGATGTGGAAGTCGCTGAGCGCAGCATCGGCATCCAGCGCCTTCTGGATACGCCGGGCAGCGTCCTCGCAGAACATCAGGTTGCCGCCGTTGGCCAGTGCGAACGCCTGTTCGTCCTCGCGCTTGACCGCGGTCTGCACCGGCGTGCCGAGCGCGTGCTCGACGCGGTCGACCAGATCGATCAAGCGGAAACCGGCACCGGCCATCGGGCGGACGCGCAGGCGTGCCACGCTGCGCTGGGCGTGCGGCGTGGCGACGATGCCGTGCTCGCTGCCGAGCCAGGCCAGCACCGCCGCGTGATCGACCGGCGCCGCGGCATCGAAGTCGCTGGCGAACTGGTCCTGGATCAGCTGGCGCGACAGTGCAGCCGAGGCTGGACAGGTAGAGGAGTAAACCACCTCGGTGCCGAATTCGAGCAGGAACTCGTCGCCGGTTAAGCTGGCTTCGATGCAGACCGGATAGGCGCGCCAGCCCCGGTTGGCACTGCGCAAGGCCGGGCGACGCACCAGTTGTTCGAAATGGATGCTGAGGCAGGCACGGTCGGACAAGTCCTTGTGCGAATCGAGAAAGCCGCGCAGCAGCGCGTGCAGCGAATCCACGGTGAGCGTCTGCGTGCTCAGCGCCTGCTCGACCTGCAGGTACAGTCGCGACATGTGGATACCACGCTTGTCCGGCCGGTTCAGATTGACGAAGGCGCCGACCCGCGCGCTGGCCCGCTGTATCTCACCATCACCCGCGTCGAACAGCACCGGCACCTGGATATCGGCCATGCCGACCCAGTCCAGCGCACCAGCGAGATGCGGCTGCGCGTGCACGGCAACGTCGGGGAGCAGGCGGACGGTATTTTCCTGATTCGGCATTGTTGGATCCTGACATCGGCGAGCGCATCGCCGCGAAGCAGACAATCTTGGGGCGGGGAGCCCACCGCGCAATAGTAGTGCGGCGGAAACGCTGCGTCCGTCCCGAATCGCTTTACACCACTTGCCGGCGCCAGGCGCGGGCGGCCTGCCATGCCTGCAAGGTGGTCGCCAGACCGCTGCGCGGCTGGCCGGCCTGCAAGGTCGCCAGCGCATCGCCGGCATGCATGGCACGCTGCGCCAGCCGGCTGGCATGACGCGATTCCAGCGCACGAAACACGCTCAGCGGACCGGGCAGCACTGTCGATTCCTTCCAACTGGCCAGCAGATCCTCCAGTTGGGCCCTGACCGCATGCTGTCGCGCTTCACTGGCCGCACGCAATTGCGTGCGGCTGAGTCCATGCCGCGCCAACCGCGCCATCGGCAGCGGCAGGCGGTCGCGCTCGGCGTCCTGCTCCAGCCGCAACAGCGCGTACAGCAGGTGATTGAGCGTGGCGACCCGTGCTGCCCGCGCGGACGATGCGTCGGCGCCATACCACCAGGCGGTTTCCAACGCAGCCATGCCGCCGTGCAACGGCATGGCGGCCTCGATCTGTGCGGGAAAATCCGTGGCGGTGCCCTGCTCCAGCTGAGCCATCGCGGCCAGCACCGGGGCCAGCCAGAGGTCGCTGGCGATGGCATGCGCACGCTCGTCGTCGAACAGCACCTGGGTCAGCGGATGACGCCCGCCGCTGGTCGCCGCACCGGCCAGTTCCTCGGCCCACCAGTTGAGCTTGGCCACGGCCACCTGCGGCTCGCGAATACCGTAGGCGGCACCGAGCAATTCCTGCTCCAGCGCAGCCAGCGCGACATGACCGGGGTAGCGCCTGCCATCGACGAACACCAGCGCAATGCGCTGCTGCGGCTGCACCGCCAGCCACTTGTCGATGAAGCCTTGCAATACAGCATTTTGTTCGACCAGCTCGATCATGCGGCGACCGGTTGCAACTTCAGCAGCGCGGCCAGTTCAGCCGGATGAGCCAGCACCGCATCGGCACCCCAGGTGTGCGGATCGCCGCCGTCGAGATAACCCCAGCTCACCGCGACCGTATACAGGCCAGCGGCCGCACCGGCCTGGATGTCGCGGCGATCGTCGCCGACGAACAGGCAATGCGCCGGTTCCACGCCGGCCTGTTCGCAAGCCAGCAGCACCGGCGCCGGATCGGGCTTCTTCACCGGCAAGGTATCGCCGGACACCACCGCGCTGACGCGACTGGCCCAACCGATGCGGCTGACCAATTCGTCGGTGAGGAACGCCGCCTTGTTGGTAACGATGCCCCAGTGCAGGCCGTGTGCCTCGATCCGCGCGAGCAGGTCGTCGACGCCATCGAATGCCTTGGTTTGATGTGCCATCGCGGCCTGATATAGCTGCAGATAACGTGGTACGAGCGTTTCCAGCGCCGGCTCGCCGCGCTCGGCAAATGCGCAGCGCAGGACGGCGCGCGCGCCACGCGAAACCACCTCGCGCACCGGCGCATACGGCGGCGGTGCAACACCCTCTTCCGTGCACTGCACGACCAGTGCGGCGTACAGATCCGGGGCGCTGTCGAGCAAGGTGCCATCCAGATCGAACAGCACGCCCCGGATAGTTTCGGGTAGCGACTTCATGCAGGTCTTTGTGCGCTGAGCACGTAATTGACTGCGGTGACCTTGCTCAACCATGCCTTGCGATTGAGCGGGTTGTAGCCGAGTCCGGAGACGTCTTCCAGTTCCAGCCCGGCATGGCGCAGCAGGCGACCCAGCTCGGACGGCTTCAGGAATTGCGCATAGTGATGGGTGCCACGCGGCAACATCCGCATCACGTATTCCGCACCCACGATCGCCGCGCCGAACGCAGCCGGCGTGCGGTTGATGGTGGACATGAACAGATGTCCGCCCGGTTTCAGCATGGCGGCCAGATCATTCACCAGCGCTGCCGGATCGGGCACGTGCTCGATCAGTTCCATGCAGCACACCACGTCGAAACCGGCCGGCTCGGCAGCAGCCAGATCGGCCGAGGATTGCACGCGATAATCGACCTTGAGATTCGACTCGTGCAGGTGCAGCTTCGCGATCTCGATCACCTTCTCACCGAGATCGATACCGGTGACCCTGGCGCCGGCGCGGGTCAGCGCCTCGCTCAACAGGCCACCACCGCAACCGACGTCGGCCACGCGGGCGTCACGCAGATCGGCGCGTGCCCCGATGTAGGCCGCACGCACCGGATTGAGATCGTGCAGCGGGCGCGACTCGCCATCCGAGTCCCACCACCGCGCGGCGAGATCGCCGAAGCGGGCAATTTCCTCGGGACTTACGTTTTTTGGTGAGTCCACACCGGGATGTGCGGGGGTTTGCGACGGACTCGCATTCGTGGTTTGCATTGTCGAATCCTCAAAGGACGCCATCGAGTTTAATGCGCCTGCCACTCGTGCACCGTGATATCCCAGCCACCGCTGAGATGCGTCGGATCGCTGTGCGCGATCGCGGTCGCCTCGGCCAGATCGGCCGCGTGCAACAGATACGCTCCGCCGGACTTGTCGCCGAATGGACCGGACAACTCCACCCGCCCCTGCTCGCGCAAGCTGTCGAGAAACGCCTGGTGGAGCGGCACCACTGCTGGATCGAAAAGCGGGCGACGCATGGCCAGGATCAGGTAACGGTTCATCGAAGGCTCCAACTCAGGCCGCGGCGATGCGTTCGCGCCAGGCGCGTGTCTTGTCCAGGATCGCCGCGGTATCGACGCCGATCAGTTCGCGCGCGGCGAGTTTGCGCTTGCCGGCAATCCATACGTCGCTGACCTGGTGGCGGCTGGCGGCGTAGACCAGCTGCGAGATGACGTGGAACATCGGCTGGGTTTCCAGATCGTCCAGGCGAACGGCAGCGAAGTCGGCCTGCTTGCCGACCTCGATCGAACCGATCTTCGCTTCCAGCCCGATCGCCCTGGCGCCGTTGAGCGTGGCGGCACGCAACGCGAACGCGGCATCGAACGCTGCCGCATCACCGGCCACGGTCTTCGCCAGCAGCGCGGCGGTGCGCATCTCGCCGAACATGTCCAGATCGTTGTTCGACGCGCAGCCATCCGTGCCCAGCGCCACATTGACACCGGCCAGGCGCAGCTTCTCCGCTGGACAGAAGCCGGAAGCCAGCTTGAGGTTGGATTCCGGGCAGTGCACCACCGACACGCCCGCCGCAGCGCACGCGGCGATCTCGCCGTCGGTCAGCTGGGTCATGTGCACGGCGATCAGGCGATCGTTGACCAGCCCCAGCTTCTGCAGCCGCTGGAACGGACGCAGGCCGCTCTTGGCCTTTTCGTCCTCGACCTCGTGGGCGGTCTCGTGCGTGTGCAGATGCACCGGGATGTCGAGCTGATCGGACAGCACGCGGATCCGCTCGAAGCTCTCGTCCGACACCGTATACGGCGCGTGCGGTGCGAAGGCGGTGCTGATCAGGCCATCGCCGAGAAAACTGTCGTGCACTTCGCCGGCGCGTTCGAAGTATTCGTCCTGGCTTTTTGCCCACGCGGTGGGGAACTCGATCACCGGCAGCCCGACCACCGCACGAAAACCCATGCGCCGATAGGTCGCCCCGATCACGTCAGGGAAAAAGTAGTTCTCGTTGGCGCAGGTGGTGCCGCCGCGCAGCATCTCGGCCACGGCCAGCTCGACGCCGTCGCGCACGAACTCCGGCCCGATCACCCTAGCCTCGGCCGGCCAGATGTGCTGTTGCAGCCACACCATCAGCGGCAGGTCGTCGGCGAGACCGCGCAGCAAAGTCATCGGGTTGTGCGTGTGGCTGTTGATCAGACCGGGGATCAACGCATGCTCGGCCAGCTCGACACGCTCGCGCGGCGCGTAGGTGGCACGGGCGTCGGCGATCGGCAGCAGCGCGACGATGCGGTCGTCCTGCACCACCACCGCATGATTCTCCAGCACCACCGCGTGCGGCTCGACCGGCACCACCCAGCGGGCTTCGATCATCAGGTCGACGGGTTGCGCTGTCATCTGGCTCATTCTGGACTCGCTCCATGCTGGCACTGGTTTGGGATACGACATGGGGCGGTCCCATGCGGTGGCCGCCCCATGTTTTGAATCGTCCGGCGCTGGCTCGTCATTGCCTTTGATCGCCATTCCGGCGCAGGCCGGAATCCAGTTGTATTTGCACGCGAAGCATATGAAACGGGTTTCGCGTGCTTCGCACGAGTACCTCACTGGATCTCTGCCTTCGCAGGGATGACGAACTGGCAAAGGCGCGAGCGGAGCTCGCGCGCCAGCTCGTCACTTCACGCGGCTGTCGTACTCGCCAGTGCGGGTATCGACCTTGATGATTTCGTCCTGATTGACGAACAGCGGCACACGTACCACGGCACCGGTCTCCAGCGTGGCCGGCTTGCCACCGCCACCTGAGGTGTCGCCGCGCACGCCCGGATCGGTCTCGGTGATCTTCAGCTCGACGAACTTCGGCGCCTGCACGGCGATGATGCCGCCATTGAACAAGGTGACGACGCACTCTTCCTCGCCCTTGAGCCACTTCCACGCGTCGCCCATCGCGGCAAGCGAGGCGGGCACCATCTCGAAGGTTTCCATGTTCATGAAGTGCCAGACGCGGTCCTTGCCGATGCCGTCGATAAACGAAAGCTGCATGTCGGTATCGGTGGCGTCGGCTTCCTCGAAGGAGTCGCTGGACTTCAGCGTCTGCTCGGTGGTGCGGCCGTCCTTCAGATTGCGGATGCGGATACGGGTGAACGCCTGGCCCTTGCCCGGCTTGACGAAGTCCGCCTCGGTGATGAGCCACGGATCGCCGTTATGAATGATCTTCTTACCCGTTTTGACGTCATTGAGGCCAAGGGTCGCCATGCGTTATCTGCTCCAGAGGTAAAACCGCCCCGCAAGACGGCTAAAATAGGTATCTGTCACGGGCTCGAGCGCCCGCCTAAGGCCCACCATGATAACCGCAAGCCCCGGCGCCCGCATTACGCCGTCCGCCCATGCCCCGATGGCCGACTGGCGTCAACTCTGGCGCGAAGCCGTGACCGATGCCGCCGAATTGCTCGGCCTGCTCGGGCTACAGCACCTCGCCGGACGGCTGCCATTGGCCGACGCCGGCTTCCAACTGCGCGTGCCGCAGGGCTTCGTCGCCCGCATGCGGCACGGCGACGCACGCGACCCGCTGCTGTTGCAGGTATTGCCGCAGCTGGCCGAACTCGATGAAGTCGCCGGCTTCGTGGTCGACGCGGTCGGCGACATGGCCGCGCGCGAGGCGCAAGGTGTGCTGCACAAATACCACGGCCGTGCGCTGCTGATTGCCAGCGGCAGCTGTGCGATCAACTGCCGCTACTGTTTCCGCCGGCACTTTCCGTATGGCGAGGAAATGGCCGCTGCCGGCCAGTGGCGGCAGGCACTGGAACATCTGCGCCGGGATGACTCGATCAGCGAACTGATTCTCTCCGGCGGCGACCCGCTGGCGCTGGCCACTAGCAAGCTGGAGGAATTGAGCCGGGGCCTGGCCGATCTGCCGCACGTCACCCGTCTGCGCATCCATACCCGCCTGCCGGTGGTGCTGCCCGAGCGGATCGACCCTGCCTTCACGGCCTGGCTGGCCGCGTTGCCGCTGCAGAAGGTCGTGGTACTGCACGCCAATCATGCCAACGAGCTTGACGACGGTGTCGATGCCGCCTGCGCACGATTGCGCGATACCGGCGCCAGCCTGCTCAACCAGTCGGTGCTGTTGCGCGGGGTCAATGACGATGCCGAGGTGCTGGCTGGGTTGTCCGAGCGACTGTTCGCAGCCGGCGTGTTGCCGTACTACCTGCACCAGCTCGACCGCGTGCAGGGCACCGCGCACTTCGAGGTGGACGACATCCGTGCGCTGGCGTTGATGGAAGCGCTGCGCGCGCGATTGCCGGGCTACCTGGTACCCCGGCTGGTACGTGAGGTGGGCGGTGAGGCCTCCAAGCGGCCCGTGTGAACCGGGCTGCGGTCACCGTTATGCGGTTTTTAGCTGGCGGCGAGTAGCGGAATCCGTTACAAACATCAGTAACAGACAGCCATGCAAATCGGCTAGCGCGGCTCGCGGCGATCAACGGATAGCTTAACGCCCCATGAAAAAAGACTACGTCATCAAGATCCTCTTCATCGAGAACTCGCTCGAAGAAGCCGAACAGATCATCAGCCTGCTGCGCAATACCGGTATCGCCGTGCGACCGGCCCGTGCCACCAATGTCGAACAAGTCCAGACAGCAGTGAACGAACTGGAGCCGGACGTGGTGATGTTCGATCCGGCAGTCACCACCGTCACCCTGCCTGACGCGGTGAAGGTACTCGATGCATACGGCCGTGATTACACGCTGCTGGGCCTGGTCAACACAATGGAAAACCAGGTCGTCGCCGACCTGTTCGTGCATGGCGCCCGTGGCGTCGCCTCGCGCAACCAGCCGAAGCAACTGATTGCAGTCCTGCAGCGCGAGTTCGAGTCGCTGCAGACGCGCCGCCAGGTGCGCCGGTTGGAAACCGCACTGCGCGAATCGGAGCGGCGCTGCGATGCGCTGCTCGATTCCTCCACCGATGCGATCGCCTACGTGCACGAGGGCATGCACGTGCGGGCCAACCAGGCCTATCTGGAGACATTCGGCTACGAAAGCTTCGATGACCTGCTCGGGCTGCCGGTGCTGGACATGATCGACTCGGCCAATGCCGACGAGTTCAAGGCCTTGCTGCGCGGCCACGCCCGCCAGGAGAAGCTGCCGTCCCAGCTCGTCCTGCATGCACGCCGCGCCGATGGCAGCCACTTCGATGCCACGGTGGAATTCGCACCGGCCACGTTCGAGGGCGAACCCTGCCTGCAGATCGTGTTCCGTCGGCAGATGGTCGACCCGGCGGTATTGGCGCAGCTACAACGCGACCCGGTCACCGGACTGTTCAACCGCGCGCATATGCTGGGCTGCGTCGACGACGCCGTCACCGCTGCCGCCAAGGGCAAGAAGGGCCAGTCGCTGCTGCTGATCGAACCCGACAACTGGGCTTCGCTGGTGGGTGGCATCGGCCTGGGCAAAGCCGATGAACTGCTGGCCGCCTTCGCCGATCGCATCCGAATGCTGCTGGGCGCCGACGATGTCGCCGGCATGCTCGCCGAACATACCCTGGGCGTGGTACTCGACTCGCGTTCGGATGAGGCGATCAGGGAATGGATCGCCAAACTGCAGCACAGCGTCAGCAACAAGATCTTCGATGCCGGCACCCGTTCGATCACGGTCACCGCCAGCGTCGGCGGCAGCCTGCTGGGCGAGAAGAACGCCAATACCGAGTTGCTGCTCAATCAGGCAAGCCTGGCCTTGCGCACCGCGCAAAGCCTCGGTGGCAGCCAGGTGGAACTGCACGATCCGGCAGCGCGTGAAAAAGCCGACGAGGAGCGCGATCGCTACTGGCTGGATTTGTTGCAGCAGGCGCTGACGAAGAATGGCCTGGTGCTCTATCACCAGCAGACGATCAGCCTGCAGGATGCCGAGGGCGACTACTCGGAAATCCTGCTGCGCATGAATGGCCCGCAAGGCGAGGTACTCCCCGGCTTCTTCATGCCGATTGCGGAAAAGCACAACCTCACCGGCGCGATCGACCGCTGGGTGCTCGACCAGGCCATCAGCGCATTGCAGACACGCGAAACGCAGGGGCAGCAGACCACGTTCTTCATCAAGCTCACCGCGGCCTCGCTGCACGACGACACCTTGTTGCCGTGGCTGCGCGACCGGCTTGGACAGGCAGCGCTCAAGCGTGGCCATCTGGTGCTGGAAATGACCGAGAGCAAGGTGATGACGCTGTTGCGCCCGGCGCAGGAATTCGTCAACGGCTGGAAGAAACTGGGGGGCGGTTTCGCGCTGGAGCAGTTCGGCTCGGGCCTGAATTCATTCCAGTTGCTCAACCATGTCGACGCCGATTACCTGAAGATCGACCGCAGCTACATGGCCGAACTGCCGCAACATCCGGAGAGCCAGAAAAAGATCACCGAAATCTGTCAGCAGGCGCGCGAATTGAAGCGTCAGACCATCGCTGAATGGGTCGAGGACGCGACCAGCACGTCGTTGCTGTTCGCCTGCGGCGTCGATTTCGTGCAGGGCAATTTCCTGCAGCAGCCGATGCGGCTGGAGTAAACGGCGGCCGGGATTTGCCGAACTCCGTCGCCGACGGACTGGCAGCAAAAAACCCGCGGATCGCTCCGCGGGTTTTTTTATGCAGCCAGCAATCCTGGACGGCTTACTTGGAGATTACTTGGCAGCGGATGCGGCAGCTGCCGCCTTGGCACTGATCTTGGCGGCGGAGACCGCAGCGATGTCTTCCTTGATGCGGGCTGCCTTGCCTTCCAGACCACGCAGGTAATACAGCTTGGCGCCACGCACCTTGCCCTTGCGCTTCACGGTCAGCGAATCGATGGCTGGGCTGTGCGCCTGGAACACGCGCTCCACGCCGGTGCCATGCGAAATCTTGCGCACCGTGAAGGCCGAATGCAGGCCGCGGCTGCGCTTGGCGATGACGATACCCTCGAACGCCTGCACGCGCTCGCGGTTGCCTTCCTTCACCTTGACGTTGACCACCACGGTGTCGCCGGGGCTGAATTCCGGCAGCTGGCGGGTGATCTGCTCGGATTCGAACTGTTCAATGATCTTGTTCATGGCGCACCTGTCGGTTCACTTTAGCGATATCAATGCTGCGGTCGTCATTCGGCCGCATCGTCTTGCCGCAACCGCTCCTGCTGAGCATGTTCACGGCGGAATTCATCCAGCAAGGCCCGGGATCCAGCATCCAGCCCACGCTGCGACAACAAGTCCGGGCGGCGCAACCAGGTTCGTCCCAGCGATTGCTTCAGGCGCCAGCGGGCGATCGCCGCATGGTCACCGGACAACAACACCTCCGGTACATCACCCAGCGCATCATGCACCGGTTTTCCATAATGCGGACAATCCAGCAGACCATCCGAGAATGAATCCTGCTCGGCCGACTGTGCGTGATTCAACGCACCGCCCTGCAAGCGTCCCACCGCGTCGATGATCACCGCAGCGGCCAGCTCACCGCCGGACAGCACATAATCGCCGATGGAAAGCTCCTCGTCGACCTCGTGCGCCAGCAGACGCTCGTCCACACCTTCATAACGTCCACAGAGCAGCGCGATGCGCGGCAATTTCGCCAGCGCTTCCACCCTGCCCTGCGTCAGCCGCGCTCCCTGCGGACTGAGATAAATCAGATGCACCGGTTCCGGTGCCGCGTCACGCATGGCCGCCAGGGTCGTGCGCAACGGCTCGATCATCATCACCATGCCGGGACCGCCGCCATAAGAGCTGCTGTCGACGGTACGGTGCCTGTCGGTGCTGTAGTCGCGCGGATTCCAGGTTTCCACCTGCAACAACTCGCGTTGCTGCGCGCGTCCCACCACACCGACAGCGGCACACTGAAGCACGAAGTCGGGAAACAGGCTGACGACATCGATGCGCATGATCCCGATCCTCAAGCCCCGCAACCCGGCGACGTCAGAATTCGGGATCCCAGTCCACCACCATGCGCCCCGCGGACAAGTCCACTGAACGCACATACGAACCCTGGATGAAAGGAATCAGCCGCTCGCGCTCGCCGTCCCTCACTACCACGACGTCGTTGGCACCGGTGGCGAACAGGTGACTGACCCGCCCCAGCTTCACGTCTTCCGTGGTGACAACCTCGAGTCCCTCGAGGTCGACCCAGTAATACTCATCCTTCGCGGGAGGCGGCAACTGCTCACGGCTGACGTAGATGTCATGGCCGATCAACGCCGCTGCCTGTTCCCGGTCGTCTACGCCAGGCAGCTGGGCCACCATGCCCTTGCCCTGCGAGCGACCCTTCGCTCCCGAGATCTGCGTCTCCACACCTGGCGCTGCGGTGAGCAGCCACGGCTGGTAGTCGAAGATCCGCATGCGCGGCTCAGCCCAGGATTCGATCTTGAGCCAGCCCTGCACACCGTACAACCCGACGATGCGCCCGATCAGGACGCGCCGACCGGCTGCAGTCATACTCAGGCAGCCTGCAGCTTGCCGGCTTCCTTCACCAGCGCGGCGACCTTGTCGGTCAGCTGAGCGCCTTTGCCCACCCACTCCTTGACGCGCTCGACGTTCAGCTCAAGGCGCTTGTCCTTGCCCGACGCGACCGGATTGTAATAGCCGACGTTCTCGATGTTGCGGCCGTCGCGCTTGCTGCGCTGATCGGTCACGACGACGTGGTAGAACGGGCGGCCCTTGGCGCCACCGCGCGAAAGACGAATCTTGACCATGGTAAAACTCCAGAATTGCCGAATCAGCGGCAGGCACACGAGAGACGTGCGCGGTAAACGGGGCATTTTAATGGAAAACGGGGAAAAGGGAAGGCCTGAGGGCGAGAAGTGAGTTCCTCGCCCTCAGCGCATCGGCGGAAGCCCGCCGCCCATGCCGCCCATGCCCTTCATGGCACCCCGCATTTGCCGCATCAGGCCCTTGCTGCCGCCCTTGGACAGCTTGGACATCATCTTTTCCATCTGCATGTATTGCTTGAGCAGGCGGTTGACGTCGGCCGGCTGGGTGCCTGAGCCGCGCGCCACGCGGGCGCGGCGCGAGCCGTTCAACAGATCGGGGTGGCGGCGTTCCTTCTTGGTCATCGAACTGATGATGGCCACCATCCGCTTCATCTCGCCGTCGTCGACCTTGGACTTGACGCTGTCCGGCAGGTTAGACACGCCAGGCAGCTTGTCCATCAAGCCGGCCAGTCCGCCCATATTGCTCATCTGCTCCAGCTGATCCTTCATGTCGTTCAGGTCGAAGCGCTTGCCCTTCATCACTTTCTGGGCAAGTTTTTGCGCCTTCTCCTGGTCGACCTTGCGTTCGACCTCCTCGACCAGCGACAGCACGTCGCCCATGCCGAGGATGCGCTGTGCGAGGCGATCCGGGTGGAACGGCTCCAGTGCGTCGGTCTTCTCGCCGGCGCCGAGAAACTTGATCGGCCGGCCGGTCACATAACGCACCGACAGCGCCGCACCGCCACGGGCATCGCCATCGGTCTTGGTCAGGATCACGCCGGTCAGCGGCAGGGCTTCGCTGAACGCCTTGGCGGTGTTGGCCGCATCCTGGCCGGTCATCGAGTCCACCACGAACAGCGTCTCGATCGGCGTGACCGCGGCGTGCAACGCCTTGATTTCGGCCATCATCGCCTCGTCCACGTGCAGGCGACCGGCGGTGTCGACGATCAGCACGTCGATCACTTCCCTACGGGCTGCCGCGACCGCGGCCTTGGCGATGGCGACCGGGTCCTGGCCAGCCTCGGACGGGAAGAACTTCACGCCGACCTGCTCGGCCAGGGTACGCAGTTGCTCGATCGCTGCCGGACGATAGACGTCGCAGCTGACCACCATCACCTTTTTCTTCTTGCGCTCGGTCAGCAGCCGCGCCAGCTTGGCCACCGTGGTGGTCTTGCCTGCACCTTGCAGACCGGCCATCAGCACCACGGCCGGCGGCTGCTGGGCCAGATTCAGTTCGGTGTTGGCGGTACCCATCACCGTGGTCAGCTCATCGCTGACCACCTTGATCAGCGCCTGGCCCGGCGACAGACTCTTCAGCACATCCTGGCCGACCGCACGCACCTTGATGCGCTGGATCAGCGCCTGCACTACCGGCAAGGCAACATCCGCCTCCAGCAACGCAATGCGCACCTCGCGCAACGATTCGCGGATGTTCTCTTCGGTCAGCCGGCCGCGGCCGCGCAGACGATTGACGGTAATAGAAAGGCGTTGGCTGAGCGACTCGAACATGATCGACGACACGACTTGGGGCTAGCCGCTAAATATACCAGACCGGATATACCAGACCGGCCAGCCGCCTCAGGAAAGGCTCATTCAACGGCCGCGCCGGTGCGCCCGACGGGATCAGCCAACCTTGTCCAGCCGGCGATAGGTCCAGAACGAATACACGCAGGGAATCAGCGCGGCCGCCACGATCCCGGCCGGAACGAGCCAGGCCGGCGCACCGATCAGCGCGCCGATCACCATCGTCAGGCCAGCCAGCATGAACAGCCAGCCACCCAGCCGGTGCGTGCGTTCCCATACCGCGTCGCCGGCCAGCGTCCACGGCGTACGAAAGCCGATGAAGAAATTCTTGCGCAGCCTGCCCAGGTAGTTCCCCAGCACCATCAGCAACACGCCTACCGCCAGCATCGTGATGGTCGGCAGCGGCAACGGATAACCGGCATCGACCAAGAGCACGGAGAGGCCTGCCGCCAACATCCCACCCTGGCTCGCCAGCATCACGATGTCGTAGACCTGCGCAAACAGCGCGTTATTGAACAAGCGCGGCAAGATCAGCGGCAGCAAGTGCGTGAGTACGCCCAGCACCAGAATCATCAGCGCGGGAGATGCCGCGCCCCAGAAGCGCGGCACGGTGTGGCTGACATGACTCAGCCGGTCCCATTGCACCGGCACCCGCGCCGGCATCTGCGAGTACAACCACACCGCGGCCGCCACCGCGATCAGAAAGAACACAGCCGACACAATGGAGGTGCGGGTGAACATCAGCGTTTACCTCCGGAACTCCCCCTGGGTGGATTTTCCTTGAGCGGAAACAGGTCGAACACCATCCGCGCCAGATCCTCGAACACGGAGTTATTGAGCGAATAGACAATGTACCGGCCGCGCCGCTCGGTACGCACCAGATCAGCCTTCTTGAGCACGGCAAAATGGTGAGACAGGGAAGCGGCGGTCATGTCGAACAGCGCACCGATCTCGCCGGCACTCAACGCCCCGCCTTGCAGCCGCTTGAGGATGGCGCGGCGGGTCGGATCGGCCATGGCTCTGAAGACTTCCTGCTGCTTCATCGAATGGATCGTCGCTAGGGCATGCGAAGATAATTAGACAATTATCTAAATGTTGCAAACCCGTTTCCGTTGTCTTCACTGCACTCTTCCGGAACCGTGTGCGACACTTCGTGGCTATGGTCATTCACGTCCTCGCCCTGCTCGCCATCGTGCTTTACCTCGCCGCCGCGGGTGGACTGGCCCGGCCACTGCTGAGCGGCGGCCAGCCGCTGAACCGGCTGGCGCTATGCCTGGCCGGCAGCGCCGTACTGATCCACGCCGGCATCCTCCTGGGCATGCACCGTGGCGCGCTGGATCTGCACTTCTTCGCCGCGCTGTCGCTGGTCGCCTTCGTGGTATCGGCGCTGACCTTGCTGGTGAACCTCTCGCGTCCGGTCGCCGCACTCGGCGTCATCGTATTTCCGCTGACGGCCTTGCTGATCGCGGTAGACAGCTTCCTGGCGCCGCCAACGCTGCCACTCACTATGGACTGGCACATCAAGCTGCATGTCACCGTGGCGCTGATTGCGTTCAGCGTGCTGTCGATCGCGACCGCACTGGCGATTCTACTCGCCGTGCAGGAACGCGCCTTGCGCCATCGCCAGTTCGGTCCGTGGCTGCGTGCCTGGCCGCCGCTGACGCTGACCGAGACCCTGCTGTTCCGCCTGATCAGTGCGGGCTTCCTATTGTTGACGCTGACCTTGCTCACCGGTGCGCTGTTCGTCGACAACCTGTTCGGCCAGCATCTGGCGCACAAGACGATACTGTCGATCGTGGCATGGCTGGTATTCGGCGTTCTGCTCTACGGCCGCTGGCGCCGCGGCTGGCGCGGCCAGCGCGCGGTCAACCTCACGCTGCTCGGAATGGCCGCCCTGGTGCTGGCCTTCTTCGGCTCGAAGTTCGTGCTGGAGTTGATCCTGCATCGCCCGCTGACCTGATCGCGCCAGGTCGCTCTCGAAGAACTCAGCGACAGGCGTCGATCGCTTCCGCCAGCCGCTCCACACCGATCACTTCCATCTCGCCGACTCTGCCCTTCTTCGGCCCATTCGCCTTCGGCACGATCGCGCGGCGAAAGCCATGATGTGCAGCCTCCTTCAGACGCTCCTCGCCGTTCGGCACCGGACGGATCTCGCCGGACAGACCGACCTCGCCGAACGCGACGGTGTGTTCCGGCAAGGGCCGGTCGCGCAACGACGACAATACGGCCAGCAGCACCGGAAGATCGACCGCCGTCTCCTGCACGCGAATGCCGCCGACCACATTGACGAACACATCCTGGTCGTACGCCGCCACGCCGCCGTGCCGATGCAGCACGGCCAGCAGCATGGCCAGCCGATTCTGTTCCAGTCCCAGCGTGACGCGGCGCGGATTGCCCAATGAAGACTGATCCACCAGGGCCTGCACTTCGACCAGCAGCGGCCGGGTGCCTTCGCGCGTCACCATCACCGCGCTGCCCGAGGTCGGGCCATTGTGCGAGGACAGGAAGATCGCCGACGGATTCGGCACCTCGCGCAGACCTTTGTCGGACATCGCGAACACACCTAGTTCGTTCACTGCGCCGAAGCGGTTCTTGAACGCACGAAGGATGCGGAAACGGCTACCGGATTCGCCCTCGAAATACAGCACGGCATCGACCATGTGCTCGAGCACGCGCGGACCGGCGATGCCACCCTCCTTGGTGACGTGGCCGACCAGGAATACCGAGGTGCCGGTTTCCTTCGCGAAACGGGTGAGCTTGGCGGCGGATTCGCGCACCTGGCTCACCGAGCCCGGCGCCGCGGCGAGCAACTCGGTCCATATCGTCTGGATCGAATCGATCACCAGCACGCGCGGCCGCGACGCCACCGCCTGTTCGAGAATGCGCTCGATGCAGGTCTCCGCCAGCGCCTGCAGCGGCTCCAGCGGCAAGCCCAGCCGCTGCGCTCGCGACGCCACCTGCGACAGCGACTCCTCGCCGGTGACATACACACTGGGCAGGTGCGCACCCAGTGTGCCCAGCATCTGCAGCAGCAAGGTCGACTTGCCGATGCCGGGATCGCCGCCGATCAGCACCACCGAACCCTGAACCAGTCCACCGCCGAGTACCCGGTCCAGCTCGCCGATGCCGGTCAACGTGCGCGCCTCGGTGGTCAACGCCACTTCGGTCAGCGGCGTGATGCGCGCCACACCGGCCGCGTTGCCCGCGTAGCTGGAACGCTGCGCGCCCACGGACGACGCGGCGGTCGCCGCCGGCGTCAGCACGATGGCGCTCAAGGTATTCCACACCCCGCATTCGACGCACTGCCCTTGCCACTTGTTGTGCTCGGCGCCGCACTCGGTGCAGACGTAGGCGGTCTTGGCTTTGGCCATGCGGGTTCCCTGCTGGATACGATGACGCTGAGCTTAGCCTGCGGCCATCGCATACGGCGAGACGCGCCCACTCAGAATGCTGTCAGCTTTCGTCTTCCACGCCTTGTCTATCAATCTTCGTCTTCGACGAACAGCACCCGGCGCGTCATGCCGCAGGTGAGATCGTAGGAGATCGTGCCGGATTGCGCGGCGATCAGTTCGACCGGTAGCTCCACTCCCCATAACAGCACGCGGTCACCGATTTTCGCGGCCGGCGCCTCGCGCAGGTCCAGGGTGATCAGGTCCATCGAGACGCGGCCGATCAGCGGCACGCGCTGATCGCCGACTAGCACCGGTGTGCCGGCCATCGCGCTGCGCGGATAGCCGTCGCCGTAACCGACGGCAGCGACGCCGACCGGCATGTCTTCGGGACACTTCCAGGTGCCGTTGTAGCCGATGCGTTCACCGCGTTTGATCGGGTTGATCGCGATCAGGCGCGTGCTCAGCGTCATCGCGGGACGAAAGCCGAAATCGGCGCCAGTCTTGCCGTCGACCACCGACAAGCCGTACAGCAGGCCGCCAGTGCGCACCCAGTCGCCGCGCGCGTCGGGCCAACCGAGCACCGCGGCGGAATTGGACAGCGAGCGCGGCCCCTTGAACATCCTGGTCGCCTCATTGAAGCAGGCGATCTGCGCCGGCGTCTGCTGGCCGTCGAACATTTCGGATTCGGAGAAGTGGGTGAGCAGGCCGATCTCGGGATCGATGCCGGGCATCGCGGCGAGTCGCGCATGCACGTCGGCCACGCGCTCCGGCGCGAAGCCGAGCCGATGCATGCCACTGTCGATTTTCAGCCAGACGCGCAACCTTCCGCGCGCCGGCTCGGCCTGCGTCAGCCACTGCAGTTGTGCCTCATGGTGGATCGCCGCGTCCAGCTGCAGTCGCTGCATTTCGGCGATATCGCGGGCGTTGTCGGGGCCGGACAGCACCACGATGCGCTGCTGGTGCCCCGCCGCGCGCAGCCGCTGGCCGTCGCCGAGCGCTGCCACGGCGAACGCCTCGGCTTCGCCGTTCAGCGCGCGGGCAACCCGCTCCAGTCCGTGGCCGTAGGCATCAGCCTTGACCACCGCCATCACTTTCGCCGGCGCAGCCAGCGCCTTCAGCCGCGCCAGGTTGTGGCGCAATGCGCCGAGATGGATGGTGGCGACGGTGGTGCGGCTCATGGCAGACAGGAGTCCGGGATCAGTCGAACGACCCGACGAACGAATCCGGCGCGTAGTTCACGAACTTGGTGTAGTGACCGAGGAAGGTCAGCTTGCAGGTATCGGTGGGACCGTTGCGCTGCTTGCCGATGATGATTTCGGCGATGCCCTTGTCGGCCGATTCCTTGTTGTAGTACTCGTCGCGGTAGATGAACATGATCACGTCGGCGTCCTGCTCGATCGCGCCGGACTCGCGCAGGTCGGACATCATCGGACGCTTGTCGGCGCGCTGCTCCAACGAGCGATTCAACTGCGACAGGGCGATCACCGGCACGTTCAACTCCTTGGCGAGGCCTTTGAGTGAACGCGAAATTTCTGAAATTTCGGTGGCGCGATTCTCCTTGTTGCCGGGCACCTGCATCAGCTGGAGATAGTCGATCACGATCAAGCCCAGGCCACCGTGCTCGCGGTGCAGGCGGCGCGCCCGCGAACGCATCTCCACCGGCGACAGGCTGGGCGTGTCATCGATGAAGATCTTGGCGTCGGACAGCAGCGCAATGGCGTTGGAGACACGCGGCCAGTCTTCCTCTTCCAGCGTGCCGTTGCGCAGGTGTTGCTGGTGGATGCGGCCGACCGAGGAGATCAGGCGGAATGCCAGCTGCGAGGAGGACATTTCCATCGAAAACACCACCACCGCCTTCCTGCCGCCCAACGCGGCGGTCTCGGCGATGTTCAGCGCAAACGCCGTCTTGCCCATCGACGGACGCGCCGCCACGATGATCAGATCCGACGGCTGCAGGCCGGAGGTGAGGCTGTCCAGATCGTTGAAGCCGGTGCTGACACCGGTAAGCTGGCCGCGATTCTCGTAACGCTCGGTGAGCAGGCGGAACGCATCCTTCACCGCCTCGCGCATCGACACGGAATCCTTCTTGCCACGCGCTCCGGATTCGGCGATGTGGAACACGCGCTGCTCGGCGCTTTCCAGCACCTCCTGCACGCTCTTGCCGTCGGGCCGGTAGCCGTCCTCGGTGATCGAGGTGCCGGCGTCGATCAGCTGACGCATCACCGACTTCTCGCGCACGATTTCGGCATAGGCCGCAATGTTGGCGGCGCTGGGCGTGCTGTTGGCCAGCTCGATCAGGTAACCTGCGCCACCGACCATCTCGGCCAGACCGTTGCTCTCGAACCAGTCGCCCAGGGTCACCGCGTCGCACGGCATGCCCTTGTTGGCCAGCTCATTGATCGCTCGCCAGATCAGGCGATGATCCTTGCGATAGAAGTCCTGCTCGGCCAGCCGGTCGGCCACCTTGTCCAACGCATCCGGCGCCAGCATCAGGCCGCCAAGGACCGCTTGTTCGGCATCGATGGAATGCGGCGGGATGCGCAGCGCCTCGATGGCCGGCGATGAGGGTTTGCGTTCGGGCACGAAGGACATCGACTTACCTCAAGAAAATGGCTCCACGACCAGCAGGCGATGCGCTGACAATCCAGGTAGTCACACCTGCATCATCATGCGCGACGTCGTCTCACCCGTCGAGACAATAACTCTGTGGATAAGCTGTGTTTTGCCGGGTATAAAGCCGCCCGGTCGCCGGGAGCGTAAAAAAACAAAAGGGCGCCATGAGGCGCCCGTTTGTTCCGTCAATGGATGACGGAGTGTCCGCTTACTTGTCGCCGACCACGATCACCTTGACCGTGGTCTGCACGTCGGCGTGCAGGCTCACCACCACGTCGTACTCGCCGGTGTTGCGAAGCGGGCCTTCGCCCAGGATCACTTCACCCTTGTTGACGGTATGACCGGCTGCGGCCAGTGCCTCGGCGATATCGCGCGGGCCGACCGAACCGAACAACTTGCCTTCCGCACTGGCATGCGCGGAGATCGTCACCGAAGCGTCGGCCAGTTTGGCCTTGCGGGCTTCAGCATCGGTCAGCATGGTGCTGGCTTTCGCTTCGTACTCGGCGCGACGCTGCTCGAATGCGGCCAGATTGGCGGCATTGACGCGCACGGCCTTGCCCTGCGGCAGGAGGAAATTGCGGCCGTAACCCGGCTTCACGGTGACCTTGTCACCGAGCGTGCCGAGGTTGCGGACTTTCTGCAGAAGAATGAGTTCCATGATGGTTCCTTTTCGTTAGCGCCGGTGGAGCCCGACGCAGCCAGGTGTGGCTGTCCGAAGGACAGAGAACTGGAAATCGCGAATCGGGGACCGCTGAGGCCAAACGCCCCTGCGATTCCCGATTTCCGTATTCCGATTCCCGGTTTTTGATCAGACGTCGTGGTTGTCGGTGTACGGCAGCAGCGAGAGGAAGCGTGCGCGCTTGATCGCGGTGGCCAGCTGACGCTGATAGCGCGCTTTGGTACCGGTGATGCGGCTCGGCACGATCTTGCCGTTCTCGGTGACGTACTGACGCAAGGTGTTGAGATCCTTGTAGTCGATTTCCTTCACGTCTTCGGCGGTGAAGCGGCAGAACTTGCGGCGGCGGAAAAACTTGGACATGGTCTGGATTCCTAATCAGTCGTCGCTGTCGCGATCGTTGTCGTCGCGGTCACGCCCACGCGGGCGGCCCTCGCCTTCGCCATCGTCGTCATCGCGGCGACGGGTGGACTTGGCATCGTCCTTTTCCTTCGACTTCAGGATGAAAGACGGCTCGGTATCGGCCTCGTCGCGACGCACGACCAGATGGCGCAGCACGGCATCGTTGAAGCGGAAACCCGACTCCAGCTCGTTCAGCGCGTTCTGGCTCACTTCGATATTGAGCAGCACGTAATGTGCCTTGGCCAGGTTCACGATCGGATAAGCCAGCTGACGACGGCCCCAATCTTCCAGGCGGTGGATCTTGCCGCCGTCGGTCTCGATCAGCGCCTTGTAGCGCTCGAGCATGGCCGGAACCTGCTCGCTCTGGTCAGGATGGACCATGAACACAACTTCGTAATGACGCAGGGTCATTGTGGTTTGACTCCTTGTGGATGCGGCCTTGCGGCCTCGCAGCCTCCCGCCGTTGCGGTGAGGCAAGTGTCCTGCCGGCACCCAAACGGGCGCGGACAGAAGCGGAATTGTACGGTGTCGGCGAATGATCGCGCAAGTCATTGAAAAATCATGACCTGCAAGGTGCTCGCCCTGTCAGCTGACAGTAAAGCTCTCGCCGCAACCGCATTCGCCGGTGGCATTCGGGTTGTGGAATACGAAACTGGCGTTGAGGCCCTGGCGCTGAAAGTCGATCACGGTGCCTTCGACCAGCGCCAGGCTCTTGTCGTTGACGATCAAAGGCAGCCCGTCTACATCGACCACCTGGTCGCCCTCGCCGATCGACTCGGCCAGATCCACCACATACGCAAACCCGGAACAGCCGGTGCGCTTGACGCCGAAACGCACGCCAGCGGCCGTCGGCGTGCCTGCCAGAAAATGGCGCATGCGTTCGTTGGCAGCGGGAGTGATGGTGATGGTCATGGAGCTAGTCCAACCTCGATAAAACTGCATGGCAGGAGCCCGGAAAGTCGCAGCGTGGGCAACGGCTACATTATCATGCCGGTTTTGGCCTTGCGCGCCGCGCGCGCACGCCATTCATCCCTTACGCGCCGATATGCGGCGCATCAGCAGGAGTTTCAACGATGGCCGTGGTCAGTGTGAAGCAGGCTCTCTCCGGCAAGCTCGAAGCCGGCAGCACGGTGACCGTGCGCGGCTGGGTGAGGACCATCCGCGAGTCCAAGGGCGGCCTGTCCTTCGTGAACGTGACCGACGGCTCCTGTTTCGATCCGATCCAGGCGGTGGTCACCGACCAGGTGTCCAACTACGAGAGCGAGGTCAAGCGCCTGACCACCGGCGCCGGCCTGATCGTCACCGGCACCCTGGTGCCCTCGCAAGGCAAGGGCCAGCGCTTCGAAGTGCAGGCCGAGTCGGTCGAGGTCACCGGCTTCGTCGACGACCCGCTGACCTACCCGATCCAGCCCAAGCCGCACACCATGGAGTTCCTGCGCGAAGTCGCGCACCTGCGCCCGCGCACCAACCTGTTCGGCGCGGTCACCCGCGTGCGCCACACCATGATGACGGCGATCCATCGCCATCTCACTGAACAGGGCTTCTTCTGGATCAACACCCCGATCATCACCACCTCCGATGCCGAAGGCGCCGGCGACATGTTCCGGCTGTCCACGCTGGACCTGGCCAACCTGCCGCGCCTGCCTGACGGCAAGATCGATTTCCGCAAGGATTTCTTCGGCCGCGAGGCGTTCCTCACCGTGTCCGGCCAGCTCAATGTCGAGGCGTATTGCCTGGCGATGAGCAAGGTCTACACCTTCGGCCCGACCTTTCGTGCCGAAAATTCCAACACGCCGCGCCACCTGGCCGAATTCTGGATGGTCGAGCCGGAGATCGCGTTCGCCGACCTCACCGCGGATGCCGATTGCGCCGAGGCGTTCCTGAAGGCGATCTTCAAGGCGGTGCTGGACGAGCGCGCCGACGACATGGCGTTCTTCGCCGAACGCGTGCAGCCGGATGCGATCAGCCGGATGGAGGCCTTCATCGCCAAGCCGTTCGAACGCATCGACTACACCGACGCGATCGATATCCTGAAGAACTGCGGCCAGAAATTCGAGTACCCGGTCGCCTGGGGCATCGACCTGCAGACCGAGCACGAACGTTACCTGGCCGAGAAACATATCGGCCGTCCGGTTGTCGTAATGAACTACCCCGAGGCGATCAAGGCGTTCTACATGCGCTTGAACGATGACGAAAAGACTGTAGCGGCGATGGATGTGCTGGCGCCCGGCATCGGCGAGATCATCGGCGGCAGCCAGCGCGAGGAGCGGCTGGACTACCTCGACCGCCGCATGATCCAGTTCGGTCTCGATCCTGCCACCTATGGCTGGTACCGTGACCTGCGCCGCTATGGCACGGTGCCGCATGCCGGTTTCGGCCTTGGCTTCGAGCGCCTGCTGGTCTATATCTGCGGTCTGGCCAATATTCGCGACGCCATCCCCTACCCACGCGCGGCCGGCACGGCCGAATTCTGAGTATCTTGCCCGTCATGCCGCATCGCTTCCCCGCCACCGTTGCCGCCCTGGTTCTCGCCGCTCTGCTGGCTGGCTGTCACACCGCCAAGGTGCTGATCCCGCCCAATCTGCGGCCACCTTCGGAAAACACCGGTGATGCGCTGAAGCTGGCTCAGCAGCAGCTGTTGCAGGCCACGCCGTGCTGCAGCAGCTTCGCCGACTTTTCCTATCGCAGCATGCTGCCGTGGCAGCCCGAAAAATTCACTTTGGGCAGCAGCAGCATGGTCGCCAACCTCAACGGCACGCACAGTTACTTCCTCGCTTTCCGTCTGCCGGCCGACGTGAAGCTGCCGTACCAGGTAGCCATGAAATCCGAATTGAATGGCCGCTGGCTGCATGCCAGCTATCTATTCGCGCCTACGGTCGTGCTGCTGGATGAAGGCTTCCAGCCGATCCGCTCGGTGGACATCGGCCTGTGCGAGCACATGGGCTGGAGCGACGAGACCACCGGCGCCTTCGGCAGCGTCAGTGTCGACGAACCGCAGGCACGCTATCTTCTGGTCTACAGCTCCGCCGACCAGCAGTCGGGCAAGACCTATTGGGAACAGTCGCCCGCATCCATCACCACCACCACGGCGACGCTGAAAATGAACCCCACCGGCAGCTTCAGCATCCCGCACGGTCCGGATGGCTCGTTGTGGGTCGGCATGATGAACAAGACCTACAAAAAAACCATCGACAACGCGATCTGCAAGAAGGCGGAAAAGGGCGACGGCGTACTCAACACCTTGCGTACCGCGCTGCCGCTGCCCTGGATCAATAGCAGCAACAACAGCGGCAGCAAGACCAACCACGCCAGCTCGCCATGATCATCTTGTATCTGGCCCTGCTGATCGGCGGCGTCGGCTTGCTCCTGCTGTCGTATCTGGCCCAGTACCGGCTTGCCGCCTTGCTGCGCAAACGCTATCCCCAGCACTGGCAGATCATCGCCGAACCGGAAAACGGCAAGACTTCGGCGTTCCGAACCTGGATCCGCATGCAACACGTGCTTCGCTCTCCGGCACTGCCGGCGCTGGACGACACCGCCATCGACCGCTGGCGCCAGGTCTGGCGTTTCAGCCCGTGGCTGGGCTGGCTGTGCTGGTTCGCGGCGCTGGCGATGCGCCTGCTGCTGCACTGACAAAACCGAACGGAGAGCCCGCATGCAACTGGATCTGAGTGGACGGCATGCCTTGGTCTGCGGCGCCTCGCAAGGTATCGGTCGTGCCAGTGCGATCGAACTGGCCGAACTGGGTGCCAGCGTCACCTTGCTGGCGCGTTCGGCGGATGCACTCAAGACCGTCGCCAAAAGCCTGCCGGGCGGACATCCCGGGCAGCGACACGACTGGCGCAGCGTCGACATGCTGGACACTGCCAGTCTGCAGGCGACCGCCAGCGAGATCGCCGCCAACGAAGCGGTGCATATCCTGATCAACAACAGCGGTGGACCGCCAGGCGGCCCCGCACATGCCGCTACGCCGACTGCGTTCGAAACCGCATTCCGCCAGCACTTGCTGGCCGGTCAGACGTTGCTGCAAGCACTGCTGCCAGGCATGCGCGCCAGCGGCTACGGCCGCATCGTCAACGTGATCTCCACGTCGGTGAAAGAGCCGATTGTCGGGCTCGGCGTTTCCAACACCGTGCGCGCCGCCGTCGCCGGCTGGGCCAAAACACTGTCCGGCGAGCTGGCCGCCGACGGCATCACGGTCAACAACGTGTTGCCCGGCTATACCCGAACCAGCCGTCTCGATGGATTGCTGGCCGCGAAAGCTGCAGCCAGCGGTCAAACCGAAGACGAGGTCGCAAAGGATCTGATCGCCACGATCCCGGCCCATCGCTTCGGCGAAGCCAGCGAAATCGCGGCAGTGATCGCATTCCTGTGCACACCCGCTGCCGCTTACGTCAATGGCGTCAGCATCGCGGTAGATGGCGGCCGCACGCGTGCCTTGAGTTGAGCCGGGCATACGCCGGCGTCCGGTGCATTTGCGGCACGCTGGTTTTAAGCTTGCGCAGATGCCTACCGTGCGCCTAGCCAATCTGATCGACGGCCGCCTGCAGGCGCCACACCAAGATGCATGGCTGGATGTGCATGAGCCGGCTACCGCCATGGTGTTCGCGCATTGCCCGGATTCCGGCTCGGTCGACGTCGATGCCGCTGTCGTTGCCGCCAGCCGAGCCTTCGCCGGTTGGGCGAACACTCCGATTGAACAACGTGCGCATCTGTTGCAGCGATTGGCCGACTTGATCGAAGCGCGGCTCGAAGAATTCGCGGCGCTGGAATCGCGCGACAACGGCAAGCCGTTGAGCCTCGCGCGCCGGCTCGACATCCCGCGTGCGATCAGCAACCTGCGCTATTTTGCGGCGGCGATCATGAGCTGGGGCAGCGAGTCGCACGCCATGGAAACCGGCACCGCCGGTACCGGCGCGATCAATTACACCTTGCGCCAGCCTCTCGGCGTAGTCGGCTGCATCAGCCCGTGGAATCTGCCGCTATACCTGTTCACCTGGAAAATCGCGCCCGCGCTGGCCGCCGGCAATACGGTGGTAGCCAAGCCGTCCGAAGTCACCCCCTGCACCGCTGCGCTGCTCGGCGAGCTGAGCATCGAAGCCGGATTTCCGCCCGGTGTGCTGAACATCGTGCTGGGCCGCGGGCCCAGCGTCGGCCAGGCGATCGTGGAGCATCCGGCGGTGCGGGCGATCTCCTTCACCGGCAGCACAACCACCGGCGCGCAAATCGCCCAGTCGGCCGCGCCACAGTTCAAGAAAGTGTCGCTGGAAATGGGCGGCAAGAATCCGGCCATCGTGTTTGCCGATGCCGATCTTTCCGAGGCGCATCTGGACACCATCGTGCGCTCGGGCTTCGCCAACCAGGGCGAGATCTGCCTGTGCGGCTCACGCCTACTGGTGCAGCGTTCGATCTACGAGACCTTCCGCGAACGTTATCTTGCGCGGGTGCAGGCGCTGCGCGTTGGCGACCCGGACGATGCGGACAGCGACCTCGGCGCGATGGTTTCCCAGGCGCATTACGACAAGGTGCTCGGCTGCATCGAACACGCCCGCGCCGACGGCGGTCGCATATTGTGCGGCGGCGAGTCGATCCGCATGTCCGGCCGCTGCGCCGATGGCTGGTTCATCGCGCCGACGGTGATCGAAGGCCTGCCGTCTGCGGCGCAGACCAACCAGCAGGAAATCTTCGGCCCGGTGGTCAGCCTGATACCGTTCGAGGACGACGCCGAGGCGCTGGCGATCGCCAACGACAGCAAGTATGGTCTCGCCGCCTCGCTGTGGACGCAGGATCTCTCCCGCGCCCACCGGTTCGCGGGCCAGCTCGAGTTCGGCATCGTGTGGATCAATTGCTGGCTATTGCGTGACTTGCGCACGCCGTTCGGCGGCGCGAAGCAGTCAGGGCTCGGCCGCGAAGGTGGCGAAGATGCACTGCACTTCTTCACCGAGTCGAAAAACATCTGCATCCGCTATTAATCAAACCTTTTTTGATCAAACCCGCGACGCAAGCCACAGATGAGTACCTTAACTTGACCAGCCCCCTGCAAGACCTGCTAGACGGCAACCGCCGCTGGTCCGCCGCCAGACACGCGGAAGATCCGCACTTCTTCGAGTATCTGGCGAAGCAGCAATCACCGAAGTATCTGTGGATCGGCTGTTCCGACTCACGCGTGCCGGCGACCCAGATCGTCGATCTGCCACCGGGCGAGATCTTCGTGCAGCGCAACGTGGCCAACGTGGTTGCACACAGCGACCTCAACTGCCTCAGCACGATCCAGTTTGCGGTGGACATCCTCAAGGTCGAGCACATCATCATCGTCGGTCATTACGGCTGCGGCGGCATCCAGGCGGTGCTGGACGAGCGCCGGCTCGGCCTGGTCGACAACTGGCTGCGACATGTCGGCGACGTGGCGGAGAAACACTCCTCGATGCTCGCCACGCTGGATGTGATGGCGCTGCGCAACGCGCGGCTGTGTGAACTCAATGCCATCGAACAGGTGACCAATACCTGCCGCACCACGATGGTGATGGATGCGTGGGAACGCGGCCAGAAGCTCTCCGTGCACGCGTGGTGCTACAGCCTCGACAATGGCCATATGAACGACCTGAACATGCACGTCGACTCGCGCGCCGCGCTGCAGCCGGCGTACGAAAATGCCTTGCAGCGACTGATGCAACTGCCGGCCGCGCTGCAGCGATGAGCGGCATTATCCGCACCGACAAGGCACCCGCACCCGTCGGCGCCTATCCGCATGCGCGGCGTGTCGGCGATCTGCTGTTTCTGTCCGGCGTCGGCCCACGCCAGCCCGGCAGCAATACGATCCCCGGCAACGTGCACGATGCAGACGGCCGACTGATCGACTACGACATCGAGGCGCAGTGCCGGCAGGTGTTTGCCAACGTGCGCGCCGTACTGGAAGCCAGCAGTGCCGCATGGACCGATCTGGTCGACGTCACCGTGTTTCTGACCGACATGCAGCGCGACTTCGCCACCTACAACCGGCTGTACGCGGAGTACTTCGCCGGCGTGGATGCGTGCCGTACCACGCTAGGCATCAGCGCCCTGCCAACCCCGATCGCGATCGAGCTGAAATGCATCGCGGTATTGCCATCGTCCGCGCGCTGAACGCTCCACACTGCGGACTGTGCCGCGCCACGCATGAAAACCCCGCCGGCCTGCACCGGCAGGGTTTCGATTCACACCATCATCCGGCCGACTATCAGCCAGCCGTGCTGGCTGCTGCCGGAGCGGCAGCAGCCTTGTGGTGCTTGTGATGCTTCTTGGTGTGAGCCTTGGGGGCCGCGGAGGTCGATGCCGAAGCAGGCTCAGCCGCCGGAGCAGCCGCTGCAGCGGGAGCAGACTGCTCGGTGGTAGCAGACTTCGGAGCAGCCGTCTGGGCCAATACAGAACCGGAAAGCGCAACGCCCGCCACAAGCAAGGAAGCAATCAGAAGTTTACGCATCATGATGTTGAGCCTCGGAAATTGGGTATCGCGAGCCCGGCCGGAACCCGGCAACACGGGTGGCGCGACGAGCCGACAATGCAGCGAAAACGGGTTACCAAAGCTGAATGAGGTACCTGATCGCCTATGTACCGGGCACGCAGGATCTTGACTTTCGTTCAAGCACGCCTGAACACGCAATAACTTGCGTTCATTTCAGACAAACCTGCAGCATCCGGCCGATCAATTCCTGCACCGCCGGCGCCTTGTCCGTGTCGTATTCGAAGCTCGCTTCGTCCATGTAGTTGAGCTGCACCAGCTCCAGCTGCACTGCCTGCACACGGGTATCGGGATCGCCGTAATGACGGGTGATGTAACCACCTTTGAAGCGGCCGTTGACGGCGTAACTGAAGCGTGATTGCGATTCCAGGCAGGCTTGCAACTGCGCCTGCATTCCGCCGCTGCAGCTCGCTCCGGCCGCTGTGCCGAGGTTGAAATCCGGCAATCGGCCTTCAAACAGCATGGGTACACGGCTGCGGATGGAATGGCCCTCCCACAATACTGCTCGGCCATGTTCGCCGCACAGCCTCGCAAGTTCTTGTGACAATGCCTGATGGTAAGGCAGCCAGAATTCGTTTATCCGCTGTTGAACTTCAGCGCTGTCCGGCTCGCGACCGTCCTGATACAGCGGATCGCCGTCGAACCCGATCGTCGGTACCAGACCCGTTTCGCGCTGCCCAGGATAGAGCGCATGGCCATCGGTGGGCCGGTTGAGGTCGATCACGTAACGCGACGCCAATGGCTTCAGCACGCTGGCACCCAGCGCCTGCGCCAGCGGCTCGTACAACCGCCCCACATGCCAGTCGGTATCCGGCGCACGGCGCGCCGCCGGATGCATCCGCGCGGCGATCTCGTCGGGAATGAAGCTGCCGTCGTGCGGCAAGCTGATCAACAGCGGCACGCGGCCGCGCTGCAAGGTGAAGTTAGTCATGCGCAGCATTGTACTCAGCCCATCAGCACGAGTTCTTCGGCCGAACTGGGATGGATCGCCACCGTCGCATCCAGATCGCACTTGCGCAGGCCGAGTTTCAGCGCCACCGCAAAGCCTTGCAACATTTCGTCGGCACCTGGGCCCAGCACATGGATGCCGACAACGCGCTCATCGTTGCCCACGCAGACCAGCTTCATCAGGCTCTGACCATGTATGCCGGTCAATGCCCACTGCATCGGCGTAAACCGGGTGCGGTAGACGATGACCGCGTCCCCATGTTGTTTCCGGGCAGCCTCTTCGGTCAGTCCGACCATGCCCAGCGGCGGCTTGGAAAACACCACGCTGGGAATATTCTCGTAATCCAGCTGCGCGCCCGGTTGACCGCCGAACAACCGATCCGCCAGTCGCCGGCCGGCGGCAACAGCTACCGGCGTCAGCGCCTTGCGAACGGTAACGTCGCCAACCGCATGGACACCTTTCACGTTGGTATCCTGCTTGGCGTCGGTCAGCACGTGGCCACGCTCGTCGGTTGCCACGCCGATCGAAGCTAGCCCCAGCGCCTCGCTGTTGGGCACGCGCCCGACCGCCCACAACACCGCGTCATAGGGACCCCGCGAACCGGCCACCGCATCATCGAGCCGTAGGCCATCGGCCCCGCGATGTGCCGCCCGTACGGCACTTTGCAGATTGACCCGTACGCCTTGCGCCTCCATCAACTCCTGCAATGCCCGCACCAGTTCCGCATCGAAACCTTCCAGCAGGCGCTCGTGTGCCAGCACCTCCACATCGCTGCCTAGTGCTTGCAGCAAACCGGCAAACTCTGCCGTCACATAGCCGCCACCCACGATCGCCAAACGACGCGGCAACGACTGCAGCGTAAAGACATCATCGGAAACCATGCCCAGTCCGAAACCGGGCAACGCCAGCGTGCGCGGACGTGCGCCGGTCGCAATCACGATCTGCGCCGCCTGCAGCTGGCTGCCATCGGTCAATTCAATGGTATCGGCAGCGATAAAACGGCCCGCCTGACGGATCAACTGCACACCATCCTCCTTGAGGCGCCGCGCGTAGCTTTGGTCGATGGCATCGATATAGCGCTGTCGCACCTGACGAAAGCGCTCCCAGTCCAGCGGACCCGGACCCGACGCAAAACCCACGTCGACGGCAAACTGTTGAGCCTGTGCCCACTGCGCGGCAAACCACAACGCCTTCTTCGGCACGCAGCCGCGATGCACACAAGTACCGCCCAGCGCGCCCGGATCGAGCAAGGCGACTTTGACGCCGTGCTGCGCGGCACGAAAAGCGGTTGCAAGGCCACCGGAACCGGCGCCAAGCACGATCAGATCTGGGTTGGGTGTCATCGAAGCACCTTTGAAGGTTTACCGGAATCCAGGACCGTGGGCATTCTGTAAATCACGCCATATCCGGAGCCAGCACGCCATCGCGCGCGGCATCCACCTGTGTTTGTAACCATGCACGACACCTCTTGCGCAGCAGCCCAAGCAAATCTAGTCTTACGCCAAATCAAAGGCATGGGGTACAGGTCATGCGCCAGCGCTTGTTTACCATCAGGTGGATCGTGCTGGCGCTTGCGGCTACCTGCATCGAGGCGCATGCCGCGCAAAAAGTACAGCGGGATCTGTTCGCCGACCTGCAGCCGCTAACCCATGAACTGCCCCGGTATCGTTACTTCATCGAAGCCATGCCGGAGCTGTCTGACCCGGACAAGCTCGTGGCTCAACAACTGCTGGCATCCAGCGAAGATGAGTTGGGCCTCTACAGCGAGGCAGTCCGCGATTTCCCGCTGCGCAGCCGCCCACCTGAAAAGCTGGCTCTGCCCGAAGCAGCGTCCTGGCAAGCTGCAGATGCGCTGGACACCATCACTGCACTGGCCCGCGATCGTCGTATCGTGCTGGTGAATGAGGCCCATCATGATGCGCATACGCGCGAACTGACCCTGGCGCTGCTACCGCGCTTGCGTACCTTGGGATTCACATACTTTGCAGCGGAGGCCCTCGATGAACGGGACATTTCGCTGATGAAGCGCGGTTATCCAGTCAGATCCAGTGGCAGCGAATACCTCCACGAGCCGCTTTACGGCGATATCGTGCGCCAAGCCATCAAACTGGGCTACGTCGTCGTGCCATACGATTCTGCTGGCAGGACGACGCAGGATCGTGAAGATGGACAAGCCAGAAACCTGTACGAACGCGTGCTTACCAAGGATCCCAAGGCCAAGATGTTTATCCACGCAGGCTACGCGCATATCGACAAGGAACGCGGCAGGCTCGGCCCAGTGAAACCCATGGCGATGCAACTGCGCGAACTCAGTGGAATCACGCCACTCTCCATCGACCAGACAGATGTACGGGAAGAAAATCCCGAAAGCGAGACGGATATCTACTACCAGTTCAAGCATGACCTGAGGAAGTACGAATCGCTTTTGCCACGTGTGCAGCCACGGCTCGATGGGGCAGGCCCTGGCGATACTCCGCAGAAGCCCACCGTGGACGCTTACGATCGGATCATTTCCACATTCCACCCCGAGCACGCCATCGTGCTCGTGCAGACTTCCGACCATACCCCGTGGAGCGCCAGACCAGGCTTGTACGACCTCAACGTCATCCTCCCTCCAGCCAATTCCGTGCCCTCCAGCTATTCGCAAGGTCCGCTCCAACTTTCCATTGATGGCGAGAACCATGCCGTGCTGCCGCCGGCCAATAAGGGACATCGGCCTGACTGGCTCACCCTTGGTGGAAAACGCGTACCCGTACCTGTCGACACTGAATTCTGTGCAGGGAAATTCCCTTGCCTGGTCGAGGCGCGTTACGCGGGAGAGTCCGACGACGCCGTTACCGCCGATCGTTATCTCTTCCTACAAAAGGATGCGCGGAACACGCTCTATCTGCGTCCAGGCGAATACCGGTTGCGCACCGTCGATGCCAATAACGTCACCTTGAACGAGCACGTCATCCAGGCGGCGATACGCTGACCTGATCGACTTTCGCAGCACTTGCAGTGCGTGGGTGCGGTGAGCACGCAAAAGCATGGTCGAGGTATTGCAAAGCTGTCGCCTGCCAGCTCCCATGCTGTGACATCTGCAAACTCGACCAGGCCGGCCTCGGCCCGTGCCGCTTGTGCTTGTGTCTAGACCCAGCCTCGGCCGCGTATCTCATCCAATCCCTGAGAACTTCCATCCAAACCATTGATTTGATAACCTCGACTCGACTCAAGCCGAGGTTATCGCATGCGTAGGGGCTCCGCAGCTCGATACACGTCCAAAGCATGGCCTCCGCGTGCTGCGCGCCAACTGTTGCTCGCCACTTTGGTTCTGCTGCTGGCCGCCTGCGCCAGCAGTCCGCATCGCCGCCAGCCCACCTTCACGACCTCGCACTCGGCCTTGGCCGATCTGCCGCCACGCGCACCTTCGGCCGCCAGCGCCGGTGCGGCGAACGACATCCTGTTTCGCGCGATCGGTTTGGTCGGCACGCCGTACCGCTGGGGTGGCAACACTCCGGCTGGCGGCTTCGACTGCAGCGGCCTGGTCGACTACATCTATCGCACCGCTGCCCGCATCGAGCTGCCGCGCACTTCGCGTGACATGGCTGTCATGGACGGCCAAAAGGTGCGCCGGATGACCCAACTGGCCAGTGGCGATCTGGTGTTCTTCGACATCGACGGCGCGATCAGCCATGTCGGCGTATATGTCGGCAAGGGCCGTTTCGTGCATGCGCCGAACAGTGGCGGCACCGTGCGACTGGACGATATCGACGGGCCGTACTGGGGCGGCCATTTTGCTTATGGGAAGCGGTTGCTGGACTGAGGGTAATCAAGTACCGGGCGAGATTGGCCCCTCATTCCAACCTTCTCCTCAGAGGGGGAGAAGGATCTAACGAACAACGGCGCCGTGGGCGCCGTTGTGGTTTTACTTCATTGAAACGGACTTTCAATGCGCATCGGCACCCGGCGCATGCGCGTGGCCGTGCTGGATTTCCTCTTCGGTGGCATCGCGCACTTCGCCGAGGGCCACGTCGAAATGCAAGGTCTTGCCGGCCATCGGGTGGTTCAGATCCACATCGATCGCGCTCATACCGACCTTGTGCACCGTCACGGCGCGCTGGCCGCCGTCCTTCAGCTTCAGCACGGTGACCATGCCCGGCTTGAGCCGGCTGGCGTTCGGAAAATACTTCTTCGACATGCGCTGGACCTGACCTTCCTGGCGCTCGCCGTAACCATCGGCAGCGGCCACATCCACTGATAGCGTATCGCCGGCTTCGTGGCCTTCTAGCGCCGTTTCCAGACCCGGAATCAGCTGGCCATGGCCCAGCAGGATCCACAGTTGCTCGTCGTGGTCGTGCGAGCTCTCAACCTTTTCACCGTCCACCGTCAGCGTGTAGTGGATCGCGATGACCTTGTCCTTGCCAGCCTTCATTGCGTGTCTCGTCGATGGGATCAAACAATGGATTCTAGCAGCAGCCGACAAGCGGCCAGCTGCGCGTCATGACTCTGCGTGACCAAAACCCACGCCGCGCGCCTCCGGCCCAAGCCATAGCAGTACAGCCAGCAACAAGGCCACCAGCACCATCCACAGCGACATCGCGAACGCGAAATCGCCACCATGCCGCTGAGCCAGCCAGGTCTGCGCCGTAGCGGTGACCGCCGCCAGCAGGTTGCCCATCTGATAGGCAAACCCCGGCAAGGTGCCGCGCACTGCTGCCGGCGACAACTCGTTCAGATGGGTCGGCACGACGCCCCAGGCACCTTGCACCATCACCTGGATCAGAAACGCGCCGAGGCCCAGCAGGATCAGCGAGCCGCCATACATCCACAGAGGAATCACCGGTATCGCCAGCAACGCGGCGATCATCATCGCCTTGCGCCGCCCGATCCGCTCCGACAGCGCGCCGAAATAAAGACCGCCGGTCAGGGCGCCGAGATTCAGCAGCGCCACCAGCATGAAGGCCGTTGCCGAGCCGGTGGGCAAGTGCAGGTTGGTTTCCTCGAAGGTGTGATACATGTCCTGCGAGCCGTGGCTGAACATGTTGAACGCCATCATCAACAGCATCAGATAGACGGCCAGCTTCCACTGCCCGCGCATGGCCTCGAACAGGCCGGGCCGCTTCGATGCCCGCTGTCCCTCTTGCCATACCGCCGACTCCGGCACCTTGCGCCGGATGTACAGCACCAGCAAAGCCGGCGCCGCGCCAACCACGAACAGCCCGCGCCAACCGATGTGGTCGACCAGCAGCCAGTTCGCCAGCGCCGCGAGAAAGAAGCCGCACGGATAGCCGCTCTGCAGCAAACCGGAAACCGCACCGCGGGCCTTTGCCGGTATCGACTCCATCGCCAGCGATGCACCGATGCCCCATTCACCCCCCATCGCCACGCCGAACAGGAAACGCAGCACCAGCAGCATCGTGAGCGACGTCGAGAACGCAGTGGCCAGTTCGAACATCGAAAACAGGATCACGTCGAGCATCAGGATGGGCCGTCGTCCGAAACGATCGGCCAGTCGCCCGAACAACAACGCGCCCAGCGGCCGCGCGGCGAGAGTCAGGAACAGCGCGTAGGTGATTTGCGCCGTACCCACCTCGAACTCTTTCGACACCGTGACGATGACGAAAGTCAGCAGGAAGTAGTCGAACGCATCCAGCGTCCAGCCGAGGAAACTTGCCAGCACGGTGTGACGCTGGGTGGCATCGAGTTCACGCAGGGGCGCAACCAGCGACATCGGGAGTTCCTCGAATCGGTAGATGGCCGCTATCGTATGCTGGGGATGACTGGAATGCGCGGCAGCGATGCATGACACGCGCGCACTCGATGACCTAGGCTGCAACAACAGCCCAAGGCCGGGACCTGGGGAAGCCCTGAATGGATCGCCGCACCCGACATCGCATCATCAGCCTGTATGACAACCACCTGCAGCGCTGTTACATCAGAAGCAAGCTGGCCAGCGACCCGGTCTATGCGGCTACCACGAAGCTGATTGCCGGCAGTCGACTGCCCTTGCTCGACATCGGCTGTGGCATCGGGCTGCTCGGGCAGTATCTGCACGCACAGGGACATGGGCAGCCGTATCTCGGACTCGATCACGACCCGCGCAAGATCGCTGCTGGACGGATTGCCGTGCGGCGTGCCGGGCTCGACGCCGTGATGGGCCTGCGGCACGCCGACGTGGCCGACCTTCCGCCGATGCACGGTCACATCGCCCTGCTCGACGTGCTGCACTATCTGCCTGCCGAACGTCAGCCCGCGCTATTGCAGGCGGCCATCCGTCATCTGGCACCGCAAGGCTGCCTGATCATCCGCAACGTGTTGTACGAACCGAACTGGCGTTTCCACGCGACTCGGATCGAGGAGTTTTTCCTGCGCGTGTCCGGCTGGATTCCCGGTGGGGCGCAGCACTATCCGACTGCCGATGAATTGCGCGCGCCATTGGAAAACGCTGGGCTCGATGTGCGCATCGAACCGCTGCGTGGCTATACCCCGTTCAACAGTTATCTGATCGTGGCACGGCCGCATCACTAAGCGGTTTTTGCCGCCCCATTCAGTTTGGCGACCATCGGGCAAGCACGGCATCAATGGATAGTCTATACTTGCCGGCGCAGTCGCTCTGACTGCTGCGGCACACTGCCGCCCTCTTCCCCCAAGTCCGCAACACGGTATGAACACTCCGGGTTGCTCAGGAGTGTTACATGTCTTTTGATTCGCTGGGCCTTGCGCCCGCGTTGCTGCGTGCGCTTGCCGATTACGGCTACACCCAGCCTACCCCGATCCAGTCCGCCGCGATTCCGCCGGCGCTGGCAGGTCAGGATCTGCTCGCCGCCGCCCAGACCGGCACCGGCAAGACCGCCGCGTTCGCGCTGCCGTTGCTGCAGAAACTGTCCACCAGCGGCCAGACCATGACCCGCCGTCCGCGCGCGCTGGTGCTGACCCCGACCCGCGAGCTCGCCGCCCAGGTGCACGAAAACCTGCGCGACTATGGCAAGCACATGCAGGTCAGCGCCACCACCATCTTCGGCGGCGTAAGCATGGGCCCGCAGATCAATGCTCTGCGCCGCGGCGTGGACATCGTCATCGCCACCCCCGGCCGGCTGATGGACCACATGCAGCAGCGCACGCTGGACCTGTCCGCCGTGGAAACGCTGGTGCTGGACGAGGCCGACCGCATGCTCGACATGGGCTTCCTGCCCGCACTGAAGCGCATCCTGGTCGCGTTGCCGAAGAAGCGGCAGACCCTGCTGTTCTCCGCCACCTTCGCACCGGCGATCAAGACGCTGGCGATGGAGTTCATGCACAACCCGCGCGAGATCTCGGTCTCGACGCCGAACGCGGTCGCGACTTTGGTCAGCCATCAGGTGCACCCGGTCGATGCTTCGCGCAAGCGCGATCTGCTGCTGCATCTGCTGTCGGCGGACAGCCGTCGGCAGTCGTTGGTGTTCAGCCGCACCAAGCATGGCGCCGACAAGCTGGTGACCTTCCTCAACGCCTCCGGCCTGCGCACCGCCGCCATCCACGGCAACAAGAGCCAGAATGCACGCACCCGCGCGCTCAGCGACTTCAAGAGCAGCCGCGTCACCGTGCTGGTGGCCACCGACATCGCTGCCCGCGGCATCGACATCGAGCAGTTGCCGATCGTGATCAACTTCGACCTGCCGATGGTCGCCGAGGACTACGTGCACCGCATCGGCCGCACCGGTCGCGCCGGCATGGAAGGCCTGGCGGTGTCGCTGGTCAGCCACGACGAATCCGGCTTGCTGCGCGACATCCGCAAGCTGCTCAGCCAGGACATCGCGATCAACAACGTGACCGGTTACGAGCCGTCCACCCCGCTGAGGCTGGATGCCGGCGCGCCGCGCCCGGTGCAGCGCCCGCAACAGCGTGCACCGCAACGCCAGCCACGCCAGGGCAAGACGTCCGGTTCGGCCCGCCCGAATGGTTATGCGCCGCAAGGCCGTAGCGATCACGCCGCCGGCAATCAGCGCCGTCGCTCGAATCCACGCCCGGCCGCCAAGGCCTGAGCGATCGCTCGAGTGACACCGAATGTGGCGGCCCTCGGGCCGCCACATTCGTATGGGAAACCGGTACGTGCGGTTCGCGGCCCGGCCCAGACGCTCACAACAGACCCAACGCCCCGGCGTGATGACGCAAGTGGTCGTCGATGAAGCTGGCGATGAACCAGTAACTGTGGTCATAACCGGCGTGCCGACGCAGCAACAAGCCCTGCCCCGCTTCGGCACAGGCCTGGTCGAACAGCTCGGGTTTCAGCTGGGTGTCGAGGAACGGGTCGGCTTCACCCTGATCGATCAGGATCACGCCGGGAAAGGTCTGCCTGCGCACTAGCTCGCTGGCATCGTAGCCGGCCCACGCTTTCGGGTCGGCGCCGAGATAACGCGGCAATGCCTTCCTGCCCCAAGGCACCTCGCTGGGTGCCACGATCGGTGCGAACGCCGACACCGAGCGATAGCGCGTCGGATGCGTCAATGCGATGGTCAGCGCACCGTGGCCGCCCATGGAATGACCACAGATGCCGCTGCGTTCGACATCTGCCGGAAAGTGCGCGGCGATCAACGCCGGCAACTCATCGGCCACGTAGCTGCGCATGCGGAAATGCGCCGACCATGGCGCGGCACTGGCGTCGACATAGAAGCCTGCGCCTTCGCCGAATTCCCAGTCGCCGGTGGCGCCGTCGATACCGGTATTGCGCGGGCTGGTATCGGGCATCACCAGCACCAGGCCCAGCTCGGCCGCCAGCCGCTGCGCCCCGGCCTTGATCGTCGCCGTCTCTTCGGTACAGGTGAGTCCGGCCAGGAAATACAGTACCGGACACGCCTGCTGCACGGCTTGCGGCGGCTGATACACGGCAAAGCGCATCGGCCCGGCACAAGCTTCCGACTGATGCCGGTAAAACCCCTGCACGCCGCCGTGCAGGCGCTGTTCGGAAATCGTTTCGAGCATGCTCATCCTCGTCATCAACCGCTTCGAAGCATAACGGCGCACCGCCCGAGCACGCGTTCAGCGAGCGTGGCGACGCGCAAGCGCGGAGACTGATAGAATGCACGACTTGCGCACCGCATTCCCGGCGCCGCTCTTTGTTTTGAGGTACCCCCATGTCTTCCCCCGTTTCCGACAACGCCCCGGTTCCGTCCGGCTTTGGCGCACTCGCGCTGCACCCTGACGTTCTGCGCGTACTGGCCGACGTCGGCTATGAATCGCCCTCGCCGATCCAGGCCGCCACGATCCCACCCTTGCTGGAAGGCCGCGACGTGCTCGGCCAGGCGCAGACCGGTACCGGCAAGACCGCCGCGTTCGCGCTGCCGATCCTGTCGCGGATCAGTCCGCGCGCCGGCAAGCCGCAGGCGCTGGTGCTGGCGCCCACACGCGAGTTGGCGATTCAGGTCGCCGAGGCGTTCCAGCGCTACGCCGCGCACATTCCCGGCTTCCAGGTGTTGCCGATCTACGGCGGCCAGAGCTACGGCCCGCAGTTGCATTCGCTCAAGCGCGGCGTGCATGTCGTCGTCGGTACGCCCGGCCGCGTGATCGACCACATGGACAAGGGCACGCTGGATCTGTCCGAGCTGAAATACCTGGTGCTCGACGAAGCCGACGAAATGCTGCGCATGGGCTTCATCGACGACGTCGAGAAGGTGCTGCAGGCGACGCCGCCGCAACGCCAGGTCGCGCTGTTTTCGGCGACCATGCCAAGCGTGATCCGCAAGATCGCGCAGCGCCATCTGAAGGACCCGGTCGAAGTCACCATCAAGACTTCCACCAGCACCGCGCCGAACATCCGCCAGCGCTACTGGTTCGTCAGCGGCATGCACAAGCTCGATGCGATGACGCGCATCCTGGAAGCCGAGCCGTTCGACGCGATGATCATCTTCGCGCGCACCAAGCAGGCTACCGAGGAACTGGCCGGCAAGCTGCAGGCGCGTGGCCTGGCCGCTGCTGCGATCAACGGCGACATCGCCCAGCCGCAGCGCGAGCGGGTGATCCAGCAGCTGAAGGACGGCAAGCTCGACATCCTGGTCGCCACCGACGTGGCCGCACGTGGCCTCGACGTGGAGCGCATCAGCCACGTGCTGAACTACGACATCCCTTACGACACCGAGAGCTACGTGCATCGCATCGGCCGCACGGGTCGCGCTGGCCGCGCCGGTGACGCAATCCTGTTCGTCAGCCCGCGCGAGCGCGGCATGCTGAACGCGATCGAGCGCGCCACCCGCCAGCCGATCGAACAGATGCAACTGCCGTCGGTCGAGGTGGTCAACGACGTGCGCATCGGCAAGTTCAAGCAACGCATCAGCGACATGCTGGCGCAGGGCGAGCTCGGCCAGTTCCAGCAACTGATCGAGCAGTACGAGCAGGAGCACAACGTGCCGGCGGTGGAGATTGCCGCCGCACTCGCGCGCATCGCGCAAGGCGATCAGCCGCTGCTGCTGGCGCCGCCGCCGAAGCGCGAAAAGTACGAACCCGCCTCGCGTGAACGCGTCGACCGCGCGGCCCCGCGCGAACGCACCAGCAGCGAGCGACGCCCGCCTAGCGGGCGTGAAACAAGCGCAGCCAGCCATGCTCCGCGCGAGTCCAGACCGCATGAACAGCGGCCGCGCGAACATGCCTCTCGAGAGCATGCCGCGCACGAGCGTGCCGGGCACGAGCAGGCTTCGCCGCGCGACTTCGCCCATCGCCCGGTGCGCGCGCACGCCACCGAGGAAGGCAAGCGCACCTACCGCATCGAGGTCGGCCACGAGCACGGCGTGAAGCCGGGCAATATCGTGGGCGCGATCGCCAACGAGGCCGGGCTGGAAAGCCAGTTCATCGGCCGCCTCAGCATCCGCGACCACTACAGCCTGATCGACCTGCCCGATGGCATGCCGGCGGAAGTGTTCGAGCACCTGAAGAAAGTGTGGGTGGTGCAGCAGCAGTTGCGCATCCACGAGTGGGACGGCACCGACACCGGCACCAGCGCCCCCCCGGCACACAAGCCTGGTGGTTTCAAGAAACCCGGCGGATTCAAGCCGCGGCCCAGTGGCGGCAAGCCGCCGCGCCGCAAGTAAGCGCACCGGATCGCACCGCTTGCCTTGAAGGCCGGCGGTGCGACAGGCAGCGATGTGGCAACACATCGTTTCCGCCGACAGCCTCTGCAAATCTCCGCCGCGCCCCCATCATGGCGGTGCCGATTTCAACGGAGCGATGCTCATGACCACTCTACCCAGCTTGTACATCTCGCACGGTTCGCCGATGACCGCGCTGCACCCGGGCCTGACTGGCGCGCGGCTGGCCGAGCTGGCCGCCGCGTTGCCGCGACCGAAGGCGATCGTGATGGCGAGCGCCCATTGGCTGTCGCGGAAGCCGCTGGTTGGTAGTGCAGCCATACCGGAAACCATCCACGACTTCGGCGGCTTCCCCGCCGCGCTTTACCAACTGCGCTACCCGGCACCCGGTTCGCCGGCATTGGCCGAACGCGTCGCGCAACTGCTGGATCAGGCGAAGCTGGCTGCAGGCACCGACCCCACGCGCGGGCTGGACCACGGTGCGTGGGTGCCGCTGCGCCTGCTGTATCCGGACGCCGACATTCCGGTGGTGCCGGTCTCGATCCAGCCCGAGCTGGGCCCGGCGCATCATTACGCGCTGGGCCAGGCGCTGGCGCCATTGCGCGACGAAGGCGTGCTGGTGATCGGTTCCGGCAGCATCACCCACAACCTGCATGATCTCCGCGCCGGTTACAGCGACGAACGGCAGGCGCCGTATGTGAAGCCGTTCATCGACTGGATCGAGCAGAAGCTCGCCGCCGGCGACATCGAGGCGCTGCTCGACTACCGCCGCCAGGCACCCTTCGCCGAACGTGCACATCCCACTGACGAACACCTGCTTCCTCTGTTCGTGGCACTGGGCGCCGCGGGTGCAAGCGCACGGGCGCAACGGATCGACGCCGGTATCGACATGGGTCTGCTGGCAATGGATATCTACCGCTTCGACGGCCGAACCTCTGACAGTTCGACCGCTCCGCTCACTGCACGATGATCGTGCCGACCATCATCGGGTGGATCGAGCAGTAGTAGGCATAGGTCCCCGGTTTGGAAAACGTCACGGCATAGGAGTCGCTGGTATCCAGCCCCTTCGAGGAAGCGAACAGCGAACCGGCACTGGTGATCACGTGCGGTTCCTCGTCCCGGTTGGTCCATACCACACGGGTACCCGCCCGCACCGTCAGCGACTTGGGCGCGAAGGCGAAGTTGCGTATCTCGATCTGCTGCGCCTGCGCTTTCGGAGCTGCCGCATTCGCTGCACCGGCGGGAGGCGACGCTCCCATGGCAAGGCACAGCGATCCCGACAACAGCAGCGCGCATGACCGCCGACGCATCACGTGCGGTCGCGCGATCCCATAGGCCATCGCCTTCATGAAAGCACCTCCTCGGTCACGGCGAGCACCTGCTTGCCCTGCACATGGCGCACATCGCGTATGCCGAGATAACGGTGCAGCGCACCGGGCGCTATCTCCTTCATGGGTCCGGGCCCGGGTCCGACGCCCGGTGCCGGCTGCGGATAAGCGGTCGAGCGCGCCGTGTAGAACGTGATGTTGCCTTCCACCTTCTGCTGGATCTGGTGGATATGGCCATTGAGCACACTGACCGAGCCAAACCGCCGCAGGTAGGACATGGCCTCGGCGCTATCGTCCGTACCCCAGCCCCACGACGGATACAGCGGCCACAGCGGCATGTGGGCAAACACCACGAGAGGCGTTTCGGCGGATAGCCCGGCGAGATCTTTTTTCAGCCAGGCCAGCTGCTCCGCCCCCAGCGAACCCAGGCCGCCGGCCTTGAGATTGAGCACGTTGATCAAGCCGACGAAGTGCACGCCGCGATGGTCGAAGCTGTACCAGCCGCCGGCTTGCTGGCGTTCGCCGAAACGACGGAAGAACTCGGCGCCGTTGTCGCCGATCACGTCGTGCTCGCCCGGCACGTAGAACACCTTGCGGGTGTGCGATTCCTGCATCACACCGGCCAGCGTGTCGAATTCTTCGGGCTTGGACAGATGCGTGAGATCGCCGGTGTGCAGCAGAAAATCCGGACGGGCGGCCTGCGCGTTGACCAGCGCTACCGAGGCGCGCAGCGTACCCACCACGTCCATGTTCGGCTCCTTGTGAAAACCGATGTGGGAATCGCTGATCTGCGCAAAGCTGAAGCTGGCATCCGTCGCGGCGGCCTTGGCGCCTTCACCCAGCGCGTGGGCGTGCAGCACGCCGCCTTTCATCAGCCAGAGCGTGCCGGCACCGGCCCAGGCCATGCATTTGAGGAATTGGCGGCGGCCGCCGGCTTCGTTGTCGTGATTGTCTTGCATGATGAACACTCCGCAGGGGCGAATGGTCGAACGACCATTCCGGGAATTGGGCGGCCGTCGATGCCCAAGCCACCCTTCACCTTGCATTACCGCTCGTCCGCATCGCCTATTCCCGCTTTTGCGCGGCGGGAATAAAGTCGAGTCAGCCGAGGTAATCCCTTTATGCCCGCCGATCTGCACGTCATATCGCCAAACCCGGACAGTGTCCGCAGCGCACGCTTCGAAGCGCTCGTGCTGCCGTGCCTCGACGCGGCCTACAACCTCGCGCGCTGGCTCGCGCGCGACAATGCGGATGCGCAAGATGTGGTGCAGGAAGCCATGCTGCGGGCACTGCGTTATTTCGACAGCTTCCACGGCAGCGACGCGCGAGTCTGGCTGCTCGCCATTGTGCGGAACACTTTCTACACGCTGCGCACGAAGACCCCGCCAGGCAGCCTGCACGAGTCGCTTGATGAAGACGCCCACACGCTCGTCGATGGGGGTCCTTCCCCGGAAACCCTGACCTTGCTCGCGGTCGACGTCGGCACGCTGCAGCTGGCGCTGGAACGCCTCCCGTCTCCCCTGCGTGAAGTGATCGTGCTGCGTGAGCTGGAAGAGTGTTCCTACAAGGAGATCGCCGCGATCACCGAACAGAAAATCGGCACGGTCATGTCCCGGCTCGCCCGCGCACGCGAACGCTTGAAAGCCGAACTGGCCCACCATCCCAAAGAGGTACGCCGCCATGACGTGTGATGACGCCCGGCTGCTGGTACACGCTTATCTCGACAACGAACTGGACGCCGCGCAGAGCGCGACCATGATCAAGCACCTGCGTGATTGCACTGCATGCGCGGCCAGCTATGACGTCTACGGCCGGCTGCGCAAGGCGCTGGCGCAACCCGGGCTGTACCGTCGCGCACCGGATGCGCTGCGTGAACGCTGGAGCCCCGCACAACCCGCGGCGAGCGCTGCCCCAGCGTCGCCCCGCCGCCGACGTGCGCCGCTCGCCTACGCGATGGCCGCCGGGTTTGCCGGTGCGCTGCTGCTCACCAGTCCGGCCTGGATCGCTGGCTTGAGGCAGGATGGCGGAGGCGGCAATCCGGTCGTCGCCGAGGCCATCTCCAGCCATATCCGTTCGCTGCAGGCGCAACACCTGATGGACGTGGTGTCGACCGATCAGCACACGGTGAAACCATGGTTCGAGGGCAAACTCGATTTCTCGCCGCGGGTGAAAGACCTGACCGGTGAAGGGTTCCCGCTGATCGGTGGCCGTCTCGATGCGATAGCCGGACGCAGTGTCGCCGCCTTGATCTACAAACGGCACCTGCACGTGATCAACCTCTACCAGTGGCCGGCGGATGCTTCGGCAACGGCGTCATCCGAAGAGCAACGCCACGGTTACACCGTCATTCGCTGGGCAACCGAGGGCATGCATTACGTCGCCGTTTCCGACGTCAGCGCGGGCGACCTGAAGCAGTTTGTGCTCGCCTTCCAGAACGATGCCGGCACACCGACCGCGCGCTCACCGCCATAGCACTCAGACGATCTGCGACAACGGCCCGGCAGCATCGAATGGCTCGAGCCAGTCCTCAGGCGTCAGCAGCGGCAGCCCATGCGCGAGACGAGCCTTGTCGCATTGCGGGCTGATCACTCCGAATTCCCATGACGGCTGCACTTCGCGGCATACCGACGGACGTCGCGCGTAGATACCGCAATGCGCCGCCTTGCCCACGGTTCCCTGCAATGCCACACAGCGTGGTTGCGCGGCATCGGTACCGCGCATCGACAGGCGGTGCGGATCGAGCTTTTCGGTCAGTTCCGGCGGTACGCATCCGCCTAGCGAGGCCTCGGCCTCCGACCAGTGGAGCCCTACGCGAAAGAACTCGCAGCAGGCACCGCAGCGCAGACAGGGATGTTGCATGGTATCGACCAAGACGCACTCCGCGGCACGCATCCGGAGGATTCCGGAACGTGCAACGCCCACCATACAGCAGGCCTTGCGTATTCGCCGAACCGGCGCGGCTCAGAGGTCGCCGGCGAAGGTGTTGCACTGGTCCATGTCGCCGCTGCTGAAGCCGGTCTTGAACCATTTCACCCGCTGTGCCGAGGTGCCGTGGGTGAACGTGTCGGGACGTACCCGCCCCTGCGCCTGCTGCTGCAGCGTGTCGTCGCCGATATGGCTGGCGGCGTTGAGCGCCGACTCGATATCGCCCGGTTGCAGCCAGTTCAGCTCCTGCTGGCTGTGGTTGGCCCATACGCCGGCATAGCAATCCGCCTGCAACTCCTGCCGTACGGACAGGCCATCGGCGCCGTCCATGGGCGCGCCGCGGCGACGCGCGGCGTCAACCTTGTCGAACACGCCGGTCAGCTTCTGCACGTGATGACCGACCTCGTGCGCGATCACGTAGGCACGGGCGAAATCGCCGGAAGAATGCAGCTCATCCTGCAACTGCTGGAAGAACGCCACATCCAGGTACACCTTCTGGTCGCCCGGGCAGTAGAACGGGCCCACCGCCGTGGTGGCGCCGCCGCAGGCCGTGTTCACGCCGCCACTGAACAGGTGCAGCTTGGGGTCGACGTAGGTCGCCCCCTTTGCCTGGAAAATTTCGCCCCAGGTTTGCTCGGTCGAATGCAGGATCGCGCTGACGAAGGCTTTCTGCTGCGGGTCGACCTGTGCCGGCGCGCTCGTCTGCGTCGGCGCGTAGGACTGGCCACCGCCTTGATCGAGCAAGGCCAGCGGATTCTTGAAGAATATCCAGCCCAGGATCGCCAGCACGATCAGGCCGCCAATGCCCATGCGGCCACCGCCACCGCCGAAACGCGGACCGCCGCCGCCATCGCCGCTGTCGACTTCGACGTTCTCGCTGCTGCCGCCTTTCTGCCAATCCATACGCCCCTCGCTGACTGATGCACCGCCTCCGATGCCGCATGGCGACGATAGCGCCTTGATCGGGATCACGCCAAGCGGACTCTGCGGCTACAGTAGGCGACCCTCCACGAGAATCCACCATGACCCATCTGCCTGCCCTGGTTACCCTGCTCACCGTGCTGCTGCTGTTCGGCACCCTGTGGGCCGTGAGTCACGCCCGCGGCAAGTACGGCATCAAGGCACCGGCGACCAGTGGCGACCCGGCTTTCGAGCGCGCCTACCGGGTGCAGATGAACACGCTGGAGAATACGGTGATGTTCCTGCCCACGCTGTGGCTGGCGGCCAACTACGGTTTCAGCGGCTGGGCCGGTATAGCCGGACTGATCTGGCTTGTCGGTCGCGTGTGGTACGCGCTGGCCTACCTGAAAGAGGCGGGCAGCCGGGGACCCGGCTTCATGGTCGGCCTGACGGGCTGGGCGGCAACGCTGGTGATGGCCTGTATCGGCGTCGGCCGCGTCATGCTGCTCGGCTGACGACAACCCTCGGGCAGAAGCTCGACACCGGCACGCGGTGAGAGGCTGCCATCGGCTCGCCCAGATGGCGCCCGCCTGTTCCTCGCCCGCAACCCGTCAGGCATAGTTTCCGCATGGAAGTCATCTGTACCGAAGCCCCTCTGCCACCTCCCGCACGATCACTACCGCCGCCGGTGCCGCTGGTCCATGCACGCACGCCCGGCCTGTGGGCCGCCGCGGGAATGATCGCCACCTATTTCGTGCTGCAGGTGGTGGTCGGCAGCTTGTTCGCATTGGCAGTGAGCGTGTCGACGGTCTTCGGTCATCCCGGGCAAGATTTCTATCACGCGATTCCGGTCACACTCGAACAGCCTGCCATGCAGGCGCTGCTGGCCATGCTGTCACTCGTTATCGCCGCAGCACTGACCCTGTGGCTGGCACGCCGGAAATGGCCGCAACTGTGGCCGCTGGGGCAGCCGCCAGGCTTCGGTTTCGCGCAGCCACGCAACCTGCGGTTCCTGGCCCTCGCGGTGGTGGCGGGACTGGCTGCACCACTGGTGGGCGCGCTGCTGACCCAGTGGCTGGCACACGGCCATACGGTGACGCAGGACATCCAGCAACTGGGCGGCAACACCCCGCTGGGGCTGCGCATTCCGCTAGTGCTCGTGGTGATCAGCGTGGGTCCGCTGGTGGAGGAGCTGTTGTTCCGCGGTGTACTGCTGTCGGCGTTGCTGCAGCGCTGGCATGCGGGTTGGGCCGTGACGATCAGCGCGCTGGCGTTCGCGCTGATCCATCTTCCGGGCCTGCAGTATCAGTGGTACGCGCTGCCCGGGCTGGCCTTGCTGGCGCTGGTGCTGGCCTGGTTGCGACTGCGCTCGGGCTCGATCTGGCCTGCCGTCGTGGCGCATGGGGCCAACAACTTGCTGGCCGTGCTGGGCTGGTTCGTGGCAACCAACCTGCCTGGCTGAGCGCGTTCATCCCGAGCGGGCGCCGAAGTCGTGCAGCAATCGCGCCGTTTCGAACACCGGCAAGCCCATCACGCCGGAATAGCTGCCTTGCAGATGCTCGATCAACACCGCGCCGCGCCCCTGGATCGCGTAAGCACCGGCTTTGCCGAACGGCTCGCCGGTGGCGACATAAGCCGCGATGGCCGGTTCGTCCAGCGCGGCAAAGCGTACTTGCGACACACACTCCACGGATTGCTCGCGTCCCACGCTGACCAGCCACACCACGGAGACCACCGCATGCGTGCGCCCCGACAGGCGGCGCAGCATCGCGGCGGCCGCGGCGGCATCCTGCGGCTTGCCGAATACTTCATCGTCCAGCACCACCTCGGTATCCGCGCCCAGCACGATGGCATCTTGCGGGTTGCCGAGGCCGGCCAGTCCCGCACATGCCTTGTCGCGCGCCACGCGGCTTACGTAGGCCCGCGGCGATTCGCCCGGCATGCGCTGTTCGGGTACGTCCACGTCGAGCACGGCGAAATCCACCCCGATCTGTTCCAGCAACTGGCGACGACGCGGCGACTGCGAGGCGAGGTGAAGCATCTGAATTCCGATCGGTGGTGAATCCGCAGCGCAACGGCTCAAAAGGTGAAGCTGACTCACAAGGTGAGGCTGTATTCGCAGAACTGCCGGTCACGCTGCCAGCCCATCGATTCGTACAAGGCCTGCGCCGCTGCGTTGTCCAGCGCCGTCGACAGTGACAGGCTGGCCGCGCCGAGTGCCCGCGCCTGTTCCGCCGCGGCATCCAGCAAACCCGCCCCCACGCCTTGCCGGCGCGCCGACGACACCACAAACAGATCATTGAGCAACCAGGTACGCACCGTGCGCACCGAGGAGAACAGCGGATACAGCTGGGTGAAACCCAAGCCTTCGCCGTGTTCGTCCCGCGCCAGCAGGATCAGCGACTCGTGCTGATGGACGCGCTCGGCGAGAAAGGCGTGCGCCCGCGCCAGATCGGCCGGCTGACCGTAGAACTGGCGATAACCGTCGAACAGCGGCGCCAGCGTGTCGAGATCGAGAATGGTGGCTTGCCGGATCTGGAAGGACATGGGGACGGGCTCCGTGGGCAGGACTGACGATCAGGCACGATGATAAGGGTGTCCGGCCATGATCGTGGTGGCGCGGTACAACTGTTCGGCCAGCACCAGCCGTACCAGCATGTGCGGCAGGGTCAGCGGACCGAGCGACCAGCGCTGATCGGCGCGCGCCAGCACCGTGGGCGCGTGGCCATCCGGGCCTCCGATCAGAAACGCCAGATCGCGTCCCGCCATGCGCCACTGCGCCAGCTGCCCAGCCAGTTCCTCGCTGGACCACATCTTGCCGCGGCCATCGAGCGCGATCACATGCGTGTCGTGCGGCAAGGCGGCGAGTATCGCCGCGCCTTCGTCCAGGATCGCCCGCGCATCGTCGCGGCCCTTCCCACGAGCGCCGGGTTTCAATTCGATCAGTTCCAGCGGCAACTCATGCGAGAGCCGTTTGCGGTATTCGGCAAAGCCCTCGGCCACCCAGCCGGGCATGCGTTCACCGACCGCGATCAGGCGTGCGCGCATGTGCCGCTCTTATCGGGAAACGCGCGCGAAGCGCCACGTTTGCCTCCGCAACCTCGTGGGTGACTCTCAGGGAGTTCCCTTGCGGGTGAGAGGATCGAGGTGAAGGGGAAATTTTGCGCATGGCCGCCAACAGATACACGCTCCAAATACAAATCAACGCGAGCACCCGCCCCTCATCCGCCCTGCGGGCACCTTCTCCCTCTCGGGGAGAAGGGAATGGAGGACGTCAGCCCGCTTGCGCAGCGTCGACTTCGTGCCCGTGATCACCCACCGTCCACAGCCGCTCCAGGCCGTAGAACTCGCGGATGCGCGGCAGCATCACATGGACGATCACGTCGCCCAGGTCCACCAGCACCCACTCCCCTTCCTGTTCGCCTTCCACGCCCAGCGGCATCACGCCAGCCTTCTTGGCGAACTTGCCGACTTCGTCGGCGATCGATTTGACGTGGCGAGCGGAGGTGCCGGAGGCGATGACCAGCAGGTCGGCGATGGAGGTCTTGCCACGAACGTCGATCTCGCGAACGTCCTTGGCTTTCAGTTCTTCCAGCGCGTCGATGACCGACTTGCGCAGGGTGGCCGTGGTAACGGACTTGTTCGTACGGGCAGTACTCAAGAGGAGGAGCCTCATGCGTGATCGCAGCGCGGAATGGCGCGGGCGCAGTATAACCGCCCTGCCGTCAAGGGGTATTTTAGGCGCCCGCCATAGTCCGTCTAGCCAGCCGGTGCTCGTACATCAGCCGCGCGACCAGCTCGGCTGCAGGCTGCGGACGCACCAGGCCAGCGGCCTGGCCGCACCATTCAGACAGCAGATCGCCGCGACCGGCGTCTGCGGCGGCACGGCGCAACGGGGCGGTGAGCGCGTTCAGCACCGGATACGGCAAGCCCTGTGCCGCCTCCGGCATCGCATCGACAAAGCGGTTGCGCAGACCGCGCGCAGCGCGTCCGGAGAAGCCACGGATGGTGGTGATCCGGGATTCCTCGACCTGAGGCAAGTCCCGCTTCCACGCCTCGGCCGCGGAACATTCCGGGCAGGTAAGGAAGGCGGTGCCGAGCTGACTGGCTGCCGCGCCCAGGATTTCGGCCGCCAGCATGCCGCGGCCGTCCATGATGCCGCCGGAGGCAATCACCGGAACATCCGGTGCATGAGCCGCCAGCGCATGCACGGTGAGCGGCAGCAGCGCGAACAAGCCGATCATCGCGTCCTCGGCCTCGTGCATGAAGGTGCCACGGTGACCGCCGGCCTCGGCACCTTGCACGCAGACGGCATCGGCACCTGCATCGACCCAGGCTCGGGCTTCGGCCACCGTGGTGGCCGTACCGATCACGTAGATGTCGCGCTGGCGCAGTTCGCGCCGTTGCGCGCCGCTGATGACGCCGAATGCGAAACTCGCCACCGCCGGCCGCGCCTCGCACAAGGCGGCAAACTGATCGGAAAAGCGCGGTGCCCAGCGCGCCGGCAAGCTGGTGCGCACGGCTAGGCCTTCGTGCTCCATCAACGCATCGAGCTGCTCGCGCGCCTTCGCCACCGCGGCCATGTCGGCCTCGAATTCGTCCGGCAATACGAACAGCCCGATCGCATAAGGCCGGTCACCGAGCGCGCGGATCTGCGCCGCCTGATCGAGGATGGCTTGCGGCTCCAGATAACCGGCGCCAAGCGAACCCAGGCCGCCCGCATTCGATACGGCTGCCACCAGTGCCGGCGGTGACGAACCGGACATCGGCGCCTGGATCAGCGGATGCTCGATACCGAGACGACTGGCGAATGGCGAACTCATGTCGGATGGCCTGCAGCGTGGGAGGCTCAAGTATCCACCGCCGCCGCATCCGGCAGAAGCCGCTGACGGGAGCCGCCGCGACGGCGCCCGCCAGCGGCCGCGGATCAGCCGCCTGAGTTCATCGCGTCGCCTTTCATGGCGTCTTTCTTCATCGAATCTTTCTTCATCGCGCCCTTTTTCATGGCGTCATGTTTCATGGCGCCATGCTTCATGCCGTCCATCTTCATGGAGTCATGCTTCATGGCGTCGGGCTTCATCGCATCGTGCTTCATGGCGTCATGCGACATCGCAGTACTGGAGCTGGCGGCCATCGTGTCCTGCGCGAACACCGCCGTGGTGGCAAGGCCGCAGCTCATGGCAACGGCGAGGAGGGTGGCGAGACGTACGTTCATCGGAGAAGTCCTGGAAAGTAAGTAAGGATGGGGGCAGTCACATCGTCCCCACGTTTCATTCGTCCGCGGACGATCCACGGTTACATCGTTCGAACAAGCCCTACCCGCCCTGCCCGGCCACGATGTTCACCGTGATCGCGATGATAAACACGTTGAAGAAGAACGCGATGACGCTGTGCAGCAGAACCACGCGGCGCAGATAGCGGCTGGTGATCTGCACGTCGGACACCTGGAAGCACATGCCGATCACGATCGCGAAATAGACGAAGTCCCAGTAATCCGGCTGCGCTGTGCCGGGAAACTCCAGCCCGGTGTGCTTGTCGCCGAAATCGCCGTAGAAGCCGTGTGCGTAGTGGATCGCGAACATGGTGTTGAGGAACAGCCAGCTCAGCACCACGCTGGTCGCCCCTACCGCCAGCGCCAGCACGCCACCGGCCTTGGCCGCATGCAGCTCGTTGCTCAATGCCACCAATACCACCGTCGACAGCACGATGCCGCTCCACAGCACGCCCCAGCGCCCTGTGTCCTGCGCCTTCGACTGGCTGCGCATATGGCTCGTCGAGGCTCTGTTGAACAACCGCGCCAGGATGCTCAGGAACACCACGGCAGCCAGATCGAAAGCCAGCAGGATGGCCGTGGCCACACGCAGTTTCATTTCCATCAGCACAGCGCTGGCCACCAGAAAAATGATCAGCGACACAACCATCCGCGGCCGCGCCCTCACGTAGTGAAACGGCCGCCAGCGGCGCTTTCTCCGTGGAGTCTTTACATCTGTTTCGCCGCTACTCATGCAAGCCTCCATGGCGCAACCATCGGCGCCGGCACGCAGCGATCATACCGGGAGTTTCAGACGCGCAGATCGTGATATTCCGGGTGCCGCCCGATCCAGACGGCGGCATACGAGCACGCCGGCACGACCTTCCAGCCTTCGTTGCGTGCGGCTTCGAACGCGGCCTGGACCAAAGCCGAGGCGATGCCGCGCCCGCCGACCTCAGGCGGCACTCCCGTGTGGGTGATCGTCATCACGGCGCCGGTCAAGGTGTAGTCGAGTTCGCATTCGGCGCCATCCACCTCGGTCTCGAAGCGATGCGCGGCGCGATCGTGCTTGATGGCGAACGGCATGTGGACTCCCTGCTGCAATGACAGTGTGCTGTAAAGACAAACTGCGAGCATACGGCGTGCACGAGGCAACCGCACGTGAAGCCCGGGCTCCGATTCGTTCGCGCCGGCTGCATGAACTGTCCGGCACAGTGCGCGCTTGCCTAGCATCCCCCCCCAATAGGAGCATTCCATGAAGAAATCTGCATCCGCCCACTGGTCCGGCGGCATCAAGGACGGCCAGGGCACGATCTCGACGGATACCAAGGTATTGCGCGAGGCACCGTACGGTTTCAAGTCGCGTTTCGAGGACGGCCCCGGCACCAATCCGGAGGAATTGATCGCCGCGGCACATGCCGCCTGTTACTCGATGGCGCTGTCGCTGGGACTGGGCAATGCCGGGCTCACCGCCGACAGCATCGACACCCAGGCGACGGTGACTCTGGAGAAAGACGGCGACGGCTTCTCGATCACCGCCGTGCACCTGGCCTGCAAGGCCAAAGTGCCCGGCGCCGACGCGGACACGTTCGACAAGATCGCGCAGGCCACCAAACTCGGCTGTCCTGTCTCCAAGGTGCTCAAGGCCACCATTACGCTGGATGCGAGCCTGGAAGGTTGATCGTCGGCACATCGGCTCAGCCGGCGGCGACCTCGAAATGGCGCGGCAATCCAGCAGCCTCACCTTCGCGGCGCAGGCGCACCGCCTGCGCCAGCCGCTGCAGTACCTGCACCGAGCTGTCCCAGTCGATGCAGCCGTCGGTGATGCTCTGGCCATAGCGCAGTGGCTGGCCGGGCTGCAGTTCCTGGCGTCCGCCGAGCAAATGGCTTTCCACCATGACGCCGAGGATGCGCCGCTCGCCGGTGGCAATCCGCACGGCGATGTCGTCGGCCACTAATGGCTGGTTCTCCGGCGTCTTGCCGCTGTTGGCATGGCTGACGTCGATCATCACCCGCGCCTGCAGCCCGGCCTTGCCGATCGCGGCACAGGCGGCATCGACGCTGGCGGCATCGTAGTTCGGCGCCTTGCCACCACGCAGGATCACATGACAGTCGCCGTTGCCGCGGGTGGCGGCCACGGCAGCCTGGCCGTCCTTGGTCACTGCCATGAAATGGTGCGGCTGCGAAGCGGCCTGCACCGCGTCCACCGCGATCTTCACGTTGCCGTCGGTGCCATTCTTGAAACCGATCGGGCAGGACAACCCCGAAGCCATCTCGCGATGCACCTGGCTTTCGGTGGTACGTGCGCCGATCGCGCCCCAGGCCACCAGGTCGGCGATGTACTGCGGAGTGATCATGTCGAGGAACTCACAGCCGGCCGGCACACCCAGCGCATTGATGTCGCGCAGCAGACCGCGGGCCAGGCGCAATCCCTTGTCGATATGGAAACTCCCGTCCAGGTCGGGATCGTTGATCAACCCCTTCCAGCCCACCGTGGTGCGCGGCTTCTCGAAGTACACGCGCATCACGATCTCCAGCGCGTCGCCGAGTTCACGGCGCAGCGGCACCAGCCGGGCGGCATACTCCAGCGCGGCGCGGGTGTCGTGAATCGAGCACGGCCCGATCACCACCGCGAGGCGGTCGTCGCCGCCGGCGAGGATGTCGTGCAGCACCTGCCGCGAGGCGTCGACGGTGGCCATCGCAGCGTCAGTGGCTGCGCAGTCGCGCATGACCTCGGCGGGCGTGCTGAGGCGGGTGATGGCGCGGATGCGCAAGTCGTCGGTAGGGTGGTGCATGGCGGCTCTCCTGGAGGATTTTCCGGTGGCGGCCATAAAAAAACCGCCGGTGATGGCGGTTCGGTGTGGTTATGTCGATCAGATCAAAATGATCGCGCCCGCGCCGCCGCCGTTGGCTTCGGATAGCCGTAAAACCAGAAATACAGGCGGGCGGTGGCTGAATGCATGGCGACATAGATAACACAACGGACGTCCAAATCAAACTTCGAACCGTACTGACGATAAACTCCCGGCATGCTTTCTCCCCTCGATCTGCTGACCCGTCCAGCCCGTGAGCCGATCCGCCGCTGGGTCCTCAAAGCCTTCCCGCGCGCCGATACCGGCAGCCTCGACTACGACAATCCGCACGGCGACCCTGGTCTGTTCGGACCGGATAGCGCGACCTGGCGCGTGCATTCGGATTTCCCCGGCATGCTGGCCGGCGGACTGGCCGCACTGACCTTGCAGACGCTGCATCCGCTGGCACTGGCCGGCGTATGGGATCACTCCAATTTCCGCGGCGACCTGCTCGGGCGCTTGCGCCGCACTACCGCGTTCGTGGGCGGTACCACCTATGCGCCGCGCGCGCAGGCCCAGGCGCTGATCGAACACGTGCGGCAGATCCACGCGCACATCACCGGCCATGGCGAGGATGGACGTCCGTACGCTGCGAACGATCCCGCTCTGCTGACCTGGGTACATGTCACCGAGGCGTACAGCTTCCTGCAAGGTTATCGCCGCTACAGCCACATAGCCCTTCCGGCGGATGCGGCCGATCGCTACTACGACGAAGTGCGGCGGATTGCCGAAGCGCTGGGCGCCCACGCGGTGCCAGCCTCGGAACAGGCGGTCAACGATTACTTCCAGCGCATCCAGCCCGAACTGGCTTATACCGAGCGCTCGCGCGTGGTGCTCGAACTATTGTCGCAAGTGAGCCTGCCGGTGCCCGCTGCCGCCTTGTCGCGCGATCTGTTCCTGCATGCCGGCGCTGCCTTGCTGCCGGACTGGGCGACCGAACGGCTGGGCCGCACCCCACGGCAACAACGCCAGGCACGACTGGCAGCCCATGCGCTGTGGACCGTCGCTCCGGTCTTTCGCGCCGCACTGAAGGATGGCATCGCCGGCCGCGCCTGCCGGCGCATGGGCGTGCCGGCGGAGCGGTTGCAACACTGGGCGTAGATCCACCGCAGCGGGCCTGGCATTGACACCTTCGTCCCATCGGCTAACGTCGTGCGACAGCGTCAGCCAAGGACCTTCGTGGCAACACTCATTCCGACCCGCAACAGCTGTCTGCCTCGCATGACCGGCGGCGAGAAACGTGTTTCCGAGCGGCTGGAGCAGAAGCTCGAGGACGACTACCTGCTGTGGTACGACGTACCGGTCGGGCTGAAGCAGCGCCATCCGGACTTCGTGGTGTTCCATCCGCGCCGCGGCCTGCTGGTGCTGGAGGTGAAGGACTGGAAGGCCGACACCATCCGCCACGCCGACAGCACCCAGTTCACGCTGGTCACCGATCGCGGCCTGGTCAAGGAGAACAACCCGCTGCTGCAGGCGCGCGCCTACGCGCTGGAAATCGGCGTGGTGCTGGAGCGCGATCCGGCGCTGCGCCACCCGCAAGGCAGCCGCTACGCCGGCAAGCTGATCATGCCGTGGGCCTGGGGCGTAGTCCTGGCCAACATCACCCGCAGACAATTCGACGAAGGGGCGCTGGGCGAAGTCCTGCCCGAGCATCTGGTGATCTGTCGCGACGAACTGTACGAGACGGTCGACGCCGAAGCGTTCCAGGAACGGCTGTGGGCGATGTTTCCGCAGGTATTCCCGGTGACGCTGACGCTGCCGCAGATCGACCGCGTGCGCTGGCACCTGTTTCCCGAGCTGCGGGTCGAGCCCGGCAGCGGCCAGTTCGGCTTGTTCGGACCCACCGCCGCGGCGGTGCGTCCGCTGGAGATTCCCGACCTGGTCAAGGTGATGGACTCGCAGCAGGAACAACTGGCGCGTTCGCTCGGCGACGAGCACCGGATCATCCATGGCGTTGCCGGCTCCGGCAAGACGATGATCCTCGGCTTCCGCGCGATGCAGCTCGCGCGCGAGCTGGGCAAGCCCATCCTGGTGCTCTGCTACAACAAGACGCTGGCCGCGCGGCTTGAGCAGCTGATCGGCGAGCGCGGCCTCAGCGAGAAGGTGCAGGTCTACAACTTCCACAAGTGGTGCCGCAAGATGCTGGTGGCGTACCACGTGCCGCTGCCGTCCGGCAAAGACAAGGCGTTCTTCGAAGCGTTGCCGCCCGCGGTGATCGCCGGCGTGGATAGCGGCCAGATTCCGCGTTTCCAATATGGCGCCGTGCTGATCGACGAAGGCCACGACTTCGAGCCGGACTGGTACAAGCTGATCGTGCAGATGATCGATCCGGCCACCAATTCGCTGCTGGTGCTGTACGACGACGCGCAGAACATCTACGGCCAGGCCGACCGCCGCAAGATCAGCTGGAAGAGCCTGGGCGTGCAGGCGCAGGGCCGCACCACCATTCTCAAGCTCAATTACCGCAACACGCTGGAAATCCTCTCGGTCGCGCGCGGCTTCGCCCAGGAACTGCTCGAATCACGCGGCGACGATGACGACGGCGTGCCGTTGATCGCGCCGCAGAGCGCCGGCCGACGCGGCGCGCTGCCCGAACTGGTGCGCACCGATACCGCCGGCGCCCAGCTCGACCTGCTGATTGCGCGGCTGCGCGACGAGCACGCCCACGGCCGGCCGTATTCGGACATGGCGGTACTGTTCCGCAACCAGTGGGAAGGCGAAAAACTGCACGAGGCCTTGCAACGCATCGGCATCCCCAGCCGGCTTGCCGACAACACCGGCAAGCACGCCTTGTTCGTGGTCGAGGACAGCGTCAAGCTGGTCACCATGCATTCCAGCAAGGGCCTGGAGTTCCCGTTCGTGATCATCCCTGGCCTGGGCTCGCTGCCCAAACCCGGCCAGAGCGAGGCCGACGAGGCGCGCCTGCTCTACGTCGCGATGACCCGCGCCACCGAACACCTGCTGCTGATCCACCACGACGACTCGGTCTTCAGCAAGCGCATCCGCGATTCGATCAACGAGGTGCAGGAGCAATTGGAGGGCCGCACCTGATACGACTGCGCGGCTATCTGCGCGAGCGATATGGCGACAACAACTCGTAGTCGTCGAACAACCCCGCCGGCAACAGGTAACGCGGCTCGCGTCCGCTGGCGAGCAGCTCGCGGATACGGGTGGCGGAGATCTCCAGCGGAGTGACCGCCAGGTCGATCACGCTGCCCGCGCTGGCTTCACGCCACACGGCAGCTGCGTCGACGCGGCGATCAGCGATCTCGCGCTGCAACTCATCGGGCAACGCGGCCGCTACACCGGGCCGGCTCAAAATTCCGATATGCGCCAGATCGAACAGCTCGCGCCAGCGATGCCAGCCGGGCAAGCCGGCGAACGCATCGGCGCCGATCAGCAATACCAGCGGACGCGTACCTTGCTCTGCCCGCAATTCGATCAAGGTGTCGATCGTGTACGACGGGCCGTCGCGCTCCAGCTCGCGAGTATCCAGTGTCAGTCGCGACTGGCCCTGCAGCGCGGCACGCAGCATCGCCACGCGCTGCGCTGCCGACGCGATCGGCACGGGCCGATGCGGCGGCATGCTGGCGGGCATCAGGCGCACATCGGCATCGAGCAGCTCGGACGCTTCCCACGCCACACTCAAATGCCCCTGGTGCACCGGATCGAACGTGCCGCCAAAGAGGGCGAGCGGTTTCACGCCAACGCCTTGGCCGCGCGCGGTTCGGCGATCGCGGCGATCAGCCGCTCGGCTTCCTGCCAAGGATTGCCCTGCTCGCGGCCCTTGACCATGCGGTCGATGCGCGAAGCCCGTGCCAGGCATTGCAGCCAGTGTTCGCGCGGCGCGCGGCGCAGCGCCTGACGGAACAATTGTTCGCGCGCCTGCCACAGGTGTTCGGCACGGATCTGCGCGGCAAGATCATGGGCATTGGCCAGGCGCAATGCCAGTTGCAATTGGTTGACCAGCCAGCCCATCAGCGCCAGCAGTTCGTCGCCCTCGGAACGCAGCCCGGCCAGAATGCGCAGCGCGCGGGCGCCATCGCCGACGAACGCGGCATCGGTGAGCTTGAACACGTCGTAGCGGGCGCTGTCGGCCACCAGGTTTTCCATCTCCGCCGCATCGATGCGACCTTGCCCATGCAACACGGCAAGCTTGTCGATTTCCTGCGCGGCGGCGAGCAGATTGCCTTCGACACGCTCGGCCAGCAATGCGGCGGCGTCGGGCGTGGCGGACAGGCCGCGCGTGGCGAGTCGCGCCGTGATCCATGCACCCCATTGATCCGGCCGCGGCGAGTTGAACACCACCATGGCGCCGCTGGCATCGAGCTTCTTGCTCCACGCGCCGTCGTGCTTGTTGCTCCACTCCATCGCGGTGACGAGCAGGGTGACATCCGGCGGCGGGTCGGCGCAGAACGCGTTGATCGCCTTGGCACCCTCGGTGCCGGGACGGCCGGTGGGCAGGCGCAAGTCGATCAGCCGGCGGGTGGCGAACAGCGACATGCCTGCAGCGGCGCGGGCCAGATCGTTCCAGTCGAAATGCTGGCCGACGTCGAGCACTTCACGTTCGCTGTAACCCAGCTTTCGGGCCTGCGCGCGCAGCGCATCGGCTGCTTCCAGCACCAGCAGTTGTTCGCCGGCGAGCAGATATACCGGCTGCAGACTGTCTGCCGCCAACGCCTTCTGCCACTGGCCGGAACTGAGTGGCATCAGTGCGTGCTGGAGGCGGTCGCCGGTGCAGCCAGCTCGTGTTTGGCTGCGGCCTGCAAGCGGAACAGGATCGCCTGCACCATGTCGTCGTTGAGGCTGCGCTGGATCTCCTGCACCTGCGACGCATTGCCGACGGTGTTGGTGGCGTCGTAGCTGTATTCGCGGGACATGTCGATGCGCTGGTGCGGCACCAGCGTACGGCCCTCGGCGTCGGCCACGTCGAACTGCACCTGATAGCGCACGGCGTATTCGGTGATGCGCACATAGCCGCCGGCACTCAGCGTGTCGCTGCTGAACGCTGCCACCGGCACGCGCAGTTCGGCGATGCCTGCGCCGCTGTTGTCTTCGACTGTGACCCCGGAGGTTTCCAGTGCGCGCGTCAGATGGCGCTGAAGCTCGCCGCCACCGCTGACGGTGAGATGCACCCGCTGCATCTGCGGCGGCAAGCTAGCGTTCTCACGCAGATGAAAGCCGCAGGCGCTCAGCGCGAGCGCCGTGACCAGCAGCAATGGGGCTTGGAACAGGCGACGCGCTTTCATGAAGCTCATGGATTTCATCCTGCGACGATGTTGACGATCTTGCCGGGAACCACGATGACCTTGCGCACACTCATGCCTTCCAGGAAATGCGCCACCTGCGGCAGCGCACGTGCTGCAGCCTCGGCTTCTTCCTTCGAGGCATTCGCGGCCAGTTCGATGGTAGCGCGCAACTTGCCGTTGATCTGCACCGCCAGCGTGACGCTGTCGCGCACCAGCGCGGCCGGGTCGGCCTTGGGCCAGGGCTGATCCTCCAGCACTGTTTCGGCGTGACCAAGCACCTGCCACAGCGCATGGCTGATGTGCGGCACCACCGGATTGAGCAGCAGCACCATCGCTTCCAGCGCGTCATGGCGTACCGCGCGGCCTTGCTCGCTCTGATCGCCGAATTTGCTCAGCGCGTTAAGCAATTCCATCAGCGCGGCGATCGCGGTGTTGAACGCATGGCGCCGGCCGAAATCGTCGCTGACCTTCTGGATCGTCTCGTGCAGTTGGCGACGCAACGTCTTCTGACCCGCATCCAGCACCGATGGATCGGTGACCGGGTGATCCGGGCTCGCGGCATGCGCGGTCACTTCGCGCCACAGCCGCTTGAGGAAGCGCGCCATGCCTTCGACACCGGCCTCGCTCCATTCCAGCGACTGCTCCGGCGGGGCGGCGAACATCGAGAACAGCCGCACCGTGTCGGCGCCGTACTTGTCCACCATGGTCTGCGGGTCGATGCCGTTGTTCTTCGACTTGGACATCTTCTCGGTGCCGCCGATATGCACCGGCTGGCCGTCCGCCTTGAGTGTCGCGCCGATCACGCGCGCCTTGTCGTCGCGCAGGATCTCGACCGCCGAGGGATTGATCCAGTCCTTCGAGCCATCGGCGCTGTCGCGATAGAACGTCTCGGCGATCACCATGCCCTGGCACAGCAGGTTCTGCGCCGGCTCGTCCGAATGCACCATGCCCGCGTCACGCAGCAGCTTGTGATAGAAGCGGAAGTACAGCAGATGCATGATCGCGTGTTCGATGCCGCCGACGTACTGGTCGACCGGCAGCCAGTAGTTCGCGCGCTCGTCGATCTGCGCGTTCGCACCGGGGCTGGTGTAGCGCGCGTAGTACCAGCTCGACTCCATGAAGGTATCGAAGGTATCGGTCTCGCGCTCGGCCGGGCCGCCGCATTGCGGGCATACGCACTTGCGCCATTCCGGATCGGCCTTGATCGGCGATTGCACGCCGGAGAACGCCACGTCCTCGGGCAGCACCACCGGCAGCTGATCTTCCGGTACCGGCACCGCTTCGCACTTGGGACAGTAGATCACCGGGATCGGACAGCCCCAGTAACGCTGGCGGCTGACGCCCCAGTCGCGCAGGCGCCAGTTGACCCGGCGCTGACCCTTGTCGTCGCCTTCCAGCCTGGCGGCAAGAAAGTCGAATGCCTCGCGATACGTCTTGCCGTCCAGTTCGCCGGAATTCACCACGCGCATGTCGGCGCGGGTCTTGTCGGAGTACCAGTCCTTCCACTGGTCCGGATCGTAGTCGGCGTCCGCACCAGCGACCGCGATCACCTGCTTGATCGGCAAGCCGTACTTGTGCGCGAACTCGAAATCGCGCTGATCGTGCCCGGGCACCGCCATCACCGCACCGGTGCCATAGCCCATCAGCACGAAATTGGCGACCCATACCGGTACTTTTTCGCCACTGACCGGATGCACGGCGAACAGGCCAGTAGCCATGCCGCGCTTTTCCTGCGTCTCCAGCTCGGCCTCGGAGACGCCGCCATGTTTCAGCTCATCGAGGAAGGCAGCCAGCTTCGCATTGCCCTGCGCCGCCTTGACCGCCAGGGGATGCTCGCTGGCGATCGAGACGAAGGTGACACCCATCAGCGTATCCGGACGGGTAGTGAATACCGTCAGCGGCTCGGCTTCGCCCTCGACAGCAAAATGGATTTCCAGCCCTTCGCTGCGGCCCAGCCAGTTGCGCTGCATGGTCTTGACCGCGTCGGGCCAACCCGGCAGCGTGTCCAGCCCGTCCAGCAGTTCCTGTGCGTAGTCGGTAATCCGCAGGAACCACTGCGGAATCTCGCGCTTTTCCACCACCGCGCCGGAGCGCCAGCCGCGACCGTCGACGACTTGCTCGTTGGCCAGCACGGTCTGGTCGATCGGATCCCAGTTCACCACCGCGTTCTTGCGGTACGCCATGCCTTTCTTCAGCAGGCGGGTGAACATCAGCTGTTCCCAGCGGTAATAGTCCGGGCGGCAGGTGGCGAACTCGCGCGACCAGTCGATCGCGTAGCCCAGCGACTTCAGCTGGCTGCGCATGTGGTCGATATTGGCGTACGTCCATTTCGCAGGCGCGGTCTGGTTCTTGATCGCCGCGTTCTCGGCGGGCAGGCCGAACGCGTCCCAGCCCATCGGCTGCAGCACGTTCTTGCCCTGCATGCGCTGGTAGCGGCTGATCACGTCGCCGATCGTGTAGTTGCGCACATGCCCCATGTGCAGCGCGCCCGACGGGTAAGGCAGCATCGACAGGCAGAAGAACTTCGGCCGCGAGTTGTCCTCCTTCACCTCGTACGCATGCTGCGCGTTCCAGTACAGCTGCGCAGCGGCCTCTACCGCCTGCGGCGCATAGCCCTCCGGCGTGCTGCCCTGATCGGAAGAGTTCGGGTCTTGATGAATGTCCTGCATGATTCCGGTGCCGTAATGCGGTTGGTGCAGGCCGACGAAGCCGGCTGCGGCGAACTGGTCAGACTAGCCCAGCGCGAGCCGGGCGCCAAGCGTGAGACCCTCAGCCGGCCGGGCAGACGGGAGTCTGGCCATTGCCGAGCAGGCGCGCCGCCGTGGCGATCTGTGCCGCCAACGCGCCGATCGCACGCTGGTGCCCCTGCACCAGCGCGTCGTACCCCGGCCCGACCGTTTCATTGATACGGCTGGTGCAGGCCAGTGCAGCGGGATGTTGTCCGCGCAACAGCCGCACACTCCACGCTCCCTCGATCAGCGCGTAACTGCCCGGCTGCGAGTCGAATCGGCGCAAATCCAGCTTGATCCGCAGCAACGGTTTGTCGTTGCCGGGCAAGCCACTGACGTCCTGGCTGTGCAGCTCGCGCGCCAGATCCGCCGACAACGCACTGCGCACTTCGTCGTTGAGCGGTGCGATCCAGCGTTCGCTGCCGAGCAAGGCCACGCCCTGCCCGCCTTCGCGCACCACGAGTTGTGGCTGGTCGACCTGCGCCGGCACGCTGACCGGCAGCAATTCGAACGGTAGCGATGGCGTGGCCGGCTGCGCAACCAGCCCGCCGGCTGACTCGTCAGCCGGCGCAACCAACGTGTAGTAATGCAGCGGTGCCGACGCGCAGGCGGCCAGCGCCAGCGCGGCTCCCGTGCCCAGCAGGCGCATGGCGATACGAATCATGGCTGGCTCCCTTGCGACGGTTTGGCAGCCGCTGCCGGCGGCGTGTTGGTGGCAGGCTTGTCATCGGGCCGGCGGCCGCGGACCAGCGCCTCCGGATGCTCGCCCAGGTAATCGGTAAGTACCCGCAGCGAACGCGCCATGCGCTGCACCTGCTCCAGTGTGGTGCCCAGGTTCTGCTGCAGCGGCGAGTCGCCGGACAGCGCATCGCTGGCCGTGCCCATGGTTTTCTGCACGCCCTTCAAGGTGTCGTTGAATGCTGGCAAGGTCTGGCCGTTGACCTGCTTCAGCGTAGCGTTGAGCCCGGCCAGGGTCTGGTCCAGATTCCTGCCTATGCTGTCGAACGGAATCTTGTCGAGCTTGTCGACGATGCTGGCCATCTGCTCCTGCAACTTGTCGAAGCTGCCCGGAACGGTGGGTATCAGCAGCGGTTTGGCGTTGGGATCGAACACCACTGGCGCCGCGCGCGGCACGAAATCGAGCGCCACGTACAACTGGCCGGTCAGCAGGTTGCCGGTGCGAGCCTGCGCGCGCAGGCCCTGCCCGACCATGCGTCCGAGCAATTGCGACAGATCGGGATTCTCGCCACGCGCCTTGGCCAGTGCCACCAGCTTGTCGTAGGCCTTGCCGAGGCGCTGCGGATATACCACCGCGCCCACGATCACCGGGAAACGCTGGGTCTTTTCGTCGTAGTCGAGATTGACCGACACCACCTTGCCGATATTGATACCGAGGAACTCTACCGGCGCATCCACCGCCATCCCCCGTACCGATTGCTCGAAACGCATGCGGAAATAATGCGGCTCGCCATCGGGCGGCGCCATCGCCGTCGTCTGATCGGCAAACAGCTGGTACGAGGTCAGCTCGGCGGCCGGCGTGCTGTCATGCGGGCCGCGCGGATCGAGAAACGCGATGCCGCCGGCCAGCACCGAGGCTAGTGACTGGGTGTTGACCTTGAGGCCTTGGGCTCCAAGCGACAGATCGATACCGCTGGCGTTCCAGAAGCGGGTGGAAACGGTGACGAACTTGTCGTTGGGACCATCCACGAAAATACCTATCGAGATGCCCTTGCCGTCCTTGTCCAGGTCGTAGGACACCACCCGGCCGACCTGGATGCGCCGGTAATAAACCGGCGAGCCGATATCCAGCGAACCGAGGTCGTCGGTATGCAGCACATAGCTGCGGCCCGGCGCACCGTGGTTCACCGACGGCGGCGTTTCCAGTCCCTTGAAGTCTTCCTGCGGCGTCGAGGAGTCGCCCACGTCGACGCCGATGAAAGAGCCGGACAACAAGGTGTCGATGCCGGATACGCCGCCCAGCCCGATACGCGGACGCACCACCCAATAGCGTGTGCCTTCGGTGGCGAAACTCTCGGCGCTCTTCTCCAGCGCCACGGTGACCACCACGCGCTTGTGATCGGCGCTGAGGCGGATCTTCTGCACCTTGCCGATCACCACATTCTTGTACTTCACCGGCGTCTTGCCCGCATCCAGGCCCTCGGCGCTTTGAAAGCTGATGCTGATCTGCGGGCCAGCCTGCAGCCAGTAGTTGACCACCAGCGAGAGACCCACCAGCGCCGCCAGCGCCGGCACCAGCCAGATCAGCGAGGCATTGAAGCGCCGCCGCTTCACTACCGGCCGCGGCAGCTCGCCGTCGTTCGGGGGAGGCGGTTCAATGTGGCTGTCGTCAGTCATCTGTATCCCTGCCATCCCAGATCAACCGGGGGTCGAAACTCATCGAGGCCAGCATGGTCAGCACCACGGTCAGGCCGAAAAAGATCACGCCAGGCAGCGGTTCGACCAGACTCAACAGGCCGAAACGCACCAATGCCGTCAGCAGCGCCACCACGAATACATCCAGCATCGACCAGTAGCCGATGAACTCGACCAGCCGGTAGAGCTTGGCACGCTGTGGCCGTGCCCAGTCGCTGCCGCGCTGGCTGCTCAGTAGCAGCGTACCCATCGAAAGGAATTTCAGCATCGGCACCACGATGCTGGCGGTGAACACGATGACCGCCAGATCCGGTGAGCCCTTGACCCACAACTCGACCACGCCGCTGATGATGGTGTTGTCGTCGATGTCGTTCAAGCTGGCCGTGCGCATGATCGGCAGCACATTGGCCGGGATGTACAGCAGGAATCCGGTGATCAGCAGCGCCCAGGTGCGCACAAAGCTGTTCGGCTTGCGCCGGTGCAGCGCCGAGCCGCAACGCGGGCAAACCATGTGGCCGCCTTCAAGATACTCGTCGCCAGGCCCGCTACGGCAAGTCAGTCCGCACACGTGGCAGCCGATCAAGCCGAGTTCCGCAGCGCGCGGAAACGCGCTCATGCCGGATCCTCCCGTGTGAGATCCCACAGCTGGCGCAGATCGACACCGGCGAAGATGGTGATCAGCAAGGTCAGCGCGGCATAGGCATAGATGCCCGGATCCGCCACCACGTCGAAATAGGTGTGTGCCTTGACGATGGCCACCAGCGCACCGAGCACGAACACCTCACTCATCGTCCACGGCCCGACATGATGCAGCACCACCATCAGCCGCACGAACCCCGGCGCGCGCCGGCCCGCCCGGGCAAACCACAGCAGCCAGCCGAGCACCAGCATCTTCGTCAACGGAAAAAAGAACAAGGTGACGGCGGCCAGCACCGACACCACCTGCGCCTGCTGCTGCCACATCGCGATGATCATGCCCCATAGCGTGGTGCCGCTATATTGCCCGTTCAGTCCCAGCGTGACGATGGGCCACATGTTCGCCTGCACGAACACGATCATCGCGGTCAGCACCAGCGCCAGCAGCGCGTTCACGCCCAGCGGCTGATGCCGCTCCAGCTCCGCCAGGCAGCATGCGCAGCGCGCCACTTCACCACGCTCCAGCGTGCGGCGACGGTAAACCGTGTCGCAGTGCTCGCAGATCAACAGCGTTCCTGGTGAGGCCGTGCTCATGCAGCCGATGCCTTGCTCTGGCGTGACGATGCGTGGATTCTCGCAAATCTGAGGTGAACGCGGTAAACGGCTTGATATGCTGGGCAATGCCCCGATCTGAACCGGCATCCGCCGAGCTGGAGTTTCCCGTGACCGATGCCACCCTCACCGATCATGTCTTCGATGTCGATCAGCAAACCTTTGAAACCGAGGTGCTTCAGGCTTCCCTGACCACACCGGTGCTGGTGGATTTCTGGGCGACCTGGTGCGAACCGTGCAAGACACTCGGCCCGATGCTGGAAAAGCTCGCCGCCGAATACAACGGCGCGTTCCGGCTCGGCAAAGTCGATGTGGACAAACAGCAGGAACTGGCCGGCATGTTCGGCATTCGCAGCGTGCCCACGGTGGTGCTGGTGAAGGACGGCCAGGTACTCGATGGTTTCGCCGGCGCGTTGCCTGAGGGCCAGCTGCGCGAATTCCTGTCGCGCCATGTGCAACCGCTGGAAGCGGCCGAACAAGCCATCGAACAAGAAGCCGTGCCGGAAAATCCGGAGCAGGCCATCGACCGGCTGCAGCAGGCGATCGCCGCCGAGCCGGGCAAGTCCGAACTGAAACTCGAACTGGCCCTGGCACTGATGCACGCCGGCCAGACCGATGCTGCCGAAGCAGCCTTGATGGCGCTGCCCGCCAATCTCGCCATCGATGCACGCGCGGTACGTCTGCGCAGCGAGCTGGACCTGGCTCATGCGCTGAAAGATGCGCCCACACGGGCTGAATTGCAGCAACGCTTGCAGACCGACGCCGGCGACTGGGCTGCGCGTGATCAGTTGGGGGTTCGCCTGCTGCTCGAAGGCGATGCCGAAGCCGGCCTAGAACAGTTCCTGCTCATCCTGCAGAAAGCTCGCGACTGGAATGAAGGTCAAGCCAGGAAACGCCTGCTCGCCGCGTTTGCCACGCTCGACGATGCCGAGCTGGTCGGCCGCTATCGGCGCAAGATGGCTTCGTTGCTGTTCTGAGCACCGCCACCGCGGCGCTCGCCCGCTCATCCCCATCATGTAGGAGCGACTTCAGTCGCGATGCTTTCAAGGCTGGAAAAGCATCGCGACCGAAGTCGCTCCCACAGTCACTGCCCGGATTCCGACACATGCGCGCATCCACTTTCCGCCGCCTGCTCAACCTGTGGCCGCCGTTCCTGTGCAACTCCATCCGTGTACAGGCGCTCAGCGACGACTATGGCGAGGCGCGGGTGGTACTGCGGCTGCGCCCGTGGAACCGGAATTACGTGCGCAGCCAGTTCGGCGGCAACCTGTTCTCGATGACCGATCCGTTCTGGATGCTGCTGGTGATGCATCAGCTCGGCAACGATTACTACGTGTGGGACAAGGCCGGTGCGATCGATTTCATCGCGCCGGGGCGCGAGGATGTCTACGCCCATTTCAAACTGGAACCCGTCGTGGTCGACGAGCTTCGTGCAGCGGCCGCGGGCGGCGAGAAAGTGCTGCGCTGGTTCGAGACCGAAGTGAAGACCGCCTCCGGCGAGGTCATCGCCATCGTGCGCAAGCAAATCTACGTGCGGCTGAAGCCGAAAGCGCGCTGATCCTGAGTTTGCCCCCTCCTTCAAACGGCAAAGCTGTCGGTAGGGGACACCGCATACCTCAGGTTCTTCGCGCCTTGTCTTCTACAAGGCGTGTCATTCCTGCTCGAATCGCGCGACCTCGTCCAGCGCCGCCTGCGCACGGCGGATGCTGCCACCGGAGTTGGCATCGTCGAGCTTGCGTGCCAGCACTGCACGTTCCGGCCGACGCGACCAGCGATGGAACCTCCACGTCGCAAACAAGCCAACCGCGCCGATCGCCAGCTGGGCCCAGATCGCCAGTGGCGCATTGGTCATGATCGCACCGCGACTCAATACCACCAGCAACGGCGCTGTCAGAAACCACCATGGCAAACCGACCGCTACCGCACCCCAGAATGCATAGGTTCGCCGCAATCGCAGCAACTGGCGCTGGATCGCCAGCACCGGCGCGCCATAGTCGATGCGGGCGACCTGCGTCTGCACCGCCGCACCCACGATGATCAGACCCACGCAATAAGCATGCATCACCACACCGGCAATCAGCACGGCGGGATCGCGCCAGTGAGCGATCCAGATCGGCGCCAGCACCAACAAGCCGAGTACGCCGATCGCCATCTGGATCGCCTGTCCCCATGCCAGCGGCCGTAATCCGCGCCGCAGCTTGTCCAGGCGGCCATCGCGAAATAGTTGCAGGCTCAATGTGTGCTGCTGTTCCAGCCGGCGATCCAGCGCCTGCCAGGCGATTTTCATCTCGTCCAATTCCATGCTCATGCTCCGGTAGTCTCCGCGGCGGTCATCTGCCCGCGCAGTTTCTGTTTGATGCGGCCGATCTTGGTCGCTACATTGGTTTCGCTGATGCCGAGGATCTCGGCTATATCGGCGTAGCCGCGGTCTTCCAGGTACAGCAGGATCAGCGCGCGGTTGAGCGGATCGAGCTGGCCGATGAACGCGTACAGCGCCTGCAGCCGCTCGTCCTGTTCGGCAATCGGCTCGCCCCCGCTGATGGTTTCTAGGTGGTGCGCCTCCAGCGGCTCGAAGCGGCTGGCCTCCGACCAGTGTTCACGCCGCGCCTGCGAAATCGCCACGTTCAACGCAATGCGGTACATCCAGGTGGAGAACTTCGCCCGGGCCTGGTCGTAGCCGCCAAACGAGCGCCACAACTGCGCGCTTATCTCCTGCACCAGGTCTTCGCGATCGGCGGCGCTGCGGCTGTACAGACAGGCCACCTTGAAGACTATCCTGCGATGTTCGCGCAACAGCGATTCGAAGCGTTGCTGATGTTGTCTGGCGGTCATGGACGTCGATGTTCCCTGCGATTCACCACATGATTCGCACGGCCGCGAAAAAAATCACAGCGACCTGCAGCAGCAGCTGCGATTGATGATCCCACCTGCCCCGTCATCGTCGCCAACTGTGCCGGCAGGCAGCTATGCCGCTACCTTAGCGCCGTCCTCTAGAATGAATGACTCTCCCCCTCTCCAGCTGAATCCGCCATGCGCCCCCTGCGCCTCAAACGCTACCTGCTCACCGGCCTGCTCACCTTCATTCCGTTGTGGGTGACCTGGCTGGTGTTCAAGTTCGTGCTGGGCATGCTGGCCGGCATCGGCGCACCACTGGTCAACGCACTGCTGGGCGCGCTGGCGCTGGTGGCGCCGCGTGCGGCCGATACGCTCAACACGCAATGGCTGACCTTCATCATCGCGCTGCTGATTACGCTGCTGGCGCTGTACCTGCTCGGCTGGCTGGCTAACCGGGTGATCGGCCAGCGTTTCATCAACGCGTTCGACGGCCTGCTCGCGCGCATCCCGGTGGTGCAGACGATCTACGGCGGTACCAAGAAGTTGATGGCGGTATTGCAGAACAAGCCGTCCGGCGTACAGCGCGTGGTGCTGGTGGAATTCCCGCGCCGCGGCATGAAAGTGGTGGGCTTCGTCACCCGAGTGATGGTCGAGGACGGCACCGGCCGCGAGATGGCCGCCGTGTTCGTTCCGACTACACCGAATCCCACCGGCGGTTATCTCGTCGTGCTGCCGCTGGGCGAACTGACGCCCACCGATTGGACGATGGATCAAGCCATGGCCTTCATCATTTCCGGAGGTGCGGTAGCGCCCGATACGCTGCCCGCTTCGCCCGCAGCGTTGCATCATGACGCCGCGGAAGATCAGGCATGAGTCTGCGTCACGTCCTGCTGTCCGCTTTGCTTGGAGTTGCCGCCATGACCACGCATGCCGCCGATTCGAACGCCATCGACTGGACCACGCCGGCGGAGGCTGCGCAATTCCGTACGACACCCAGCTATGCCGATACGCTGGCCTATCTGGAACGCCTGCAGCTGGCGGCGCCGAACGTGATCCGCGTGGCTACGTTCGGCACCACGCCGCAAGGCCGGCCGATGACGGTGGTGATCGCCAGCGGTGACGGCACGTTCGATCCCGCCGCCGCACGCAAGGCCGGCAAGCCGGTGGTGCTGTTGCAGGCCGGCATCCATCCGGGCGAGATCGAGGGCAAGGATGCTGGGCTGATGCTGTTGCGCGATATCGCGGTCACCGGCAAGTACCCGCACCTGCTCGATCATCTGGTGCTGGTGTATATCCCAGTGTTCAGCGTGGACGGCCACGAGAACTCGTCGCCGTACCACCGCATCAACCAGAACGGCCCGGACAGCATGGGCTTCCGCGGCCAGTCGCAATACCTCAACCTCAACCGCGACTACGTCAAGGCCGATGCGCCGGAGATGCGCGCGTGGCTGAAGCTGTGGCAGCGCTGGCTGCCGGATTTCCTGATCGACGTGCACACCACCGACGGTGCCGACTATCAATACGACCTGACCTGGTATACCGAGGATCCGCACAAGCTCAATCCGGCCGTGAACGAGTGGCAGCACGACGCGATCTTCAACCACGCGATACCCGCGTATGAGAAGCGCGGCCACCTCGCCTCGATCTATCTGGAGTTCAAGGACGGCCGCGATCCGCGCAAGGGGATAGCGAATTTCGGCTCCGGCACGCGTTTCTCCACCGGCTACGCGGCGTTGCAGAACCGCCCCGCGCTGCTTATCGAAACGCACATGCTGAAGCCATACGCGAACCGCGTGCATGCCACCTATGACCTGGTCGAATTGATGCTGGAGCAAATCAACCAGCACCCGGTGGCGCTGCTGGCCACTACCGCCAGGGCCGATGCCGACACCGTCGCCCGTGCCCATCATCCGCACTCGTCGGTACCGCTGACATTCAAGCCGGATCCGCAATCGACGCCTTACGAACTCAAGGGCTACGCGTTCACGATCAGCCACAGCGACATCTCCGGCAGCCACTGGATCCAGTACGACCCGAGTCGACCGCAGAGCTACACCATCGACAACTGGAACGGCTTGTTGCCGGACCTGTCGATCACCCCGCCGGCCGCCTACGCGGTGCCGGCGCAATGGACCGCAATCATCGACAAGCTCGACGCGCATGGCATCCGCTACCAGCGCATCGACCGGCCGGTGACGATCCACGCGGAGGGCTACCAGCTCGATGATCCGAGCTGGGCGGGCAAGCCGTTCGAAGGCCACTTGATGCTGCGCGACTTCACCCAGCGTACGGCGCCGCGTGAAGTCACCCTGCCGGCCGGTTCGGTGATCGTGCCGCTGGACCAGCGCACCGCCAACGTGGCGATCAACCTGCTCGAGCCGCAGGCGCCCGACTCCCTGCTGCACTGGGGCTTTCTCAATGCGGTCTTCGAGATCAAGGAATACGGCGAGCCCCGCGTGGTGGAGCAGCTGGCGCGCGAGATGCTGGCGAAAGACCCGGCGCTGCACGCCGGGTTCCAGCACAAACTGCACGACGACCCCGCCTTCGCCGCCAACAGCAGCGCCCGTCTGCAGTTCTTCTTCGAGCGCTCGCCGTGGTACACCGCCCAGCACGTCGGCGCCTATCCCGTACTGCGGCTGGATGCCGGGCAACTGCATCATTTGCCGGCGAATCGCGCCCCGACTGGGAGTGACGGCAACCCCTGACCTATGACACTGTCTGACCCATGACGTTTGACCTAGCGTGAACAGGTATGGCCGCGATTCGGGGGGACACGACATCGCGCTCCATCCAGCATCACCGTAACCGCCCGACGGGCAACATCACTCACAGAGGGATATCCATGAGCAAGCAATATCTGAAGCCCCTGGCGTTGGCACTGGCCGTGAGCCTGGGCCTGGCGCTGACTGCCTGCGGCAAACAGGAGCCGGCTGCCAACGCGCCGGCAAGCAGTCCCGGCGCTGCCAGTACCGCCCCGGCTGCCGCCAGCACCACGGCGGCAGCCGACATCGGCAAGAGCATCTTCGACGTCAGCGAGCTCGACCCGAAGATCAACGTCTGCCAGGACTTCAACGGCTTCGTCAATGCCAAGTGGGTGGCTGCCAATCCGATCCCGAACGATCAGACCAGCTGGGGCGCCTTCAATATGCTCAACGAAGCGAGCCTGAAGACTCAGCACGACATCGTCGACGAAGCCAGCAAGAACGCGGACAGCGCCAAAGCCGGCTCGATCGAGCAGAAGATCGGCTGGCTCTATCACTCGGGCATGGACGAGGCGACCATCGAGAAGAATGGCTTCGACCCGCTCAAGCCCAAGCTCGACGCCATCGCCGGCTTGAAGAGCAGCAGCGATGTAGCCGACTTCATCACCCAGCGCTACACCGAAGGCGACGGCCAGGTGTTCCAGTTCGGCTCCGGCGCCGACTTCCAGCATGCCGACATGCAGATCGCATATGCCAATGAAGCCGGTCTGGGTCTGCCGACCAAGGACTACTACACCAAGCCGGACTACAAGGCGATCCGCGATGCCTATGTCGCCTATATCGCCAAGTCGCTCGAACTGACGGGTGTCGCCGAGGCCGATGCGAAGAAGCAGGCCGATGACGTGCTGAAATTTGAAACCCAGCTCGCCGCTGCTTCGCTGACGCCGGTGGAAGAACGCGATCCGAAGAACCAGTACCACTTCGTCAGCGTCAAGGACGCCGGCAAGGTCACTCCGCACTTCCACTGGGACAAGTTCTTTGCCGCCCAGGGCGTGACCGTCGACAAGGGCTTCTCGCTGTCGCAGCCGAAGTTCTTCGCCGAGTTCGACAAGATGCTGACAAGCACCCCGGTCAGCCAGTGGCAGGCTTATCTGCGCTTCCACGCGATCGACGATGCCTCACCGTATCTCAGCAAGAATTTCCAGGACAACAAGTTCGCGTTCTACGGCACCACGCTGGCTGGACAACCGCAACAGAAACCACGCTGGAAGCGCGTGCTGGGCGCCGTCAACCAGGGCATGGGCCAGGCCCTGGGCCAGTTGTACGTAGCCAAGGAGTTCACCCCGGAAGCCAAGCAGCGCGCCGAGGAGCTGGTCACCAACGTGCGCAATGCGCTGAAGGCCCGCATCGAGAACCTCGATTGGATGAGCGCCGACACCAAGGCCAAGGCGGTCGACAAGTGGAACAAGTTCCTGCCGAAGATCGGCTACCCCGACAAGTGGCGCGACTGGTCCGGTCTGGACATCAAGCCGGATAACTACTACGCCAACGTCGAAGCCGCCGGCAAGTTCAACTATCAGTACGACACCGCCAAGATCGGCAAGCCGACCGACCGCAAGGAATGGGGCATGACCCCGCAGACGGTCAATGCGTATTACAACCCGACCGACAACACGATCAACTTCCCGGCCGCGATCCTGCAGCCGCCGTTCTTCGATGCCAAGGCCGACGATGCGATCAACTACGGCGGCATCGGCGCCGTGATCGGCCACGAGGCCAGCCATGGCTTCGACGACGAAGGGAGCCAGTTCGATGGCGACGGCAACCAGAAAGACTGGTGGACCAAGGATGACAAGACCCAGTTCAATGCCCGCACCGGCAAGCTGGTGGACCAGTTCAATGCCTACGCGCCGATCAAGGACAAGCCCGACCTGCACGTCAACGGCAAGCTGACCCTGGGCGAGAACATCGCCGACCTGGGCGGCCTCAACGTGGCCTATGACGCTCTGCAGACCGCGCTGAAAACGGATCCGGCCACAGCCGGCAAGCAGATCGACGGCTATACCGAAGACCAGCGCTTCTTCCTCAACTGGGCGCGCGTCTGGCGCGGCAGCACGCGCGAGAAGCAGATGGAGCTGCGGCTCAACACCGACCCGCACGCACCGATATCGATCCGCGCCATGGCCGCACCGACAAACATGGAAGCGTTCGCCACCGCGTTCCAGTGCAAGCCCGGCGATGCGATGGTGCGTTCGGCCGACACGCAAGTGAAGATCTGGTAAGCCGCTGCCTCTAAGTGCCGCAGATCATCGCGGCACGAATACCAAGGCCCCGCATGTGAATGCGGGGCCTTTTTCGTGGGCCGTGCCACCAGCCTCCGACGGTTTTGCGCTGCCGGCATGCCTCTCTGATATTTCGGTATTGCAAATCATTCTCATTAAAATTATCGTACATGCACGCCCTGGCCGATTCGCGCAGCGACATCGCCGGCACGTTTCATAAAGCTCAGCTTCCCGCCCGCCGTGGCACGCAATCGCCCACACAGCCACCCCGCTGTGCGTGCTTTCTGCTGGCCCGAAAAAGCCACTCATCAGGATCCCCATGGCCTTCATCAACAGCTGCAAGCACCCGATCGCTCCTCGCAAGTCCTCTTCGGCATCCGGTTTGGCGAGCGCCGCCACCTTGCTCACCGGTCTGGCATTGGCCCTTCCTGCAGCCGCCATGGACACGCCTGCATCCACACCGTCCAGCGACGCCCAGGTCGCCAATGCGAAGAACCTGCCTGGCGTGAAAGTGGAAGCCACCAGCAACGACTATCGCGTCGACCGCCTCTCCTCCCCGAAATTCACCCAGCCACTGCTCGACACCACGCAGACAGTCAACGTGATCACCAAGGAGCTGATCCAGCAGCAAGGCGCCACCACGCTGACCGAAGCGCTGCGCAACAGCCCGGGCGTGGGTACTTTTTTTGTCGGTGAAAACGGCGCCACCACCACCGGCGACGGCATCTATATGCGCGGCTTCGACACCTCGGGCAGCATCTTCGTCGATGGTGTGCGTGACCTCGGCTCGATCTCACGCGACATATTCAATATCGAGCAGGTCGAGGTCACCAAAGGGCCAGCCGGCACCGACAACGGCCGCACCGCGCCCACCGGTTCGGTGAACCTGGTCAGCAAGCAACCGCAGCTGGGCGATGGCGTTTCAGGCTCGGTAGCCTACGGCAGCGCCCAGCATAAGCGCGCCACCGCCGACTGGAACCAGACGCTGGGCAGCCACTCCGCCTTCCGCCTCAACGTGATGGGCCAGGACAGCGGCGTACCGGGACGCGACAAGGTCGAGAACAACCGCTGGGGCATCGCTCCCTCCCTGGCCTTCGGCCTGCAGACACCTACGCGCGTGTACCTCGACTTCCTGCATGTGAAGCAGAGCAATGTTCCCGACGGCGGCGTGCCGACCATCGGCCTGCCCGGCTACAGCAGCCCGGACTCGAACCGCCGGTTCCTTACCAGCGCCGCCAGGGTCGATCCCGAGAACTTCTACGGCACCGACAGCGATCACGACGATGTGCAGGCGGACATGTTCACCGCCATCGTCGAACACGACTTCTCGCCCAACATCACCTTGCACAACACCACGCGCTGGGGCCGCACACGGCAGAACTACCTGCTGACTTCGTTCATGGGCAGCTCTGCCAATCTGCTCACACCGAACCCAGCCGATCCGTCGACCTGGACGATTGCGCGCAGCAATCCGACCTTCAAGCAGCAGGTCAACCGCATCCTGACCAATCAGACCAATATCACGGCAACGATAGCCACCGGCAGCTTCACGCACAGCCTCAGTGCCGGTGTCGAGCTGAGCCAGGAGAAGGCGGGCACGGTGGGTCTTGGTACGCGAAGCGCGTGGCCGGCTGCCAACCTGTATGACCCGAGCTCCGATGTCGGCGGCCTGATCTACGGCCCAACCGGCGCCGGCAGCCAGGGCAAGACGAACACTATGGCGGCCTACCTGTTCGATACGCTGAAGTTCAACGAACAATGGCAGGTCAACGCCGGCGTACGGCTGGATCACTACACCACCGACTTCAACAGCCTGGTGGTCTGCGGTGCCCGCAACGGCCCGGCCTGCGGCGCGTTGCCGGCCGGCAGCGTGCTGCCCGGCGTGGACGCCAGCAAATCCGGCAACCTGCCCAACTACAAGCTCGGTGTGTTGTACAAGCCGGCCGCCATCGGCAGCATCTATGCGAACTTCGCCGTATCGCAGGAGCCGCCGGGCGGCAATACGCTGACCTTCAGCGCCGCCGCCAACAGTGCCGACAACCCCAACCTCGATCCGCAGAAGGCACGCACGATCGAGTTCGGCACCAAATGGGACTTGCTCGATGAAAAGCTGCTGCTGACCGGCGCGCTGTACCGCACCACCGTCAGCAACGACCTGGTGCAGGATCCGGTCGACCTGCAGTACTACCAGGTCGGCAAAAAGCGCGTGCAAGGCATCGAGCTGAGCGCAGTCGGCAAGCTCACCGACAACTGGGCGGTCAGCGCCGGCTACACCACGATGGATGCCAAGGTGATCAACGGCAGCGCGGTGGCCAACGATGGCTCCAGCGATCTGGCCTATACGCCGAAAAGCGCGTTCACCGCCTGGACCACCTGGCGCCTGCCGTTCAACCTCACTATCGGCGGCGGTGCCCGCTATGCCGGCGAGATGAAGCGCGGCACCGACAGCGCGATCGGCACGCCGGCCTTCACCGAGGCGTACTGGGTGTTCGATGCGATGGCCAGCTATCCGCTCAACAAGCAGCTCGATCTGCAGTTGAACCTGTACAACCTGTTCGACAAGGACTACGTCGCGGCGATCAACAAGAGCGGCTACCGTTACACCCCCGGCACGCCACGTTCGGCGATGCTCACCGTCAACTTCCGCTTCTGACGTTTGCTTTCGAGCCCTTCTCCGCTTGGGAGAAGGGGAATTTTCATGTTGGAACTCTCCTCATGCTGTTGCACATCCCCGACGTCATCGACCGCGAACAAGTCATCCAGATGCGTGCCGCGCTCGACGGCGCCAACTGGACCGATGGCCGCCAAACCGTCGGTACACAAGGCGCCCGGGTGAAACGCAATCAGCAGCTGCCGGATACGTCGCCACTGCGCCAGCAGTTGGGCCAGACCGTGCTGTCGGCGCTGGCGAAACATCCGCTCTATCACGCGGCAACGTTGCCGCTGCGTACCCTGCCGCCGCGCTTCAACCGCTACGAGGGCGGCGGCCACTACGGCTTCCATGTCGACGGCGCGGTCATGGCACTCCCCGTCGACGCCGGCCAGCTGCGCAGCGACATCTCCTGCACGCTGTTCCTCAGCGAACCGGACGACTACGACGGCGGCGAGCTGATCGTCAGCGACACCTACGGCGAGCATGAGGTGAAACTGCCGGCCGGCGACTTGATCGTCTATCCCTCCAGCAGTCTGCATCGGGTGCAACCGGTGACGCGCGGGGCGCGGCTGGCCGCATTCTTCTGGGTGCAAAGCCTGATCCGCGACGACAGCCGGCGCCGGCTGTTGTTCGAGCTGGATACGTCGATCCAGGCCCTGACCCAATCCGGCGCCGATGCCGCTGCGGTGCTGCAGCTGACCGGCGTCTATCACAACCTGCTGCGCCAGTGGGCCGAAACCTGAGCACTTAGGGCACCCTTATAGCAGCGATTGCCTCCACCGCCACTGACTCTGCGTCGCCAGCTGTTCCCACCACGCGCCGTGGGGCGGATAATCGTCGGCCCTTGATGCAACGCGGCTGAATAATGTTCGTACCTGGTCAACGCTGGATCTCCTCTGCCGAACCCGAGCTCGGCCTCGGCACCGTATTGCGCGTCGAAGGACGCGGCGTGCAGGTGCTGTTCGCCAAGGCCGGCGTGCTGCGCCCTTACGCCATCGACTCGGCACCGCTGCTGCGCGCCGAGTTCCGCGCCGGCCAGCGCGTGGCCGGCAAGGGCATCGCGTTCCTGGTCGAGCGGGTGGAAATTCGCGACGAGCTGCTGATCTACCGCGGCGAAGGCCGTGAGCTGGAAGAAGGCCAGCTCGACGACGAGCAGAGCGTGAGCCAGGCCGACGACCGGCTGATCGGCGGCCGCACGGATGCCGTCGCGCAGTTCGAACTGCGCCTGGAAGGCCTCAAGCGGCGTGCGGAAGCACGCCGTTCGCCGATGTGGGGCCTCGGCGCCGCGCGGATCGGGCTGGTGCCGCACCAGCTGCGCGTGGCCGGCATTGCCTCCGCGCGCCGGCCACCACGGGTACTGCTGGCCGACGAAGTCGGCTTGGGCAAGACCATCGAGGCCGGCATGATCATCGCCCGCCAGCTCGCCACCGGTCGCGCTTCGCGTGTGCTGCTGCTGTTGCCCGACACGTTGGTATACCAGTGGTTCGTCGAGCTGCTGCGCCGCTTCAATCTCAGTTTCGCGATCTATGACGAGGAGCGTTGCGAGGCGCTGGAACAATCCGGCGACGACAGCAACCCGTTCGAGGACGAGCAGCTGGTAATCGCCGACTTCGGCTTTCTCGAAAATTCGCCGAAACACGCGCAGCAATTACTGGATGCACCGTGGGATCTGCTGGTGGTCGACGAGGCGCACCATCTGGCGTGGTCGCCCGAGACCGCCAGCCCGCGCTACACGATGGTGGAACGGCTCGCTGCCGCCGTCCCCGGCGTGATTCTGCTCACCGCCACACCGGAACAGCTCGGCCGCAGCGGCCACTTCGCCCGCCTTCGCCTGCTCGACCCACAGCGTTATTACGACCTGGACGGCTATCTGGCCGAAGCCGACGCCTATCAGGCACTGTCGAAGATCGCCGATCGGCTGCTCGACGGCAACGCGCTCGACGACGCCCAGCGCGCTACCCTCGCCGAAGCCTTCCACGGCGACGAGTCGCTCATCGCGCAGCTGGCCGAATCGACCAAACCGGCGAACGCGCGCGACCTGCTCGCCGCGCTGATCGACCGCCATGGCACCGGTCGTGCGATGTTCCGCAACAACCGCGCCGGCGTCGGCGGCTTTCCCAAGCGCCAACCCGAATGGCACCTGCTCGATGCCGAAACGCTGCAGGAGAACACTCGCCAGTCGCTGCTGGCCGAATTCCACGCCGACATCCAGCAGCCATCGCCGCTGATCGAGGTCGACTACAGCACCGACCCGCGCATCGACACCTTGATCGCGTTGCTCGATCAGCACCCGCAGGACAAATTCCTGCTGATCTGCCGCAGCCACGCCAAGGTGCTGGCATTGGAAGACGTACTGCGCACACGCAGCGGTGTCGCCGTGGCCCGCTTCCACGAAGGCCTCGGCATCGTGCAGCGCGACCGCAATGCCGCGTATTTCGCCCAGCCTGACGGCGCGCGCCTGCTGCTGTGTTCGGAGATCGGCTCGGAAGGACGCAACTTCCAGTTCGCGCACCGGCTGATCCTGTGGGATCTGCCACTGGATCCGGACCTGCTCGAACAGCGCATAGGCCGCCTCGACCGGATCGGCCAGAAACACGACATCAACATCCATATCCTGGTCGTCGCCGACAGCGCACAGCACGTGCTGGCGCGCTGGTACGACGAAGGGATCGACGCGTTCCGCGTCAGTCCGGCCGACGGCCGCGAGCTGTTGCGCCGCTATGGCGAACCGCTGGCCCGGCTGGCCGACGAACATGCGCGCGGCGACGACAACCGCGACCAGGAACTGGACGTGCTGCTGGCCGAAACCCGTGCCAGTCACGAACAGATGGCCGAACTGATACGCGGCGGCCGCGATCATCTGCTGGAGCTGGCCGCCAGCCGCGACCTGCATGCCGACGAACTGCAGCAGGCGTTCGCCCGCGAGGATGTCGATCCGGGCCGCGACGCGTTCGTGCAGCGCCTGCTCGAAGCCTTCGGCATCCACGCCGAGGAGCTCGGCGGCCAGGTGCTGCTGCTCGATCCGCAATACCTTTCCACCGACGCCCTGCCCGGCTTCGCGGAGGGCCCGCAATCGGTGACGTTCGCCCGCGACGTGGCCCTGGCGCGCGAAGAGTTGCCGCTGCTGCGGCTGGATCACCCGTTGGTCGCCGGCGCGATGGATCTGGCGCTGTCCGGTGAACAAGGCAATGCGGCTTTCATGGTCGACGATGTATTGCCGGCGCGCACTGCCTTGCTGCAGGCCATCTATGTACTCGAATGCGTGGCCGATCGCCGACTCGACGCCGAGCGCTTCCTGCCGACCCTGCCTATCGTGGTCACCGTCGATACCCGATTGGCCGAGCGCGCCGATTTCGTCCCCAGCGACATTGCCTTGCGCAAGGCCGCCGATCGGAATATCGAAGTCGTGCGCTACCGCAAGTTCCTCGGCAAGCTGGTGCCGCCGATGCTGGCCCGCGCCGAGACACTCGCCACGGCGCGGGGACAGGCCAGCATCGACGAAGCGGTGAGCCTTGCCACCGAGACGCTGGATGCCGAACTATCACGCCTGCTTGCATTGCACGCAGTGAACCCGTCGGTCAGCGAAACGGAAATCACCGCCGTGGCCGACGAACGCACCCGCTTGCTGGCTGCGTTGCCGCTATCCCGCCTGCGTCTGGACGCGGTGCGTTTCGTGGTCAGCCCGGATTTCCTCGCGCTGCGCTGAGCCGGCGGCGCTGCGGCGACCGCCGGTCGCAAACCCCGTTGCTGTGCTGCTGCCTAGTGATCAGCCGACGGGTACGTTCTGTACCGCCAGCAAGCGGCGGTCGACGCCAAACACCTTGTACGCAAGCGTCAGCAACAGTACCCACGCCACACCCACATACAGCGCCACCCGGGTATCCGGGCTGTAGCCGAGCATCACCAGCACAAACGCGAGAAACGCGAGGCACACCACGCTGCTCAGCGGCCACCAGCGCAGCTGGAACGCCAGTGCGCCCGTCTGCTGCCGGCGGAAACGCCAGTGCGCGATCAGCACCATGCCCCACGTCCACACGGTATTGAAGGCGAGGATCGACATCATCATGCCGAAGATGCGCTCGGGCACTAGATAGTTCAGCAGCACGCCCACCATCAGGCAGGCCATGGTCACCAGCACGCCGCGCACCGGTACGCCGTGCTTGCTCAAACGCTGCAACGCAATGGGCGCCTGCCGCTTGGTCGACAGGCTGTACAGCATGCGGCTGCCGCTGAAGGTGGTGGAGTTGAAGCTCGACAGTGCCGCGGTGATGACCACGAAATTGATCAGCCCGGCCGCCTGCGGGATGCCGAGCTTGGCGAAGGTCACCACGAACGGGCTGCCTTGCGTGCCCAGCTCGTCCCACGGATAGATCGCCATGATCACGAACAATGCGCCGACATAGAAAATCAGGATGCGCCAGATCACCGAGTTCACCGCACGCGGGATCGTGCGCTCCGGCTGCGCCGCCTCGGCCGCCGCCATGCCGATCGTCTCGATGCCGCCGAACGAGAACACCAGCACCGGCAGCGCCAGCACCATGCCGGTCACTCCGTTCGGAAACCAGCCGCCGTGCGTCCACAGATTGGACAGACCCACCGGATGGCCCCCATTGCCCCAGCCGAGCCAGATGATGGTGGCGCCGCCGAGAATCATCAGCACCACCGTGAGCACCTTGACCAGCGCGAACCAGAACTCCAGCTCGCCATAGACCTTCACCGCCATCAGGTTCAGTCCACCGATCATCGCCACGCTGCCGAAGGTCCAGATCCACTGCGGCAGATCGGGATACCACTGCTTCATGTAGATGCCGACCGCCGTGCTCTCCGCGATGCCCACACCCATCATCAGGATCCAGTAGTTCCAGCCGGTGAGATAGCCGGCGAACGGCCCGAGATACTTGTGCGCATACGTGCTGAACGAGCCGGCCACCGGATCTTGCACCGCCATTTCGCCGAGCGCGCGCATGATGATGAAGATCATCGCGCCACCGAACAGGTAGGCGAACAGCACCGACGGGCCGGCCAGCTTGATCGTGCTGGCCGAGCCGAGGAACAGGCCGGCGCCGATCGCCATGCCCAGCGCCATGAAAGTGATGTGGCGCGGGGTCAGCCGGCGTTGCAGGGATTCAGACATGGTTTCCGCTCATGGATGGGTACGATGGGCATCGGTCAACGCATCAGGCGCCGCTTTGGCTTGAACGGCAGCCGTCCGCGCCAGTACTCGATCAGCACGTAGCCGCCGAGCATACCGCCCAGATGGGCGAAATGGGCGATGCCGGCCTGGGTGCCGGTAACGCCTTGCACCAGTTCGACCACGGCGTAACCCGTCACGAACAACCATGCCGGCATCGGCACCGGCAGAAAGATCAGCATCATCTTTTCCTGCGGATACAGCATGCCGAAGGCAAGCAGTATGCCGAACAGCGCACCCGACGCACCCAGCGTGGGGTAGAAGCCGTGAGTGAACCAGTGCACCACGATCAGCTGGGCAATGGCCGCCACGATCGCGCAGACAAAGTAATAGATCAGGAAATGACGCGCACCGAAGGTGCGCTCGATCGTCCCGCCGAACATGTACAGGCCGAACATGTTGAACAGGATATGCGTGAAGCTGCCATGCATGAAGGCGTACGTCACCACCTGCCAGACGCGGAAACCCGCAGTGATGACATTGCCGTCGGGCGTCTCGCCGGAGATATCCGGGCCGAGCGGCCATAACGCGAAATGCTGCGTCAGCGCCAGGCTCGTCTGGTCGCGCAGCATTAGTTGCAGCAGGAATACGACAACATTGGCAATCAGCAGATTGCGCGTGACAGGGGGCAAATCAAAAGGCATCGGATGGTTTCCGGAAGGTCAACGGCCAGCGTAGCGACGGCGGCGAGAAGCCGCCAGCGATGACATCCCGATGCTGACTGTGCCTGGCGGAAATCGTTCCTCCAGGACCGGCGCAACGCGGCACGATGTGAGCGCAGTAAACGCAAAAGCCGCCCTGCGGCGGCTTCCGACGTGGATAGTAGCGGGTTTGCTCAACCCTTGTTCGCCACCATGGCTATCGCTTCCGGCCGCTTGGCACCGGCAAAGCGCTTGGCCCAGTAGCCCTCGTCGAGACTGGAAATCTCCACCGACTTGCCGGTGTTGGGCGAATGAATGAAGCGGCCATTCGAAATGTAGATCCCCACGTGCGAAATGTTCCGCTTGCCATGGGTACGGAAGAACACCAGGTCGCCCGGCTTCATGTCGGCACGCTTGACCTTGAGACCGGCCAGGAACTGCGAGGCCGAGTTGTTCGGCAACTGCATGCCGATCGCATGGGCAAACACGTAGCGGACGAAGCCGCTGCAATCGAAGCCGGTGGAGGGATCATGGCCACCGCGCACGTAACGGATATCGCGCAATTTCATCGCCATCGCGATCAGCGACTTGCGCAGATCGGTAGCGCTTTCGGTACCGTCGAGAGCCGTCGCCAGCTCGTCACCTTCAACCTGGGTGGTAGCGGCGGTGTTGTCGACTTCCGTATCGCCGTTCCCGACCGCTTCACTGCTGCGCAGCAAGGTCTGCGGACGGGCGGAAACGAGGCCCTGGCCCAGCAGCATCGGTGCGGGGCTGAAGGTCGGCGCCTGGTTCAGCCATGACGGCATGGCTTTGGCGGCGGCCTGGGCGCCATCCAGCGCGAAGGGGCTGGGCTGTAACGAAGCGAAAACCGGCAGCGCCGGCTTCATCTCAAAGACCACTGCGACATTCGTGGTGGCGGGGCTGGAGGTGTCTGCAACGCTGGCGACGGATGCCGTCGACTTGGAATGAATGGATTTGTGCGTCGCTGTGTGTCGGGTCTGCGTCTGCTTGTGATGAACCAGCTTGCCTTGCGTGTGCTTCCCCTGCTGCACGTGTTTCGCCGGGACCGACTTGCCGTGCGTCTTGCTGGTCGTTGCCTGTACGGGTGCCATCACGAACAAGGCTGCAGCGAGCACGGAAAAGGCGGTCAATCGGTTGATCGGCATGCGGGGGAAATCCCTTGCTAATGTCGCTGCATTCGGCCGCCTGCAGAAGCTGACGACGTGACGAAGTAGTGAACTTAACAAGAAGACGGCGTGTGGATGTTGGATTGAGGTTAACTGAACTCTGGCGTTTCAAAAAACGGCGACAGAGCGCACATTTCGCCCAACTCATTGATTCAACGTCATTTATGCCTTTGACGGCGTTTCCGGCCAGTCATGCGAATCCGGATAGGACCGGCTGCCGAAGATCGCGGTGCCGATGCGCACTTCGGTCGCGCCCTCGGCGATGGCGAGCGGAAAATCGCCGCTCATGCCCATGGAAAGCCGAGGGATGTCATGGCCTTGCGCGATAGCTCGATCACGCAGCTCGCGCAGCAGCCGGAAGCAGCCACGCACTTCAGCCGGGTCGGTGGATTGGATCGCCAAGGTCATCAGGCCGCGCACGCGCAAAGTGTCGTAGCCGCGCAAGGTATCCAGGAAACCGCCTAGCTGTTCGGGCGGCAACCCGTATTTGCTGGGTTCGGACGAGGTCTTCACCTGCACCAGGACGTCGATCGCACGCCCCTCGTGCTGCAGCCGCCGATCCAGCGCCTCGGCCAGTTCCAGCCGGTCCAGCGATTGCACTTCGCTGGCCAGCCGCGCCACGTCTTTGACCTTGTTGGTCTGCAGGTGGCCGATCATCACCCAAGCTATGCCGCAGTCGGCCAGCGGCGGCGCCTTGTCGCGGATCTCCTGCACCTTGTTCTCGCCGAAGCGGTGCAGGCCCAGCCCGACCGCGGCCCGGATCAGCTCCGGGCCGAAGGTTTTGCTGACCGGCAGGATGTTCACCTCGCCCGGGTCGCGGCCCGCTTCGCGGCAGGCATCATCGACGCGCCTACGGATTTGCGCCCAGTTCGCGGCCAGATAGGCGGTATCCGTGCTCATGCGCCGACCATCGGGCTCAGGCCTTGGCACTCTGTTCGTGGTGCCGCGCCACTACCTCGGCCACCACCATGGTCACTTTCTTGCCGGTGGGGATGTGCAGGAACTCGTTCGGGCCATGCGCGTTGGAATGCGGGCCGAGCACGCCGGTGATCAGGAATTGCGCCTTCGGGAACTTCTCGCCCAGCATGCCCATGAACGGAATGCTGCCGCCCTCGCCCATGTAGGTCGCCGGCGCGCCGAAGTAGTGCTGCGAGGCATCGCCAACCGCCTGCTCCAGCCACGGCGACAGCTGCGGCGCATTCCAACCGCTGCCATCTTTCTCCAGCGCGAAGGTGACTTTCGCGCCGTACGGCGGATCCTTTTCCAGCAGTTGCTTGAGGAACTCACCGGCCTTGGCGCCGTTGAGCGTGGGCGGTACGCGCAGGCTCAGCTTCACCGAGGTCTGCGGCCGCAACACGTTGCCGGCGCTGTCCAGCGGCGGCATGCCGCCGATCCCGGTCACTGCCAGCTGCGGGCGCCAAGTGCGGTTGAGCACGAGTTCCGCCAGATCGTGGGTGACCGGCTGGGTGTCTCCAGCCCACGGAAATTTGTCGTAGATATCGGAGCCCAGCACGCCGGCCGAGAGCTTGGCCTGCTCGACCCGCTGCGCCGGGATCTCGACGTACAGCTCCTTCGGCTTGATCTGGCCGGTAACCGGATCTTCCAATCGCGACAGCAGCTCGCGCAGGATGCGGAAGCTCGACGGCACCACGCCGGAAGCGTCACCCGAATGCACGCCCTCTTCCAGCACTTGAACGGTGAGGTTGCCGCCGGTCATGCCGCGCAGCGAAGTGGTCAGCCACAACTGGTCGTAGTTGCCGCAGCCGGAATCCAGGCACACCACCAGGGACGGGCTGCCGATGCGCGCGGCCAGATGATCGACGTAGTACGGAAGGTCGTAGCTGCCGGATTCTTCGCAGGCCTCGATCATCACCACGCAACGCGCATGCGGGACGCCTTGCTCGTGCAGCGCCAGCAGCGCGGCCAGCGAGCCGAAGATCGCATAGCCATCGTCGGCGCCGCCGCGGCCGTACAGCTTGTCGCCCTTGATCACCGGCGTCCACGGCCCCAGCCCCTCCGCCCAGCCGGTCATCTCCGGCTGCTTGTCCAAGTGGCCGTACAGCATGACGGTATCGTCGCCCTGGCCCGGCACTTCGATATAGATGAGTGGCGTGCGCCCTTCCAGCCGCACCACTTCCAGTGTCGCACCCGGCAACGCGGCCAGCTTGGAACGTGCCCAGGTCTCCATCAGCTTGACCGCGGCGTCCATGTAGCCATGCTCGACCCACTTGGCATCGAACATCGGCGACTTGTTCGGAATACGGATGTACTCGACCAGCTGCGGCACGATTTCGTCGTCCCACAGGCCGCTGACGAAGCGGGAGAGGCGAGCAGTATCCATAGTCAAACTCCATCAGGCGGTCAGATTCGCATTGTAGCAGTGCGGTCCATCGGCACTGACACGGCATCAGGAAGTCCCCACAGGCGCCGACGCGCATGCCGCACGCCGTCATTGCGGCACACCCGACTGCGCGCTTCGCCACGGCCACGCACAGTGAAGTCGCGGTATCTCGCCGCCTCATTATTCGCGCTCAAGGAGAAAGGCCATGTTCAACAAGCTTGCCGCACTCGCCTTTGCACTGACCCTCGCCGCACCGGGGCTCTTGCTGGCCGCCACACCGGTCAACATCAACCAGGCCGACGCAGCCACCATCGCCAAGTCGCTGGATGGCATCGGCCAGTCCAGAGCCCAAGCCATCGTGGATTGGCGCACAGCGCACGGGCCGTTCAAGAAGGCCGATGACCTGCGCCGCGTCAAAGGCATCGGCAAGGCCACGATCGAGCGCAATCGCGACGCGATCCTGCTGGGTGACGACACGCCGGGCACCGTCGCCAAAACGGACGCCCCGGCCAAGGCTGCGTACAAGAGCAAGAAGGCTGTCGTCGAAGAAGCCACGGCTGAAGAGTAGGCAGGACCTCCCGCCATGGACGGGAAGCCGGCGGCGCGATCCATGGCGGGCCGCGCCGCTTGCGTTACACTCGCGCGCCCATCCAGCCGTCGTCCCTCCATGATCCTGCCGCGTTACCACATCGCCGCTTCCACTATCCACGGCGCCGGTAACGGCCTGTTTCTCGATGAAACCGTGGCAGCGGGACGCATCATCACCGCCCCGGACGGCATCGAGCAGACCTTTCGGCACGCCGACATCATCGCCTCACCCGAGCTCAGCGCGCAGTTCCACGCCAGCGCGCGCTGGTTCGAGGATCGCTACACGCTGTCGCCCGACTGGCCGGACGAGTGCTACATCAACCACAGCTTCACGCCGAACGGGCTGTGGCACCTGGGCTTCGTGTTTGCGCTGTCCGAGCTGCCGCCCGGCACCGAGATCACCGTGGACTACCGGCACCTGCTGCCGCCGGGTCAGGCCGAGGATTTTGTCGATTCGGTCACAGGTGAGATAATCGCCGGCTTGTCCTGGCAAGAGAGTCTCGCCAGCAGTACCCGTGCACTGGCCGAACTGCTGGGTGCCACCTACCGTTGATCGTAAATGTTTGATATCCCTACTCTTGAAACGGCGCGCCTGCGCCTTACCGCGCTGACCGAACAGCATTTCAACGACTACGCCGCGATGCTCGCCGACCCGGACAGCACGCGCTGGATCGGCGATGGCCAGCCGCTGGACCGCACCAATGCCTGGCGCTCACTGGCGATGCTGCTGGGTCACTGGCAGTTGCGCGGGTTCGGCATGTGGGCGCTGGAACTGAAATCCACGGGCGAATTCATCGGCCGTGCCGGCCTGATGTACCCCGATGGCTGGCCCGATCTGGAGCTGGGCTGGATGCTGAAACCGGAACATCGCCATCAAGGCTATGCCACCGAAGCAGGCAATGCCGTACTCGAATTCGCCTGGAAGCATCTGCATGCCCCGCGGGTGATCAGCCTGGTGCGGATCGGCAACGAGGCTTCCGACCGGGTGGCCGAGCGCCTCGGCGGCGAGCACATCGAAGACATGGATTTCTACGGCAGCCACAGCCACGTGTTCGCCTACTACCCGCCGCACCGCGAGCACCGCCGAGCCTACGGCTAGTACGACCAGACGGTCGCCCTGCCGGCTGCGCCGGCAGGGACCGCATTCATCACAAGGCGGGCGGCAACCCGCTGCCGCGGCGCGATGACGACAGCGAACGCGCCACCTCGGCCAGCGCAAACAACCGGGCCACTCGAACCCAGCCGAGTACCAGTACCACCAGCTGCGCCAGCAACACGGCCAGCACCAGGCCCCCCACGCCAATCGCCGTGGTATGCACACGGCCCACGCCGAGCGCCAGCGCGATCGCATAACCGACCAGGCTGATCAGCAGGTAGCACAGCAAGGTGCTGAACGGCCGGCGCAGCAGCTGCATGAAGCCGCGGCCGAACGCACGCGTGGCCGAGCGCAAACCATTGTCCGCGATGAACGCGGCACGGCCCGACTCCACGATGGCCTGCGCCAGCACGAACAGCAGCACAGCCACCCCGATGGCGATATGCGACACGTTGTCCACCTTCGATTCCAGCACCGCCTTGCTTTCGATCCCGTCCACCGCATGGAACACGACACCGATCAGCGCCGCCGCCACCGCATACGGCAGGATCGACCACAGCATCAGGCGGAACATGCGGCCATATTCGACGATGCCGCACTGAAGCAGGTGACTGAAGCCCAGCACGCGTCCGGCGCGCCCGCTGCCGATCACCATACCGTTGAGGAACGGCGACAGCAGCACGGTCAACAGCAGGCCTAACAACGCTACGCCATTGAACCAGCCGGCGCTGTCGCTCAGCGCCGACATGGTGTCGCCAAACATCAACGGGCTGAACTGTGCAGCCCACGCCTGCGCGTGTACCGAGTGATCGAGCAAACCGCTCAGTGCGCGCCATAGCGGCATGCTGACCACCGCCGTCGGCAGCAGCAAAAACAGTATCCACAGCAACAGCAGGCGCCATTGCATCGCCATCAACGGCGCGCGCGCGGCGGCACCGAAATCCACCCGGCGGGAAGCATGTTTACTGATCATCAGAGTGACCCCACCAAGGCATAGAAAGTCTGCAGCAAAGAGGCGACATCCGCGCTCCAGCGACGCGAGGCGGTGCCGTCGGCCTTGGTGGTCAGGCTGTCGTTGAGCTTGTTCGAATCCAGATAAACCTTCTGCTCGGGATCGAGGGCAGCCGAAATCACCTTGGCCGGCTTGGTGAAGACGAAGCGGGCCCAGCGCCGGTCGTCATTCCACTTCACGTCCTCGCTGCTGCCATCGGCAAATTTCACACGCAACAGCTGCGGCACCTGAGCGCCGTCGCGCGACACGGTCACCGTGCTGGTCCACGGAAATGGCCCGCTGCCCGGCTTCGCTTTCGGATGAGCCTTGGCCCAATCCTCACGCTGCTTGTCGATCTGCTTGTCGAGCTCGCTGCTGTTGAACTCGGTGCGCTTGCCATCCTTCAGCACGCTGCCGATCTGTGGCAGCACTTCGACTGTGTCGATGCTGGCGACACGGTCATCGATGCGCGCGGTGCCATACACATACTGGCCGAAGATCTCGTTGACCGCCTTCGCGTTGCCGGAGACATCGATCAGGGTGGTCCGCAGATCGGCCGCGGATGGATGCCGGAAGTGCCAGCGTTTGTAGTACTCGTGGAAGGCACGCTCCGTCACCTCTTTACCCAGGCGCTCTTCCAGATCGTGCATCGCCGTGGCGGTGCGCGAATACACCGTGCCATAGCTGCTGCTGGAAAAACGATCCCATGCATTCTCGCCGAGCGGATCGGCCGGCTGCTTCAGGCCTGAAGCCATGCGCTCCATCGCAAAGCCGGGGAACGATGGCGAAAAACCCAGCCGGCGCAGCATCGGTGTGGTGAGATCGATGTTCTGCCCGCGCTCGCGCAGCATGCGCTGGTCCCAGTATTCGTTGAGGCCTTCATCGAGCATCGGCTCCTCGAATTCGTTCGAGGCGAGAATGCCGTAGAAGTAACCGTGGCCGAACTCGTGGATGGTGACAAAGTCGGAACCGAACTGATCAAGCGTGCCCGGCTCGACCTTGGTGTAGCCCTCGGTGGTGTAGAACGTCGGATATTCCATGCCACCCGCCTCGCTGGCGTTGTACGGCGGTACCACCACGGTGAGCGTGCGGTACGGGTACGCGCCCAGCGTCTTCGAGAAGTAGTCCAGCGAATCGATGCTGGCCTTGAGCTGGGGCTGCGCGCTACCGACGTACTCGGGCGGATACAGCACCTTCAACGCCACCTTCGGGCTACCCGGCCCCTGCCAGCTACCGTCCAGCGTCTGGTAACCCTTGGCCGCCACCCAGGCGAAATCGTGCACGTCGCCTTGCACGAAGTGATACGTGGTCTTGCCGTTCGCCACCTGCGGTTGCTCCTGCAACTGGCCGACCGCGCCGACGGTGTAATCGCTGGGCACCGTCAGGCTCACGTCGTACAGGCCGAAGTCAGCGTAGAACTCGCTGTTGAAATGGAACTCGTGCACGTTCCAGCGCGGCGCGGTGGCGCCACGCTCACCCGCCAGTTCCAGCACGCCGATCTTGGGGAACCATTGCCCGACCAGGTTGAAATCGCCGAACCAGCCGGTGCGCTCGACCACCCGCGGCAACTGGCTGAGGAAGTCGATATCCAGCGTCAAGGTGGCGCCGGCCGCAACCGGTTCGGCCAGATCGATGCGCACCACGGTCTGGTCGGTGGCCGGACCGCCATCGGGCTGCACGAAGGTCCACTTCAGCGCCGCATCACCTTGCTTGACCTGCTGCAGATCGATCCAACCCCATTCGCCTTTCTTCAGCGCGGCCGCACCGCGCGAACGGCCGTGCGCCGTCAGCACTTTGCGTTCGGTGAACCAGGTGCTGCCCTCGTTCTGGAATCCGTTGAGGTACAGATGGAAATAAACGCGACTGACCGGGCGATCGCTGCGATTGCGCCAGGTCATGCGCTCTTTGCCGGTCACCGCATGCTTCGCGGCATCCAGCTCGGCGTCGATCCGGTAGCTCACCACGCGATCGGACAAGGTTGCTTCGTTGCCCGTACGCTCGCCACCCCACGCATCTGCAGTGCTGGGCGCCGATGGGGCGGCCGCGTTGGCGGCGGCAAACGGGATGTCGGGGAGGACGGCTGTACTGGAGCTGGCCGGCGCCGAAGCCGCACTGGGCGGCGTGCTGGCAGCCTTGGTTGGGAGGCTCGACTGCGCCATCAACGTCAACGGACACACCGCAACCGACATGGTCACGGCACACAGATAACCCCATTTGCGTACAACTGGCCGCATGCTTGCTACTCCCCCCGGGCAATTCACGGAGAGTGCACGCAACCGGCTCATGCAGCATAGGCCAGAGGTCATGCCGTCGGCGCGTAAATACCCGATCGTGGGAACTGCAGCCGCCATGAATGGTCAGGAGGGGCGCAGGGCCGCAGATTCCGACGACGCTGACCGCGCCCATCAAGCACCCACTAGAATCTAGAAACCATTCCGGCCAAAGCCTTGTTGTCGGCGGCATCGGCCACCTCAATCCATACGGAGCCCATAATCCACGATGCGCATTTTGCTGGCCGAAGACGACCCTTCCATCGCCGGTGCGATTTGCGCATCGCTGCGGCACGGTGGGCATGCCGTGGACCATGTGACCAGTGGCAGTCTGGCTGACGCAGCCCTGCGCGATCACGACTACGACCTGCTGGTACTGGACCTTGGCCTGCCCTCGCTCGATGGCAGCGAGGTGCTGCGCCGCCTGCGCAGTCGCGGCACGGTGATGCCGGTGCTGGTAGTAACCGCCCGCGACGGCCTGCCCGAACGCATCCGCGTGCTCGACCTGGGCGCCGATGATTATCTGGTGAAGCCCTTCGCGCTGGCCGAGTTCGAGGCACGTGTGCGTGCCCTGCTGCGCCGGGCCAGCAGTCAGGGCAAGCCGGAGCTGGAGTTGGGCCGGCTGCGGCTGGATCTGCCTGGACACCGCGCGTGGATCGACCGGTCGCCACTGGAATTGACTGCGCGCGAATTCAGCCTGTTGGAAGCGCTGGCATTGCGTGCCGATCGCGTCACCAGTCGTGCCCAGCTGATCGAGGCGCTGTGCGACTGGGATCAAGAGTTGACCGACAACGGCCTGGACATCGCGATCCACCGCTTGCGCCGCAAGCTGCAAGGCAGCGGCACCGGCGTGCGCACGATCCGCGGCCTCGGCTATTTGCTGGAAGAAGTGGCGGAATCCGCGGGCAGTTCCGCATGAGTCGCCTGCGTCCCAGCTTGCGTCGCCGCCTGCTGATTTTCCTGCTGATTCCGATGGCTGCCCTGCTGTTGCTGGACGCGCTGCTGACCTATGGCGTGGCGCTGACCTATGCCAACCGGGTGCACGACCGTGACCTGAGCGACGATGCGCTGACCGTGGCGAAGATGCTCGGTAACGACCAGCTGGGCAGCGAGCTGACACCGCAAGCGCGGTTCCTGCTCGAATACGATCCGGGAGGTCGCAGCTACTTCAGCATAATCAGCATGCGACACGGCCTGCTGGCCGGCAACGGGCAGCTGCCGCAGCTCGCGCAGGCGCCTCCACTCGGCGCCGCACCGAGGCTGTACGACAGCAGGCTCGACAAACACAGCCTGCGGGTGGCGACGGTCCGCACTGCATCGCCCCGCGACCCCGGTGACAGCCTGATCATCACCGTCGCCGAAACCCTGCGCGATCGACGTGAACAAGCACGGGAAATCTTGCTGCTGGCGATCCTGATGCAGACCTTGCTGATCGTTTGCGTGCTGTCGCTGGTCTGGTTCGGGGTCAGCCGCGGCCTGCGCGTCATCGACCCACTGACAGCCCGATTGGCGGCCCGTTCGCATGAACTGACTCCGATCGACGGCCCCGATGTGCCGCAGGAAATCCAGCCGCTGACACGCACCATCGACGCGTTGTTCGGCCGCCTGCGCGGCATGCTGGCCTTGCATGACCGTTTCATCGCCGATGCCGCCCATCAGCTGCGCACGCCACTGACCGGGTTGAGCCTGCATGTCGACCGCGCGCTGGCCGATCCGCGACCCGAAACGGTGACCGACGCACTCGTCCACATCCAGCGGTTGACCCAGCGCGCCGCGCGTACATCGTCGCAACTGCTGGCGCTGACCCGTGCGCAGGCAGCGCCGTTGGATAACGTAGAGCGCGGCCTGCTCGACCTGGGTCGATTGATTCCCGAAGCAGTAGCGCAGCGCATCCATGAGGCGATCCGCGCCGGGATCGATCTGGGCTACGAGGGCCTCACCCGACCGCTATATATCGATGGCGACGCGGCCAGCGTGCTGGATCTGCTGGACAATCTGATCGACAACGCCATGCGGTACGCCGGTCGTGGCAGTACCGTCACCGTCAATCTGGAGGCCAGCGCCGATGGCGGCGCCAGCCTCCGAGTCGAGGACAACGGGCCCGGCGTGCCACCCGAACTGCTGCCGCGCCTGCACGAGCGCTTTTTCCGCGCTGCCGACAATGGCGAGGAAGGCAGCGGGCTGGGGCTGGCGATCGTCCAGCGGATTGCCGAACGGCATCACGCCGAGGTGATTTATCGGCTAGCCGAGGAACATGGGCTGGTGGTGGAAGTGCGCTTCCCGCCGCCGTCAATCTCCCCCGCGACCCGCCCCGCATGAGCCTGATCGGCGCATGCTTCGCTGTATACCGCCTAGCGCTGACCGGTCCGGTTTTGCGATCTCGCCCGATGCCCTCAGAATAAGCAGGTACCGGACCACGATCATGACGCGCGAGAGCCGTCACCGAGAACCGACGGATATACCGGCGTCAAGGCATCACCATGGAAAAATGCACCCCGTGCCATTTCGACTGAGCAAGGCAACTCCCGGCAACCGGCTGCGCGCATGCATGCTGGGCGCCGCGCTGTGCGGGCTCGCCGGTTGCGCTGCACCGCTGCCCAAGTTGACGCCGCCCGTGCCAGCCCAATGGCAGCACGCGATGGCCTCGGATCCGGCCAAGCCGACCGATCTGCATGGCTGGTGGCATGCCTTCGGCGATTCCGAACTCGATGCTCTGGTCGACCGTGCGTTGGCCAACAATCTCGATGTGGCCCAGGCGGTCGAGCGACTGCGCGCCGTACGTGCGCTGCGCGACCGCTCCCAGGCGCGCTACCTGCCGTCGCTGCGTGCGAGCACCAACGACGTGGTCGAACCGAGCGCAAGTGCTTCCTACCTGCTGCTCGGCTTCGATGCCAGCTGGGAGTTTGGCCTGTTTGGCCGGGCCGAGGGCACCCGGCGGGAAGCCCAGGGAGCACTGGATGCCGGCCTCGCCGACCTGCGCAGCGCGCAGGTCTCGCTGGTCGCCGAAGTCGTGCGTGAGTGGATCGAGCTGCGCAGCGCCCAACAGCAGGAAAAGCTGCTGCTGGGGATCAACCAGGCCCGCGAGCACGAATGGCAGTTGCAGCAGGTACGCCAGCGCCTGCAACTGGTAGCACCCGGGACGGTGGATCAAGCCCAGGCCGCATTCGCGCAATCCACGGCCGCCCTGGCGGCGCCTCGGCAGGCCATTACGGCCAGTGCCCAGCGACTGGCCATGCTGCTCGGCCGGAACCAGCCCGACGCCGCATGGCTGCAACCGGGCATGCAGCCCGAACTGGGCGCATGGCAGCTCGCCAGCGCCCCGGCCGACCTGGTCCGCACGCGGCCGGAGATTGCCCGCGCAGAAGCGGACGTGCTGCAGGCCGCCGGCGCACTGGCGCTGGCGCATGCCGATCTGTTTCCCAGCATCGGCCTGGGCGGTTCGATCGACTGGTCGACCGACATCGACAACAACCACAGATATGCCAATACCCCCAATTCGATCGTCTCGATAGGGCCGGAACTCAATATTCCCTTGTTCGACTGGGGTATCCGGCTGGCTGCCAAGCATGCGAAGGATCACGAGCTGAAAGCCAGCGTGCTGGCTTACCGGCAAGCGGTGCTGCAAGGTGTGACCGAGGTGGAAACCGCACTGGGAGCCGTGCAGCAGCAGCAGCAGCGTGAACAGCACAGCCTGCTCGCATGGCAGGCGCTGCAGCGCGTCGATCAGGCCGCACAAACGCGGGTGAACCTGCGCCTGGGCAGTCCGCTCGATTTTGCCGAGAGCCGCATAGCCGCCGATCAGGCCGCGATCGAATTGACCGATGCCCGGGCCGGGCACAGCCTGGCCTACGTGGCACTGTTCAAGGCCCTCGGCGGCGCACCGTTGCCGACCGTCGCCGAGACGGATACGCAGCAGCAAGATGCATCCACTCCCGACGGAGCGCGCCGCTGATGGTGGCCCTCGCGCGCAAGACACTGATCTACGAATGGCGGCGCTTTCTGCCGGCCATGCTGGCGGTAGGCTTCGCCGGCTTGTTGCAGTTGCTGCAGATCGCTCTGGTGCTGGGCATCTTCGGCAGCACCAGCCTGTACATCACCGGTTCCTCGGCTGACGTATGGGTGGGTTATCCCGGCACCCAGAGCGTGGGTTCGGGCCGCACCATCAGTGCCGACGTGGAATCGCATGTACTGATGGATCCGGCGGTGCAGCGGGTCGAACCGTATATCTGGGTCGACGGCGACTGGCGCGGCGCTGGTGAAACCGGCGGCGTTTCGGTGTTCGTCTCCGGTATCGATCCGAGTGCCAATGGCCTGATGTTCTCCAAGGCATTGCCGGCCGGATTGCGTGCGCGGCTGGCCGAACCGGACGCCGTCGTCGTCGACCGCTCCGTGCTGGACCAGCTCGGCGTCACCATCGGCCAGACCGCCACCATCAACGGCCATCCGGTGCGTGTGGTCGGCATCAGTAGCGGCCTGCGTGCGCTGGGCGGCGTCAACGTGCTGTGCTCGCTGGATACCGCGCGGCGGCTGAACGACGATCCGGCCGACAGTGGCCCGACTTATCTGGTCGCCAAGCTGCGCGATTCGTCCCAGGCCAATGCGGTCGCCGCGCGCCTGCGTGGCGACACAGCGTTCGGCCCGTACACCACCTGGAGCGCCAAAGATTTTGCACGGCGCTCGGTGCTGTACTGGTTGTTCGATACCGGCGCCGGCGCCGGCGTGCTGTTCCTGGCGGGCATCGTGTTCCTGGTCGGTGCGGTGATCACCAGCCAGACCCTGATCGCCGCAGTCAACGGCTCGGTACGCGAATATGCCACCCTCAACGCGCTCGGCGTAGGCGTGGCGGCATTGCGCAGGGTGGTGCTGGAGCAGGCGTTCTGGGTCGGTGCGCTGGGCCTGCTTGGCGCCAGCGCGTTGGGCATCGTGCTGATGATGCTGGCGCGCAGCCAGGACGTGCCGGTGGTGCTGAACGTGCCGGCGGCGCTGGCCTGCATCATTCTGGTCATGGGGCTGGCCGCCGTCTCCGGGCTGGCCGCGATGCGCAGCCTGCGCCGCGCCGATCCCGCCACGTTGCTGAGGTAGTCGTGACACATCCCGCCGCCGCCACCGAACCTGTACGGACGCCTGCTCTGCTGGCGGAAAACATCTGCAAGGCGTTCGTTTCAGGTCAGCAGCGCACCCAGGTGCTGGATGGCCTCACGCTGAGTATCGAAGCCGGCGAACTGACCCTGATCTCCGGCCCGTCCGGCTGCGGCAAAAGCACCTTGCTGGCCATACTCAGCGGGCTGCAGAAGGTCGATAGCGGGCGCGTGCAGGCGCTCGGCAGTGAGCTGGGCCAGCTCGACCTGCGCGCGCTCGAACGCTTCCGCCTGCAGCACACCGGCTTCGTGTTCCAGGGCTTCAATCTGTTCCCCGCACTGAGCGCCTTCGAGCAGGTCGAGTTGCCGCTGAATCACATGGGTTTGTCGCGCAACGAGGCTCGCCGCCGTGCACAGCAATCGCTGGAGGAGGTCGGCCTGGCGCACCGCATGCGTTTGCGGCCATCCGAACTGTCCGGCGGCGAGAAGCAACGCGTGGCGATCGCCCGCGCGCTGGCCAAGGAACCAGAGCTGTTGTTCGCCGACGAACCGACCAGTGCGCTGGACGCAGCCAACGGCCAGATGATCATCGATATCCTGCACCGGATCGCCCATACCCACGGCACCACGGTGCTGTGCGTCAGCCACGATCCGCGTCTGGTCGTCCACGCCGACCGTGTCCTGGCGATGGAAGATGGCCGCATTCTGAGCGACCGGCACACCCATGCACCGCTCGTCGACAACAAGGAAAACAAGTCATGAAGCCGCCCGCATACCCTACGCCGCGATACTCATACGGCCCGCGGCTGATCCGGCTTGGTGGCATCGCGCTGACGCTGACGTGTCTGCTGGTAGGCTGCTCACGATCCGCCGACGAATCGACCAACGCCACCGCGCCGCCCGCCGCCTACGCCGCCGTGGCGCGCGGCAAGGTCGACATCGAAGGGGGCTTGCTGACGCTGTCGATGCCGCGCGAAGGCACCCTTGCCAAGGTCGCCGTGCATGAAGGCGACCACGTCAAGCAGGGTCAGCTGCTCGCCGCGCTGGACACCCAGCCGGCCACGCTGGCCATCGAAGCCGCCCAGGCGCAACTGGAACAGATACAGGCGCAACTGAAGTTGATCGCGGTCAAACAGGTTGGGGCAAAGCAGCGTGCCCAGCGACTGGCCGCTGCCGTCGCCGCGGGTGCCGGCGACGGTCAGAGCGCCGACGACGCTCGCGAAGCGGCCGCCCAACTCGATGCCGAACAGCAAAGCACCCGCGCGGCGCTGAGCATGGCCAGTCAGAAGCTGGACGAAGCCCGCTACGAATTGAAGCAGCGCAGCCTGCTCGCGCCGTTCGACGCCGACGTGGTGCAGGTGTCGGCGCAACCCGGTGCCAGCGTATCGCCCACCTCCGGCCCGCTGTTCACCTTGTTGCCGCAGAAACCGCGGATCGTCCGTGCCGAACTCAACGACAGTTTCGTCGGCGTGATCCAGCCGGGCATGCCTGCCGAGGTGGTGCCGGACAGCGGCCGCGACGATACCCGCTGGAGCGCGCACGTGCTGCGCATCGGCCGGGTGTACGGCCCGGCTACGCTGGAAAACGACCCGCAGGTGCGCGCCAACGCGCGCACGGTGGAATGTGTGCTGGCATTCGACGAACCCACCTCCGATCAAACCAAGAACCTGCGCATCGGCCAGCGTGTGATGGTGCGCTTTGGCGCCGCCACGACACCGCCCCGTACCGCGCCGAAAGGCTGAGGAAACCGCGTTCTGCGATCCTTAGGCCTGAAGAACCGCGGCCAGCGAATCGCCGCGGTTTCACCGCACAGGGCTACCGCGTGATCCAGCAAACTGATTTCTTCTTCGAGGGCGGCCGCAGCGGCGTGCTGCTGATCCATGGCCTGACCGGCACACCGATGGAAATGCGGTTGCTCGGCAAGGGCCTGAACCGTGCCGGCTTCACCGTGCATGGCATGCAGCTGGCCGGTCACTGCGGCAACGTCGAGGATCTGCTCGCCACCGGCTGGCGCGACTGGTACGCCAGCGTCGAGAAAGCCGCCGACGACATGCTGAAAAAGGTCGACCACCTGTTCGTGGGCGGACTGTCGATGGGCGCGCTGCTGGCGCTCAAGCTGGCGGCGGATCGGCCGCAGCAGGTCGCTGGCGTCGGCGTGTATGGCGCTACCTTCCGCTATGACGGCTGGAGCATTCCGTGGGCTGCGCGACTGTCATTCATGCTGCCGCTGCTGAAGAAGCTCGGCATCGGCCGCAACTTCAGTTTCATGGAACAACCGCCGTACGGCATCCGTGACGAGCGCCTGCGCGCGCAGGTCAGCACGGCGATGCTCAGCGGCGACAGTGCCGCTGCCGGCCTGCCCGGCAACCCGTGGTATTCGCTGGCCGAGATGTATCACCTCGCTGCCGAGGTGCGCAGCCAGTTGCCGCAGGTGACCGCGCCCTGCCTGGTCGCGCATGCCAGCGAGGACGACGTCGCCAGCCTGAAAAATGCCGAACTCGTGATGCGCGAAGTCAGTGCGCCGGCCGAGCTACTGCTGCTCAAGGACAGCTACCACATGATCACGATCGACCGGGAGCGCCGCACCTTGATCGATCGCTCGGCCGCGTTCTTCGACGACATCGCCGCGTCGACCGGCACGCAGCGCATCGCTGCCTGATGATGCCGGCGGAGGGTTCCATCTCCAGCCTGGTGGCAGGCCTGTGGCTGCTCAACATCGTGCTCGACACCGGCGGCCAGCTGGCATTCAAGGCGGCCGCCGGCGATGAGGCCGCCGGTGACGGCCTGGCGCGCTGGAAGCACATGGCGTCACGGCCGTGGTTGTGGCTGGGTATCGCCAGCTACGTGATCGAGTTTCTGGTGTGGATCGCGTTCCTGTCGCTGATTCCGCTGTCCGAAGGCGTGCTGCTGGGCTCGATCAATATCGTCGCGATCATGGTCGCCGGCCGTTTCCTGTTCGGCGAGAAACTGACCCGGCTGCGAGTCACCGGCATCCTGCTGGTCACGCTCGGTGTGGTGATCGTGGGAGTCGGCGGATGAAACGCTTCTATCTGTTCGGCTTCCTGTTGCTGATGGGTTTCGACACCCTTGCGCAGATCAGCTTCAAGTATGCCGGCACGCAGGCACTGCCCGTCGCCGCCAGCCTCGAATGGGTGTTGCGCGTGTTCGGTCAGCCATGGGTCTACGGTGCCGTGATCGGCTATATCGGCGCTTTCTTCACCTGGATGGCCTTGCTCAAGCACGCGCCGATCGGCCCCGCCTTCGCCGCTTCGCATCTGGAAGTGGTGTCGGTGATGCTGCTGTCCGTGTGGTTGTTCGACGAACACCTCAACGCCGCCCGTGTGCTGGGTGCGATCGCGATCATCGCCGGCATCGTCTGCCTGGGCATGGCCGAGAGCCGCGAGCACGTGCCGGAACCGGCCGAAGCCTGAGCACCGGCTAAGCTGCGCGCATGCTGTCCCGCCGCCCCCACGAACTGCCACCCACCGCCGGCCTGCCGTTGCGACTGGCCGACCTGCGTCCGGGCGCAGCCACCCTGGCCGCCGACATCGCCGCACAGCTGGGCACGCCGCCGCTACAACTGGAGTGCTCCGGCACTGCGTCACTGCTGATCGCGCTGACGACGCTGCGCGAACTGCAGCCGCAGCGCCGGCGCGTCGTGGTTCCCGCGTTCACCTGTCCGCTGGTGGCGATCGCCGTGCAGCAGGCCGGGCTCGAATTGCAGCTGTGCGATCTGCGCGCCAGCCACTACGACATGGATCCGGCCGCCTTGCGTGCCGCCTGTGACGAACGCACGCTGGCGATCATTCCCACCCATCTGGCCGGCCGCGTCGCCGATGTCGACGATGCGCTCGCCGTGGCGCGCAACGTGGGCGCCTACGTGATCGAGGATGCCGCGCAGGCACTGGGCGCACGCCGCGACCATGTCAGCGTGGGCCTGTCAGGCGATATCGGCTTTTTCAGCCTGGCCGCCGGCAAAGGGTTGTCGATCTACGAAGGCGGGCTGCTGCTGGCGCGCGACCCCGTCATGCGCGAACGCCTCGCCCGCACCGCCGCCCGCATCGTGCCGCACAGCTTCGCCTGGGAATGGAAACGCAGCATCGAACTGCTCGGCTACGCCGCGTTATATCGACCACGCGGTCTGCGTCTGGCATATGGCAATCCGTTGCGTCGCGCCCTGCGCCGCGGCGATCCGGTTGCCGCGGTGGGCGATGACTTTCCGCTGACGATACCGCTGCATCGCGTCGGCCACTGGCGCCAGGCCGTCGGCGCGCATGCCGCGACCCGACTGCCGACGTTTCTCGATCTGCTGTCTGCGCAAGCGCAACAACGATTGCCCCGACTGCGCCGTATCGATGGCGTCGAGGTCCTCGACGATCCTGTCGGCGCGCACGGCACCTGGCCGTTTTTATTGCTGATGCTGCCCGACCAACGACGCCGCGATGCCGCACTGACCGAGTTGTGGCAATCCGGTCTCGGCGTCAGCCGCCTGTTCATCCACGCCCTGCCCGACTATGCCTATCTCGCTGGCGTGGTGCCGCCGCAGGACGTGCCGCATGCGCGCGATTTCGCGGCGCGCAGCCTGAGCATCAGCAACAGCCCGTGGGTGACTGACGAGGATTTCGAGACGGTCTGCCGCACTCTGGAAACCGTCCTTGGCTGAGTCAGCCGGACTTTGCCGCAATCGCCGCCAGCAACTGCAGATTCAACGCATGCTGCTGCGCCTGCCAGCCGGCCAGTTGCGCCGGATCGATCTCGGGCTGCTCGTCCATCGCCGATAGCCGGCGCTTCCACCAGCTCTGGTAGCGGTAGTGCGAAACCTCGCCGTTGATGTCGCTGCCGACCAGGCCGTGACGCAGACTGCCGATCAACGCCAGCGCGTGATCGGTCAGCAGCCGGCCTTGATCCCAGTTGGTATGCGCCACCTCCGGTGAGAACGCATCCTTGTCGATCGACAGGTAGCTCGGCACCGTTTGCGTGCGCTGCGCTTCGACGAACGCATCGACCATCGCTTCGGGCGAGTCGAAACCATGGAATGCATGCGCCAGCCCAAGCCGGCGCGACCAGCCGGTGTCCACGCCGATGCTCCAATAGCTCAGCTTGCCGCGCCGCAACGGGGTCAGATAGTTCTCCCACGCATGACCGCCACCGATATCGCTCGAAGTGATGCCGAGCACATGCACGTGACTGACCTGCGGCAGCATCGCCACGCGACGCACCCACGAACCGCAATGCACGCCGAACGGAAAGCGCATGTTGTCCGGGTGGTTGTCGAGTACCACGACCTGGAACGGCGTGCGCGATGGCAGGCGTGCGATCAATGGCCAGCTCAGGTGATGGAAGTCGCCACTGCCCAGGAATACAGTGCCGTACTCGGCCGGCAGCAATTCGTCGAGCATCAAGCCGAAGCGCCGCATCGTCGCCAGCGACGAGCCGAAGCGGATCGATTCCTGCCAGTGCGCCAGCGGCAGCACCAATCGGTCGGGCAACGGCCCCACCGATTGGTCGATGTCGAGCACGACAGGCCGGTTCGCCAGGTTATTCATTGGTAGCCTCCGTGGCCGCCTGCCAGCTGCGATCACTCTCGAAATGGCTGCCGAGTCGGCGCAGCAGCGCACGCAACAGCGGGTTGCGGGCATATACCGCATGACGGGTAAAAGTCATGCTTGCGCCCAGAAAGGATTTGACTTCGGGGTCGGTCCAGCCGGCTACGTAATGGCTCAGGCCGCGCTGCCGCGCGTAGTCGAGATTGTGCATCCAGCTGACGAAGTACAGGTTGTGCTCACGTGCCTGCGGGTAGGCGAAGCCGACGTATTTGTCGATCAGCTTGCCGCCATGTTCGTAACAGAGATTCCAGCCGATCATCTGCCCGGCATGCCGGTAGACGAACACCACGCCGCCGCTGCCGCCGTCCTGCAGCACCTCCCGAAAGAATGCCGCGCTCAGCCGGTCGAAGTGGATCTCGCTTTGCGCGTACACGTTGTCGAACAGCGCATAGAACGCCGCCAGGGTCGCCGCGTCGCTGAAGCGTGCATCACCGGTGTGCACCATCTCGATCTCGAGGTCGGCGCGGGAACGCAGCTTGCGCCGGATGTTCTTCCGTCGGCCGGACGACAGTCGCGCCAGATACTCGTCGCCCGAGGCGAAATCGATCGGCACCCAAGCCAGCGCCTGACCTTCGAGCAGCACATAGCCCTCGGCTTCGCAGGCGCTGGCGAATGCTTGCGCATAGGCGTTGTCGGCGTCGCTGAGCAGGGGTGAGTCCTGCGCGATGTCCTTGACGATCAGCAACCGGCATTCACGCCCGTACGCGGCCTTCAGGCCCTGCGCCAGTTCGGCTGGCGTCACGCCCGGAGGCAGCGGCGCATACTCGGACACGGTGGTACCGGCAAAGCGCGTGCGCCAGCGCAGCAGGCGCCCCCACCAGCGATACAGCGGCAAGTGCGTCACTCGACGGCGCAGTTCATCGTCCGCGGTGGTCAGCAGGTCGAACGGCGCCACGAAACTCGGCATGCCCTGCGGCGAGAGTTCAACGGCAAACCCGATCGGCGGCTGCGCCATGAAATGCGCGAGCAGTGCGTCCGGTTCCAATTGCGAAATGAAAGGCATGAGTAAGCAAATCTGCCTAGACTGGTTGATATGTAACACTGTCGTGCGCAGCCAGGAGCCTACTCGTCATGACCGATACAACCCAGCAACAGATTTTCGATCTCATTGCCAAGCAGGCCAAGATCGACGTGGCCACGATCAAGCCCGAATCCACCTTGAAGGATCTGGGCATCGCTTCGCTGGAGGCGATCGAATTGATCTTCGACATCGAGGAACACTTCAACATCACCTTCCCGGACCAGCAAGGGGCCAACTTCGACACCGACACGACGCAGAGCCTGGTCGACGCGGTGCAGAAGGCGCTGGATGACAAGGCCGCCGCGGGCGAAGGATCGAACTGATGTCCACGGTTCCACTGATGCGCCGCGTGGTGATCACCGGCATGGGCGCGATCAGCCCGCTCGGCGTCGGTGCCGAGGCGCTGTGGCAAGGCCTGCGCGAAGGCCGCAGTGCGATCGGTCCGCTGAACCATCCGGATGCAGCGCGCCTGCGTGTGAAGATCGCCGCCCAGGTGCCGGCGAGTTTCGACCCTGCAGCGAATATCGACGAACGCATCCTGCCGATGCTCGACCGCACCTCGGAATTCGCGCTGCATGCGGCGCGTGAGGCGATCACGCAATCCGGACTGGAGTTTCGCCAGAACGGTCTCGGCGTGCGCACGGCGTGCGTGGTCGGCACCGGCGTCGGCGGCGAAACCACCCAGGACGAGCAGAGCAAGCGGCTGTACGGGGAGAATTCCCAACGCGCGCATCCGCTCACCATCGTGCGCCTGATGACCAACGCCTCGGCCAGCCAGATCAGCATCGCCTATGGCCTGCGCGGACCCACCTATGCGGTGGCCAGCGCCTGCGCCTCGGCGAACCACGCGATCATCCAGGCCGCCATGATGATCCGCTACGGCATGGTCGATGCAGCCATCACCGGCGGCACCGAAGCGTGCATCACGTATGGCGCCTTGCGAGCGTGGGAGGCGATGCGCGTGCTGGCCGACGACACCTGCCGCCCGTTCAGCATCAACCGGCGCGGCCTGGTGCTCGGCGAGGGCGCCGGCATCTTCGTGCTGGAATCGCTGGAACATGCTCAAGCACGCGGCGCGACCATCCTCGCCGAACTGGCCGGCAGCGGCATGACCGCCGATGCCACCGACATCGTGATGCCCAGCGCGGACGGAGCGGCCAGCGCGATGCGCCAGGCGCTCGCCGATGCCGCTCTCGCTCCGGAGGACGTCGACTACATCAACGCCCATGGCACCGGCACTCTCGCCAACGATGTCACCGAGTCCAAGGCGATCCGTCTTGCGTTCGGCGCGCATGCCGATCGCCTTGCAGTGTCCTCGACCAAGTCGATGCATGGCCATGCGCTGGGCGCGTCCGGCGCGCTGGAGCTGGTGGCGGTGGTTGGCGCCTTGCGTGACAGCGTGGTGCCGCCCACCGCAAACCTGGACAAGGTCGATCCGGCCTGCGATCTGGATTACGTGCCGAATGTCGCCCGGGAGATGCCGGTGCGTGCCGCACTGAGCAACTCGTTCGCGTTCGGCGGACTCAACGCGGTGCTCGCGCTCAAGCGCGCACCGTAACGGCATTCCACCGCGCAACAAACCAAAGAACCCGGCGACATGTCGCCGGGTTCTTTTTGCGCCAGCCCCCATGATGCCTGGCCCACGCACGGCCAGGCTCAACCCTTCTTGGCTTTGGTCAGCAGCTGATCGAGCAAGGCGATCGCCAGGTCGATCTCCTCATGGGTGATCTCCAGCGACGGCGCGAAGGTGATCACGTTCTTGTACCAGCCGCCCACGTCCAGCACGAGGCCGATCTTCTTGCCGTTGTGCTCGAGGTCGCCGGCCAGGCCGATGTCGACCATCTTGTCGAGCAGCGCCTTGTTCGGCGTGAAGCCGTCGTCGGTGCAGATCTCGGCGCGCAGCGCCAGGCCGAGGCCGTCGACGTCGCCGATTTCCTTGTGGCGCTTCTGCAGGTCGCGCAGGCCTTCGAGGAAATGCGCGCCCTTCTTCGGCACGCTGGTCTCGTAGTCCAGCTCGTAACCCATCTTGATCACTTCCAGGCCCAGCGCGGTACCCAGCGGATTGGAGTTGAACGTGGAATGGGTCGAGCCCGGCGGGAAGATGGTCGGATTGATCAGCTCTTCGCGCGCCCACAGGCCGGATAGCGGATTCAAGCCGTTGGTCAACGCCTTGCCGAACACCAAGACATCAGGCGTCACGCCGAAGTGCTCGATCGACCACAGCTTGCCGGTGCGCCAGAAACCCATCTGGATTTCGTCGACCACCATCAGGATACCGTACTGATCCAGCACCTTCTTCAAGTCCTTGAAGAAATTCATCGGCGGGATCACGTAGCCGCCGGTGCCCTGGATCGGCTCGACGTAGAACGCGGCGTATTCGGCCTGGTTCACCTTCGGATCCCACACACCGTTGTATTCGGTTTCGAACAGGCGGGCGAACTGGCGCACGCAAGCGTCCGAATATTCTTCCGGCGTCATGCCCTTCGGGCGGCGGAACGGATACGGGAACGGGATAAACATCGCGCGCTCGCCGAAGTGGCCGAAGCGGCGACGGTAGCGATAGCTCGACGTGATCGACGAGGCGCCCAGGGTGCGGCCGTGGTAGCCGCCCTCGAACGCGAACATCAGGCTCTTGCCGTTGCTGGCGTTGCGCACGATCTTCAGCGAATCCTCGATCGCCTGCGCACCGCCCACGTTGAAGTGCACACGGCCGTCCAGTCCGAACTTCTTCTTCGCATCCAGCGCCACCGTCTTGGCCAGCTCGATGCGGGTCTGGTGCAGGTACTGGCTGGCCACCTGCGGCAGACGGTCGATCTGCTCTTTCAGCACATGGTTGAGGCGCGGGTTGCCGTAGCCGAAATTGACCGCCGAATACCACATCTGCAGGTCGAGGAACGGCGTGCCGGCGGTGTCGTACATGTAGCTGCCTTCGCCGTGGCGAAAGATCTTCGGCGGGTCCACGTAATGCACGGTGTCGCCGAACGAGCTGTACTTGGCTTCGTCGGCGAGCAGCTGCGCGTCGTCGATGAAACCGGCGGCGGTCTTGTCGATTTTCATGGGGAATGATCCGGAATGATTCGGGGAGTACAGATGCAGGAAAAAGTACGGCGTGCGACGCGATCAGGGAAGCGCGTGCGCCGGCTCATGGTGCCAATGGCTGGCCAGGCTGCCGTCGAGCAGCTTAGGCAGGAACTCCAGCGCATCCTCGAAACCGGTGATCGGCACGTAGTCGATGCCGGTGGCGCGGCAATGCTCGATCAGGCGATGCTTGGCGAACACGAAATCGACGCGGTCGGCGGCGCAGAAATCCGAGGCGCCGTCGCCGATCAGCAAGGTTTTCGCACCGGTCTTGCGGGCCTGCGCCACGCAGGCGCACTTGCAGGTGCCGCTGCGGCAGCCGTCGGCCTGGAACGGCGAGGTCAGCTGCCACTGCTTCGGCGGTTCGGCCGGCGACAGGTGGTTCGCCGCCAGCGGCAGCGTGTCCAGGCCGTAACGGCCGAGAATCTTGTGGATCGCATAATCGAGACCGTCGCTGACCACGCGGATCGGCACGTTCAGTTCGCGCGTCTTCGCCACGAAACCCGGAAACGCATGGTCGATCCACAGCTCGCCCAGATGCGCATCGAGTTCCGCGCGGGTCATCTGCAGCAGATCGACCTGGCCCGACATGCACTCGCGCGAGCCGATGCGGCCGGCGCGCCAGTCCTGCTCCAGCACTTCCCAGCCCGGGCGGCCGAAACGGTCGAGCAGCGAGTCGATCACGTCCTCGACGGAAATCGTGCCGTCGAAATCACACAGAATGGTCCAGCCAGATTCGGACATCAGAAACTCACGCCAATCCAATAACGATACCGTGCAGGGTAGAAACCCTGCCTTTCGGTGTCCTTTCCCGTCCTCGGGTCACCAGCCCTTCGATCGCCGCCGATGGCCGCCTTGATAAGGAAACCGAAAGCTGACCGGCGTAGTTTTTCGGTGCGAAGACAGGCCCGTGCCTGCCGTGTGGGAGCCGTGACATGCCCGCATTGCGATCCTGGGTGTTCAGCGTCGCCATTCTGGCTTCGGGGAGTGCCTGTGCCTCCGGTGGCCCGCTCGGCATCGACCACCGCCTCCATTACGACGACAGCGGCATCTGGAAACGCACCAACCAGAACGCGCTGATGTACGGCACCATCTTCACGGTCGCCGGCGGCGCCCTGGCCTTCGGCGATCAGGACAAGCTGGGCGACACGTTCTGGCGGTCCGTGGATGCGCTGGTCATCACCAGCGTCGGTACCGAGGCGATGAAGTACGCTTTTCAGCGCGAACGGCCTTCGCAAACCAGCAACCCCGACCGTTTCTTTGCCGGATCGCACGCGAAGAGTTTTCCGAGTGGCGAAGTGGCGGCCATTTCGGCCGCGGTGACGCCATTCATTGCCAACTACGGCGAGGATCATCCTGCCGTCTATGCGCTGGCCCTGCTGCCGGCCTACGACGCGGTGGCGCGCATGAAGGTTCGCGCCCACTGGCAGAGCGACGTGCTGATCGGTGCCGCCATCGGCACTGGCGTCGGGCTATGGTCGGCCCATCGCAATTCGCCGCTGATCATCGGCTGGCTGCCGGGCGGTTTCCAGGTCGGCTTCATACACCACTTCAAATGACGCCTTCGTATATTTTGCACAGGACGCTGATCGGAAATTCTTAAGAGAAAACTAAGCGGCCTGCCGTCAGAATGGCTCATGCGCCATACTCGTCAGCAGCGACATCCCTGTGCCATGCCGCTTCAACGTCTCTCGCGTTGGTGCCTGCCTCACGCCTCTCTCTGGATGCTGGGTATCGGCGTCGGACTGGCTTTGACCGGTTGTGCCACGTACACGCCTCTTCCGCTCGGTAGCGGTCAAGGCGCACCCAGCGTGATGCACCTGACCGCACCGATAGCAGCGATGCCGGCGCTGGCGCTACCGGATCATCGTTTCGATCCCTCGGACGGGCTCGATGTCACTGAAGTGGCGATGCTGGCCGTGATCAACAGTCCGGCCCTGAAGGTCAAGCGCGACGAACTCGGCATCGCCCGCGCGCAAGCGTTTGCCGCCGGTTTGCTGCCCGATCCGCAGCTGAGTTTCAGCGAGGATTTCCCCGGTCACACCGATGCCGGCACGAGCAGCGCGTACAGCCTCGGCCTCAGCGAGGACATCACCGCGTTGCTGACGCGCTCGTCACGGCGTGCCGCCGCGCGCAGCCAGGCCGAGCAAGTGAATCTCGACCTGTTGTGGGCGGAATGGCAGAGCGTGGCCCAGGCGCGGTTGCTGTTCGATCAGGTGCTGACCCTGCGCGCTCAGCAGGCGCGGCTCACGACCGAGCTGGCCGCGCTGGCCCCGCTCGAACCCTCCATCAGCACGGCCCTGCGTGCCGGCAATCTCACTTACGACAGTGCCAGCGCCGGCCTCAATGCCGGCGCGGATGTGCGCAAACGGCTGGCCGACTCGGCGATCGCGCTGCATCAGGCAGAGACGGATCTGCATGTCCTGCTGGGGCTGGCACCGGACGCGCCGCTTGAATTGGTCGGCACGCCCTATCAGACCAGCCCGACGCCGGAGCAGGCGCAACAGGCGCTGGCCGACCTGCCGCGGCGGCGACCTGATCTGCTCGCGCTGCAAGCCGGCTACCAGTCGCAGGAGGCGAAGCTGCGCGCGGCCGTGCTGGCCCAGTTTCCGGCGTTGAACATCGGCTTCAATACCGCACGCGATACCAGCAACGTCACCACCCACGGCTTCAGCATCGGCATCACGCTGCCGCTGTTCGACCGCAATCGCGGCAATATCGCGATCGAGAAGGCCACGCGACAACAGCTGAAGGACGACTACGAGGCGCGCGTGCTGGATACCCGCAGCGACATGCAGCGGCTGGTCGCCGATCTCGCCACGCTGACCCAGCAGCGCGCGGCGCTGGCCGCTCATGCGCAGCAACTGGATACAGCCCGTCATGCCGCCGAGGCAGCGTGGCAGCAACGCCTGCTGGATTGGCCGACGTACCTGGCCATCCGCAGCAATGCGCTGAGCGCCGACCTCGATCTGCTCGACCTGCAACAGCAGCAGGCCACCCAGGCGATTGCGCTGGAAGCCCTGCTCGGCAACACCGACCTCGCCACCGCCCATCCCGTCTCCGTCAAAGCAGCCACGCCATGAATCGTTCAACTCTTTTGCCGAATCTGTGCGCGCTGTTGCTGGCCGGGTTGCTGGCCGGCTGCAGCCATGGCGCCGCGGACGACGAAGACGCCGCCGCCCCGCCCGGCCAGGTCGCGGTAACCACCGCGACGCCGGTGCAGCAAACTTTCCACGACACCGTCGAAGCCTGGGGCAGCGCCACCGGCGATCCGCAGCATGCGCGCACGATCAGTCTCGCGCATGGTGGCCAGGTGATCGCCGTGAGCGTAGCCGCTGGACAAACCGTCAAGCGAGGCCAGCCACTGCTGACGGTCACGCCCGATCCCGCGGCGCGGAATACTTATCAGCAGGCGCAGAGTGCGCTGACTCTGGCCGAAGGCGAGCTCCAGCGCACCGAACAACTGGCCGCACAACAGCTGGCCACGCAGTCGCAACTGGCCACCGCGCGCAAGGCGCTGGCCGATGCCCGGACGGCTCTCGACGCACAGCACGCGCTGGGCGGCGGCACGGCCCAGGAAGCCGTCACGGCGCCTGCCGATGGCGTCGTCACGACGCTCAGCGTGGGACTGGGCGATCGCTTTGCGGCGAATGCGCCGCTGCTCGGCTTCACCCCTGCGCATGCTCTGGTCGCCCAGCTCGGCGTGCAGCCGGAGGATGCGGCGAAACTGCATGCGGGCATGCCGGTACAACTGCGCAATGTGTATGGCGCGGCCGGGTTTACCGGTACGCTGCGGATGATCGGACAATCGGTGGATTCGCAGAGCCATCTGCTGAGTGCCCAGGTCGAGCTTCCCGCCGAAGCCAGCGCGACGCTGGTGGCCGGCACCGCCGTCGACGCGCAGATCCGCACGGCCGATTTCAGCGCATGGGCCGTCCCGCGCGCCGCGGTGCTGCATGACGAACACGGCGACTACTTGTTCCAGGTCGAACGCGGTCACGCCAAACGCGTCGGCGTGACGCTACGCAGCCCCGACGGCGATGTCGTCGGCGTGCAAGGCGCCCTCGGTGCGCAGGCCAAGGTGATCGTGCTCGGTGCCTACGAGCTGGCTGATGGCGATGCGGTGCGGGAGTCTGCCAAGTGAGCATCACCGCATGGATGCAACGACATCGTCGCTCGTTGTTGTTTCTCGCCTTGATGCTGACCATCGGCGGCATCGCCAGCGCGCTGTGGATGCCGGTGGCGCTGTTTCCGAACGTGGCGTTCCCCCGCGTGCAGGTGACCCTGGATGCGGGCGACCGCCCGGCCGACCAGATGGCGATCGAGGTGACCACCCCGGTGGAAGAGGCCATCCGTCGCGTGCGTGGCGTGCGCGACGTGCGTTCCACCACCAGTCGCGGCAGCGCCGATGTCGCGGTGACGTTCGACTGGGGCGCGGACATGGCCGCGGCGCTGCAGGAGGTGAACGGGGCGGCCGGACAGATCCTGCCGCAGCTGCCTGCCGGCACCCAGTTGTCCACCCGGCGCATGGACCCGACCACGTTTCCGGTGCTGGCCTACAGCCTGCGTTCGCACACGCAGTCGCCGGGTGCGCTGCATGATCTGGCCGAATACCAGCTGCGCCCGCTGCTGAGCGGCATCAGCGGCGTCGCCCAGGTCCAGGTGCAAGGTGGCGAGGTGGCCGAGTTCCATGCCGACGTCGATCCTGGCAGGTTGCGTGCATCGAACCTGAGCCTGAGCGACGTCGCCGCCGCGGTAAGCCATGCGGCGACGATCCAGGCGATGGGCCGCGTTTCCGACCACTACAAGCTGTATCTGCTGCTGGCGAACAACCAGCCCACTACCGTTGCCGCGCTGCGCGCCATCGTGGTTCGCGCCGGCGCGGCCGGCATCGTGCATCTCGGCGACGTCGCGACGGTCAGCCTCGATCATGTGCCGCAGTGGATCCGCGTCAATGCGGACGGCCAGAACGCCGTGCTGCTGCAGGTCTATCAGCAGCCCGACGGCAACAGTGTGCAGATCGCCAGCGAAGTGAAACAGCGCCTGGCCGACTACGCGCCGCAGATGCCGGCCGGCGTACAGATCGCCAACTGGTACGACCAGACCCAGCTGGTGACCGGCGCGGCCGCCAGCGTGCGCGACGCGATCCTGATCGGCATCATGCTGGCCGGTCTGGTGCTGTTCGTGTTCCTGCGCAATACGCGGGTGATCCTGGTCGCGCTGATCGTGGTGCCGGCGGTGCTGGCGATCACCGTGCTGCTGCTGTCCGTGCTGGGCATGAGCTTCAACATGATGACGCTCGGCGGCATGGCCGCGGCGGTCGGCTTGATCATCGACGACGTCATCGTGATGCTCGAACACATCATGCGCCGGCTCAATCAGGGCGAAGGCGAAGTGCACGAGCGCATCGCCGGCGCGGCATGGGAGTTCACCCGGCCGTTGACCGGTTCCAGCGCCGCTACCGTGGTGATCTTCCTGCCGCTGGCGTTCCTGACCGGCGTCACCGGTGCGTTCTTCAAGGCGCTGTCGCTGACCATGGCCAGCGCGCTGATCATTTCCTATCTGCTGACCTGGATCGCGGTGCCGCTGCTGGCCGAACGCTTCCTGGACAAGCGTCATTCGGCCGAACACCCGCAAGGCCGCTTTACCAAAGGCATGATGGAGCGCTATCAAAACGTGCTGCAGCGCTGGCTGAAACGGCCGGTGCTGGTGTTGCTGCTGATCGTGCCATTGCTGGTGCTGGGCGGCGTGGCCTATACGCAGGTCGGCACCGGTTTCATGCCGAAAATGGATGAGGGCGGCTTCATCCTCGACTACCTGTCCAAGCCCGGCACCTCGCTGGAGGAGACCGACCGCTTGCTGCGGCAGGTGGAGACGATCATCCGCGCGAACCCGTCCGTAGACACCTACTCGCGACGCACCGGCCTGCAGCTGGGCGGCGGCCTCACCGAAGCGAATCAGGGCGACTTCTTCGTGCGCCTGAAAAACGGCTCGCGCCCCTCGACCGAAGAGGTGATGACGCAAGTACGTACCGAAGTCGAGCAGAAAGTGCCGGGACTGGATATCGAGTTGTCGCAGCTGATGGAGGATCTGATCGGCGATCTGGTGGCGGTGCCGCAGCCGATCGAGGTTCAACTCTACAGCGACGATCCGGTGGAGTTGAATGCCGCCGCCGGCAAGGTCGCCGACGCGATCGGCAAGGTCACGGGCGTGGTCGGCGTGCGCAACGGCATCAATCCCGCCGGCGACGCGCTGACCGTGCAAGTCGATCCGGCCAAGGCCGCACTGGAGGGACTCGATCCGACCAGCGTCATCGATCAGGTCGACGCGGCGATCGATGGCACGGTGGCCGCCCAACTGCCGGAGGGCAACAAGCTGGTCGGCGTGCGCGTGCGCCTGCCGGAGAATTCGCATCAGCAGTTGGAACAGGTCGCTGCGCTGCCGATACGCGCAGGCGACGGCCATCTGCTGCCGCTATCGCGGGTGGCCACGCTGTTGCAGGTGCAGGGCCAGCCGGAAATCACCCGCGACAATCTCAAGCGAATGGTCGCCGTTACCGGCCTGATCAGCGGACGCAGCCTCGGTTCCACCATCGGCGACATCAAGAAAGTACTGGCCAAGCCGGGCTTGCTGCCGAAAGGCATGTTCGTCCAGCTCGGCGGCCTGTATCAGCAGCAGCAGCAGGCGTTCCGCGGCCTCACCATCGTGATGCTGGCGGCGATCGCGCTGGTATTCACCCTGCTGCTGTTCCTGTATGAGAGTTTTCGCGTAGCGCTGACCATTCTGGCCATGCCGCTGCTGGCGCTCCCGGCAGTGTTCGCCGGCCTGTGGCTGACCGGCATCGAGCTGAACATCTCCTCGATGATGGGCATGACGATGATCGTCGGCATCGTCACCGAAGTGGCGATCTTCTACTTCTCCGAACTGCAGGACGCGGAGAACAGCATGGCGCTGCACGACGCGTTGCATGAAGCCGGGCAGCACCGCACGCGACCGATCGTGATGTCCACGCTGGCCGCGATCCTCACCTTGCTGCCGCTGGCGCTGGCGCTCGGCCAGGGTTCGCAGATGCAGCAACCCCTGGCGGTGGCCATCATCGCCGGCATGCTGGTGCAGCTGCCGCTGGTGCTGCTGGTGATGCCGGTGCTGTATTCGCTGTTGCGGCGCAATGGCGCGAAAAAGAGCAGCTAAGGACGGCGTAAGCCTGCGCCTGCATCCTGCTGCAGCGATACCCGCCCTTCCCTGCTTATTCGAGGTGTCACCATGCAATTACGGCCAAGCAGTTTCCTTCCGGCGCTGCTCGCGCTGGCTTGCCTTCCGCAAGTGGCTGCAGCCGCCACGGCAACGGCGCCAGGCACGGCCTATCAGGTGCTTTCGCGACTGCCGCTGGCCGGCGCCGGTGGCTGGGATTACCTGAGTTTCGATGCGCAGCACCGCCATCTCTTCGTCAGCCGCGGCGACCGCGTGCTGGTGATCGACGTCGACCAACACAAGCAGATCGGCACGATTGCCGACACCCAGGGCGTGCATGGCATCGCGATCGCGCCGGACCTGCAGCGCGGCTACACCAGCGACGGCAAGAACGCCTCGGTGACCGTGTTCGACCTGGGCTCGCTGAAAACCGTCGCGACCATTACCGGCACCGGCGAGAAGCCCGATGCGATCGTCTACGACAGCGCTTCGCACCACGTGTTTACCCTCAACGGCAAGAGCGGCAACGCCAGCGTGATCGATCCGGCAAAAAATGCCGTGATCGGCACGATTGCGCTGCCCGGCAAGCCGGAGTTCGCGGTCTCCGATGGCGCGGGACATGTCTACGTGAACATCGAGGACAAGTCCGAACTGGTGCAGATCGACTCGGCCAGCAGCAAGGTGCTGCAGACCTGGCCGCTGGCGCCGTGCGAATCGCCCAGCGGTCTGGCCATCGACGCGGCGCATCACCGGCTGTTCTCGGTCTGCGACAACCGCACGATGGCGGTCACCGATGCCACAAACGGTCATCAGGTGGCTACCGTCGCGATCGGCGACGGCCCGGATGCGGTGGTGTTCGACGATGCCACTTCCATGGTCTACAGCTCCAATGGCGAGAGCGGCACGATCACCGCGGTGCACGAGAACGATCCGGACCACTACACGGTGGCGGCGACCATCCCCACCCAGACCAGCGCGCGCACGCTCGCGCTCGATCCGAAGCTGCACCGGCTGTATCTCTCGGCAGCACGCTTCGGTACCGCCAAACAGGCCAATGGCCGGCCGACGATCGAACCGGACAGCTTCAGCGTCCTCACCGTCGGGCATCACTGAGCCGGCGTCACGCGAGTGCTGTCGTCGCGGACTTCGTTCACGACGACAGCGGGATCACCACACGCACCCGCAGGCCCTGGCCGTAAGGTGAATCGAGCAGCTCGATCGTGGCGCCATGCAATTGCGCCGCACGCTGCACGATCGACAAGCCCAGTCCGAAACCATCGCCGCGGCTGCCGGCTTCGCGATGGAAGCGCGCGAACACGCTGGCCCGGCGTTCCGCCGGAATGCCGGGACCATCGTCGACGACATCCACCAGCGCGTCATGCTCACCTTGTTCGATGGACAGTTGTACCTGTCCGCCGGCAGGGACGTGGCGCAAGGCATTTTCCAGCAGGTTGCGCAACAACGCCGCGATCGCCGCTTCGTAGCCATGGATGATCACCTGCGGCGCCAGCGGCGCCACGCTCAACTCCACGCCGCTCTCGGCAATCACCGGCGCCAGTTCCTCGACTACATCCATGGCGACGGCAATCAGATCGACAGCCGTGCGCTGGCCCGATGCCGCGCCCGATTCCAGCCGGGCCAATGCCAGCAGCTGCTCGATGCGCCGTGCCAGTGCGGCGACACCGTGCTGGGCGTTGGTCAGGGTCGCGTTCACTTCGGCCGGATCGGTCGTCGTCATCGCGCTCTCGAGATTGATCATGACCGCGGCCAACGGTGTGCGCAGCTCGTGCGCAACGTCCGCGCTGAAACGGCGTTCGCGCTCCAGCGCATCCTCCAGGCTCACCAGCTGCCCATTCAATGCCGTCAGCACCGGCTGCAATTCCAGCGGCGCGTCAGGCAGCAGCACGGGTTCGTGGCTTCCTGGTTTCCTGATGGACAAAGTCCGGGTCAGCGATTCCAGCGGACGCAGTCCGCGCCGTATCGCCCAACCCACCAGCACGGCAAGCAGCGGCAGGATGATCAGCAGCGGCAGGCCGTGCTCCACCCACAAGGCACGCGTGATGTCGTGGCGGCTGTCGTAGCGCTCACCAGTGCGGATCACGATGCCATCGGCGGGGTCTTGCAGCGTGAATACGCGCCAGGTGTAGCCGTCCTGCTGCACATCGCGGAAAGGGGCGTCGTCCGCTGCCGGCGGCGGCAGCGACGCCAGATTGGCGGTTGCCAGCGTCATGTGTCCCGAGCGGCCGAAGATCTGGAAACCGACCTCGGATTCATAGGTATGGTCGCGAGCGTTGTGCGAGCGCGCAACGCCGGTCTCGATCGGCACCAGTATCCCTTCGGCAGCCTGGCCGCGAAGCGCGCTGGTGCCGGCATGCTCGACCAGCACCTGCAGCGTCCGCGCCGACTGCGCCAGCCGGCCGTCGGACAGCTCGTCCACTTCGTGGATGGTCCGGTGATAGCTGTACAGCCCGAGCGGCAGCAGCACCGCGGCGATCACCAGGATGATCAGCCAGCGCAGCCTCGCATGCAGGCTGTCCAGTTTCACTTCGGCTCACGCGGAATCATGTAGCCGAATCCCCGCACGGTCTGGATCGTGTCGAAACTCAGCTTGCGGCGCAGCGTGTGCACCAGTACCTCCAGCGCACTGCTGCCCACCATGTTGTCGATACCGTACAGCGAATTCTCCAGGCTCTCGCGGCGCACCAGCCGGCCGGCGCGCTCCATCAGAATCTGCAACAAGGAGAATTCGCGCCGGGTCAGTTCGATGCGCTCGCCGCGAAAGGCCACTTCGGACGTGCCCAGGTCGATGCTCAGTGCGCCGACTTCGATGCGGTTCGCGGCCAGACCGTGGGCGCGCCGGGTCAGCGAGCGGATGCGCGCACCCAGCTCGTCGAGATGGAACGGCTTGATCAGGTAATCGTCGGCGCCGGCGTCCAGGCCATGGACGCGGGCTTCCAGGCCGTCGCGCGCCGTCATCACGATCACCGGTGTCTTCACGTGGGCGCGCCGCGCCTCGATCAGCACGTCCAGTCCATCCTTGCCGGGCAGGCCCAGATCGAGCAGCACCAGGTCGGCGGTCTCGTCGCGCAACGCCAGCAACGCCTCGCGGCCATCGCGCAGCCAGCTCACCGTATAGGCGAGACGCTCCAGCGCACGCTGGATGGCGGCGCCGAGCTGAGGATCATCTTCCACCAGGATGATGTGCACGAACGGACTCCTGCGGCCGCGTCACGCGATGACCGGCGTGACGACATCGCGTCTATGTGGCGGATTATCCGGTGATCCGCTTATGAAGCGCTTAAGAAGCCCTCCGACTCATGGCATGTCTTGCGACTCGCCGGGTTCATCGGCGTGTACCTGGCCCGGTGCCTGCAGCACGATCGTGGCGATGCCCGCATCGTGCAGTTGCCCGTTGAGCTTCGGCAGATCGGTGGTGCGCAACGTCTGCCACTGCGCCAGCGCCTTGTCGAGATTGGACTCGTACTCGGCAAGCGCCTGCTGCTGGCCGGTGGTCGGTGCGCTGTCCGCGCCTTCCACATCGGTGGCGATCGCGGTGAGTGCGTCGCTCATCGCGTGCAGGTTGGACGAGGTTTCGCCGCTGCCGCTGACCAGCGGCTGGGTTTTCGCGCGCAGCGCGTCCACACCGGTCAGCAACGGCTGCCGTGCGCTGTCCTTGCCCAACTTCTCATGCAACGCATCCAGCTGCTTGCGCACGGACTGCACGTCGCCGTAGTTCTGCCACACCTGTTGCAACGTTTGGCCGATATGCTGCGAGAACGCGAGTCCGGCGGCGAGCTCGCTTTCGCTGACATGCCCGCGCGGGTCCGCGGTGACCTGCAGCGGCACACGGTACGTCTTGCCGTCGACTTTCAGCACCACTTGATAGGTGCCGGGCAGCGCAAGCGCACCGCCAGGCGTGAGTGGTGTGTCCGAATCCCAAGTGGCGGCGATGCTGTAGCCGTATTCGATCGCCGGCGGCCGCGGATAATGCAGGTCCCACACGAAACGATGCGTGCCGGCCGCGGCCGACAACGGCGCGCCCGGGCGCAACCAGCCCTCCTCGAAATAGCGATCGGCATCGAGCTTCTCGGGTTTGTCGTTGCTGGCGTAATGGCGCACCAGCTGGCCCTTGCTGTCGAGGATGTCCAGCGTCACCGGTCCCTTCGCGGCAGCCGCGAGCCGGTAATCGATCACCGCGCCACTGGGTGGGTTCTGACCCAGCGCGGTCTCCGGCGGCAGCGGCGTGTCCTTGTTCTCGTTGGCGCGCACACGCACGGCGGGTGCTGGCGTGTACAAGTGGGCGGGCTCGCGCATGATCGCAGCGCTGGTCTGGCGCAGCGACGACACATCGTCGAGGACCCAGATCGCGCGGCCCTGGGTGGCGGCGATCAAGTCGTTGCCGTGCACCAGCAGATCGCGCACCCAGGCGGTCGGCAGGTTTTTCTGCAGCGCCTGCCAGTGCGCGCCGTCGTCGAGCGAGACGAACACCCCCGTCTCGGTGCCGGCGTAAAGCAGGCCTGCCTTGACCGGATCGGCGCGCACCACATCGACGAAACTGGAGGGCGGCAGGCCGGCAGCGATGTCCGTCCAGTTCGCGCCATAGTCATGAGTGCGCCACACGTGGGGGCGGAAATCATCCTGGCGATGATTGTTCACCGCGGCATAAGCGGTTCCCGCCTGCAGTGCGGAAACATCGAGCGTGCTGATCATGGCCCACGCGGGCAAGCCTTTGGGGGTGACGTTGTGCCAGCTCTTGCCGCCATCTCGGGTGAGCTGGACCAGCCCATCGTCGGTGCCGATCCAGATCTCGTCGTTGCTGCGTGGCGACGGCGCGATGCTGTAGATCACGCCGTAACCGCAATCGCGCGCCTGCGCCGGGGTGGGGTTGCCGTCGCAATGCGTAGCGCCGGCGACCTTGCCGTTCAATTCGGGGCTGATGACATCCCAGTGCTGGCCTTGGTCGGTGCTGCGGAACAGCACCTGCGCCCCCAGGTACAACGCATACGGCGGCTTGGCCGCGAATGCGATCGGGGTGATCCAGGTGTAGTGGTATTTGTATTCGGTGGGACGCTGGCCGTAACTGTTGACCGGCCACGGCGTGACGTTCTGCACCACGCCGGTGGTGCGGTTCCAGCGCGACACGCGGCCGCCCAGACCCGAGCCGTACACGATGTTCGGATCGGCCGGATCAGGCAGGTCGTAATCGCGCTCGTCACCGCCGACCGGACGCCAGTCGCGGTACGAGATCGAGCCGTAGTCGCTGCGGCTGGCGATACCGACGGTGCCGGAGTCCTGCTGGCCGGAATAGATCCAGTACGGAAACTGGTTGTCGGCGCCGAGGTGATAGAACTGGCCGGTCGGCTGGTTGTACCAGCTGCTCCAGCTCCGGCCACCGTTGACGCTGACCACCGCACCCTGGTCGCTGGCGGTAATCATCCGCTGCGTGTTTTTCGGGTTGATCCACAGGAAATGGTAGTCGTCGCCACCGGGCGCGCCCTTGAAGATGGTCCAGTGCTGGCCGCCATCGTCGGAACGGCGGATCGACTGGCCCGCCGAATAGATGCGGTCGCGGTCGCTGGGGTCGGTCGTGATGCGGCTGAAGTAGTCGTTTTCCAGCCAGCCTTCCTGGCTGACCAGCTGCCACGTCGCACCGCTGTCGTCCGAACGGTACAAGCCACCCTGATTCTTCGACGCGGCATGCGGAACGTTGCCGCTGTTCGGCGCGGCATTGATCACCGCATAGACGCGGCCGCCACTGGCCGTGGCCAGACCGATGCGACCGAGCGAGCCGGTCGGCCAGCCGTGGCCGCTGATGCGCGACCAGGTCGCACCGCCATCGCTGGAGCGATACAGCCCGCTGCCAGGTCCCGCGTTCGGTTGAAAGTACGACAGCCACGGATAGTTGCGCACCTGCCAGGCAGCCGCGTAGATGATGGAGGGGTTGGCCGGATCGGCGGCCAGATCCACCACGCCGGTGTCGGCATCGATGAACAGCGTCTGCTGCCAACTCTTGCCGCCGTCGGTGGAGCGGAACACACCGCGCTCGTGGTTCGGCCCGTAGTAGTGGCCGAGCGCGCCGACCAGCAAGGTATCGGGGTGCTGCGGATCGACCAGGATCCTGCCGATGTGGCGGGTCTGCTCCAGGCCCACATGCTGCCAGTGCTGGCCACCATCGCTCGAGCGGTATACGCCATTGCCGGCGGCCACGTCGTAGCGCGCGGCGACCTGGCCGGTGCCCACGTACATGATGTCGGGATTCGAGGGTGCTACCGCCAGCGCGCCGACCGGTGCGGCCGGCTGCTTGTCGAACAGCGACTGCCAGGTACGTCCGGCATCGGCGGTCTTCCACACGCCACCGCCGGCCGCACCGATATAGAACGTGTCGGGCCGATCCGGAACGCCTGCCGCCATGGTCGCCCAGCCGCCGCGGAACGGTCCGACCAGTCGCCATTCGAGCGCGTCGGACACACTGCCGGGCTGCGGCGGCTCTGCTGCACGAAGCGTCGGCGCCGCACCAAGCAGCAACAGCCCGCCGAGTACGACCGTGGAGTGGAAAGCATGACGGACCGACATGATGCAGCTCCCGCGGTGGATTCGTGATGGATGTCCATGGCGGCACGCGACATGGCAGTGGGTGAAGATACTGCAGTGGCGGGTATGGGTGTGCCCGAGCGGGTATGGATCGATCACAACGTCAGTGCGATCCCGGTGTACCAGGCGCGTCCGATCGCCGGTTCCAGCCCGGTCTGCCAGACGCGATCGTAGTAATGCCTGTCGGCGAGGTTGCTGATGCCGGCGAGCAACCGCAGGTTGCGATTGAGCTGCCAGTCACCGGCCACGTCGATCACCGTGTAAGCCGGGATGCGCGCCGGCAGATAGCTGGTACCGCTGCCGAACGCCTGGTCGGAATCCTGCCAATACTGCGCCGCTGCCGACACCGCGGTGAGGCTGAGCTTCACCCGCTGCTCGACGCGCCAGGTCACCCCCGCCTTGGCCAGATAGCGCGGTGCATAGGCCGGCACCTTGCCGACCTGCCCTGGGATGGTGCTGGCGGTGAAGCGCGCATCGAGCAGGCTGATATTGGCAAACGCCTCCAGATGCTCGCCGCGATCGGACAGCGCGGTGGCTGCCAAGAAGTCGTAGTTGAGCTGACCTTCCAGGCCGCGATGGCGGGTGTCGCCGGTATTCACCTCGATCACATCGGTGGCATTGATGTGCTGCGCCTCGATGCGATTCTTGAAGTCGATCCAGAACAGGCTGACGTCGTAGTACAAACCAGTGACCGGCACGCCGTGCACACCCGCCTCCCATGACAGCGCCTTCGACGGATCCGGTGCACGGCCCGGCACGATATTGGCGAAGGGCGAAGCCATGTCGAAATAGCGCAGCGGCCGCCAGCCCTGCGACACGTTGAAGTAGGTCTCGTTGCCGTGACCGAAGTCGTTGCCGATGCCCAGCCCCAGCAGCGGCACCGTGCGCGCATCCGCTTCATCGATCAATGGGCGGCTCAGGAACGGCGGCTTGACCGCGTCATCCACCGCCACCCGCTCGCGCTCCAGCCTGACCGACGGCACGATATGGATTTCATGCGGCAGACGGAACACGTTCTCGGCAAATATCGAGGCATAGTCGGATGACCGCGCCTGCACCAGCCGCGGCTTGCCATTACGGTCGAAACGATCGACGTAGAGATCCGGGCTGGTCCATTGCCGGAACGGATCGTCGCCGTGGAACAGCACGGTACCGATGGTGAAGGCGTTGCCGCGTCCCCATTTCTTGCGCAGCCGGACATCCACTCCGCTGGTACGGAACTGTTCGTCCTGCAGCGTGGTGCTGGTCGGCAATCGCTGCGGAGCCAGTGAACCGCCGGCGGAACGGCTGGCCAGATCCTGCCAGGCGAACCACAACTTGCCCTCGAGCAGCCAGCCATCGCCGAACTCGCGAGTGTGGCCGAGCACCAGTTGATAGCGGTTGACCCAGTCGCGGTTGTACGGGGTCGGTGTGGCGTTGGGGTCGGCCCGCCATTGCGGGTAGCTCAGCCGGCCGGGATCGCCAGAAGCGGCGTCGATCGCGTGCAGGTCAATCCACCAGAGCTGTTGCGCGGTCGGCCGGTAGGCGACGTACAGGTCGCCCTGGCGCCTCTGCGAGCCGGCGTTGGCGCGCGTGCCGTCACTGCGCACATAAGCCATGCCGGCGCGGAAGCTCCATGCCCCACTGCTGCCTTCGAGCGTGTTGTAAGTGGAGTACAAACCATGGTTACCGACCACTTGCTCGGTGGTGAACGACAACGGCGCATCGGCTGCAGGCCGGCGCGACACCAGGTTGATCACCGGCGCCGGCTGCGGCCCATACAGCAGGCTGGAGCCGCCGCGGATCAGCTCCACGTCGGAAAGACTCTGCGCCAACGGCATCGCATACAAGGTGGGAAAGCCGATCCAGTCGCTCTCCAGCGGAATGCCGTCCTGCATCACCAGCACGTATTCGGATTCCTGCGGATTGCCCAGGCCGCGATAGCTCAGGTTGAACTGCGTCGGCGTGGGCTGCTGCGACACCAGCACACCGGGCGAGCGGGCCAGCATTTGGTCGAGATTGTTGTCGATCACCGTCGGCTGCAGGTCGAGGTGCGTGACCGTGGCCTTCTTGGTCACCGTGATCCGGCTGCCGTCGACCTCGGAAAGCTGATGCACGAGCTTGGCCTTGAGGTATCTGCGCCAGTCGTCGGCATTCACCTGGACTCTCGGCAAGTCGGTAGCTGTCCGCTGGACTGGCCTGGCGTGATCGATTGGCGGCGCGGCAGCCGCGGCGAGGGAGGCCTGCGACATGGCCAAGGCCAGCGGTAGAACGGCATGATGCGGAAACGGCACGGACAACCCCGGTGCGATGCAAACGTCCTTTATCGTGCATCGGGATGCGCACCGCCATAGGCCAAGCGTTTAGTTGCATGACTTCTGTCCCATCGTGCGGCGGTTGCCACGGTAGTAGTGTCGGGGTTTGTGTCGCGCGCGAGGCAAGGGGCTGTTCGGCGTTGCGTGCGCCATCTCGGCTGGCCGCCATGCGGTCGGATGCGTCCCGTTGCGGCGGGCTCCTCCAGCGGAAGGGCTTCATGCGTATACAACTATGGTTTTCGGTGGCTGCGTTGCTTCTGGTCAGCGCATCCGCGCATGCATTGACGACCGATGAGCTGGTGGCAAAAAACCTCGATGCCCGTGGCGGGCTGGCCAAGATCCATGCGATCAAGACGCTCAAGCTTGAGGGCAAGCTGCGCATGGGCGGCCAGTTCGAGCTGACCCTGGTGGAATACAAGAAGGCGCCCGAGTCCGTGCGCATGGAGGCCACCCTTCAAGGCCTGACCCAGATTCAAGCATGGGATGGCAGGAACGCCTGGCAGATCTCGCCCTTCCAGGGGCGCCGGGATCCCGAGAAAATGTCCGATGACGATGCCAAGGCTCTGGCCGATGACGCAACCATCGGCGGCCAGCTGGCCGACTGGCAGGCGCAGGGCAGCAAGCTCGAATATCTCGGCACCGAGGATATCGACGGCACGGAAGCGCACAAGCTCAAGGTCACCCGCAAGAACGGCGACATCGACTACGTCTATCTCGATCCGGACCATTTCCTCGAGATACGCACGATCACCGATCAGGTCGTGCGCGGCACCCATGTGCAGACAGTGACCGATTACGGCGATTACGAACAAGTCGACGGCGTCTATTTCCCGCTGTCGATGTCCTCCTATACCAAGGGCGCCGGCCCGTTCAACAAACAGCAGATCACGATCGAGAAAGCCACCGCCAATGTGGCGGTGGACGACACCTTGTTCGCCTTCCCCGCCACGGCTAGCGCTGGGCATGCAGCAGGAGCGAAGCCATGAAGCATCTCGCTCGCAAGCAGGCGGCATGGCCCGCCATCGTGTTCGCCCTGTCGCTTGCACTCGGCAGCAGCGCGCAGGCGGCAACCGCCGGCACAGCGCCGGGGCAAGCCAGGTTCGACGCCGGCGTGATCTCCGGCCTCGACGCGCGCAACATCGGTTCGGCAACGATGAGCGGACGCATTTCGGCGCTCGCGGCGATGCCCGAGAAAGACGGCAAGCTGACGATTTACGTCGGTGCGGCCAGCGGTGGCGTGTGGAAATCCAACGACGGCGGTACGACTTACAAGCCGGTGTTCGACAAGCAGGCGGTGCAGTCGATCGGTGACATCCAGATCGATCCGTCCCACCACGACACGGTGTGGGTCGGTACCGGCGAGTCGTGGACACGCAATTCGGTCTCGATCGGCGACGGCGTCTACAAGTCCACCGATGGCGGCGAAACCTGGACCAACATGGGCTTGAAGGGTTCCGAACGCATCGCCAAGATCGTTATCGATCCCAGGGACGGCAACACGGTGTACGCCTGCTCGCCGGGCAAGCTGTGGAGCGACTCGGCCGATCGCGGCCTGTACAAGACCAGCGACGGCGGCAAGACCTGGAGCATGGTGCTGAAGGGCGGCAACCTGTCCACCGGCTGCGCCTCGGTGTCGATGGATCCGAAAGATCCGAACGTGATCTTCGCCGGCATGTGGGATTTTCGCCGCAAGGGCTGGGGCTTCCGCTCCGGTGGCGAATCGCCGAGCGCGCCATCTGCCAGCGGCCTTTACCGTTCCGCTGACGGTGGACACTCGTGGACTGAAGTCACCGCCGAGGCCAACCAGGGATTTCCCAAAAAGCCTTTCGGCCGTATCGCCGTGACGGTGGCGCCGTCGAATCCGGCAGTCGTCTATGCCATGGTCGAATCGTCAGCTTCGGCGCTGTACCGTTCCGATGATGGCGGCAAGACCTGGCAGCGGCGCGACAAGAGCCAGCTGATGGTCTGGCGGCCGTTCTACTTCGCCAGCCTGATCGTCGATCCGAAAAACCCGGAGCGCCTGTTCAAGCCCGACCTCGGCCTGATCCAGAGCCTCGACGGCGGCAAGAGTTTCTCCAATGTCGGCGGAGGCACCCACGGCGATTCGCATGTGGTGTGGATCGACCCGCGCAATACCCAGAGCGTCATCGTCGGCGACGACGGTGGCCTGTGGTATTCGAAGGATGGCGGCGACAAGTGGTGGAAAGGCAACAACCTGCCGGTGTCGCAGTTCTACCATGTGAGTCTGGACAACGCCGATCCGTATCGCGTCTACGGCGGCATCCAGGACAATGCCTGCTGGGTCGGCGACTCGGCCTATCCCGGCGGCATCGCCAACGCGCAGTGGACGAATTATTGCGGCGGCGACGGCTTCTGGATGTTCGACGATCCGGCGGATACCGATTACATCTACATGGAGACGCAAGGCGGCAGCATCACCCGCGTCAACCGGCGCACCCACGAGGCGCGCGACATCCAGCCCAGGCCGAACTACGACGAGAAGCTGCGCTGGAACTGGAATACGCCGATCGCCCTGAGCCCGAACGAGAAGGGCACGATCTACATGGGTGCGCAGTTCCTGTTCCGTTCGCGCGATCACGGACAGAGCTGGGCCCGCATCTCGCCCGACCTGACCACCAACGATCCGAAGAAGCAGGAGCAGGAGAAATCCGGCGGCGTCACCGTGGACAACTCCGCGGCCGAGACCTACACCACGATTTATTCGATCAGCGAATCGCCGAAGCAGGCGGGCCTGATCTGGGCGGGCACGGATGACGGCAACCTGCAGCTCACCCGCGACGGCGGCAAGAGCTGGACCAACGTCGTGGGCAATATCAAAGGCCTTCCCGCCGGTGAATGGGTGTCGTGGGTGCAAGCGAGCCAGTTCGACGCCGGCACGGCCTTCGTCGCGTTCGATCGCCACAGCTTCGGCGACATGCATCCCTACATCTACAAGACCACCGACTACGGCAAGTCGTGGACCGCTTTGGTGACGCCCGCCGACAGCAAGGGCCTGCGCGGCTACGTGCACGTGATCCGGCAGGACATCGTCAAGCCGGACCTGCTGTTCGCCGGCACCGAATTCGGCCTGTGGATCTCGATCGACGGCGGCGCGAACTGGGCCCAGTTCAAGGGCGGCGACTTCCCCGCCGTGGCGGTGCGCGATATCGCGTTCCAGCCGCGCGATGCGGATCTGGTGCTGGCCACCCACGGCCGCGGCATCTGGATCATCGATGACATCACTCCGTTGCGCTCGCTCGATCCTGCGGTATTGAACAGCGAGGCGGGCTTCCTGCCGTCACGTCCGATCCAGCAGCGTATCGACGGGTTTGGCGGCTGGCCCGGTGGCGATGCCGAGTTCGTGGGCCAGAATCCGTCGGACGGTGCGGTCATCACTTATTACCAGCGCAGCCGCCATCTGTTCGGCAAGCTCAAGATCGACGTGCTGGACAGCAAGGGCGAGCTGGTCGACACGATTCCGGCCAGCGTGCGCCGTGGCATCAATCGGGTGGAATGGTCGATGCGGACCAAGGCGCCGCACGTGCCGCCGGCTGCGCAGATCGCGGGCAACTCGATCCAGGGGCCGCGCGTCGTGCCGGGCACCTACACGGTGCGCATGACCAAGGGCAAAGACGTGTTCGAGACCAAGCTCGCGGTCGGCCTGGATCGCCGCGACAAATTCAGCGTGGCCGATCGCGAGGCGCAATTCGATGCCGCGAAGCGGGTCAAGCAGCTGTTCGGCGACATGAGCGACCTGGTCGCCCGTATCAATGCCGTGCGTACCGCGGCCGACGCCGAAGCCGCAGCGCTTCCGGCGCAGGACGCCACGCGCAAGCAACTCGCCGACCTCGGCGACAAGGCCAACGACATCCGCAAGAAGATCGTGGCGACCACCGAGGGCGGCGCCATCACCGGCGAGCTGCGCCTGCGCGAGCACACCGATGAACTCTACGGCGCGATCATGTCGTACGAAGGCCGCCCGTCGGATTATCAGATGACTTATATCGACACGCTTGCCCGCGAGCTTGGCGACGTGCAGAAATCCTTCGCGGATTTCCAGGCCGGCGACCTGGCCAGGACCAACGCCGCATTGAAGGCGAAGAACCTCAAGGAGATCACCATCCCCGCGTCGATGCCCGAGCAGGATGGCGATGCGGGCGGCAGCAAGGAAGGATTGGAAGCCGCCATGCAGGGACTGGAGCGTGATTGAATATCGGCTGTTCGCTGCCGGCTGATGACGCAGGATGGCAGGGTGAGTCGGGGGCACCACGGCGCCTCCGATTCGTATGCGGTATTTTTCATACATGATCTCGGCACCACTTGTAGCGCACTACTTTCAACCCTGACTGCCCCCGGGAATCACCTATGCGTCCATCTTGCTGCCTCGCCGTGCTTGCTCTCGGAATTTCCACGGCACTGACGGCGCATGCCGCGGTCGATCCATCGCTGTATCAAGGCCTGCATTGGCGCCTGATCGGGCCATTCCGCGGCGGTCGCGTGCTGACCGTGACGGGCATCGCCGGCGACAGCCGGCATTTCTACTTCGGTGCGGTGAACGGCGGCGTCTGGGCCACACAGGATGCCGGACGTACCTGGCAACCGATCTTCGACGATCAGCCGATGGGCTCGATCGGTGCGCTGGCACTGGCGCCGTCCGATCCGAAGACGATCTATGTGGGCACGGGCGAGGCCGACATGCGTTCGGACATCGCCCATGGCGACGGCATGTACAAGTCGATCGACGCCGGCAAGCACTGGACCCATATCGGCCTCGAGGACACCCGGCAGATCGCCGGCGTGCTGGTGGATCCGCGCAATCCCGACGTGGTGTTCACCGCGGCGCTCGGCCATGCGTATGGCGCCAACGCGGAGCGTGGCGTGTTCCGTTCCACCGACGGCGGCAAGCACTGGAGCAAGGTGCTGTTCAAGGACGCCGACACCGGCGCGATCGACCTCGCCTTCAAGCCCGGCGATCCGGACACGATCTACGCGGCGCTATGGCAGACCCGACGTCCACCATGGAGCGTGTATCCGCCATCGAACGGACCGGGCAGCGGCTTGTACGTATCGCATGACGGCGGCAGCCACTGGAGTCAGCTGCAGGGCAACGGCTTCCCTGTGCATCCCGGCCGCATCGGTATTGCGCTGGCGCCGAACCAGCCGAATCGCGTGTATGCGCTGGTGGATGCAGCCGGCGGTGAAGGCGGTCTGTATCGCTCCGACGACGGCGGCACGCACTGGAAGCACGTTACCGGCGACCAGCGTATCTGGCAGCGCGGCTGGTATTTCAATCGGCTCACCGTGGATCCGAAGAATGCCGACCGCGTATACGTGATGAACACCATCGTGTTGCGCTCGGACGACGGCGGCAAGCAGTTCATCGCGCTGAAGGGCGACCCCACCGGCGACGACTTCCACCAGATGTGGATCGACCCGACCGACTCCGATCGGCAGATCCTCGGTGTCGATCAGGGCACGCTGATCACGCTCAACGGCGGCCGCACGTGGAGCAGCTGGCTCAACCAGCCGACGGCGCAGATCTACCACGTCAGCACCGACAACCGCTTCCCGTACTGGGTCTACGGCGCGCAGCAGGATTCCGGCGCGGTCGCACTGCCCAGCCGTAGCGGCAGCGGCGATGGCATCACGATGGAGCAGTTCCACGAAATTACCCCGGGCGGCGAAAGCGGCATGATCGCTCCCGATCCCGATGACCACGACATCGTTTATGGCGGCACCGTCGACAAGCTCGATGCGCGCACCGGACAGGTTCGCGATATCGATCCCACCCTCGCCTACCCGACCGCTCACTATCGCGCCGCGTGGACGTTGCCGCTGACCTTCTCCAAACGCGACACGAAGGTGCTGTACTTCGCCAACCAGCGGCTGTTCCGCACCGCCGACGGCGGCGATCACTGGACGCCGATCAGTCCCGACCTCACCCGCGAGGATGCGGGTACGCCGTCGAGTCTCGACGCCACTACGGCCGCCGACGACAATCACGCGGACAAGCAGCGCGGTGTGATCTACACCATCGCGCCATCGCCGCTCTCCGCGCAGGCGCTATGGGTGGGCACCGACGACGGCCTGGTGTGGCGCAGCAACGACGACGGCACGCACTGGCAACAGGTGACGCCGAAGGCGCTCACGCCGTGGTCGAAGGTGACCGGCATCGAGTCCTCGCACTTCGACGCGAACATCGCGTATCTCGCGGTGGATCGCCATCGCCTCGACGACGACACGCCGTACCTCTATCGCACCTCCGATGGCGGCATCAATTGGACGCGCATCGACAACGGCATTCCGCGCGACAGCTTCGTCAATGTGGTGCGCGAGGATCCGCTGCGCCGCGGCCTGCTCTACGCCGGCACCGAGAAAGGCGTGTATGCGTCATTTGACGACGGCGCGCACTGGCAGCCGCTGCAGCAGAATTTGCCGATGACGTCGGTGCGCGACATCGACGTGCACGGCGACGACCTCGTGATCGCCACCCACGGCCGCGGGTTCTGGATCATGGACAACGTCAGCGCACTGCGGCAACTGGGCGGCATGCGCGCGGACATGGTCACCTTGTTCAAACCCGCCGATGCGATCCGCGTGCGCCCTGCGGGCTTCACCGGCACACCGTTCCCGAAAGACGAGCCGATGGCGGCGAACCCGCCCGACGGCGCGGTCATCGACTACGCGCTGCCGAAAGCGGTGAAGGCTGCGGTAACGCTGACGGTATTCGACGCGCAGGACCACAAGGTACGCAGCTTCAGCAGTGCCGACCCGATCACGGCAACGGACCCGACCAAGCTGGAAATAGCGCCCGAATGGGTACCCACACCGATGCGACTCTCGACGGCACCTGGCATGCATCGATTTGTCTGGGATCTGCGCTATCCGAAACCGGCCGCGGCCGCATCTTCCCGCGAAGCATCGGAACGTGGAGGCATATGGTCACCGCCGGGTCAATACACCGTCGAGCTCAACGTCGATGGCCACAGCTACAGGCAACCCTTGCTGGTGAAGCCCGACCCGCGCGTGCACGTTTCACAGGACGCTTTCCAGCGCGAGTTCGAGTTGGCGCGCAAGGTGGAAGAGGCTTCGACGCGCACCTCCGCAGCGAGTGCCGAAGCCGGCAAGCTGCTCAAGACGCTGGACGCGCGGGAGGCTCATGCCGATAGCAGCCTGCGAGCATCGATGGCTGCGCTGATGGACAAGATATCGGATCTGTCCGGCGTCGAGGCGCATCCCCATGCGGGCAATTCGATGCCCTCGCCACCGCACCGCATCGACAGCTTGCGCGCCTTGTCGATGAACCTGGCAAAACTCGAACAGGCGGTCGATGGCGCCGATGCCGACCCCAGCACCGATGCCCAGGCGTCGTATGCCGCGCTTTCGCAGACACTGGGCGGCACGCTCGACGCATGGCAGCAACTGAAACGCGTCGACGTGGCTGCACTCAATGCACAACTGAAGGCTGCCGGAGAGAGACCTGTCGACTTGTGACGACGGCACGCCACGCAGGCATCGCGTCTTGGTGCGGTGCCTGCGCCGTGCACGAATCCAGCAGGTAATCAGAAGGCTGTATGTACCTTGTCGACAGCATCGCGCCGGCTTGCCGGAATCTCGAACACCACCCGCAAACCGACACCGCCGGTACCGCATTCGGCGTGAATTCGCCCGTCGTGAAGCTGGATGATGCTGCGGCATATGGCGAGACCCAGGCCACTGCCGCGGTCTTCGGTGTTCACCTGGTTGAAGCGGACAAAACGCTCAAAGGCACGTTCGTATTGATCGTCCGAGAGTCCCGGCCCCTCGTCCTCGATGCTCACCCGCCAGATATTGCCCTCAAGTTCCGAGCGCAGCATGATCAGGCCTCCGGAGGGCGACATCCTTAGCGCATTGGTAAGGATATTCAGGACGACTTGACGCAACCAGCGCTCTTCGAAAGCGACCAGTCCCTCGCCGTGATGGGTGCAGTCGAAACGGCAGCCCTGGTGCTCGGTCAATGCCTGAACGTCCTGCTCGAAATTCCGCAAGAACCGGTGGGGATCCTGTATCACGAGATCCATGCGGATCCCCCGCGCTTCGGCACGCGAGAGGAACAGCAGCTCATCGACCATCTGGTTCACGCGAGCCAGTTCGTCCAGCTGGACGAGGACCGCCTCCTCGTGCGCCTGGCTCAGATTCCCTTCGACCAGCAATTTCTCGGCATGCAGCCTCACCAGCGAAAGCGGTGTCTTCAGCTCGTGCGATACCTCGGCCGTGAACTGGCGCACCTGGTTGAATGACGATTCCAGGCGATCGAACATCTGATTGAGCAAGGTAGCCAGATCCGAGATCTCGTCTTCGACACCGGTGACGGCGATGCGCTCGGTCAGGTTGTCGGAGCGGATGCGGTTGGCCGTTTCGCCGATCAGGCGAACCGGGCGCAGCATCACGCGGGACAATCCCAATCCGATCGCAATGCTGGCCAGCAGCATGCCGATGAGCAGGGCAAGGCACACCTCGGCGTAGGCGACCATGGTTCGCCGCACCTGGCCCATGGGCGTGCCGATGCTGACGTCGAACGGAGGCAATACGAACTCCGCGATTCGCAGCTCGCCGACACCCGGCATGGTCCCCTCGAAAACATGTTTTTTCGGTACATCCGGCAAGGGATTGCCGGTCAGGTTCTTCGAGCGAAACAGATTCCCGCGACTAGGTGAATCGATGCTTATGTAGAACAGTACCGACGCATATTCCGTGGTCTGGCGTATGCGCTCTTCGATAATTTCGCGATTAAGCGATGGATAGTCCGAGCCAAGACGTGCCCTGATCTGCTGGAACTCGGTGGCGTTCAGAAGATCCAGGTCGTGGACGATGTAGTTCTGCAGAAGCAGGTAGCCGGCGATGAACAGGCCGGCGACCGTCAGCGTGGCGCTCAATGCATACCAGAACGTGATGCGCGCACCGATCGACTTCATACCAGCTGATAACCGATCCCACGCAGTGTCTTGAACAGCGGCTCGGCCGGATTGGAGTCGAGTTTCATGCGCAGCCGGCTCATATAGACGTCCAGAAGGTTGTTGTCCGCCAGCCCTGGCCAGATCCTTTCGGAGATATACGAGCGGGTAAGCGTGCGTCCCACGTTCTGCATGAAGATTTCGAGCAGCGCGAATTCCCGGCTGGTGAGATCGACGTTTTGTTCCTTCAGCTTGACCGTGTGGCCGAGCAGATCCAGTCGCACGCAGCGATGCGTGATCACCGTTTGCTTGATCGCCGACTGGCGGCGCAGCAGCGAACGGACGTGAGCACGCAGCTCCTCGAAGCTGAAGGGTTTCGGCAGATAATCATCGGCACCGAGATCGAGCCCCTTGATGCGGTCCTCCACGCTGTCGCGTGCACTGAGGATCAGCACGGGTTCGTTGAAACCGGCCCGGCGCCATTCGGAAAGCAGATGCAGCCCGTCACCGTCCGGCAGGCTCAGATCGAGAATGATGACGTCGTAGTTGGTTTCCGCGAGTGCATCGCGCGCCTCACGGCAAGTGCCCACCCAGGTCACGGTGTAAGCACATTCGCTCAGTCCCTGTTTGAGAAACGCCCCCAGACGCCGTTGGTCTTCAACTATCAATACTTTCATGCTGCCCCCAGCCTCTTGGACACTGGCGCAACGAGTCTAGGATAGCGGCGCGAGGAACCGGTGACGCGCTGCACAATCCTCTTTTGCCATCGAGTCATCACACATGGTGGCCGCACAGATCGGCTGCGCATGGCGTTGTGCTGGCGTCAACGACACGAACCGAACCCTGAATTTTTTTTAAGAATGGCTACAGGTACCCGCAAGGTGACAAGTCTAGGGTGCAGCCATGCTTCAGATCGTCGAGGCGCGTTTCGATCAACCGGCTTTCTGCTTCATCCACGGGTGACGCCGATCGCCAGCAGCTGCGGCATAACCTCTCTACCCACCATCCAACCGTTGAGGAAAGCTTCCATGGTCCGTTCCGCATTGTTTCTGGCGACTGCCTTGCTGACCCCGTCGCTGTTTGCACAGGTTGCACCGAAGAGCTACGCACAGGAACTGGTGGACAGCACGCTCGCGGCACATCCCGACATCGCCATCATGGCCTTGCACGTAACGCCGCCGAAGCAGTCGGACAACATCATCATCGCTTCCAACATCGGCCGCATCGGCAAGAAAGCCGATGACGACGACATGAATGTCGTCAACAACGGCAAGACGAATCTTGAGGTCAACAAGGCTGGCGACCACTTCGAGGTCGAGCTGCCGCTGAAGGACGTCACCGGCGACCGCGTCGGCGCGCTCAGCATCGTGTATCCGTACAAGACAGGCGACGACAAGGCGGCACTGGAGAAGCGCGCCGAAGAAGTGCGTGACCAGCTGGGCCGGAAAATTTCCAACGTCGCCAATCTGACCCAGCCCTATCAATTCAATCCGGCCGTACCGACCAACACCTATGCACAGCAGTTGGTCGAACAGACCATGGCCGCGCATCCCAGGCTGCTGATCCTGATGCTGCATATCGTGCCGCCTGGCATGTCGACCAACGTGGTGGTGGGATCGAGCATCGGACGCTTCGGCAAGGCGGCCGACGAAGACGACATGCGTGCGATCAACACCGGCATTCCCAATCTCGAGGTCAACGGCAATCGCTTCGAGGTCGAGACGCGCCTGCTCGACGCCAAGGGCCAGACGCTCGGTGCGGCGGGCATCGTACTGCCGTACAAGCCGGGAGACGACAAAGCGGCGCTGCAGCGCGAGGGGTTTGCGATTCGCGACGAGCTGCGCGCGAAGATTCCCTCGCTGGCGAAACTGATGGAGTCCGCTCCGCCGGCACCGGCCGTTGCCGACGCCAATGCACCGGCAACGCTGATCGGGCGCAGCATCAGCTGGAAGCCTGAATACTCCGGTGACTTCGATCACTTCGGTGTCGACCTCAAGGGCAATCGCCTGTTTCTGGCGGCGGAAGATCATGGCACGCTCGAACTCTTCGACCTGCACACCGGCCAGCATGAGCGCACGCTCACCGGTTTCCAGACGCCGCACGCGATCATCTACCTGCCCGGGCACAACCGCCTGATCGTCACCGACAGCGGCAAGGGCATGACCAAGGTGCTCGATGCCACCACCTACAAGATCGTGGGCCACATCGCGCTGGAACCCGGCGCCGACACGGCCGAATACGACACCTCGACCGGTCATCTGTACATCGTTACCGGCGGCAAGGACGTGGACATGAAGGACTGCTTCCTCAACGAAGTGGATCCGCTTACCGGCCACCTGTACGCCAAGCTGCGGTTCGACTCGGACCACACCGAGGCAGTCAAGGACGAGCAGCATGGCGGCCGTCTGTTCGTGAACGTGGCCGACCACAACTACGTAGCCGTCGTCGACAAGAAGACGCTCAGGGTGATCGCCCGCTGGCCGCTCAGCGGCGCCCAGACCAATCTGACCATGGCGCTGGACGAAACCAACCATCGCCTGTTCGTCGGCACCCGCAACCCCGGCAAACTGCTCGTGCTCAACACCGACACCGGCGCCACCGTCGCCACTCTCGATACGCCGGCGACTTCGGACGGGCTTTTCTTCGATAGCGCCAGGAGGCGCGTGTATGTGCCCGGCGGCGACGGCTACCTGGGCGTATTCCAGCAGGTCACCCCCGATCTCTACGCAGCGCGGCCGCGCATCCCCAGCGCGGCCGGCGCCAAGTCGGGCATCGTGGTGCCTCAGCTGGACCGCCTTTACCTGGCGGCTTCGCCTGGGGAGCACGCCAAGGGTGGCGAAGTTTTGTGGTTCTCACTGGGAAAGAACTGAAGCAGGAAACCGAATACATCCTCTGCGCGCTGCCTTGGGAGATTGATGAATGAGGGAGGGCACGTTGCGCAGATTGTCCGAAACCTGACGTGATTCCTGGGGAGATACCATGCAGAACTATCCACGCAATGCGCTGTTCAGCGCGCTGGTCCTGAGCTTGGGCCTGGTTGGCCATGCCACGGCGGCAACTGTCGTCAGCGCCGACACGGGCACGTCGGTCAAGCAAAAGGAGGGGACCGCTGCGACGTCCTCAGCCAGCAAACCGCCGTCAGTCCCCAAGACCACCAATCTGCAGCAGGTCGTGGTCACGGGAACACTGTTGCCGATCGACCCCAACGCCGCAGCCGTTCCCGTCACGACCCTCGATGCGGACCAGCTCGGCCACACCGGTGTCTCGAGCAACATGCTAGAGACGTTGCGCAAGGTCGTTCCGGCCTTCGCCGGCCGCAGCAATGCCGGTGCGAGCAACGCGCAGAACCGTAACCAATTCACGGCCGGCGGCTCGCAGGTCGAGCTGCGCAACCTGCCGACGCTGGTGCTGGTCAACGGCCAGCGCATGGCGCTGGATGCGGTCGCAGGCCTGAGCGGCAGCAAGAATTTCGTCGACATCAGCCAGATTCCAGCCGCCGCGCTCGAGCGGGTCGACGTGCTCACCGACGGCGCTTCCTCGCTCTACGGCGCCGACGCCGTCGGCGGCGTGGTGAACTTCATCCTCAAGCGGGATTACCACGGCGTGACATTCGGCGCGCATTACGGCGTGGCGGATGGCGGCTACAAGGATCGTTCGGCGTTTGCGACGCTCGGCGGCGACATCGGTCCGGTGAACATCACGGCCACCGTCAGCGACGCCAAGACCAGCCCCCTTCTCCAGAGCGAGCGTTCGTTCACAAGCCCGATGTACGGTGCCGTTCCGGGCACGGGCCTGCCGGGCGTCGTCGCCGGGGGCAATTACGTACTGGCGCCGGGGCTGCTCACGCCGCCCGTCCCGACCGGCACCGCCGCGACCGCTGCCAGCTACGCGGCCCTGTCGCCGGGCGTCTACAACGCCACCAGCGCTTCACAGCTGTCCAAAGGATTCGACTATTCGAAATATGCAATGCTCCTGCAGCGGCAGGAGCACAAGAACCTTGTCGTGAACATGACCTCGCAGCCTTTCACCGACGACCAGATCGAGGCCTTCGGCGATGTGCTGATCTCGCAGAACAAGGTCCAATCCACCGCCTGGGCTGCTGCGGGCCAACCCTTCGCCCATGCCACGCTGACCGTTCCGGCCGGTGCCCCCTACAATCCGCTGACCACCGCAGCGACGGGCGTGACCTTCGCCGACAGGTCGCGGCCCAAACAGGTATTCGACACCACCGACGCTTATCGCTTCTCCTTCGGACTCGAGGGCAACCTGCCCTTCTCGTGGACCTGGCATACCAGCGTCGATTACAGCGAGAGCAAGCTGAGCGAGCGCGATACCAACCTGATTTTCACGCCTAATCTGGCACGGGCCGTCGCCGGCGGATACGACTCCAGCGGCAACGCGGTCGTCGGCGGCGCCTTCAGCAAGGTGTACGGCGGTTATTCGGTCAACAACCCGCTGGTACTGCAGCCGGCGCTCAATCCGTTTGCCGTGACCGGTAACCCAGCGGCCGCGCTGACCAACGTGCTCGGCACCGAGGTGCTGAATGGCGACAGCAAGCTCTACTCCTGGGATGCGCACGCCGTCGGCAAACTGTTCGAGCTGCCCGCGGGGCGTGTGAACCTCGCGATCGGAGTCAGCTGGCGGCGTGAAGAGGTTTCCGGCCATGCCGATCCGAATGGCCGCGTCACCGACCCGGTCACTGGCTCTACCGCCGGCAACGACCAGAACTGGAGCGGCGGCATGTTCACCGATCCGTTCAATCACGGGCGCAACGTAAGCGCGGTGTACGCCGAGACGCTGATCCCGATCACCTCGAGCAGCATGAATATCCCCGGCCTGCACGAGTTCGATCTCACCGCCGCCAGCCGCTTCGAGCACTACAGCGACGCCGGTAGCAGCAATTCGCCGAAGCTGGGGTTCCGTTGGGAGCCCATCGACAACCAGCTCGTGCTTCATGGCACCTACACGAAGTCGTTCGCCGCGCCACCGCTGTATCAGGCCTACGGGCCGTTCGACACCCGTCCGGTGACCGACCGTCTCATCGGCATTGTGTTCGGCAGCCAGTACGGCGTCGGGAACACCTTCAACGGCGAAGACGGCGTCAACCCGTCGCTCAAGCCGTCGACCTCGACGTCGCGTTCCATCGGCTTCGAATTCCGTCCGAAGTTCATCAAGGGCCTCATGCTCACCGCGGACTACTCCTCGATCACCGTGCGCGGTTTCCCGGGTGGCGCGGACTTCACCACCATCCTGCAATCGGTCAACGCTTCGGGTTCCGCCTCGAAGTACTTCGACAGCGTCAGCACGGGCAACTTCACCAACCTCGGCGGTACCGATCCGTTCGGAACCCCCGGATCACTGAAGGCTTTCCTGACCAATCCGGCCACCGGCCTGCCCGATCCGAGCAAATACTCGCAACTCTACGTCATCGACCGGTTCCGCAACCAGAGCGTCCTGATCGAGCACTCCTGGATGCTGGGATTGGACTACGCCGTTCCCACGAACCATTACGGAACCTGGACCTTTTCCAGCAAGGGGATGTTGTTCAATTCGTACAAGTTCCAGCGCTTCGCGGGCGGTTCGTACCAGCAGTACGCGGGCAACGCCAGCAACATCGGCGTGTTCGCCGGGACGCTGCCGAAGGCGAGTTTCTACTCGACGCTCGACTGGTCCTACGGAAACCTGGACCTCACGCTGGCGAACAACTACACCTCCTATGTCAATGACACGGGCGCCGCCGGTACTCTCCCGGGTATTCGGGTGCCTAGCTACAGCGTGTGGGATCTGCGCGGCTCGTACACATGGACCCTCGGCGGGGACGACAGCGACCGGAGCATCGGGCTCGCCCTTGGCGTGAACAACATAGCCAACAAGATGCCACCCATCTTCCCGCGTGCGTTCACGAACCAGTTCACCACCAGCGATATCGGCACATATTCCCCCATCGGCCGGATGGTATATGCGGAAGTGAAAGTATCCCTCTGAGTTTGAGACCTGCCGCGGATGATGCCCTCGCCCGCGCCTTGAGTCCCGTCGCCGATCGCGCCGGGGATCACTCCCATCACCGACAGGTAAAACAACGTGTCCGAAATTGCCTCTGCCAGGATCGCGGCCCGCCTCGACAGACTGCCGCCATCGCGAGCGGTATGGACCATCGTCATCCTGATTTCGTTGGGCGGCGTCTTTGAATTCTACGACCTGTTTTTCACCGGCTATGTGGCGCCGGGGATGATCAAGTCGGGCCTCTTCACACCGCAGTCGCTGGGATTTTTTGCCGCACTCGACAGCATCAAGATCGCAGGCTTCGGCACGTTCGTCTTCAGCACGTTCGCCGGCCTGTGGTTCGGCGTGGTGCTGCTGGGCCATCTGCCGGACCGCTTTGGCCGACGGCCGGTATTCACTTGGTCGCTGATCTGGTACGTCGCCTGCACCGCCATCATGGCGTTTCAAAGAACCGGCGAGATGCTGAACATCTGGCGTTTCATCGCGGGCATCGGCTTCGCCGTGCAACTGGTCACTATCGACACGTATATCTCGGAACTGATTCCGGGCGCCGAACGTGGCCGGGCTTTTTCGATCAACCAGTTCATCACCTTCTGCGTGGTCCCCGTCGTCGCCCTGCTGGCGTGGCTGCTGGTGCCACTCAGGCCATTCGACTTCGACGGCTGGCGGTGGGTCGTGCTGATCGGTTCCATCGGCGCGGGGGTGGTGTGGCTGCTTGTCCGCAGGATACCGGAGAGCCCGCGCTGGCTTGCCTTGAAAGGGCGTGTCGACGAAGCGGAAGCGGTGATCTCGACGATCGAAAGAAAGGTCCGCGCGGAAACAGGTCTTGACTTGCCGCAGCCCCGGCAGGAGTCGACCGAAGAGAAAAGCGGCGGGAGATTTCTGGAAATATTCTCGGCGACTTATCGAAAGCGCACGCTGATGCTGTCGGTATTCAACATGGCGCAGGTAATCGGTTTCTACGGCTTTGCCGCGTGGGTGCCCACTCTGCTGATCGCCCGCGGCATCACCTTGACGCACAGCCTCGAATACTCGTTCGTCATCGCGATAGCCAATCCCTTCGGGCCGCTGCTGGGCACGCTGTTTGCCGATCGTGTCGAGCGGAAGCTGCAGATCATCCTGGGACTGGTCGTCATGGGGCTCGCGATGCTGGCCTTCTCGCAAGTCAGCAGTGCTCCCCTCCTGATTGCCCTCGGCGTGCTGTTCACGCTGGCCGCCAACGTGATGTCGTACGCGTACCACAGCTATCAGGCGGAGCTCTATCCCACCCGCATCCGAGCCCGCGCCATCGGCTTTGTCTATTCATGGAGCCGGCTGGCCGCCGCCTTTGCAGGCCTCGCCGTCGGCTATTTCCTGAATGCCGGTGGCGTACTTGCCGTAGCCGTATTCATCGCCATCGCGATGGTCACCGGCATCGCCGTCATCGGCGTGTTCGGCCCAACCACCAAGGGCATGGCCCTCGAAAGAATCAATCATTGATTCCAGCGATCGGGAACAAGCGATCACGGATATTGCCGACACAAAAAAAACGGGACCGGTGAGGGCCGGCCCCGCTGGGGATCAATCGAGCCCGCTGGGGATCAATCGAGTTTGTAGTCGAATGTCACCGACACTTCACGGCCGACGTAACTGGCATTGTTCAACGTCGGGATGAATTCGAAGCCACCTGCGTAATACGGAATCTTGCCGATGTTGTTGAAGATGTTGGAGACGTTGAGGCTGACCTTCATGCGGTCATCGAAGCGATAGCCGACGTTGGTGCTCCAAGTGATCCACGCAGGCACGTGTCCGAAATACATGGTGCAATCGGGATCGCCGACACTCGGACGAATACCGTTGGGCAGGGAGTTGCAGCTACCGAAGTTGGGCGCACGGACACGGCCGGTACGGTCTCCATACAAGGTCGCATCCCATGCACCCCGCCGCCAGTTGACGGTGCCGCGCACCTTGCTTGCCGCATGCTGGTAGCGGGTGTTGAGAAGCGGGTCCGAGGCCAGCGTGCGTTCCTTGTACGAGAGGTTGTCGGTGTAGTCGATGCTGAGGTTGAAATTACCCAGGTTGGTGGTTCTCAGCGCGTAGGCCAGAGATGCATCGATACCCGTGACGGTCAGCAGGCTCTCGTTGATGGCGCCGCTGTACACCGCGGTGATGTTGCCGTTGGCGTCGCGCTTGACGTTGGCGATCACATTTTGGCAATAGGATGACCCCTGCGGATGGGCAATATAGTTTCCAATATAGTTGCCGCTGCTGTCGAAGGTGTGGCCAGTGCGGCAACCCGCCTCATCCGTCAGCACGTCGCTCTGGCCCACGTTCACGATGCCGTTGTTGATGCCGATACGCCAGTAGTCGGCCGACAGCGACAAGCCGTCCACGCCCGGGATTTGCCACACGAAACCGTAGGTCCAGGACTTGCCGGTTTCGTTGTTCAGGCTTGGGCCACCGGACAGGTACGAGCTGAAATAGGTGTTGTGCTGGAACGGCTGACAAGTCGTAGCGCCAGCAGTCACGCACTGATAGGGGTCGGCGTAGATGCCGACCTGCGACACCGACGGATTCTTGTAGATGTACTGCATGTCGGGCGCATGGAAGTTGGTGCCATAGGATCCGCGCAGCAGCAGTCCCTCATAAGGGCGATACTCGAGCGAACTGCCCCAGGTACGCGCCACGTCCGCGGCGCTGGCGTCACGATACTTGTCCAGTCGTCCGGACAGAGTCCATGTCAGGTTGGACAGCAACGGAATGCGCAGCTCCGAACCGAGCGATACGCGATTGCGCGTGCCGCCGCCGGTGATGTAATCCTGGAACGGGTCGCCGAAAGTGGTGGTATTGCCGCGTGGATCCGGCGACAACTTGAATCCCTGGTGCACCGCTTCCAGCACCGTGGCAAAACCCACCGAACCAGCCCAGGTCTTGAACAGCTCGTCGGTATTGACGTTCAGCGACGCCTGATCCATCCAGCTCACGGCGGTGTTTTCGCCCACGACGCCGAACGAGTGGTATTGCGCCGGTGTGATCGGATTCCAGAAACGTCCCGAATTGAGTGCGTAAACCGGCAACGTGTTGCCGCCCACGCTGGTGGTTCCGAGCTGCGGGCCAAAAAAGAAGTCGAACATGCCTTGTTCGTTGAGGCCCGTATAGCGTTCGTGCACGATGTACTTGTTGGTACCCAGATTGAAGTCCCAGTTGAAGCGACCGTCCAGGAACGTGCCGCGCAACCCGGCATGGATGTCCCAGTTCTGCTCTTTGTCGTGCGTGTTGCCGTAGCTGCCCAATTCCTTCGGCGTGAGCTGGCGAAAGTAGTTGCTGATCACCTGACCGCTGGTCTGATCGTAGAAATTGTTCGGCAGGCCGCCCATCGCGTAGAGGAACGGCAACTCGGTATTGGACGTGCCCAGGGTGTCCCATAGCCCTATCGAGCCATAGGCCTGCAGGCCGTTTCCGAAATCGTAGTCGCCAGCCACATAGGCATCTTTGTTGTCGCTGCCCGGGGTCAACACCCAGTTGCTGAACAGCGCCGGCTGCGTGCAGTAAGTACCATGGTCAGTGACATTGGTCGGGTCGACCGTATGGCCGTTGGTGGCGACCGTCTTGTAGTCGTGCAGCGCGAAGTTGTTGCCGAACTGGTTGCAGGCGCCGGCCGGCGGTGCAATGTAGTTGCCGTTGGCGTCGTAGAGAGACAGGCCGTCATAAGTCTTATAGCCGAACAACCTCGCGTTCTGGTCGTAGGCACCGTAGCCCGCATCGGCTTCCGAGTCGGAATACGGGCGGTCGCGTCCGAACAACCCGCTGCGATGGGAGCGCTCCAGGTTGTAGACCACATGCCAGTGGTCGCCGGACTTGCCGCCAACGAGATTGAAATCGCCGTAGTCGCGCCCGCCGCGGGTGGCCCCACCCAGCGTCATTTGCACGTCGTCGCCCTGGTATTGCTTCTTCAGGATGATGTTGACCACGCCGGCGACAGCATCCGAGCCGTACAGCGACGACGCGCCCGTGGCCAGGATTTCGATGCGATCGATCATCCCGGTCGGGATGTTGTTGAAGTTCTGGAAGTTGGTGCTGGCGTGGGCCGACTGCGGGTAGTCGCTGACCCGATGGCCGTCGATCAGCAACAAGCTGCGCCCCGAACCCAGGTTGCGCAGGTTGAGCTGCCGCGCGTTGACCGAACTGCTGCCCCACGATGGCGGTGTTTCGGCGACACCGGTCTGGGTGATGGAATTCATCAACTCGTAGACCGTGGTGAAGCCTTCCTGCTTGAGCTGCGCGCCGCTGATGGTGATGACCGGGGTCGCGCCTTCGACCTCTACACGCGGAATCAGCGAACCGGTGACCACGACCTTCTGCAGCGTGGTCGTGTCTTTCTTTTTCGCCGCATCTTGCTGCGTGGTTGGCTGCTGACTGCCGTCTGGTGGTGTTGCCGTTTGCGCCGCCACTGACAGAGGCGCAAAGAATACCAATGCCAGTGCACTCGCAAGCACACTGCGCCTGAAACCGATGTTGCTCATGGTCGACTCTCCCCGAGGAAACCCAGATTGCGAAAAATCCAGCGCCCTCCCGCCAGACCTGCTGTCTAAAAAACCGGCTCCGATCCGAAGAACAGCCGACTGACGGCCCCCGAACCACGGCATTTAGATCGATCTATATTTATCGCGTCTCCCTTTTCTCCGCAACCCTGCAATGCAGCATAAGCGTCGCCGTGGCGGCGATTTCCAGCCGCCGCTTCGAAGGATTTTCCCGCCAATTCAAGGAGTCCCCCGCCAATTCGAGGTTTCGCACCCCACATGGATGTCAGAGCTTCATCGGCAGCCCGTAAGATGCGCACAACCCACTGAAAGGAGTTCGCCGTGCGCCATCCTCCTCTGACTGCCCTCGTCATCGCCTGCGTCACGGCGCTATCCGCCACCGCGACCGCTGCCGATCGCACGACCGAACTCACGCTCTATCGCAACGACAACGCTGCGCTGTACGCGTCCACTACCGACGGCAGCGTGGGTGAAGGCTACGCGGTGGTGCGCGAACGCCGCAGCCTGGACCTGAAGCGCGGCATGCAGGACGTGGTGATCGGCGATCTGCCGATCTACCTCGATGCGGAGGCGATGGCGCTGGCATTCACCGATGGCTCCAGCAAGGTGGTGTCGCAACGCCTGTTGCTCGGTCAGGGCAGCAACGCCGCACTCACCGGACTCATCGGCCGGAATGTGGACGTGGTGGGCAGCACTGGACAGCTGCTGGCCAGTGGCACCCTGCTGCGCGTGGGCGATGGCCTGCTGGTGCGCGGCGGCGACAACCTGACCACGCTGATTCGCGACTTTGCCGCCGTCCGCGTGCAGGACGGCCACTTCCCCACCGGGTCCAGCCTCAGTCTGCGGGTGGATGCGGCGCGCGCTGGCCAGGCTCCTGCCGTGCTCAGCTATCCCACCGCTGGCCTCGGCTGGCGCGCTGCCTATGTGGCGACATTGCAACCCGGCGCGGCCTGCCGCTTGCAGTTCGAATCGCATGCCAGCATCGCCAACCGCAGCGGCCGCGACTGGCACGACACCCAGCTCACCTTGATCGCCGGCGAGCCGAACATGGCCAAGGCCTCAACCCCGCGTCCCATGATGGCAGCGGCCCGCGGCTTCAGCGCTAAGGCCGAAGCCTTGCCCCAGCAGGACAGCATCGGCGACTACCGCAGCTACACCTTGCCCGCCGCGGTCGAGCTGCCCGACGGCAGTGTCAGCCAGGTGCCGCTGTACACAGACCGCACGCTGGATTGCGTGCGCACCGCGCTGTACGAGAATGGCAACAGCTTCCAGCCGCAACAGCCGATCCTCAACCGGGATTTCAATCAGGGCGGCGGCAGCGCCATCGTCAGCACGCTGAAGCTGAAGGCATTCGACAGCCTGCCGGCCGGCTACCTGCGCGTGCTCACCGCCGATCGCAACGGCACGCCGCAGTTCATCGGCGAAGGCCGTATCGACGACACCCCGAAAGGCAGCGACGCCACGATCACGCTGGGTACCGCGTTTGATCTGCGCGCCGAACGCACGCGCACCAGCTTCAGCGCGGACAAGGCCGGCCGCACCATGAGCGAAACATTCCGTATCGACCTCAGCAACGCAGGCGACAGCGCGCGCACGGTGACCGTGCGTGAACATCCTTCGCGCTGGCGGCAATGGACGCTGATTTCATCCAGCAGCAAACCTAGCGAGCAGACACCGGACACTCTTGAGTTCCGCGTCGAGGTACCGGCCAACGGCAAGGCCACGCTGGACTATGCCGTGCGCTACAGCTGGACCGACGCCGACAACCCCCAACCGTAAATCCATCGAGCCGGAGTTCCTCATGCTCAACATAACTAACCACCCCAACGACATCCGTGAGGTCCAGCTGGCCCGCCCGCCGGTCAATGCGTTGAACCTGGATCTGTTGCGCGTGCTACATGCCGCCATCGACGACAGCGTGCGCGATGGCGTGCGCGGCATCGTGCTGTCCGGTGCGCAAGGCCTGTTCTCCGCCGGCGTCGACGTACCGGCGCTGCTGTCGCGCGACCGCGCTGGCGTACTCGAATACTGGCGCGAATTTTTTTCGCTGTGCGGCGCGCTGGCCCGCGCACCGATTCCGCTGGTCGCGGCGATCACCGGCCACAGCCCGGCCGGCGGCGCGGTGCTGGCACTGTTCTGCGATTACCGCGTGATGGCCGAAGGCCCGTACCGCATCGGCCTGAACGAAGTGCAGGTGGGGTTGATCGTGCCCGAGGCGATCCAGCTGGCGTTGCGCCGCGTGGTCGGCACCTACCGCGCCGAACGGTTGCTGGTTTCCGGTGCCATGATCGAGGCGGCCGAAGCGCTGGCCTGCGGCTTCGTCGATGAACTCACCGGCGTCGACCAGGTCGCCACGCGTGCGCTGCATTGGCTGGGCGAATTGCTGGCATTGCCGCCGCACGCGATGCTCGCCACCCGCACGCTGGCGCGAGCCGACCTCGCTGCGGCTTACGCCGACCTGGGTGCGCTGCCGCTGGAAGACTTCACCGATGCGTTCTTCCACCCGCAGACGCGGGCCGTGCTGCAACAACTGGTGGCACGGCTGAAAGAAAAGAAATGAGCGTGATGTTGTAGGAGCCCGCTAGCGGGCTCCTGCGGCAAATAGATCAGCCCTTGGCGATCGGCCGTGCTGGATCACTGACCCAGCCGCTCCACGACGGTGCGTAGAGCCGTGAACCGTGCAACCCGGCATGTTCCATCGCCAGCAGGTTGTGGCACGCGGTCACGCCGGAACCGCACATGTGCACCACGTCCGACGGCGCGGTCGAACCCAGTACCGCAAGAAACTCTTCATGCAATTGTGCGGGCGATTTGAAGCGGCCGTCGCTGCCGAGGTTGTCGGCAAACGGGCGGTTCAGCGCGCCGGGCACATGGCCACCGACCCGGTCCAGCGGCTCGACATCACCGCGATAACGCGGTGCCGCCCGCGCATCCAGCAACTGCCCGGACGCGCCGCCCAGCAGTGCCGCATGGTCGACCAGTACCTGGTTGGCATCGTAATGCAGCGACACTTGGCTGACCGGCCGTGCAACCGGCTCTCCCGACTCCGTCGGCAAGCGCGCAGCCAGCCATGCGGCGTAACCCCCATTCAGCACGGCGGCCTGTTGCACGCCGACCAGCCGCAGCAGCCACCACAACCGCGCCGCGGCCAGCGCGCCGTTGCCCGCGTCATAACTCACCACCTGCATCCCCGCATGCCAGCCCCAGCGCGACAGCAGCGCGTTGAACGCCGGCTCCAGCGGCAGCGGATGCCGTCCCAGACCTTCCGGCTGCCGTGACAGGTCGGACAAGTCATGATCGAGGCTGGCGAACACGGCGCCTGGAATGTGGCTGTCCAGATAATCGCGATGGCCCTTGTCCGGATCGGCCAGATCGAAACGGCAATCGACGACGAGCACATCCTGCGATGGCAACGCGGCAAGTTCGGCCGCATCGATCAAGGTGGTTTTCAGCGTCATGTCCGTCCCATCCTCTGCAGCAGATTGAATAACATGGCGGCGGTGGCGCCCCAGATGCGATGACCGCCATGGACGAACTCCACCATCGGCCGCTGATGGCCACGGAACTCCATCGTATAGCGGCGCAGGTTGGCCGGCTCCAGCAGGAATGCCAGAGGCACTTCGAATACTTCGGCCACCTCGTCCGGCGCCGGATACAGCTGTGCCTCGGCAGCGATCTTCGCCACCACTGGCGTGATGCAGAAACCGCTGATGGTCTCGAAGCAATCCAGATAACCCAGCGGCGTCACCAGTGCTCGATCGAGGCCGATCTCCTCCTCGCTCTCGCGCAGGGCGGTAGTCAGCGCATCGCCATCGGCCGGCTCGCTGCGGCCACCGGGAAAGGCTACCTGGCCGGCATGCGACTGCAGATGGTCGGTGCGCACGGTGAGCACCAGCCGAGGCTGCACACCGTCGCGCAGGCCCACCAGCACGGCTGCCGGCTGGCGCTGCGTATTGCCCAGCAGCTCGGCCATGTCCGTGTGATTCCAGCCCGGCCCCGTCGGTGGCGCCGACAGCGGCAGCAGCGCGTTGATCAGCGCCTCCATCACGGCCTTTCGCGGCCCGGCAGGATCACCTGCATGACGTACAGCCGTTCCGCATCGCTCATCGCACGCCAGCGGCCGATCTCTTCACCGGTGCGCTGACAGCCCACGCAATAGCCACGCTCGTCCAGCCGGCAGATGCCGGTACAAGGGCTCAACGGGAGCGTTTCGGCGGGGTTCGGGGCGTTCGACATACCCCGTCATGTTACCACCGGCATAAATCAGGGCTTGTCGGTAGCCGACTTGATGTCGAGCAGTTCGATCTCGAACACCAATGCCTCGTTCGGACCAATCCGCGGCAACATGCCGTCTCCGCCATAAGCCAGCTGTGGCGGAATCACTACTTTCCAGCGGTCGCCGATATGCATGCGCGGGATCACGTCCTGCCAGCCGCGAATGACACCGTTCACCGGAAAACTCACCGGTGCGCCGTGTGCCCAGGTGCTGTCGAATTCGGTGCCGTCGATCAGCATGCCGCGGTAGTTCACGGTAACAAGGCTGGTCACGGTTGGACTGACCGTGCCGGAACCTTGGCTCAGCACGGCGTACTGGATGCCAGACGGCAACTGCACCACACCGGGCCGCTGCCGGTTGCGCTCCATGTAAGTAGCACTCTTGCGCGCATTGACGGCGGCGATGCGCTTGAACTCGGCCAGCGCATCGGCGTGCATCTGCTGATCGAGGCGCTGCAGCTGCAGGTGCATGTCCTGCATGGACACGCTCGGATGGCGCTTGGCGTAAGCATCCTGGATCGCACGCAACAGCACGGGAATATCCACATCCGGCTTGCCGTCCGCGAACTGGCTGCCGATCTGGTAACCGATGGCATACGACAACTTCGCCTTGTCGGGCTTCGCCTGGACGGCTGGGGCGGCTGGCACCGCCGGCGCGGTTGTCGCCGACGGCTGACTCTGCGCATGCGCCACGCCACCCAACAACAGCAGCATGCCGAGCAACCCGCCACGCAGATGTGTCATGCCTTTCTCCACCGGGCCTTCCCTATCGTATCGCGACAGTCGATTCTGACGGATCATCCTAAGCGGTTCGCCGGATTCGTGCAGCGCTGGCGCTTGTGGCTTGAGAAACCCCGCGGCGACAAAGGTTCCCGCTGCTACCATCGCGCCTTTGCATCCATCGGGAGTCGTTCATGGCCTATCGCAACCTGGAAATCGGCAACCGCGGCGCGGTGCGCACGATCACCGTCAACCGCCCCGACAAGCTCAACGCGCTGAACCGCGACACACTCAACGAGTTGACCATCGCATTTGCACAGGCCGCGCAGGACGATGCCGTGCGCGTGGTGGTACTGACCGGCGCCGGCGAAAAAGCCTTCGTCGCCGGCGCCGATATCGCCGAGATGAATGGCTATACGCCGGTGCAGGCGCAAGGCTTTTCGCGCGCCGGCCAGCGCCTGATGAGTTCGATCGAGCGGCTAGGCAAGCCGGTGATCGCGCGCGTCCAGGGCTTCGCACTCGGCGGCGGCATGGAGCTGGCGATGGCCTGCCATCTGCGCGTGGCCAGCGAGAAGGCCAAGTTCGGCCAGCCGGAAATCAACCTCGGCCTGATCCCCGGTTTCGGCGGCACCCAGCGCCTGTTGCGTCTGGCCGGTCGCGGTGCTGCGCTGGAGTTGTGCCTCACTGGCGCGCCGATCAACGCGCAACGCGCGTACGAGCTGGGCATCGTCTCCCGTGTGGTCGCACCCGAGGCGTTGGATGAAACGGTGAACGCGCTGGCCGACCAGCTCGCCGCCGCCGCGCCGCTGGCTGCCGCCGGCATTCTCGACGCCGTACTGCAAGGCGGCGAAACCGCGATCGATCAGGGCCTGGAATTCGAGACGCAAGGCTTCGCGCTGGCATTCTCCACCGAAGACATGCGTGAGGGCACCACGGCGTTTCTGGAAAAGCGCAAGCCGCAGTTCACCGGGCGTTGAGCCCAACCGACGCATTGCGGCGGCATGCAGCACACCGCTCAGTGATTCGAGCCTCGGTAGTTCTTCTCGCCCGCTGTCACGCGCAGGTCCAACCGGTTTTCCGGCGGTGCCAGCGGGCAGGTGGCAAACGGGGTGAACGCGCACGGCGGGTTGTACGCCTTGTTGAAATCCAGCACGACCTTGCCGTCCTTCGGTGGATCGATATACAGGAAGCGCGCGGCGCCGTAGGTTTCCTTGCCGCTGGTGCGATCGGCAAACACGATGAAATACTGCTTGTCGCCCGGCACCTCGATCACCGGCAGGATTTCGAACTGCTTGCCGTCGCGACTGAATTCCAGCTTGCCCGGCACCGGGTATTTGTCGATGGTGCCGATGACCGTACCCATTTCCAGCGTCTCGCCCGGCGCTGCAGGGACCCAGGTCGCCTCGATCCGCCATGACGGATCGATCGGGAACGAATCGATGCCGAGGAAATGCTTGCGGCTTGGCGCGTCGCTGTTCTTGACGCGCAACCCTTTGCGGCCGTCGCGGTCGATCAGGTAGAAGCTCGCGGTGCCGAAGCTCACCGTGGTCGGCGTGGCGTCGCCGGCTTTCACGTCATCGATCAGCGTGGCCTCGTACACCGGCTTGCCGTCGATCAGCGCGCCACTGTCGTGCTCGAGCACGAGATGCACTTCGCCGTTGCTGGCCAGGTCCGCCACACCAAGATGTGCGGGACCCACAGTCAGCACAATGTCATTGTCCGCCGCGCTGCCGATGCGATTGGGACCATCCTTCAGCCATTCCAGACCGGCCAGGCTCGGCCACCCGCCCGGTGCGGTCAGTCGCTCGAGCCGACCGGCGCGCCATTGCTCGATGCTTTGCTTGTAACTGTCGGTATCGGTGGCATGCACGGTGGCGACTCCCAGAATGGCGGCGGCAACAAAGAGGCTGGTACGGATCATCGGTCTCTCCAGCGGAACAACTATCGAATGGCGCGCGTCAACGGCCGCGCATGAACAACTTGTCGAGCTCGCCCAGACTGAGTTGGACCCAGGTCGGACGGCCATGATTGCACTGTCCCGAGCGCTCGGTCGCTTCCATCTCGCGCAGCAGCGCGTTCATTTCGGGGATCGTCAGCCGCCGCCCCGCACGCACCGAGCCATGGCAGGCCATGGTGGAGAGCAACTCGTTCTCCAGCTCCTGCAGACGGCGCGAACTGCCGTGCTGGGCCAGTTCGGACAGCACGTCGCGGCTGAGCTGACCGACGTCCGCGCCCTCCAGGAGCGCGGGAATACGCCGCACCACGATCGTCGCCGGACCGCTGCGCGACAACTCCAGACCCCACTCGGCCAGCGCCTCGGCATGCTCTTCCGCCGCTGCGGCTTCCTTCGCGCTGACTGCAATGCCGAGCGGAACCAGCAGCATCTGCGAACGCAGATTGCTGGCGACACGACCGGACTTCAGTTTCTCGTAGGTGATGCGTTCGTGTGCCGCGTGCATGTCCACCAGCACCATGCCATGCGCATTCTCGGCCAGCACGAAGATGTTCTTCAGCTGGGCTATCGCGAAACCCAGCGGCGGCGCCTCGCCCTCTTCCGTCGCCGGCATCGGCGCGGAGGACAGATTCGATGCGGGCACCGATTCACCGAGCAAGGCGGCGTAACCGGCTAGCGGCTCATCGCGCACACCCAGATTCAAACGGTTCTGGCTGAACTGTCCAGGCCACGCGGTAGCGTTGGAATACATGGGTGCGGCATGTGGTCCGACGACCATCGGCACCGATTCCGCCGACGGCAGCGTATTTGCTCCCGCCCGTGTCTGCGCCAACGCCTCGTGCAGGGTACGGAACAGGAAGTCGTGCACCAGCCGTTGCTCGCGGAACCGCACTTCATGCTTGGCCGGATGCACATTGACGTCCACCCCGGCCGGATCGAGTTCCAGATACAACACGAACGCCGCATGACGACCGTGAAACAGCACGTCGGCGTATGCCTGGCGCACCGCATGGGCGACGATACGGTCGCGTACCAGCCGGCCATTGACGTAGAAATATTGCGAATCGGCCTGCGCGCGCGACGCGGTGGGCAGGCCGACCCAGCCAGACAGGTGCAACCCGGCCATGGCGTGATCGATGCGCAGGCTCTGTGCCGGAAATTCCTCGCCAAGCACCTCGGCCACACGTTGCAACTCGGCCTGCTCGTTGCGCGCAGCCTTCCAGATGCGCACCGGTTTGCCGTTGTGGCTGAGCCGGAATTCCACCGAACTGCGCGCCAGTGCCAGCGATTTCAGCAAGTCGTCGATATGGGCGAATTCGGTGCGTTCGGCACGCATGAATTTCCGCCGCGCCGGCACGTTGTAGAACAGGTCGCGCACTTCGGCGCTGGTGCCTTGCGGATGCTGCGCAGGGCGCGCCGCCTGTAGCTTGCCGCCGTCGACTTCGATGCGGAACGCGGCGTCCTGATCGCGCGCACGCGAGGTCAGCGCGAAACGCGATACCGACGATACCGAAGCCAGCGCCTCGCCGCGGAAACCCATGCTGGCGACATGTTCCAGATCGTCGAAGCTGCCGATCTTGCTGGTTGCGTGCGAAGCCACCGCCAGCGGAAGCTCGTCGACATGGATGCCGCCGCCGTCGTCACGTACGCGGATCAGGCGGGCGCCGCCTGCCTCGATGTCCACCTCGATACGGGTGGCTCCGGCGTCGAGGCTGTTCTCGACCAACTCCTTGACCACCGAGGAAGGTCGTTCGATAACCTCGCCGGCGGCGATCTGATTGATGAGCTCGGGGGGAAGCAGGCGGATCACAGTCATCCGCGAACTTTAGCAGCGAACGACGGTGAAGCTGTCGACGATGCGATGCTGGCCTGTTCAGATCAGCCAGCCAGATCGACCAGCCAGATCAGCCGGTGGGAATGGCCAACATGGTGCCGGCATGCACCGTATCGGTATTCAGTTGATTGGCCGTCTTCAAGGCGCCCACGCTGATGCCGTATTGGCGGGCAATGCTGCGCAGGCTTTCGCCACGGCCGACCCTGTGCAGGTCACGTACGCCGGCGTCCGCCGGAGGCGCAGGCGGGGGACTGCTGGCCAGCGTGACGCGGCGGGCGCTGGCCGACTTTGTCGCAGGCTTCTTGTCGACATTTGCGGGCTTGCTCGATGCCAGCTCGACACCATTGCCATTGTGGCGGGCGGCCTGCGCCGCGAACCAGGTGCCCGGCGGCGGCGTCGATTCGAAATAATTCTTCACTCCGCTCATCACCGCTTCGGCGAGCTCTTTCTGATGGTCGGGGTCACGCAACTTGCGTTCCTCGGCCGGATTGCTGATGAAGGCGGTCTCGACCAGGATCGACGGCACATCCGGCGAACGCAACACCACGAAGTTCGCCCGTTCGACATAGCCGCGATGGGTCGGTCCGAGCAAGCCCAGCGCCTTGAGCACGTTGCCGGCGACCATGTCGCTGGCCTGCATCGCCCAGCCCTGCTGCAGATCGAGCAGCACCTTGGCCAGGCCGTCGTCCTTGTCATCCAGCGTGATGCCGCCGATAAGATCGGAGCGGTTCTCGCTATCGGCGAGCCAGCGCGCAGCCGTGCTGGTTTTGCCGCGCGGCGACAGCACCCATACCGACGAGCCCTTGGCGTCGTCGCTGGTAAAGGCATCGGCGTGGATCGACACGAATAGATCCGCATTGTTTTCGCGGGCGATGCGATAGCGCTGCGTCAGCGGAATGAAAAAGTCGCTGTCGCGCGTCAGCACGGCTTTCATGCCCGGCTGACGATTGATTTCCGCCGCGAGATTGCGCGCCACCGCCAGCGTGACATTCTTCTCCAGCGTGCCGCCGGGTCCGTGCGAACCGGGATCCTTGCCGCCATGGCCGGCATCGATCGCCACCACCACCGCGCGCTGACCGTTGAGCATGGCCGCAGCCTGCTCGGTGGCGACGCGGCTGCTGCGGCTGGAATTGCCGCTGTACTTGGGAGCCTCGATCGGCGCAGAAACCTCTGGCGCGGGGGCGGCCGGAGTGGTTTCGGCTACGCTGGTGCGATCGCTATCATCGTCTTTGCCATTACCTTGCGTGCCATTGCCGTCTTTGCCGGGATAGATATCCAGCACCAGCCGATAATCCGTGCCGCTGGTCGGCTTGAGCACGAAGCTTTTCAGGCGACTGCCCGGATCGATTTTGGCGGTCAATTGCAGGTGATCGCCGATGCGGGCATGACTCATGCCCCTCAGCAGGCCTCGTGCGACCGGATCGGAAAAATCGTGGTTTACCCCGCTGCCGGGCAGATCGACCACGATCTGGCCATCTTTCTGGCTGACCGTGTATTGCAGCGGGCCGGAAGCATCGAGAACCACACGGGTGTAATCCGGGCCAGCCCAGACCCGCGCATCCTTCAAATCGGCCGCCCGGGTCGCGCACAGCGGCACGGCTGCCAAGATGACGACGGCGACAAATCCACCCAAATTGTTCAGGTAACCCCTCATAAGCCGCATTGAAACGCGTTCACTCATCGAAAGCAAGCAGGTTTTTCCTTGAATATCCATAACCTGCGAACCATTCATCAGGCTGTATCAAGTTATCGGCCGCAAGTCGCGCATTCCGAACATATCCTTACCGGAATGCCGGATCGCCAATTTCTCAAGAGAAATTCAGTACTTAGCCGTGCTCAATCCAGCCGCGCGAGCAGTTCTTCGCCACGCGGGGTGAAGGCGCGCAGCAACGCGTGGCGGCCCTGCTCGGCATAGCCCAGGCGTAGCTCGAGATCCGCTGCCGGCAAGGCGCCGGCGCCACGCTCGGGCCACTCCACCAGCACCAGCGCGGCAGGATCGGCCAGCGCGTCCAGGCCCAGCCATTCGAGCTCGCCGGGATCGGCGATGCGGTACAGATCCAGATGCCAGGCTGGTCGACCCCGCGCCATATAGCCCTCGACCAGACTGTAGGTCGGGCTCTTGACCCGTTCGCCCACACCCAGCGCAGTCAGCAAAGCGCGCGCGAAACTGGTCTTGCCGGCGCCAAGCGAACCATGCAGGTAGAGCACCAACCCATCATCCAGCACGTCCGCCACCTGCGCACCCAGTGCAGCGGTAGCCGCCTCATCAGGCAACGACCATTCCCGCCCGGGTTCGATATGCCCCGTCATCCGTCACGCTCGCAGCTCGACAGGCCATTGCCAAGTTCACGCAGTGGCGCCAGAAGGTCACTGGCCAGCAGTCCGCGTTCGCCCTGTTGCGCGGCACGATCACCGGCACGCGCATGCAGGCCCACGCCGAGGCAGGCGGCCCGCCATGCGCTGCAACCCTGCGCCAACAGCGCGGCGACGATACCGGTAAGCAAGTCGCCCATGCCACCGGAAGCCATGCCCGGATTGCCCCACGGACAGACGTCCAGACGTCCATCCGGATCGGCGATAAGAGTGCCGGAACCTTTCAGTACGACGACGGCGGCGTACCGCTTGGCGAGCTCGCGCGCAGCGGCAAAACGATCACGCTCGATCTCCCGGGTGGCAACGCCAAGCAACCGCGCTGCCTCGCCCGGGTGCGGCGTCATGACGGTCGGCACGGTGAACCGGCGCTGCTCGCGCGCCAGCAGATTCAGGCCGTCCGCGTCCAGTACCAGCGGCTTGTTCGCATCCAGCGCGGTCAGCCACAACGCATGGCCCCAGGCGGCCTGCCCCAGGCCTGGCCCCAGCGCCAGCACGCCGGCGCGTTCGAGCAGCGGTGCCAGTGCCTGCGGACCATCGACACCATGTGCCATCAATTCCGGCCGCGCGGCATTCAGCGCGAAGACGTGCTCGGCGCGTGTCGCCACGCTGACCAGGCCGGCACCGGCGCGCAACGCCGACTCACCAGCCAGGTGCACTGCACCGGCCATGCCGTGCTCGCCGCCGATCACCAATACGTGGCCGTTGTCGCCTTTGTTGGCGTAACGCAGGCGCGGCGGCAGCGCGTCGGCGATAAGCAGCTGGGCATCGGGCGACATCGCCGCATACACGCTATCGGGTACGCCCAGGGTGGCCAGCTCGAGCACGCCGACCTGATCGGCGGCACGGCCGGTGTGCAGCCCGCGTTTGCCGGCGATGAAGGTGACCGTGACACAGGCGCGTATCGCCACGCCGGGGCAAGCGCCAGTGTCGGTGTTCAAGCCGCTGGGCACATCCAGCGCCAACACTGGCCGCCCGCTGTGATTGATCTGCTCGATCAGTTGCGCCACCGCCGGCTCGGGCGCGCGATTGAGGCCGATGCCGTACAGCGCGTCCACATGAAGTTCGGCCGCAGGCAGCACGCCATCGATGTCCCACAACTGCACCTTGCCACCGTCGGCCTCCCATGCCGCGCGCGCCAGCGCCGCGTCACCATGTGCCGTCGCACTCAGCGCCACCAGCTCGACCTGCAGCCCGGCTTCACGCGCCAGCACGCCCAGCAGAAAGCCGTCCCCGCCATTGTTGCCCGGGCCGCAATGAATGCAGATATGTTGCAGCTGCGGCCAGTGCCGGCGCAGGCTGTTCAGCGCGGCACTGGCCGCGCGGCGCATCAACTCATGACCGGAAATTCCCAAGGCCGCGAGCGAGGCACGCTCCATGGCTCGCAGCTGTTCGACGGTATGGAGGTCACGGCTGTACGGGTGGACGGGCATGCGTGAATTATAGGCATGTGCCGCATCTACAATAGACGAATGTCCAGCACCGGCGTCCGCAGCACACCCGATTACGCATCCCTCGCCCGCGACATCAAACGTTGGGCGATCGAACTGGGCTTTGCCGAAGCCGGCATCAGCGGCACCGATCTGGGTGAGGACGAGCGACATCTCGAACGCTGGCTCGAAGATGGCCATCATGGCGAGATGGAATACATGGCCCGGCATGGCAGCAGGCGCGCGCGGCCGGCCGAACTCGAGCCCGGTACGCAACGGGTCATCTCGGTACGCATGGATTACATCCCGCCCGGTACCGCCAATGCCTGGGACGTGCTGGAAGATGCCGAGGCCGGTTACGTGTCGCGCTACGCGCTGGGGCGCGACTATCACAAGCTGATGCGCAACCGTCTGCAGAAACTGGCCGAGCGCATCCATGCGGTGATCGGCGACTTCGGCTATCGCGCTTACGTGGACTCCGCGCCCGTGCTGGAAAAAGCCTTGGCGCGCAACGCAGGGCTGGGCTGGATCGGCAAGCACACCGTGCTGATCAACCGCCGTGCCGGCTCGTATTTCTTTCTCGGCGAGCTGTACACCGATCTGCCGCTGCCGATCGACCCACCGGCCAGCGCGCACTGCGGCAGCTGCAGCCGCTGCATCGAGATCTGCCCGACCCAGGCCATCCTCGGACCGTACCGGCTGGATGCGAAACGCTGCATCTCCTATCTCACGATCGAGCTCGAGGGCAGCATCCCGGAAGAGTTGCGCACGCCGATGGGCAACCGCATCTTCGGCTGCGACGACTGCCAGTTGGTGTGTCCGTGGAACAAATTCGCGCAGGAGACCGCCGAGCCGGATTTCGCTCCGCGGCACAGCCTCGACGGCGCGAAGCTGGTCGAACTGTTTGCATGGAGCGAGGCTGAATTCCTCAAGCGCACCGAAGGCATGGCCATCCGCCGCACCGGCTACGAAGGCTGGCTGCGCAATATCGCGGTGGCGCTGGGCAATGCGCCGCCGTCAGCGGGCGTACGCGAAGCGCTGAATGCTCGCGCCGATCACCCTTCGCCGATCGTGCGCGAGCATGTGGCGTGGGCGTTGGCGAAACAGCAACGCTGAATGCAGCAGCAGCTCAGGCAGCAGCCATCTGCTTGGGAATCGAGCGATTGGTGTGGCTGATGCGGTTGCCTGCGCCAATGTAGACGCAGACCGGCTGATACTGCTCCAGCTCGGCTTCGTTCAACTGCACGAACGCGGCAATGATGATGAGGTCGCCGGCCTGGGCGCTGCGCGCGGCACTGCCGTTGACCGAGATGATGCCGGAGCCTTCCTCGGCACGCAGGGCATAGGTGACGAAGCGCTGGCCGCTGTTGACGTTCCAGGCGTGGATCTGCTCGTACTCGCGGATACCCGAGGCATCCAGCAGCAGACCGTCGATCGCGATCGAGCCTTCGTAGTGCAGCTCCGCATGGGTCACGGTGGCGCGGTGGATCTTGGCCTTGAGCATATTCAGGTGCATGACGTTCTTTCCCGCAGGACTCTGCTAAGTCGGCAATTATCGAGCCGATGACGTTGCACCGCAACATCATCGGCTTCGACCGAGATATGCGGGCGCCTCAGTCGAACAGCAAGTTATCGATCAGGCGGGTATCGCCAAGGCGTGCCGCGATCAGTGCGATCAAGCCCTCGCGCTGACCCTCGGCCGGCTCGGCCAGATCCTCGGCGCGCCGGATCACCGCGTAATCGGGCACAAATCCGGCACGGATCAGGCGTGCGGCAGCGGTCTGCTCCAACGCCTGCCAGGGATGCCCCTTGCCCATCAGCTCACGCATCTTCAGCAAGGTATCGTGGATCAACGGCGCCCGCGCACGCTCGGTGGCGGACAGATACTGGTTGCGCGAACTCAGTGCCAGGCCGTCGTCGGCGCGCAAGGTGGGTGCCGCCATCACCATCACCGGCAACGACAGATCACGCACCATCCGCTCGATCACCTTCAGCTGCTGGAAATCCTTCTGTCCGAATACCGCCAGATCCGGCTGCACCAGATTGAACAGCTTGCACACCACGGTGGCCACGCCATCGAAGTGTCCGGGCCGATGCGCACCTTCCAGCATGTCGGTGATCTGCGGCACGCGCAGGCTGACGCTGTGCTCGGCGCCGAACGGATAGATCGTCGCCACGTCAGGCGCGAACAGCAGATCGCACTCCTGCTCGGTCAGCGCCGCCTGATCCTGCAGCAAGGTACGCGGATAGCGTTCGAAATCCTCATTCGGGCCGAACTGGGTCGGGTTGACGAACACGCTGGCGACCACCCGGTCGGTACGCGCCCGCGCCAGCTTGATCAGCGACTGATGTCCGGCGTGCAGGTTGCCCATGGTCGGCACGAAGCCCACCGTCTGCCCCTTGGCGCGCCAGCCGCGAATCGCGGCGCGCAAGGAGGGGGCGTCTTGTACGGTCTGCATGGGGCGTTGACTCGCTGCTTAGTTGAAACAATGCTCGGGCGCCGGGAACGCACCGCTGCGCACGTCCGCGGCATACGCCGCAATGGCCGCAGCGACAGAGTCGCGTCCGGCCAGAAAATCCTTGCTGAACTTGGGTCGTTTGCCCGGCGTGATGCCGAGCATGTCATGGATCACCAACACCTGTCCGTCGCAATGCGGACCGGCACCGATGCCGATTACCGGTATCGTCAGCGCCGCAGTCACCCGCCGGCCCAGTTCGACCGGCACGCCCTCCAGCACCAGTAGATCCGCACCGGCCGCCTGCACGGCCAGGGCCTCCGCCAGCACCCGATCGGCAGCGGCTTGTTCACGACCCTGGATGCGAAAACCGCCAAACTTGTGCACCGATTGCGGCGTCAGTCCCAGATGGGCGCAGACCGGAATCGCTCGCGCGGTCAGCGCCGCGATCGCTTCGAGAATGTGCGGCGCGGCGCCTTCGATCTTCACCATCGCCGCACCGGCTTCGCCAACCAGGCGCGCGCCGGCTTCCAGCACGTGCGCGACATCGCGATCAGCCATGAACGGCAGATCCGCCACCAGCAACGTGGCCGACAAGCCACGCGCCACGGCAGCGGTGTGATAGACCATGTGATCGAGCGTCACCGGCAGCGTGCTGCGGTGTCCCTGCACCACCATGCCGAGCGAGTCGCCGACCAGCGCGATGTCGATCCCGGCCGTCTCCAGCTGCCAGGCAAAACTGGCGTCATAGGCGGTAAGCATCACGATGCGCTGTCCCTGCGTTTTCATCGCAAGCAGGCCCGGCACGGTGACCGGCTTGCGTTCGGGGGCATTCGCGTTCTGCACGTACACGGCAATTCCTGATGGGATGGCGGGCGCCGATTATGGCTCAAGCAGCCTTGCACAACCGGCAAGGTCGAGTTGCGCCAGCCGTTCCGCCACGGTGCCGTGTCCGGACAGCGGCAACGTGGGCGCGACGTCATGCAGGGGCAGCAGCACGAACGCACGTTCGGCCATGCGCGGGTGCGGCAAGGTCAGCCGCGGATCGTCGAGCTGCACACCTTCGACGTACAGCAGATCCAGATCCAGCGTACGCGGACCGTTGCGCTCGGCACGCACGCGACCTGCCTGCTGTTCGATCGCCAGCAGCGCATCCAGCAGGGCATGCGGCGACAACGACGTGTCGAGCTGCACCGCGGCGTTGACGAACGGCGGCTGCTCCAGCACACCCCATGGCGGCGTGCGATACAGGTGCGAGCGCCGCAACAGGCGCGTATCGGGCAGGTTGGCCAACGCGTCCATCGCGTCGAGCAACTGTTGCCGTGGGTTGCCGAGGTTGCTGCCCAGCGCGACGTAAGCCAGCGTCACACGGAACTCGATTTTCCGCCGGGCCTGCGACGGCGGCGGCGCGGGCGTGGCGGCTTGCCGGCTGCCGGCGGCGCCACGAAGTCGCTGGCGCTGCTGCCGCCACCGGCCGGCAGCGCCGCCGCCAGTACGTCCTGCGGCAATTGCTGTGCGTGCGCCCACCACAGACCCAATTCGCGCATCGCCGGCGATTCGTCGGCACGCAGCAACAGGAAGTCGAACGCGGCGCGAAAGCGCGGATGCGTCATCAGGCGAAATACCCGCTTGCGCTGGATCTGCTCGAAGCGCGGCTGCAGCGACCAGATCTCTTCCATGGTGAAGGTGAACCGGCGCGGGATCGCCACCCGCTGGCACTGCTCGCCGACTACCTGGGCCGACGCGCGCGCCCATGCCTCGGTGCTCTCCTGGCCGCGGGCGATCCAGTGATGCGCCACGTCGCGCACCTCACCCCACAGCAACACCGCGAACAGGAATGCCGGCGTGACCGACTTGCCTTCGGCAATGCGTGCATCGGTATTCGCCAGCCCCTGCTCGACCAGCGAACGCAACGCCTCGTCGCCGCGCTTGAGTGCCCGCGCAGTCGCCGGAAACAGGAATTTCAGCAAGCCACACTGTTCCAGCATGCGGAAACTCTTCAGTCCGTTGCCGCTGAGGAACATCTTCAGCGATTCGTCGAACAGGCGCGCCGGCGCGGCATCGGCCAGCAACGGGCCTAGCGTCTCGAACGGCGCCATCGCCGCCGCATCGATACGCATGTCGAGCTTGGCCGCCAGCCGCGCGGCACGCAGCATGCGCACCGGATCCTCGCGATAGCGGGTGTCCGGATCGCCGATCAGCCGCAGCGCGCGATCCTCGAGATCCTGCATGCCACCGACATAGTCGCGCACCGAGAAATCGCTGATGTCGTAATACATCGCGTTGACGCGGAAGTCGCGGCGGATCGCATCTTCCTCGATCGTGCCCCAGATGTTGTCGCGCACGATGCGGCCATCGACGATGTGCCGATCACCCTCGCCGCCTTCCTCGCCGAGGCCGCGGAACGTCGCCACCTCGATGATCTCTGGACCGAACACCACATGCGCCAGACGAAAGCGCCGGCCGATCAGGCGGCAGTTGCGGAACAGCTTCTTCACCTCGTCCGGCGTCGCGCTGGTGGCAACGTCGAAATCCTTCGGTTGCAGGCCCAGCAGCAGATCGCGCACGGCGCCACCGACCAGATAAGCCGTGTAACCGGCCTCGTTCAGGCGGTACAGCACCCGCAACGCCGACTTGCTGATGTTTTTGCGGGAGATGACGTGCTGGTCGCGCGGAATGATCCGCAGCGCTGGCGCGAGGCCGGTCCTTGATTCGAGATTCAAGCGGTCGAAATCCTTGCGGGCGAAGCCGCCCTTGGGTTGCCATAAGTCGCGGCGCGCAGCAGCACCGCGGATCGTCCCGCAGGGCGGTGAGCAGCACCGGCGGGGCATGCTTCGAACGGCATGTCGAGCATTGCCGCGCGAAACAATTCCGTTATACTAGCGCGCCTCGCAAGATAACGCTCCCTTCGTCTAGTGGCCCAGGACACTGCCCTCTCAAGGCGGGAACACGAGTTCGAACCTCGTAGGGAGCACCATTTACTTGTGCAATCTTCCATGATTGCCGTTGTCAGGAAAGGTCCCGACAACTCACGCACCTTGGCTATTGGCCAGATCAGAAGCGGCCATCCATGGCCGCACTCTTCACAAGAGCCTCTCGACCACTTCTCTTAAAGCCGAAACGCCTCCATGACTTTCGTCGTCATCGACAACTGCATCAAGTGCAAATACACCGATTGCGTTGAGGTCTGCCCGGTCGACGCCTTCCATGAAGGCCCCAATTTTCTCGCGATCGATCCGGACGAGTGCATCGACTGCACCTTGTGCGAGCCGGAGTGCCCGATCAACGCGATCTATCCGGAAGACGATGTTCCTGCAGGCCAGGAAGCCTTCGTGGCGCTCAACGCCGAACTGGCCAAGAGCTGGCCGGTGATCACCGAGCGCAAGGACAGCCCGGCCGACGCCAAGGACTGGGAAGGCAAACCGGACAAGCTCAAGCTGCTGCAGCGCTGAGTTCCCGCCATCCATAAACGGAAACGCCGCCCTGGAGGCGGCGTTTCCGTTTATGGTGCTTGACCGACTTAGCCGCCGAGACTGGACTTCAACGTGTCGATCACCTTCGCCACCGCGGCCGCGTTGCCTTCGGCACGGATTTCACTGGCATTGGTGCCGCTGGTGTTGACGCTGACCTTTACCTGATGCGATCCGGCGCCGCCTGCGGTGCTGGCGGAATCGCTCTTGTCATGCCCGAACAGCCGACCGAAGAAGCCTTTCTTCTTCTGCTTCGCGACAGCATCGGAAACGCTCAGCGTATAGCTGTGCGCGCTGTCGTCGTGACCGACCAGCTGCCCCAAACTGCCGCCTTGCAGCACCTGGCCCACCCGGCGATACGCATTGTCCACGCTGTCAGCCAGCACGAAGCCGTCGGCAATCTGGCCCGTGGCAGCACCGACGCTGGCCGTCGCGCCATTGGCGGTCGGGCGATTCGCGCCCGGCGGCGGAATGACCAGCGCATCGCTGGTCGAAGGACGGTCCAGGCTCGGCGGAATCTCCAGCGGCGACTGCTGCTGGGCAGTGTCCCACGCCTTGTGCGAGCGGAACATGCCGCAGCCGGAAAGCAGCAGGCCACTGAGGGCCACAGCCGGCAGGGCCACGAGGAGCGAGGTTTTCTTCATGTAGTCAGATTCCGTGAGTAAGTCAGGCAACCGTCAACCGGCCGCAGTCGCCAAGGATGCCAGACTGGACAGCGCTTGGTGCAATCGGGCGCGATCCGGACCGTCGTTCAGTTCCACCAGCGGCAACCTCGGCAGCGCCAGACCCAGCCCCAGAACGGGCAGGCCAGCCTTGACCGCGATCGGGTTGGGCGCGCAGTTCAGCGCCTGCACCAGCGGATCGAGCGCCGCGTGACACCGTTCGGTAGCGACTTGATCGCCATCGGTGGCCGCATCACACAACGCGCGAAATGCCTGCGGCACCAGGTTGGCCACCACCGAGATGGTACCAGCGGCACCGGCCAGCATCGCCACGCCAGCGCTGCCATCGTCGCCGGACAGATAGACGAAATCCGCGCGCACAAGTTCCGCCAGCGCCGAAATCCGTTTGCTGTCGCCAAGCGCCTCCTTGATGCCGATGATCGCCGGATGCTCGCGCAGCCCCGCCACCGTCTCGGGCGCCAGATCGCAGCCGGTACGGCTGGGCACGTTGTACAGCACCACGGGCAGGCCGCCGTGTTCGGCCACTTCGAGGAAATGCCGGCGCAGGCCTTCCTGGGTCGGGCGCACGTAGTACGGCGTCACCACCAGCGCTGCGTCGGCGCCCAGCGCCTTGGCGCGACGGGTCATGGCGACGGTCTTGGCGGTACCCGCCTCGCCGGTACCGGCGAGCACCGGCACCTGCCCGGCCACACGCTCGACGGCAAATGCCAGCAGGCGATCGAACTCGTCGTGCTCCAGCATATGCGCTTCGCCCGTGGAGCCGGCCACCACCAGCGCCTGCGTGCCGCCGGCGAGCTGATAGTCGAGCAACCGGCCAAACGCCCGCAGGTCGAGTGCGCCATCGGCCGCAAACGGGGTGACCAGCGCGCAGATACTTCCACGAATGTTCAAGTCTCGATTCCGCTACAAGGCAAGCCGTGCATGTTACTTGCCGCCTCGCGAGGCGGGCAAGTAAGCTCGATCGGAGTACCCTCACCAGCTACCAACGCGCCGATGACGTCACAGGCAGGCCACTTTTGAAACCCTCTTCCGCCTCTTCTTCCACTCCCTCGGCCGCGCGTGCTGGCAACGACAACCAGTTGCTGATCCAGGCGCTCACGTCATCGAACAAATCGCCTCTGCTGGCGCTGGCCAAGCGTATTGCCGACGCCGGCTGCAACCTCTCCGAATCGCGGGTGTCGACGATCGGCACGGAAGTCTCGCTGATGCTTCTGGCCAGCGGCGCATGGGATGCGCTCGCCAAGCTGGAAACCGCGCTGACCAAACTGGCCCGCGACGAGAGCCTGCGGCTGGTGCACTACCGCACTGGGCCGCGTGAAAACAGCTCGCACCTGCTGCCGTACCTGGTGGAAGTGGTGGCCGCCGATCGGCCCGGCATCGTGGCGCGGATCGTGGAGTTCTTCACCCAGCACGAGATCAGCGTGGAGCAGCTGAACTCCACCCGTTACCAGGCCATGCAGACCGGGGCGGATATGTTCCAGGCCCAGTTCACCATCGGCATCCCGGCGGAAATCCACATTGCCGCACTGCGCGACGATTTTCTCGAACTCTGCGACGGCCTGAACCTGGATGCGATCATGGATCCGGTGAAGTTCTGAGGATCGCGCGATCCGGCGCATCTGACAAGGACTGTTATCGGTGGGTGCGCACGCGCTAGTCTTGCGCCCGGGACTACCGAGGAACGCTGCATTGCCGTCAGTGGGTCGATCCAATCCGAGCGATATCTGCGTACCACCCGCAATGTTTGCCGTCAGCCGGTTCCCGAATTCTCTTTCTCACACGCATGCGCAGCGGCCACTCGCTGTGCAGGAGTAGTCATGCCCGAAGTTGGCAAGAAAGTCCCTGCACTCCACGGTGTCATCGGCGATGGCAGCACACTGAAGCTCGCCAGCCTCAAGGGTCAATGGATCGTGCTGTATTTCTACCCCAAGGACAGCACGCCCGGCTGCACCAGCGAGGCGAAGGATTTCCGCGACCTGTATCCGGCGTTCCGCCGACGCAATGCGCAGGTCATCGGCGTGTCGCGCGATTCGCCGAAATCGCACGCCAATTTCGCCGCCAAGCAGGAGCTGCCGTTTGCGCTGGTTTCCGACCCCGATGAAACCTGGTGCCAGGCGTTCGACGTGATCCACGAAAAGGTGCTGTACGGAAAACGCCACCTGGGCATCGTACGCAGCACCTTCCTGATCGACCCCGACGGAAAACTGGCCCAGGCGTGGCGTGGCGTGAAAGTACCCGGCCACGCCCAGGCCGTGCTCGACACCATCCCCGCCAAGTGACCATCCCGGCATTCATGGTTTCCGCCGGATTCGATCGCCGGCACCTTGCCTGCGATCCGTGCCGGCGTCACCTCTCTGCGGCTCGCCGTACGCCGCAGCTCTTTCATCCATCCACCAGCGAGGACACTTCCGCATGACCGGAAGCAAGCGCATCTACGCTCTCGACACTAACGTCCTGCTGCATGACCCGACCTCGCTGTTCCGCTTCGAGGAACACGACGTCTTCATTCCGATGACCGTGCTGGAGGAACTGGACGAAAAAAAGAAAGGCGCCTCGGAAGTTTCGCGCAACGCCCGCCAGGTCAGCCGTTTTCTCAACGAGCTGATCGAACTGGGCAAGCAGCATGATCTGGGCGACGGGCTGGAACTGAGCAATCCGCAAGGCATCAAGCTCAAGCGCGGCGCCTCCGTTGGCCGGCTGTATTTCCAGCACCGCACCAGCAGCAATGGCCACACCAAGGCGGACAACCAGATCCTGCTGGCGGTGATCGAACTGCGTGACCAGAATCCCGATCGGGCAGTCATCCTTGTCACCAAGGACATCAACCTGCGGATCAAGGCGAGCATCAATGGCATCGTCGCCGAAGATTATGAGAACGACCGCGCGCTGGACGACTTTTCCCTGCTTTACACCGGCTCCGCCGAGCTGCCGGAAACCTTCTGGGACCAGCACCCGGAAGTGCAGTCGTGGACCGAGCGGGGGCGCACGTTCTACAAGGTGGATAGACGCGAGGAGGACATCTGGTATCCGAACGAGTGCCTGTTCCTGCCCGGTGAAAACGCGGTCGAACTGCGCGTGCTGCAAATCGACGACACCAGCGCCACGCTGGTGCTGCTGGATGACCACTCCCATGCGAACCATCACGTATGGGGCATCGGCGCACGCAACCGCGAGCAGAACTTCGCACTCAACGCGCTGATGGACCCGGACGTCGACTTCGTCACCCTGCTCGGCAATGCCGGCACCGGCAAGACCTTGCTGGCGCTGGCCGCGGGCCTGGCGCAGGTGATGGACCAGCAGCGTTACCGCGAAATCATCATGACCCGCGCCACCGTCTCGGTGGGCGAGGACATCGGCTTCTTGCCCGGCACCGAGGAAGAGAAGATGACGCCGTGGATGGGCGCGCTGACCGACAACCTGGAAGTGCTCGCCAACCCCGAGGACGGCGGCAGCTGGGGCCGCCAGGCCACCAACGACCTGCTTGCCTCGCGCATCAAGATCCGCTCGCTCAACTTCATGCGCGGGCGCACCTTCCTGTCGCGTTACCTGATCATCGACGAGGCACAGAACCTCACGCCGAAACAGATGAAGACCCTGATCACCCGCGCCGGCCCCGGCACCAAGATCGTCTGCCTCGGCAACGTCGAGCAGATCGATACGCCCTATCTCACCGAAACCACTTCCGGCCTCACCTACGCAGTCGATCGCTTCAAGAACTGGGAGCACTCGGCGCACATCACCTTGCGTCGCGGCGAACGTTCACGGCTGGCGGATTTCGCGGCGGAGGCGCTGTGACATCAAGAAGCAGGAAACTATGGGGCCTGTCGCAAGACGACAGGCCCTCCCGCTTCCGCACCGCACTCCTCGCTTCCCGGTGCCATCGCCCTGACATGCCCGACTGATGCCGTCTCCATGTCGTTGAAGAGTTTCGCCTACCGCCATCGGCTACCGGCCAAGCGTGCCATTGCCTTGCTGGCACGCTCGCTACCAGCGTCAGCTCGCCGCCGATTGCTGGCCATGGCCGAGCGCGTCGCGTTCAGCGTCACCCCGCAATATCAGAGCGAAACGCTGCCGCCGATCTTCGACTACTGGTCCGGCCGGTTCCTGGCCCCCGACGCGCAGCGGCTGGGCATCGATTCGCCGGAAAGCTTCTTCTTCGATCAGATCCGGCGCAGCTCGACCGATGGAAACGCACCGGTGCGTGTGCTCAGCGTCGGCACCGGCTCCTGCGGCATGGAGATCGAGCTGGCCGCCCGGCTGCACGCGGACGGTATCGCGGCGCAAATCACCTGCGCCGATTTCAATCCCGCGCTGATGCGCCATGCGGCAGCCGCGGCCAAAGAACGCGGCGTCGCTGCGGTGATGACGTTCGTGACGCGCGACTGCAACCTGCCGTTCGAGCTGCCCGGGCAGGACGTCATCATCGTCAACCAGTTCTTCCACCACGTCACCGCGCTGGAGACATTCTGCGGATCGCTGCGACGCTCGCTGGCCCCGCAAGGCGTCCTGCTCGGTTCCGACATCATCGGCCGCAACGGCCATCGGCTGTGGCCGGACGTGGAAACCGTGGTCCAGGAAGCGTGGGCGACCCTGCAGTCCGGCAAACGCCACGATCGCCATTTCAACACGGCATCGGAACGTTACCGGCCGATCGACCATGCCGCGTATTCCAACGAAGGCGTGCGTGCGCAGGACATCGTGGGCTGTCTGCTGGCCGAGTTCGATTTCGAGCTGTTCTTCAGTTTCGGCGGCGCCATCATGCCATTCGTCGAACGACGGATCGGCTTCAACTTCGACCCGCAGTTGGCTGAAGACCGCGCCTGGATCGATCGCATGCATGCGATCGACGCGGCCGCCCTCGCCGCCGGGCGCTACCCCGCCGCCAACATGATCGCCGCCCTGCGCCACAAGGGCAGTGCCGCGCGGGCCGTGTTCGAGCCGATCAGCCCGCAACAACACGTCGATCTCACCCGGGAACAGCAGGTGAAGGCCTGCATCGACACGCGATAGCGACGGCGATCAAGCGAGTAGAATGCCTGGTTGACAGTCATCCCATGGTTGCAAGCGTCGACATGACCCTCACCCCCCGTCTCGTCCTGCTGGCCCTGCTCGCCTTTTTCGTGCTGTGCGTGCTGCTGGTGCACCTGCGCGGACGCGTGCGGCTGCGCTTCGATCGCCAGTTGGTCGATCACTCGGCGATCTTCGCGCCTTACAACCTGTTGATGTATGCGTTTTCGGCGGTGCCGGCTCGGCCGATTCTCGATCGCCGCGGATTCCCGCAACTGGACCTGCTGCAGGCGAACTGGAAGCTCATTCGCGACGAGGCGACGCACCTCTTCGACGAGGGATACATCCGTGCCGCCGCGAAGAACAACGACGCCAGCTTCAACAGCTTCTTCAAACAGGGCTGGAAGCGTTTCTATCTGAAATGGTACGGCGAGCCGCTGGCCTCGGCCGAGGCGTTGTGCCCGCAGACGGTAGCCTTGCTGAAATCGATTCCCAGCGTGAAGGCCGCGATGTTCGCGCTGCTGCCGCCGGGCAGCAAGCTCAATCCGCACCGCGATCCGTTCGCCGGTTCGCTGCGCTACCACCTGGGCCTGATCACGCCCAATGCGAGGAGCTGCCGCATCTTCGTCGATGGCGAGGAGCACGCCTGGGGCGATGGCAAGGACGTAGTGTTCGACGAAACCTACGTGCACTGGGCCGAGAACACCAGCGGGCAGACGCGGGTGATCCTGTTTGCCGACGTCGAGCGGCCGCTGCGCACACGCTGGATGAACGCGATCAACCACCGTGTCGGCGCGTTCATGGGCAAGATCACCGCCTCGCCGAACACCGAGGGCGAGACGGAGAAAACCGGTTTCATCAACCACCTGTTTGCGCTCAGCCAGCGTCGCAAGGGTGCCGGCCACCGCTTCAAGGTGGCATTCAAGAGCCGTTACAGGAAGCTGTACAAGGCCTGCAAGTATGTCGGCATCCTGCTGCTGATCTGGCTGATCTTCCTCGCACCGTGGCCGCTGTTTCGATAAGTGACGCTCCGCTGAGCGGTCACGTTGTGTGATCCCCGCGCGTCCTGTCTGGACGCCGCAATGGAGAACGCCATGGATCCCAGCACCGCACTGTTCCAGCAACACCGTCCGCGCCTGTTCGGCCTGGCCTACCGCATGCTGGGCACGCCCAGCGATGCCGAAGACGTGCTGCACGATGCCTGGCTGCGCTGGCACGAGCAGGACACCGACGCACTGGACGATCCGGAGGCGTGGCTGGTCACCGTGACCACGCGCATCGCACTGGATCGCCTGCGTCGTGCCAAGACCGAACGCGCACACTACCCCGGCCCCTGGCTGCCCGAGCCGCTGGCGCCGGACGCCGAACAGCCCGAGGTCGAACTCGAGCGTGGCGAGACGATCACCCTCTCCTTCCTGCTGCTGCTCGAACGCCTGAGCCCGGAGGAGCGCGCCGCGTTTCTCCTGCACGAAGTGTTCGATTACAGCCACGCCGAGGCGGCGGCGATCCTGGGCATTGCCGAGGATGCCTGCCGCCAGCGCGTGCACAGGGCCAAGGCGCGCCTGCGCGAAGGACGGCCGCGCTTCAGCGTGGACGCCATGGCGCAGCGGCGCATGCTGGAGCGCTTCGTAGCCGCCATGGCCCAGCCCAACATGGAGGCGCTGCGCGCGCTGTTCGCCGAGGACGCGATCCAGATCAGCGATGGCGGCGGCGTGGTCCGTGCCACCCTGCGGCCGCTCTACGGCGCCGAACGGCTGGCCCGCCTCTATCTGCAGATCGCCCGCAACCTCGGTCGCTACCCTGCACGCTATGAAATGGCGACCCTTAACGGCGCACCGGCATTGCTGATGTGGGTGGGTGGTGCGTTGAGCTCCGTCATATGGGTCGAATGCGACGGCGAGCGCATCACGGCGATGCACGGGCTGCGCCATCCCGGCAAGCTGGCGCGCCTGCTGGCTGTCACGAAATCGGCAGGACCGGCGTCCTTGCATTGAAACGGCCAATCCCGGCCGTCCTCAAAGCTTAAGGAACCTTCCCATGTCGCGTTTCGCTCTCGAACCCCACTATCAAGCCATGATGCCGCTGGTCACCCTCGGCAAGAACATCCGCACCGCTGGCCGCCTGGAACCGGCCCTGATGGAGCTGGTGTTGATGCGTGCCTCGCAGATCAACGGCTGTGCTTACTGCCTGGACATGCACAGCAAGGATGCCCGCGCCGCTGGCGAAACCGAGCAGCGCCTGTACGTACTGCCTGCCTGGCGCGAGACCGCGCTGTTCAGCGAGCGCGAACGCATCGCCTTGGCCTGGACCGAGGAATTGACTGAGCTGACCTCACACGAGGCGGTCTCCGATGCGCTTTACGAACAGGCCCGCCAGCACTTCGACGAAGATGCACTGGTCGACCTGACCTTGCTGGTCGGCGTGATCAACAGCTTCAACCGGCTCAACATCGCTGCGCGCACCATCGGTGGCAGCTACAAGGTCGGCAAGCACGGCTGAGGGGCGGCCATGGCAACCGTCCGTCTGTACCGCCACCCCCGCTGCGCCCGATGTGCCCGCTTCGCGCGGTGGCATCGCCGGCTGGACTGGCTGCACCGCTTCGAGGATTCCACGGGCGTTTCGCCCGTGGGTCCGATGCGTCTTGGCGAAGTCGTGGTGCAGGACCTGCGCCGCGGCACGACGCTGCGCGGCGCCGCGGGGTTCACCTTGCTGTGCCGGCAGATCCCTGCCTACTGGCCGCTATTGCCGTTATTGCGAGTTCCCGCGCTGCGGCGCCGCGTCGAACGCGAGTTCTGCGGCTGCGCCGGTGCCGCTTGCGCACTGGACTGACGTCCGAACCGGCTGGATCGCACTCGTATGGCCTTCGGCACCGTACGATTCCGCCGGTTCGGACGATCGCCGATGCCCGCGTTCCCCATGCTGGCCGCCCCGACAACCCGACCCGGCAGACCACCATGGCCTTGCGCTTGCTGAAAACCACCCTCGTCATCCTGTTCGTCTTCCTGCTTGCCGCCGCCATCTGGATCGGCACCGTCGGCAAGAATCTGTTCCACACTGCTACCGGCTCGATCAGCCACTCGCTGTGCGCCACCGCATTCCTGTCAAAGCTCGACCCCGGACGCACGTTCGCCGAGGAGCAACTGCCGCTGATGCGCAGCATCGGCGGGGCGATCCACTACGAGGTGGACCACGCCAGGCGCGAAGTGCGCACCTCGGTATTCGGCGACTTCACCGCGCGGGCGGTGTATCGCGAAGGACTCGGCTGCCTGCTTGTACACGGCGACAACGCGGTACCCGAAGCGGCCGGCTTCAAGCCTGCCCCGATCGCCGGCAGCTACCCGGCGAACATCGTCGAACCGGCCGACCCGGCGATCCGCCGCGCGCTCGATCGCGCCTTCGCCGAACCCGACCCGGCCCATCCGCGGTTGACCAAGGCTGTGGTGGTGGTGCACGACGGCCAGCTGATCGCCGAGCGCTACGCTCCGGGCTACGGAACGGATACGCCGATCTGGGGACACTCCCTATCGAAGTCGGTCACCAGCGCGCTGATCGGCATCCTGGTGCGCCAGGGCAAGCTGCAGCTGGGCCAGCCGGCCCCGATCGCCGCTTGGCGCTCGCCGGCCGACCCGCATCACACCATCACCATCGACCAGCTGCTGCGCATGGACAGCGGCCTGCCGTTCGACGAAACCGACGACGGGATCAGCCCGATGACCCGCATGCAGTTCCTCGAGCGCGACATGGCCGGGTATGCGGCGCGGATGCCGCTGGCACACCGGCCCGGCACCGCCTGGGGCTACAGCAATCTCGGCTACGTGCTGGCCTCGCGCATCGTCCGCGATGCGGCCGGCGGCAGCGCTGTCGACGCCGAACGCTTCGTGCGGCGCGAACTGTTTGCACCGCTGGGCATGCGCAGCGCAGTGATCGAGACCGACGCCACCGGCACGCCGATCGGTTCGGGCAGCGTCTATGCTTCGGCCCGCGACTTCGCCCGGTTCGGCCAGCTCTATCTCGACGACGGCGTCGTCGACGGTCGGCGCATCCTGCCCGAAGGCTGGGTCGACTACAGCCGCTCGCAGACGTTGGACACCGGCTACGGCGCCGGCTTCTGGACCAATCTGGTGAACAGCAGCCGCGTGCCGGTGTGGAACGCGCCATGGGGCATGCCGCAGTTGCCGAAAGACATGTACTACGCACGCGGTGCGCTGGGGCAATACGTGGTGATCGTGCCGTCAGAGCACCTGGTGGTGGTGCGCATGGGCATCTCGCTCGACTACGGTACCGGCATCGAGGACCTGGTCGCCGCGGTCATCGACGCCCTGCATCATCGGCCGGCGCGGGCATGACCGCCGGCTGCCGCGATGCGCCCAGCTTGCGGTAGCTGCTGGGCGTCTCGCCCACCTGCCGCTTGAACGCGGCATTGAAAGTGGACTTCGAGGTGAAGCCGCAGTCGTAGGCGATGTCGAGGATAGTGCGCGTATCGCCGCGATCGGCCAGGCGCGCGCGCACTGCCTCGACCCGGAGGCGGTTGATGTAATCCCAGAACGTACCGCCGAAGCGCCGGTTGATCACCGCCGACACCAGGTATTCGGGGTAACCGCTGCGCTTCGCCACCTGCCCGATGGTGAGCGCCGGTTCGCGATAGAGCGCATCGCCGCCCAGCATCAGCTGCGCCAGCCGCGTCTCCACCGCGGGGAAACGCGCGTCGTCAGGATCCGTCGTCTCAGGCCGCTCCGCTTCCTCGACCAGTGCGACCGGTTCGCTCGCCACTGGCGCCTGGTTCAGGCTGAGCCACCCCATCACGCACACCCACGCGGCTATCGCGCCGAACAGCAGGCGGTAGTCGATGCCCGGCAGCGTTGCCAGCCACTGCGTGATGGCGATGATCCAGATGACGACCTGGCAAGCTGCCATCACGTCGATCCAGCGCAGCGACATGCGGTCGGCATCCGAGCGGCGCTCGCGCAGCCGGCGGCGATAGCGGTGCACACGCATCAGCGCGGCCGCCACGTACGACAAGCTGTAGGCGAACAGAGGAACGTCGAACCACGAGCCTATGGTTTTTTCGCCCGCCACCCAGCGCGCCGACAGCGCCTGCATCTGCTGGTCGCTCATCAGCAGCACATGCGCATTCAGTGCCAGCATCACGCCGAAGCCGAGCAGGTGAACGCCATCGCGCAGGCGAAACGCCCGGGCCTCGATCAGCGCACGCACATAGACGTAGAACAAGCTGCCGTAGAGGAACGGAAACAGTGCAACAAAGCGGTACGCCCTGAACCACTCCGGCGACAACGAGTTCCAGTACACCGCCTTGACCAGCAGATCCACGCCGGTCAGCGCGACCCACACCGACAGCACCCGGTTCGCCTCGGTGTTGACCGGCCGCCGCCACAACGCCAGCGCCAGCAGCACGGCTTGCACCGCAGCGGCGATGTAGACGAATACCCAGAACACGTAGGCCTGGTTGGGGATCACCTGTGATGGCATCGACGAATTCCGGCGGTCGCTTGGTTATGGCCGGAAGCCTAGCCGCTTGATCCGTGTCGATCCAACAAAAAAAGCCGCGAAGCGACCGCGGCTTTCAGGACATCGGAGGGCAGCCCGTGTCCCCGGTCAGGCCGCGAGGCGCTTCACGATCGCGTCGGCAAAGCTGCTCGTGCTGCCCTTGCCACCCAGGTCCGGCGTCACGCTGTCGCGATCGTTCGTCATGGTGTCGCGGATCGCCTGACGCAAGCGGTCACCCTTGGCCACCATGTCCAGATAGTCGAGCATGTCGGCAGCAGCCAGCAGCAGCGCGCATGGATTGGCGATGCCCTTGCCCGCAATATCCGGCGCCGAACCGTGCACCGCTTCGAAGATGGCCGCCGTGGTGCCGATGTTGTCGCCCGGCGCCAGACCCAGGCCGCCGACCAGGCCGGCGCACAGGTCGGACAGGATGTCGCCGAACAGATTGGTGGTGACGATCACGTCGAACTGCTGCGGGTTCATCACCAGCTGCATGCAGGTGTTGTCCACGATCATCTCGTTGAACTCGATCTGCGGGTATTCCTTCGCAATCTCGCGCGCCACATTGAGGAACAGCCCGGAGCTGGTCTTGAGGATGTTCGCCTTGTGCACCGCGGTGACTTTCCTGCGTCCCTTCTTCACTGCCAGCTCGAACGCGTAGCGCACGATGCGGGTGCCGCCCGTGCGGGTATTGCGGATCATCGAGATGGCGGTCTCGCCATCCTCGGACAGCGTCTGCCCTTCGGAAAGGTACGCACCTTCGGTGTTCTCGCGCACCGTGATGATGTCGATGTTTTCGTAACGCGACTTGGTGCCGGGAAAACTCACCGCTGGGCGTACATTCGCGTACAGATCGAAATGCCGGCGCAAGGTCACATTGATCGAGGTGAAGCCTTCGCCGATCGGGGTGGTCAACGGACCTTTCAGTGCCACCTTGTGTTCGGCAATCTTGTCCAACGTCGCCTGCGGGAGCAGCTCGCCGTGTTTTTCCAGCGCGGCCATGCCGGCATCGACAAAGTCGTAGCTCAGACCGCAATCCAGCGCGTCGAGCACGCGCAGCGTGGCAGTCATGATCTCCGGGCCGATGCCGTCGCCGGGGATCACGGCAATTGTCTTGCTCATGGGGGAACTCCTGATAACTGAAACTGACAAGCGGCAAGTGCAGAGGGGGAGCGCCAAATAAAACCGGGCACGTGCCGAAACTTGTCAATTATCCCCGATGCTACGCCATGCGAACAGGGCGAAGGCCTCGCCAGCCGTTGCAAATACTCGTACGCAGCATTGCAAAAAACCGCAGACGTTCGCGCCAGAGGGACGCTCGTCTGCGGCTATTTCGTCGACGTGGCCAGCTTCAAATTGGATCGATGCCGACGTGATCGGCGCAGGCGGCCGTATCGTTGCCGGCACCCGATTCGAGCTGGTCGAGCAGATCCACCGCCCGGCGCAGATGCGGGATCACGATCGACCCGCCCACCACCAGACCCACACTGAATACCTCGAAGAACGCATCGCGCTCGACACCGGCGTCCTTGCACTGCGCGACGTGATAGCTGATGCAGTCATCGCAGCGCAGCACCAGCGAGGCGACCAGGCCGAGCATCTCCTTGGTCTTCACGTCCAGCGCGCCGGCCTTGTAGGTCTGCGTGTCCAGCGCGAAGAAGCGCCGCACCACCTGATTGTCTTCGGCCAGAATGCGTTCGTTCATGCGCTGGCGGAACGCGGTGAATTCGGCGAGCTTGTCGCTCATGCAGTCTGCCCCAGCAACTGCGTCAACTTGCCGCTGCGGTCGGCCGCGACCAGATCGTCGTAGCCCCCCAAGAACTGGTCGTTGATGAAGATCTGCGGCACGGTGCGGTGTCCGCCGCTGCGCGCCAGCATCGCGTCGCGCTGGGCCGGATCGGTATCCACGCGTACCTCGCTCCACTCCAGTCCCTTCGATTTGAGCAGGTTCTTGGCCGCCACGCAGTAAGGGCACACCGCCGTGGAATAGACCTCGATCTTGGACATCACAACACTCCGCACTTTAGGGAAAGGACCGCCATCAAATGGGGCCGGACCGACACCAGCTCAAGCGGCCCGGCCAGACTGAACCGAAGCGGCGAACCACGGTCACAGTGCTATTGTCTCCCACCGATGACCATGACACCACGACGACCCGCTCCGCGTCTGCTGACGGCCCTGATCTGCGCCGCACTGGCCTGCACCGCCGGCGCCCAGCAGGACGTGCGGCTGCCGGACCTTGGAAGCTCCGCGAACGCGCTGATCTCGCCGCAGGAAGCGCAGGATTACGGCGCCTCGATGCTGCGCCAGATGCGCGCGCTCGACATGGTGGTAGACGATCCGTTGCTGGACGACTACATCAACGATCTCGGCTTTCGCCTGGTCGCCCATTGCGACAAGCCGAAAGACCACTACGCGTTCATCGTGGTCAAGGATCCGGAGATCAACGCATTCGCGGCACCCGGCGGATATATCGCGGTGAATTCCGGGCTGCTCACGATCACCCAGGACGAAAGCGAGCTGGCCGGCGTGATGGCGCACGAGATCGGCCACATTACGCAAAACCACTTGCAGCGTGCGTTCGAGGACTCGAAGAAGGATGCGCCGTTGATGGCGCTGGTCCTGCTGGGCGCCATTGCCGCCGGTGCCGGCGGCCACAGCGGCGATGCGCCGATGGCGGTGCTCGCTGGCGGTCAGGGCCTGATCGCGCAGAAGTCGATCAATTTCACCCGCAAGGACGAGGTCGAAGCCGACCGCGTCGGCATCCAGACGCTGGCCAATGCCGGTTTCGACCCGAACGCGATGGCCAATTTTTTCGAGCGCATGGAAGACGCCATGAGCGCCGGCGCCGGTGGCGAGGACGTGCCGGCCCTGCTGCAGACCCACCCGGTGACGACCATGCGCATCAGCGACGCCAAGGCGCGCGCTGGCGCGCTGATCGCTGCGCAGAAGCTGCGCCCGTCCGGCTCTACCATGGACAAACTGCAGTGGGAAAAGAGCACGGCGCCGATGTTGTTCGTGAAAGACCCCAGCGCACTGATACCGGCAGCAAAAGACGGCAAGCTGGATACCTATGCGCTGATGCGCGAACGTGTGCGCGTGCTGGCCGGCGATGCCCCCAAGCTGGCCATCTACTACAGCTCCAGCCTGCAGCACCAGCGTGGCTTCGACACACCGGCGAACCGCTATGGCTATGCGCTGGCGCTCACCCGCAGCGGCCGCGGCGCGCAGGCGATCGACCAGCTGCAGCCCTTGCTGCAGTCCGCGCCGGACACCCTGATCCTGAAGCTGGCGCTGGCCGATGCCCGCCTGCAGGCCGGCCAGCGGGGTGCCGCGCTGGCCCTCTACAACACGCTCAATACACAGTCGCCGCGCAACCGCGCGGTAGCGCTTGCTTACGCCAAGGCACTGACCGTCGAGGGCGACAAGGAGCAGGCGCGCCAAGCCGCCAATCTGCTGCGGCCGCTGCTGGACAATGCCAGCGAGCCGGAAATCTACAGCACCTATGCCCGCGCTAGCGACAAGGCCGGTGACAGCGTGCGCGCCGGCGAGGCCTTTGCGGATGCCAGCTACTACTCCGGCCGCCCGTTCGACGCGATGGAGCAGCTCAAGCGCCTGCTCAAGCGAGACGACCTGGATTACTACGCCCGTGTGCGCATCCAGGCGCGCATCGCCGAACTGACTCCGCTGGTGCTGGAGCTGCACAAGCGCAAGATCCAGACCGACGACAACCCCGACGGCAAGCAACAACTGCAGCCGCACGACCATTGCAGCGGGCGGCTGTGCTTCGGCGTCAGCGCCGGCCCGGCCGGCACGGACTCCGGCGCAACGCCATTCGACGCCTACCCGCATCAGTGAGCATCGAACCGGTCACACTGACCCGTGTCATCGACGCGTAACATTCATCCGTTGCAATATCCCCGTCATAAGCCATTGGCAGACCACGGCGTGCACAAACGCATTCTGATCGTTGAAGACGAGACCTCGATTCGCGAAATGATCGCCTTTGCCCTGCGCAAGGCCGGCATGGACGCGATGCAGGCGGCAGATGCCCGTGCAGCCCAGTTGGCGATCGCCGAGCAAGTGCCCGACCTGATTCTGCTGGACTGGATGCTTCCCGGCACCAGCGGGTTGGAACTGGCCCGGCGCCTGCGCAAGGAAGAGCTCAGCCGCGAGATCCCGATCATCATGCTGACCGCGCGTGGCGAGGAAATGGATCGCGTCAATGGACTGGAAGCCGGTGTCGACGATTACGTGGTCAAGCCGTTTTCGACCCGCGAGCTGATCGCACGGATCAAGGCCGTGCTGCGGCGCAGTCACGGCGACGATGGCTCCGGCATGGTCGAGGCCGGCACCTTGCGCATCGACGGCCCGGCGCACCGCGTGTTTGCCGGCGATGAACCGGTGCCGATCGGGCCGACCGAATACCGCCTGCTGTATTTCTTCATGACCCATGCCGAGCGCGTCTATTCGCGCACGCAACTGCTCGACCATGTCTGGGGCGGCAGCGTGTACGTGGAGGAGCGCACCGTCGACGTGCACATTCGGCGCCTGCGCAAGACGCTGGAACCGTGGAAGCTCGACGATCTGGTGCAGACCGTGCGCGGCACCGGCTACCGCTTCTCGACCAGCGTCTGATCCGGCCGGTGTGCTTGCGGTGGCGCCGGCTTTTACCGATGCTGGCGCCTTGCCCTCCAAGCGCTGCGGCGCCACACCCGAATGACCCAGCCTGCAACGTCTTCCTGGAAATTGCCTGCTGCCCTCGCGGCCGCCGTGTTCGTCGGCGCCGTATTGGGCTGGTTCGCCGGGGGGCATGTCGCCACAGGCGTTGCGCTGGTCGCACTGGCCGAAGTCGTCTTGCTGCTGACTCGGATCCGTCATCAAACGCTGCCCATGATGCCCGCACCGGCTGCCGTCAGCCCTCTCCAGCATGACCGTTTCATGACGCGTTCCCGACGCCTTGCCGCCAATCTGCGCGATCTGCGCAACGCCGCCAGCCAGTTGCCGGATGCGGTGGTGCTGATCGACCAGCAACAACAGATACGCTGGTTCAACCACGCCGCCGAAAGCCTGTTGGGGCTGCGCCGGCCACAGGACCGCGGCGTGTTGCTGCAGCAGCGGATGGCCGACTCCGAATTGGCCGGCTGGTTGCGCGATGGTGCGCTGGAGCCGCTCAACGACGCGACCGCACCTGGGCAGGCGGACAGCCAGCTCAATGTCAGCATGCTGCCGTTCGGCGACCACGAACAATTGCTGCTGGCGCGCGACATCAGCCATCTGAACCGGCTCGAACAGATCCGCCGCGACTTCGTGGCGAATGTCTCGCACGAATTGCGCACGCCGCTGACGGTGATCCACGGCTATCTCGAACTGATCGATCCCGAAGACGTACCCGAACTGGCGCCGGTGCTGGGCGAGATGCGCGCGCAGTCAAAACGCATGGGCCAGATCGTCGAGGACCTGCTGACCTTGTCGCGGCTGGAAACCCAGCATCAGATCGCCGATGAACGGGTGCCGATGGCGTCGCTGCTGGCGACGGTGCGCAAGGAAGCCGATGCGCTCAGTCAGGGGCGTCACCGTATCCTGCTCGAATCCAGCGCCGAGGCGGACCTGCTCGGTTCGCCGAAGGACTTGCACAGCGCGCTGTCCAACCTGGTCAGCAACGCGGTGCGCTACACGCCGGCCGGCGGCACTATCACGATCCGCTGGCAGCGCGAACCCGGCGGCGCGGTGTATTCGGTCAGCGATACCGGCTTCGGCATCCCGGCCACGCATCTGGCCCGGCTTACCGAACGTTTCTACCGGATATCTTCCAGCCGATCGCGCGACAGTGGCGGCACCGGGCTGGGGCTGTCGATCGTCAAGCATGTGCTCAACCTGCATCAGGCGCAGTTGCAGATCGAGAGTGCGCCGGGTGTCGGCTCCACCTTCGCCTGCCATTTCGGTCATGCACGCTTGCTGACTCCCGGTGGCAGTGACGACGGCTAAGACCCGCGACGGCGTTTCCTTGGCGGGCGCCATGGGCCAGAATGAGGCATGCATCATCCATCGCCTGCCCTGCCCAGCGAACCCGACCTGAGTGCCCCGGGCCTCTACCTCAGCCGCGAGCTGGCCGCGCTGGAATTCAACTTCCGCGTACTGGCGATGGCGCGCGACCCCGCCGTACCGCTGCTGGAACGGTTGCGCTACCTCAGCATCGTGGCCAACAACCTCGATGAATTCTTCGAGGTGCGGGTGGCGATGCTCAAACACCATCATGCCTACGGCTCGGCCGCACCGGGACCGGACGGCATTCCCTCCGGCGAATTGCTGGCGCGGATACGCACCCGGGTGCTGGACCTGGTCGCCGAGCAATATGCCGCCTGGCAGGAACAGATCAGCCCGCAGCTCGATGCCGAGCAGATTCACATCCTCACCCGCAAGCGCTGGACGCCGCGCCAGCGCCGCTGGCTGCAGGGTTACTTCGAACACGAAGTGCTGCCTGTGCTCTCGCCGCTGGGACTGGATCCGGCGCATCCGTTTCCGCGCATCCTCAACAAGACGCTGAATATCGCGGTGGTGCTGAAGGGCCGCGACGCGTTCGGGCACGAAGGCCATATGGCGCTGGTACGCGCGCCGCGTTCGCTGCCGCGCATCATCCGCGTGCCGGCCGAAGTCAGCGGCCCGGGCGAGCATTTCGTGTTCCTGGCCGAACTGCTGCAGGCGTTCGTCGACCTGATGTTTCCCGGCCTCAAGGTGGTCGGTTCGTACCAGTTCCGGGTCACCCGCAACAGCGAGCTGATCGTCGAGGAAGCCGAGGTGGAGAACCTCGCGCTTGCGCTCAGCGAAGAATTGATCGGTCGCGGCTACGCGAGGCCGGTGCGGCTGGAAATCGCCAACGATTGCCCGAAGGCGATCACCGCCATGCTGATCGAGAACTTCCAACTGGAAGAAACCGACGTGTATCGCTGCGACGGACCGGTCAACATCATCCGTGCCGGGCTGATCTACGACTGGCTGGATCGGCCGGAGCTGAAGTTCCCCCGTTTCAATTCGCAGCTGCCTCCGGCGCTGGAAAGCAACCGCAACAAGTTCGACCTGATCGGCCAGCGCGACGTGCTGCTGCACCATCCCTACCAGAGCTTCGCCGCGGTGATCGATCTGCTGCGCCAGGCCACCGCCGATCCGCAGGTGCTGGCGATCAAGCAGACCTTGTATCGCGCTGGCGAGGACACCCCGCTGGTCGGGCTGCTGGTGGAGGCGGCCCGCAACGGCAAGGACGTCACCGTGGTGATCGAGCTGCGCGCGCGTTTCGACGAAGAGGCCAATATCCGCCTCGCCACCCGGCTGCAGGAGGCCGGCGTGCAAGTGGTCTACGGCGTGGTCGGCTACAAGACCCACGCCAAGATGATGCTGATCGTGCGACGGGAGGGCGAGACGCTGCGCCGCTACGTGCATCTGTCCACCGGCAATTACCACCAGGCCAACAGTCGCATGTATACCGACATCGGCCTGATGACGGCGAACCCCGAGATCGGCGAGGACCTGCACAAAGTCTTCCAGCAGTTGTCCGGGCTCGGGCCGATGATCGAGCTGAAGCGGCTGCTGCATTCGCCGTTTACGCTGTACCCGAGCGTGCTCGCCAAGATCGAGCGCGAGATCGCGCACGCCAAGGCCGGGCGGCCCGCGCGCATCGTGGCCAAGCTCAATGCGCTGAACGAGGCCCACGTGATCGAGGCGTTGTACCGCGCCTCGCAGACAGGCGTGGAGATCGACCTGATCGTGCGCGGCGCATGTACGTTGCGCCCCGGTCTGCCTGGCATCTCCGAGCGCATCCGCGTGCGCTCGATCGTCGGCCGTTTTCTCGAACACAGCCGCGTGTACTGGTTTGCCAACGACGGTGACGCGGAACTGTATTGCGCCAGCGCCGACTGGATGGAGCGCAACCTGATGCGACGGATCGAGGTGGCCTTCCCCATCCTCGATCCCGAGCTGGCCGCACGGGTATTCGAGGAAACCCTGGCCAACGGGCTGGCCGACAACACCCAGGCCTGGCTGCTCGGCAGCGACGGCCGCTACGTGCACGCGGAGCCTGGCGAGAATCCACCGTACAACGCCCAGCAAGGCCTGCTCGACAGGTTCTGCCAGTGAGCCGGCTTCGCATCCGCCTCACGCACCCATGCGAGAATTCGCGCTTCGTCGTTGCGGGAGCGTGGGAGTGAGTCCAGCCGAACAGACACCGATCCGCGATGGCGAGCTGATCGCCGCCGTGGACATGGGCTCGAACAGCTTCCACATGGTGGTGGCGCGCATGGAACACGGCGAACCGCGGGTGATCGACCGCCTGCGCGACACCGTGCGTCTGGCCGCCGGCCTGCGCGCCGACGGCACGCTGGACGCCGAACGGCGCGCCCGTGCCATGGCCTGCCTCGCCCGTTTCGGCCAGCGCATCGCCGGGCTGCCCTCGATCCGGGTGCGCGCGGTGGCCACCAATACCGTGCGCCGGCTGGCCTCGCCGCACGTGTTTCTGACCGCCGCGGAGGCCGCGCTGGGGCATCCGGTCGAGGTGGTATCCGGCCGCGAGGAAGGCCGCCTGATCTTTCTTGGCGCCGCCCACGACCTGCCCGCCTCGCGCGAACCGCGGCTGGTGATCGACGTCGGCGGCGGCAGCACCGAATTCATCATCGGCCGCGGCGTAGCCCCACTCCACACCGAAAGCGTTCAAGCCGGCTGCATCGCCTCGACCTTGCGTTTCTTCCCGGGCGGCAAGCTCACCCGCAAACGCTGGCAGCGCGCGCGCAGTGAAATCGGTGTGTTGCTGCAGCAGTTTGCCGAGGACTACCGCGAATCCGGCTGGCAGGATGCGTACGGCTCCTCCGGCACCGCCAAGTCGATCGGCGCGGTCGTGCAGGCGATGAATTTTTCCGACGACGGCATCACCCCTGCATCGCTCGCTGCGCTGCGCGACGCGCTGATCGAGCAGGGTTCGATCAGTACGCTCAAGCTGCCTGGCCTGATCGAGGATCGCGCGCCGGTGATCGCCGGTGGCGTGGTGATCTTTGAAGCGGCCTTCGCCGCACTGGGCATCGAGCGGCTGCGCGTGTGCGAAAGCTCGATGCGCGAAGGCCTGCTGTGGGATCTGCTCGGCCGCGCCGGCGGCAGCGATCCGCGCACCGCCAGCATCGACGCCTTGGCCACCCGCTACGGCGTGGACCGTGCCCAGGCGCGCCGGGTGGAATCGACGGCTCTGATGCTGTTCGACCAGGTCGCGCGCGCGTGGAAGCTGGACGCCGACGCCCGCGAGTGGTTGTCGTGGGCTTCGCGTGTGCATGAAATCGGCCTCGCCATCGCGCACAGCCAGCATCACCATCACGGCGCCTACATCCTGCGCCATGCCGACCTGGCCGGCTTCTCGCGACAGGAACAGGAGCTGCTGGCCGCGGTAGTCGAAATGCACCGACGCAAACCGGACAAGACGAGGGTAGCCACACTGCCGCAGCGCTACCGCCAGCTGGTCCGCTATACCACCGCGCTGCTGCGCCTGGCTGTGCTGTTCCGGCGTGCCCGTCGGGCCGAGTCGCTGCCGCAGATGCGGCTCGCCGCCAGCAGCAAATCGTTGCGCCTGACCCTGCCGCTGGCCTGGCTGGAGCAGCATCCACTCACCGAGGCCGACCTGCAGCAGGAGCAGGCGCCGATGACCGAGCTGGGCCTGAAGCTGGATATCAGCAGCAGCTGATGGCACCGCTGATCGCGCCAAGCCGGCAAACCAGGCCACGTCGCGGCCGCGTATCATGCGCGGACGCCCAAACTGTTTGACGCCCATGTTGAAATCCCTACTCGCCACGCTGCTCCTGATCCTGCCGCTGACGCTGACGGCACAAACCGCCAAGCCGGCGCCGCCAGCCGCCGCTGCCGCCACACCGCCGCCGCAGGTGCTGCTACGCACCTCGCAGGGCGAGATCACGCTGGAGCTGTACCCGGACAAGGCGCCGAAAAGCGTGGCGAATTTCCTGCAATACGTGCGCGACGGCTTTTACGACGGCACCTTGTTGCACCGGGCTATTCCCGGCTATCTGGTGCAGGGCGGCCTGTATACGCGCGACCTGCAGCCAAGGCGTACGCGACCGGCCGTGTCCAGCGAGGCGGACAACGGCTTGTCCAATCTGCGCGGCACTGTAGCGGTCGCCCGCGGTGCCGACCCGAATTCCGGCACTGCGCAATTCTTCTTCAACCTGGTCGACAATCGCCGGCTCGATTTCGTCGGCAACCAGAGCGGCCTGACCTGGGGCTATGCCGTGTTCGGCAAAGTGATCAAGGGCATGGACGTGGTCGACAAGATCGCTGCTCTGCCTACCCGCGCGCTGGGTCCATTCGCTGGTGACGTACCCGATCCACTGGTGCTGATCGAAAGTGCCCACGTCGTCGGCGAGGAAACTCCGACCCCGGCCAGCAGCACGGCAACACCTCCCAAGGCCGCACCGGCGCCCGCCAAACCGGCGACCAAAAAGGTCAGAAAAGCGGCCAAACCCGCCGGCAACGGTTGATCGTCCCTATGTCCACCCTGTTCATCTCCGACCTGCACCTGGATCCCAGCCGGCCGCGTATCACCGAGCTGTTCGAGAACTATCTGGCCAGCAACGAGGTTCGTCACGCCGACGCGCTATACATCCTGGGCGATCTGGTCGAGGCATGGCTAGGTGATGACGACGACGCCGAACTGCCGCAACGCATTGCGGCCGCCACTCGCGCCGTGCGCGACGCCGGCGTGCCGGTGTATTTCATGGTCGGCAATCGCGACTTCCTGCTGGGTCAGGCGTTCGCCGAACGTGCCGGCATGACCCTGCTCGACGACGGCACCGTGCACGAGATCCAGGGGCGCCCGACCCTGCTCATGCATGGCGACGTGCTGTGCACCGATGACGTCGCCTACCAGGCCGTGCGCCGGCAGGTACGCAACCCCGAATGGCAGAAGCAGATCCTGTCGATGCCGCTGGAAGCGCGCCGCACGTTCGCCGCGAAGGCGCGTGAAGACAGCAAAGCGCATACCGGCAGCACCATGGAAAGCATCATGGACGTGAACGGGGATGCAGTGGCCCAGGCCATGCGCAAGGCCGGCGTGACGCGGCTGATTCATGGCCATACGCACCGGCCGGCGGTACATGCGTTCATGCTGGATGGAAAAGCAGCCGAGCGGATCGTACTGGGAGACTGGTATGAGCAGGGATCGGTGTTGCGGGTAGGCGACGACGGCGCTGAATTGCGCGGACTGGCGGTCGGATAGCGCACATCGCGCCATGCTCCAGGGTTGACCGCTACGCCTAGCAAGGTTGGCATGACGCACCTGCTCTGGCTGTGGCGCTCCGTTCGAACTGCGCTCACCGCCCATACACGTATCAGGCTGTAAGACGTGTCGCGTCCGTGATCGACGGCTACGAGCCAGTCGGGCGCACTGGTGCATGTGCGTATCGATGAAACGCGTTTCCGCGACCCGGATCGACCTGCTGAACTATCTGCGCCGCAAGGTGAACTAAGCGGAGGGCCCGGCGGCGTGGCCCGCCGGTTCACGCCACGAAAGTTTGCC